>CAWICR010000014.1:0-466445 GCA_963834775.1 uncultured Acidimicrobiaceae bacterium
GGAGGGACCTACGAAGGCGGTGACCTCGTCAACGCCTGGCTGGCCGCCAACGTCGTCGCCCAAATCGCCAAGACCTTGCCTACGGTCTCGGCGCAGGCGATCTACCACTACCTTTCTTCGGCCACGAACCTCACGACGTTCGGGATGACCCCTCCGCTCAACTTCACCGTCCCCCAAAAAGCCATGGGTGGTCTTATCCCAAGGGCCGTGAATCCCGACGTCGCCCTTTACCATATCGTCGACGGCACCTGGGTCTCAGGCGACGCCGTTCGAGAATTTCCTGCCCTGAGGCGGGCGTCTCATATGGGATGCGGCCCTGTTGGCGCGGTCCAGCTTGGGGCGGTCACCCAACTTCGCCTAGCAGGGTGCTGAAAAACTCCTTGTAGGTGCTCGCGTTTCATGCAGGTTCTTGTCATGCTTGGTGTATGCGCGGTGAACCCGAACGGCAGCTGGCGATGTTGACGACGTTGAGCCCTGAGGAGCTGATCCCCCCGGATCATCCGATCCGGCGGATCCGCCAGGTGGTCGAGGTGGTGTTGGCCGACCTCGACGGCGAGTTCGACGCCATGTACTCGCGATCGGGCCGGCCGAGCGTACCTCCCGAGCAGCTGTTGAAGGCGACGGTGCTGATGGCGCTGTATTCGATTCGCAGCGAGCGGGCCTTCTGCGAGCGGCTGAACTACGACCTTTTGTTCAAGTGGTTCCTCGACCTTCCGATCGACGCCCGGGCGTTTGACGCTACGACATTCACCAAGAACCGGGAGCGGCTGCTGACCCACGAGATCGCCGATCGGTTCTTCGCCCTGGTGGTCGCCCAGGCCAAGCTGCGCCGCTACGCCTCTTCCGAGCACTTCTCCGTCGACGGCACCCTGTTGGAGGCGTGGGCGTCGCACAAAAGCTTCAAACCCAAAGACGGCTCCGGTTCGGGGCCTGCCGGGCCGGGCCGCAACCGCGACGTCGACTACCACGGCCAGCGGCGCAGCAACCAGACCCACCAATCCACGACGGACCCCGAGGCCCGCCTGGCCCGCAAGTCTCTCGCCACGCCCGCCAAGCTCTCCTACGCCGGCCATCTGCTCATGGAGCACCGCAACGCCCTGATCGTCGACATGGAACTGACCCAGGCGTCCGGCTTCGCCGAGCGCGACGCCGCCTTGGAGATGCTCACCCGACTTCCCCGGCGGGCCCGGCGCCGCAGTGTGGCCGGCGACAAGGGCTATGACACCGCCGGCTTCGTCGCCAACGTGCGCGACCTCGGCTTCACCCCCCATTTCGCGCCGAACACCACCCGCCAGCGCAGCACTATCGACGGTCGCACCACCCGCCACCCCGGACACCACGTCAGCCAGCGGATCCGCAAACGCATCGAAGAACCGTTCGGATGGATGAAGACCATCGCCGGTGGCCGCAAGCTCCGCTACATCGGCAGACAACGAAACCGAGCCTGGTTCCTCATGACCGGAGCCATCTACAACATCATCCGCATCGCCGCCCTCGACACCGCACAAGCCTGACCAACCCCCGACCCAGCCACTATCCGCCACCCAAGACCCCCCACCGAGTCACAACCCACCCCCTACCACACCCCGAACTCACCGAAACCCGGGCAGGCGATCCGGGACCGTCACCTTGGAAGCCATTTTCAGCACCCTGCTAGGAGGGACTCACGCCCGATCCGATCGTACGGGGTGGCCGGGTGGTCGACGGCACGGGCGCCCGAGCCGCCAGGTGGACGTGGCGGTCGACGAGGGCGGTATTACTGAAACGGGCCGGGTCGACAGCGCCGCCCGGCGGGTGATCGACGCGGATGGACTGTGGGTCATGCTTGACGGTCCGCCTCGCCCCTGTCAACCCAACCGGGTCAACCTTGGCTGGCGTAGGCCAAGTTCGCCGCGGTCAGAGACTCGAGCGCCATGCCCACTGCCATGCCCTCGGTGAGCCGGCGGCTGATGCGCTGTCGGAAGATGAGCGCCATGTAGCGGTTGGTTAGCTGAGGTCGGGCGGTCATCTGCTCCGCCAATTGCTGGGCGCGAGAGAGGACGGTCTGCTGAGAAACGACCTCGGCGACGGCCCCCCAAGCCAGGGCTTGCTGCGCCGAGAACGAGCCGCCCGTGATCTCTAGGAAGCGGGCACGGTTCAGCCCGAGGACCTCCTCCCAGACGACGAACAGTCCGTCTCCTGGGGCTATTCCAAAGGAGAGGTGGGGTGCGTCGGAGAAGACGGCGGTCTCGCTGGCGATGACCACATCGGCCAGTAGCGCGTACTCGCTGTGGACTGAGACCGGGCCGTTGACGGCCGCGACGATCGGAATCTCGAGGTCCACCAGGCGCTGGACACCCCGTCGCCCTTCCAGGTAGAGGACGTCCGCTGCCCATGGTTTGGTGAGGTCGCCAAGGCTAGGACCGTCGATGTTGTCAATGAACGTTTGGCCGGTACCGGTCAGCACGAGCACCTTGTTCTCGCGGTCATAGGCAATGTCCTCGACGAGTCGCGGGAAGTCGTGGTGAGTGGTGCCGGTGAAGGTATGCTCCTTTCCGTCGGTGTGAAACCGCACCGTGAGCACCCCGTTCGCGGAGCGAGTCATAACGAAGTTCTCGTATGTGTTGAAGTAGGCAGGAATGTCGTTCAACTCTGGTCCTCCTCGGTGACCTGGGCGTTCCTGTCACGGGTTCCTCGGGGGTAGCTTGACGGACCGCCCGCCCCACCCAGCATGAACCCTGGGCGCCCGAGATGGCATCCAGGAAACCCCCAGTCTTTCGACGGCTAAGGTAGGCCGTGCTGGGGCCACCTTGCCGTCGAGTGACCGACACCGCCCGTTCGGCGAAAAGTCGGACGATCGCTGAGTTCATCTCGCATGGTCCGAGCGCCAAACAAGAACACTGATGGTCTCCGACCGCATTTGACTAGCTGAGAGGGCGAACCTTGGCGCCGAGTCTCGAGACTCACGCATTCGGTCGGGGTCCTCCGACCCGAGGTCTCGCCAAGACTGTGGGTTTCCTAGAGGACATCGCCGGGACAGGGGTGCATAGTCGATGCGTGACGAGTCCAGCGATAAAGGAGAATGCGATGCCAGGTTCAAAGGACACCTTCGACCCGGAAGCATTTATTCGCGAGGCCTACGCGAAGGCTGAGAGAATGGACCTCGCAGGATGGAAGTCGGGCTTTACCGACGACGGCATCTTCATCGACAACTCTATCGGTGTCACCTATAAGGGAGCAGAGTTGGACTATCCCGTGAGACAATACGGTACCGCGTTCGGCGACATGCACCGAGAGCTCTACGATATGTGGACACTTGACGACACGGTCATTGTCCGTCTCGCCCTACAGGGAACCCATACGGGCCCCCTCGCCACTCCATTCGGCACGCTACCGCCCACTGGAAAGAAGATGGACGCCCCCTGCGCGGACATTTTCGAACTAAAGGACGGCAAAATTCAGAGATTCGACTGTTATCCGGAGGGCTCAATCATTTTGACCCAGCTCGGAGTAATCGAAAACCTAGAAGCAGCGCTGAAGCCCAAGTAAACGCGTGGATTATCTACACCGAGACCGGTCAGCCACCCACAGTGAAGGGTGCGGCGTTCGGCTCCGTTTGGACGGTCCAGGTGCCATCCTTGCGAAAGCTCTCGGCGGTGGCGTAGGAGTCCTCTTGAAACTGAACGTGCGTTACCTGGCCACCCACGACCTTGACGTGGATGGAAAACGGAGAGCTCACGACCTTGTTCAGCGAATACGACCGATAGCGGAAATCGCCGAACACGGCCACATCCTCTCCTGAGGCGAACATCGTGGTGACGTTGAACGCCTGATTCTCCCAGCGGCTGAACATATTGTTCAGGTTGTCAAGGAACGCCTGCGGTCCCTGGGACGTGCCCGCCCACGGTTCAATCAGTTTGAGTTCCGGATTGTCCGTGCTCAGTGACACGTAGGTGGCGTCGGAGGCTACCAGACGATGGACGACGTCGGGGTCCGATAAATTCTGGAGCCACTCTCCGACGACCTCGATGGGACTTGCACTCACAGCTTCTCCTGTTCTCGTTGGCACGAGCTGAGCGTGCCGATTAGTTGGTGAGCCCAACCGAGCTAGTCGGCAGCGGGCAGGATGTTGTGAACAACGGTCTTGAACTCTTGGAAGTCCGAGATGCCGAGGGTGCCACGTAGTCGACCGATCCCGCTTTGCTTGTAGCCACCCTCTGCAAATCCATCGTTGAGCGTGGCCCACGTGTTGGTCCAGATGGTGCCGGCCTGTATCCCGCGGGTCACCCGTCGACTTATAGCGAGGCTCTCGGTATAGATGCCTGCGGCCAGGCCCATCTCCGTGGCGTTGGCTCGGGCGATGGCATCGGCTTCGGTGTCGAACACCTCGAACGTCGCCACGGGCCCGAATACTTCCTTCTGGACGATTTCCGTGTTGACGTCATCGACCTCGAGCAGGGCCGGCCGAAAGAAAGCTCCGTTGGCCAGGGCGCCTTCGGTGGCGGGACCGCCGCGCACGATGGGCTTGGCGTACGCCAGGGCCGCCTCGACCATTCCGTCGACTCGGGCGACGTTTGGCTTATCGATGAGCGGGCCCATGTCGGTGGCGGGGTCAAGTCCGTCGCCGAGTCGGACCTTCTCGAAGGCGTTTTTGAGCCCATTGCGGACTTTGTCGGCTACTCCTCGTTGGACCAGGATGCGCGACCCGGTCATGCAGAATTGTCCGCGAACGTGGTTACGGCCGATGTGAGCAACGGCACGGCCCGCTCCACGTCGGCATCGTCGAAAACGATCATGGGCGTTTTGCCGCCCAGTTCGAGATTCATCCGCTTGAGCGTGGGCGCGCCCTCCGCGGCGACGATGCGACCCACGGGAACGCTGCCGGTGTAACTGATGACCTGCACATCGGGCGATGCCACCAGATGGGGAGCCCCGTTGTTGCCGGATTCGGTGAAGATGTTGACGACCCCGGTCGGGAGGGACTCGACCTCAGCAATGATCTGGGAGAGACGATTCGCCACCAGGGCCGTTTGACCTGGCATTTTGACGGCGACGGTGTCCCCAGCGGCCAAGGCCGGACCCAGGGAGCGGATGAAGAGCGCAACTGGCCCGTTCCAGGGCACCATGATGCCCACGACCCCGGCCGGCTCGGCGTACTGGCTGAACCACAGTCCGGGCGCCACCTCGGCGGAAATGCCCTCCTCGGTCAAGGCAAACGACGCGTTGTATCGGAGCGTCTGGCCGGCCGTCGATGACTCGAACATCCCTTGGGCCAGTATCTTGCCGTTCTCCTGGGTGACCAGGCGGCCCAGTTCGTCGGCGTGGGCGTCGAAGCGGTCGGCCATCTCCGTGAGGGCCTTGTATCTGAGAGACCGGTCCCGTGACCACGCAGAGGTCATGAACGCCTGCTTGGCCGCGGCGATGGCAGCCTCGGCCTCGGCCTCGCCGCCGTTGTACCACTGGCCCAGCACCTCTCCTCTGGCCGGGTTGATCGATTCGGCAACCATGCCCGAATCGACCCACTCACCGTTGATCCAGTGTTGTGCGATGTCAGCCATATTCTCCTCGCGTTTCGTGTCAGATGAGGTCGTGGTCAGATCGTCGGATCAGCCGCGGTAGCTGCCGCTGCGAAATTCTTCGACGAGGCCAAGGTGAGTGGGCTGCCAGCCCAGCGCGGTGCGGGCCTTGGCCGCTTCCGTGGCCTGGTCGAGCAGAAGTACCTCGGCGAAATAATCCCCAAGCCGCGTGCGCGCCTCCTGTTCGGATCCTGGGACCGCGCCGGGGGCTCCCACCGCCACGGCGGCAGCCTCGGTCAGTTCTGCGACGGTGGGGGTCAGGCCGTTTCCGACGACGAACTTGCCTCGGGCCGTGTCGTTTTCCAGCGCAGACCGGAAGACAGCGGCCAAGTCAGCGACGTGAATCGTCGCCCAATGCTGGCGCCCGGTTCCGAGCATGATCAGGTTGCCGTCGCCGTCGCGAGGAGAACCCAGCAGGATTCCAGGGATGCCTCCGCCGCCGTCGCCGTATGCGGTGCCGGACACGATCAAGATGCCGCGCATCCCCGACTCGCCCAGGATGCGTTGATCGACTGCCTCCTTCCAAGCCACCATCGCGGGCGCGTGGTAAGGCGATTCTTCGGTGATCGAGGTGTTGGAGCCGAAGACCCAGAGGCCGCTGATGTGCGCGTAGGGTTTGCCATTGGCGCCGAACGCTTCGACCCCGGCATCGACCACGGCGGAATCGAGCTTGGCACTGGTCTCGTCCCCGGGACTCGCCGTGTGCACGGCGCCATCTGCGTCATTAAACAACTTGACGACGGCCGACCGGTCGTACAGGTCGACGGTGGCCGGGGTGGCCCCATTGGCCGTGACGCTCGTTGCCTCGGCGTCGTCCCGGACGAGAGCGGTTACTTCGTGGTCATGGGAGACCAGCTCCGCCAGGATATGCGATCCGACGAATCCAGTTCCGCCCGTGAGTGCGATCTTCATGTCTTGCCTCCAGTTCGATGGTTGGTTGAAGTGACGTTCAAATCGGTTTCGACGCGGTCGGCGGTGCATAGGCGACTCTGCAGTCGGTTTCGCTTCGACCACGACAGGGGACCGCATCGAGCTTCGTAGTCATTCGCTATCCGCGAGAGCGATTAGGTATCGGCCAGAGTCACGGGTGCTCCCGTGGTAGGCGTCACCGCGGCAAGTGAAGCAAACCTGCCGCGTTAGTATAGCAGATTTTGCGGCGGTCGCTTTCACTGATTGGCGCTCGTTCGATCCAGCGGGCCGCGTCGGTGGCCATCTCGTAGGGGTAGTCACTGGCAAACAAAATGTGATCGGCGCCCACCGTGAGCACCGCGTTAATAAGTGCCTGATCGAAGAAGTTCCCGCTGGTCGTCACCCAAATGTTTTCTGACAAGTAATCCTGCAACCGCTTCTCAGTGCGGTACGAGCGGGGGTCATATTCAAAGGAGCGTTGAATTCGCCAAGCAAAGAACGGAAGGGTCTCACCCATGTGCCCAAGGATCAGATTCACCCCCGGATGGCGGTCGAAGACTCCCCCGTAAACCATGCGCAGCACGTGAGTCGCCGTCTCGGGCGCAAAGCCCCACGTGGCTCCGGTCAGTTCTTCGTGCCCGAAGAAAACCGATTCCTCCACCGCAAGGGAGGGAATCCTAGGATGCAGATAGAGGGCTACCTGCAGGTCTTCCAGCTCCTCCCAAAAGGGCTCGAACCGCTTGTCGTCGAGGTAGAGCTTCTCGCGTCCCAGGTTGCTGTATCCATTTAGCATCACAGCGCACAACCCCAAGTCCTTCACGGCACGATGCAGTTCCTTCGCTGCGGCGTCGGCGTCTTGCATCGGCAACGTGGCAAAGCCGGCTAGCCGTCCGGCGCTCTCCGCGACCTCATTCGCAACGAAGTCATTAATGCGCGTGGCCATCTCAACGGCTTTAGTCGGGTCTGATATTCCTTCTACACCGCCGATGGTTTGAGAAATGACTGAGATATCAATACCCGCTTCGTCCATCTCCTCGATGCGGCTGCCGCGCAAATCGTTCATCCGAGCCGTCACGGCCTCGCCGAACTCGCGTGTAAAGCCTTCTTTCATGAAGACACCCGAGGAAGAGTCTCCAATATTCGGAGATCCGAGCAGCGGGTAGCTGAAGTGCTCCTCGATTGCAATCTTGCGTGGCGTCGGTGGCGGGTTCGTCGGACGTCCAATGACTGGAAGCAGCTTGACGGACATAGCGGTAATCAGTTCCTTTCACGTGACAGTCGCAACGAAAACTCCAGATCGACGCGATTGCGGGTACAGCCCCGCCTACGGTCATGATGGACAAGCGAACCTCGGTCCGCGCTTCGCTTCGGTCGCCCGGCATGGCAGCGGGGGACCCCCCCAGTGCTTTCTTGAGGCCGCTCGGTTAAGCGCTCCCAGGTTCGAGAGGCGGCTCATTGTGCGCTCCCTCGCTGTTCGAAGCGCGAGCGTCGCTCAGGCGTGACACGCAACCCCGTCGAATAGCGCGGCAGAACCGAGAGGTCGAGATTGGTCCAAGTTACGACGCTCGGCTCGTAGTCGATCCACACCATCGCCGTGTTCTCCGGCGTCAGCAAGCTGTCGGTGAACGGCTCCCGGCGTGCCTCGCTTGTCATGTGAATCCTCCGGTTGGTGGGCGGGACCTGGGGCCTCTGGCCGGTCACCTCTCGGCGCTCCGGTGCCACTCATCCTGAGGGATCTTGGGGGTGGACGGCATCTAGGAAACCCCCAGTTGTCGGGAGTTGCCTGACGGAACCGCACGGCTTGCCCGCTGAAGCTCGGTGTGAGCGCGACTATGGTTCGTCGCTGGGCCTTCAGGGCCTTCGAATACCTTGGTCAGATCGCCGGCCGCCTGCGGGTCGAGCTTACGGAGCCATGTCGCCAGCGCCCCGGAACGTAGACCGTCAATTACGACCTTTCCACCTAGCGACTATGCCCTGCACCAGCGGTGGATGCGCCTTACCCTGCGGGGCGTCGCGGGTTGTAAGGACGACGTTTGGATCGTGGAAGTACTTAACCCCGATCGCAGAGCCGGCGACGTCACCTAGGGGCCCTTCGCGAGTGTGGCGACCGTCCGAGAGGTCGACCGCCGGGTTGTGAGAGAGACTTGCCGACCCTACCAGACTACTGGTAGGGTAAGCCGGGATTGAGTGTACCTGAGTAACAAGGGGGAGGTGCCAGATGGATGGTTCGGGTCGAGGTCCTCGAGGTCCTCGGGTTGCTCGAACGGTTCCCCTGCGGTCGTTGACCCAGACCTTAGGGCTACGGTACGGCGGGCTAGATCGTCGGCATGTTCAGTTGTTGGTTGAGATAGCGGGGAAGTGGCCGCCGATATTGTTGTGGGGCTCTGAAAACGAAGTCGTAGACGGGGCCCACAGGGTCGCGGCGGCTCAAGACTTGGGGATGAAGTCGATCAAGGCGGAGTGGTTCCCCGGGTCTGCCGAGGAAGCGTTTCTCGAGGCGGTCAAGCGGAACGTGAGGCATGGGCTTCCGCTCACGCTGCAAGATCGCATCTGCGCGGTGGGCCGCGTTCTCCAAGAATATCCACTATGGTCAGATCGACGGATCGCGGGCCTGTGCGGCGTGTCGGGCACAACCGTCGCCCGAGTGCGTCGCGACAAGTTCGGGGCAGACGCGCTGCCCTCGGAACAGAAGATCCGGGTCGGTAGCGATGGTCGTGCCCGACCATTTCAGTTCGTTCGATGCCCGCGGGCGGGTTCTCGGCGTGCTAGAAGAAAATCCAGGGGCGTCACTGCGAATGATCGCCTCCCTAGCCAAGGTGTCTCCAGAGACAGTTAGAGCCGTACGTCGCTCAGTCGACGTGCCAGGCTGTGAGTCGAATGCCTCGGACCCCACCGGTTCGGCGGTCGTTCCGATTGACCGATCACCGAGTGAAAGCAGGGCCCGAACCATCAAGACTGAAGGCTTTCCGAACTGTGGTCCAGGGTGGAAGCCCGATATAGCCCTCTCTACGTGCGCGTCGGCCGAGCGTTTGCTCGACTGGCTTTCGAGCGGTTCTGTTGTCTTCCAGTGGCCGGACTTCGCTCGAGAGGTCCCACTTAGTCGGATCTACGAGGTCGCCGATGAGTGTCGACGACGATCGCAGGCTTGGCTAGCGTTCGCCGCCGCCCTCGAAGCGCGGGCAAAACCCACCAATGCCGTTGCCGGCTAACGGCCAGCTGGAGTTGCCAGGACGGGTGCGATCTCCGCTACGAGCCCCGGGCTTCGTCACGGAGCAAGAATTTCGCCGGGGTCCCTAGTCTCTACTTGGACCCTGAACATTCGACCTGGGCGCGATCCGGAGCTCTGTGCCGTGTTCTGCCGACTGAATTCCTTCGCCCTAGTCAACAATTCCAGATGGTTGAGCATTAAAAAACCCATACAGAAATAGTTGAGTATTCCAGTCTGCTAGAGACGGCTCTCCTTTGCCCTTGCGAAACCATCTCCGAGACCTGTTCAATGCTATAAGAAGTGAGTTTACGGCGTAGTCAATGTTGAGTGTTGGCGCAAACTGTCCGGCGTTGACTCCCTCAACAACTACTCCCTCCACATATCGGCGCACGACGCGTCGAATCGACCGGATCTGGCCGGCGTGCTCGGGCGTCAGATACTCAATATCAATCGTACCGAGTGGTAAGTAGGCGGTATCACGCTTCAGAGTCTGGCATCCCCAGGCCGTGATCAAGCTGGCGAGGTTTTCTTCTCCAGGTGCGGATTGGTTCGCCGCCTCAGCAGTGACCGTACCAAGTGCGCGTTCATGTACCCGCAGATAGAGTTCGAATAGCAACTCCTCTTTGGCGCCGATGTAGTGGTAGAGGCTCGCTTTTCTGACACCCATGCGTCGAGCGACCTCGGCGAGTGACGCGCCCGGATAGGTTCTCTCGGCAAATACTTCCCCCGCAGCACTGACCAGCTCATCCCACCGCGCGCCCCTCTCTGCCCCCCGCAACAGAGCGTTCTCGTGGGCAAACGCAATACCAATCGCTGCGGAGTCTCGTCCATGCGCCGCCGACGCCGCAATCGTAGCCCGGTCAGCATCGGATCCGCGATTAGTCTTAGAACGAAGACCAGTGTGGAGAAGGTCTACATACCACTCTGTTATTTCAGCCCACTCTTCCAGTGTCTCGCTATGCATCCACTCGCGGGTCGTATTCATCAAGGTCAAGATGGTACCCGTTGCAACTCGCGGTGGAATCTGCACCTTAAGACATCCGCGACCTATGTCTGCATCAATCAGGGACTCAACATAGTGACTGAGTACGCCCCGGATCCGTCGAATCTCGGCCTTATGTTCAGGTGAAAGGAAACGAATATAGTCATGACGATCCGCGCCAATTGCCGAGTATTTTAGGGACCGCATGTGTGCCATCCAGATCCTCACAAAAGAAACGGTTTTAGATCCGCCGGCACTTGCTAGGGCCTGATGCCGATTGACAGTTTCGAGGGCAGTCTCATAGGCGTCCCTCATTATTGCGTAAAGCAGCTCTTCTTTAGTTCGAACGTAATGATATAGGCTGCCGGCTAAAATTCCCAAGTGGCCGGCGACTTCTTCTAAAGACGCGGCAACGTAGCCTCGTTCGGCGAAGACTACCGTCGCAGCTGCGAGGAGCTCCGACCATCGATCCTCTCGCTCTCCTCCACGTGTCTCGAGAGGGCTCACGACCAAAGACTTTACACGACGGAAGTTACCTATTGACGGACTGCCTTGGCCGTATGAGCATGAACGGACCACGGCAGGAGGCTTGGAGCATCGGCGGCTTTAGTATCGGGTTGAGGAGGCGTCCTTAAAACTCGTGAAGTGGCTCGATCGCCGGACGAAAAAACCTACAGTACAGCGGCTGTCAGCCCAGCATCCCCAACACGAAACTGTACTGTCCAACCGCGAGTTTCCTGCACTTGGACCGTCGGGCCAGTACGCCCAGGCTTTGAAGGTGTGCTGCCGGCGAGAGAATGGGCACAGGCACCGTGAGGCGCGCCACCCCGAAGCCCGGGGGAAAACGAATCAGCCGGGATGACGGGGGTCTGACGGGACCGCCCGGATCGATGCATCCCATTCGTCGCCCATAAGTTGCGATAGAAGCGTACTGATTATTTCCTCATGAGGTCCGGATAGCATTGTTCTACTAGCATCCGACAGCCGTCGCGCCACCTGACCTCGCAATGGCCCAGTACCTCGTTCATGAGGGTGGTATCGGGCACCAACGCGCTGTACGCCTCGGAGGTGTACTCGAAAATGGGCACCTTGCCGACGAGTTCGCCCATGAAGTTGCAGTAGTCTTCGGCGCTCACTACGTCGTCCCCGCACCAGTTGACCACCAAGGGTGGCACGCGGCCGGCTTCCAGAGCCGCCACGCCCAAACGGGCGCAATCAGGCTCGAAGATCGGGCGGAGGTACGTGGGCTTGTCCGGGTGCAGTCGAATGGGTTTCCCCTCGACGATACATTCAAGTCGCTTGCGCATCGGGCCCCCGTCCACCCCGGAGGCACTGCCGATCCGGATAATTGTGGCCGGGATATTGAGGCTACGGGACACATAGCTGACCACTGCCTCATTGGCGACCTTGGTAAACGAATATTCGGAGCGGTTGTGTATACCGAAGCGTCTGGTTTCAGGAACGGGGGTGTCACCGCCGGGCGGATCGTACGCCGAGATAGTTGAAGCGAAGACGAAGCCCTTGACGTTTCGGCAGTGTGCCATCAGGCGACCAGTGGCATCGGCGTAGGCATCGTACGAATCGGGCCATCGGCGCATCGGAGAATAGATGTAGTAGTATGGGATGGCGGTGTAATATACATAATCAAAATCGGTGGGCAGACCATCGAAGGGTTGAAAAATGTCCTGTGCGATGCACGTGATTCCGGACGCCTCTAGCTTTTCCTTCGCCTCCGGATTGGTGAAGCGGCTCATGGCGTAGACGTCGTTGTCGTGACAGAGCAAACGCGCCACAGGAGCGCTCACAGGCCCTTGGCCACCGACGATCAGCACCTTCTGTTCTTGCAACAGGTCCCCCTCCCGGGTCGGCGATGTCTGTCCGGGACATCGATCCCCGTACGGTAGATCCTGCTCTGATCCAGATCCAGTCCGGTCTGCAAGTTGCGATAGCCCGCAGAGCTCGAGACGACCGGGCTCAAGTGCAAGGATCATCGGCGGCGCTCGCTCGGGTGTGGGGTCGGGGTTGTAGGCTTTGGGTATGGTCGGTTTGCCTGATATAGGGTTGCGTCCTACGGTCCCGGAGTTGTTGCGCGTCGGGTGCGGGCGTTATGGTGACGGCGATTTTGTCGTGATGAAGGATCGCCGGTTGAGTTTTTGCGAGGCGGGGCGGCGTTCGGCTGCGCTGTCGAAGCAGCTTCTAGCTGCTGGTGTGGGTAAGGGTTCTCGGGTGGGTATTTTGTTTCCGTCGTCTACCCAGTTCGTGGTGGCGTTTTTGGCGGTTGCGCGGGTGGGGGGGGTGGCGGCGCTGTTTAGTACTTTGTATCGTCCGGTGGAGTTGCAGCGGGCGCTTCGTTTGGCGGACGTGGATGTCTTGATTGCGCCGGAGCGGTTGTTCGGTCGGGATTATGTTGGGTATTTAGAGGAGGCGGTCCCGGGTTTGGTGTCGGCGGCCCCTCCGTTCCGGTTTCCGGTCTTGCCGTATTTGCGTTCGATGTGGCTTGACGGGATGGGCGTTGCGGCTGGCGGTGGAGGTGGTGCCGGTCTGCCAAAGTGGGCCAAACGGGTGTGTCTGCATCCATCGTCTTTGGATGGGGGGGCTGCTCAGGGGACTGAGGATGTTACGGATGAGCTTTTGGCGGCGGTGGAGGCGGAGGTTTGTCCGGCTGATCCGTTGCTGATGATCTGGACGTCGGGGAGCGCGGCCGATCCTAAGGGTGTTGTGCACACGCACGGGGTGGCTGTGCGCAAGGTCTCCCCTGAGGTAGGGTTGGGGTTGCCGAACTCGCGTCCGGGGCGGGTGCTGAGTCTGGGGCCGATGTTTTGGGTGGTGGGTCCGCAGAACATTTTGGGTGCGTTGTTTTCGGGGTCTACGATTGTGTGTCAGGAGCGGTTCGACGCGGCTGAGGCCATCGAGTTGATCGAGCGGGAGCGTTGTACTTTTGTGATGGGATGGCCGACGATTATGGATCGTTTGCGGTCGCATCCCGATTGGGAGCGTCGGGATACGAGTAGTTTGGTTCCGCCGCCAGCGGCGCCGCTTTCGTCGCGGGGTGACCCGAGGAATTTGGGTATGACGGAGACGTTCGGGCCGCATCGCGACCGACGGTTTTTCGACTATAAGGTTATTGACCGTGAGACGGGGGAGGAGTTGCCGGATTTGGAGGAGGGCGAGTTCTGTATCCGGGGTTTCGGGTTGATGACGTCGATGTACAAGCGAGAGCGGGAGGAGGTCTTCGATGCTGATGGCTTTTATCGCACAGGTGATCGTGGTTATGTGGAGGACGGCGAAATATATTTTACGGGCCGGTATAGCGAGATCATCAAGAGCGCGGGCGCTAACGTGTCGCCCGTTGAGGTCGAGGCTGTGTTGATGAGCATGCCCGATGTGCGTTTGGCCGCGGTGTTCGGGGTGCCTAGTTCCGAGCGGGGCGAGGAGGTGGTGGCGGTGGTGGTGCCGACGGCTGGTCGGTCTATCGATGTCACCGCGGTCCGCGACTACTGTCGGGAAGTGTTGTCTCCTTACAAAGTGCCCACCCAGATCAGGGTCCGAACTATCGACGAGATCCCGCTCCTTGCCAGCGGGAAGATCGACAAGCGCGCCATCCGAATGGCCTTCGGCCCCATCAACAACTAAATTGACCGAGTTGGCGAGCTGGCCCAGCGCGAAACGACCTGGGCTTCTGGTCCGGGTTTCGACAACCGTACCGCTGGCCCCGCCTGACGCGGTTGACGCGGACCATGTCTTTTGCCAGCCTATAGCCTTGGGAGAGTGAGGGAGTCGAGCGTGCGGGTTGGTATGTACATCGATATGAGGAACCCCCCGGCGTGGCAACGCCCGTGGAAGACGCATTATGGCCGGTGGCTGGAGTGGATCGAAGAGGGTGAGCGCCGTGGCGCGGACTCGGTGTGGCTGACCGAACATCATTTCTTTGACGACGGTTATCTTCCGCAGTGCTGGACGTTCGCGGCCGCCATCGCGGCTCGGACCAAGAAGGTGCGGATCGGCACGGCGGTGGTGCTGCTGCCGCTGCACAGCGCGATCGAGACGGCCGAGCAGATCGCCATCGTCGATCTCATCAGCGAAGGTCGGATGGATCCTGGCTTTGGCGTCGGGTATCGGCGTCCCGAATATGTGGCGTTCGATGGTGATTTCAAGCGCCGGTATAAGGTGTTCGCCGAGCGTATTCATGAAATGCGTCAACTGTGGGGGGAAGAGGATGGCGCGGCGCGGCTGGTCACACCTGGTCCTGTTCAGCGGCCCGTGCCGCTGTGGGGCGGGTTCAATGGCCCGATGGGGGCTCGCACGGCGGGCCGGCTCGGCCTGGGGCTGCTTTCGCTGCGGAAGGAGCTCCTGGAGGAGTATCTGATCGGCCTGGAACAGGGCGGTCACGACCCTTCGACGGCGCGGGTGGCTGGCATGATTGAATGTTTCGTCACGGACGACCCGGAGAAGGCTCAAGCCGAGGTCGGCGAGCACGCCGTGTACAGATGGAACTCGTACAACCGCTACATGTACGAGGGCACTCGACGGGAGAACAGCCCGCCGGTTGTCGGTGTCGACGCCCTGGGGAGTCGGATGCAGTTCGGCACCGCCGCAGACCTCGCCGCCCGGATAAAGGACCAGGTATCGGGCCTCCCCCTAACCGACATCTTTATCTTTTCTGACTACCCTGGCATGCCCGACGAACTCGTTGCTCGCCACCTCGAATTGACCTTCGACGAGCTCGCCCCCCGCTTGCGCTGATCGGTTACGACGGTGACATCTGAAGCGATCCACAAAGGGCGCAACTGGGAGAGGCGGTCTTGAAGTTCAGCGTAGTTCTACTCGGAGAAAAGCCTTCGATGTCATAGGCGGCGATATAGCGAGGAGATATTGTGACCCTTAGGGAACGGTACGGCGACTGGGCTTTGGTCGTCGGGGGTTCGACGGGCCTGGGCTTAGGGATGGCGGAGGAGGCCGCCAAGGGTGGCATGAACGTGGCCTTGGTAGCCCGGCGTGAATCTGTGTTAGAGGAAGCCGCCAGTCAACTGCGGACCACACACCCGATCGAGGTTCGCATCGCTTGCGCAGATATTGCGAATCCTGACGAGACCGTAGCGGCCGTGTCGCAGATGACCCATGATGTGGACGTCGGTCTTTTTGCCTACAATGCCGCCACCAGAGCCATCGCTCCTTTCCTCGGCGTTCCCTGGGAGGCGCATTTGGCGGAGATCATGGGGAACTGCGTGACCCCGATGCGTCTCAGTTACGAATTGTCCCGGGGAATGGTAGAACGCGGGCGCGGTTGCATCGTTCTGATATCGTCGTTGAGCGCTATTCAGGGAGCCACGCTTACGGTTGGTTATGGATCCACGAAGGCGTTCGAGTGGATCTTGGCTGAAGGGCTGTGGGCCGAGCTGTCGGGGCAGGGTGTCGACGTGGTCGGCGTCCTCCTGGGTGCCACCGCCACACCGAGTTTCCTGAGTCATGGCGGCGCTACGCAGCCAATGAGCCCGGAGGAGATCGAAGACGACGACCCGGTGCAGACATTGAAGAACCGCTTGGTGAACCCCACTCCGCCACCGGCGGCGGCGGCCTACATCTTCTCGCAGCTCGAGGATGGCCCTTCCGTGTTCAGCGACCCGATCGACGCTCGATGCGCCGCCAAGTTATTGAACCTTTCCCGCAGGGATGCCGTTATGGTCATGGTGGCGAACATGCAAGGGCGGCGGACGGTCTCTGACTGAGGGGTCTGGTCCGGCGCCATCAAGAGTCGACGCGGAGTGAGGCGCGGCTTGGCCAAGGGCACGCCTTGACTGCAATAAGCCCCGCGCATATCGTGGAGGGCAACCGTCGATCGGCGTGCAACTGGCCCCAAAGGTGGCCAGTAGCAGTCAAAACGACGATAAGGACTGGAGGGTAATCAGTGCCCAGTGAGCTGCCGTACACGATTAATGATGCGGACAATCATTTTACCGAGCCGCCGGATTGCTTCGCCCGCTATATCGATCCGCAACTGGCCGACCTCGCCATCCGGCCGGTCGCCACGGCGAACGGCCGACGGATGATGCTGTACGCCGGCAAGCCGTCGAAGTTTCTGAGCTCGAAAACGGACCAGACGACGTTTTCCTCCGAGGAGCTGGCGAAGATGTTGGGGGACTCGGTGAGCGTGGAGTCTCTCCGAAAAGCCGGTAGCGAAGATGGCGAGAACGGCATGCGCATCGTTCCTGGATCGTTCCTCAACCGCCTCAATCCGTTGAAGGGCCTCTCCGACGAGGAGCGCAAGGCGTTCATTCAAGACTTCCGCGACAAGTCAGAAGCGTTCGGTAACCGCGACCTGCGCTTGGCTTTGATGGACGAGCAGGGGATCGACAAAGCGTTGATGTTCCCTGCCGCCGTCTCTGACATCGAGTACGAGTTCGCGGACAACGTCGACGCTCTGTATGCCAACATCCGGGCGTTCAACCGCTGGATGCTCGAAGAAGTGGGGTACGTGGCCGCGGGTCGGATGTTCCTGCCGCCGTACGTCGCCTTTGCCGATCCGGCGTTGGCGGTCAAAGAGCTCAAGCAGGTCATCAAGGATGGGGCTACGATCATTCAAACCAAGGCGGGTCATGCCCATGGCGGTCGGGACAACCCGTTCGGGGGCCGGTCGCTGGCCGATCCTATCTACGACGAGTTCTGGAACATCTGCAATAGCGAGGGCATCAACCTGGCCTGCCATTTGGGCGGTACCGACTACCAGAAGTACGGGGCCGACTGGTCGGAGGACCCCGAGGCCGTCTTCGGCGACTTCGACGCCTTCCAGTGGATGAACTACTGGGGTGATCGCACCGCCATGGAGCTCACCTCGGCTCTCATTCTCCACAACTTCTTCGGCCGGTTCCCCAATATGAAAGTTTGCCTGTCGGAGCTCGGCACGGTCTGGGTTCCCTACACGATACGCAAGATGGACCACGCTTTCCTGATGGGCCGCAAAGCGAAGTGGGCGGAGAACGGCCGTTTGAATGCCCGGCCGTCGGAGATCTTCCGTAAGCACTTCGTGGTCGCCCCCTACCCCGAGGAGAACGTGACGAGAGCCGTGAGCGAGATCGGCATTGAGCCGATCGTGTTCGGCTCGGACTTCCCCCACGGCGAGGGCCTCGCTTACCCTGGCAAGTACGCCGCCGCCCAGCTGTCAACGTTCTCGAACGCCGACGTCAAGCGTATCATGCGCGACAACCTCGAGAACTTCCTCGTACACCGCTAAGTAGATCCTCCACCCATCCAAGGCAGGCCCTCAACTTCGGGCTGCTCTGGGCCCCGACATCGAGGTAGGCCTAGCGGCTGATACACACTCTCGGTGCGCGCCTGGACCGGCAGAACGTCGAGTTCGACGGTGCTCGTGGGTGATCTCTTCTCCGGTGACGATCACTCGCGGAGGGATTCCGTTGTCGTCACGTCGACCGACGCTAGACCGAATTCTCGCCGCCAGACTGGCTCATGGGAGCCCGGCGGTCGGGCTGCGCACCGAGAGTCCCTGTTGTGCCGTCGTCCGCGAGCTCAGTCCGAGCGGCAGCGACGACACGGCTCCCGGTATCGCCATCGGAACGTTCCGTTGTCGCAGACCTAGCCTCTTAGGTCTTGACGTTAGCGAGCAACCGTGCTAAATCAATAGCTTGCTTTAATACGTTCGGCTCGTCTGAGACCGCGCTTACCGATTCGGGGGAGGGACATCCTTGTGCCGGGCAACTGGCTGGAAGGCCACAATGTGTTCCGGCTACGTCACCTTGGAGGACGGCGAGCCCACCGGGGCCCCTCCCGGGCGGGTGATCAGAGAGGCCCGGTCGGCACCCACGCCCTGAACGGGGGTTTCCGAGCGAGCGGCGAGCTGCCGGCCTCCTTTCTCCCCTCTTGGGGGTCGGCGGCTCACCACCTATCGGTCGCCCATATGGGATCTCAGCCGGAGGGCGACCCTTCTATAGGTGGTACTCCTCGTAAACGGAGAGTCTGATTTGCTTAAAAGAGAGACACCTGCATGCTGGCACCTCCGGGATGGCGATTTCGGAGTCGAGACTGATGGAGCGAGAGAGTTTTGGGCTCGGAACAAAAGGAGATTCGTGGATGAGGATGCGTCGATACACGTCCGTTGCGGCTGCGGCCGCGCTGGCCTTGACGATAGGGGCGTGCAGCAGTAGTTCAAAGTCGACGAGTGCGCCCGCCACGGTGCCGGTTGGCTCGGCTGGGTCGACGACGACAGGGTCGACGACGACGGGATCGACGACGGTGGCTGGTACCCCGTACAAGCTTATGTGGGCCGAAACGATGTCGTCGGGCGGAGATAAGTATGTAGCCGCCATCGAGAAGGGCGTAGATGCGCGGGGCGGCATCGCTGGTCACCCGTTGCAGATCGTGGTCTGCCTGGATAACAACGATGCCAATACTGCCACGCAGTGCGCCCGCCAGGCCGTAACGGATCCGGACATGCTGGGGATCATCAGCAACTCCTCGACGTGTAGTTCGCAGGTGGTGCCCCTCCTGGCCCAGGCCCACATGGCTTCGATCAACGACAATTTGTTCTGTCCGGAGGATTTCAAATCTGCCCAGATTTTCCCGCTGCAGTGCCTGGGGGACGATGAGGCATCGGCACTGGGAGTGAAGTACTTCAAGGATCCCGACTCGGTTATAACTACTCTTGATTTGCCGGCCGGCCGCCAGTATGCCGCTTTGGTACAGAGCTTTGTGGGGCCGGCCGGAGGCAAGGTCTCAGCCGGGGTGTACATCCCTGTTACAGCCTCGGACATGGCACCCTATGCGGAGCAGATTGCGGCGCAAAAGGGGGTGTTGTTTGAGGGCAATACCGTGGCGATTGGCGTCAGGTTGGGGCAGGCTCTGCAGAGCATTGGCTACAACCGGCCCGTGATCTACAATGGGTACAGTTGGGATCCGGCACTCATCAAGTCGAGCTTCGGGAATCCAACCAACGCCTACCTGGCGGAATACTACAACGAAAGCTCGCCGGGTTGGCAGATGTTCCTGTCCGACATGCACACGTATGAGCCCGGAGTGACATTCACTGCCGGTGACATCGTTAACGCCTGGTCGGCTGCAAATGTCGTCGCCGAAATCGCCAAGACACTTCCTACCGTGTCCGCCAAGACAATCTTCGATAAGCTTTCCACGGAGACGGACCTGAGCACATTTGGGCTTACCCCGCCACTCAACTTTACCGTCCCCCAAAAGGGATTCGGAGGCCAGGCGCCCCGCTGTTTTAACCCCGACGTGGCCTTATATCACTACGTCAACGGCTCAGCCGTCCAAGTGACACCGTTCGAAAATCTGCTTCCTTAGTATGTCCGGATCTTGGGTCCATCGGGATTGTGGGCCAGCAACATGGCTGGCAGTTGGTTTATGCCGCGGCGACCGTGCAGCTCCTGATGGACTCGAGGCCGGCCTGTCGCTACGGGACCGGAGCAGCTAGGACGGGCGAAACAGGGAGCGAACGAGGCTTTTATGCTCGTGTGGCGCCACACCGAGGAGGCTGTCGGGGCTCCTGGACAATATCATCGAGTACTCGAGTAGGGCGGTTTTGGTTCGGGAAAATGTCAACTGAGCGCAGGCCTGAAGGCGCTCGCGCCGGAGCTGGACCACATTTGTGCGACCAGCCGACCCTTCAGGCGTCGGGCCAGTCCTGGCTGCGCCAAGCGTGCGATACGCCCCGCCTTGAGAGCGGCTCGCCGCAGCCGGCCTCGAAGATCGGCGCACAGACCCGCCTGGACGGCGGATGTCCCCCGAAGAGGCCAACTGTACGAGGTTTCCGGCCCGCCTCGCTAGCCTCGATCCGCTTCGGCTTACGGTTGTAGGGTCTTCACTGCTTCCCGCGTCCGCACCCCGTCACGTCGGCAAGGCTGCTTAGCGACCGGCGTAAAGTTTTGTTCATGGGGCCAATGAGAGCGACAGCGCGGGCGCGCCAGGAGGTGCTGGTCGAACCGATGGTTGATGTTCCTCCTGAAGCGCCCGTCGAGTGCCATTGCTTCTCGTGGATCGAGTTATAAGTCACTATTTCGCGCCGCGCTTGACTAGTGAGGTCAGGATCTCTGTGGCGAGTCCTGTCGCCTCGTTTTATGGGGAATCATGACGGAGCTAAATCAATTAGTCGTTGCCTATTATGAGAGAAAGAATCTTTCCGAATCTGTTATGGGAAAGAGCCGAGGAGTCGCCGCCGATGGCGCTCAGCAACGGGATTGCCAAACAATGGCTGTAGGATCTGCGGCTATGGCAACCGAACAACCTGACGGCGATACGAAGAGCCGGATCCTCGCTGCCGCTCTGGCTGAGTTCGCGGCCAAAGGCATCGCAGGAGCTCGGGTCGACGCCATCGCCAAGCGTGCTGGCGCCAACATCCAGTCGATCTACTACTACTTCGAGTCGAAGGATGAATTGTTTCGAGAAATCCTCCGCCGATTCGCGACGTCTCTCGACCTTGAACGAGAGTGGCAATGGCTGGAGCCCGCCAACCTCCAGTTCATGGAAGGTGAGGAGGGCCGCCGCGTCTACTACGAGTCGGCTCCGGCAAGAAACGTCCGACTTCTGATGTGGGAGGCCCTCGAGTATGGCGAAGGGCAATCCTTCGAAGAGGAAGGGCCTCGCCACGCGAGACAGCAACAACGGATTGACCGGATTCGACGCCAACAGCGTCTCGGCCAACTTCCGCCCGAGTTTGACCCGGCTCAACTGCTGCTGTTGGAGATGGCCCTCATCGTCTTCCCACTGGCCTTTCCTCAACAGGCGCGATTCACGACGGGCATGAACCCGACCGATCCCGAGTTCGTCGCTGCGCGGAATCAGTTCCTGCGGGACCTCACCAACCGGCTCTCAGGTAGCGATGGCACCGAGAACAAGCCGCGCCGAAACCGGAACCGACGCAAGGGTTGACGAAATCTCTTGCCAGCACTTCGTTGTCGTTGGGCGTGGTCGGCTTGAGAGCGGCGCAACGGTTCGCTTCGGCCCAATCCCCGCCAGGATAACAGCGACCCCTGCCTCGGAAAGTTTCCGACCCTGCCTAATTAAGCAATTAATCATCCTCCAAGTGAACCAGGGCGGCGGCATCCCGCAGGCGGAGGTGCTCAAGTCGATGGGGCGGTTCGCCAAGGAGGTCATGCCCCAATTCGCCGACCCGGGACGCTCATTGGTTTAGCTACAGCCAGGTGAGGCACTGAGGCCCACGTTGTCGGGCTCGCTGCCAACCCATGAGTTCCGCGTGTTGTTTCCCTAAGAGCCCGGCTAGCTGGGTGAGGTCCGGGACTGGTGTAGGTGCACATGGCTCAGCCGCCAAGGTGCTTCCCATAGAAAGTCTCGATCCGTTCCCACCCGTCGTTGGCGGCCGGCACGTTGTAGGAAGGACGGTCTACCGAAAAGAAGCCGTGCCCGGCGCCGTCGTAGCTGTGGAACTCGTACTCCTTGCGGTTGGCTTTGAGGATCTGCTCGAGTTCGGCCACCTGCTCGGGTCCGGGGGACTTATCCTCGATACCGAAGAGTCCGAGCAGCGGGCAGCGCAGGTTGGGCAGCTGGTCAACCAGGTTCTTGACCTGGAGAGGGTGACCTTCGGGGGGAGTGCCCGTCACGAAGCCGCCGTAGCAGTCGACGGCGGCATCGAGGTCCAGATTGCAGGCTGCCAGCACGCTCTGGCGGCCGCCAGAGCAGTAACCGATCACGCCCACCTTGTTGTTGGAAGTCGGCCGGCCCCGCAGGTAGGCAGCCGCGGCGTCGACGTCACCAACGAGGCGGCCGTCGGGAACGCCTCCTCGGGCCCGGGCGACGGCCGCGGCGTCGTCGGGGGCGGCGCCGGGAGCTTCGCGCCAGTACAGGTTGGGCATGATGGCGCTGTAGCCCACCTCGGCGAAACGACGGGCGATCTCTTTAGTAGCCCGGTCGTAGCCGGGCATGTGGTGTAGGACCACCACGCCGCCACGGCGCTGGTCGCCTTCGGGCTCGGCGACATAGGCCTCGATCTCGTCGCTTGCGTGACCCGCAATCTTGATGGTACCCGCACTGAGCTCGCTCATGACTGTGACCTGACCTCCTCATCAGTTGATGGTCTGATTACTCGTCTGCGCCGATGTCGTCCTGTACGTAGTAGCTCTACGACTTCCGCGCCGCCGACCCTACCGTAGCTACGGCGGCCCGCATGGCGGCGGCGTAAGCATCACTCCCGGTCGTGATTAAAGGACGCGGCCGTCCGAGTCATGAAGAAGACTCGGGCGAATAATCCGGGGTCTCGTCGTGTGAATGCCGTCGTTACGACCGAGGTTGATCGCCGGTCCGTTCGAGGTCCCTTGAGGGTGGAAGCCGCTATTTGGCGGCCTCGGCGTCGTCGAAGTCCAAGTGCAGTCCCTGAAGTAGCCCGGAGCGGAAGTGGGCCCGGGCCGCTTCTTCGCCATTCAGGAGTCGGTTGACTCGGCTGGCAATGAGCCAGCGACCGTCGGAACGCTCGAACTCCCAGCGTACCGATGTGGCGCGCCACGCCACGAAGCCATCGCCCTCCCGCCGCAGGAGGAAGCCGTGCGCCACAGCAGAAGCCCGGTCGCCCTGAACGTCGATCACCGGGACGTCGGTCGTATGCGCGCAGCCAGTGGCCATGAGGTCCAAATGAAGTGGGAGAGTATAGATCATTTTCTGGATGGCCTCGGCACCGTGCAACACACCGAGTCCGCTGTCGTAGAGCGCATTCTCTGAGAAGAGCGTCTTGGCGATGTCTCCGCTCCCGCTGTCTGCGCACGGCCCGTACGCCGCGATCAGGCGGAGGATCTGCAATTCATCTTCGATCCGACCGATGCGGCTTTCGAGTTGAGCCAGCCTATCGTCAACCATCAGCTACCATCCTTCACGTTAAAGCGGCGGGATGATCAGAGACGAGCGTTCCGTGCGCATATTCTTGCGGAACAAGCGCTCGGCCTTGCCACGGAAGCACCTTGCACTGCGCATCCTCGGGTAGGCCGGGCAGCTGCTTGTGAGCGACCTCAACGCAGTTTCGCCGCGAGAAACGACCTGCCGGGTAATCCGTCCCAATCATAATGTTCTCAGCGCCAACGCTAGTCAAAATTGCAGACTCGGTGCAGGACGTCTGCTGTTCAGGTTCGGCGGTGCGGGATCCGAAACTCGCCGCCCCCCGGTCTTGACAGTCACTGACGTCCGGTGCTACGCAGGCGTCGTGGAGCGCCGAAAACTTGGAAATCTTGAGGTGTCTGTAGTCGGTCTTGGCTGCAACAACTTCGGATCACGGATTGACGAGCAAACCACGATGAAGACAGTAGGGACGGCGCTTGACTGCGGGATCACCTTCTTCGACACTTCCGACACGTACGGTCGGACCCGCAGCGAGGAGTTCCTCGGTAAGGCACTGCGACAACGACGCCGCGAGGTCGTCATCGCCACCAAATTTGGAGCCCCCATCGATGACGAACGCCCCGGTGGGGCTAACCCCGCATATGTTCGAACTGCCTGCGAGGATAGCCTTCGGCGCCTCGACACCGATGTGATTGATCTCTACCAACTGCACCTACCCGATCCCAACACCCCGATCGCTGACACGTTGGCTGCTCTCAACGACCTCGTGACGGCGGGCAAGGTGCGGGAGATCGGATGCTCGCATTTTTCTGCGACTCAATTGCGAGAGGCCCACCAGGCTCTCGCTGACGGAGCGGCGAGGTTCGTCAGTGTCCAAAACCACTACAACCTTTTGCACCGCGACGACGAGGCCGAGGTGCTCCCGCTGACCGTGTCGCTGGGCATGTCCTACATCCCGTACTTCCCCCTCGCGAACGGCCTGCTCACGGGCAAGTATCGCCGAGGCCAGCCTGCACCCGAAGGAACCCGCCTGTCCAAAACCTACCCCTGGCTGCCTCCCATGTTGACCGACGCCAACTTCGACGTGGTCGAACGTCTGACGAAGTGGGCTGAGCCACGTGGACGCCAACTTCTCGATCTGGCCTTCGCGTGGCTGGCAGCCAAGCCTGGTGTCGCGTCGGTCATCGCCGGCGCCGTCCTCGCCCTCTCAGGTGACCGCCAACGCCGGGGCCGCGCAATGGCTTATCACCAGCGACGAGGTCGCCGAGATCGACGCTCTGGCCTGAGGCATGCCCAGTTCTCTGGTATCGGTCCCGGTTGTCCCGGCCCGAGCCGTTCCCGCCGGGTACGGACGTTCGTTTCTCCAGAAGTCGCTAAACACGGAAGGGCCCTGTTCGAGCTGAGTTTTCAGACCCGAATGACCCGAAGCTCGTCCAGCTGGATGTAGTCGTCGTCCTGGGTTACGACAGGTACGGCCAATGCCATGGCTGTGGCTGCGATCCATGAGTCATTGACTGGCATGCGTTGACCGCTATCTCGCAGGAGCACCCGGAGACGGGCCCACTGCTCCGCGACGTCGTCGTCG
Organism: uncultured Acidimicrobiaceae bacterium; assembly: GCA_963834775.1. Classification (GTDB taxonomy): domain Bacteria; phylum Actinomycetota; class Acidimicrobiia; order Acidimicrobiales; family Palsa-688; genus PALSA-693. Next base: position 25,044 of record CAWICR010000014.1, read on the forward strand.
ATCGGGACGGGGTCGAGCGCCATGGCGGCGGTGAGACTGGCCAGCCGCCGATCTCGGATCCGGACATTGCCGGCGGAGAGAACTCCAGCACGCAGTTCACCGACGGTGATGATCGAGACGGCGAGTTCGTCGGGTAGAGACGACTCGTGCACTGGCCGACCTGACTCGCGGGCGATAAAGACGGTGGTGTCGGCCAGGCCCCGGCTCACAACGGGAGGTCGTCGGTCGTGTCGGGCGCGAAGCCTCGCAGCTCGGCGAGCAGTCCCGGGTCGGCCTGGCGCCGGGCCAGACGCTGCGCGAAATCCGGGCTGGCGACCCAGCGGGGCCGTCGGTTGAGCGGCCGCAAGGCGGCGACTGGTTGGCCGTCGACTGTGATCACGATGTCCTCGCCTGCTGCGACTCGGCGGAGGAGTTGTCGTGTGGCATTTCGTAGTTCGCGGGAGGCTACCTCCGTCACGCTACGAGTGTAGCACATATGCGACGGACAGCAGGTTGGGACGTGACGCGGACGCGAGCGGTCGAGCGGTACCCGACTGACTGCCGACGGGGGAGTGGGATGCGGATGCTCTGGGGAGCGGCCTAGGCCGAGAGCCGTGGATAGTGGTGCGCCAGAATGGCACCCTTCGGCACCGAAGTGATTTCCGGAACCGGAAGCCGGTTCAGCAATCGCTCTGGGGCAACACAGATGGGTGATCCGCTTCCCTGCGATGAGATCCTTGAACGGGGGGCCTGGACCGCGGTTGGGCGACCGCCTGATTGCTCTTGGACCAAACGCTTCGGACACGAAGCGGAGCTGCGTCCCCATTTCTCCATCTCGGTTTCAGGTCCGCGGCAGAGTTCGTGGACTGGGCAGTGACCCAGCCGAGCGGTATTCCGCTGAACGGGCGTACCGCCCGACGGGCAGTCGTCTCCTTTCAACCAAAGGGGTGAAACATGAGGAGCGTATTCAAGGCGCTCTCGATACCAATCTACCGCTCGCCCTGGAAAAAATTGCGTACGACGTCGACTACGAACACGCGACAGCCCATAGAACAGCTCTGTACGATGGCGGAGACAGTGCCCTCCAGAGCCCTAAACTAGGCATCGTTACGTTTGCCGACTAACATTTCGTCCACGTAACTCTCGATCTGCCGGCGCGGGCCGGCGACGCCCGAGCAGGAGTATCGGTGCGAGTACACATATTGCACAGCGATCGCGGGGCCCGGCTCAGGTACTGCTATGAGCACGTCATTGAACGCAACTATCACGAGTCATCTGGAGGTGATCGTTATGGCTCAGTACGTCGATTTCGCCCTCACCGACGGATTGGCTCCGTGGCCACCGGGGGGCTATACCACGAATCAACTAAGAGCAACCGACCGCTACGGCGTATATGAATCAGTTGTCGTGCCCGAGACCTACATCGTGGTCATGGAGCTGCGGGTTAAGGCGGTCAGCCCTGAGGAGGCCTCAGATCGCGCCATGGTTTGGCGCGATAACGTCCTTTTGGCGCCTGACACCGCAGATTTTAACTGGCATCTGGACCATCCCCTAGGCTGCTGACCACGCACTGGCCTGGCCGGTGCCAAGTTCCGGCCCCGCGCCGCGGTCCCATGAGTTGTTGGCCTGGGGCCGAGGTCCAACACCGATCCCGGCGAGGAATAGTCATGCGCACGGCCGTAGCTCTGCCAACGCCTGAGAGAGCCCTCGACAAAGAGTAAGAAGAAGAGCATGGGAACTGCCGGATAGGTGACTGCTCCGACCTCAAAGCTCCCAAAGATGCTGATCACCGGGCCTGTCTTACCCGATGACCAAATCCATGCCGGCAGCGCCGTACACGCCTACCGCCTAAGCTGAGCTGGGAGTTGGTCGCAAAGCCCGCTGAGATCCACGTCATCAAAATAAGGAGCAAACCGTTGCGAGACGATCTCAAGCATAACCTGAACTGGCCTACGCCAAACCAAGCATTCATCCAGCACCCGGACGCTTTGATTAGGAGTATTCGCGAAGATGCTCCGATATCGTCGATCGGCATCAATTCTCGCGGTCTAGAAGAGTTCATCGTCACCGGCTACGACGAGGTTGAAGAAATACTCAAGACCGATGAAGTATTTTCGAGCGAAGAAGTCTTCCGGCTTCGGATGCCGACGCCAGGGGAGCATGTGTTGGCATTGGAACCTCAGACCTTCGCAAGCGACGAGCCCCGTCACAGCCTGAAGCGTAAGATCATTGCCCCGCTGTTCACTGACGATCGGCTAGCCGAGGCGGTACCGGTCATACAGCAGACTACACAGGAGCTACTCGATAACATCGTGCATCAGGGCGAGACAGACTTCGTGGTGGACGTAGCAACGCCTCTTCCCATACTCGTCTTTAATCGAATGCTGGGCCTCCCGGACTCGGACTGGCCCAAGTTCGCGAAATGGGCTAGCGAGATACCGGCTCTGGGACGCCCATACGAGCAGAACGATCGGCTGCGGCAGGCACGGTTCCGGTTTGAGGTGCTCGAGTACATGAGAGCGGCGGTTACAGAGCGAACGACTCGCCGTCAGCGAGACGGACTCAGCCTTGTCATCGAGAGTCAGATAGCGCGCGACGGTGAGGTCGATGTTTCGCAGGTTACGAGAGAAGTCACGAATCTCTGCCTAGCCGGTGCCGTGAAGAGCTCGTACCTGCTAAGTTCCCTGATTCTCGTCCTTCTGCAAAATCCAGCGGCGATGAAGCAGGTGCGCGCCGATCATCCGCTCGTGCCGTTGGCCGTTGACGAGTGCCTGCGCTATTCGACCCCCCTGATGTATTCACAGCGCCGATCACGAGAGGAGACCGTCGTGAGAGGCACCCGCATACCGTCGGGCGCGCTCGTGACAGTTCTCTTCGTAGGTGCCAACTGGGACCCTCAACAATTTACGTGCCCGTCGGCATTTCGCTTCGACCGAGAGACCCCGCACGCGCACCTCGCATTTGGGCGCGGCATACACAGCTGCCTCGGTTCACGCTTGGCACGGATGGAAGCGGAGATAGTCTGCACAGCCGTGCTGGAGCGGCTGGGAGATCTCCGGTTGGACGGGCAACGGAATGACTTCGAGTATTACGACACGGCTTACACACGACGACTTCGCCATCTCTATCTGCAGTTCGCGCCGAGCCCGCAGACCGGAGGTAGAGGGACATGACGAAGAGGATCACATAACACCAGGTTCGGCCCCCTCGGGAGCGTTGCACAGTCGGATGGGGTGGCGAAGGCGTCCTCTGCGAAGGGATCGGGCGCGTCGTCGTATACGACATGCCCGAGCTAAGCGCGGCTCTAGAGGGTTTGGCCGGCACGACTCGCAGGGAGGCAGAGGCGATTAGGTGAGCGGTACGGTTTTGCTCGCAGGACTGCCTTCGAGTAAGGAGTTGATGATGCGTTGGAAGCAGAGACCTGAGGGCTCCACCTGGGGTGACTTCGGCGAGAGTGACCAGTTAGGTCGTCTGAATCTATTGACCCCCGAAAAGGTGAAGCAGGGGGTCGCAGAGGTCATCGAGGGAGCCACCTTCTGCTTGAGCTTGCCGCTTGACTGCCCAGGGGGGAACACCTTGAACCCGTTTCGATTCCCACCTGTGCTCCATCCGACGCTCAGAAAGGGAAGGGACACGGTCTGTTACGAGCTCAGGGATGATCTGCCCGATGTGACCGACGTGTACAATGACGATGCGGCAGTCGTCTTTCTGCAATATTCTACGCAGTGGGACAGCTTGGGGCATCTGGGTAGCCTTTTCGACGCTGATGAAAGCGGTGCGTTGAGGCCGACCTTCTACAACGGTTTTCGCGGTCCCGAGAACTTCTCGACCGCCCCGGGAGAGAAAAGCGCCCCGAGTGTTGCTCCATTGAGTCAGCAGATAACGCGTATCGACGCGCTTCATGTAGCCAATATGGCTGAACAGGGCGTACAAGGTCGTGGAGTCCTTGTCGACCTGGAGGCGCATTTCGGATCGGAAAGACAGTGGATTGGCTTTGATGAGTTGAGTCACGTTATCAAGGTTGATGGGATCGAGATTGAGCGAGGCGACATTCTCTGTTTACATACGGGATTCGCCCGAACGGTGCTGGAAGCCCATGGGCGTCCCAGCGCGGAACTATTTGGTAGAGTTGGCGGCGTTCTAGACGGAAGAGATCGCTCACTACTGGATTGGATTTCCGATTCTGAAATCGCTTGTATCGCCGCGGACAACTATGCTGTCGAGGGTTTGCCCTCGAAGCCAGGAGTCGGAACACACGCGTACCTTCCGCTCCATGAGCATTGCCTTTTCAAGCTCGGGGTACACCTCGGTGAGTTGTGGTACCTGTCGGAACTGGCCCGGTGGCTGCACGATCATAGGCGAAATCGATTTCTGCTGACTGCCCCACCCCTCAGGCTGCCTGGAGCAGTCGGGTCTCCGGTCACTCCCATAGCTACGGTATGAGGCGACGATCCATAGAGTTGGAGGACTCAAGCAGTGGCTTATGATTACGACACACTGGCCGTCGATCTGAAGGATGGAGTCCTGGAGCTCGTCCTGAACCGCCCTCAGTCGCGAAACGCCATCGACCACCCGATGCAGAACGCGATCGACAGTTCGCTGGACGAGGCAGAACTAGATGATCACGTCAGGGCGGTACTCATTCGCGGCGCGGGTCGGGTGTTCTCCGCTGGTCATACGCTCAAGGAGGCGACCGATCCCACCTACACCGGCAAGACCTTCCCGCAAGAAGGCTTTCCGGTGGATTCGCCCTCAGCAGGCCGCATATTTCAGCGGGCCTGGTACTTTCGAAAGCCGCTCATCTGCGCTGTTCACCGTTATGTTGGACCGGGTGGGACGACCCTCGTCTCGTGTTCGGACTTCAACATTGCTGCGGAAGGCACGCGATTCGGCTTCGAAATATTTCGGAAACAGGGAGTGGCGCCCGGCTTTTATTGGCTGCCGATGTATGTCCAGTTGCCCATGCGTGTCATGGAGAAAATCTTCCTAATGGGAGGCTGGATGGATGCACAGGAGGCCCTACAATTCCAGTTCGTGCAACGGGTCGTGCCAGAAGACCAACTCGTCGATGAAGCGCGGCGTTGGGCTGCTCAGTGTGCACTCATCCCTTCGGACAGCTTTGGCCATGCAAAGGACCAGATACGTCGTTCGTACGAGCTCTTGGGACTTTCGCATTTGCACGCGGCGCTATCTCGCTACGGTCCTCCCCGTCCAGATCGACCATCTATGGAGAAGATTGTCAATGAGCAGGGCATCGCAGCAGCTCTACGGATGCGAGACGAAGGAATCGACGAGGACATTTCTCGCATCTAGTACCGTGGCAGCACTCTTGACCTTGTAGGTCTGCCACGCTGCGGGACGAGTAGCGCACTCTCATCTGTCGTGTTGGTCGAAGTCGCAGGTCGACTGGGGCGGCGCCGCGGGTCCGAACAGGCCTGGGTGTTGCCGGCCGGCGTCGATGCTGCAGTACCTACCGCTCGGGAAGTTCCGGCTCTTTGCGCTCCAAGAGGTGCTCCTTGAGGAACGCCCTGCGCACTTGGCCGGTCGCCGGAGTGCGTGGAATGGCGTCGATGGCGACGACTTGGCGTGGGTGCTTGTAGGGGGCCAGGCCGGTGACGTGGTGGCGGAGCTGGTCCACCGAGGGGGACGGCACGCCGTCCTCCATGACCACAACGGCAGTCACGATTTCACCCCAAAGGTCGTCTGGCATGCCCACGACGGCGGCGTCGCGGATCCCCGGCGCCCGCCGGACGAGCTCCTCGACCTCGGCCGGCGCGATCCACTCGCCGCCGGAGCGGATGATCTCGCGCTTGCGGCCAAGGATCCACACGAACCCTTCCTCGTCCACACTGCCGAGGTCGCCGGTGTGATACCAGCCGTCAACGAGGACTTCGGCGGTGGCGTCGGGGCGCTCGAAGTAGCCGTCCATGAGGGCGGTCGACTTCACACAGATTTCGTCGTCGTCGGCGAGGCGCAGCTGCAGGTAGTGGTTGGGCCGTCCCACCGAGCCCGGCTTGTCGAAGAGCTCATCGTCATGGAGGTGGGCGCCGGCGCCGCCTTCGGTCGAGCCGTAGCCGATGCCCGTGGTGGTGCCGGGAAAGCGGGCCTTCAGCTCGGCCAACAGCTCCATCGACACCGCCGAAGTGCCGGTGTTGACCTGGCGCAGGGAGCTGGTGTTGAACCGGTTGAGGTCGCCGCTGGCGAAGATCCGCCGCCAGATCCCCGGGATGCAGTACAGCAACGTGGCCCGGCGGCGCTCGACGGTGCCCAATAGCAGCTCGGGCAGGGCGCCGTGGGTGTAGTGCAGGGCGGAGTGGCTCTGCCAGTGCTGCAGCAGGTTCGACCAGCCGGCCCAATGGAACAGCGGGAACATGCACACCGCTTCGGCGGCGTGGCCGTCGGGCAGGATCAGCCCCTCGGTCATCCACGTCGCCCGCAACCAGCTGGTGCGGTGTGAGAGGACGACGCCCTTGGGGATGCCGGTGCTGCCGCTGGTCAGGAAGATGGCGTGCGGTGTCACGCTCGTCAAGGGCGGGGTCGGCGGCGAAGGTGGCCGAGCTGGCCGCGGCGAGGACGTCGAGGTCGTGGCCGGGGACGGTCGCCCCGGCCCCGTCGAAGACCGCCAGGGTGACGCCCAGCTTGTGGCAGACCTCGGCGGCCATCGCGGCGTGTGGCAGGTCTGCGACCAGCACGCTGGGGTGGAGGTACTCCACCACCGGCAGCGGCCTCCTCGATGCCAAAGCGGGCGTTGATCGGCGCGAAGGCGGCGCCCAGGCGGGCCAGGGCCATGAAACCCTCGACCGTCCGCAGCGACATGTCTGACCACCACACCACCACGTCGCGGTGACGCACGCCGACCTGGGCCAAGGCGTTGGCGTAGCGGTTGGCGGCGTCGTCGACCTGGGCGAAGGTCAGCGCCTCGTCGCCCAGCGTTATGGCGGTCTTGTCCGGGTGGGCCTGGCGGTTGCGGTCGAGAATCTCTCCCAGAAGCAGCTGCATCGAAAGGAACTCCGTTTCGAATCGAGGTTAGCGGGTGGCAGCTCGGCGATTGCGACGTCAACCTTCGCCAACGCCAGCTCGGCGGGGAAAGGAGCTACTGCCAGGGCAGACCTGATCGACCTGCCCGGTGGTTGTCGATCTCTTGCAGTGGCGAACCATCACATAATTGCTCCGGCGTATGGCAGACAGGAAGGTGTGCGGGCAACCTATATCTATCTCGTATCTATCTCGCTCGCCTCATCGAGGCGGGCTTCCAGGTCCGGACCGAGCGTAACCTCGACCGCGGCCAGGTCCCGAATTTGCGACTCCCGCCAGGCACCGACATTAGAAGGCAACCGGTCAACTGAAGGTACTGTCTCTCGATTTCCGTGGCAGGGTCACTGACGAAAGAGTCTTTCCTTGGGGAGGTGGCACACCCTTAACGACGCAGCGGCCCAAGGTTCTCTGCGCAGACCAAAGCCACTGTCCCAGGCGTTGCTCCAAGTTCGCGTTTTGATAATATCTTCTTCGCGCGTTAATCACAAGGCTGCCCGAAGCGCTCGGGCACGGGATTATCATCCCAGGTCACGGGATGAACTCCTTATGAGCGCGTTCAGAGCGTGCCGGCGCGCGGCTTGCCATGGTCACGGGTCTACGCGATGCGTTTAGTCGCGAGTAAGGAGGGGATCCAGCGCGAGGCGCGGGCGTCGTTGCGCACGCGATCTCGGCTTGGAGCAGCAGGCCACGACACTCGCCAGCAGCCGCCCGGCTGCGAGGAGACCTTAACCTACTAGACCGTCAGGGCTGCGGTCCGATCAAGGAGCCGTGAGAGTTGTTGAGAGAAAATTAAATATTGGTGCTTGCGATTGCGAATCGCGCGACCCGGTGGCTATACTTCCGGCCGTCGGTGAAGCTCGTGGTCAGGGCGCCGGTGGAGAACATGGTCGTCGGGAGGAGCCGGGCGTTGTCGTCTGAGAGCTGGTCAGCTGATCGCCAATCGGGCCGCCCTCGTATGGCTGAGGTGTTGCTGACCGGGGTGGGGGGTCAGGGCATTCAGCTGGTGTCTCGTACGCTGGCGCTGGCCGCGGTAGCGGAGGGTCGGCACGCCATGATGGTCGGTAACTACGGCGGGACGATCCGCGGCGGCGTGACTGAGGGCACCGTGGTGATCGGCGTCAACGGGCTACGAACGTTGCCGATCATTCCCTCGGCGTGGTCGGCGTTCGTGATGTCGCCTGAATTTTGGGACAGCATTGCGGGCCGGGTGCGGGCGGGCGGGCCGGTGGTGTTCAACTCCAGCCTGGCCGCCTCCAGTTGGGCCGATGAGGTGGCGGCGGGGGGTCGGTTCATGTTCCCGGTGGCGGCCGATGAGATCGCCCTGGAGCTCGGTAGCCCGCTCAGCGCCGGGTTCGTGCTCCTGGGCGCCTTCGGGGCGATCACCGGCCTGGCTGGGCCCGACGCTCTGGTGGCGGCGATGGTCGAGCAAGTGCCTTCGTATCGCAGTAAGAACATCGCCGCGAATGAGGTGGCGATCCGCCAGGGCTTCGACGTTGGCCCTGCTTTGGCGGCGCCGGCGTTTCCCCAATCCGAGTCAGTGGGTGCGTCGTGACCACCTCACTGACCCGCGGCACGGTGACTATCGATGTAGAGAAATGCAAGGGCTGCGACCTGTGTGTGGTTGCTTGCCGGCCCGGGGTCTTGCACATGTCCGAAGCGCCGAAGCTCAATTCGCTCGGCTTTCGCTTTCCTTTACTGACCGCCGGCTGCACGGCCTGTCGTGCCTGCTATGAGGTCTGCCCGGACATGGTCTTCGAGGTGTACCACTTCGACACCCCCGTGGATCTGGGCAGCGAACTCGTCGAGGGGGACTCCCGATGACGATGAAGCTGATGCAGGGCAGCGAAGCGGTCGCGGCCGCGGCCATCGAGGCCGGGTGCCGTTTCTTCGCCGGGTACCCGATGCTGCCGTTTACTGGCTTGCTGGAGGAGATGTCCAAGCAGATGCCCGGGGCGGGCGGGACCTGCATGAACGCGGCCAGCGAGATCGAAGGGGTCAACATGGCGTATGGCGCTTCGTGCGCCGGGGCTCGGGCCGCGACGGGATCGTGCGGGCAAGGCGTCTCGCTCATGCAAGAAGCGATGGGCGAGGCCGGTCAGGCCGAGGTCCCGTTGGTGGTCTTCACCATGGCCCGCGGTCAGCAGGAGTACTTCCAGTGCACTCGGGGCGGGGGTTGGGGCGATTACCGCACCATCACCCTGGCGCCCCGTGACGTGGCCGAGGCCGTCGAGCACACCCAGCTGTTGTTCCATCTGGCCGACCTGTACCGGGCCCCGGTGATCCTTTACGGGGACTACCTCATCGCGGACACCCAGATGAGCGTGGACGTGGCCCGCCGCGACTTCGGCGTCCTTCCGGACAAGGACTGGGTGTTGACGGGTCGAAGCGGCGGCACCGGCGTTCCCGATGAGCATAGGGTGGTGGCGGTGCGGGGTGGCTGGGGCCACCCGAAAACGCCCAACGATGATTGGCCGCTCGTCGCCGAGAAATTCCGTCATATCGCCCAAACCGAGGCCCGCCACGAGACCCTGTACGCGGAGGACGCCGACTACCTGGTTGTGTCGTGGGGGACCACCAGCGCCTTTGTCGACTACGTCGTCGAGGACCTGCGCGCCGAAGGGGTGAAGGTGGGTTCGTTCCGCCCGGTGACGTTGTGGCCGTTCCCCGAGGACGCGCTAACGCGGCAGCCCAGGGTTGCAAGCGGGTGTTCACCTACGAGTTGAATGCCGGTCAGATGCTCGACGATGTGCGCGTCAGCGTCGGTCGTGACATGCCGGTAACCCCGCTGGGGGGAGTGAGCGTCGACTCGTCCACCATGCGACAAGGCCCGCTGCTCGACGCCCCGGTCTTCCGAGACCGGCTGCTCAACGCAATAGAGGGGAATCACTGATGGCCGTAACCTTGCCCACCGACAGCCCGCCCCAGCGGCCCGCCAAGAAGGTATCCACCATCAAGGTGCCGTTGATGGTCGGTGAGAATCACCATCTTTGTCCTGGCTGTGGTCATCCGGTGGCTACCCGGATCTTCCTGGAGGCCCTGTCTGAAGCCGGGCTCTCCGGCCGGGCCGTCGGTGCCATCGGACACGGCTGCTACACGACGATGCTGCGGGTGTCGGACATCGAATGGATCCAGACCCTGCACGGCCGCGCTCCCGCGACCGCGACCGGCGTCAAGCGGGTTCGTCCCGAGCTGGCGGTTTTCGCGGTGCAAGGCGACGGGGACATGGGCATGGAGGGCCTGCACGAGATCTTTCACGCAGCCGGTCGCGGCGAGCGGATCACCGCCATCATGTTGAACAACGGCGTGTTTGGTGACACTGGAGGGCAGATGACGGCCTCGACGGTGCTCGGACAGACCACCAAGACCACTCGGGAGGGTCGCAAGGCCATCGACCACGGTTACCCGATCCCGATCCCTGAGCTGATCGCCCAGCTGCCCGGGGTCGCCTACGTGGCGCGCGGCGCGGTGAACACGGCCGGCAACATCGCCCGGACCAAGAAGTTCCTTCAACGAGCGATGGACATCCAGATGGCCGACCAGGGCTTCACCTTCGTCGAGGTCCTGACCATGTGCCCGACGCACTGGATGGTGTCTTCGGGCCAGACCCCCCAGTATGTGGATCAGACGTTCTCGGCCACCTTCCCCGTCACCGAGCTCAAGACCCCCCACGCCTGACGCCACACACGTTGCGTGCGCCCAGATCACCTGGCGGTGCCCCTAGCAAATCCCAGAGGCACGAATACGGTGGCCCGGGCTCGAAACCATTGACGGTTGTGGCTACTGTTTCGTCAGCGTTTGGCTGGACTCTTGGCCGTTGTGGGTGATGACGAGGGGCATGCCCTGGTTGGTTGAGGCTGCCGCCTTCGGGGGGAAGGCCCAGGTTGAGGGTGCTACCGGGCTGGTCGGAGATACCAGCGAGTTGGAAGGCGTAGTCGGCCCGGTTGTCGGAGACGCCGAGGGTGAGGGTGGGGGTCTCGGCGCGGGAGGCGGGGTGACGGCGTGGCCGCCGCTGCCGTCGCGCTTCCACAAGGCGATGGTGTAGGTCTGCGAGGGGTGGGGCTTGAGCACCTGCCGGAGCTTGTCCAGGATCTGGTCGGGGCTGCCCGTGATCCGCTCGGCCTGCACCGACTGGAGGGTCTGCAGCGCCCAGTCGTAGGCGATGGTGCGCTGCAAGGTCTGGTTGTTGTCGATGGCCAAGCCGGTGGCGGCGGCCGCCCCCAGGGTGTTGACGTTCACCTTCCCCTGCCACACCAGCTCGGACAGGACCGAGAAGCCGTAGCAGTGACCGCCGGACATGGCCTGGTTGGTGTCGTTCAGCCACGCCTGGGCTTCGGGGATCAGGTCGCAGCGGCGCAGCTGGGCATCGGCGCACACCCCGTCGCCGAACAGCTTCTGCACGTCCGCGGCGGTCAAGTTGACGGGGACGGCTCCAGTCGAGAGCTCTGCCCCGTAGTTCTGGAACGGCAGACCGTTTATGGGAGTCCGGAACCCAGAATCGGCGACCGTACCGAGCGGGGTGCTCGGCGACGAACCGCCACACCCCGCCGCCACCAGCAGCCACAGGGCCACCCCCGCTACGCCCAGACCTGCCCAACCTCTGATCATGCTTCCCCCCGCGTCGAGCTCCCCTGCTCAGCCGCCCCGCGACTCGACAAAGGCTACCCCCGATCACGTACGGTCCACAGGGATACACAGCCCATGTAGAATCATAAAAGAGCACGGAAGCGTTGTAGATGTTTGCGACGAAAGAGAGACAATGGTCGTCTAAGGGATACCCGCGACGAGGAGTCGAGGTATACAGATCGCTACGGGGGGAGCATGGCCGACGGGAATCAACGATTCGAGACGGTGGGGACGATCTCGCCTGAGCACCAAACGCTCAGCGAGACATGGCGTGCCCGATATGAAAGGTCGCTCGTCCAGGACTTCGTAAAGGGACTTGGGGCCGTGGACTTCGGTGACCGTATCCTCATCTTCGGGGCGTGCCTGTTGCTTTCCGTCTTGCCGCTGATCATCGTCCTGAGCGCGTACGCAAGTCATCGGATCGAAGACGACATAACAACCCATCTGGGTCTGAGTGCGCAGGGCGACCGGATCATCGAAGGCTTGTTCAAGGGGTCGAACACGGGTTTCAACCTGGCTGTCCTGGTGGGCCTTCTCCTGTCGTTCGCGGGCACCATCGCCGTGGCGCGATCGGTGGAAGTGATCTACGAGCGGGCCTTCGACTATCCGCCTCTGGGCCGGGGGCAGGGCTGGCTCCGATGCACGGTGTGGGTGGCAGTGATCGCCGCGGTGGTGATCGGGGACGCCGCGATCGGCAAAACGTTGCGTGATGGTCCCGCCGGTCCCGTGGTGCTGGGCGTGGTCGAGGTTGTCGGCTTCACCTTGTTCTTCTGGTGGTCAATACACTTTTTGTTGGGGGGCAGGGAGTCATGGAGGCGAGTCCGAGCGGCTGCCTTCGCCACAGCACTTTTTTGGATGGGATTGGGTGTGTTTGCCGCCTTCTACTTCTCGACGACCATCGTTGACGATAGTAAGACGTACGGCACCATCGGCGTGACCTTCACGCTCGTCTCGTGGTTCATTGCCATGGGCGCAGTCCTGACCCTCGGTGCGGTCGTCGGTGCCGTCTGGCAGAGGCGGAGTAGTCGGACCATCAACCGACAGCCGCCTACTCGCAACGAAGAGACCGAGACGTAAGCGCCGACCGATTCTCGATGTGCCGACAACTAGACCGGCAACTGAACCCCGTCCTGAGTCGATGCCGCGTGTGGAGATAGCGGCACTCCTGGATGGACCCTGCATACACATCCCGTTGGGCTTGGCGGGGCGGGGACAGACTGGCGGGCATGGAAAGTCATCTGATCACGGCGGACGGCTCTGAGCCCGAAGTCACCGCGGAGAACGTCAAGCGCGTCTTGGAATCCTCCACCCGGTTTTGGCTGGACCTGGCCGGCCTGGATCAAGACACCGGAGTGGTATTGCTGCGCGACACCTTCGGGTTTCACCCGTTGGCGGTGGAGGACGCTGAACATTTCGGCCAACGCCCCAAGCTCGATTCTTACGACGACTTCGCGCTGCTGGTGGTCTACGGCGCCACGCCGGCCGGGCAGCTGGTGGAGGTGCACTGCTTCTACACCGAGAACTATCTGGTTACCGTGCACCACGACCCCTGCCCGGACCTTGCCGCGCTAGCGGACCGGCTCCGACAACACGCCGGCCCCCGTCAGGAGCACGTCATGCTGCTCTACCAGGTGATCGACACTCTCGTCGACGGCTACTTCCCGGTCCTGGCCAGTTTCGATGACCAGATCGACGAACTGGAGGACCAGATCCTGCAGCGACCCACCGAGCAGCAGCTCGGCCAGTTGTTCGACCTGAAACGATCCCTCATCGCAGTCCGAAAAGTGGTCACCCCTCAACGCGACATGTTCGCCACGCTGCTCAGCGGCGCAGACGTGCTGCCTGGCATGACCCCCGACGCCGAGCGCTACTTCCGCAACCTCTACGACCACCTGATTCGCATCAGTGACCTCGTCGACAGCTACCGCGACCTGACCAGCGGCGCCCTCGACACCCACCTGTCCACGGTCTCCAACCGCCTCAACGTGGTCATGAAGCAACTCACCATCATCGCCACCATCTTCCTGCCCATGAGCTTCTTGACCGGGTTCTTCGGCCAGAACCTGGCGTGGATGGTCAACCGGATCACAACCCTGCCCGCCTTCCTCGTGCTCGGCGTCGGTTTGCAAGTCCTCACCGCAGGCGCACTGCTCGCCATGTTCCGCCGCCGCGGCTGGCTGTCATCGGACGGCACCGTGCCACCCGCCACCCCGGCCGACCGACCCCGACTGCCACCCGATAAACGTTGGTACCTCCTCCACCCGCCGAGGGGGTCGCCACGTACCGCACGGGCCAAGTTGGCTTTGGGGCAAGATGGTGCCCGTGTTTGAGGACCGCCCGCGACTAGCGCCTCTAGACGGGGTTGAATCACCCGACCGGGTGGCGGCCATCGAACGGCTTCATGACCTAGTCCGAGGCGGAAGCCTCTCGCTTGAGCGTTTCTCCGCGGTCTTGGGACGGGTTCTTGCGGCTGGTGACTATGCCGATCTCGAGGCGGCCATGTCGGCCCTACCACCCTTGGTCCGGGTCACCCCGGCGTCGCGCCGGCTGGCCGAGCCCCTCGTGTTGCGGGCGGATGGCGATCTGAAATTGGGCGCTGGCTGGCAGCTGGCTGCTGACACGACCATTCACATCGCGTTCGGAACGGCCTGGCTCGATCTCACCGCTGCCAGCTGGGACGCCAATCAAATCAACCTCCGCCTGGAGACCCGGGCGGGTGCGATCGAGCTCATCGTTCCCGAAGGCGTGGCCGTGCAGATGGTCGGAGGGTCAGGACGCGTCCAGCTTGAGTCGCTGTCTGCGCCCGTCCCCGCCGGGCCGGTCCTGCGCGTCTCCACCCTCGGAGCGACCGGGGTGATCCGCATACGGCACCCCAAGAAACGCAGAGTCGGGCTACTCACCCCCTGGAGGCGATAGTCACAAGCGGGGAGGCCCCGCTTAAGAAGCACCAATGGCTCCTGAACGGCCGGGTTGTAGTCGACCCTGGCTGAGTCAAGGTAGGCCCGTACCTCGACGATCTTAACCTCCCGCGACCAGCTCGACCCCGGCCCTGCGCACGTGGGCCGGCGACCGGCCGAGGGTCTGAGCCTGGGCCCAGGGGGGCGTCAGCCGCGGGTGAGGGGGAGGACGCGCCGCAGGCCGTCGCGTCCCGCGGTGGTTCTTCCGGTAAAGGTCGTCGCGGCGCGCCCCGCCCATTCCGCATCGGTGATCGCGCCCGGCTCGGCGGGGAGATAATGGGTGAGGATGATGTCCTTGACACGTGCGCGCTGCGCGACGCCTCCGACTTCTGTGACATCGGTGTGGAGTCCCGCCATCCGTTCCAGCTCGGCGCCTGTTGTCCCGTGGCGCTCCAGGTAGCCAAGGTCAGCGACGCTGTGGACCAGGATGTCCGCCTTCTGGGCGAGGGCGATGAGATCGTCGTTGACCGTGGTGTCGCCCGAGAAGACGACGGAGCCGTCCGGGGTGTCGAAGCGGTAGGCCAGCGCTGGAACGGCGTGGCCGTGGGTGACGGCGATCGTGGTGACCCGCAGGTCACCATCGTCCACGACGACGACCGGCTGCTGAGCTTCCCCGTCGGCCGGCGCTGGTACCGCGATGTCGACGGCCCGGACGAGCTCCCCGGCGTCGGGCATGCGGGCGTCGAGTGGCATGACGTTGAGGTGGTAGGCGTAGCCGGCCAGGATGCTCTGCACCAGGTCCGTAGTCCCGGGAGCCGCCCGCTCAGGGTGGATCGTCGTCTCCCGATGAA
The DNA here is from genome assembly GCA_963834775.1 of uncultured Acidimicrobiaceae bacterium. Taxonomy (GTDB): domain Bacteria; phylum Actinomycetota; class Acidimicrobiia; order Acidimicrobiales; family Palsa-688; genus PALSA-693. The sequence continues at coordinate 40,429 of CAWICR010000014.1, forward strand.
ACGTGGCGTCGCCGCTGGGGAGCGCTCCGGGTGAGGCGGGGCCGTAGACGCGGATCGGTGGCAGTGGGCCCTGGGCACCGGTGCGGAGCCCCCAGGGGTAGAGCAGCATGCCGGGGAGATCGGCGACGTGGTCGGCGTGGAGGTGGGTGACGAACACGGTGTCCAGGCGGCGGAAATCGAGGCCGGCGTCGACGAACGCAGACGGTGCTCCGCGTCCGCAGTCGATGACAAAAACCCGGTCGCCGACGACGAGCGCTGACGAGCTCCCTCCGCGGCCGGCGACGGGCATGGGCGCGGCCGCCGTCCCCAGGAGAAGCAGCTGGGTGGTCATGGTCTCCCGAGCGGCGTCGCGGCCAGCCCGCTAACGCCGATCATCGCCGGTCGACGGGGTGGAACCCGCAGGATGAGGGGGTACATTCGGCGCAGGGAGAAGCTCGGCAGTGTCGTTGATTAGTGGCTGAGGTAGCTGAGGCTGGCCGCAACAAGGGTGTGAATGCCGGTTTCGAGGGTGGGGTGCAGGATGGGCGCGAACTTGGAGCTGTGGTTGGTGGGGACGTCCTGGGCGATCCGGCCAGCTTGCGCAGCCCGGTGGTACACGCTGGAGTCGGTGCCTCCTACCTACCAGAACAGGGACGGGACCTTCCATTCCTGACCGAACAGACCGAAGTCCTCGCTGACGGGGAGTGGGTCGGCGAGCTCGGTGACGCCGTCGGTTCCGAAGTGGGCGCGGAAGGCGTCGCCGACGTGGTTGGCTGTTGCAGGGTCATTGATGGTCAGGTCGAAGTGGTCGAAGAAGGTGAAGCTGGGGGGTTCGGGCGCCCGGGACGCGGTTGCCTCGGCAGTGACGATCCGCTTGATGGCGGCCAGCACCCGAGCCCGGACAACTTCGTCGAAGCTGCGCACGTTGATCTTGAGGACAGCCTCGTCGGGGATGACGTTGCCCTTGGTGCCGGCTCGGAGCGAGCCGATAGTTACGACGGCGGGTTCGAAGGCCGCGATCTCGCGGGACACAATCGTCTGCAGCCGCAATACCGCGGCGGCGGCCATGACGATCAGGTCGATCGTGGACTCAGGCCGGGCGCCGTGCCCGCCGCGGCCGAACAGCCGCACCTCGATGTTGTCCTCCTCCGACTGCGTGACCCCCGGGCGCTAGGCGATCTGCCCGGCGGGCGGCGGCATGATGTGTTGTGCGAGGATGACGTCAGGCTTGGGGAACCGGTCGAACAGGTGGTCATCGATTATGGCCTGCGCTCCGGTGCCGAGTTCCTCGGCGGGTTGGAACAGGGAAATGAGCGTTCCGTACCAGGCATCCGGCGCCGCCGCCAGGAGTTTGGTGGCGCCTGCCGACCAGCTGAGGCGGATGCCCTTTCGCTGGACTACCTCGACCGGCGGGCGGTGTGCGTCCGTCGCGAAGCCGGGGGGCTCGGCCGCATGAGGGCGCCCGGACTCCGCTCCGTCGCAAGTCGGTGTAGCCAATCGCTGAGCAGCTGTCGCTCTGCCGGGGACAGGACGCTGGGTACCTCGGTGAGCAGTGCCCGCAGCGCGACGGCGTGCACCGCGACCCGTTCAATCGACGATGCCGCCTCGGGTCCTCTGTTCGAGTCAGCGGAGGCCGGAAGGGTGATGGCGGTGAGTATCGCCTCGCGCATGGACTTGGAGAGCCGCGGGTCGCGTTCTTCGGGTGGGGTGGCGGCGAGAGTGATCGTGACGCCGGTACCCGCGGCGTGGATCAGGTCCGTGGCGTGATCAACGTCGACACGGAGCCGCCCGGTCTCGGCGATGCGGGCGACGAGCCCCTGCAGCACGGCAACGCCTTCGTGTATGGCCGAGACAGACGCAGCGACGGACGGGGCACTGTAGAGCAGCGCGAATGCGTCGGGGTGGGCGAGTCCGAACGCGATGTGGAGATCCCACCCTCGCCGCAGGTCCTCGACCGGGTCGTTGGTGAGGGCGCGGCTAGCTTGTTCGCGCACGTGGAGGGCGAGTGTCTCGCGAGCGGCCACGTCGAGTAGTCCCTGCATGTCGCCGAAGTGGCGATAGATCGTGGGCGGTTGCACTCCGGCGGCGGCGCTCACCGCTCGCGTGGTCACCGCGTTCCGCCCTCCGGTAGCGAGCAGTTTGACCGCGGCGCCAACTATGCGGGCTCGGGCGTCCGGCCTCGAGTCCGTCGACGACATCAGCGAAAACGATATCACGTTATCACCATTGACAATCGGTGATGTCGATCGTATGGTAGCGGTGATATAGCGAGATCGAATTCGCAGGCGCTGTAGGACGGCCCCACGAGGCCCTGGGGTGTCGTGCTCCTGCCCGGCGGGTCACAGCCCGAGCGAGGTGCTCCTGAGGGTCCGATCGCAATGGAAAGGAATGTCCGATAACCCGCGGCTCTCAGAACCCGCCACGACCCAACGCCGGCACGTTTCGTACTGCGTCGGTAGAAGGGTAGTGACAAATAGATAGAGTGCACACTAAGATATTACTTTACTCTAAGATGGAGGTGACGAGGTGATCCTCGTAACGACGGCTGGCAGGGTGGGTTCGGCGGCGGCTCGCCTGATCATCCAGCGAGACTCTCCTGTGCGGGTGCGGGTCCGCCACCTCGAGAAGTCGGCCGATCTAGAAAGGAAGCAACGATGACCATCCACACCGGAACGAGCAATCGGACCGAGCACCTGCTGGCGCTCATGACGAAGGGCGACGATCTCTTCAACGCACGTGACTGGCAAGCGTTGGACGACGTACACCACCCGGAAATGATCGCGTTTATCCCCGGCAGCGCCGAGCCGATCTACGGACGGAAGGACCACGGGGTGGCGATGCAGCAGTTGGTCCGGCTGTTTCCCGACGTCCGCGTCCACACCCCGTACCCAATCCAGTTCGGAGGCGATGACTGGATCACCGTTGTCACCAATGCCACAGGGACGTTCACGGGAGAGATGACGATGCCCGACGGCAAAGTGATCCCGCCGACCGGAAAGGTCTTCGATCTCGAGTTCGCTCAGACCAGCAAGTGGGCCGGAGACCAGCTCATCGTCATCTCCGCCTTCTGGGATTCCGCTCTCCAGCGACAGCAGATCGGCCTCGCCTAACCAAGAGCGGCCCACCAGTTCCGCCGCACCGATCCGTCTGCGGACTCACCGACCCCCAGGTTCAGCGCCGAACGCGTCGGCCGTCTGGCCCAGACCGTGTTGACGATTCGGAGACCTGGAACCACCGGTCGAGCTCGTCCACCATTTCCCCGATGATCGGAAATAGCTCATCGGCGATCTTGGCCTGGCTTTGACCCTTGCGCGTCCGATTGCCGGCCTCGCTGATGATGACCTGGAACACACCGGCGAGCGCCATCCCCTCGAGCCTGGCGATTTCCGGCCCAACCTCGGCGGTGTCAGCGATGGCGGCGGCGAGGGCGGCCGCTAGCCGGTCGGTCATCTCCAGCGCCAAGCGATGCACGGTAGGGCTGATGGCCGCCAAGTAGCCGAGCTCGCCGCGCCACTGGTTGCGCGCAATGCTGCGAATGCCCTCGACCGACCCCAAGACGAAGTCGCGAACGGCGGCTGCCGCAGTCGTCCCCGACGGGCGGGAACGGATCAGATCGCACAGCCGGTCTCGAACCAGTTGGTCGCGATCGATGACCAACTGTTCCTTGCTCGGAAAGTAGTTATAGACCGTCTGCTCCGCCACCTCGGCCTGGCGCGCCACGTCCGTCACGGCAACGTGTTCGTATCCCCGCTCGGCGAAGAGGCGGGCCGCGGTGTCGGCGATAAGTTGTCGGGTGCGGGCCTTCTTTAGTTCGCGCAGTCCTGAGTCAGACATGGCGCCAGTGTACGCCCGGGCACACCTCAAGATTAGGGCACGCACCACTAACTCAGCAAGGCTTAGGGTGCGAGTTGCCCATCGGTAGACGACTCAGGAGGCGCCGACGTGTCAAGCTCGGGAGGCACGGGCGGCCCTTCGTCCGAAAGTACGGACGGAGTCGGAGCGGGGGCGCCAAATGGGGGGACCGCCCTGCTGGCCACCTTGGCCATGGTCCAGTTCATGGTCGTACTCGATTTCACGATCGTCAATGTGGCGCTGCCTTCGATTCAGCACGGCTTGCACGTCGCCATGTCGACGCTGCAGTGGTTGGTGAGTGCCTATGCCGTCACTTTCGGCGGCTTCCTGCTCCTCGGCGGTCGGCTCGCCGACGTTTTCGGCCGGGCCAGGCTGTTACGGATCGGACTCTGCGTCTTCGTCGGAGCCAGCATCAGTGGAGGACTGGCCGTCGAGCCCAGGCTGCTGATCGCATCGAGAGCCGTTCAGGGCCTCGGTGCCGCCCTGCTCGCTCCGGCCGGGCTTTCCCTGCTCGTCACGAGCTGGCCGGACGAGGGGCAGCGCAGTCACGCCCTGGGGGTGTACGGGGCGGTTGCCTCGGCCGGCTTCGCCGCAGGCGCGGTGATCGGCGGCCTCCTCGTCCAGGCGACCTGGCGGCTCGTCTTCTTCGTCAACGTCCCGGTGGGCATGGTGCTGTTCGTGGCGTCCTGGCGCCTCCTGCCAGCCGATCCACCCCGCCAGCCCGCCCGCCTCGACGTCGCTGGAGCCCTGGCCGTAACCGCCGGCGTGGCCCTGCTCGTGCTCGGCGTCACCCGGGCCGGCGACACACTTGAGCCCACGCAGCCCGCCGTGGCGGTGGGCGCCGGGCTGGTCCTGCTCGTCTTATTCGTCGTTCGCGAGCGCACGGCGGCCCCGCCCCTGCTCGACCTTGACCTGTTCAAGGACCGGGGCATCCTCGGCGCCAATGAGTGCCTGCTCGCCTACGGCGCCTGTAACGCGGGCGCGGTGTTACTGGTGACGCTCTACCTGCAGGAGGGTCGAGGCCTCACACCGCTTCTGACGGGGCTGTGCTTCATCCCGCAGGCCGTCGGCGCCTTCGCCCTGGCCGGTCCGGCCTCGAAGCTCGTCCCTGCGCTCGGGCCTCGCCGCGCCCTGGCAGCGGGCATGTCGCTCGCCCTGCTGGCTCTCGTCGGCTCCGCCTTCAGCATCGCCCGCGGACCGCTTGGCGGGTTGCTCGCGTCCCTGTTCTTGTTGGGGATCTCGGCCCGCATCGTTCAGGTTGCCTCGACCCTCGCGGGAACGCACGGGCCGGTGGCCGCCCGGGGCGAGGGCTCGGCCAGCGCGGTGCTCACCGCCTCGCGTCAGGTCGGCTCTGCGCTGGGCGTGGCGGTGGTGTCGGCAACCCTGGTTATCGTCCACGGGACCGCCAGCCACCGTACCGCCGTGGCCATGCTGATCGCAGCTGTCTTCGCTCTCGTCGGCCTGGTCGCGACGCGCATCGTGCCGAGCGGCCCTGGGCAGCCGCTCTTGTTGCGACTCGAGCACCTTTTCCCGCGCCACGCCGGCGGACTTCCGTGACGCTGCCCGATCTACTTCGGCCATCGGGCGAGAGCCGCTTGCGAGCGGTCAGCCGCTCCGGCAACGACGCCGCAAAGATCGGTACGGTACGTCGGCGACCTGTCTCCACGTCGGGTCCATGGCGGTGCCGAGCGGACGAACAGGGTCGCCGGTCCTTTTGGCCGGCATTTTCCGCTGTGACTGGGGCCGCCCCGACGATCCAGCCAGCGACCATCTGACCTTTTTCCAGTGTCACGCGTCGCCGTTGCTGTACCCCATGTTCCAGGCCGCGAGGCCCCCCCAAACCGGGCGGGCCTGCCTCAGGCAGTTAGGACTCGGTCGGGGCGGATCGGCAGAAAGCGCTGGCGGTGCCCCGTTGCGTGGTAGACGGCGTTGGCGATGGCGGCGGCGGTGCCAACGATGCCTATTTCTCCGATGCCTTTGACGCCGAGCGGATTGAGCTGGTCGTCGTGCTCGTCGATCCAGCTGACGTCGACGGTGTCAACATCGGCGTTGGCGGCGATGTGGTATCCGGCGAAGTCATGGTTGAGGTAGTCCCCGAACTGGGCGTCCATCAGCGACTCCTCGAAGAGGGCCATCGACAGTCCCATGGTCATCCCGCCGACCAGTTGGGAGCGAGCGGTCTTGGCGTTGACGATACGGCCAGCCGCGAACACACCCAGGAGTCGTGGGACCCGTATCTCGCCGGTGTCGATGTCCACCCGGACCTCGGCGAACTGGGCGCCGAAGGCATGACGCACCAGGTCCGCCTGGGCGGCAACGTCGTCGGTGGTGTCGGCGTGAGCCACCAGCCGGCTAGCCGGGACATCGCCGACCTCGTCGATGGTGGCGCGCAGCTGGCGGCAAGCTTTGATCACCGCCCAGCTCCACGACGCCGTTCCCATTGAACCGCCCGCGATCATGGCGGGCCCGTAGTCGCTGTCGCCGATGCGGACGTCAACCTGTTCGAGGGGCACTTCCAGTTCGTCCGCAGCGACTTGGGTCAGCGCAGTGCGGGCGCCGGTGCCGATGTCGGCTGCGGTCACCCTGACCACGAACCGGCCGGCGTCGAGTGCAACCGAGGCGGTGGAGGGCATGCTGCGCGCCGGGTAGGTTGAGGCGGCCACCCCGGTTCCGGTCAGCCAGCGCCCGTCGCGGCGCATCCCAGGACGCGGGTCACGGCTGGCCCAGTCGAAACGGGTGGCGCCCTGGCGCAAGCAGGCCACCAGGTTGCGGCTGCTGAAAGGGCGGCCGCCTTCGGGTTCGACGGTGGGCTCGTTGCGGACCCGCAAGTCGATCGGGTCCACGCCGCAGGCCTCGGCGAGTTCGTCCATGGCGCACTCGAGTGCAAACGACCCTGGCGCCTCACCGGGGGCGCGCATCCAGCGCGGCGTGGGCACATCCAGGGCCACCAGCCGGTGGCGCGTACACAGGTTGGGCGCCCTGTACATGACCCGCGAGATCACGGCGGTCTGCTCGGCGAACTCGTACAGCGTGGAGGTCTGCTCGAACACTTGGTGGTCCAGGGCGGCTAGCCGTCCGCTGAGGTCGGCGCCCAGCCGCACGCGTTGGATGGTCGGGGTGCGGTAGCCGACCACGGAGAACAGCTGCTGACGACTCAGGGTGACCCGGACTGGGCGGTCGAGCATTCGGGCCGCCATAGCCGCCAGCACCGTGTGCGGGCGGGTGCTGCCCTTGGATCCGAATCCCCCGCCGACATGCTCGGAGAGGACGCGTACGTCGTTGTCGTCGAGGCCGAAAAGCTGAACGAGGGCCTGATGCACCCGGGTGGCCCCTTGATTCGAGTCATAGACCGTGAGCCGATCGCCGTCCCAGTGGGCGGTGGTGGCGTGAGGCTCCATCGGGTTGTTGTGCTCGGCTGGCGTCGAGTAGGTCTGGTCGACCACGACCTCGGCGTGGGCCAGGCCAGCCTCGACGTCTCCGGTCAGCGTGTCGGTGGGGAAGTTGGGGTTGACGTGATCGGGGGCGAACAGTCCCGGGTGGTCGGCTGACAAAAGGACATCGTGCGGCTCCGCCTGGTAGCGCACGGGCAGGGCGTCGGCCCCGGCGCGCGCCTGCTCGAGCGCGGTGGCGACGACCAGGGCGACGATCTGGCCCCGGTAGTGCACCTGCCGATCCTGGAGCACGAGCAGCTCACCGTCGTCGACGACCTGTAGCGGCAGGGCGTTAACGTGGGTTATCACCCCCAGCACACCGGGCATGCCCAGGACCGCCTCTGTGTCGATGGAGTGGACCCGGCCGCGGGCGATCGTCGACTGCACGGCCCAGCCGTAGGCCAGTCGGGCCAGGGGAAACTCGGCCGCGTAGCGGGCCTGCCCGGTTACCTTGGCGGCCCCCTCGATTCGGCTGACCGGCCTGCCGACCGTAACCGTGAGCGTGCTCATGAGGCCTCCGCGAGTTCGCGGAGGATGCGTACGATCAGGTTCCTCATCAGCGGAATCTTGTAACGGTTGTCGCGCAGCGGTTGGGCCTGGGCCAACTCGGCATCCGCGGCGTCCTCGAAGGCCGGCTCGGTGGCCGGCCGGCCCTGCAAGGCTTGCTCCGCCCGGTGGGCCCGCCACGGAACGGGGGCGACCGCACCCAGGGCGATCCGGACGTCGTGCACGACTCCGTCGACGACCTGCAGCGCGGCGGCCACCGAGCCGATCGCGAAGGCGTACGAGGCTCGCTCGCGGGCCTTGCGGTAACGGGAGTTCGCCGCCAGGGGCAAGGCCTGCAACTCGACGGTGGTGATCAGCGTGCCCGGCTCGAGGGTCGTCTCGTGCTCGGGCTCATCGCCGGGCAACCGGTACAACTCTGCGAGCGGAACGTGTCGCGGTCCCGCCGGTCCCTGGACGTGCACCACCGCGTCGAAGGCGGCTAGGGCCACCGCCATGTCGGACGGGTGGGTGGCGACGCAATGCGGCGACGCGCCCAGGATGGCCAGATTGTGGTGCTCGCCGTCGCGGGCGGGACAGCCCGACCCCGGCTCTCGCTTGTTGCACGCCTTGGTGACATCTTGAAAATACGAGCAGCGAGTCCGCTGTAGCAGGTTGCCGCCGACGGTAGCCACGTTGCGAAGCTGGCCCGACGCCCCGGCCAGCACCGCTTGCGCCAGGGCCGGGTAGCGGCGCCGGACGGCCATGCTGGCCGCCAGGTCGCTGTTGCGCACACCCGCGCCGATGTGCAACCCGCCGCCAGCGGCCTCTTCTATCAGGTCGTATGGCAGGGCCGTGACGTCGACCAGTAAACCGGGCGTCTCGACACCCAACTTCATCAGGTCGACCAGATTCGTGCCGCCCCCCAAGTAGCGGGCCCCTGCTGTGCCACCGACAGCCGCCAGCGCATCCCCGGGCCGGGTGGGGCGCGCATAACCGAACTCCCTCATCGGGCCACCTCCTCGATGGCGGCCACGATGTTGACGTAGGCCCCGCATCGGCACAGATTGCCGCTCATCCGCTCGCGGATCTCAGCCTCATCCAGCACAACCGTCTCGCGGTGCACATCGGTCGTGACGGCGCTGGGCCAGCCTGCCTCGAGCTCGGCCAGCATGGCCACCGCCGAGCAGATCTGCCCGGGTGTGCAGTACCCGCACTGGAAAGCGTCACGATCGACGAACGCCAGCTGCAAAGGATGCAGGCCCTCGGCGCTGGCCACACCTTCGATAGTGGTGACAGCTCGGTCCTGAGCGGCTACTGCCAAGATCAGGCAGGCATTCGCCCGCCGTCCGTCGAGCAACACCGTGCAGGCGCCGCACTGTCCGTGGTCGCACCCCTTCTTCGCCCCTATCAAGTCCAGATGCTCTCGCACCGCGTCCAGCAAGGTGGTCCGGTTATCCACCTCCAGGTCGTAGTCACCTCCGTTGACACTGAGGCTGATTCGGCTCACGGTGGCAACGCCGTCGGACATACACCCTCCTCAAGGCCGTCGGGTCATCCCTCCACTCCACCATGCCAGCCGAGCAAGCGCCACCGTCCATCCGGGAAGGGAACACAGATGGCATCGACGGACGAGCCGGTTGCGGTGCTCGGTGTCGGCGCCCGCATCGCTGCCCTGGTGGCCGCCGAGCGGTTGGGGCTGGAGGCCGACACAGTGGCGGACGGGCTCGGCAGCGGTCCGCTGGGGTCGTCTTGGCAGGTAGCCAAACTGAAACGGATTGCCACTGGCGCGTTCTCTGCTCAGTTCGCGCTGTCGCTGGCGCTGAAGGACGTGCACGTAGCCCTATAAGGGGCCGACGACGAGCTCACGGCCTTTGGCTGCCTGGCCGATGAGCCGTTGCGGGGCGATCCCCGCCTCTGGCTTACTCAAGTGGGAAAGGTTAAAGGGCGTCGACGACCTGGAAGTTCTGGTTGTCGAACACGTGGTGTGGCCAGCTGACGCCGATGTACTGGACGTTGTAATCCCCGTTGCTCAGTTGTACAACACGGTCCACGATGGTGAGGCCTTCGGCGGCCAGCTCGGCGACGCGGCACGTGCCGAGCTCGACGCGCTGGTTGCTGCGGTGCAGGAGGGCACCCAGGTCGGTGAGGGCGCGGGCCTGTTCGGGCAGCTGACATGGTCAGGATCGATCCGATGAGCGCCCCGAGGAGCGCGGCGCCGGCCTCGCAGCAGGCGCGCCACCTCCATCGCGGTCGTGCCGCCGTGGAGGATGACCGTCTCCTCATCGTCGAAAAGCTCTGCGCACCTCAGGCCGATCCGGGCCTTTTCGTCGGTGTGGCCGAAGGCCCGCATGGCGTAGGGGGTCTCCTCGGCGGTTTGGCGGCGACGCCCGGCTCCGTCCACAGCCGACAATCTAACAGAATGTTTGTGTGAACACACAGCGATCATGATACTTTTTTGTGGGTCGGCGGGGTCATGGCGCAGTTGTGTCCCGGAGTGCCGACCCCCATGACCCTGGAAGCAACGCCGAGCTGATGAAGGTGACGGAGCCGATGGAACCTGGATCGATCGATACCGTTGTCTTTGACGTAGGCGGCGTCCTCGTCGACTGGGACCCGCGGCACCTCTACCGCAAAATCTTCCACGACGCCGACTCGATGGAGACGTTTCTCAACCAAGTATGCACCCCCGCCTGGCATGGCCAGCACGACCTGGGTGTGCCTTTCAACACCTCCATTCCGGCGCTCGCCAGGGAGCATCCGGAATGGGCCGACGAGATCCGAGCCTGGGCCGACCGTTTTGCCGAAATGTGGAAAGGGCCCGTTCCCGGCAGCGTCGAGGTCTTCGCCGCCCTACGAGCGTCCGACAACCGCCCACCGATCTACGCCGCTACCAACTGGGGCTCCGACAACTGGAAACTCGCCAAGACGTTGTTCGCATTTCTCGGATGGTTCGACGGCGAACTGGTCTCCGCCGATGTCGGGCTCCTCAAACCTGATCCCCGCTTCTTCGAGTTGCTCGTGCGACGCTTCAGGCTGGCGCCCTCATCGACCCTGTACATCGATGACAACGCCGAAAACATCAAGCAGGCATGCCAAACCGGATTCGTCGTCCATCACTTCACCGACGCCGACGGGCTCACCCGTCGTCTCGAACAACTGGCCCTCATCCCCTAGAGCGGCCTTCCCATGCCGGTGATTCAACGACATCCGCTCTCTCAGCTTCTTGAGAGCCGTTCAAGACCAGCCCGTCACGTCATCTGCGCACGATCAGCCTTGATAGGGAACACCTCCCTTTAGCCCCGCCCTATCGACGATCTTGTGCTCAGCCGTGCCGCCGATCATTAGCGCCGAAGAGTTGCCCAGAAGGCGCCGAACGCCGTCCCGTATGCGGGCTCGAGCGTCCGGCCTCGAGCCCATTGATGACATCGGTGGAAACCGTATCACGTTAGCGCGGTGGACAAATGGCGTTGCGGACAGGCCGGAGTGTCACCCCCAAAAGGGGACAGCCCGATCGGTAACTGTCTCGGCGGGGGTCTTTCCGCAGGCCCACCGGCGGTCAACAAGACCGCCATCGTCTTGGGGCGCGGCGTTTATCGTTTGGGCGCTCGGACTGTCGCCTCCGGGCAAAGCAGCCGGCGCGATCAAGCGGCACCGTGACCCTTCCGTGATGGTCGGCAGGACCCAGCCGCGCTTGAGAGAGTCAAATCTGGGGTACAGACCGATAGACAAAGGCGACCCAGACGGAGAATAGAGTTATGAGTTCAGGACCGAAAGAGGGCAGTAAAGGAACGGTGGAGGGTCTGAAGGGCAAGGCCAAAGAGGTCGCAGGCGATTTGTTGGACGACCGTGATCTTGAACGCGAGGGCGAAGCCCAGCAGGACAAGGCCCGGGCCCAGCGCGAAGCGGCCCGAAAAGAAGCGGAAGCGGAAGTGGCGCGCGCCAAAGCCACCACCCACGAAGCGGATCAACGACGCTACCAGCGTTGAGGGCTGCCGGGTGTCCGGAAGTCAGCGCCCCAGCGATTCGTCACTGTAGATCGCAAAGACGCTTGAGGGTTCTTACCGAGGAAGGTCTGACGGTGGTGGACGTCACGGGGTGACATGGTGAGAGTGCTTGTCGCCGGGGCGTCTGGCTTCGTCGGCCGTCGACTTTGCCCTGCGTTGACTGCTGCGGGGCATGACGTCATGGCCATGACCCGATGTCCTGACGACTACAAGGGCGCGGGCACGCCTCGTTATGGGGACGTCCAGGACGCCGACAGCCTGATCGCAGCGTTGGCCGGCTGCCAGTCCGCCTACTATCTCGTGCATTCGCTTGGCGACAGCGATTTCGAGCGCAAAGACGCGCGGGGTGCCACCCTGTTTGGGCGGAGCGCAAAGCTCGCCGGGTTGACGCGCATTGTCTACCTTGGGGGCCTCGGACGTGACGAGGATACGCTCTCGGCGCATCTGGGCAGCCGCCGCGACGTGGAGAACCGTTTAGCATCGGCCGGTGTCCCCCTCACGGTCATCCGGTCAGGGATCATTGTCGGACACGGCGGTCTGTCCTGGGAAATGACCCGTCAGCTGGTGGAGCATCTGCGCGTCATGGTCACCCCGAAGTGGGTCGCGACCCGCACCCAGCCAATCGCGCTCGACGACGTGGTGCGATATCTGCTCGAAGTTCTGATCCGTCCCGAAGCGGCAGACCGGATATTCGAGGTCGGAGGGCCCGAGATACTGCAGTATGCGACCATGCTGCGGCACGTCGCCGCGCTCGAGGGTCGCCGGCTCACGATCGTGCCGGTTCCGCTCCTGACTCCCCGACTGTCCTCGTTGTGGCTGACCCTCGTCACCGACATCGACAGCGCCACGGGACGGGCGCTCGTCGACTCGATGACCAATGAGGTCGTGGTACGAGACACGTCGATCCGCGACCTCATACCATTCCGCCCGATGCCCTACAACGCCGCTGTCCGCATTGCCCTCGCCGAGGGCCGTCAGGCCAAGCGCGGCCAATGACAGGTGGCCGATCGACCCGGCGATCTACCTCCTGGGGCTGGAGCATCGACGGACCCCTCTCGCGCCTTGAGTCGCTCCGACCCAACCAGAAGGGGTCGTCGACGCAGCGGAGCCGACAACCGATGGTTGCTGTCTCGGGTATCGCCGGTGCAGGTCTGTTGGGACTCTCGTTCTCGCGCCCGCCCGGCTCGAGGGAGTTCTACGTCCTGACGGTAGCTGTCGCCGGCACCTTGACCGCGGGCGCTGTTCTCTCGCAGGCCCGGCGACCGGTCGCAAGTCAACGGCAGGAGCCGTGCCAGGTCGAGTCAGTGGTCAGGTCGGTCCTCGTTGGGGTCGGCGCGTTCGGTCTCTTCTACGGTGCCGCTCATTTGGCCCGTCGCGCACCGTTGCTGGAGCGAGCCATCAGCAGAGCCCTGGCCTACGAGAGCGAAGGTTCAACCCCTTTGGTGTTGCTCACTACAGGTCTCAACGGTATAGCCGAGGAGATGTTCTACAGGGGCGCCCTATGGTCCGACGTGGCACACTCCCACCCCATCGCCAAGACCACCCTGGCATACACGGCGGCGACCGCGGCCACGTGCAACCTTGCACTGGTCCTCGCCGGCACAGCCACCAGCCTGCTCTTCGGCTACGAGCGTCGGGCGACGGGCGGCGTCCTCGGGCCGACCATCACCCACCTGACCTGGTCGATCCTGATGCTTCGCTACTTACCACCTCTATTCCACTGATACTCAGCTCCACCCAACGACGGACGACCGGCATGCGTTGGCAGCCGTGTGCGCTTGAGGCAGCCCCGGTCGAAGAACAGCCACCAATCGGCGACGACGAGCCCGGCTATGACGACGAGAAGCACAGCCGGCAGGCACAGCGGCCGGCAGGCCGCCCTGACGCGTCCCGACGTCCGCTCGGAGATGACGGCGAGGAGGGTAACGAAAAGCCAGGAACGGGTCCTGTCGCTCCAACCGCGGACTTGTCCCGTCGGTCGCGGTGACGACCGCCTGGGAAGCGTCGATAAAACTACGGGTGCTGTTTAGGTCCTATGGGAGCGGGAAGGATCCATCAATCGCCGCCGATAGTCGGCGGCGATTGGGACCACAAGGAGGACCTATGGCTGACTATCGTGCGGTAACCCGGGCCGAGTTGGACGACCTCGCCGGCGAGGCACTGCCGGAGCGGGCGGCGATGTCGCTGATCAACGCCAACGTGGCCGTACCCGTGAACGCGGCGGTCGCAGCGAACGTGCTGACTGACCATAGCGCGGCCAACGCACAGAGTGCCTCAAATGGCCCTATCACTCAGCAGCCCGACCTGCGCAGCTAGAGGTGGTAACAACCACGACCTGGTAGTTCGTAAGGGGTCCCGGGCAAGTCCCGGGACCCTTACGCGTCCTGCGGTCGGGCCGACGGGGAATCGAGACGACCGAGATTACCGAAGTTCCGTCTCGGGTAGAAATGTTGAAACCCGCATTCCTCTGGAGCGCCGATCGTTTTCTCGTTTTTTGCTGATTTTTGGTCATTCCCGGGGAGGGTTGGGTGGCCGGCGTCCGTGCCGGAAGGTCTACCAACGGGCCGATGAGACGGCCTCCGAAAGCGCCGAGATTCGACGTTCTAGTCGACATCCGACGCTGTTTCGCCGTGTGCCGTTGGGCTTCAGGCGTCCGACAGTAGTGCAATACAACCTATGAGAGAGGAAGTAATTATATGACCGCTACAACGAAGCATGTCTATGAAGTCACCACTGCGGTGGGTCATAAGGAGCGGATCCGAGCGGCACGCTTCGACATCGTTGACCAGATCGTGGTCTTCGACGCCAAGAATGGTGGTAAGGGAGGCAAGGGCGGGGTTGCGGCATTCCCCGTCAACCAGCTCGATTCCGTTGTTCGCGCCGACATCACCAGCCGCTCTGGCAGAAGGCCGTCCAGCAAAAAGACCAGCCCTAAGGCTCGATCGAACAAGACGACCAGCACCAGGGCTGCTACCGAGCGCGGGCCACGTTCCTCGAATGGCAAGTTGGCTACGAGATCGAGCAACTTGAAGCCTAAGAGCCGGGCCAAGGCGCGGCGAGCCCGCTAAATACGGGTTCTAGAGGGCAGAGGTTGGCCCGGGCCTACCACACCGCCAGCGAAGACCGAACCTTGGGCGTCGATCCGGGTGGACGCGCGAAATGATCCGTCCAAGGCATGTTCTCCTTGTTCTATGTCCAGTTCGATGACATCGACGCGGTGCCGGTGGGGGCCCAGCATGGCTCGTACACCGGCCATGATCACTTCGTAATCGGTGACGATGGGCACCGCAATTGCCGCTCGGGGGACGGGTTCGAGGCATCTCCTTGTCGATACCGATACCTTGCGATCCGATCGAGGGCCATCACAGGTCACCGTCGCGAAGCACACACAAACGGGCAAGGCACTCCCCGCACACGTGAACCACACTCTCCCCCGTGAGACACCCGACCGGTCCACAGTTTGGGAGGCGGTCGTGGTCCTGCAGGAATTGGGTGAGGTTCTCCCCGACGCGGGGTAGGACTCCTGGCTGGAAGCCCTGGATACAGAGTGATACCCGGAGAGAAAGTTGACGGAGCAGATCACGCTCGAGGTATCGACGGCCGGCGACCCGGAGGTGGCTGCGGCCTCTGGAGAGACGGGCATGTCCAGCGTCCGCTCAATGCCAGAACGCCGACCGAGCGCGACCGGCTGCTGCCTGGCGTCGACGCTCGACCCCGCCGCCGATGCCGGCGGGTCGCCACCAGCACCGGCCCCGGCCGATCTGCGGTGCCGGTCTATGACGGCTCCGGTGGAGGGGTCAGCGGAGGTGTCGAATCGAGCATCGATCGCCCCGGATCAGCTACGGGCGATCGAGTCGGTGACCGATGTGTCGCTGGGCCACCTCGACGTGGACGACCTGCTGGTGGAGCTGCTGGATCGGGTAGCGGCGTTGATGGCCGTGGACACGGTTGCAGTTCTCCTGCTGGACGAGGCCTCCCAGCAGCTCGTGGCGCGGGCCGCCTGGGGGGTCGAGGAAGAGGTCCGCCAAGGGGTGCGGGTGTCGGTGGGGCATGGTTTCGCCGGGCGAATCGCGGCCACCCGCCAGCCGGTCGTCTTGGACCGGGTCGACGCCCGGACGGTGGCCAATCCGCTGTTGTGGGAGAAAGGGATCCGTACCATGCTGGGAGTGCCGCTCCTCAGCGGCAACGAACTGCTCGGGGTGCTCCACGTGGGCAGCTTCAGCGAACGCCGATTCTCCGAGGCCGACGCCGATCTGCTGGCGCGCGTGGCCGGCCGGGTGGCGGGGGCCGTCCAGGCCCGCCAGCTGGAGGTGGAACGCGCCGCCGCCAGGGTCGTGCAGCGCAGCCTGCTCCCTACCCGCCTGCCCGAGGTGCCGGGCATCGAGTTCGCGGCGCGCTACGTGCCCGCCGAGATCGGCGGGGTGGGCGGCGACTGGTACGACGCCTTCGTGCTCCCGAACGGCAGACTGTGGGTCATGGTCGGCGACATCGTCGGCCACGGCATGCGCGCCGCGCTGGTCATGGGCCGGCTGCGCAGCACCCTGCGCTCCTACGCCCTCGAAGGTCACCCCCCCGAGGAGGTCCTGACGCGGGCTGACCGCAAGCTGCAGTTCTTCGAGCCGGGCGAGACCGCCACCGTTCTCTGCGCCGCCGTCGACCCCCCTTACGAGACCATACAACTATCGCTCGCCGGCCATCCGCCGCCGGTCGTCGCCGGGCCCGCCACGTCGGGGGCGCTCATCGATGTTCAGCCAGGTCCGCCGCTCGGCTTCGACGTCGACATCCCCCGGTCGTCGATCACCGTGGCGCTTACCCCGAACGGCGTGTTGGTCGCCTACACCGACGGGCTCATCGAACGCCGCGGCAAATCTCTCGACGACGGACTGGCCTTGCTCTGCCGAGCCACACACGCACGCCACCCGGACCAGGTCTGCTTCGAGGTCATGAACAACCTCGTCGGGCGCGAGCCACCCCAAGACGACATCGCCATGCTCGTTCTCCGCCGGCATGCCTCCGACCAGACGACCAGCCGATCCCCCTGATCTGGCAGGTGAGCGGCGGCCTTCTGCGGCGGGGTCGGATTCAGCTAGGAGTCGCGGTCGTGTTGGGTGTCGATCCACTCGTCGACGATCGCCCATTCGGTGCTAAGCCAGTTGAGGCGTTCCTGTTCTTCGGACGGGGCCCGAAGGGTGGGCCACCATCTCACCGTCATCGGGCTGCGAAACGGAATAGCCTGCCAGACGCCGGCGGCGGTGGTGATCTTGTCCAGTCCGGTGTGAGCGAAAACGACGACCGCGATGTCCGGACTTCCCTGCAAGCAGGCGAACACACCGGCGGGGCGTGCCGGCAACACGTTTTCCATTAGCTGCGCCCGCCGACCGGCTTCGTGTTTCCGGTTGGCGCGCAGACGGGCAATCGCCCGCGACCTTCGCCCGGGTGTCCAGTTAGCGCCCTCCGGGAACAGCAGGAGAGCATCCTCAGCGGCTAGCTCACTGGCGAGGATCTCTATCCTCGACGCCAGATCGATTCCTGGGACGGCCTTTCGGGGAAGGAAGCAGGCTCCCATCCGGTTCAAGGCGACGTCTAGCAGCGGTTCCCACTGGAGGATCTCCTTCGCTATCAGGCGGGGTCTCCGCTGGTAACGGCTGGCCAGAAGCCAGACCAACGCGTAGGAATCACCGATCCCCCCGTGACGGGCCAAAACGATGACGGGCTCGTCAGTGTCGAAAGGCGCTAGCGATGGTGGATCGTTGACCACGACCCGAAAGCCCACCAGGACCCGTGCGGCGCTCAGAATGGTGCCCAGCGCCACAGTCAGAATCCGAAGGTTGGCACCGTCATACCAGCTCCGCGCTCGGAAGGGCCTGGCGGCCCACACCACGGCAAGACCCATCAGCGCCAAGAGTTCGACGGCGAAGTAGGCCATCCCCATCAGAGTGATCCTGAGAACACGCCTGCGTCGATCCGCGAGACCCGCCACGAGCCCGATCACGGCGCCCAGTGCCAGCAGGAGCAGCAGCAAGAGCTCCAGGACGACCAGAAGCGGAACCAGGAGCCGACGGGCCGGTAGGGGGAGGGGCATCTGTTCAGCCCCAGACAGCGTCCAGATAGGCGGAGGTCGCCTGATAGGCGACCTCGATGCGGCGAACGACGGCAGAAAGGTCACGATACCGGAGCGATATCGGCCGGACATCGCCGCCGCTAGGCAGAATATGGGTCTCGATCCCCCCGACGCGGGCCATGTCGTCGACGAACTGGTGCCGACGAGCAATCTCGAAAGCCACCAGGGCGACCTCCCACGGCCGCCGCGGGGGTCGAAGGGGCTGTTCGAGGCGGCCGACGTGCAGCACGAAGATCCTGGAAGCACCCAATTCGACGGCCCGACCGACAGGCACCGATGCCACGAGGCCACCGTCGACGAAGTGCTCGTCGCCGATGCGAACGGGAGGGAGCAGCCCGGGTACGGCGCAGGACGCCAGCACGGCGTCGGCGACCGGTCCCGATTCGAACCAGTGGGCGCCGGCTCGTTCGATCGACGCCGCGACGCATTGAAATCTCACGGGGAAATCTTCGATGCTGGTAGCAGTAACGGCTTCCCCGATCAGGCGGCGGAGGGCTTCGTTGCTGTGAAGGAAGGTGCCGTGGCGAGCCACGTTGGAGACCTGCCCGAACAGCGAAGCAGAGAAGACGGAGCGCGACTGCAGTTCGGCCCAGGTTTCGGCCAGCCGGCGGACCGCGACGACGCTCGGGTCATCCGCGATCACCACGCCGTTCAGCGCACCGATACTGGAGCCGATGATGAGGTCCGGCGTGATGCCGTGCTCGATGAGCGCCTGCAGCATTCCTACCTCGGCCGAGCCGAGCACTCCGCCGCCACCCAGTACGAACGCAGTGACGCTGGAGGTCGGCACGACACCATCATCACGCGTCCGTATCACCACCCCGATTGGGAAGTCGTTCTCGTCACGAAACGAGACTCGCATCAGCCGTCGGACGAGACAGAACCCGGCTTAAAGAGACGAGGCAGCCACACGCCGCCGCTCGACCTACTTATCGAAGACGTCCTTCACGTTCTCGCCGGCCTGCTTGAGATTTCCTTTGGCCCGGTCGGTCTTTCCTTTGGCCTCGAGGTCCTTGTCGCCGGTGGCCTTGCCGATTGACTCTTTGGCTTTGCCCTTTGCTTGTTGGGCGGTGTTCTTGGCCTTGTCGGTTGCGCTCATGTTTGCTCCTTGCTTGCTTGAGATGGATAAAGACGAAGACATACAAAAGGTTTGCTGGCGTGGGAGTCACCGCCATTGGCCAGCACGCCGGCCAAGCCGACGACCACGGCGGCAACCAGAATTATGAGACCGAGAATAAAGATCACGAGCGAAACTGCTCTTATCTCTATGCTCTACCCGTTTCGGTCAGACCGCACACGTGAAGGCCTATCGTCGCCAGCGACTGCCTGTTTCACAACTGCGATCTCCGGCCAGATTTCTCGTGCAGGCTGTCGTGCCGCCCTGCGGCGACAGATAGGCAACAAAATGTGGTTGGTGATGGCGACCGACGCTCCCGGGCGTTCCCCGTCGCAGTTACATCCGTGCCGGTGGCTCGACAGCGCAGCTGCTCGGGGTTGACCGCGCCTTCCGGTGGGTAGGTGTTGACGGTGCCAGAAACGCCGGCCCGACTTCTTCGAGGTTCCGGCTCATCAATCATGCGCCATCCTTTCCCGTACCTGACTGAGCAATCGGCCCGACTCGCGCCTGCCGAGTCTGACAAGACCTGTTGGAACCCAGACGCGGCACCGGGACCGCACTCGCCCGATCACAGTCCTGCGATGCTCCCAAGATCGCAGGACCGGCCGGGAGAATCGCGTGGCGCAGCTCCAGCTCCTAAATGACCGGGCCCGCGGCCGGAAAGGGTGCCCAACGTCGCCGGGCGGGACCGGGTTCGTCAGATGGAATGACTTCCGGCGCTTCATCGAGGCTGCAATCGGTTCACCTGGCTCGAGAAGAAGGGCCGGTTTTGGCAGCAGGGGAGGAGCGATCATGAGGTACGGGCAACCGGATGTCGAATCGGTGGAGGTCGGCGTCTACGAGTTCCCGAC
Organism: uncultured Acidimicrobiaceae bacterium; assembly: GCA_963834775.1. Classification (GTDB taxonomy): domain Bacteria; phylum Actinomycetota; class Acidimicrobiia; order Acidimicrobiales; family Palsa-688; genus PALSA-693. Next base: position 60,270 of record CAWICR010000014.1, read on the forward strand.
TGATCAACCGGAGGCGGACGGCACGCTGGCGTGGTCGTCGACGACGATGGTGCTGGTAGAGGTACGTGCTGGCGGTCAGTCCGGCTTGGGGTGGACCTACGCGGGCGCCGGCAGTGCCGCGGTGGTGAAGGAGCAGTTGAGTGCGGTCTGTGTGGGCGCCAGTCCTATGGATGTTCCTGGTTTGAACGAGCGGATGGCCCGCTCCAGTCGGAACTTGGGGCGCTCCGGTTTGGTGGCCTGCGCCATTTCTGCCGTCGATGTGGCGCTATGGGATCTAAAGGCTCGTCTGTTGGAGCTACCCCTCAGCGGCCTATTCGGCCAGACGCGGGCAGACGTTCCGGTCTATGGTAGCGGCGGTTTTACCACCTACGACGAGGCCACGACTCGAGCCCAGCTCGAGCAATGGGTCGGGGAGTGGCAGATTCCGCGGGTGAAGATCAAGATCGGCGAGTCCTGGGGCGCGGATACGCGGCGAGACCTGGCTCGGGTGGCCCTAGCCCGCCAGGTGGTTGGCGACGACGTGGAGCTGTATGTGGACGCCAACGGCGGTTACACCCGTAAACAGGCGGTGCGGATGGGTCGGGCTTTCCATGAGGACAGGGGTGTGACGTGGTTCGAGGAGCCGGTCTCTTCCGACGACCTCGCCGGTCTCAGAGAGGTCCGGGACAACTGCGGCGCCGACGTGGCTGCCGGGGAGTACGGCTACAGCCTCGACTACTTCGCCCGCATGGTGGCCGCCAACGCCATCGACTGTCTCCAGGCCGACGTCACTCGCTGCGGCGGTTACACGGTATGGCTGCAAGTCGCGAGCGTGGCGGCCGCTCACAACCTGCAGATCTCAGGGCATTGCGCCCCGAACCTGCACGCCCACGTGGCCACCTCGCCGGCGAACCTCCGCCATCTGGAGTACTTCCATGACCACCACCGCATCGAGACGACACTTTTTGATGGGAGCCTCCGGCCGGACGGCGGCCATCTTGTCCCGGCGACTGACCGGTACGGACATGGCCTAACCCTGCGGGCGGCGGACGCAACGAAATTCCGGGTCGGCTGATGCTTGTCGCCGACGGCCCGCACAGAACACTGTTTCAACGGATCAGGAGATATTGATGGCGCAGACCAAGACCGCAGCCGACAATCTTTGCGAACGTCTGATCGAGTGGGGGACCGACACGATCTACGGGTTCCCCGGTGATGGGATAAACGGGATACTGGGTTCGTTACGGCGCCACCAGGAGCAGTTGCGGTTCATCCAGACCCGCCATGAAGAGATGGCGTCGTTCATGGCGTGTGGGCACGCCAAGTTCACCGGCCAGGTCGGAGTATGCATGGCCACATCGGGGCCGGGGGCCATCCACCTGCTGAACGGACTGTATGACGCCAAACTGGACCATCAACCGGTGGTGGCGATCGTCGGTCAGACGTTCGTGCGAGCTCTGGGCGGCGATTTTCAACAAGAGGTCAACCTGCTGCAGCTGTACTCCGATGTGGCGTCGTCGTGGTGCCAGCAGGTCAACACCCCGTCCTCGGTCCGCCACATCATCGACCGGGCGTTCCGAATCGCCCAGGCGGAGCGAACGGTTACCTGCGTGATCGTCCCGGCCGACGTCCAGGACATGGAGGCGGTGGAAGAGCAACCCAAGGCCACCCACACCGTGCACACCGGGACGGGCTGGTGGAAGCCGCGAGTGATTCCCGCCACCGATCAGCTCCGCCAGGCGGCCGACATCCTCAACGCCGGCGAGAAGGTGGCCATGTTGGTCGGGGCGGGAGCGATGAACGCTACCGACGAGGTGCTGGCAGTGGCTGACGCCCTCGGGGCCGGAGTGGCTAAAGCCCTACTCGGTAAGGCATCGGTGCCTGACGACATCCCCTACTGCACTGGGAGTATCGGCCTGCTGGGAACCAAGCCGTCGTGGGACATGATGCAAGACGCGGACACGTTGTTGATGGTCGGCTCGTCGTTCCCGTACTCCGAGTTCCTGCCCACCACCGGTCAGGTCAAGGCGGTCCAGATCGACCTGGCACCACGGATGCTTTCCATCCGCTACCCGATGGACCTGGCTTTGGTCGGTGACGCCAAGGACACCCTGACCGAGCTGCTGCCGTTGCTGCAACGCAAATCGGATCGTTCGTGGCAGGACAAGATCGTCGGGAACGTGAAGGAGTGGTGGGCGCTCATGGATGACGAGGGCCAGCCCTCGGACCTCGACGGGCGGATCCGGCCGCAGGGCTTGTTCGCCTGCCTGTCTCGGCATCTGCCCGACCAGGCCATCTTGTCGTCGGACTCCGGCACGGCAGCGGATTGGTACGCCCGCCACATCCGTATCCGCCGGGGTATGAAAGCATCCCTGTCGGGCAACCTGGCCACGATGGTCCCGGGGGTGCCGTACGGGATGGCCGCCAAGTTCGCGTTCCCGGACCGGGTGTCGGTCGCCATGGTCGGTGACGGGGCCATGCAGATGGGCGGGATGGCCGAGATGCTCACCGCCGCCAAGTACTACAAAACGTGGGCGGATCCCCGCTATGTGGTGGTCGTGCTCAACAACGAGGACCTCAACCAGGTGACCTGGGAGCAACGGGCCATGGAGGGCGATCCCCGCTTCGACGCCTCCCAGTCGATCCCCTACGTCTCCTACGCCGACTGGGCTCAACTGATCGGTCTCAAGGGGATCAAGGTCACCCGCTCCGATCAAATCGAGGCGGCCTTCACCGAGGCGTTCGCCGCCGACCGGCCCGTCATCGTGGACGCCCTGACCACACCCGACGAACCGCCCCTGCCCCCTCACGTCACCTTCAAGCAAGCCCGGGCCTTGATGACCTCGGTCAAAAAGGACCCGACCGAGGGCTTGGCCGGGGCCAAAGAGGGCGTGCGAGAGATGGTCCGCGAGTTCCTGCACCCCGAGAAAGGCTGAGCATGCGCCGCCACGCCGCTTCGATCACCCACGCCGAGAGCCTCGGTGGGGTCACCCATGTCATCGACCGAGCCGTCGCCGACGTCGCCCATGGCCGCTTCGAGCGGTCCTTGGCCGGTCTCACCGCGTTCGCCGCGGCCGTGACGACCAGCGAAATCTACATCGAGCACTACAAGGCCAGCTTCGGGAACAAAATGATGTGGAGCCCGATCATCGTCACGCCGCCACTCGTGGTGGCCGGCGTCGCCGGGGTGTTCTCGAAGAAATGGGCCAAGACGGCCCTGCCTGTCGCAGCCGCGGTGTACACCCTCAACGGCCTCGTGGGCGAGTACTTCCATATCCGCGGCGTGGCCCGCAAACCGGGAGGCTTCAAGTTGGCTTCGTACAACCTTCCCATGGGTCCCCCTATCTCCGCACCGGGACTCATGAGCATCGTGGGCGGAATGGGGCTCCTGGCCGCCCTGCTCAGAAGAGAGGACTGACGGTGGCCCTCGATCCCGCCGCCCGGCGCGACCTGTCGACACCGGACCATCTCCCTAATCTGCGCGCCGGGAAGGGCCCGCCCGACGTGTCCTGGCTGCCTCGGCAGCGGCATGGCACGACCCCGCAAATGATCGGCCGCTACCCGGACTTCGATGTCTTCGACGCCCAGGACACCTGGGATGAGGCGACCACCAGGGTCGTGGTGGCGCGCCTCCACCTCGACGGGCCGCTCCGGTTCTTCACGCCCCTGGAGGACCCGACTTTGCGGGGGTTCTGCGATGTGACGGTGGCGCAGGACGCCGAGCCCCGGGTCCCGGTGGCGGAGATGGTCGACGATAAACTCGCAGCCGGTCGTCTGGACGGCTACCAGTACGCCGACATGCCCGACGACCGCGACACGTGGCACCTGGTGCTCGCCGGTCTGGACGAGACGGCCGAAAGTCGCTACGGCCGACCGACGTTTGCGGCGGTTGACCCGGAAGCACGGGAGGCCATCGTCGGTGACCTGGCCGACGGGCGGCTGGCCGGTGGATCGTGGGAGCAACTCAACGTGAAACGGGCCTGGGCGGTGTGCATGCGCATGATCCTGGCCGCCTTCTACGCCCACCCGTGGGCGTGGAACGAGATCGGCTTCGGCGGGCCGGCCTACCCGCGCGGCTACATGCGCCTCGGACCCCTCAGCGTCCTCGAACCCTTCGAGAAGGCGGGGGCGACATCAGAGGATCCTGTCCGCACGGCTCCGGAGCTGGGCGGGTGATCCGCGACCTGCTCAAAGGGGCCATGGGGCCCAAAGACAACGATTCGCGTTTCCTGCTCGACGTGCACCGTCGGGATCTGCCCGGCGAGGACACCATGTGCCGCTACGACGACACCGACGAGGTCGACATTTGCATCGTCGGCGCCGGCGCCGGAGGGTCGGTCCTGGCCCAACGCCTGGCCCGGGCCGGATGGCGGGTCGTGGTCATCGAAGCCGGCCCATTCTGGCATCCCGATGAGGACTGGGTCTCCGACGAGGCCGGCTCGCACGAGCTGTACTGGAACCAGAAGCGCATCATCGGGGGCGCCGACCCCATCGAGATGGGCAAAAACAACTCGGGCCGCGGCGTGGGCGGGTCGATGGTGCACTACGCCGGATACACCCCGCGCTTCCATCCTTCCGACTTCCACACGCGCAGCCTCGACGGGGTGGGCGCCGACTGGCCGATCGACTACGACCAGCTCCGCCCGCACTACGAGACGGTAGAGCGCGAACTGCCCGTCGCCGGACAGGACTGGCCGTGGGGTTACCCGCACAAGTACCCGTTCTCGCCGCACCCGGTATCCGAGGCGGCCTCGGTCATCTGGCGGGGCGCGATCGCCCAGGGCATCCAAATGCGCGTGGGCCCGGTCGGTATTGTGAACGGCACCTTCGGGAACCGTCCCCACTGTATCTACCGCGGCTGGTGCTTGCAGGGATGCAAGGTCAACGCCAAAGCCAGCCCCTACGTCACCCATCTTCCCGACGCCTTGGCGCACCGAGTAGAGATCCGGGCCGAAATGCATGGCGGCCCGGGTCGAAATCGACTCCGCCGGCCGGGCCACCGGCGTGACCTACATCCGCGAAGGCGAACACGTCGAACGCATGCAGCGAGCCCGGAGCGTAGCCGTGGCCGGCTATTCCATCGAGACCCCCGACTCCTGCTCAACTCCACCTCAACCCGCTTCCCGAACGGGCTCGGCAACAACGATGACCAGGTCGGCCGGTACGTGATGGTCCAAGGCGCCACTCAGAGCGCCGGGCGGTTCCCGACCGAGCTGCGCATGTACAAAGCCCCGCCCCCAGAGATCTCTTCGGAGGACTTCTACGAAACCGACACGACCCGCGGTTTCGCCCGGGGGTTCTCCATTCAAACCGTTTCCCCCCAGCCAATCGGGTGGGCCGAGCACGTCCTCTCCGAGGGACACTGGGGCCGGGCCCTGCGCGAATATATGCGCGACTACAACCACTGGACGACCGTCGGCGTCCTCAACGAACTGCTCCCACACCCGGACAACCGGGTCACCCTGGCCTCGTCGGAGCTGGACCCTTACGGGCTGCCCGTCGCCCGCTTTGACTACACCCTCGGCGACAACGACAAAGCCAACATGGCCTACTCCAGCCGAGTGATCAAAGACCTCCTGCACGCCGCAGGTGCTCAAGACGTGCTCACCATCCAACGTTTCGCCCACCTCGTCGGCGGAGCCAGGATGGGCACCTCGCCCGCCGACAGCGTCGTCGACGCCAACCAGCGGACCTGGGGGGTCCCCAACCTGTTCATCAGCGACGGCAGCGTCTGCCCCACCCAGGGCTCCGCCAACCCGGCCCTGACGATCATGGCCCTCGCATCCCGGCTGGCCGAACGAATGATCTCAGGCGCCGCCACGTCGCCGGCCGACAAATAGGCGAAACGGAACGCGCAATGGCGGCACCACCGTCGGGAGCACAGTTCGAGATCCGACACGGCGATCAGCGGGCGACCATCGTCGAGGTCGGCGGGGGCGTCCGGGAATACGCGGTTGGCGACAGGCCCGTTCTCGACCCCTACCCCATCGACGCCATGTGCGACGGCGAACACGGCACCCCGCTTATCCCATGGCCCAACCGGGTCGCCGACGGCGCCTACCGTTTCGACGGCACCGACTACGCCGTGCCGCTCACCGAACCCGAAAAGCACAACGCCATCCACGGCTTCCTCAGCTGGCGATCCTGGCAAGCCGAAGAACACCACGCAACTCGAGTGGTCATGGGCAGCCGACTCCACCCCCTCGCCGGCTACCCATTCACCCTGGACATCCGGGTGACCTATGAACTGGGTGGCGGCGGCCTGGTGGTGTCCACCACCGCCACCAACATCGGCGACCAAGCCTGCCCGTACGGGACCGGCCAGCACCCCTACCTGTCACCAGGAACCGGCCTGATCGACGACTGCACTCTCGAGCTCGGCGCTTCCACCCGTATCCTGACCGACAACGAGCGTCAACTCCCAACCGGGACGGCGACGGTCGAAGGGACAGACTTCGATTTCCGGGCTGGCCAGCGCCTCGGCGACCAGAAACTCGACACACCGTTCACCGACCTCGACCGTGACGAAGACGGACGAGCGTGGGTGCGCCTCACAGCCCCGGACGGCAGCTGAACCGAGCTGTGGGTGGACGAGCACTACCCGATCATCGAGATCTACACCGGCGACACCCTGAGTCCCCCACGCCGACGCCGGGACTCGGGACCGAGCCGATGACCTGTCCGCCAAACGCCTTCCAAACCGGCAACGGCCTGACCCGCCTGGAGCCGAGCCAGTCGTTGACCACGACCTGGGGAGTCCGCCTCCATCGCCCCTAATTCAGAGGGTCAAAGGTAGCTTGAGGGCGCTCAGCGGAGCGCCAGGCCGCTCAGCCCGGCCAGTACGGCGAGCCCGACGACGGCCCACGTGACCTGGTCACCGACGTGGCCACTGTGGAGTCGGCGCAGGCCCGCGGTGGCGGCGGCGAGCCAAGGCTGGATCCGGGTGCGGGATAGGACGAGCACGGCGATCAACACTGCCCCGGCGGTTTCGGCCAGATCCCCGAGGCGGGCGGACAGCGTCGCCGCCGGTACAGGCGGCAATTTCACGCCAATCCGTCGAGCGTCGAGCACGGCGGCGGCGTAGCTGCGCCGGTCCGTGAAACCAGCCGTGGCGCTGACCGCGTGACCGGCGAGATGGGGAACCAGGCCGAGGCTGAGGGCGGCGGCCAGTAGCAGCACAGGGGGGGCGAGCAGGAGCAAGGACGCCGACCCGGCGGGCGTCTCCGCGGCGTCCTCGGCCGGTGAGACCTGATCGGCTGTCTCGCCTCGCCAGGCGCGAGCGGTGGCGGCCACGACGGCGGCGCTCGAGCCGATCACCGTGACGGCGAAGACCACCTCGACGAGCGAACCGGCCGTTCCCGCCGAGGCCACCAGGAGATCCTTGCCGACCGAGGAGGCGAACGGGGGGAGGTCGGCAAGGGCCAGCGCGCCGACGACCACGATGCCGCCGCGGCCGCCAATCGGGGCCCTCTCCGCGCAGGCGCCGGCCGCCCGTGGCCCGGCGGTGACGGCCGAGTACGCCGAGCGCCAGGAACATGGCGGCCTTCGTCAGCCCATCCCCGACGGCGAGAAGCGCCATGCCGCCGAGGGCAGCGGTACGCAGCAGCGAAAAGCCCAAGAGGTAGAGACCCATGTGGGCCACCACCACGAACGCCATCAGCCGGCGGGGGTGGTGTTCGACGAGCGACATGGCGGTGGCGACCAAAGCCGTGAGGATCCCCAACGCCCCCAGAACGAGACGGATGCGGTGCTCGGCCGACGCATCGAACGCCCCGGCGAAGACGGTTTCCCACGCGCGGGCCAGCCCAAAGATGCCCAGTTCGCTCATGACTCCGGCGAGCAGCACGCACACCGGTGCCGGCGCGGCGCCGTACGCGTCCGGTAGCCAGAAATGCCACGGCACCACGGCCGCTTTGACCAGGAATGCGGTGGCGAGGAATGCGAAGGTCACCGCCACCAAACCACCAGCGGGACGACCGGCAAGGGTCTGCCCCACCTGGGCCAGGTTGAGGCTGCCGGTGCTGGCGTAAAGCAACACCACCCCGGTGAGCATAAGGAGGCCCCCGATGGTGTTGGTGACGGCAAAGTTGATGGCACCCTGGAGGGGTGCCTCCCGTTCCGCGTAGTAGCCAGTCAGGATAAATCCGGTGACGGCGACCAGCTCGAAGGCGACGAACATGTTGAACAGGTCGCCGGTCCAGGCGAAATCGATGCTGGCGGCGACGAAGACCAACACCAGAGCCGGGTACCTGCCACCACTGGGCCCGAAGAACCGGCGGGAGTAGACCAGGGCGGCGACGGCCAGCACGCCGGCCAGGACCGCCAGGGCGCCCCCCAAAGCGTCAACGGCGTAGTCGACACCAATGGCGGTGCCGTGGACGGGGCGCCATCCCCCGAACCAATAGACGATGCGCTGGTGGGCCGACTCGGCCAGGGCGACCGCAGCGAGCACGGTGCTGGCGACGGCCGCGCCGATGCCCAGCACGTCGCGCGCCGGGCCTGGAAGGTGCCGGTCGGCCGCGGCCAGGATGGCGGCGGCACTGAGCGGCACGACGACCGCGAGCGGCACGACGACAGTCGGCGTGGCGATCGAGCTCACTATGGCGTGTCTTGGTGGCTGCGCAGATCGTCGGGGTCGAGACTGCCGACGCGCTTGTGGATCTGCACCGCCAGGGCGAGGAGCACGGCCGACACGGCCGCGCCGAGCACCACATCGGTGAGCGACAAGGCCTGCATGATGGCGTCGACGGTCGGCCCCGGGTGGGACGCCAGACCGACGAACACCGGGGCATGGCCTCCCCTGACGTAGCCGATCTCGAGGATAAGCACGTCGGTCGCCGACTGGGCGACCGACAGGCAAAGCACAAGGTGAATCAGGTTGTGGCTGCTGACCACCCCGTAGAGGCCGACCACAAGCAGCCAGACCACGACCGCGTAAGCGAGGACCGTCACCGTCGGGCCGGCCGCACGACCGCGGTCTGATCGAGGAACTCCTTGGCCAAGAGAATAAACCCGGCCGCCACCTCCAAGCCGACCACGGCGTTGAGCAACGGCAGAGTCCCTCCCGAGATCAGGTTGCCTGCCCGACCCAGGCCGACCACATTGGTGAGATAGGCGACCCCGCCCAGCAGGCCCAAAACCCCGATAAAGACGTACCCGCCGGCCCCGACGCCGTCGGCTACCTCGACAACCGTGCCCGGCTCGAAACGCTCGACGTTGGTGTAGCTGGTGGCCAGGTAGATGACGTAGATGGCGCTGGCCACCACCACGCCACCCTGAAAGCCGCCGCCGGGCGAGATCTGCCCGTGGGTCACGGTCTCGAGCCCCACCACTACCAGGAGCGGGGCGACCAAGACGGCCATGAATCCAACGGTCGGGCTGGGCGGCGGGATACGCCGGTCGGGGGCCTCGTCGTCAGGCAGCTGCCGTCTCTCGTCGGCAACCGGTCGCAGCAGGACCGAGACGCCGGCGACGGCGGCGAAGAGGATGAACTCCTCGAAGAGCGTGTCGATACCCCGGTAGTCGAAGCTGATCGCGGAGACCACGTCGGTGGCATGGCGCTGCGGCACCGACAGCGAGTTCAAGATACCGGCGTAGGCTGAGGCAGGCGCACCGAAACCGTGTACGCCCCCGAGGCCCACCGCGAGAACCACCGCCATCCCCGCCGCCCCCCCGGCGAACATCCACAGCCGAGTCCGGGTGCTCACGGCCCCGACCGGCCAATCTTGGCCAGAGCGAGCAGAACGATCAGTGGCAGCGCCACCGCGCCGACCACCAACTGGGACAAGGCCACGTCACCCGCCTGCAAACTCAGGTACAACGTGGCCAGGCATAACCCGAAAAAGCCGACCACGAAGGCCTGCCTCAACGGGTCACGCGTGAACACGACGGCCGTACCCGACGCCGCCACCCACACCAGGGCCACGGCGATCACCGCCTCCCTCACTCCCGTCCGCTCCCGGCCGGCTCCGCGCCGGTTTCCTCAGCCCGACGCCGGACCTCGATGGAGCGAGCACAGGCATGGGAGACCAACGGGCTGGTGAACACGGTGACCGCGGCCAAAAGGACCGCCGCCGTACCGGAGGCGTCGAGGCCCTCGCGGGCGACGACGGCGGCACAGGCGGCGGTGACACCGAGAGTCGACGCCGGGCGTGACAAGGTGAAGGCGGTCCATCGGGTCGTGGAGGACGGCCATCCCCACACAGGAAGCCACTATCACGGCCAGACCGGCGGCGAGAAAGACGACGGCGACCACGTCACGCAACGACGGTCACACCCAGCGCTCCAAAAAGCGGGCGAAAGCCAGAGTACCCCCCGACGACATCACAGCCAGGACCGCACCGAGCGAGGCGAGGGCCGGCTCCGCGAAGCCGACCGCCAGGAACAACAGGATCAGCGACTGGACCGTTCCGGTGAGCCCGAGGGCCACTAGTCGGTCCTCGGGGCGCCCACGCCAACACACCCAGGCGCACGGACCCAAGGCGACCATCAGCACCAGGACAGCCACAAAAAAGGCAGTCAACCGGCGTCCTTGGTCGGTTTCGTGACGAAGTCGTGCACGGTGGCGACCCCGGTCTCGGCGTCGATGTCGATAACGATCGTGTTGGGGGTAAACGACAGCAGACTCCCGACCAGGCCGCTGCGCCGAGCCGCAGGCCACCCCCCGCCGGTAACGTCGGTGGCAACCCGACGTACGCCGCTCGGCGGGCCATACCCGCGGGCGCGCCGCCACGTGGCGACATACACGCTGACAGTCTGCCGGCAGAGCTGCGGGCCGAGCCGGAGGATCGCGACCACATCGGAGCGGCGAAAAGACGGCACTGCCCGACCCTCGACGCTCACGAACCACGCCACGACAACACCGGCACCGGCAGCCACCAGACCGGCAACGTTGTCCTGAAGGTCGGCCTCGCCCACCAGCGCGATCCACACCCCCAACAGCACGCCGAAGACGACCAAGCCACCGGCGATCAAATACGGCGCAGGCGGCCGGGCGCCGCCCCCTAACCCCGCCGGGTGTCTGCGCAGCACCTTACACCGTATCCTCGGGCCTGGCTACCGTTGGGGGGATTTCCGCTTTACCGTCTTCGGTGGGTCCCTGCCACGCAAGCTCTCGGTCGCTCGCGCCACTCCGCGACGAACGGTCGGTGAGATGGCCACACGCGGCCGATGCGTGGAAGGCCGGCTCAGGAGCTCCCTTCGTCACTTCGCGTCCGATGTTGGCGGTGGCCTTGGCAGGATGCATCTGGAATAGCTATACCCAGCCGGGCTCGATTCCTCGACACGCCGATCCGTTCCGCCGGGCGGCGCCCAAGGTGGGCGTCAGGTGCGTATACCGCTATGGACTCGATATCGGGGACCTCGATATGAGAGATGCGTGGTCGTTGAGGGGGCACGAGTGGGGTAGTTCCATGCTTGTGAACATCTTCCACCTCCTCCGGCGGGACCATCACGAGATCGACGACCTGGTTCACCGCCTGCAGCAGCCTCCCGGTACGGCCGAGTTCGACCAAGCAGGCCGCCAGTATCTGCTGGACCGCCTCGTGTCTGTAGCATCCCGCCACGAAGCCGCCGAAGAGCTCGTCTTCTGGCCGGTCGTTCGCCGCCGTCTACCAGGCGGCGCCGGGCTGGTCGACCAAGCACTGCAGGCTGAGCGCGACAGCAAAGCCGTCCTAGACCTGCTGCGAACCCTCAAAGGTGAAACAGAGCTGATCGACATGTGCCCGGAGTTTCACACCCTCACCCGGGCACATATCCGCTTCGAAGAAGAGACCGTATTCCCACAGCTGCGCAAACACACGACTCGGGTGTGGGCCGCCCTAGCCGGCATCAGATTCCGCATTGCCCGCCGGACCGGCCCCACCCGGCCTCACCCCAAAGGACCCGACCGGCCCCTCGGCTTGCTGACCCGGGGCGCGCCGGCCGTGTTGGTTGACCATCTGCGTGACTTGCGCCACCGCCAACGCCGCCACCCCGTTGGGTTCGATGACCCCGGCCGACCCGATGCCATGACTGTGCTCACCGAAGATCACGCCTGCATCCGGGGACTCCTAAGCCAGATCGAGCACCAAGAAGATCCCGACGACAAGCTCGTACAGTCGATGATCCAGCAAGTGTCGATCCATGACGCCATCGAGCGCCAGTACCTATACCCGGCGGTCCGAATGCGACTCCAAGACGGCAATGCCCGTTACCGTCAGCTGATCAGCGAGCACGGACAGATCGCTCGCTTGGCCGCGAACCTTGCCGTTTACCGATTCCATGACGAGGGCCGGAGCGCTTGGATACGCGAACTCATCGTCGATGCTCGGACCCATATGGAACAAGAAGAAGCAGCAGTCCTGCCAGCCTTGGCCGCCCAGCTGACACCTGAGGAACTGGTGGATCTGGGCGAGCGGCTAGAAGCCGCCAAAATGAGAGCACCGACCCGGCCTCACCCCCATGCGGCTGGTGCCGGCACCGGCGCCAGACTCAGCCGCTGGGTCGCGACGCCGATCGACAAGGCTCGTGACGCGATGGTCGGGCGGCGAATCCGCTGATTGCGCCCGCCTCCCCGCGGTTGGGCAGAGCTTGTTGACCGGTAGAGACCAGATCGAGGTCGGAGCCCCGACCTTGCACGGGTGCCAGTCGCGCTCGAACACCACCACCATCAATGAGTTCACCCACGAGGCCCTGGCCATGCGCGTCGGACGCTCCTGCACCACGACCAGCTCATCGACGTCATCGACCTAGCTGCCATCCGGGGCTGCTCCGGATCACCTGCGCATGGACAACGGGCCCAAACTGATGGCGTGGGGTCTGCGGGAGGGGAAGGCTATTCGCCCTCACAGCTTGAGTAGACGCTCGAAGAAATCGCGATAACTTTGAAACGCCGTGCGCATCTCATCTGTCGTGGCGTCTCGACCGCCGTCGAGTTGTTGACGGCGCTGTCGGAACCCCTCGACGAGATCGCTGATTACGTCGGTGACAAGCTGCTCGGCCTCCTCGACGGCCCGGCCGGGATCGTCAACGAAACCAACCTGTACGGAACTCCATCGGGAGCGGAATGAGTCACCGTTGCTTACCAAGCCGTCCGTGGCCGACGAGGTTGCGGCGCCATCGACTGGCATCAGATTGTTGCCACGGCCATCGCTCCTCTGCGGGGACATCTGGTCTGATCCGGTTGCGGGCTCGACGGCACCGCCCGCCGCCCGATCGGCCGTCGGCGTCATTTGCGAACCTGGGTCAAGGCCGCTGTCAGACAATTCAGACACGCTCGTCTCCTCTGTTCATAGATCGTGTGCTGGTCCCGGAGCCTGCGTTGTCGTCTCCAAGCAGCTCTGAGAACAGAGATCGGTAGGCGAGGAACGCCCGCCTGGCCTCCTCTACCGGGACACGCTCGGCCGCGTCGGCGATGAACACGCCGTGGGCTTGGCGGTAGTCGTTGACCACCTCGGGGTGATCGACCGACACGAGGTCGGCCTGTTGATCGAAATCTCGCATCGGATAGCCGCAATCGCTCATCACGCTCCCTAGCAGCGCATCGGCACGAGCCAACGACGCCTGTGGAGCGTCCACAAACGCCCCCTGTATCTGCCTCCACTCCTGGGCGTACCGGTCACGCTGCGCCGGGCCGAGCTGGTGGATATCGAGCTGGTTGCGCGACTCCATCCTCGCCTGCAGCGCTCTCTCGGCCTTTTTGGTGCCACCCGCGGCCCGCACAGTGCGGCCGTATTCGGGACCGAACTGTTCGCGTAGCACCGTTTTACGTTTATGTCTTGCCGTCCATACCGCTATGAGAGCAACCATCACTATGGCGACAACAACAAGGACAACGATTACGGTCATGCTCATTTAGTCCTCTCGAGGAAGATTCGGAAGTTGGTCAGCGGACGGCTGCCTGCTCATGTCACCAGGTGGATTTCCGTCGATGGCCCCGGCCCGGCGGCACAAGGAGCACGCCGTTGTGCCCTCGGGCCACCAAGGCCTGACAGGAATCGTGCATGACCACGGTTGGATAGCAGCGCCGCCGGCAGGACTTGAAAAGGCTCTGCAAGCCGGTTCCAATCCGGGAGCGATCAGCTGGCTACGGCCTGGCGCAAGCGGCTTGAATTCGGCGTTTGTCGAGGGCACCACAATACTGCAGGCTAGTCCCAGACACTGACGATCTTTGCGTTATCGACAGGGAGGTCCGATCCAGTTGGGCCGAAGTCGTGCCACGACCTGGTGATCGTTACCAGCGATAGAAATGGTTTCTCCCCGCGCTCTCGCCTCTCCCGATGACAAGACCGATGAGCCACGCCAGGAAGAGAATGACGGCTACGATCCACAGCGCATGCAGGGTAAAACCGAGGCCGAAGAATACCAATACCAAGAGCAATCCCAACAAAATCAGCATCGCAGTTCCTTTCTCGACTGCCTTATATGTTCCCTCATTCCGAGAGTTTCAAACCCTACAATCGCCCCGCGAGCAGGTCGTTCGGGCGGATGAAGGCGTTGGATTACGAATAAGAGTTGACGAGCAGCCCGATCTTCGTGCCCGGGTTAAACCTTGACCTCGAACCACACTGCTTTGCCGCGCTCAGCGGCCACCACACCCCAGGCGCCGGCTAAGGCATCAACCAACAACAGGCCCCGCCCGGAGAGTTCATCGGCGTCACGGTGAGCAACGACCGGAACCCCTGGGTGGTGGTCAGTGACCTCAACCCGGACCCCACCGGGTGTCCGGGTGACGCCCACCAGCATGTCCTCGTCTGCTTGGTGCGGGCCAGTATGCACAATCACGTTCGTCACCAACTCGCTGGTGAGCAGTGCCACCACGTCCCTCGCTTGTACGCCCCAGTCGGAGAGCTCGGAGAGCACGAACTGGCGAGCCGCCCTTACACTCGCAGCTTGGGTTTGGAACCGTCTGGTGTTCTCGATGGGGTCTCCCAACTCTGCGGCCCAACAAACATCATCCCTGGTCAAATCAGCGGCACAGGCCGGGTCAATTAGTACATACCCTCAAGGGGACTCCGCATCCCACTCCGTGCCGTGCCCACCCCGGGTAGCGCCACGCGGCCACTCGGCTCCCGAGCCTGGGCGCTGAGTAGGGATCGAGTTGTGATAGTTCTCGTGTCGGAGGGCGTGACCTGTACCCGTAGCTGCCTCGGGGAAGCGCATGGCACGCGCTGGGCGGTACGAAGCCATCGCACACTCGACGCCCAGGAGCGACTCGACGCTCCGGTCGAAGTAGAACATTTCGCTTGGCTCGGGCACCTTCGCCGCGATCCGCAAGGCATACCGGCCCGACCTGTGTTGTACGGTTCATCTCCGAGGCATGGAAGCAGTTGCTCAGGCGGAGACTTCTTCGACCTCGACCGCCCGCTTTACCTGTTCCGCCGGCTCACCGAAGCGAAGGAGCCGACCGCCGAATGCGACCGAACAGAGGGCGAACCACGCCCAGCCGAGCGCCAGTCCAGCAAGGACATCGGTCAACCAGTGGACGCCGAGAAAGACACGCGTACACGCGATTCCCGTGGCGAAGGCCACTGCCAGGGCTGCGAGGGCACATTGAGCGCGGGGCGAGCGGCCGATCCCGGCCAGCAGAGCGAAGGCGGCGAAGGTCGCCGCGGCTGCGGCGGCGTGACCTGAGGGGAACGAAGGGCCGCTAAACCCGGTTAATCGATCGACGTTGGGTCTGGCTCGGTCGATGACCCATTTGACGAGATCGACGAGGGCGTATTGACCGCCTACGGTGAAGACGAGAAAGGCGGCCACGGCCAATAAGCGATGGCGGCGGGCCGCGACAAGGCAGACCGTACCAGAGAGGGGTACCAGCACCACCGCTCCGCCCAGCTGGGAAAAGGTCCGAAGCACTGTTGTGGACAAGGGGCTGGCGTGGTGCGCCGCGAACTGAGCGGCGCCGAGGTCGAAGCGGGCGAAGCCGACATTGGTGCGAACCATCACGACCAGCAATCCGAAGCCGACGGCGCCGAGTACCACGAGGGCTGACGCCACCGTAAGAGCCAATCCGGTGAGGGACGTCGGGTCGAGACGGGCGCTGACCGCAGCGGCGAGACGCGGATGTCGACGCACTTCTGCTCGAATCGTCGCCGCCTCGACTCGGGGCGCGTGGCGCCCCCGCGGCGAACGTTGGGCAACGAGCCAAACCGACACTCCGGCCAGACACATCATCAGGGCGGTGATACCGAGGGTCAAGGTTCAGCGTCCATGTCGGCGCAGGATGGCCCTGGTCTCGTCGGGCAGGTGGCAGGTCTCGGTCAGCAAGGTTGTCGTGCTCACCTGGCGGTTGCTTCGGGCACGCACACGAGAATGGCACCAGGTTCGACCTTCGCTTTCAGACGCCGCTTGGCTGGTCTCGCCCCGCCATCAAGTTCATAACGCGTCGCCCGATCGAGTTTGACGTCGATCTCACGGCCGCGGGTCGAGTGGACCAGCTTCGAGCGTTCGGCCGCGCCAGTAACCAGTCGGCCGAGGACTCGGGCCCATTGAATCGGGCCTTGGGCGGTAACCACTCCGATCTCGAGCAGGCCGTCGTCCGGGCGGGCCTTCGCGAAGGCCGTGAGACCACCGGTGAGGGTGCCCATATTGCCGAGGAGCAGGCAGGTGGCCCGACCCTTGAACCACGACGAACCATCGACTTTGATCGACATCCTCACTGCCCTTGATCGGGTTGCCCTGGCCCCGGTCCACACGTAGGCGAATCGCCCGAAGTGGTCCTTGAGGCTACCGTCAGCATCGCTCATCATGAGGGCGTCCAGGCCGGCGCCGGCCATTACGGCAAAGCGCTCCCCGTTGAGCACACCTACGTCGAGTCGGCGACGAGCACCGTGTAAGGCAACATCGAGCGCTCCCGGTAGATCGGTGGTGACCCCGAGATTGGTGGCGAGCAGGTTGGCCGTTCCTGCCGGCAGGATAGCCACGGTGACGTTAGAGCCGGCGAGGGCGTCGATACAGCGCTGAACGGTCCCGTCTCCACCCCACAGCAGGAGCAGATCGGCGCCGTCTTCGACCGCTTTTCGGGCCACAGCGGGCGCCATACGGCTCTTGGGGACCTCATACCAGATGGGCTCGGCGAAACCCCGATCGGCAAGAAGGCGCCGCAGCTCGGTCAGCCCTCCGCCGAATGACTTCTTCTGATGGGCGATCACTCCGACCGACGTCATCGGCGAACCGCCACGGACGCCGCGGTCGGCTGAGCAAGTCCCGTCGAAGACGGCTCGGTAACCGGCCGCCGATCAGCGCCAAACGCACCCCAGGTGTAAACGACCAAGACAGCTGCGCTGAGGGCTCCGATACCCAGTGCGGCACCGGCCAACGTGTCGATCGGATGGTGTTCGCCTCGATAGATGCGCGACAAGGCCACGCACAAGGTCAGGCTCACGCTGACGATCCAGGCGACGATGCTGAGAAAGCGCCGACGGGTCGCCGCCATGACCAGCACGGCCATCCCGCCGTAGAGCACAAGCGTCGCCGCGGTGTGGCCCGAGGGCCAACTGTACGTCGACGGTGTGCTGCCCACATGCGGTACGCGAGGGCGGGGACGGGCGACAACATACGTCGTCGGCACAAACACGGCCAGCTCGACAAGCAAGCCGATGACCAACAGCATCGCCACTCTTCCCCAACGCCGTACCAGCAAGACCACCGTGACGAGCCCCGCAACCGCCGTCACACCGACAGTATCGGCGAGCAACGTGAAATCGGCGCTGACGCCGTTCCAGGTCTTAGTCCGATGGTGGGCGAACCAGGCGCTGACGTGATCGTCCCAGTGCCCGACTCGACTGTGGGCCATGACATGGGTGAACAGCAGGCCCGATCCGATTAACGTCAAAACAAGAAGTAGATAGCATGTGACGAGAACAGCCAGGACGGCCATGGCCGGATGCACATCCTGTAATCGTGTCATTGCTCGTTTGAACGGTCGGAGGCGTCTGTCCAGCATCCGCTCGAGCGACTCAAGGTTCGCTGGGCGTGGGGTCGCGCCGACGCGATGGCGGTCCCGGGCGCTCGCCGCGTGCTCAGGCTGGCCACGTGTCCCATCGAGCGATGCCGCAATCGGCTCCTCGGCCGCCTCCTGAGTTGCAGTCACGAATTGCCTCCCGTCGCTCCGACGGAGTCTCCGGCTGTGCTGCAAGGTGTACCCACCATTTGCTGAGCGCAACCGCAACCCGCGACTCCCAACGTGCCCATCATGAGGCGGTTCCTCGGAGCGTGGGCCGGCCTCCTGTCGCCAGCCATGTCTCCCCTTCTTGCTTGACTCTCCGACTCTTTGGGTAGGTGCCTTGGAGGGTGCCGGACTCGCTCCGACACCGGGAGGTTCCATGACAGCGACCTACACGTTTCGTCGCGCAGCCAAGAGCGACACCTTCGGGTGGGTGGCCCGTTTGGGCTTGGCGGCACGGGCCTCGATATACCTCCTGATCGGGGCGTTGGCAGTGGCAGTAGCGGCTGGTCGTAGCAGTTCGGAGACTGACCAGAGGGGGGCCATGCAGGAGCTGAACGGGCACACGGCCGGTCATCTGGTCCTCTGGGTGATCGCGGTGGGTCTGGCCGGGTACGCCTTGTGGCGTTTCAGCGAGGCCGCGGTTGGGGTGACCGGCGAAGGCAAGAAATGGGGTCCGCGGCTCAAGTCCTTCGTCCGGGGGTGCATATACGCTTTCTTCTCCTTCAGCGCCTTTCAGATCGCAATGGGCAAGGCCACCGGTAGCCAGGCCGGCCAGCAGGAGAACCTCACGGCGAAGGTGCTGCGCCACGGCGGCGGCAGGCTGGCGGTTGGAATCGTCGGGGCGGTTGTGGTGGTGGTGGGGCTGGCCCTGGTGGTCGAAGGATTGACCTGCAAGTTCGAGAAGTACCTCGACCTGGCGTCGATGGCCCCTAAGACCCGCCGCGTCGTGGAGATCCTCGGGGTCGGCGGCACCACCGCCAGGGGCGCGGTGTTTGCCCTGGCCGGGGTATTCGTGATCCAGGCCGCGTGGGACTACCAACCCCGAAAGGCTGCAGGCCTGGACGGTACTCTGCGATCGCTGCGTGACACCCGGGCGGGGCCGTGGCTGCTCGGGGTGGCAGCTGTGGGCTTGGTGGCGTTCGGGCTATATGGCTTCGCCGAGGCCCGCTGGCGGCGGACCTGAGCGTCGCTCATATCTCCGTCGCGCCGCGAGACCTTCGGGCGATGGCGCACACGGTGGATTCGGTACGTCGAGTCTGTCGGTGTTGTAGACAGGGGTTATGATCGTATCGGATTGGTTTTTGACCGCTCGAGAACGGGGCAACCCGTGGACCGTCTTGGACCGTCGGCATCGCTCTGGGGACGCGTGGACTTGGGGCAACGAGGTGCGCCCATTGGTGCACGGGGCGAGCTACTTTGCGGAGTTGGTTGGGACTGTGCGAGCCATGCGCGCTGGCGACCTGTTGCTGTTTACGGATTGGCGAGGCGACGCCGATCAGCTGTTGGACGGCGAGGGCACCGAGGTGGCGCGGCTGCTGGCTGAGGTGGCGACGGCCGGCGTCGTCGTGCGCGGCCTCGTATGGCGCTCCCATCTGGACCGGTTGCAGTTCTCGGAGCGCGAGAACCGCCATCTCGGCGAGGACATTGCTGCAGCGGGCGGGGTCTGCCTACTGGACATGCGGGTCCGGCCGGGCGGCTCTCATCACCAAAAGTTTGTGGTCTTGCGCCATCCCGGGCGACCCGAACGGGACGTCGCCTACGTGGGCGGAATCGACTTGTGCCATAGCCGTCGCGACGATGGGCGTCACCTGGGCGACCCCCAGACGCAGTCGATGGCAGCGGTCTACGGACCCCGGCCACCTTGGCACGATATCCAAGTGGCCATACGGGGACCGGCCGTTGGTGACGTCGAAGCCGTCTTCAGGGAACGCTGGAATGATCCGGCCCCGTTGTCCCGTGACCCGCTGCGGCGGCTTCGCGACCGTCTCCAGGGCGTCGGCGCCGTCGACAGAACCCTTCCCGAACAGTTGCCGGACCCGGCGCCTTGCGGGTCCAGCCTGGTCCAGTTGTTGCGAACCTACCCACCACGTAGACACGGATATCCCTTTGCCCCGGAGGGAGAACGTAGCGTGGCGCGCGCCGTGGTGAAAGTGCTCGGCCGGGCCCGACGGCTCATTTATCTGGAAGACCAGTACTTGTGGTCACAGGAGGTAGCAGCCGAGTTCTGCCAGGCCCTTCAAAGCCAAGCCGAGTTGCGTCTGATCGCCGTACTTCCTCAGCATCCCGACCAGGATGGCCGTATTTCGAAGCCGCCGAACCTGATCGGTCGCTACCAAGCACTGCGCATGCTGAAAGAGACTGGACGCGACCGCGTGGCCGTGTACGGCTTGGAGAGCCACCAGGGCACCCCCGTGTACGTGCACGCCAAGGTCTGCATCGTCGACGACATTTGGGCCAGCGTCGGCTCCGACAACTTCAATCGGCGGTCATGGAGTCACGACTCTGAGCTGTCGTGCGCCGTGATCGACGAAGACGGCTACAATGTGCATACCTTGTCGCCATCGGGAGGGACCACGGCTCGTTCGTACGCTCGGGAGCTGCGATTGACCCTGGGCCGCGAGCACCTCGACCGAGCCGACGACGACGATGCGGATCTGCGCGATCCTCGAGGGGCATTCGAAGCGTTCGCCGCTACCGCAGCCGGCCTCGATAACTGGTACGCCAACGGACAACGGGCGCCACGCCCGCCCGGTCGTCTGCGGAAATACCAAACGCCCGAGCTGGCGGCTCTGACCAGAGCGTGGGCAACCCCCCTTTACCGGATCGTCTACGACCCCGACGGTCGGTCGTCCGCCATGCGGCGCACGGGCCGGTTCTAGACGCCGAAGGCGAGACCTGCTCCTCGTTCATCCACTCCCGGGGTAACGGGAACCCTGCCCCACGCATGTGCTTCGGAGTGCGTCGCTGACAACTCCCACGATGATGTTGGTCAACCAGATCTGCAGCGCAGCTAGAAGCAGTTTGTGGCTGTCGTTGGCGCCACCGCGGAGGAGGGCGCGAACCGACAGGACCAGC
This sequence comes from uncultured Acidimicrobiaceae bacterium, assembly GCA_963834775.1. Taxonomy (GTDB): domain Bacteria; phylum Actinomycetota; class Acidimicrobiia; order Acidimicrobiales; family Palsa-688; genus PALSA-693. The sequence continues at coordinate 81,253 of CAWICR010000014.1, forward strand.
GAAACGAGGTTGGCGACGCCGATGACGCCAACCAAGGAGAGGGATAGGAGCCGGGATCAGGGCGGCTGGCGGCTTAGTCGACGCGGATTGAACGCCAGGACCGGCACGAGAAGCACCAACTCGAGACCGGGTACGATGAACCGGCTGCCCAAGGTGAGATTGCTCGGTAGCGCCGAATACAGCGCCACCCGACCAGAATACCGAGCACGGCCGGGAGCCGATGTTCATAATCCCGGCCTTGGCGTGGCCCGCCGAACATCCTTCCCTCCCCCGAGTGCCGGCGCCGCCAAGGGCGAGCGAGCGGAGCCGCAGAACCTCGGGAATGTCTTCGATTTCGACGCGCCAGCCGATAGGAACGGACAGAATCGCCACCATGAGCGCAATTGTGCCGACTGGCACGGTTGTCTAGGCCGATCTCAGCCTCCATCTTCCCGTGATGCGGACCGACAACGTGTTCCCTACAGGCGAGACTCCCTGCGTTCTTCAATGACGCTCCCGGTTAGTTGAGAAGCCACATATCGCCGCCTGGTTTCGATGAGGTCCTACACCAATCGGCAGGAGCTACAAGAACGTCTCTATTGGGCCGCACGGGCGGCGGATACCCCGATTACGGCAAGTACGCATGCGACCAGCGCTTCACCAAGCGCGGCTCGCCGCCATTGGCGATCGCGTATCGCCAGGGCAATCATACTGGCGGCATGGACGCCGTCTACGACGACGCCCGTTACCAGGATCGAGGGGGTGGGTTGCAGTTGGCTGGCCGCAGCTTGGAAGAGCTGTCGGGCCCCCAAGAGCCGGATCACCATGGAAGCACCAGTCCCAATTGGGTGCCCTATCCACCATCGCTTGGTCTGGTTCGGCAACCCTAGTTGAGATGCGCCCAGAACCGCTCGGAGCGGTTGTAGCGACCTCGGCGCGGATGTCACTATCGTCCGTTCGACATCCGGCGGCGGGCTCGCCGGCCGATGGTGCGGTGTCGAGCTACCGCGCCGAAGGCGGTCAGCGCCGCGGCGGCCGCAGTTAGGGTTCCGTGGTGCTGCGAGGCCCACAACTGTGGACCGTGGGCGTGGGCTCTTTGGTCGAAGCTGCCATGCGCCGTGTAGTCCTTGGTGTCGTCGGCGGGCTCCCACAGATTGTCGGCGGCGTCTTCGTCCTTAGGCGGCAAGCTCGTTTGCTGGGCCTGAAAGCCTGTCTTGGCTAGATAGCGGTCCAGGAGACCGGGCACCAAAGCGTTGGTGGCCAGGGTAGCCACCGTGGAGGCCCCCACCCAGTACTCACGTCGGCGGGGATGGTCAGCGGCGAACACTATGGCCCGGGCGGCTAGCTCCGGCTGGTAGATGGGGGCAACGGGCTGGGCGTGTTGGGGAAGACGGGATAAGACCCAGTCGAACTGCGGAGTGTTAACGGCCGGCATCTGCACCATCGTCACCCGTACGTTGGTGCCTTGGTGCAAGAGTTCGCAGCGCAGCGCCTCATGGAAGCCCTGTATGGCGTGCTTGGCACCGCAATAGGCGGTCTGGAGTGGTATGCCTCGGTAGGCTAAAGCCGAGCCCACTTGCACGATGGTGCCCCGATTGCGGGGGATCATGCGTTGAAGCGCGCTCATGGTGCCGTACACAAAGCCCAGGTAGCTGACTTCGGTAACCCGCTTGTACTCCTCGGGACTTATTTTGGTGAAGGGGGCGAACACCGACGCGAAGCCCACGTTGACCCAGATGTCGATCGGTCCCAGAGCGTCCTCGGCTTTTTCGGCGGCTGCTTCTACCTGGTGGTGGTCCGCCACATCGCTTTGTATGGCTACGGCTTGACCCCCGGCTGCCTCGACGTCTTCGACCGCGCCAGCCAGTCCAACCTGACCGCGGGCGACGAGCGCCACCTTGGCGCCACGCGCTCCGAAGGCCTGGGCGGTGGCTCGCCCGATGCCGCCGCTGGCACCGGTCACGACCACCACCTGATCATTGTTGGTCTTCATAAGTGTCTCCTGTGTGTCGAGTTGGCGGTATCGGACCCTGGTACTAACGACAAGAGGCGGCGCTGTATCAGGGGGTGGACCACGGGTCGGATAGACGGGTGGCGCACTCGAGCAGGAGGGCGTGGACGAAGGCCTGGGGCGCATTGCCGCGCAATTGACGCTCGGCGACGTCGAATTCCTCGGTGAGGAGCCCAGGGGGTCCGCAAGCAGCCCTGTTCCGCTCGAAATTGGCGATGGCGAGGTCCTCCCGGCCGAGTTGGTGAGCGGCTAGGGCCACCCAGAAGCCGCACAGCAGAAACGCTCCTTCTGCTTCTTCGAGTCGTCGTTCATCGTGTCGAAATCGGTAGAGGTAACCATCCCGGCTGAGATCGGAGAGCACGCCTGTGAGGGTGGCCAAGCTGCGCGGATCCCTGGCCGGTAGAGCGCCGCGAATTGCGGGCACAAGGAGGGCGGCGTCTACCCGGGCGTCACCCGGTGCGCGTTGCCACCGACCGCTCGGGTGCGTGCAGTCGCTGCTGACATCCGCCAGGATGGCGTCAGCGAGGAGCGCCCATTTGGCTGCTTGTCCTGGTGGCGCGAACGTCCGCGATAGCTCGCAGTCCTGCGACGCAGGTGAGACGGGAGTGGGCCCAATGCTGGTTGTCGAGTTCCCAGATGCCGGCATCGGGCTCGCCCCAGCGGGCTTCGATGGCGGCCACCCCGGCCTCGACCGCCAGCCAACCGTCGCTGCCCAGGTGGTCGTGACCGGCGGCCGTGGCGAAGAGCAGCAGGATCTCGCCAAAGACGTCAAGCTGGAACTGCTGGTTTACCCAGTTGCCCACTTTGTCGAATCCGCCTGGATAGCCGGCCAGGTGGGTCAAGGTGCGTTCGTCTGGGACCGCACCGCCATCGGTTCGATAGGCGGGCTTCATGGTCGGACCGTCGGCGCGGATCCGGTCGCCGACAAAGGAAACGGCCTCGTCCAGCAGTGGATGTGGCTTCACGGCTCCCACCGCCTCGCCCGCATAGCACTGATCCCGAACCCACGCGTAGCGGTAGTCGTAGTTGCGGCCGGCTTCGGCTCGCTCTGGCAGCGACATGGTGGCGGCGGCGACCATGCCACCGCCCGCGGTAGTGAGACCGCGCAGGACGCTATAAGCGTGGCGGGCGTCTCGGGGGGCAACGGTGTCGCTCAAGTCGGGGACGGCGCGGGCCCACGCCGCTTGCGTGGCGTCCCAAGCCACTTCCGCAGAGATCGGCGGTGATTCCACCGGACGATCCGAGATTTCCAGCACGAGATCGCGATGGGCGCCGGGTTCCAGGCGTAGCTGCAAGGTGAGGCTCCCGTCGCCGCTCTGGCGCACACCCGGCCCTGTGTACCACCGCAAGTGGAGTGGCCCGGAGCGAGCGGCCCACCATCCGCCGTGACGGCAGACGTCCGTCATGGCCTGGCGTCCGAATCCCGGCCCGGGCATCGAGAACAATCCGCAGCTTGGCCTGGCCGTCAACTGCCATCACCCGTCTGAGGACGACCGCGGTGTGCGGATGTCCTGGAAACGCAAGGGCCTCGCGACACTCGACCAGCCCGTCGGTCGTGATCCAGCGGCTATGCCAGATGAGCGAGCCGTCTTCGTAGTAACCACCCCACACGAAACGGGGGTCAGCCGGGGTGATGGCGTAGGTGCCTCCGCCGCCTATCAGGGAGGAGAACACCGCGTCCGAATCCCAGCGCGGTGCACACATCCACGCCAGATTGCCCTGCGGTCCAACCAGCGCGCCCCTCTCTCCGTCGGCAAGCAGGGCATAATCTCGTAGTACGTGGGGAGGAAACTCCTTCGACACGAGATGTTCTACCCGGCTCCACCATCGCCAATCACTGCACGCTAGAGGATCGTCACGAGCGTCAGAAGAGGTGGTCGACGGTTTGCAACCGGGACGCGTCGGCAGCTAGTCGACGCGGCGAAGAGTAAACGGGGCGGGTCGCGGGTAGCTATAACGCGGAGTGTCAATGTCGAAGGGTGCGTCAGTCGATCGGGTGTCGTGGTGGGAAGGGTGGTTACGTACCGACCACCGTCACCTGGGCGGGTGGTACGTCTCTGGAACCCTGATTGCGAGCGCAGCGGTATGGTTGCTTGCGCTCCTCGGGATCACGTGGGCAGCCGGGTGGGTCAAGGTCTGGGACGACCTTTTGCAGGCCGACTGGCCCTGGTTGGCCGTTGCGCCGGTGGCGGTGCTTGTCAGTCATTTAGGCTACAGCCTGCCCTACCGGGAGATCGCCCCCAGGGACCACGGGTCGAGCCTGGACGGCGAAGACGCCGTGGCCATGGTCACCACGGGCTTCGGCCCCTTCAGCCCCCGCAGCGGGTTCGCTGTTGACGCTAGGGGCTTCCGCAACCTGGGCCTGACCAGAAGGGACGCCGGCCGCCGCGTCTTGGCTCTTGGCCTGGTCGAATACGCCATCCTCGCTATCGCCACCTTCGCCTGCGCGCTGTACTTGCTCCTCGTCGGCGCTCCCGCCCAGGCCGGTCTCCTGCCCTCCTGGGCTATCGGCGTGCCGCTGGGAACCGCCATCGCCATCATGCTGCTTGTCTGGTACCGCCGGGCGGCTCGCCCGGGCAACTGGTGGTCCCCTGTCCGCCGAGGCCTGGACGCCATCGAGCGCACCTTCAGGTTGGCGCACTCCTGGCCAGGCGGTCCCCTTGCTCTGACGGGCATGTCGGTGTATTGGGCTGCGGACATCGCCGCTCTCGCAGCATGCATGGCCGTGTTCACCCGTCAACACCCTGTTGGTCCCACCCTGGTCGTCGGCTACGCCACGGGCTATACCCTGACCAGGCGTAGCCTGCCCCTGGCCGGGGCCGGAGCGGTCGAAGCCCTCCTGCCTTTTGCGCTCAACTGGGTCGGCTACCCCCTCGCCACGGCCGTCCTCGCCGTGATCGCCTACCGACTGTTCAACCTGTGGTTCGCCGTCATCCCTGCGGTCTTTGGGCTGCGGCAGTTACGACGTAAACAGCGGCCGACCCACGTGCCCATCGGTAACGAGCAGCGTGTCGATCAGGCTTCTCTCGTCGCGCCGTAGCCGAAAGCTGTGCTGGGCCCGGCTCGCGAAGCTCGACGTTCAGCGCAAAGGAACTCAAGGCTCCGCGGTATTGCTGTAGCCCCTGATCGGAGCGGTAATTGGGGGGCTCGACGGCGGCTTCGGCGAGGCCGCCATGCCGGGTCGGGGATAAGGTCGGACGCGTGAACTTCGACATGTCGCTGGCAACCGGGGGTGCCGAGCCTGGAGACGTCTCAGGAATGCTGGTGGCGGCGGTGTCCGAGTTGGGCGCCACCAATCTGGTGGTGTATCTGGTCGACTTCGAACAGCGCCTGCTGGAGCCGATCCGCGACCAGTCAGCACAATCATCGTTGGCCGAAACCGAAGAGGTGGGGGTATCCATGGCCGGCCGAGCTTTCGTCGAGCGGCAGGCCCAGGTGGTCAAACGAGACGACGGGACGCGAGTCTGGGTGCCGATTATCGAGGGGTCGGATCCGACCGGGGTGCTGGCCCTTACCCTGCCGGCGGTCAACGATGAGACTATTCGGGCGTGTGAAGAGCTGGGGATTCTGGCTGGTTATCTCATCGCCACTCACGCCCGAGTGACCGATCTGTACAACCTGCATCGCCGCCGTCGATCGATGACGCTGGCCGCCAGTATGCAATGGGATCTCCTCCCGCCGTTGACGGTCCAGACCCGCCGGGTGGCCGCGGCCGGTATGGTCGAACCCGCCTATGAGGTGGGCGGCGATTGCTTCGACTACGCCCTAAACGGGCCCAACTTCGACTTCACCATCATGGATTCCATGGGCCACGGGGTGCGTTCGGCGGTGGTGGCCGGACTGGCTGTCGGCGCCTACCGACACGGTCGACGTCAAGGCCACAGCTTGGAGCACATCCATCAGGTCCTGGATGAGGTCGTCGGCGACGAGTGCGGCGGCGAGGGCTTTGTGACCGGCCAACTGGGCCGGCTGGAGTTGGACACCGGATCGCTCGCCGTCATCAACGCCGGCCACCCGCCGCCACTACTGATCCGCCACGGCAAGGTGATACAACAACTGGATTGCCCCCCGGCTCCGCCGTGGGGGATCGGACTCGGGGTAGCACAACGGACCGTCGCCTCGATGGAACCGGGTGACAGTGTCCTGTTCTACTCGGACGGCGTCGTGGAGGGTCGCGGCCACCCCTACAGCGACTTCGGTGTAGACCGCCTGGAGGACCTGGCCGGACGGCATTTCTCCGATCAGGTCCCGCTTGGCCTGATCGTTCGCCTCCTGACTCAGGCGGTGCTCACCTATCACGGCGGACGACTCCATGACGACGCCACCGTGTTCGTCGTCAACTGGCCCGCGCCCTCCGGGTGACACCATCATTGCCGCTGATCGAGGGCACGCTGGCACCGCATTGTCGACCCTCTCTCGACTGCGAACACCCCCCGAGGGCCTCAGGCGAGCGGTTGCGAGGTGTGGGGTGTAACATCCTTCAGCGCCCGGCGATGCGGGAACAAGAAATCACAGCGTGGCGACCCGTACAGCAACATTCCGGAAACGGTGTCAGCGCTCCTCATGCGGAGGACGACCGGACCAGAGCCGTGGGCGGCACCAAGGCAGATCATTAGGGTCTCTCGACATCGTCTGTTAGTTCACTGAGTTCTCGCTCAGAGTCTCGTTAACGAGCGGCTGGCACGACTGCTCAGCCAGAAGAAGGGGCCGGACGCGGTCTGGCCCGGCGCTGAGTTGCCCGACCCCGATTCTACGGTGTGGGCGGCGGGGGCGGGCCGGTTTGAGGGCTCTTACCGGTGTCGACGAGGATTTGGGCCACGTCGCGGATCCTGCTGTTTAGGTGCTGTGACGCTCGGCGCAGGATGTCGTAGGCCTGGTCGGCGGTGATGTGTTCGCGCTCCATCAGGATCCCCTCCGCCCGCCCGATCATCTCCCGGGTGGCCAGAGCGGCCTCGATGGTGTTCCGTGCCTCGTCTTCGTGGGCCTCAGCCGCGGAGAGGGCCAGGCCGCCCATGGCAGCCAGGATCACGCCCTTGGCCCGGTCCAAAGCCCCGAAAGCCTGGGGGTAGCGGGCGTAGAGGATGAGGGCGGCACCTCGACTGGCGTCGTCGGATAGGCGCAGCGCTAGGGCGCTGCGCACCCCCGCCTTGGCTGCCTCGGGCCCGAAGGACACCCAGCGGGGGTCGTCGGCCAGGTCCTCGGCGTAGACCGTTCCGCCTCGAGCGATGGCATCGAGGCCGGGGCCCTCCCCGGCCCGGTGCTGGACCATGTCGGCCCCGGCCGCCACCGAGTCGGTGCCCACCGGGATGGTAAGGGTGTTGCCGTCGAGGACGAAGATGCTGGCGAAGTCACAGCCGTCGATGGTCTCCACCGCCAAGTCCACCACCGCCCGCAAGGTGTCGGCGGGGTTGCCGGCCGAGAACAGGGCCTGGGCCGTCTCCGAGAAGCTGGCGGTGAGCTCCGAACTGCGGTCGTCCGGAATAACAGGATGCTCGCCAGTGGTCATAGGGTCCTCGATCCGCAAGGGTGTCCAGGATCGAATTCTATCGAGGGTCAGTGCAGCGTCGACCCCTCGAAGCCGCATATCACGACGTCGCCCTCACCGCCGGGCAACCCCAAAGCGAGAAACGAAGCAGAAGAAGAACCGGTCTGCGTGGCCTTCGTTGTGTGGAGTTCGCCGGCGCACCCGCCCCGCGCCAGGACGATTGCTCGGCTCGCCACCAGGCCGAGCCAGCACCCCCTGCTCGAGCGCCGAACGCGAATATGAAACCCTCCCGCTGAATGCGAATCCAGACTGTTCCCTTCTCGACCATCTGCCTCGCAATGCCGCCCTGGTCGGTCATCGGGCGCGGCCTCCAAGTGCCGTCACACGGGTGATGCTTTCGAACAAGGGGATCCGGCGGAGAGACGGCCGAGACAAGCCGATGTCCGGGGGATCGGGTAGACGATAGTAGCGTGAAGTGTTCGTTCCGGAGCAGATGACGTCGAAGTTCTTCACGGCTACGAACTGCCAGTCGATTACGCGCAGATTGGAGCGAGGACGAGAGATGGCGTGAAGCCAACCGCAGTCGGCCGGTTGAGGAGGGTGGTGTAGCATGGCGGAAGCGAGGCCTGATCTGGGTTGGGGTTGGGTGTGTGAGCTATGGTTAGCGCCTGGGAAGGAAGTGGATGACGTTGCAGCCTGTAGAACTGGTCGAAGATCATCACCGGGCCGACGTTGGTAGATCGCCTTGGCTGGAACGGGCCCGCGCTTTGCGGGGGTTGGTCAGCGCGGAGGCGGTAACCACGGACAGGAACAGCACGTTGTCGCCTGTCGTCGTGGACGCCTTGAAGAAGGATGGTCTTTTCTGGCTGCTGGCGCCGGCTGGTGTGGGTGGGGGCGAGGCTGGGCTTTGCGATGCGATCGAAGTCATAGAAGAGCTGACGTTTGCGGATGGCTCCTCGGGCTGGTCGTTTATGGCCAATATGGGGATCACGACCCTGGCGTCGGTCTATCTGGGCGACCCGGCGGTGGACGCGATGTTCTGCTCCGGGGGGCCGTGCTCTCGCGGCGGGGATGCTTGGCCCTGTGGGCACGGGCCGCGCCGTCGATGGCGGGTACGTCGTTTCGGGGCAGTTCTCGTTCGGCAGTGGGATCGCTCATGCGGACTGGGTGGGGGCGGGGATGGTTCTCATGGACGGCGACGAGCCCGTCGTGCGCGAGGGGCAACCCAATGTGCGGGTGGTCTACGTGCCCCGGGAGAACGTTGAGGTCATCTCGGACTGGCAGGTGAGCGGTCTGATTGGCACGGGCAGCTTCGACTATGTGGTGCCCGAGCAGTTCGTGCCGACGGATTTCAGCTTCGATCGTTTCACGTTGCGAGCGTTGCGGGGTGATCGACGTTTTGATCTGGGCTTGATGTCGGCCGGGTCGGGATGGCATGCCGCCATTGCGCTGGGGTTGATGAAGCGGGCGCTGGCGGAGATCGCCGAGATCGCGTCGGTCAAACGCCGGGGCGGGTACGTTGGGCCTCTGGCCGAGAATGACCTCTTCAAGATGGAGTTCGGTGTCGCCGAGGCCAAGTACATGAGCGTCCGGGGTTACGTTCTGGAGGTGTTTGAAGAGGCGGACCGGACGGCGTCCGCCGGCGAGGAGGTCACGTCGGAGATCCGGGCTCGTTTGCGGCAGGCGACCACGTGGGCGCACCGAGCCGGAGCCGAGGTCGTCCAGTTCGCCCACCTCTGGGGGGGATCGGAGTCGATTCGCTGGGATAGCCTGCTGGGCCGGGCGTCGCGCGATATGGCGGTCGCAACCCAGCATGCCTTTGTGGACCCGATGACCATCATGGATGGCGCCCCGGCCCTAATCGAGCGCTGGCGAGCCATTCGTACCGCCTGAGCCTCAGGCGGGATGCGCTGCGCTCTGGGACTTGATAGTGGGGAGAGGCTTCGGGCTGTCATCGAAAACAAACCCGTCGTAGCCTTGATTCGCCACCTCAAAAATCCGAGACCGGTACTTGCCGAAATGGCCAAGGTAAAATAGCGAGGCACGCGCCTTGCCAGGTATGTTGGCGCCGTTGAACCACGAGTCTGTGTGCGACATTAACGATCTCTCGACCTGTCCGGCCACCTCCAGCATCCAGTCGTCTTGGGCGGCCTCCGAAGGCTCCACCGTTTTCAGACCGCTGCGGCGCATGTGGGCGATACAGTCCGAGATCCAATCAACGTGAGTTTCTATGTTTAGTGGGAGATTTCCGGTCACGCTCGTGGGACCGGTTATCATGAACATGTTCGGGAAGCCGACAGTCTGCAGCCCAAGGTACGCCTGTGGCCCATGCGCCCACGTATCCGTGAGTCTGATGCCATCACGCCCGGCGATATCGATATTGAAGAACGGACCGGTGACCGCATCAAACCCGGTCGCGAAGGCAATCAGGTCCAGCTCGATCTCCTCTTTTGTGGTCTCGATTCCCTTCTTTGTCAGGCGCAAGATTGGCGTTTTGCGTAAGTCGATCAGCGTCACATTTTCCCGGTTGTAGGTCTCGAAGTAGTTCGTGTCCACGATCGGCCGACGAGATAAGAAGGGATGATCGGTCGGCAGCAGTGACGCCCGCGTCTCGGGGTCTTTTACGATCTGGCAGATCTTTCTGCGCACGAAGTCAGATACCGTCGCGTTCGCATCCAGGCTGAGCGACAGGTCCCGGTAGGAACCCAGTGCAAACTTGATACCTCCTTCCGCCCACAGCTGCTCGTACGTAGCAAGTCGCTCTTGCTCGCTTACCTCGAGCGCGGACTTTCCGTTGTGTTGCCACGGAAACCCACCCGCCGAGTTTCGACAAGCGTCCCAGATCTCGGGGTAGCGCGACTTGACGTCGGCCAGGAACTCTGACGTTACCGTCTCGTGTCGTGCGGGGACGCTGTACTGCGGGGTACGCTGAAAAACGCTGAGATGTGCGGCCTGCTCGGCGACGACCGGGATGAGTTGCACGCCTGACGACCCGGTGCCGATGACGCCGACGCGCTTCCCTGCCAGTCTTACACCCTCCGGCGGCCAGCGCGCCGTGTGATACCACTCACCGCGGTAGTCCTCGATGCCTGCAATCTGTGGAACGTAGCGGGCGATGCTGAGATGGCCCAGGCCAGTTACGAAATAGCGCGCCGTGACGGTTTGTGCTCTATTGGTGGAGATAACCCACAACTTGCGGTTGGCGTCGTACCTCGCCGCGCTGACGGAGGTATCGAGATCGATACTTCGGCGGAGGTCATACCGATCTGCGACGTGCTCAAGATACGCCAGTAACTCTGCCTGTTCGGGGTACTTGCCGCTCCAGGACCACTCATCCAGCAGCTGGGGATCGAACGAGTAACAGTAGATATAGCCCTCGGAATCGCAGCGCGCGCCAGGGTACCGGTTCCAGGTCCATGTGCCGCCAACGGAACTGTTTGCCTCGAACGCTTTCACCGACATCCCCAGCACATTGCGCAGTCGGTGCACCGCGTAAAGGCCCGCAAACCCGGCGCCGACAATCACGGCGTCGAAGTCGGCGTCAACACCCCCGTCGTCAGCCCCTCGAACTACGGGTACCATCGTCAGTTAGTCCGGCCTCTGTGAAGCGGATGTCGCCGGGACAGCCCGACGAGCAGTTCCCGACCTTCGGGCAGGGGTACCCGGACGAGAAGCAATATACCGGTCACCGGTGCCAAGCCCCATTCGGTCGGCTCGACAACGCGGCCACTGCGGCAGGGGTTGGCTGACCGACGGGCGCCCATACGTCCAGCATCTTAGTCATAAGCGGCGACCTCATACGACCCAGTGCGGGGCGGCGGTATGACTGTGCCGCCAGCCGGAATCGGTGAGGTACCTGACGGCGCTGGGGTCGAGGCTATCTTCCTTCGCGGCAAGGTTCATGGCGCGGGGCACCAAGTTGTCCCGTTCAGAACCCGGCCATCGATGGCCCGCGCCGGCTGTGTCGCCACGGGTAGGTGTATATTGTTACAACCATCGAACCTTGACCTGAGACGCTTCGAGGGTGTGTGCTAATGGACATTGAGGTAACCGAAGAGCGAACTCTGCTGGCGGAGACGACGCGCCGGTTCTTACAGGCTATGTCTCCGCTGCGAACGCAGCGAGCACATGAGACGGACGACGCCCGGCTGCTCGATCGCGTTTATTGGAAGTCTGGGGCGGACATCGGCTGGACATCGATGTTGCTACCAGAGGAGCTCGGCGGAGGACAGCTCAGCGACGAGCCGCTTCGCGATCTCGTAGTCGTCGCGGAGGAGTTGGGACGCAGCGCCGCACCTGGGCCCTTCATCCCGTGCAATGTGGTCGCGGCCGCGTTGACGCGCTCAGCCAGCGATGCGCTCAAGATCGAAGTGCTCCCGGGGATCGGAGCCGGCGATCTCACGACCGCGTGGTGTGTGAACGCGTTGGATCCCTTCGGAGAGCCGGATCTTGCGGCCCTGGCAACCGGCAATGGCCTTGTCATCAATGGGACCGCTCCTTGTGTCGAAGGCGCGCTCGACGCCGACTGGTTTCTGGTACCGGTGCAGCTGGACGGCAAAGCGGCCCAGCTCCTTCTGGCTAGCCGAGCCAACGGCGTGTCGGTACGGCCGCTGCGGTCCATCGATCTGGGGCGAAGCTTTGCAGAGGTTGTGTTCAACGAGGTCGCCTGCGACGCAACTGCCCTGTTCGCCGATAATGACCGGTTCACAGAGGATGTCAGATTTCAAATGGCCCTGACGGTCTTATTACAGTGTGCCGACACGATGGGCGCCGTGCAAGAGGCGTTCGACCTGACAGTTGCTTACGCAAAAGACCGGTTTTCCTTTGGCCGTGCAATTGGGTCTTACCAGGCGGTCAAACACCGTCTCGCGGACATGAAACTCTGGATTGAAGTCGGACATGCCGCCACTTCCGCGCTGGCGGGTTCAATCGGACGCGGCGATCACGATTGGCCTGAAGTTGTGTGCGTGGCGAAGTCGCATGTAGGGGACATGGCCGTAGACGTATTGCAGGACTGCATTCAGATTCACGGTGGGATTGGCGTCACCTGGGAGCACGATCTCCATCTGCACCTGCGCAGGGTCACTGTCAATCGAGTTCTCTACGGTGCATCGACATACTATAGGGATCGCTTGTGTACCATTAGAGGGTGGTGACTGCGGGGCGGCGCAAGCGGCCGCGTGCGATCGGCCAACCCACGAAGATTCTTGTCGTTCCGTATCAGTAATCTGTCGTAAATTCGAGGAGCTGATCCGCGAGAAGGTCCAGCGCGCCCAGAGCCCGGCGAGCAGGTCATCACTCTCGTGATGCCAGGCTGCGGCTGTCTGACGGAGCTCGTCCCGGGCTGCGGTTATAACCTTCAGGGCGTCGGGACGATGTCGGAGTCGGTGCGCTTCGCCGTCCATCCACATGTGCAGGGCGGGTGTGCCTGGGCCGGCGTAATGGACGGACAAGAGCGTCCAGTGAGCAGTTCGCCGGGCGACCGTCTCGACGGTGTCGGCCGCCAGATGTGCGAGGTCGACTACCCCGCCAATGAGGCCCGATTCCGGGTATCGAGAAGCGATGGCCTCCAGGTCGATCGTCCATTCGCCCGCAACCGCGTAGAGCCGATCAACGGCCTCGCAAAATGATAGCCGGGCCGGCGCTGTCTGGTCGTTCACCATACCGTCGATACGCGAGTGCACTTCTGCAAGAGGGACGAGCTGGTCTTCGAGCTCCGCAGCTAACCGGATGAAGTCGGCCTCATGAAACGATTGTATCTCGAACCGAGAATTCATACCTTCCCCAAACTGTGTGACCCTGCTCGAAATAATATTGCTACCTATCGATATGATAGGCCTGCGCAGCTAAGCGCTCCATCACGCCATCCCTGAGTGCCCGGCGATCGACCTTCTGGCTCGGCAATCTAGGAACTTCATTATCCGCCATCATGAGAAGCCGACGTGGCACCTTGTAGGGCTCTAGCCGAGCCTTGAGAGCCCGCAGGACGGACTCCGTGTCAAGCGCCGCCGCTGGGTGTTGCGCTGGCACCAGTACTGCCACCACCTCCTCGTCTCGGACAGGGTCAGGCACGCCGACGACCCATGCGAGCCTCACCTCCGGGAGCTGCATCAGGGCGGCTTCGACCTCCTCGGGGGCGATGTTTACTCCAGCGGATTTAATGACGTTGTCGGTTCGGCCCACGAAGAAGAGGAAACCACCCCGAATGCACGTCAGGTCGCCGGTGCGGTACCAACCTTCGGCATCGAACACCTCGTGCCGGCTCCGTTTGTGGATTCCGAGCATCGTGTTCGGGCCGCGCACGAGGAGCTCCCCGACCTGGCCTTCGCTGAGATCCTGGCCGTCGGAGCCGACGATGCGGTGCTCGATTCCCGGCACCGGTCGGCCTAGGGCTCCCTCGTAGCCCCGTGGTGCGCCCATGCGAATGTCATCGATCGTAGGGAGCGTGTGCGGACCGCAAGTCTCGGTCATCCCGAAGGAGCCGATGGCAGAGCCGCTCACCGGCCGGTTCTTTGAAGGCATACCCTCGATAAAGGTCCCGCGAGACAACGTGGGCAAAGGGCCGGCGGCAAGGCGGGGATGGCTGAGCAGCGCTGGGTTGCTGGCGGGCCAGGCCGCCACCTCGGTGACGCCGTACCGCTCCATCAACGAGACGGCCTGGTCCACGGTGAACTGGCTCTGAGTTAGTACGGTCCCGCCTGTGATCATGGTGCGCAGCAAGGCGTACACGAGCCCGCCGATCCAAAAGAAGGGCATCGGAGTCCACAGGACGTCGTTGGCGCCCAGACCCGTCATCGTGGCTGTAGCTCTGGCGTGCCGGATCAGCGCCCCCTGGCTGTGTACGATCCCCTTCGGCGATCCGCTCGAGCCTGACGAATAGACGACCAGGCTTGGATCGGACTCGGTCACCTCACTGGCCAGCGACGCCACGACCTCAGCCCACGGTTGTGTGGTCGAAGCGGGCGGCAGTGCCGGTAGGAGCCTTCCTGGGGGGACTTTCTCCATCGCGCCATAATCGAGTGTCCACACGTGGCGTAGGCACGGCAGCTCAGGAAGGACCATCGCGTCCGTGCTATCCAGTACGGCGTTGGTGAGCCCGGTGAGATACTCGTTGCCAGCGAAGCGAGAGACCGCGAGCAAGGTGTGGACATCGGCATGGCGCAGCAAAGCTGGGAGATCGAGAGAACGGGTAAAGGTGCTGATCGGCACCACGACTGCACCGAGGCGCGACAGGGCCACCCACGCGGTGACCCAAGCGCGGCTGTTTGGCACCAGGAGACCCACCGAGGTGCTCTTGGTGACACCATTGGCCGCCAGGTCCGTGGCGAGCTGGTGCGATGCGCGCTCGAGTTCGCGAAATGACAGCTCTCCGGACGGTTCGGCAAGCAGGACGTGGTCTCCTCGTGCCTCCGCCTGCTCCCTCACGAGCTGATCGATGGTCGAGGCTGGCATCGACATAGCAGAACAATACCGCGGGAATGGGCGCGGCCGGGCTCAGAGCGGGGTCCACGAGTTCACGCGCACGCTCCTCAGGCGCTAAGTACACGGACAGCCGCGATCTACTCTATAGTGGCTATGGCTTAAAGATCAGCAACACTGGTCGATCTTATGACAACATCGACGCGGCATCATCAAGTGGGTGACGATGACTAGTGGAGAGTCGCCATTCGGGCGGTCGGAACGCGAGCACTACGCCGACGTATTCCGGGCACTGTCCGAACCGGCGCGCATCGAGTTGCTCGTGCGCATTGCGCAGGTCGAGTCGATGCCGGCATCCGATTTGGAAGATGTCATGTTGTCACGATCTACGTTGTCATACCATATGAAGGTGCTGACGCAGGCCGGCTTGATCTCGGTCCACAAGAGCGGGCGGAACGTATTCTACGAGGCCCGGCAAGATGTACTCGAGTACTTTGTGCCGGACCTGGTCCGGCGCTTGGCGCAACCTATGTATCGTCGAGGGCAGAGGCGGCGCTCCCCGGCGGCGGCTAAATCGAGCGGGTTAATGTAACGTATCACGTCCTTCGATGGGGCCGTGGGCACCACGTAATATGGCTACCCCCTTTGTCGTCATCCGTGGTAGTCGGTGGTGCCGACACTGACAGCGACTGTCGGACTCATCGCGTTCTTGGCTTAGAGAAGGTCACGGAATGGTACGTCGTGCTGGGCGGTTAGCTCGCGGCATGCCGAGAACTCGCTCGCTGATTTGGTTGCGCTGCATTTCGTTCGTCCCGCCAGCAATCGTGGCGATACGCGCCACCAGCCAATCGTTGCCGTAGTTGACCAGATCGGCTGAATGTGACATCAGGGCGGCAGGGCCGCCAATCTGGATGGTGATCTCGGACTGTCGGAAGGTCGTCACGCCCCAGAGCAGTTTAAGGAGCGCGGCCCCGGCATCGGGTATCTTGCCCAAAGCGAGCGCCGAGTTGATTCTCTCTATGGCAAACTCGTTCAGCCGGGTCAGGATATACGACTCGGCGATGAGCTGCCGGACAATTGGGTCGTGGGTGCGCTCCAAGCGCTGAGCGACCGTGAGGGCAAGGTCCTGGCTGTGCACGGGTGCCTCTTCTGTGGGCATGTACCCGTCCATGCCATTGCCGGCGGTCATGTTGCGCTCGTGGTATAGAAGCCGGGTGGCGACGGCCCATCCCTCCCCCTCGCGCCCGACGATGTTGGTCGAAGGCACAAGTACACCATCGAAGAATTCCTGGCACAGATCTGACTCGCGGTTCGCCAGCACGATCGGCAAGATCGTGATGTTTGGGTCGTCGAGGCGCGTTGCGAGCATTGTCAGGCCACGATGTTTCGAGACGTCCCAGTTGGTGCGGGCGAGAACCATGGCGTGATCCGCGAGGTGCGCCCCCGTACTCCACATCTTGGCTCCGTTCACCACAAATGTGTCCCCATCACGATCAGCACGAAGGCGGGCCGCGGCCATGTCCGACGCGCTGGTCGGCTCGGACAGCAGTTGCACCCAGAGTTGGTCACCGCGAAGCATCGCTGGGATGTGCCGTAGCTTCTGTTGCTCGGTGCCGTAGTCGAGGAGCGTCGGCCCGATGGCGCCCAGCGAGACCGCCAACAGCCGATCTTCTTGGGGGGACATGTAAGGGCGGATCTCCTCATTGAACGCTCGTTGGTGCTGACGCGTCAGCCCCCGGCCGCCGTAATCCTCTGGGTAAAGAAGGCCGGCGAACCCGGCGTCGTACAGCCGGCGTTGGAGATCGCGCATGACGCTGAGTGTGTTGGCGCTGCGCCTCGAACGGGATGGGTCTCTCCGATCCCGAGCTGCCGGTCGCTTTCGGTGGCATGTTGCGCGCCAGCCAGGACCGAACTCGCGTTCGGAACTCTTCGACCGGCTCGATTTCGCTATTCAGCTCTGTCACTTTCAGCGCGTATCCCGAGCGATCTGCACCACGGGTAGCTTTGAGCGCAATACATGCTGTTCCCTTTCTCGAGTGGGCAACCGTTCGACATTCACAATAATATCTCAGTGAGTCACTGCTGGCGACCAGTTAGGAGCGCTTCTCGTGCTGGATCTTGTCTCGCTGCTCGACACCCTCGGGACTGCGATCCCCGATCGCGACTGCCTTGTTTGGCGTGATAGGTGCTATAGCTGGCGGGAGATGCTGAGCCGGACGCAGAGGCTCGCGAGCGTCTTGAGCCGGCATGGTCTAGGCAGATGCGGCGAACCTGATGACCGGAGGCCGTGGGTTCCTACGAACGATCGAATGGCGATCCTCCTGTTCAACTCGCCGGAGTACATCGAAGCCATGATCGGTGCGCACCGGGCATCCGTCGCTCCGTTCAACGTCAACTATCGCTACGTCGCTCACGAACTGCGATATCTCGTGCAGGATGCGAAGCCCGGCGCGGTGGTATTTCACGGGTGCTTCGCCAATCTCGTGGACGAGGTACGAGCGGACCTCGGGAACGATGTGCTCCTCCTCCAGGTCCAGGACGACTCGGGGCACGACCTGATCGAGGGTGCGGTCGACTACGAAATGGCGCTGGCAGGTGCGAAGCCGGACTTTGCCAGCACGTGCCGGGGGGACGACTTGCACGTCCTATACACCGGAGGGACCACGGGGATGCCCAAAGGGGTGTTGTGGCGGCTGCACGATCTCGTCACGGGTCCTTTCGGCGTCCGGCGCCAAGATGATACTCCGGTCCAGACCGTTGAGGAGTGGCGTGAAGTGGCACTTGCCCGCCCGCTGACCGTGGGCCTGCCAGCGCCTCCATTGATGCACGGATCAGGCACGTGGTTTGCCCTCGGCGTGCTGTGCGCGGGCGGGACTGTCGTCATCAACGACCGGGTTGACCACTACGACCCAACCGTGCTCGTGGACACGGCGACGCGGGCGGGGGTCACTTCGTTAGTGGTCGTGGGCGATGCCTTTGTGCTTCCCCTCATCGCCGAACTCGAGCGTAGTGAAAGGACGCTCCCATCCCTCCGATCCATCCTGAACACCGGAGCGGTCCTCCGTCCCACCGCGAAGGAGCGGATTTTGAAGCTGGTACCGACCGCTCGTCTTCATGACTTTCTCGGCTCGTCAGAAAGCGGAGTCATCGCTCGGGGACACGGAGCCAGCCGCACATTCCGTCCGCAGCCGAACATCGCTCTGCTCGACGCCGACAGGACACGACCGCTCACGCCTGCCGACAACGAGATCGGCTGGCTGGCAAAGACGGGTGGGATCCCACTGGGCTACCTCGGTGACCGCGAAAAGACCGACTCGACATTTACGCTGATCGACGGTATACGCTACGTGATTCCCGGTGACCGGGGACGATGGCTTCCGGATGGTCGGATCGAGCTCCTGGGCCGCGACGCCACCGTAATCAATTCTGGGGGAGAAAAGGTATACGCAGAGGAAGTCGAAGGGGTAGTCCGAGACGCTGTCGATGCCGCGGACGCCGTGGTCGTTTCGAGACCTAGCGACCGGTGGGGCAATGAGATCGTCGCCATCATAGCGGCGGGAGCCGGGGCGAGAATCTCGGATGAGGAACTGCGCGCTCGGTGCTCAGCTCAACTGGCGCGTTACAAGCTGCCGCGAGGAGTTATCTGGGTCGATCACATCCGACGCCACGAGAATGGCAAAGCCGACTACGCCTGGGCCCGAGCGCTGGCGGCAGGCGATTGAAAAGAATTATCCTTCTTGACGCGGCACGAAGTTGGCTCGCTTGCGGACGTGGTCTATGCCCACTTGGGATCGCGCTTCTCGAAGAGAGCCAGGGCGCCTTCGGTGGCGTCGGGGTGACTGCGATTCTCAACTTGCTGATCCCACGCGAAGTCGAGCAGCGCCGTGCCGAACGTCTCAAGGCTATGCCGCCGAAGGATTTGCATCGTACGACGCACACCTGCGGGCGATTGTCCTGCGATCACCGTGGCGAGTTGGTCGGCCCGGCCGAGCAGCTCATCTGCCGCTACGACCTCCGATACGAGGGACAGCCGAAGAGCCTCTGCGGCGCTCATTCGGTACTGGGCCCCCAGGAGCGCCAGCTTCGTGACGGCTGGAATCCCGCACTTGAGCGACAGCAACAGAGGCTCCAACGAGCTGACTTGACCGAATGAGACATGCGGATCACAGAACCACGAGTCGTGGGATGCGATCGCGATATCAGCGTCAGCCAGCCAGTGCAAGGCCATGCCGACGCACAGCCCGTTGATCGCCACTACGACAGGGATATCCAGCCACTTTGCCGGTAAGTAGTCAACCGCCGCAAAATAACCTTGGTCCGTTGGTGCCGTCACACCGTCGGCCAGGTCCTGCGCATCGACCCCGGCGCTAAATGCCCGTCCGGCCCCGGTAACGACGACGCAACGAACTGTCGTATCGGTCTTGGTTTCTCGCCAGAGATCGGCAAGCTCGGCACGCATCACCGCGGTCATGGCGTTCAAGCGATCGGGTCTGTTCAAGGTGACGGTGAGAACATGGTCACGCCGACCTATGACGATCGTGTCGGGCATTGTTGTGCTCCTTGGAGTTGGCCCGGCCGCTGCCTTGTGATCACAGAACTATAGTGAAGTAGCTCCCGATGGCGTAGACGGGCCGACGCCCGGTCCGAGCCGGTCACCAAGTTCGTCGAGGACGCGGTTCAGGGTCTGCCGACCGAGCCTCTACGCAGTCGCGCCCTTTGACTAGCAGCTTCAGGTGTGGAATCATTACACGATGATTTTAGCATCGTGAAAGGATCGGCATGGGGCCCTAAGGCGCCCTAACACGCCATGTATGATCTGAAGCTGATCAATGGGACCATTATCGATGGGACTGGTTCACCTGCGACTCACGGTGACGTTGCGATCGATGGCGGTAGGCTCGTCGGGATCGGTGACGCCCCGGGTGCCGCGGATCGGACGGTCGACGTGGGCGGGCAGGTCATCGCGCCCGGATTCATCGACGTCCACACCCACTTCGATGCCCAGGTGTTTTGGGACCCGATGCTGAGCGTTTCTTCGTGGCACGGGGTCACCACCGTCGTGACGGGGAATTGTGGTTTTGGCTTCGCACCTGCACGCGGTCCGCGACCGAGAGACGTTGTTAGAGATGCTCGAAGACGTCGAGGGCATGGACATCGGTTGTTTGCGCAGCGGCCTCGGCAGCGACTGGGGTTTCGTGACCTTTCCCGAGTACCTCGACGCCATCGAGGGGAGCGGTACCGCGCTGAAACGTGGCCGCCCTCGTTCCTCACAGTGCTCTGCGGCTCTACATAATGGGAGACGCAGCGATGGAACGCGCCGCAACCGAAGATGAGATCCTGCGTATGTCGGATGAGCTCAGACTGAGCCTACGCGCCGGTGCAGCGGGCCTTTCCACCTCAAAGTCGCTCACCCATACAGGGGGCCGAGGTCGGCCGGTACCGAGTCGGTTGGCCGAGTGGTCAGAGTTCATCGCCTTGGCGACTGTAGCGGCTGAAGAAGGACGTGGCTATCTCGAAGCCGCCATCGGTCCCGGTTTGTCCGTGAAGGAGCTCGGGATGCTCAGCGAGCTCACCGGGATCGCCGCCACCTTCAGTGGAATTATTACGGATATGGGCGGACCTGGTGGTCATGAACGCTTCTTGAGTATGGTGGAAGAGGCGAGAGCTGCCGGCCAGCGGGTCGTCCCACAGGTCTCGGCGCTGCCAGTGACGATGGAGTTTGGTCTTCGGGATCCGTTCGTGCTCCAGGCATCCGCCAAAGTCGTGCGGGCCGCGCCGCTCGACGATGTCTTTCGCGACCTCGCCAACGCTGTCCGATATGCCGCAGCGGGCAGCTATCTACCGGTCGCTCGGGTTCCGCGAGGCGTTCCGCAACACCACATCGGATGAGCGGTGGGTCGGACGGTTATGGGCCAACGTGACAATTTCCGAAGCACCAGGACAGCCTGAGGCCGAAGGAGAGCAGCTCATCCACTACGCGGCGCGACGAGGCATTGCGCCGAGTGACGCATTGCTCGACGTTGGCTTGGACGGCGACCTGGCTGGTCGGTTCACCATACACTTCCTCAACAACGACGAGGCCGAAGTGGCGAAGCTGCTGTTGAGTCCTGCGACGCAACTTGGCCTTTCGGATGCCGGAGCGCATGTCGCCCAACTCTGCGACGCCTGCATGCCGTCACATCTGCTCGGACACTGGGTTCGCGAAAAGCGGGTTGTGCCCATCGAGGAGGCGGTGAGGATGCTCACGTCCGCCGGAGCTGCGCTATACGGAATACGCGATCGAGGTCGGCTGGTGGCGGGCGCGCCGGCCGATGTCGTCGTGTTCGATGCCGATACCGTAGGCGCGTCTCGAGCGAGACACGCAGGAGATCTTCCAGGCGGCGCGCGGCGACTGGTAGTCGACGCCATCGGCGTCGACTATGTGCTGGTCAATGGCATGATCATTCGGGAACACGGCGAGGACGCGGCATCGCCGGGGCGGTATCCCGGCCGAGTCCTCCGTTCATCGACAGCGGTCTGACGGGAGCATGCCCTCCAAGCCAACCGATACTGCGATTCCGTCAGAGACGCTCCACGATGGTGGCGGTCCCCATGCCGCCTCCCGTGCACATAGTCACGAGGCCGACCGTGAGGTCACGCCTCTCTAGCTCGTCGATCACAGTCCCGATGAGCATGGCGCCGGTCGCACCGATCGGGTGACCCAAGGCCATCGCCCCCCCATTGACATTGCACTTCTCCCAATCTGCCCCCGTGTCATCGAGAAACTTGAGGACCACTGACGCGAAAGCTTCGTTGACCTCGATGAGATCGACGTCGCCCATGGTCATGCCCGCCTTCTCTAGGCACCGCTGGGCGGCGGGCCCGGGTGCGGTCAGCATGATCACCGGTTCCGTTCCGGCGGTGGCGGTCATTCTTATCCTGGCCCGCGGTCGGAGCCCATGGGCCTGTGCGTAGTCAGGGGAGGTGAGCAACACGGCCGCCGCGCCGTCGACGACACCCGAAGAATTACCGGCGTGGTGCACGTGGTGAATGGCCGGAAGCGAGGGGTAGGCCGACACCGCCAGTTCGTCGAACGAACGGCTGTCGTTGGACGGATGCTTGCCCCCCACGGCCTCGAAGCTGGCGGTCAATCGGCTCAGATCGGCGACCGTAGTGCCAGGCCGGGGATGCTCGTCGTGGTCGAGGGCCAGCGTTCCGTCGTCGTGGTAGACGGGTATCAGACTGTTGGCGAATCGGCCCTCGGCGATCGCTTTCGCAGCTCTGTCCTGGCTTTCGACCGCCAGATGATCACACTTCTCACGAGAATAACCGTAGAGGGTGGCGATCAGGTCAGCCGAGATGCCTTGGGGCACCATGGGGTATCGGGCGAAAAGGTGAGCGTTGTTGGCAGTGAAGCCGTCCGTGTGCGACGGCGCCGTCCGTGACATGGACTCGACCCCTCCGGCCACCACGACGTCCTGGTGGCCGGAGAGCAATCCCATCGCCGCGAAGTTGACCGCTTGCTGGCCCGAGCCGCAAAAGCGATTCAAGGTCACGCCCGGCGCGTCGAGCGCCCATCCGGCGTCCAGGACCGCCATCCGGGCGATGTCCATCCCGTGGTCGCCCGTCCCGCTGGAGTTGCCCACCACGACGTCGTCCACGTCTGCCGTTTCGAGCCCGACACGCTCCCGCAGCGCGCTCGAGGACCTGCGCCAGGACTCGCTGGGGATGGACAGCGTGCAGTGCTCCGGACTCCTTGCCCTTTCCCCGCGGTGAACGCAGCGCTTCGATGATCCATGCCTCACGGGCCATCCCTCGTCCTCACCTTCCTCGTTGGTTTGTCTCAGCTCGTGTGAGTGAGACGCCACCAAATACGGTATCCGAGTGTCGGCGCGCTTGCCGCCCGGAAATCCCGTCAGAGGCGTAGCAGGATGATCTGTCGAGATTGGGCGATGAGTTGACCGGTGGTCGACCAAAGTTCGCCGTCTTCCTCAATGAATCGACTCGTGGCCCGGAGAGTTTGGAATCTGACGGGCCTCGGTGTTGAGACCGGGTCGGAAGGCAAGACCAGGGAATCCCGGAAGAAAACAGTGAAAACAAGCGTCGAGATTGGCACCGGGCGTTGGAATCGGCGGAAAACGGCGAGGGGCCAGGCGTCGAGGAGCGCCGTGACACCACAATGATCGAGATCGCTTGGGTCGACCATAGAGAGCCAACCGGTCGTCATGGCAGGGCGTCGCGGTTCACTGGGGGCCTCTGCCGGGCGCGCCTCGAAATGAGCTGACACCGGGAACCGTCGCGATACTGGAATCGGTTCATACGTGTCAGGGGGTAAAAGATCAGGCGAGACACCGTCGTCGAAGTCGCCTGAGGCCGCCTCTGCGACACGCCGAGCAAGAGTCGTCTCGGCGAGGGCGACGCTGATGCCGTCTTGGCGAGCCCTGGCCCGAATGAACTGGACGGTCCGGCCTTGGTGCTCGACATCCACGTCGATGAGGACCGGGCCGGGTTGGGCAGTACGACAAAACCTGAACGTCGCCTCCAGGGGAGATGGCGCGCCGCCGCTGTTCGTCGGAGCCATGTGGCTCAGGATGGCGCGCGAGGACCAGGCCTCCCAGGTATCCTCCGTGCGGACCGGCTGCGTTGAACCACGTCGCGTCCAGGTTACTTGCATAAGTGTTCGTGCTGACGCGGGCTACTTCCGTTGCTCGCCGGAAATCTGTAAAGGCGTCGCCCATTTGGTCTCCCTCACTCCGACACGCTGACCCGATAGTCCGGCGGTCGTACACGACCTCGTGGACGATCCGAGCATAGGCGCGGACGCCCTGTCGCCGATCTGGGAGTTCAATACGGGAGGGGATGCCGCGCACGATGACCTCGGCGAACGCTTCTTCGCCAAATTCGGCGTGAACCTCAGAGCGGGCTACGGCCTCACGGAGATTCCTATGACGGTCGCCATGGGGCCCGTCAGCGGGGGCCTGCGGCCGTTTCCGCACGTTCGAGTCACGTTGGTTGACGAGGACGACGAGGTAGTCGGGCCCGGTGTTCCCGGCGAGATCTGCGTCGGCCCGACGGACGCCGGACCCCTTGCCGGCGTCTACACTCCGATGCAGGGATATTGGCGTCAGCCGGAGCTCACCGCCAGGAGCCTGCGAGGCGGACGATTCCACACGGGCGACGTTGGTGTCATGGACGACTCAGGCGAATTCCGGGTGGTTGGCAGGATGACCGACCTCATCATCCGGGGCGGCGCCAACGTTTTTCCGCAGGAAATCGAGAACCTTCTGCTGAGCGATCAGCGTGTTGCGGCGATGGCCTGGGCTCCTCGCCCCAGCACTCCGACCTGGTCGCCTTGTATCCTGGAATCGACTCGTTGATGTGATAGACCACTAGTCCGCCTGCCGCGTTGATGCAAGCCCAAATAGCATCAAAGTATGGGTCTCCTGGTGACTTCCCCCAGGCTGGGCCGGGAACCATTCCCACGATCTTTCCGCCGTGCTCGTAGAACCACTCGAGCTGCTCAACGGTCCGGGTCGGATTTCGGAAGGAAAATATTGGTGCAAATAAACATTCGGTTTAGACGCGAGAACCCCCACTCCTCGTCCAGCCATCGCAGGTACGACCATGACGAGGCGTAGTAGAGGTCCTCGTCCTCTATCACATGTTCGGCGAGCAGCCTGCATCGGTCAAGTGAAGTATGCACATCTCAATGTTTTGCTGATCGAGCATGTGTAACCTCAGCGTCGGGTCGGCGAATGCCGGGTCCGGGTCCATCCATTCGTAAGCAGCCGACCCCGCGTCACCCGCCTTGAGACCTTTCAGTAACTCCTTGAGAGAGCCAGGCCACGCCATCCTGCCGACGTGCCGCTCCATGGGAACTTCGAGGCCGTCAGCGATCAGGTTATAGATCCCTTTGCCGCGGCTCGATTCGCAGTGTCCGATCCCGATATCGCGCGTCGATGTTGCGCGTATAGCAATCGGTTCGTTCGCTCAGATGCTGATCAGCATCAAAGATTGAATAGTCCGTAAACACCTTGTAGTCAAGATAGTTGTTCATATTGTGCCCTTTGTGATAGCGGATCAGAGCTCGGATTTGCTGACAAGGTTACCGGTTTGGGGTCAGGCCGTCCGGAGGCCATGAACGCATCGACTCCTCGAGGGGAACGTGAAGGGCGTTGAGCATGCACGGAAAAAACAGATAGGTCCCGATCAGGACAACGAGCTCGACGCGTTCGGCCTCGGACGGCAAGTGCTCTCTGAGATCCGCCCACGTGGCCGTCCCGATGCGGTGGTCGTCCATCATCTCATCGGTCGCCTTCAGGGCGGCCCGCTCGGCCGCGCTGAACCCGTCTGGGCGGATCGGATCGCGAACGGCTAACAGGTCGTCAGCCGGGATTCCATAAGCTCCGCGCGAGATGCGCCAATGATGGCTCCACTGGTATTCGGCACCGTAGCGCCACGCGAGCCTCATCACGACGAGCTCGCGAAGGCGGGGGTCGAGGACGCCGTCTACGAGGAGAGCTTGGAGAAGATTGCCGATTGCGCCTGCGACACGCTCATTCTGGAGGAGTACCCTGAAGAGGCTCAGCGAAGCGATATTCTCGGCGATATTTTGATCCTGTCCACGTTCGTGTGCTTCGGGCTCGCCAAGCAAGGGGACCGGTAGGGCCTCGCCGATGCTATCTGTCATATTTGCCTCCAGAACTGTAATACGCTGACACCTGGCTCTGACATGGAATTGTCCTTCTCGGTCTCGGCCGGCGAAGCCCACAATCCGGTCGAGTTGCAATACCGACTATAGCGCGATATTCTGATGATTATCGGAAGTTCGACGAACGGGTGTCGGTCAGACGTTGATGGGGACGAGGTCGGCTGGGAGAGTTAATCGACGTCAGATGAGAGGAGTTGTGCTGCGGCATGGGACGTCTCGAGGGAAAGGTTGCTTTCATAACTGGCGTGGCGCGAGGACAGGGCCGTTCTCACGCCGTCCGTTTTGCGCAGGAAGGTGCGGATATAGTTGGCATCGACATCTGCTCGAACATGTCGAGCGTTCCCTACCCGCTGGCTACGGCGGACGATCTGACGACGACGCAAGAGTTGATCGAGCGCACTGGTCGTAAGGCCGTTCTACGTGAAGCAGATGTCCGCAACGGGTCGGATGTGAAGGCGGTGGTGGACGAGGGACTAGCCAGCCTCGGTAAGGTTGACATTGTTTGTGCTAACGCGGGTATTTGTGCCCTTGGGTTGACCTGGGAGCTCACGGATGAGCAATGGGATGACACGGTGGGAGTGCTCCTCAAGGGCACGTGGAACACGATACGAGCTACGCTCCCGTCGATGCTGGAGCGGGGCGGGGGCGGCTCAATCATCCTGACCAGCTCGGCAGGTGCGTGGGTCAATCCGCCCCACTCGGCTCCTTATGCTGCTGCGAAGGCCGGAGTTATATCGTTGTCGCGGGTGATCGCCAATGAACTTCATCTCTACAAGAGTACAATACGAATTAATTGCATTCTGCCTACGTCCGTGCCTACCGGGATGATCATGAATGATTTCGTCTTCCGCGTGTTCCGTCCTGATTTGCCCGACCCGAGCATCGATGACGTCAGGGGGGCATTCAGTGGGCTGAACTTGCTTCCAATTCCCTGGGTTGAGGAGGAGGACGTGACGAATGCGGCGCTCTTTCTGGCTTCCGACGAATCACGCTACATGACCGGGGTCGCTCTGCCTGTGGACGCTGGATATACGCAGAAGACACCTATGGGTTAGTGCCGCGCCGTGTACTCAGTGGTGAAACCTCGTTGGCCGGGATCACCATGGTGCAGGAAAGCGGTCCACGGCGGCGGCGTACTCGGGCTCGACGGGAATGTCGAAGGCGTTGCATATACGAGCAAGGGAGTTGTAGAAGGCGACGGCCACGACGAGCTCGGAGGCTTGCTGTCGGCCAAGGGCGCGGCTGAGGTTGTCGAGTTCGGCGGGGGCGAGCTCCGCTTCCTCGGTGATGCGTCGAGCGACGTGCATGACTGTGGCGTCGTCGTCGTTCACCGGGGAGGCGCCACCTGTGGCGTGGTCGATGAGGGCCCGTAGCTCTTCTTTTGTGGAACCTAGGTCACGCTCGAGGATCCTGACATGATGTGCGTAGGCGTAGGCACATCGGGCGCTGATCGTTACCTGCAGGATCGCGATCTCGCGCATGCGCGGGTCGAGAGTGGGATGGTTGCGAAAGTAACGCCCGACCCGGCCGACCTCCGCCCACGTGGTAGGGACGAGACCGTCCATCACGGTGCTGAGCGAGTTCGATGATGGTCCGGCCGGCTGGGATGGCAACGTTGATCTCCTTCTGTGGTCTACTTCTGATGTTCGCTCTTGCTAGCGACGCACCGTGGGGGGACCCTGAAACGGTTGCAGAGCCGTGAGGAGATCCTCACGTGTGAAAACGTCTTCGGGAGCTACTTTCTCCACGGCGAGAGTGCCAGGGAGCACGAACACCTTTTCGCCGAGCAGCCGGGCGTCGTCGTCATACGTCCACCAGTGCGTAATGTCCTGCCCGATCCGGTAGGTCGCGGTGGTGTCGTCGACGTCGACACCTTCGGCGTGCGCTTCGGCGCCCGTCAAATATCGGTAGGCGCGTTCGTAGACAGCGATGCCCCAGTCTGCGACGGCAACGTGGATAAAGTCAGCCGTCGACACCGTCTTACTCTCGACCATCTGGCGGTAGAAGCCCCTGACTGCTTCTTCACCGTCGTAGGTCGCCACATTCGCATCACCGTCCAGGTGAATGTGATATATCGGATCTGCGACGGTGAGTTCATCCGAAAAGATATCTTCCCATCTTGGCCCGAAGCCGACCTCGAGGGCGATATGGCGGAGATAGCCCTCTAGGATCCTGCGGTAATGGCTATCCGACTGGCGCTCTGCCAGCTGCCGCAGTTTACTGAATTCCGCAACCTGCTTCTCCAGGAGACGATTCACATTAATGATCCTTTCAGATCCTGCCGGCGGAGCAGGCGTCGTTCACTACGGCGACGACCCCCGTGCTGGCGGCCTCATGCACCGATAGCGGTCCGCGAACGCGCATCGCCACTTATGCGGGGTGTACCGCTGCCAACGGTAGCGTCACCTGCGAGATGGTGCGACACAGCGGTTCGATGGCCGCTTCGATCGCCGGGCACATGCTCACGCTCGGCAGCTCCTGTTGGGTGACGGGCGTGGCGACCTCTCCCGGGGTGGGACCGATGTTGTCGGCTATTGATTGCAGGAAGTTGAGATCGAAACCGTAAACGTCGGCCGCGGTCAGCGAGGTCATGGAGCGGACTTTCGGTTCGGGCAGATCCCAAAAATTGATCCTGAGAGAAAGAAGGGTTCGAGGCCAGCTCCCTTCGTGGTGGGGGTAGTCGGAACCCCAGAGCAACCGTCCGACGCCAATCTTGTCGAGATTGGCGATGTCGCCGCGGGTACTGACCGAAGCCCCTATGTAGCAGTTGCTTTGGAAGTATTCGCTGGGCCACTTCGAGAGGTCTCGGACAGCGCGATTCATGAGCGGATACTGCGCCACGCCCCTCACCAGCGCTCGGCGACAGCAGTAGTCGAGTTTCTCCAGTTCCGCGGAAACCCACGAGGTGCCGGTTTCGGTGAAAACGAACTTCAAATCCGGAAAGCGTTCGAATACGCCCCCCAGCATAAGGTGGCCGAGGCCGCGCTGAAAGAGCAGCATATCCTCGTAAGCGGCCACGCCATCAGTGGCGGGTCCTGACTCGGCGGTTTCTGGCGGACCCACGAACGCCGAATGTCGATGCACGGGCATCTCGAGCTCGGCGCAGACTGCCCAAAAGGGATCAAGCCGACGCTCGTAGAGGTTCACAAGTTGCTGCATGTGGTCTGCGGGCACCAGCACACCCGCCAAGCCCACTTTTCGTGCCCAGCGTACCTCGGCGATGGCGTCGTCAACGTTGGTCAAGAAGACCTGCGCCAATCCGGCCCGCCGGCCCGGAGCCAGGTTGCAGAAGTCGACCAACCACCGATTGTGGGCCTTGACACCGGCCGACCGCAGGCGGTATTCCTCGGCCGTGGACGGGGCGGGGGCGCTGATCACGCCTCGGGGGTAGAACGGCGGGACAGTATTCGGAAAAATGACCTCCGCTGCGATACCGTCCGCATCCATATGTGCTATTCGTGCGGCGCTATCCCAGTTGTATCGAGAACCAAACGACGATAGCCCGATCCTCACGTTCGGGTCGTCGGTGTCCAGCATTTCGGTGTCGAACGCGCCCCAGGGGTCTTCGACGCGAGAGGCGGCCCACGCGTCGAACTCGTCATGGAAGCCAGAATCGAGGTAAGGCTTGTAATCGTAAAGATCAGCCCCGGCATGAGCATCGCTCGAGATGAGCACGTAGCGGCGCTGTGAAGAATCGGTCATACGCTGTCCTTTCATTCCTGTCATCCGCAAAAAGTCAACTGTCCACTACGTCGGCTCGGATCCGAAGATCATCACCTGCGCTCGCGTTGGCCGATCGGTTGACGCCAGGGCGTACCTGACGCCAGCGACCTGTCGAGCCCCCGAGCGTCCCATAGCCTGCAGGATCGCCTCAGAGTAGTGTGGACCACCGCCGAGGTGACCCTCGCCAAGGTGACCGCCACCGGTGTTGACCGGCAACTGACCTGTGAGCCCCGTACGGCCATCCTGGACAAACTCGAACGCCTCGCCCACACCACAGAATCCGAGCGCCTCCAGGTGCAACCAGGCGAGGATACTGAACCCATCGTAGAGGTTGGCGGTCGTGATGTCCGACGGCCGCAGACCGGCGGGCTCCCATAGGTTCCGACGAAACAGAGCCGGGAGTTCTTCATTGTCCTCCAATGAAGGCTTCGCCAATCGGCCTCCCTCGTGGTAAAAAGACCCCGGTCCGTTGGGGCCGATCCAGGCCTGGGCAAAGGCCTTGATGTAGGCCGCACCGTGGGACAAATCCTGGGCCGCTTGTGCTGGACCGAGCACGTAGGCGATGCAGCCACGCACCGGGATGTCCGCGTCGTAGACACAGAACGGGTCTGCGAGCATGCGAGCCGATAGATAGTCGGCGACCGTAAGCTCCTCCGGTTTGTGAAGCGACCAGTATCCCTTCTCGTTCATGAGAGCGTGACGGCGGTTGGCCACGATGAAGTTGGCCATGTGTTCCCGTGTTGCCCCGTACTTCTGGTAGTAGCGCTGAGCCGTGACTGCGTGGAAGATATACGAAGCGGCGCCGCCGTAGGGCATCACGAATTGGGCTTCGCCGGCGGCCGAAGTTCTGTCCTTTCGGGCTGTCGAGTTGCCCCTCGCAAAGTCGGTCGCCCACCAGACGAGGGCGTAGCGGCAAGCCCCGCCTGCGATGGCATTGTGGGCCTCGATCAACGAGGAGCCGAGATACTTGTTGTTGACCTCGCCCCACCGGACCGGCAACCTCAGGCGTCGCCAGATGTACTGTGGGGACACGGTGCGGACACCGTCGTTCCGCCCGCCGTCATGGTGCATAACGTGGCTGGTAACGCCATCGATGTGGTCCGGCGAGAGGTCGGCATCGGCGATCGCCCGACGGCAAGTGTCGACGCACTCGTCGCCGAGTGATGGCGCCTCAGGTCGGGTAGCTCGGGTGATATGCGAGTATGCCAGGCCAAGAACGGCTACCTTCGCTTTGGCGAACGGCCTGTCAACCACTCCTGTTCCCTTCTGGGCCGTCTCCGCAGCAGGGGAGATCGAGAGGAGAATTTGTGGATAGAGTAGTCACGAATCGCCATCAACCAGTCTGAAGTCAGGCAACATCGCCCCGTCACCGATGTCAACGAACGCAACCTGCACGTGAGCTCCAACGGTGAGCTTCGACGGTTCGGCCCCTGCGAGATTGGCCATCAACAGTAGCCAAGGCTGTTCGACGAGTTCCACGTAAGCGACTACGTAGGGCAATGCTGATGAAAAGGCGACTTCGTTGGTTTCATAAACGCGCAGGAACGTGTAGATCGTACCCCGACCGCTTACGTTCTCGAAGCTGAGCCGGCGGGACTCACATTCATAGCAGTGGACCACCGGTGGGTGGTAATACGTGCCGCACGACTGGCATCGCTGGATGGCGAGCCGGCCGTCCTTGACAGCGTCCCAAAACGGGCGTGTCAACTCATCGGGCACTGGCATCGGCCGTAGACGATCATTGATCGCTTGCTCCACGACGGCATTGCCGACGCGTTGGACTTTCATTCGGGTCTACACCTTCAAGCTCGAAGGTTGGGTTGTCCAGTCCACCACGTGATCGGTGTGCAAACGTTCGATCTCGGAGGCGTCGTAGCCGAGCTCCCTGAGTATCTGCCACGAATGCTCCCCCCGCTCGGTGAATGGTTTTCCGTCGTCGCAGGGAGTCTCGGAGAAGTGCAGGACCGGCCCGTGACGCCAGTACTTCCCGTCCGGTGCGCGCGATTCGTACTTCCAGTGCCGGGTGGGCACCATGAAGCCGATGGCGTTTGGGTGCGGGTCCTCGTAGAGGAAACGCCTGTGCCCCATGCCATCCGCCCGTACGCAGGCGACATCGGCAGCCGTGAGGAGCGACTCCCAGGCCTCGGCGGTACGGGTCAGAAAGAGTCTGGCTAACACCGCGGTGAGCGCAGCTCGGTTCCGGTAGCGGGCCTCGGCATTCGCGAACCGCACGTCAGTCGACAGCTGGGCCTGGTCGGCAATTTCGGCAAAAGGCCGCGAACTCGTCGTCGTGCTGCGCGGCAAGGAAGACCCACCCGTCCTGAGTGTCGTACAGCTGGTAAGTCGCTTCTAGTCCCAGCTGGTCCTTGTCAGGGTTGTGTCGAGGGGGTTTACCAGCATAGTCCAAGGCGTCGTCGGAGTTGCAGTAGACAACCGAGTTGATCATCGTGGTTTCGACGTATTGGCCCTTGCCGGTGCGCCAGCGCGCAGCCAGTCCCAACATGACTCCGGTTGCCACACCGCTGCCCGAAATCGGATCGGGCGACTGATCGCCAATCGGGACGTTGCCTTCCCCCGATTGGAACACGGAGTTGCCGGCAAACGCGCCCATGGTTGGATTGAAGGCCGCCCGCTGCGAATGTGGTCCGGTGGACCCGTATGAGCCCGCGTAAAGATAGACGATGTCGGGCTTGATCTGGCGGACGGTCTCGTAGTCCATGCGCAGGCGAGGCATTACACCTGGCCGGAAGTTGTGCACGAGGACGTCCGCCTTCTCGACGAGCTTGTGCACGATCTTCTGGCCATCTTCGACCTTGAGATCGACGGCCAGGCTCTCCTTGGCTTGCATGGCGCGAACCACGTTGTCGACATCGTAGATCCGGTAGGGATCGCCCGTGAGTGGTTCGATCTTGATAACCCGAGCACCAAGATCGCCAAGGAGTGCCCCACCGAAGGGCGAAGCCAGCCAGGCGTCGAGCTCCAACACGACGATTCCCTCCAGGGGGCCACCCGTCGGCGTTTCCCCTGCCGGTATCGCTCTTTTTCGTCGTGGTACGGCGGCGAGCACTTCGGCTGTGTGTTGGCCGGGAGTCGGTGCCGGAACTTCGATGACAGCCGGTGTCTCTGACATGGCGGCGAAAGCTCCGACCTGCGCGATGGGACCCACCCGGGGGTCATCGATCTCGATTCGGTGTCCGTTGTGGATGAACTGCGGATGAGCGAGGGCTTCTTGGGTGGTTTGCATGATTTCCCCACCGCAGTCAGGGTTCTCGATGTAAATCTCGATCCACTCCTGGGCCGTCTTCTCTTTCATGCGGGCCACGATCTGAAGGTTAAGATCGATGCGGTCCTGATCAGTCGGGAACGAACGCGGGGCGCCCTTGTAGCGGGGGTCCTCCAATATCCACTGGAATCCGATAGCTTTGATCCAGGCGTTGAAGAGATGCTTCGGGTTGTTGGCGTGCATAATCCACCGACCGTCCTTGCATTCAGTGCAAAGTTGGGATGCGATCGCCGAGTACGGATCGGTCTCCTTCCGGTCAGGAACCAGCTGATAGCGCGCGATGTCGCTCGAGTCCGACTGGTTGGGGTAACGGTCGGGGGGAAGTTCCTCGCCATCGAAGCGCTGCCACGGGTTGTTGGGCGCGGTGACACCGTGGAGGAGGCTGGTGTCGACCCGCTGGCCTCGACCCGATAGCCACACGACGCGAAGGGCAGCCAGAATCCCCTGCACGGCGAACATCGCGGTGTGGTAGGAAGTGTCATTCACGGCCCGATATGTCGGGCGGTTCTTCTGCCACCCGACTTGGTCTCGCATCCGCCCCGATTTGGCGTTGACGATGCCGTCATAGGGTTTCAGATACTTGTAGGGGCCGTCTGGGCCGAACGCCGAAATGGAGAAGTAGACCAGCGCCGGATTGATAAGAGCCGCGGCTTCGTATCCGAAACCTCGACTGTCTGCGTCCCCGGGCCGGAGACTCTCGATCAGGACATCGGCCCCCGCGATCAGCTTCCTCAAGTCTCCAGCCGTCTTCGACGAACGCCAGTCTAGTTGAACGCTTTTCTTGCCACGGTTCCAGAGGAGATAGGCGGGGTGGGACCACATAGCGTCCCCGCCATCTGGCTCAAACCGGATCACCTCGGCGCCGTAATCGGCCAGGATCATCGTCGCCAGCGGACCCGCCATCCCCTGCGTGAAATCAAGGACCCGAATACCCTCTAGGGCTTGATGCACGTCATGGCCTTTCGTTGATTACGCCACGGATCATCGTCACTCAGACAGTAATCGAACCGGGCCCTGACGGGACTCTGTCAGGACACGGCTGGGGGCGAGTGGGCCGAGGCTCCCAACGGGTACTACGTCGGATGTCGCGCTTGTCGAGCTTCCCGTTGGCGTTTCGGGCAAACGGCGTGTTCGCGACCTGGATTTGGTCAGGGACCTTGTAGTCTGCGATGAGGCCGCTCGCAAACTCCCTCAATTCTGACTCCGACGTCGATGCGCCTGGGGCGAGTCGCACGACAGCGCCGACGGCTTCGCCCATCACAGTATCCGGAACTCCGATTACGGCGGCTTCGAGGACGGCTGGATGCTGCACTAACGCGGCCTCGACCTCGACGCAGTAGACATTCGCTCCTCCGCGAATGATCATGTCCTTAACCCTATCGAGGATTTCGACAAAGCCATCAGCGTCGATCCGCGCGATGTCTCCTGTTCGGATCCATCCTTGGCGAAACGTCGCGCTCGATTCTGCTGGCAGATTCCAATAGGAGGTGGGCGCCGCCTGATGCCTCGCGCACAGCTCACCAGCTCCATCTGGCCTAAGATCGACGAGTCGGAGTTCAGCTATTGCGCCGGCGAGGCCAACAGTGTGCGAATGCGTCTCTACGTAAGGGTGGTCCAACCCTGTGATTGTGCCGGTCTCTGTCGAGCCGTAGCACTCTAGGAGTCGAGCGGATGAAAACGCATTAACGAGTCCGGAAATCGCTCTCGGTGGCGTGGAGCGCTTTACCATAGACTACGCGCCTGACAGACGAGAAGTCGCGGGCGCCGAATGATTCGTGCGCCGCCCAGGGAGTTGAGCCTCCCACTGACCTCACCCCCATCCGATTCGACGCCAGGTCGCTAGCAGACCGTACACCGCCGGTACCGGAGTCACCCGGCAACGCTCTGTCGTCGTGTGATTCTGCGCAGAGTCTCATCTACTGGCTCTCAGGAGGTTCGTTGGTTTACAAGTGGCGTGAATATGTCGACAACGTGCCGCTTGATCAGATTTGCGAAGTCGCGGCCGAGAGCCGCCGCCGCGTCGATGCCTGGCTCAACTTTGCGCGTACTTTGGAGGTGCGCTCAGGAGGGCGGAAGGGAGTTGACTTCCAGGGATCTTCTGGTGTCGGCTTTTTAGAAGAGATTCTGCTCAAAGCGCAAGGCGACTGACGCTGCTCTACGCAGGACCCTGCAAAGCAGTGTCGGGGCCTACCTCATCGCACGGGGTCCGTTGATAGGGCGACTAGAAGGCTGTACACTCCGCTCAAATGATCAGCGTTGTCTATCCGATGGGCTGCGGGTCCCTCCTGATCTCGACACACAGCTCGCTGGAGCGCTGATTTGGATCCCATGCAAGGAGGGACATCGGTGGCCGAATCCATCGCAGTAGTGACCGGCGCCAGTCGAGGCATAGGGCGAGCCGTGGCGGTCGAGCTCGCTCGACGAGGCCACCGTGTGCTCGCTACGATGCGGAACTTGAACGCTTCTCAGGAACTGGTGGCGGCAGCCGGCGAGAAGGCAAGTTTGATCGAGGTTGCGGAACTCGATGTCACGGATCCCGGCGACTTCGCGTTCCCGGACTCGACGGCTGTGCTTATCAACAATGCGGGCGGCACGGAGAATGATCTGCCATTCGAAGTGACGCCAATTGACGAGTGGCGTCGGATCTTTGAGCTGAATTTGTTCGGTACCGTGGAACTGACCCGTCGGGTGATCCCGGTGCTGCGAAAGCGCGGTGGGGGAGTCATCTGTAACTTCTCTTCGGCGGCCATCCTGCAGCCGTCACCCTGGTACTCGGCCTACTGCGCAGCGAAGGCCGCTGTGAGCTCACTGAATGACTCGTTGCGTTTAGAACTGACGCCGTTTGGTATTCGAGTCCTGGAGATTGTTCCGGCTTTGGTCGAGACCGATGCGCTCCATGACAGCCCGGTATTCCGGGCGCCCGCTGCGTCGCGTGTGGCCGGCTACGAGACCATGGCGTCGGCGAATGCGTCCGGGTTTGCCGATATGCGAGATCTGGTGACGTCACCTGATGAGGCCGCGTCAACGATTGTGGACTCCATCTTTGATCTCGGTGGCCCCATGCGCCGCGGTTGCGATCCGGTTGCCAACGCCGCGTTGAGGCGATGGCGTAGGTCGAGTGATGAGGATCAGTACGAGCGCTTTTCGTCCGGCAACTTACAGTGATGCCGCCTAACTTTGGCCCAGACACATCGGCGAACGCCTGCATTGGTCTGGCTGGCTCGCCGTGGGGACCGCCGTTCGCGAGCTGATGTTTGAGGACCCGTGGCTGCGATGTCCGAGTGACTGTTTGCGTTAGTCAGCGACGCGTGGGGCCCGTTCTAGCACTCCTTACGAGAGGAACGGAGTTTCAACCGGGGCATAGGGTGGGCTATGCTCTGCCGCGGTAGCACCAACATGTGGGATTCGATCGTACAGGGGTGATGGGTGGACTTTGGGCTTTTCTATGAGATCTGCGTGCCGCAGCCTTGGAGCGTAGGCAAGGAAGCGGAAATTTTTCGACAGGTCATCGATCAGGTGCGTTTGGCGGAGGAGGTGGGCTTCAAGTACGTCTGGCTGACTGAGCATCACTTCCTCCAGGAGTTCTCGCACTGTTCGGCCCCCGAAGTGATGTTGGGCGCGCTTTCCCAGGTGACCACGACGATGCGACTGGGGCACGGCGTTGTCCTCACTCCGCCCGGGTACAACCACCCCGCCCGAGTAGCGGAGCGGGTCGCCACTCTGGACTGCATTAGCAACGGCCGGCTCGAACTTGGGACGGGGCGGTCGACTACGCCTACTGAGCTTGAGGGCTTTGAGATCGACGCCAACTACTCCCGTGAGATGTGGTTCGAGGGGTTGCAGGCGATCGTGAAGCTTCTCACGACTGAGAACGCCTCGCTCGACGGAGAATATGTCTCGATGCCAGGGCGCACTGTCGTTCCCCGCTGCGTGCAGAAGCCGCATCCCCCGCTGTGGATGGCTGGGACTTCGCCGACCACGACTCAGAGGGCGGCCGAAGCTGGTCTCGGTGTCTTGTTTTTTGCGATTGGCATTACCCCCGAAAGTCTTGTGGAAAGTGTCGAGATCTACCGGAACGGGATCGTCAACGCCAATCCGATTGGCTTCGAGGTCAATAACCGCCTGGCCGGGTTCTGCAACGCGCTCTGCCTGGAGAGCGATAGCGAGGCTCGCGACCTGGGTGGGCAGGCGTCACTGAGCTACGTGCTGAAGGGGATGTCGTATTCGAGATGGCCAAAGGATCAGACGCCGCCCCGCAATTACGAGTACACGGTGCAGTCGGCGTGGGAGGGTGAGCAATATCTTCGCCACCTCGGCCCGGAGGGCATGATCGACAACGGCTTCACGATGGCGGGCAACCCCGACCAATGTGACACGCTGTGCCGGCGCTTCGCCGATGTCGGCGTCGACCAGCTCATCCTCCACATGCAGACATGGGACATTCCCCACGACAAGATCATGGAGTCAATCAGAACGTTCGGGAAGTACGTCATTCCCGAGTACGGGTAGCCGGCGGCCTCCAGCAGATGGGCACCGGCACCGCCGCCAACGTCCCGTTCGATGCGTGTGCGAAGGTTGCTGAGCGCGTATGTCCATCTGGCGGCAGGCCCTTTAGGGTGTCGCCCTGAGGCGGGTTCTAGAAATCAAACTTGAGGGATTGGTTCGACGATGAGGTGGACGATTCGTTTCGAGATGCGGATGCCGGAGTTCCTCACGACAACTGCCGCCGAGCAGTACCGCGCCGCGCTGGAACTTTCAAGCTACGCCGATTCGCATGGGTGCAGGGCGATCAACGTTTCGGAACACCATCAGGCCGAGGACGGCTACCTGTCGGATGCGCTGATGATGGCGATGGCGATCGCGGCGGTCACCAACAAGGCCAAGCTTACCATCGGAGCGCTCATTCTGCCCTTGCACGATCCGATCCAGGCTGCTGAACGCACTGCGCTGCTCGACATTGTGAGCAACGGGCGCGTCGTGGTGATAGTCGGTGGCGGATACGTCGCCCGCGAGTTCGAGATGCTGGGACTCGATGTCAAAGATCGTGCCCGCCTGATGGAGGAGAAGCTTCCGGTCTACCTGGCGGCGCTGTCGGGCGAGCCGTTCGAGCACCACGGCGTGACCGTTCGCGTGTCGCCTCGTCCTATTCAACGACCCCGCCCGATGGTCCTGCTGGGCGGCACCGCGCCCGCCGTGGCCCGTCGCGCCGCTCGCCTTGCCGATGGTTTCAATCCGATCGCCGCAGATCCATCGCTGGCCAAGGCCTACCGGGAGGAATGCATGGCGCTCGGGAAGGCGCCGGGCCCTGTCATTGGGGGCGATGAAGTCCCCCCTGCGGTCTTCATCGCCGACGACGTCGACGCGGAATGGGAGAGGCTAGCGCCCTATCTCCTCCACGAGTCCAACATGTACGCGTCTTGGGCCGCAGCAGGTGGGGCCAACGAACACCTGTACCGACCGGTTGACGACATCGCCGGCCTCCAGGAGCTACACATGCACAGCGTTATGACCCCCGAGGCGTGCGCGGATTACATCCGCGGTGGTCACTCGGTAACCTTCCACCCGCTCGCGGGTGGCATTCCGCCGGAGTTGGCGTGGAACAACCTGCGTGCCTTCGTGGAGAAAGTCCTTCCCGCGGTCGAATGAGCCTGGGGTCATTCCCGAAGGACAAGGAGGATTCTGGTGACAGACGTTCGTGAGGAGCAGGCCCAGATCGGCGAGGTCCTTGTCCGCTACGCAACCGGCATTGACCGGCGCGACTGGTCGCTTTTCCGCACTTGTTGGACCGAAGACGTCGAGGCCGATTACGGCGCCGCGGGCAGCTTCAGCGGTGCAAACTCGATCTGCGAGTTCATGGCCGCGACCCACGAGCGAATGGGCGACACGTTCCACCGGTTGTCCAATGTCGTCATAGAGTTGGACGGTGACACGGCCACGGCGCGTTCGTACTTCCATGCAGTTCTGATGATCCGGAGAGACGACCCCAACAGATGGGTCGACTTCCTCGGCTACTACGACGATGATTTCGTGCGAACGCCGGAGGGATGGCGCATCCGTCGCCGGAAAGTCCACCAGGCCCGGGTCCTCAGGTCCGAAATGGCTCCTCGCCATCAGTGAGCACGATGATGGCGCCCGTCACACCGCCCATTCGAGCGGTAGATACTCGATCGTGAAGTTGCCGCCGCTGTAGAGGATCTGCTCGCCGGCGGCGACTCGGTAGTCGGGGATGGCGGCGTGCCACTCTTCGAGAGCCACCTCTAACTCGTGACGGGCCAGATGCGACCCGAGGCAGCGGTGGGGGCCGACAGCAAAGGCGATGTGCCGATTGTTCTTGCGGTCGAAGTTGGCCACCAAGGGGTCCTCAAACTCCGATCCGTCACGATTGGCGAGACCGATCATGACCGATATCCGGTCGTCGGCCTTCATCTCGACACCATGGAACTCGACGTCACGAGTCGCTCGACGGCTGGTCCGGGCCGTCACCGTGTAGAGCCGGAGGAATTCCTCGACTGCGGCCGGCACCACCGCGGGTTCCTGGATTATCCGATGGCGAAGACCGGGATGGTCGGCCAGATGGCGCAGCGTCCAGCCGATGTTAGAGGCCAGGGTGTCGAGTCCGCCCAGGAACACCGTTGACGCCAGGTTCACCGCCGCCTCGAGCTCGATCGGCTCCCCGTCGATCTCACCGTTGATTATCGCGCTCATGAGGTCATCTTGAGGGGCAACGCGCTTGGCTTCGAGCTGCTCTCGCACGATCGCCCGGATCGACGACCAGGCCGCAGGCTTGGAGTCGGGGTCATGCAAAAAGGTCTCCGAATGGGACCGGAACTCTTCTTGCCGGTCAACTGGCAGACCGAAGAACTCCACGAACATCCGGATGGGATACTGTTGGGAGAAGGCCGTGATCGCCTCGCAGTGACCCTGATCCTTGAACTCGGCGATGAACTGTCGGCACACTCGGCGCATTTTCGCCTCGAGGGGATCGACCATCCTGGGCGTCATGTGAGGCATCACAACTCGTCGAAACTTCTGGGTGTCCGGCGGGTCGGTGAAGGACGGCAGCAGGGGGTTCGGGAGCGTGATACGCGGTACCATGGTGTCGATCGACGAGAAAGTGGCAGCATCTTGTAAGAGATCGCGGACGTCCTCATAACGAGTCACCACCCAGAAGCCGCCGTAATCGTCACACCAGAATGGCGCCAGCTCCCGGAAGGGTTCCATGGCGACAAAAGGATCCCGCCCGGTCATGCGCTCCATCTGCAAGTGGAACTCTGAGATCGGTGCTCCGGTATCGACGCTCATTTGGTTCCCTTCCCGAAGGCTTAACCGAAATAATAGCAAACCCTCTGCCTCGGGAACGCACCTACCCTAAGGCTCCAGTCTCTCGTCAACGTTTCCTGGCCGGATTGGCCGGCCCGTGTGGTGAGTTCTTCGGCGACCATTTCGACCGTCGAAGGGATCTAACAGTGCCTAGAGCTCGCCGTCGAGAATGACCTGCCGCTGGTCCGGCAAGTCCACCAGCTGCTCATAGTCGACGAAGGCGCGCAGGGTGTGCCCCCCATCGACCGTCAGGAGCTGGCCTGTCGTCCAGCTCGACTCGGGCCCGGCGAAGTACCGCACCGCCTGGGCGGTATCGTTGATCTCGCCACCGCGGCGAATGGGCTGGCCGTCGAGGAACGCGGTGATCATCGGGATGTTGTCGAAAACCGGCTCGGCGGGCGGCGTGCGGGTCATGCCGGGGCGCACCGAGTTGACGCGAATGCGGTAACGGCCGAGCTCGTTGGCGGCCACCCGCACCAGCTGGTCGACGCCGGCCTTCCCGGCGCTGTAGGACGCTATATAGCGAGCCGAAAATGACGCCGCCGTGGACGAGATGGCGACAAAGGAACCCTCCCCGGCCCGGATCATGGCGTGGCCCGCGTACTTCAGGAGCAGGTAGACAGGCCGGACGTTTCCGTCGACCTCACGGCTGAATTGGTCGTCGTCGAACAGCAACACGGGCGTGATCGAGGCGGCGCCGGGCACGACGACGGCGATGTGCAACTGCCGCTCTGCGTTGGAGGCCACCTCGACCGCCGCCTTGACGCTCGGGCCGTCGAGCGCGTCGCACACGGCGTGGCGTACCACGAGCCCCTCATCCTTCAGGGCGCCCGCTGCGTCGAGCAGCTTCTGCTCGGTGCGCCCGGCGATGGTGACCTCGGCACCGTCGCGCGCCAGGAGCCGGGCGCTACCCAGCCCCAGGCCGCTGCCACCGCCAACTACGATGGCGTGCTTGCCTGCTAGCGGAAGGATCATTGCTATCTCCCTTTGTTGGTGTAGTTGTGATCCGGCAGGGAATGTCTCTGGTCCTCGCCACCACCCGTTGTGCGGGTTTGGCGAGTATCTTCCTTCTGGTTCGCAGTTGGTCGGGCATTCCCGACCTCTTCTTAGGCGGTGACGCCTAGCAGCTCCAGGATTCGTGAAGGGGGAAGGTGCTGGTCGGTGACGCGCACGCCGAGAGGAGCCAAGGCGTCCTCGATGGCGTTGGTGAGCGCGGCCGGAGAGACCACTGCGCCCGCCTCTCCAACCCCCCGGAAGTCCACCTCGCCGAGCGGCTCGGTCTCCAGATGCTCGATCTGGATCTTCGGGATCTCGACCGCGGTGGGAACGAGGTAGTCCATGAACGTGGTGGCCAGTGGCTGGCCAACTGGATCGTAGGCCGAGTGCTCGTACAGAACCCCCCCGATGCCCTGGGCCACCCCGCCCCGGATCTGGCCGTCTACCACCGCCGGGTTGATGATCCGCCCGCAATCCTCGACTGCGATCCAGCGCACGATCTCGACCGCCCCGGTTTCGACGTCGACGTCCACCTCGCAGAGATGGGTGCCGCCCGACCATCCGCTGCCGCCGATCCCGGCACCGGTATAGATCTCGCTGGCCTCGAGCGTCCCGTCCGTGCCGGCCGGAAGGGTGTTGGGCGCCAGGTAGACCTGGCGGGCTATGTCAGCGAGGGGTAGAGACTTCTCCGGCACACCCCTCGGGACGATGGTCCCGTCGGCGATGTCGAGGTCCTCTGGGCTTATCTCCAGCACCTCGGCCGCGATGGCCAGAACTTTTTCCCTCACCTTGCGGGTGTTGTAGAGCACAGCACCGCTGGCCCAGGTGGCGGATCGACTCCCGCCGGTCCCGATGAGGCTGAACGGCGTCAGCCGAGTGTCGCCATGCACCACCCGCACCTGCTCGAACGGTACTCCCATCTCGTCGGCGGCGATCTGCGCCAGCGTCGTTTCGTGACTCTGGCCGTGTGGCGCTTGGGCGGTAATCACCAGCAGGTGGCCGTCCGGCTCGACCCGGACCCGGGCCCGCTCGTGGCCGAACGGCCCTGCCCGCATCTCCGCCGGACCCGGCGCAGCTTCTACGAACGTGGCGAAACCCATTCCCCGGTACCGTCCCGCGGCGCGGCCTTCGGCCTGCTCGGACCGAAAGCGGTCGTAGCCGGCCAACTCCAGGGCCCGCTCGAATGACTGCCGGGACGACACACCGGCCAGGCTGGGACCGGTGACCAGACGGTCATCCGGGTCTCCTGCGACCATGTTCTTGCGCCGGACGTCGGCCGGGTCGATTGCGAGCTCGCGGGCGATCACATCGAGCATCCGCT
Source organism: uncultured Acidimicrobiaceae bacterium (assembly GCA_963834775.1). Lineage (GTDB taxonomy): Bacteria > Actinomycetota > Acidimicrobiia > Acidimicrobiales > Palsa-688 > PALSA-693. Next base: position 123,480 of record CAWICR010000014.1, read on the forward strand.
CTCTGACCCAGGTCTCGGCTTCCCACGGGCCGCGATAGGCAACGTAGGAGCACTTGTTGGTGGCCACCACAGTGGCCTCAAACGAGTAGCCTTTCACGTGATACGGCCCCGGAATCAGCGTGCTTATCGAGACCGAGTAAACATGGCCGACGGAAAGGGCACGCCCGGATACGCGCCCTGGTCCATGATCAGCTTGGCCCGGATGCCAAGCAGGGTGCCGTCCTCCTTGACCGCCGCTTGCATCTCGACGGACTCGTGACGGGCCTGACCGGATGCCAGGAGGTGCTCATTGCGATCCTCGATCCATTTGATGGGCCGCCCGAGCTGTCTGCCGAGTACCGCCAGGGTGACGTCTTCGCGGTGCACGTACCCCTTAAGCCCGAACGCCCCGCCAACGTCGCCGCACAGCACCCGCAGACGGTCCGCAGGCTGACCGATCAGCAGGGATAGGGCCTGGCGCAGGCCGTGGGGAGATTGCGTGGCGGCGTGGTAGGTGAGCTCCCCGGATCCGGGATCGTAGGACGCCACCGCCCCCCGCGTCTCCATCGGCACGTTGGCGTGCCGATGCTGGCGGAAGGTCTCGCTAACGACCCGGTCGGCTTCCGCGAAGGCGCCGTCCACATCGCCGAAAGTGCTATTGGAGCGGTAGACGATATTGTGGTCCAAGTCGGGGAAAAGCGCCGGCCGTGTGGGATCGAGTGCCTCCTCGTAGGAGACCACCGCGGGGAGCGGTTCATAGTCGACGCTGATCAACTCGCTTGCGTCCTCGGCGAGGGCCCGGCTGTCGGCCACTACCACGGCGACCGGGTCGCCCACGAACCGTACCTTGTCGGTGGCCAGGGCGTAAAAGAGGGGCAGCTTCAAGCCCGGGGATCACCGATGCGCCGGCCATGGGCGCGGTGACCGCTTTCATGTCCTCACCTGTGAACACAGCCACCACGCCAGGCGCGGTGCGGGCTTCGTCCACGTCGATGCCCGTGATCTGGGCGTGGGCGTGTGGGCTGCGCAGGAAGGCGGCGTGCAGCATGCCTGGCAATTGCAGGTCGTCGATGTAGTGGCCCCGGCCGGTCAGGATCCGTTGGTCCTCGGGACGCTGCACTTTGGCGCCGACAAATCTCATCTGATCTCCTCGTCTGAGTCCGCCCGCCCGACGTCCTGCGTCGGTTCGGACAGCGACATCCTCTCTGCTGCCAACAGGACGCCATCTACGATCGACTGGTAGCCGGTGCAGCGGCACAGATTGCCCGACAGCTCTTCGCGCAGGCCTGCCTCGTCTCGCGGAGCCCCTTCCTGGAGGAGCGCTAACGCGGTCATAACGAACCCCGGTGTGCAGAATCCACATTGAAAACTGAGGCTCTCCCGAAAGGCCTCTTGAAGAGGATGCATCCTCCCGTTGGTCTCGAGCCCCTCGATCGTGGTCACGTGGGCCCCTGCAGCTTGCACCGCCAACATGAGGCACGAGCGGGCCGCCACCCCGTCAACGATCACCGTGCACGCCCCGCACACCCCGTGCTCGCACCCAATATGGGTGCCCGTCAAGCGAAGGTCTTCGCGTATGAAATCGGCCAAGGTCTTGCGCGGCTCGGCGACTGCCTCCCGGACCTGGCCGTTGACGGTCAATTTCACAACTTGGGTTGTCATCGCGCTCCTTTCGCTCGGTCGTACGCCTCCTGGAGCGACCGCCGAGCCAGCACCCGGGCCAGCTGGCGACGGTAGGCCGGCGAGCCGTGCAGGTCGGCGGGCGGGTCCAGCCCCTTGGCAGCGTGCTCGGCGGCTGCCTCCCACAACTCGGGGGATGCGGCTTCTCCGACGAGCAGCCTCTCGGCTTCCACAGCCCGCACTGCGGTGCTGCCCACTCCGGAGAAAACCACCGCGGCGTGTGCCACTCGGCCTCCGGCTTCCATCCCGAGCACGGCGGCCACCCCGACGACGCCGAAGTCCCCGCTTCGGCGGCTGAACTCCTGGAACGCCCACCCCGTTGAGTCCGGCCAGACCGGCAAGCGGATCTCAGTGAGGAGCTCGTCGTCGTCCAGCGCAGTTGTGAGAAAACCCCGGCTGAACGACCCGGCCGGTATGGCGCGCGTCCCGCGCACACTTTGGGCCACCACCTCGCCGCTCAGGGCGGTGAGCACCGCGGGTAGCTCGGCAGCCGGATCGGCGTGGGCAATGCTGCCGCCTACGGTGCCCCGATTGCGGATGGCGGCGTGGCCGATCAAGGCCAGGGCGCCTACCATCAAAGGAGCTCGGGTCTGCACCAGCACCGAGCGTTCGGCCTGTCTTTGACGCACGGTGGCCCCCAGGGCCAGACCCTGCCCATCCTGGCCGTAGTGGATATCGCCCAGATCCGGGATGGCATTAACGTCGACCAGATGGCCCGGGCGGGCTAGGCGAAAGCTCAGTAGCGGGATGAGGCTCTGGCCGCCGGCGAGCACCATCGCCTCGTCCCCCCACTCGGCCAGTAGGCGGACCGCTTCGTCCACCGACCGGGCGACGTGGTACTCGAAAGCCGGCAGTTTCATTGTCCCCTCCGCTCGCTTGCTGGGCCTGGTGAGCCTAATCGCTGGTCACGCCATCCGAGGTGTGGCGACTCGAGTGCGGTGATGGGTTCTAGAGGGGGCACAGTCGACACGCTGATGCGGGCCTGGCTCGGCTATCTCCATTTCCATTCGGGTGGGCGCTTCTCGACGAATGCTTGCCTGGCCTCGAGCGAATCCTCGAACTTCACAAGCCGCCGCGTGTAGTCCTGCTCGATCCGGTACCCGTCCTTCAGGTAATAATGCTGCTCGACCCGGAGTACTGACTCCTTCGCCAGCCGAAGTGCGATGGGACTCTTCTCGGCCAGCCGCTCGGCCAGGCTCTGAGCTTCGTTCATGAGCTGATCGTGGCCAACGATCTTGTAAAAGCACCGAGCGTCCCTGAGATCGTCGGCTGAGAGCACATCGCCGGTGTAGAACATGTGCCGAGCTACGTACGGCCCCAGCATACGGATAAGAAAGCTACTTCCGCCAAGCACGCCGACGTTGATCTCGGTCATTCCGAAGGTTGCCCGCTCCGACGCAATGATGTAGTCACAGACCGAAGCTATGGCCAGCCCGGCGCCGATGGCTGGACCGTTTACCGCAGCGATGACGGGCACAGAGCAGTCCATCACCGACCAGATGGCGTCTCGGGGTACCCGCCCGGAGTCGGTGATGACGGTCGCGCCGAGTTCGGGGGGTGGGGGGTCTCCCCAGATATTGCTCTGTTTTGCCTTCATGTCTCCGCCGACGCTGAAGGCTCGGCCGGCGCCGGTTAGTATGACGACCCGAACGTCCCGATCCTCGCTGACTCCGTCGAAGACTTGCTTGATCTCCCGAAACGAGTCGATGGCCGTGGCATTCACGGGTGGCCGGTCGAACGTGACCGACGCAATGTGACTTTGCACTCTCACCCTCAAGTGCTCGGTCGAATAATCCACTGGGCGTCCTTTCTCAGCTCTCGCTAGCAATGCACGGCCTGAATCGGACCGTGCGTAGGGTCGACCCGTTGCTTCGGGGGCGTACAATACTATTACGAGGAGCGTCAATCGTTCCCGTCTTGACGCCGGCTCGTGCAACTGCCAGAGTTTGTAACGTTAAAGCGCACCACAACTCGGGGAGACCAGCGTGATCTCGAGCGTGACGTTCGGCAACGCTGTGAGATGACGGGACTGATAGCTTGTTGATGCGCCCAACGCCCACGACGCCGTGCTGACGACTCTGACCGACGAACAGGAATCGTTGCGTGTGGCGGCTCGAGCCATCGCCCATCAGGCGCGGGTCAATCGTACCGAGGACCTCTCGTTGATCGACCGCGACAAGGTGTGGCGCCTGTTGGCTGACGCTGATCTGTTGGGTCTGAGGTTGCGAAACGGGGGTATACCAGTCGCGTCGGGGGTCGAAGTTGCGATCGTCGCCGAGGCACTGGGAGCGTCCTTGGTCCCAGCGCCGTATCTCGGTTCCGCCGTGATGGCGGTCGAGTTGTTGGAGCTGGCTGGTGATCGCACCGAGCGAGCAAGCGCGATCGCCTCAGGGGACCGACGCGTCGGCCTTCTCGTCGATGAGCGACTCACGGGGACATGCACACGCTCGACCGAGTTGCCGGCGAACCTGGTATGGGACGGGGACGGTGTCGCTACTGCAGTGGGAATCGTCTTGAGTGACGAGATCGAGGTGGTCGAGGTCCCCGTCCCAGATAGCGCCGGCGACCGTCCTAATGCGGATCTGACGCGAGTTGTCCGGCAGTTAGAGACGTCTACTCTGAAGGAGGCCGATCCAATCGGACGACTCTCCGCACCACAATTCGATCGGTGGCTAGCCCTCACGCTGATTGGCCTGAGTGCCGACATAGCGGGTGTGATCCGCAACGTGTTCGAATTAGGTATCGCCTATTCCCGAGAGCGTATCGCGTATGGAGCGCCGATCGGATCGTATCAAGCGATCCAGCACCTCTGTGCAGACTCGGACGTCGTAGTCGAGACGGCCTTCGAGCACGTCAAGTACGCAGCATGGGCGGTCGACGAACTCAAGCCGAGCGATGCACTTCTCGCGGCGCGAACGACAAAGGCCTACTGTTCCGAAGCCGCCCGGACCATTCCGGAAAATATGATGCAACTGTTCGGCGGGATAGGCCACACCTGGGAGCACGTTGCCCACCTTCATCTTCGCCGCGGATTGCTCGATCGCCAGATGTTCGGCGACGAAGGGGTTCAGCTGGCGTTAATTGCTGACTCGTTGCTCGGCACCGTGTAATGGTTGACTACCGTGACACTGCGGACGAAGCGGAGTTTCGCGCCAAGCTTCGCAAATGGATCGCCGGGCATGCGCCCGCCTATAGTCGATGGGGCGATGAGCGCGTAGCCAGTCAGCGGGAGTGGGACCAGGACCTATTTCAGGGCGGCTACCTAGGACTGTCGTGGCCGAAGGAATGGGGTGGCCAGGGCTTGCCATTTGTATACGAGGCCATCCTGTGCGAGGAAGTCGGCAACGCCGACGCGCCCCCGGTCCCGGCGTACGTCAAGCTGTTGGGTCGGGCCATCTTTCGCCATGGCACTTCCGAGCAGGTGGAGAGGTTCATGGGTCCGCTGCACAGAGGCGAGACAGCGTGGTGTCAAGGATTTAGTGAGCCGGGCGCCGGATCCGATATAGCTAACGTTCGGACCCGTGCCGTCCGGGATGGCGATCGTTACATCGTCAATGGGCAAAAGCTTTGGACAAGCGGTGCCCAGTTCGCGGATTGGTGCTTCCTCGTTGTTCGCACGGATCCTGACGTGCCCCGCCATCGGGGAATTTCGGTTCTGCTCGCCTCCATGAAGAGCCCGGGCGTCACGGTGAGGCCGATCTCCATCTCGAATGGTGAACCGGAAACCGCGGAGGTCTTCTGGGACGACGTGCAGGTCCCGGTCGAGAATCGACTCGGCGATGAGGGACGCGGCTGGGAGATTGTCGTTGACACACTGAGCGAAGAACGTGGGCCGCACGCCGTGACATGGGTAGCAACTCATCGTTCGAAGCTGCGCAAGGCCATGGAGATGGCGGCCCGACGAGGTCTACTTGACGACCCGTCTGTCCGACAGCGTCTCGCCCGTGCCCACGTAGACGGTGAGTCGCTCCATCTCTACACGCTGGAGCTGCTTTCCCGGCGTGAGCGGGGGACCGAACACGGCGCCGAGAGCTCTATCATTAAGTTGCTCTGGGCTCAGGCCGAGCAGTCGCTCCATCATTTGGTCATGGACATGCTCGGCTCGTCACCACTTCTCGACGATGAACACGATTGGTTGAAGCACTACCTGTGGTCTCGGATCGGATCAGTGTACGGGGGCACGTCGGAGATACAGAGAAATGTGATCGCCCGGCGACGTCTAGCAATGCCGAGCGGTCAATCCTGATATGGGTCGAGGCCAACCTGAGTTCGCGCAACCGACCGCGAAGGATCCTGAATCTCTCGATGCGCTCTTCGCGCCGAGGTCGATCGCCGTGATTGGAGCCTCTGATCACCACGGCAACTTGGGTTACCGCTTGTTGGGTAACCTCGCTCTCGGTGGTTACGCGGGATCGGTCTACCCCGTCAGCCTGCGTCACGACACATTGCGGGGCCTTCCCGCCTACCGTGCGATCGGAGACATACCTGGTCCCGTCGACCTTGCCGTGTTGGCTGTGCCGGCGAGCGTCGTCCCTTCGGTCGCCGAGGAGTGCGTCGTGGCCGGAGTCCGTTCGATGCTCGTTCTTTCAGCCGGCTTTTCCGAGGCCGGTGAGACGGAACGCCAAGTTGCGCTTCATCGAGCCGTTGAGGGCAGTGGAACGCGCATTGGGGGTCCCAACTGCGGTGGATTCACGAATCTCCCTCAAGGCATCATCTTGCAGGACAACGCATTCTCGCCGACGACCCCAGTCCCTCACGTCGGCCCGGTCGCCATTGTCTCGCAGAGCGGTGGTGTCGGGACGTACCTGATGCGCAGGTTCGCAGCGACGGGACTTGGGCTCAATTGGCTGATCACAACCGGCAACGAGGTCGACGTTGAGCTAGGGAGCGCCATCAGGTACGTGGTGGAGAAGCGGAACGTGGGTGTTGTGGTTTGCTTCAGCGAGACGATCCGAGATGCAGGTGTCTTCGTGGCCGCGGTGCAACGCGCTGCCGAGCTCGATAAACCGGTGGTGATTCTTAAGGGCGCGCGAACTCCGTCTTCTCAGCGAGCCGCAGTCAGTCACACGGCGTCTCTCGTGGGGTCGGCTGAGGTCTTTGACAGCGTGTGCCGGCAGACGGGCGTGCACGTCGCATCATCGCTTGAGGAGCTCCTAGACCTGGCCACGGTCTTCGCCAACGGCCGTCGGGCTCGAGGATCTCGAGCTGGCATTCTGACGCAGACCGGCGGCACGGGTGTCCTCCTCGCTGACACCCTCAGCCGAGAGGGGTTATCCGTTCCGGAGCTCGAGCCGATTGGACAGCAATCGCTCGCGTCCATGCTTCCGTCTTCGTTCTTGGGCAGCTTGGGTAATCCGATTGATCTTGGCACGCAGTCGGGAGACGCCTTCGAGGGAGTTTTGCGATGGATGATCGATTCAGACGACCTCGATATCGTCGTGCCGGTCGTCTACCACTATGCGGCCTCGCAGATCGCAGGGACGGTAGCGGCGTTCCGTGACGGTACGCGGCCCGTGGCCGTGTTCTCCACCGGGCCCAACGAGGAGCTGACGCGAGCGGGGGTTCCTGTCTTCACCGACCCGGCCCGGTTGAGTGGCGCACTCGCTGCGTTGGTCAAACAGTCTTTGCCCAAACGACCCATCGTTACGAGGCCGTTCCCGACGCTCGATCAGGTTCGCATTGACACCGCGTCGAAAAAGCTTGACGCGCTCCACCCACATGCTGGACTGCTCGAGCATCAGGCCTTGAGTCTCCTGTCCCTCTATGGAGTTCCGGTTGCGAGGAGTGTGCTGGCCAAGACCGAAGCAGAAGCGGTATCGGGGGCGTCGCAAATTGCGGGACCGGTCGCTCTGAAGATCGTGTCATACGATCTCCCGCACAAGACCGACGTCAACGGAGTGAGGCTCGGCGTCGAAGGCCCGCGGGCGGTTGCCGCGACCTTTACCGAACTGCTCGAGACAGTCGCGGCGACGGCTCCTGATGCACGACTCGAAGGAGTGCTGGTGCAGGAGATAGTGGCGCCGAGGCTGGAACTAGCTTGCGGTGTTCAGCGCGATGCGATATTCGGCCCGATGATCATGGTTGGGCTTGGCGGGTCGCTCATCGAGATCGTTGGCGAGACCACCTTGATCCGTCCTCCCTTCGACGTCGATGAAGCGGCCGCCTCGGTCGCATCGTTGTTCGACGGCCGCCTGACGCGTAACGCTCGTGGACTGAGTCTCGACGAGGTGCATCGCGTGGCGGACGTGATGTGTAGCTTGGCAAATTTAGTAATTGAACTGCCGACGATCGAGTCGATCGACGTCAATCCTCTCTGTGTGTTCGAGGACCAGGTGCGAGCTGTCGATGCACTCGTCTTGCGACGCGAGGTCTCTCCAAGGTGAAGACAGGTCTCAGAAGTCAAATCCTCGATATCGGGCGGTCCAAGTGGGTGATCTAACCGACTATGCCGAGAAGTATCTGCCTCGCTTCCGCCTAGAACGGACAGACGAGGGCGTACTATTTGTGCGTTGGAAACCATGGGAGCCTGATGAGCTGCGGACCGTCACATCGGTCCTACTCTCATGGCCCCCACCGTTACAGATGGCCGAGCCGCTGTGGCGGGACATCTCGTCAGACGAGGCTAACAAGATCGTCATTCTGACCGGGACAGGCGAGAACTTCTACTCGATGGAGCGGGGAGCACGAGGAGGCCGTTACACGGCCGACATCTGGACGAAGGTTCTCCTGGGGGTGACGCGGTCGATCGATGCCTTCCTCGACATTCCGACGATACTTATCGGAGCGGCGAACGGGGCCGCAACACTTCATGCCGAGTATCTCTTGATGTGTGACCTGGTGGTGGCGTCCGAGGACGCCTTCTTCGAAGATCGGGCCCACTATAGCAATGACATGGCACCAGGTGACGGGGTGAACGTTATATGGCCGCTCCTGCTTGGGCTCAACCGTGGACGTGACTTCCTGTTGACCGGACGGTCGATTTCCGCGCATGAGGCGCTAGATCTTGGGTTGGTTCGCGATGTCGTACCTCGGCATCGCCTGCAACAGCACTGCTTGGACCTCGCTCAGCAGTTGCTGGAGGCTGGGGATGTTGCGCGTCGGCTCACCGCAATCGCCATCCGGCGTTCTCTGAAGATGCAGATGATGGAGCAGCTTGCGCATTCGATGGCACTGGAAGGGCTGATCTTCATCGATCGCAACCGTGAGCTCCACCACGCACCTAGCGCTGCCGGAGATGAGCCAGAAGGACCCGGTTGAACCCGCTGGCGTCCTTTGCTAGGGCAGGAGATTCTCGAAGGGTGTCACTTGGACGGCTGCGCCGTTGACGTAGTGGTACAACGCCACGTCGGGGTTGGCGCAGCGGGGGAACAGGCCTCCGTCACCCTTTTGGGCAACCGTGAAGTTGAGGGGCGGAGTCAGCCCGTTTGTGCTCAGGTTCGTCGAGGTGGACAGCGCAGCGAAGATTGACTTGGCGGACACCGTGGGGAGCGTCTTGGCTATTTCGGCGACGACGTTGGCGGCCGACCAGGAGTTGACGATGTCGCCTGCTGTGAAGGTCACCCCAGGCTCATAGGTGTGCATGTCGGACAGGAACGTCTGATAGCCGGGTGAGCTCTCATTGTAGTATTCGGCCAGGTAGGCGTTGGTGGGATTACCGAAGCTCGACTTGATGAGCGCAGGATCCCAACTGTAGCCATTGTAGATGACGGGTTGGTTGTAACCGATGGTCTTGAGGGCCTGACCCAACCGGACACCAATCGCCACCGTGTTACCCTCGAACAGAACCCCTGTCTTTTGAGTGGCGATCTGCTCAGCATAGGGTGCCATGTCTGAAGCCGTAAACGGGACGTATACGCTGGACACGACCTTGCCGCCGACCGGGCCTACCAGGCTCTGGACCAGCTCGGCATATTGGCGGCCTTGTGGGGATTCGATGGTGGTTATGACCGCGTCGGGGTTCTTGAAGTACTTTACGGCCAAGGCCGAGGCTTCGTCGTCCCCGAGGCACTGTAGGGGAAAGATCTGGGGCGACGTGAAGTCTTCCGGACAAAATAGATTGTCGTTGATAGACGCCATGTGGGCCTGGGTTAGCAGGGGCAGCAGCTGCGAACTGCACGTCGAGGAGTTGCTGATGATGCCCAGCATGTTCGGGTCGGACACGGCCTGGCGGGCGCATTGTGTGGCCGTGTTGGGATCGAGGTTGTCGTGGCAGACCACGATCTGCAACGGGTGACCAGCGATGCCGCCGCGTGCATCTATGCCCTTCTCGATGGCGGCGGTGTACTTGTCCCCGCCCGACGAAATCGCTTCGAGCCACATCAGCTTGTATGGGGTACCACTCACGGTCGACGAGCTCGACGAGCCCGACGCAGAACCGGAGGCCGTCGTCGGAGCAGCCGAGCCGACTGACGCCGTGGTTGGTGTACTCGTCGACTTCGAACTGCTGCTGCATGCCGCCGCCAGCAAGGCGAGCGCACCTGCAGCCGCGACCAAGGTCCACCGACGCATCCTCATCCCCGCATGCCCTCCATCTTGCTCAGGACCCGAAGGCCCTCCCCCGGACCTGGGAAGGTTAGCTCGATGCCGAACGGTAGGTCAAGCAACGGTTGTCAACCAACAATTGTCTCTCAGTGGGAGACGCCCAGAGATCGGTGCGCTGTTGGTTACGGCGGTTATCAGCAGGAGCCCATTCGTTGTGAGAGCCAAGGATGACGACCGTGGTGCATGACTGACGGTAGCGTCGCCGGGCATGACGTCGTCGGAAGCATCTCCCGTCAAGCAAGGGTAGTGGACCGTTCCGCGCCTTTCGGGGGCGCTCCAAAAAGCAGAACGGACTTCGAGGGGCCGCCTTCGGGTAGCGCACTCCATATTGCTCTCGCGGCCGTATCGATATCATCGAACCCTTCGCCAGATTCGAATGCTGCCTTGACCAGTGCCGACACGGGATATCGATTCGGGTCTGCGTCGGCTGCGCTGGCTCGGCCACTGGGCGTATCGACGAATCCTGGGCGCACGGCACAGACCCACGGACGGAGATTGCGCGCGGCGCGTTCCCTGCGAACTGTGCGTACCCACTGCTCAATGCCCGCCTTCGCGGCGTTGTATGCCGCGCCTCCTTCAAACGCTATGCCGGCCGCGGCCGATGACAGCATTATTAATCCAGCTTCGAATGTTCCGGGCGCCAGGTTCACGGCTCGAACAAAGGCCTCACCTAAGACCAGCGGTGCCACAAGGTCACCAATCAGTTGCTGACGATGGTCGTCCGGATCAATTTCTCCCACAAATCCCGGAATCAATCGCATAGCAGCGTTCTGGAAGAAGAGGACTCGTTCACCGTTGAAGTGAGAAAGCTCGCTGGCAAAGCTGTTACTCACATCGTCCCACGTCGATGGATCGGACAGGTCAAATATGACGGTCTCATATTCCGCGTGTCGTCGCCGAGAAAGGTTAATTATCCTGGCGTCGTAGGGACAGTTCCGAGCGAGACCTAGGCCGATACCCTCGGTCGAACCACTAATCCAGATTAGCGACGATGCCGTCATTGCAGCTCCGATCAAGTAGGTTGCGTTTTCAGACGCACCATACTGCGGTTTCTGACCGGCAACAAAGAGGCGACGTCCAACTGACCGAGAGGGGGCCGTGATCCGTCGACCCCGTCACCTGACCGGAGACGAGGGGCGTGCCAGGCCAGCGCGTTAACTGTGCCTGCTCCTCGGTTTCCAATCTTGATGGCGCCCTCAAGCCGGGATTAAATGGCAAGGTCACGCCGGGCGATGCCGGCACGAATGGAGGACAGCATGACCGTAACATCAGCTGACCAGATTCCGGCCGAGCGGCTTCAGTACCTGCTCGACCGCCAAGAGATCCTCGACTGCATCCACCGCCTGGCCCGGGGCATGGACCGCCACGACGCCGAGATGATGGCCTCCGCTTATCACCCTGACGGCTACGACGACCACGGCGTCAGCCGCGGTGGGGTGGCGGAGTTCGTCGCCGTTCATAATGGCACCGACACCGAAGAAGGGGTGCACGCCGCCATGTTCGTCACCCACCAGCACCTGGTGACCAACAACGTCGTGGACATCGACGGCGATGAAGCCCACAGCGAGACCCACTATCTGTTCATCGGCCAGCAGCGCCACGAGCCCACCATCATGCTTACCGCGGGCCGCTACATCGACCGTTTGGAGCGGCGCCGCGGCCAGTGGAAGATCGCCGCCCGACGCGTCGTGATGGAATGCCTCACCAAGCTGAATGACCCCGTCGACCTTTCTGAGGGGTCGCTGGCGCTGTTCACTCGGGGTGCCTGGGACCGCACCGACGTGTCCTGGGAGCGCCCGCTGTCCATCCGACCGCCTGCATGATGCGGCGCACCGGCGCTGGCCACGGCGCCCGGGCGCACCAGCCCATCTCGGAGCCCCCAGGCCGCTTGCCAAGAGCGCTGACCCGTTTGGGCGTCGTCTTCGCCACGAGCGTCGTCGAGCATGACCAAGTTCCACGACAGCGTCCGAGGCCCTACGCCTGGTACACCGCGTCCACGGCGAGATAGGGCTGGAGGGCGCCGACGTCCAGGCCGAGCCAGTCCTGGAGGATCTCCGTGGTGTGCTGCCCGAGCCGCAGGCATGGCCACCGGGCTGCCCCCGGGGTAACGCTCATCCGGTGGGGGCATTCACCGTAGTAGTGCGACCCGAAATCGGGACTGTCCAGTTCGACGATGGCATGGCGGGCCCACAGCTGGGGATCGTGCCACAGATCCTCCATGTCCTGGACGGGCCCGGCGGCGACGCCAATGCGTTGGAGATCCCGCGCCGCCGAGGCGGCGGTCCGCTCCGCGGCCCAGCCCGCCGAGCGCGGCGTCAAGAACGGGTCGCAGCTCGGCGGCCTCGCCGGCCGAGCTCACCTCGGCTGGCACGGCGAGCCACTGGCTCAGCCGCGTCCAGTCGTCGAGGTCCTGGACCTCGACGGCGACCCACTCGTCATGGCCGACGCAGCGGTAGACGCCGGAGAGAAGCGAACCAGCGACGTTGTTGCCCGGAGGCGGCGCGTCGCGGCCGTTGACGAGGGCGTCGAGGACCAGGTCCGGCATGAACGCCGCCATGACGTCGATTTGGGCGGCGTCGATGTAGACGCCCCGGCCGGTCTCGGCCACGGATCGCAGCGCCGCGAGGGTGACGATGGCGGCGTGGTAGCCGGTCATGTAGTCGGACTGCGTGCCGTAGCTGTGGTTGTTGGCGTAGGACAGACCCACGAAACTCGAAATGTTCGCCCCGTAGGCGACATAGCCCGACGCGGCCCGGTCCGCCCATAGCCCGAGAGCGACGCCAGGACGATACGCGGGTTCAGGACAGTGAGATCGTCGAAAGAGAGCCCCAGGCGGGCGGCGGCGCCCGCACTGAAGTTCTCGATCAGCACGTCGGCCTTGCCAACCAGGCGCGCGAACAACTCACGGCCTCCTGCGGTGGTCAGATCGATCGCCAGGTTCCTCATCGACCGGGCCAGCGACAGCTGGGTCGCGGTCATCATGGCGCCAGACGGCTCCGTGACCATCCCGCTGCCGCCGTACATCGACGAACGAAGCGCCGCGGGGTGGGTGAGGCTCTCGAGCCGAATGACGTCGGCGCCGAGTTCGGCGAGCACGTAGGCCAGCGCGTTTCCAGCGACGAACGTGCCCAATGACAGCACTCGAAGGCCCTCGAGCGGGCCGGCGGCCAACGCCTGGCCAGCCAGCGCCGGCGTCCCTCGAGGGGCCTCTCGAGGCGCCCACACCACGGTGTCGCAACCGGGCGCAGCCGGCGCGGCGCTTCGAGGGCAGGCCAGGTCGGGGACGGTCCGGACCCCAGGTCCGGGCATCAAGATCTCCCCGAAGGAGGTAGCCGCCCTCACAATGACGCCCCGCTCGCGTAGCTGCACGTCGGCGACGAAGTCCGTGGCTCGGTTCAGCAGGCTGCAGGGCAGCCCAGCAGCCTGGCCGCGCTCGAAGAGATCCTCCCGGGAGAAGGGCCTCAGCAGATCCTGGATCGTGGCGCGCAGCTCGGCGAACCGCTCGCGCCGCACCAAAGCTTCGTCGAGCGCCGGATCGGCCAGCTCCGACGGATGGCCGACCATATCCAGGAACGCCTGCCAGTGCCACGCCTGATACGCAGCGACCTCGAATTGGCCGTCGGCGCAGTCGTACCTGCCGCTCGGCGGCACACCGACGCCGACGGACCGGACCGCCGCCCCGGCCCGGACAGCGGGAGGCATCCCGTTGATGTCGTAGTACTCGATGTACGAGTCCCTGTACGTGGCGACCTCGTGCACCGACAGGTCGATCGTCTGCGGACCGACCGCATCACGCGCTCGCAGGGCGGCGAGCACGCAGACGGCCGCATGCAAACCGGCCTCGTCCCATTGCTGCTGTCCCGGTACGGTAACCGGTGGTCCCTCCGGAGGGCCGACGCGGATCATGGCGCCGCCCATGGCGAAGGAAATCATGGGAGTCGCCCGCCAGTCGCGGTTCGGGCCGGTGAGGCCAAACGGGGTGATGGCGCACACGATCGCGCCGGGCGCCCACCCAAGCGTGGCGGTCTCGGGATCCCAGCCGGGTGGTTGGGTCGATGCCGAGGGCGAGACGACCACCACGTCGGCCGCCCCTAGCTCGGCCAGCCGCTCGACGCCGTCGGCGCCCGCTGCCACGCTCCGCTTGGAAGCGTGGTAGTAGGCGAACAACAGCGGCGCCGCCGGGTCGTCGTCCCGGAACGGTGGCCGCCGCCGCAGCGGATCACCCTCGGGAGGCTCGACGAGCACGACGTCCGCGCCGAGATCAGCCAACACGCGCGTGCAGTAGGCGCCGATCGGGCCGCTCAGGTCGACGACCCGGACACCGGCCAACGGCGGGGTCGGCTGCTGCTCCAGTGAAGTCACTTCTCGAAGTTAGTTTGTGAGGCAGGCCGCGGGTCAGTCGGTGAGCGGTAAGTGTCCAGGTTCAATCCGTCCGGTCTGCCGTCAGGACTCGTGGTCGGGGGGCCCTTGACTGCCCATCGGCCTTCGGCGGTTCCCTGCATGCGGTCCTCCCTCACGAAACCTCCAGACCTTGTTCACCGCCAGCCCCGGCGGTTCAGACATACTTGCAGTTGAGCGAGACAAAGGAGGACCATTGGACCCGTTGGAGGAGCTCATCGCTCGAGACCAGATCCACCAGCTAGCCGACCGGTATGCCATCGGACTGGACGCCAAGGATATGGATACCGTGGCGATGCTATTCGTTGAGGACGTGAACAGCGGCCGCTACGGTTCAGGGCGCGAAGGGGTAAAGGCCTTCCTCGACTACGTGTTGCGCCAGTTCCACTGCTCTATGCATTTGGTGGGAAATCACGTAATCGACTTCGACGATGAGGACCGAGCCCACGGCATCGTCTACTGTAGGGCTCATCATCACGTGTTAGAACCAGAGCACTGGCACGACATGTCGCTCGCCTATTGGGACACTTACGAACGTCACGGCGGTCGCTGGTACTTCCGCCGCCGTCGTATCAAGGCGTGGTACGACCAGTGGTTCGGTCACCCCGAACACGGGACCGAACGGGTACTGGCCACACCGGGCACACAAGGGGCACTAAGAGGTAGCCGCATGCCAGAGGCGTTTGAGACCTTCGACGCCTTCTGGGGCGCCCCGCCGGCCTCGCCGCCCGCCAAGGGTGGCTGATCGGCAATACCCGCCATCGGCGGAACCGAGCGTTACGCCACGAGATCGCGCCTTCGGTCGAGTTTCCGTATGGGTTGGAGCGCTGAGACAACCCGTGGGGCTCAGGGTTAGCGCCATCTGGTGTCTCCCGATCACCTTAGCGAGTGGCTCATTGGCATAGCCGGTCAACCTCAGCCATCTCTTCCGCGGTCAACTGCCATCCTGCTGCGCCCGCGTTCTGCTGGACCTGGGTCTCGGTTCTGGCGCCGGCGATGACAGAGGCGACCACGGACTTTCCTAACAACCAGGCGATCGCCAGCTCGAGGAGGGTGTGACCGCGAGCGTGAGCCCATTCGGAGAGGCTGTCGACGATGTCGAAGTTTCGGTCCGACAACGTGTCGGCCAGCTGATCGCCGAAGCGGGCGAAGCGAGTCCCCTCGCCGGGCTTCTGCCCACGCCGGTACTTACCGGTCAACATTCCATTGGCTAGAGGGGACCAGGGAATGTAGGAAAGGTTGAGACGTGCGCACTCGCCTACTGCCTCGTCTTCATCGCTCCGATCCAGCAGGTTGTAGGCGTTCTGCACGCTCACAAACTTTATTTCGTTCGGCTCGACCACCGCGTCGGCTTCGCGTAACTGCTCCGCTGAGAAGTTCGAACAGCCGATCTCGCCCACCTTGCCCTCGTCCACCAACTGGTTGAGCACAGCTAGGGTGTCGCCGATGGGGGTCTCGGGATCTGGACGGTGGAGTTGATACAGATCGATCCACTCTGTCCCGAGGTTTCTCAAGCTTCGCTCGATTGCCGAACGCACGTACTCCGGCCGGGCACCCCCTGGGTGGTCCTTGCCCAGCGGCCATCCGAACTTCGTTGCGATCACCACCTGATCACGCCGCGAGCCAATGGCGCGCCCCAGTCGTTCCTCACTCGCCCCGTAGGCGTCCGCCGTGTCAAAGAAGTTGATCCCGATGGCGAGGGCCGCGTCCACGACGCGCTCGACCTCGTCCGCCTCCATGGCCATGCCGAAGTTGTTGGTTCCGAGTCCAACCACCGTGACCTCGAGAGAGCCAATCTTTCTCTTGTCCATGAACTAAACGTACCAGCGTCAGAAGTCGCCCCTTGCCTGCTCTCTTCTCAACACGGTGGCCGACGTCTGAGCCTTCCGAGTCGGACGGATCCCGCCAATTGCAGCGCCAACGCCCTAATAACGCCGTCGAAAAGGCCCCGAACTCGACCCTTGGCGACTTGAGCTATGCCGGACTTGTCCTCGGTACGAATAGCTCAATCTCGTAATCATCCGGATCGCGCAGGTCGATGGTCCAGCCCGTCCGTCCCTCGTGGATCTCCGCGGCAGTGCCCGAAGAGAGGAGCTTGCTGGACCACGATTGGAGCTGGTCCAAGTCGGAGACCCTGATGGCGAAGTGATCGAGGCCGGCACCCTCAGTCCTAGTGGCGCCTGACGGACCACAAGGTCGCAGAACGATCGCCAAGCCGCCCGGATGCCGGACCTGCAACAAGCCGTCAGAGCGCTGTGGCCCCTTGACGAAGCCCAAGGTGTCGACATACCAGGTGGCGCTCTTGTCGACGTCTGTGACAAACAACGCAAAGTGATCGATTCCTTGCAGGGTGGTCTCTGTCTCGCCGATAGTCTCCATCGTCAATCCTCCCGTTCGTCACCAGCCTAGACCACCTCCGCGATCAAGCATCACTGGGATCAGCTGGCGAGTGAGTTGCACGGTGGTAAACCCCTGAGGTCGAAGACTCCTGGCCACTCGTCGCAAGCCTCAGGTCCAGCCGCCAGCCTCCGCGCACAGCGCCGCAAACCAGTTTCTTGCTGTCATGACACCGGTCAGGCACTCGCGGCGGTTGGTCGAACCCAATATCTCGTCTTCGTAGTAGCCGGCAAAACCGGCCTGGTCCAACGACCGAATCATCGCTTCCACCGGAATGACTCCCTGGTCCAAGGCACAGCGAACCCATCGCCGCTCATCGATGCCGGCCGGGCTGAGATTGGTCAACTGCACCGAGCAAATGTACGCTGCGCTTTCGGCGATATCGTCGTAGACGTGCCGGTCCCAGTAAACGTGGGCGACATCGAGCACTACACCCGCTCCCGGAACCTGGCGAACGATGTCAACCGAGTGACTTACCGTGTGGACGTAGCCCACGGTACGCAGAAAGGGATGCACAGGCTCCAACGCCAGGGTGACACCGTGATCCCTGGCGCGCGACGAAACACTCTTTAAGCGGGCGACGACCGTTTCATCGGCCTCCCGGACGGTCAGCGTCCCCAGGCGACCGCTCCCTATCAGCAGGATTGGAGCATGCACCGCGGCGGCCGCCTCGATCGCCCTAACCAGCACGTCGATACACTCGTCAAAGTCAAGCTCGAGGATCCTGATTGTCGACATGTATGACGACACCGTGAGATTGCGCTCCGCCAACAACCTGGTTGTGGTTGGCAACCCCGTCTCTTGGACGACGCTGCCCAGCAGGGCCACGGCACTGGTTCCGGCCTCGACTACCATATCCAAATCGGACTGCATGCCTTCGTTGGAAAGCGCGTTCTGACAGACGCTGAAGGCCGCCAGGCCTCGTTGGGGTAGCTCCGAAGCCACGTTCCGGATGTTACCGCAGATCCACCGAGGGAGGAAGGCCAGCTCGTAGTGAGCGCGAAGACGCTGCCGGGGGGTGGCCGCTAACCCTGCGAGTCGGTCCATGATGGGCGCCCGGGGTGATGCAGGCGTCGAGCTACAATGCTGCTCTCGTCTTTCACAAGCGCAGGAGGATCCGATGACGGTTGAGATGCGGTCGCCAGTCCGATCGATAGACCTTCAGAACGATGCCATCCAGAATCACGATCCCTTTGTTGCCCTCGATGAATGGCGGGAGAGTTCGCCGTTTTGGTGCGAGGATCTCGGTGGATTTTGGGTAGTAACCCGTTACGAGGATGTCCGGGACATGTTTCAAGACGCCGCCACGTTCGCATCGGGAGTTGAGGCCACCGTCCCGGCCATGACGCTCGTCGACCCGCTGCTTCCTTCGTTCGCAGAGCCCCCGTACGTCCAGAAGCTACGGGCCATCGTCTTACCCCACATGACGCCGAAGAGAGTTGATGCGCTCGAGCCCAAAATGAGGAGTGTCTGCTCCGAGCTGATAGGCGCGTTCCGGGATAAAGGGCGCTGCGATGTCATCAGGGATTTCGCCCGACAGTACCCGATCAGGGTGTTCTGCGACCTCTTCGGCCTGCCCCCGGAGCACCAGGAGGAGTTCCGGAACCACGCGGAGACCTTCTTGCATGATTGGGAGAGATCCGCAGAGGCCTGGTCGTCGATCCGAGCTATCGTCCGGGAACAGCTCGAGAAGAAGCGCCGGTCGCCCGCGGATGACCTGCTGAGCGCCATCGCCAATGGCCAGATTGACGGTGAGCTGATCACGATGGACGTGGCCATCAATCTGGCCTCGACGGTGTTCGTCGGAGGCCTCGACACCTTGCCCTCCAACATCGGTTGGTCGTTCCGGTACCTCGCCCAGCATCCCAACGCCCGGCTGCGCATCATCGAGGAGCCCTCCATAGTCCCGAGGGTCGTAGAGGAGTTCCTGCGCCTATGGACCGTTACTGCCAAAGACGCTCGGATCGCTACCCGCGATGTGGAGTTTCGAGGAGTCAAGATGCGCGCCGGGGATCGCATCCAGGTTCTGATCGGTTTAGCCAACCACGACAGTGCCGAGTTCGACGACCCCCTCACCGCGAACTTCGATCGTGAGGTGAACCGTCACATCGCCTTCGCGGCCGGGCCGCACCGCTGCTTGGGCTCCCACCTCGCCCGCCACGAACTCGAGGTGGCCCTCAAGGAATGGCACGCGGTTATTCCCGATTATCACATCCCACCTGAGGCTAAGATTGTCTACGACGGCGGTGGTGTTTTCGCCATCGACTACCTGCCTCTGGAGTGGGACACTTAAGCTGACGTGAAAGTGGAGGGCACCGACCAATGAACGTCCGACCAGGCTCATTTCTTCGGACGACGCTTCCTGTCAATCTGGCCAACCTCGAACAGCTTGACAGCGGACGCTACCACTCGATCTGGTTGCCCGACCACATGGTCAGCTTCTGGCCCGACTCGATCTGGACACCCGAATTCACCGATCTGGCCACGGTGTCGCCGTCGCCGCATCGCTATCTTGACTCGACCGCCGTCGCCGGCGCGGTGGCGGTGCTCACGCAAAACACCTTGATCGCCACCAGCGTGACCGACACGGTCAGGCGTCATCCCGCCTCGCTGGCGCAGACGGCGCTGACGTTAAGTCACCTCTCCAAGGGTCGCTTCGTCCTGGGCCTGGGCAGCGGTGAGGCCGAAAACACCGTGCCTTACGGCTTCGACTTTGCCAAGTCGGTAAGCCGCTTCGAGGAGGCGCTGAAGGTCATCAACCTGCTGTGGAGAAGCGACGGCGTGATCGACTTCGACGGCCAGTTCTTTCATCTTGACCATGCTCGACTGGACACCGAGCCCTTCAACGGCCGTTTTCCCCCGATTTGGATCGGGGCGGGCGGACCGCGCATGCTCGAGATAACGGGCCGCCACGCCGACGGATGGTGGCCGACGCAGGTCTTTTCACCCGAGGAGTACGCCACCAAGCTGAGCGTCGTGCACGAGGCGGCGGAGCGGGCTGGTCGCGATCCGAGCAAGATCGTGACCCTGGCAACCATGAGCTTCCTGATCGGCGACGAGGAGGAGCTCGCCGCGATCGTGAAGGCCCCAATGATCAAGGCGTGGGTCTTGCAGATCCCGGCGGGTGTGATGCGCAGACATGGCTATGAGCATCCCATGGGGGAGACTTGGCAGGGTTACCATGACATCAACCCCGGGCTACTGACACGAGATCGCCTCGTCGAGCTGCTGGAGAAGGTCGATCCTCAGGCCATCCTCGACATCTTCCGCCACGGCACCCCTCTAGAGGCGGCGCGCATCGTGAAGGGGTATTGCGACGCTGGGCTCCGCGTGCCTGCGATCATCGACTACAGCAGCATGGCGGGCTTGGCCTATGGCCCCCGGTCGGCAGCCAAGGTGCGCGAGGTCGAAGACGAGCTAATGCGTCTGTGCGGTACGAACGCATGAACCTTAAAGAGCGCTATCGGCAGGGCGGTGTATCGCCATCCCCTGAAGGTCGCTGCGAAAATCTCGGTCCTGGGCGAGCGCGTCCATCCGAGCCTCGAGGCGATCGCCGGCGTTGCGACCCGTTTTTTCAACCCACCTGGAAATCACTTCGCGGTATGCAGGTTCTCCGAACATCTCCTCGGCATGCGAGTAGCGCTTAAACGCTTCTGGGGGAAGTGTCCCACCAGATTCGTACATCTGAGTCGCCAACCTCTCATAGAGCAGGCCCGCGGAGTTCGTAGCCCATCCTGTCGACAGAACAAGCTTGATGCCGTCACCACGACCGATTGCTTCAGAAAACGCCGCATAGGGTACAGGCAATGCGTCTGCCAGGAGCCTGTGCTCGTCGCGCGTGGCTCCCGGAACTACGACCGCGTCGACTCCAGCCTCAGCATATGCGCAGCCACGTTTGATAGCCTCCTCAAGCGAGCCGTCATTGTAGGCCATCCGATTTACGAGCTCGTTGGTGCGAGCGATGATCACAAACTCCGGATCAGACCGTGCAGCAACGGCACAGGAGATCCTTGCCTGCATCTCCTCGACATCTCGTAACGGGGAACGAAACGTCGCGTGCTTCGGAGGAATCTCGTCTTCGACGTGAATACCGGCCACGCCGGCCCGCTCGTACAGCCCGATAGCACGATGAATGTTCGCGACAGTCTCTCCAAGCTCATCGGCGTCGGCAATTACGGGAATATCTACGCTCGCGGCAATGCGGCCAGCCTCTTCTGCCATCTCGTGGGCAGCGAGAATGCTGTAGTCAGGTAAGCCGAATTGCATCACGCCGAGAGAGTGACCGCCCACATACAAGGCCTCAAACCCAATCCGTTCTGCTATTCGTCCTGTCAGGACGCTGTAACAGTCGGCTGCTATAAAAGCCTTATCGCCTCCCATGAGGGCTCGCAACCGGCCGGTCTTTGTATTCATCGATTCCGCTCCTTCACCCGGCAAAAGCTATCTGATACCCATCGACTATACAGCCTCGAAACTGATTGACTATCGGTTGAGGTCGCGGTGGCAGAGGCCGGACAATCGTCCGGGCTACCAGTCGCGGCAGGGCGGTCCGTGGGATGGACGGCGCCACGGCCAAGAAGTCTGCGCCGGGCTGCAGTCGAGCGCTAGAAAGGGGCCGTGGTTAAGCTGGGTCTCACTCGTGTGCAGCTGCTGCTTCGCCGCGATCTGGAGTCCGCCATCAGTAACGAAGTCGGGAGGTCACCTCGTGGTAGCTAGAGCTCTACACGGCATCCGCCTCAACGTTAGAAATATTGATCTGGCCCAGCAGTTCTACATGTCACTTGGGATGGTGGAGGACATCGGAATGCGCCGCGCTGCGACTACAACGGGAGGACACTCCGTGCTAGGAGACGCAGACCCTGGCGGCAGTGCGACAATGCTGTCCGTATCTCTTCGCTGGCCGACTGATCCCTACATGCACCTAAACATAGTGGAGTACCGCGCCGACCTGCCTGATTCGGGTTGGCCCAAGAAGGCCAATCAGCTGGGCTCGACCGTGATTACCCTACTAGTCGATGATCTGGACCTGGAGGTCCAGCGGCTTCGCGGCGAGGGAGCTGCAGTTCACGGTGATCCGGTCACGACCATTCGGCTTCTCGGTCCGACCCGCTCGGCCTATACGCAGGACCCTGATGGCAACCTTCTGGAGCTGCTTGAGGCCGCTCCGAATCCGGGTTGGAACCACGCTGACTGCTCGGTCCTAGGAGCCCGGCGAACCTTTCTCCATTTCCAGCTCAACACGTATTATCTGGAACGCGTGGCAGCTTTCTATGCGGGCTTCGGGTTCGCGCACAATGTGCTCAGTGACTCACGACCGAATGTCGACTACAGGCAGTTGATTGACATGTCTGGACCGAATCCATACCTGGGGGCCTTCGGCCAGGCACTTAACAATAAGGTCACCAATGGGATACGCTTCTTCCGACTCCCGGATGATCATTCGGAGATGCATTTGGAGATCATGGGCTGGGTGCAGGGTAAACTATTGATTCCTGGCCCCCGCCCGACGTTTCATCAGCATGGTGTCATGCGTTATTGCTTTAAGACTCGGGAGATGAAGGCGGCACTTGCTGATCTAAAGCGCCAAGGAGTCCAGCTATACTTGGAAAATCAACTGGGTGCGTACATGTGGGGGGACTCGGAATGGTTCTTCTTCAGCGATCCAGATGGCAACGTCCTGTGTTTCGAGGAATGGTTCCCAACCGGCCATTGGGGGGAGCGCTTCTAGTTGCGAGGGTCGTCGCCAGCGATCCGTCAAGCGTAGATGTCCATTCCGGCGCAGAGCGTGAATCCGGACTCAATGGTCTAGCTGCGGGATGGCACCCAACCGGTCAGGATGGCTCGGAGACTTTCGATCAGTGCGACTGGCCGGTCCAGCATGATGTGATGGTGTGCCCCGAGGACCTCTTCGAAAGTCGAATTTTCGCCCAACCTGGCCCGCATCCGCTCTGCCACGTCGGCGGTTAAATAACCGTGCTCTGCCCCGATCAGCGCCACCGGACAGGTGATAGTATCGAGATCGTCCAAGGAGATGTCGTCGACTCGTACGGCAATAGCGGGATCAAACTTCCAGGACCAACCCCCGGGAACTTCGTGAAGAGAGGTTCGGGCTATGTGTCGGATAACGTAAGGTAGCGCGCCCGGACTGTTAGGCCACGGTCGAAACCGTTGTAGGGCCGCCTCCTCGGTGGGATACACCTTGCCCTGCCCGAAGGCGCGGGAACGGGTGGTACTGGCCTGCGGTCGTGACTCCCGGGCGGCAGCCTCCAATAAGACCAGGCCGTCCAGCCGGTCGCCCATCGAAATAGCGGTATGAATTGCCGCGTGTCCGCCCATGCTGTGGGCCGCGACCACGGGCCGGCCGGCAGGAGAAAACATCTCGGCCAGCAGTTCGATCTCCTGGCCCCATGTTCGAAGGGAATACTGGGCTCGCCGACCACTGTCGCCGTGGCCCGATAGGTCCAAGGCGACCACGCACCGGCTGGCTATCAGATGGGGTGCGATATGGTCCCACCAGTGGCTATGAGCGCCGTCTCCGTGTACGAGAAGGACCGCGGGCAGCGAATTGTCTCCCCACCAGCGAAAGGAGATCGGACAATCATCAACATCGATCAATCCTTCGCCAGTCCCAGCCCCGAGGGCATCACGGAACCAATCTGGAACATTGGTCTTCTGATTGGACTCCTCGACCCTCGCACAGGTACTAGCCGACTCCGACACCGCGCTCCCTTCTCGCATAGACGCCGCGCAGTGTAGTGCACCCCCGGGGATATTCGGTCAGCCTCTCGTGATGAATAATTGTCGGATGTTCGGAGTGCTTTGGAGTTGCAACACTCGAAAGAGGTTTCACGAGCACACAGTGTGAGCGACCGAGTCGGCTGAATGCCGTCCCAAGTCGTTTTGCTCGGCACCCATTAATCTAGGCTCGTCTGAGACGATGAGAGGCGTCTATTCAGGTGTCGGCTTCGGTGACGTTTGCTTAGAGACTTGGCGCCGCCCGGCCCGCCGCCGGGTTCGTGCCGATCTCGGCTGGCAGTTCCGCTCAGGCGGGGGTTGGCTCGCTGACTCGGCTTGCCTTCTCGACGACTGCGTCGATGAAGCCATAGTCCTTGGCTTCCTGGGCGCTGAACCAGCGGTCGCGGTCGGAGTCGGCTTCGACGCGCTCAATCGTCTGTCCGGTGTGGAAGGCGATGCGCTCGGCCAGGATCCGTTTCAGGTAAATGATCTGTTCGGCTTGGATGGCGATGTCAACCGCTTGTCCCTGCATTTGTCCGGATGGCTGGTGCATCAGGATGCGTGCATGGGGTAGCGCAAAACGCTTGCCCGGCGTGCCTGCGCAGAGGAGAAACTGGCCCATCGACGCGGCGAGGCCCATGCAGGTGGTGGCCACGTCACAAGGCACTAGTTGCATGGTGTCGTAGATGGCCAGTCCGGCATCGATCGACCCTCCAGGCGAGTTGATGTAGAGGTGGACATCCCGGGTGGCGTCTTCGGCGGCGAGAAGGAGAAGCTGGGCGCAGACCAGATTGGCGCTGGCGTCGTCTACTTGGGTGCCCAAGAAGATGATCCGTTCCTTGAGCAGCCGGCTATAGATCTCGGCGGCCCGACCCGTTGGCCCTGTCTGGCCGGCGACAATCGGCAAGGAATCAGGCATGTGGCTCATGGCGCGGACCCGGGACCGCTGGTCCGCCGGCGGGATGGAGCCGGCGGGCCACGCCAGCCGCCGAGGAGTTGGGGACGGCCCCGAGCAGTTTTCGTCGACACCCGGCGCACAGCCACCAGTCCTCGAGGGCCGATCGGTCCTCGGCCGGATCGGGCGCAAAAACTTGGCGGCAACGGCCGCAGCGACGGTCGCGAGGAGCGAGTTGGGGCGGTGATGGGAGGCCGAGGCCGCCCGGTCCGACGATATTGAGCACAATAATATCGTCCTCGGCGCCGTTTTGGGTGGCCCGAATAGTCAGCGTGGTATCGGTTACGGTGTCACGCACTGCGAAACGGCGCTTGTCTCCCCAGGGCAGCGACCGGACCTGGTAGCGGATTTCTCTGTCTGCCGTGACTAAATTCGAAGGGGCAACGGGCGTGACAAGAGCAAGTTGGGGGGCTGCCGGTTCGGCGTTACTGGGCAACGGATCAGACACGGAAATCTCCTCTGAAAGACTCAGAAGAGGCGTCGAGCCCGTTCGAGGGCCACAAACCGAGGCGGTCGTCCTGCCCAAACCAGGCGTCCCTTCCAAGGGAACGACCTCAACCTACCATATCGCTGACGCCCAGAGAACGGTGTTACACCGCCCGCCGTCACAGGGGGTAGGGGGAAGTGTGATAGATTGAGGGTCAGCTCAATGCGAGCGATTGCGCCCCTGTCACACGGGGGAAGATTGGGGGTTCCTGTGGGAACCCGACTATTAAAATCACGGACAGCCGACGAGATTGCTGCCCCGCTTGCCGTATCCGAGGACTCGACGGGCGCTGACGAAAAAGCTGTCAAGACTGCATCACCTGCGGCGGCCCCGAGGACGATCCCTTCGACGCGGGCGAGTCGGACATGGACACGAGTGCTTCCGGTTCTGGTCCTGTTTGCCGCCATCTTGTTGTTCGTGTTGCAGAATTTGCGCAGTTCGAAGGTGAGGTTCGTGTCGCTATCTGGGACGCTCCCGCTCGGAGTCGCACTGCTTGCTGCGGTCGCCCTTGGGGCTTTGCTGGTACTGGCGTTGGGATCGGTCCGCATCCTGCAGCTCCGCAAGCTGGTCCGCCATAACCGGCGCCTAGCCCAGGCGGGCGCACCCTCGGGCCCGTAAAGCGCCCGCCCTGAGAGACGGCCAGCACCGCCAGCCTCGCTGTCCCATCCGCTCAGCGCTTCCTGGCTGAATCCCCGAGGATCGGCATCAGTTGGCCCGAGGATCGGCATCAGTTGGCCCGAGGATCGGCATCAGTTGGCCCGAGGATCGGCATCAGTTGGATCGCCTGATCTCGACGACGGCTCGGCCGCCATCGGGTAAAAGTGAGACCCGTGTACAGTGGGGATTAGTCCATTTTGGACGCAGCGCTCTCGCTTTCCGGGGGCAGATTGGGGGTTCCAATGCGAACTCCAACGGTATCCATGTCCTTTGATCTCTGGTCTGGCTGAGGAGCGTCCGCTATGTTTGGTTGGCGTATTCCCTCACCCGATGAGGCGATGTTGGTTAGCGGGGCTAAGGGACGCGGGGAGGGTGCCGCGCCGTTCAAGATCGTGAAAGGACACGGAGCCTTCGTCTTTCCGCTTCGGTCCAAGGTCTCGTTTCTTACGCTGTCGATGCAGGAGGCCGAGGTCCTCGAACCGTGCGTGACTCAGCAGGGGATAACGCTGGCCGTGAAGGCGGTGATCGCGTTCAAGGTTGGGAACGATTTTGAGTCGATCACGAACGCAGCTACCCGTTTCCTCGCCGACGAGGATCAGATGACCCGGCTGACGGGGCGAATTTTCGCCGGCCACCTCCGGTCCATCGTCGGGTCGATGACCGTCGAGGATCTCATCCGTGAACGACAGAAGCTCGCCGCGGAAGTCCTCGATCAGTCGAAGCCCGAGATGGCCACGCTCGGTCTGGTAGTTGACTCTCTTCAGATCGAATCGATCGACGATCAGGGCTCGGGATATATCAAGGCTCTGAGCCAGCCCCACGTTGCGGCGGTCAACAAAACCGCGGCGATCGCCCAGTCGGCCGCTGACCAGGCTGCCGCTCAGGCCCGCCAGGAGTCGGACCGCAACCAGGCGGAGTACGCCCGTCAGACTTCGATTGCCCGGGCTCAGTACGACGCTGAGGTAGAGGCCGCCCAGGCGAAGGCAGCTCAGGCAGGTCCACTCGCTGCCGCCCGGGCGCAGCAGGATGTCCTCGCCGAACAGGCGAAGGTGGCCGAACGCAACGCCGCGCTGCGCCAGCAGCAGCTCATCGCGGAGGTCGTCCGCCCTGCCGAGGCCGAGGCGGAGAGAATCAAGGTCCTCGCCACCGCGGACGCCGGGGCCACGAGGGTACGCGCCGAAGCGGCGGCCGCCAACGACCGGGTCGCCCTCGACCAGCAACTGATTGCGATGCTTCCCGAAGTGATTAAGGGCACCAGCGACGGTTTGGCAAAAGCCAACATTACCGTTCTCAACGGTGCAGAGGGCTTCAACCATACCGTCTCGGGTTTGGTGGGCCAATCTATGGTTATCCTCGACGCCCTGCGCGCTCGGCATCCACAACGGGGCAGTGGAAAATACCCGCGGCAATGGCGCCGTGCCGTCCGACGCTATCGCCCCCTAGCGGGTTGCGGCATACCCCCTAGGGATTGATTCTTCCGTCGATGGCGGCTTGGGCGACGTCGGTCAGGCGGAGATTGTGATTGCGGGCATAACTGCGGAGCCGGGAGAATGCTCCGGCCAGGTCGAGGCCGGACCTCTCGGAGATCACGCCTTTGGCCTGTTCGATCACAACGCGGCTGTTCAAGGCGGCCGACAACTGCTCGTTGAGGAGCTGCGACTCCGTCGCGGCCCGATGCTGTAACACGCTGATAGTGGCCAGGTCGGCGAAGGCGCGGGCGACGACGACGTCGCGCTCGTCCATCGGGATCACTTCGACGTGGAACAGGTTAAGCGCCCCAATCGTCTTCTCCCTCAGACGCAGCGGCAGCGCGAACGCCGATCGGAAACCGGCTTCGAGCGCAGCGGTGGAGAACCGCGGCCATCGGCCGGCTCCCGCCTCTAGGTTCACGTGCTCGACCCGCTCGCCGGTGTGATAGGCATCGAGGCACGGACCCTCCTGGGCTTGCAACTCGAACACTTCCAATATCCGCATGGCTTCGCTGGAAGAGGCCACCAGACGGAGGTCGTCGCGCGGTGACGCCAGCATCACCCCGGCAGCCGAGGCGTCCAACAAGTTCACGCAATTGTCGGTCAAACCGGTGAGCAGATCGATGACGTCGTAATCGTCGACGAGGTTGTCGGCCATATCGACCAGGGACCGGACCACAGATTCCTCTCGAGTCACCGTCAAACTCCTCCCTGAACGCCGGCAACTGAGCTCGATCGCAGGCCTTCAGCTCGAGACCACACGCAAGTCCCAGTTTACTGGCCGCGGCCGACCCAAATGGGTTCGTCATTCGAGGCGTAGCCTGTGGGCGACGACGTCCCGGGCCACATCCCCCACGAGACGGTCATGGCTGAAGGCGTAGGCGCGGAGGCGGATGAGCGCTTCGGTCACGCTGACTCTCAACTGGACGGACACGATCCCCGCCGCGTTCTGCACGACAAAGTGGAAGTCAGCGCCCTGCTCCAGCTCTTCAGCCAAAAGGCCCCCAGGGGCGCTTGACTGCCAGTCCAAGACCCGCCCGGCCGCTACTTCGGCCATCGTCAAGGCGTCCGAGTGCTGGTCGTTGCCCAGCGGACCGGGCCTATCCCGGTAGAGGTCGAGCGCGCCTGAAGCGGACCGTGCCCACTCGCAACGGGAACGCGAACAGGGCCCGCACGCCCACGCCAAGCGCCCCGGGCGTGAAAGCGGCCCATCGTCCGCGGACCGGACCGGCCAGGTCAGGTTCGAGTACCACGCGGTCCTGCAGGTAGGCATCCACACAGGGACCCTCGCCAAGCGTGTACTGCAAGTTCTCGATCGAGGCGCTCACCGCGTCAGTGGTGCACACCGATCCGTAGGGCACGTCGCCTGACATGAGCATGATCCCCGCGCCCGTCACACCAACAATGTCCATACTCACTTGGCACAGACGCGCCGACGAGTCACCGTCCCCAGTTGTCAGGGCGGCGAGGATCCGCCTCAGCCGGTCAGTGGCCATTCGGGATCCCGCCATCAAATCCTGCGTCGACCCTGCGCTTGACCGCGGATCGAATGTCCACCGGGCTCCTTCACTTAACAAGGAAGGCGTCAACGGGGACTGGATCCAACGCACATCCGGCTCGGAAACATCAAGCCCGCTTCAGTGTACTCCTCGTACTCCTCCGCGGTTTGGACCAGCGAAGCCAAAGGGCAGACGAATCTCAGCGTGACGCCCGTGGCCGAGCATCGAAGAGCCTCTAGCTCGCCGGCTCATCGGTACGCGGTCGACCGTTCAGTGTTGCCCCCGCGGGTCGGAGTGGTGTGTCTGGCGAGGACCCAGTCGAGGGCGTCATTGACGGCCGGGAGGGCCTTCTGGTCGAAGGCGTGGCCCATGCCAGGTACCAGATCGAGGCGGCGGTACGCGGAATTGCAGGCTTGATAGATGGCCTGTGCATCGGTCGTGGGGATGTACCGGTCCTGATCGCCGTGGACTATGGCGACGGGAACGACGATGCTAGGGGCCAGCTCGGAGGGGAATGGCGGGGCGTTCCAGGTCGGGGCGATGCGAACGTGGAGATGATGTTTGGCGATTCGACGGCCGAGACGGGTGCGTGCCAGCCCGATCACCAGGGCCCCCGGGGCCGAACGGGGGGTTCGGAATGTCGCCGGGGCGCTGATACTGACCACACCCGCCAACTCGGTGTCGCCTGAGGCGGCATAACGCAAGGCCGCGACAGCACCCATCGACGCCCCGACCAACACCACGTCGAGCCCGGTCCGCTTGGCCCTGGCCACGGCTGCGGCGATGTCGTACGACTCGAGATCGCCGAGGGCGCATTGCCCTTCGGAGCGGCCGTGGCCTCGCGAGTCGTAGGACAGCACATCGAAGCCGGCGGCCCGGAGGGCCTGGGCCTGGCGGACGACGGCGATGTTGTCGCATGAGCCCGCGAAGCCGTGCGCGAGTACCACTACGGCGCGTGCCGTTTCTGTCGACCAATATCGGCAGTGCAACTTCACGCCGTCTGCGGTTATGAGGGCCTCGGTGGAATCTCGATCTTCCACCCGGCCGGGCCTCGCTCGCGTGACCACGGCGTGCCGAGCCTTTTGAGAGGTGCTGTTGCCGACGCCATGTGCTGGCACCCTGCCGGTTATCACCTTGACCTCCAAGCACTCCTCGGCGAATCGTGCCTGGGAAAAGGGCCGGTCGAAGGTCCGCCGGGGTCTGGGGCGGCACGAAGGGATTACTACCACTGTCTCAGATCGAATGGCCCCGCGCAACCGCACAGAGCGTTCAAAAACCGCGGGGTGCCGCACGCACGGAGGTGAGTTCCGATAGGACTCTCAGTGGTCGGGGGGCCGCAGCCCGACATGGAGCCAGCTCGGCCCCCGCCCAACTCAGACCCTTGGCGTCACAGCGGTCCGGGGATGAAGATCTGGCCGCCACGCCAAGCGGCTCTTCTCGGGTGACATCGACCACGTGGGGTCCTCGTCGCCGAGGAGGGGTGTCGCCCGACGGTCCGGTGGGTTCTACCAGTCCTCTGGCGTCGCCTGAGCCGGTGAGGATCATGGTCGAAGCCCAGGATAACCGTCGAGCGCCAACCGGTTGCATAGTTAGCCAGTCACGGCCGGTGGCCCCGTCGTGTGATGGGGTGACCGCTGCGGTAGAGCCCTGAGGTGGTTCGACGGGAGCGCCCAGCTCCTGGCGTTGCTCCGGTCCTTGGTGACGCACGAAGAGCGATTTCACCGGGAGAGAGAGCGATGCCGCTAGCCACCCCTACCGGGTTGCGCAACGACTACGGTCTGGTAGCGGATCGAATCCGCGAGGCGACCTTGCTGCGCCGCCGGCCCGTCTATTACGTCGCGATGATGGCCCTTACCATTGTCGCCTTCGCCGGAGGCTGGGTGGCGTTGTTCGCAGTGGGTGATTCCTGGGCTTGTTTGGGCATTGCCGTACTTCTCGCTTTCCTGTCTACCCAGGTGGCGTTCTTCGGCCACGACGCCGGCCACCAGCAGATATTCGCGTCGCGTCGGGCCAACCGTACGGTCGGGCTCGTAGTTGGGAACGTCCTGACGGGACTGAGCATTGGGTGGTGGGTTCCCAAGCACAACGCCCATCACGCTCACCCCAACGTGATCGGCCGGGACCCTGACATCGGCGGCGGAACCGTGGCACTGGCTTTCACCGCTGACGGCGCCCGGAATCGGCGAGGGGTCTGGCGGGTTCTGGCTCGCTACCAGGCGTGGGTGTTCTTTCCCCTTCTCCTGCTTGAAGGGGTTGGATTGCATGTCTCGGGGGTCGACGATCTCCTCCGGCGACGGGATCGTTCCTCCGTCGTCGAGGGAATGCTGCTCGGCCTGCACGCTGTTCTTTACCTGATCGCCGTGCTCTGGGTGTTGTCACCGCTGCGGGCGTTGGCTTTCGTGGCCGTCCAGCAGGGGCTCTTCGGCCTGTACCTGGGGTGCACCTTCGCGCCCAACCACAAGGGCATGCCGGTGTTGGTCGACGACTCGGAGTTGGGATTTCTCCGCCGCCAGATCATCACCAGCCGGAACGTAACCGGTGGCCCCTTGATCGCCTTCCTGTTCGGCGGGCTCAACTACCAAATCGAACATCACCTTTTCCCGGCCATGCCTCGGCCCAACCTGCGGAGGGCGCGACCAATCATCCGGATGTTCTGCGCTGATCTCGACATCACCTATCACGAGTCCAGCGTCTTCGGTTCGTACCGGCAGGCGCTCGTCTTCCTCAACACGGTGGGTGCGGGCTAGAGGAGCACGAGCAGCATCCGAACTAAAAGTGCAAGAACCCGTGTCAGGGTCATACCTCGTCAGTTCATCTCGTCGCGGCCGCGACGGAACGGCGACGCCACTGGATCCAAATGACGTACGTCAACAGTCCGCACAGGATCGGAAGAAAATATGTTGTGAGCCGCCAGACGAGGTCCGCCGTCAATGCCTGCGAAGAACTTGCCCCGAACGTCGTCATCACGCTGATGAAGGCAGCGTCAAGCGTGCCGAGGCCACCCGGAGTGATCGGTATGGCACCGGCGAGGCGTGCCACTGCGAACGATGCGAAGACCGCAGCAAAGGTGACTTGGCCGGCCGTAATGCCGACCGCCCGAACGATGATAAGGACGAGAACGAACCCGGCCGCCTGATTGGCGATCGTGGCTGCGGTGAGAAGCCAACCTCGCCGACGCACGGTTTTGACAGTCTGACTGCCGAAGTGGACCAGAGAGCGTTCAACTCGGTCAGCGGGTGACTTGTGGAAGAAGCCCCCCACCCAGTTGACGACACGGTCACCGAGGCGGCCGACCCAGCGGGCCCCCGCCTCAGACCGGAACACCAGCCACGCCGCAACCGCGAGGACGACCAGAGCCGCAATGCCGGTAAGGCCGGCTCCCACGACCTGGCTCGCAGGAGGTTCAGTGATGGCCAGTAGCGCAATGGCCGCGACGGGTAAGACGAATTTGGCCGCCAGATTCCAGATGCCTGTAGTCACTACGGCTGAGGAGATGACGACGTCAGCGAAGCCGAAGGAGGAGAAGATTCTGTAGGTCATACCGATCGCGACGGCCCCGCCGGCGGGCACGGTGTTCGAGATTGCGGTGGCCGTCTCGATCTGGAGGAGGCCCTGCCAAAACCGCAGTCCCGGCATGGCCGCCTGGTACGGCCAGATCCCCGAGATCTGATTGACCGTGGCGGCTGCCCCGATCGCCACCCATGACCAGGTGTCCAGATGGGTAATTCGTGTCCAGGCGCTCGAATAGCTGGCGAACTGAGGGATCACACCGACCAGAATGAGGACCAGGAGGACCAGGCTGACCACAGCACCGAGCGCCCTATGCCAGCGGCGTGTCGATCTGCGCGGCGTAGGTTCGTCGGTTGACATGTCGTCTTCTATTCGACGTCCGATCGACGAGACGGGGCGGAGCGTGCCCCGACGGGAGCTCGACAATCTGGACTGAACGGACGGCCACCTACCCCGATATGCGCATCAGGCCGGGTGATGCCCTGGAATCGCCGGACTGCGCGCACTGGCGCCCGTCGGGTGCACGCGCCGGGGATCCAGTTCCCGGCTCGCTTGCGAGGGGTCAACGGAGGAAGGTGGCGCTGCCACGGGCGAATAGGTGCCACCCCAGCCAGGCCCACCCGAGCAGGAACACGACCCGCACTGACCTCCTGCGCATGAGGCGGTTGGTCAACTGGCCCAGCGTTTGCGACCCGCGCCGCCAGGTCACCGCCTGAACGGCGACCAGGGCCACACCGATCACTGCATAAACGGCGTAGGTCACGTCTCGAGCGCTCATGCGGGGGCCCGTCGAAGGAGTAGCGCCCAGCCGAGCAGGAGCCACAGGGCGAACTCTGCCGCCCGTCCTGGGTGGGTATTCATAAGGGAGTCAGCGATGGAGCTCAGCGTCGGGTGGTCTCGTCGTGGTGAGGAGAAATACGCCGCCACTTCGAACGCAGCGAGCAATCCGAAGAGTACAGCCCAGGGAGCGGCGTCCCGCCACTTCGCTGCCTCTCTGTCAGCGCCCATCGAGGTTCTGGTGCCAACACCGGCTGCACTTTGCGGGCGGAAGGCTAACCCGGCCACGATCAGGGAGGGTACTGCCACGGCTGCGTCGATGGGAGCGGTGAAGGGGCGCAGGTCGGTGGCGAACCAGCAATATGCCCCTACGACGACTGCGACCAACACATCCGTCATGCGGCTTGTCCAAAGAACTCCCGAGCGCACCGAGAGACAGTCTTGCGGAACCGAAGGGCCACCGCCTCCCGGCGGCTCGATGAGCCCCGTAGGCGGATTTCGATCGGCTAAGATGAAAGACGATCCTGGTTCGCCGCGCTGGCCGGGACGTTCGGTAGCCCTCCTGCTTCTAGAACGTGGATCCGCGTGGGCAAGGAGGCGGCAACGTGACCGCCGGCACCGTCAAGTGGTTCAACACGACCAAAGGGTTTGGATTCATAGCTCCGGAGGGTGGTGGGAAGGACGCCTTCGTCCACCACAGTGCCATCGTAGGTAATGGCGACGGGGCACTCTCAGAAGGCCAGCCCGTCGAGTTCGAGTCTGAGCAGGGCGCTAAGGGGCCCCAGGCTACCCGGGTTCGTCCTGTCTAGCCCCGGCCGACCTGACCGGTCCTCTGCCGGTGGCTTCTCCCGTTCAAGGGACGATCGAGACGCCGGCGGCCGGTCTCATCCCCGGCGCAACACCGACCGCGACGCCTTGGCGTTGCGCGAGCAGGGCCACTCTTTTGCGGTTGTTGCCCGCACTGTCGGCCTGAAGCGGGCCGCCGACGCCCGCCAGGCGTTTTTGAGGGAACTCCGCAGCCTTCCCGAGGAGGAGCGCCAGCCGTTGGTGGCGCGCGAGCTCCAACGCCTCGACGAGCTCGAGACTCGCATTCGGGCCCGCGACGCCGAGCAACCGGACAAGCTTCAAACTCGCCTGGGCGCCTTAGCGGCTATGAGGGAAAGCCTCGGGTAGCACACCCTCGGGAACATCGGTCGCTTGGTTTGCGCTCTGATCGATACAATCGTCTGGACGTGGGCCATGGCAAATGCGATGCGACGCCCGTGCCGGTACGGCATCAAGCCGTCCCCACGGCATGGGGTCACGAGGCTTCAGCGCGGAACTCCTCGAGCGCCGCCAGGAGACCGAGCGACTCCTCCAGGTCGAAGCTTGACGACGTTAGGCCTTCCCGATTGGGCAAGTGCCCCTTCGCGATACGTTTGTCGTAAGGGTTGTCGAAACCAGGGGGTTCTCGTTCGACGCATTCGCAGAGTGAGGCAAGGAAGCCTCGCCCTCTGGAGATAAGGAGCATCCAAAATGCGATTCCTCGGATACACCCTGGCACCGGAATCCGACTTCCCGCTGGACCCCCCCGATCCGAGCATGTACGAGAAGATGGACAAGTTCGTCCAAGAGGCGGTCAACGCCGGCGTCATCGTCGCCACGGGTGGCATCTCCCCGACTTCGGAGGGAGCCAAGATCAGCCTCAAGGACGGCGAGTACACCATCGTGGACGGTCCCTTCGCCGAGGCCAAGGAGATCGTCGGTGGATGGGCGCTCATGGAGTGCCGGGACCTCAGCGAGGCGGTCGAGTGGAGCAAGCGCTTCCTCGGTGTCCTGGGGGAGGGCGAGGTCCGGGTCCGTCCCGTGTCCGGCCCCGAGTAGATCTCCTCACTCGATCAGGTGGTTGAATCGGTGGCGTGTCGGCTGCCGATTCGACCGCCGCGATCGAGACGGTCTTCCGCCTGGAGTTCGGCCGGCTGGTGTCCGGTCTGGCTCGGTATGTAGGCGACATCAGCTTGGGCGAAGAGCTCGCCCAGGAAGCCCTGGTCGACGCCCTCGAGCAGTGGCAGGACGAAGGCATTCCCCGCAATCCGGGTGCGTGGCTCATGACCGTCGGGAAGAGAAAGGCCATCGACCTGTTCCGCCGGAACGAGACGCTGGCACGCAAGTACGCGGAGATCTCCGTTGTGGCCGGCCGAACCGAAGCCGACGATGCCGCCGGAGATGATATTCCGGACGATCGGCTCCGTCTGATCTTCGTGGCGTGCCATCCGGTGCTTCCAGTGCGGGCGAGAGCAGCGCTGACCTTGCGTCTTCTCGGGGGCCTCACCACCGCAGAGATCGGCCGCGCCTACCTGGTCTCGGATACGACCATCGCGCAGCGCATCGTGCGGGCCAAGAGGACAATCGCCAAGGCCCAGGTGCCCTTCGAAGTACCGACGGGCGATGAGCTGGTTGCACGCCTCGAGTCGGTCCTTGAGGTGATCTACCTGATCTTCAACGAGGGCTACTCGGCCACCGCTGGAGATGACTGGCTCCGCCCCGAGCTATGCACCGAAGCGTTGCGTCTGGGGCGCATACTGGCCGGCCTGATGCCACAGGAAGCCGAAGTCCACGGCCTGGTAGCCTTGATGGAAATCCAGTCGTCGCGCCTCAGCGCGAGGGTCGGACCCCACGGGCAGCCGATCCTGCTGCTCGACCAGGACCGCCGCAGATGGGACCGGTTGCACATCAACCGTGGCTTGGCTGCGCTGGCACGAGCCGAGGAGCTCGGTGACGCACCCGGGCCGTACACCCTTCAAGCCGCCATCGCCGCATGCCACGCCCGCGCCTTCCGCCCGGAGGAGACCGACTGGAGGCGCCTGGCGGAGCTCTACGAGGTCCTCGCCACGACGCGCCCTTCGCCGATCGTCGAGTTGAACCGTGCGGTTGCGATCTCGATGGCCCACGGTCCCGCCGCCGCCCTGGACCTGGTCGATCAGATCGTGGCCACCAACACCCTTAACCAGTACCACCTGCTCCACAACGTGCGCGGCGATCTGCTGGACAAGCTGGGCCGCCACGCCGAGGCCGCCGCCGAGTTCCAGCGCGCCGGCCGAGCTGGCCACCAACCGCGCCGAGCGCAACCTGTCCATCCAGCGGGCCAAGGAGACCGCGGCCCGTGCCTGACAACTTCGAAGCCGATCGCGGATTTACGGTGGGTTGGTCGGCGTCACCCCTCGGCGGGCAGAGACGGAGCGGGTCTCCAATAGAAGCGGTGAATGGCGATGGCGCACCAGATCGCCTCGACAACCCCGAAGGGCCACGCTCCGCTGGCGAACCCGTAACTGCTGGACAAGGCACAACCGACCGCGAAGGCAAGAACGAAACGGCGGTCCCGCCCCTCGAGCGCGTACATCACCATCATGAAGGTCAGGACCACCACGCCATAAACGGTTAGCACGGGCCCACCTTACGCCGACGGTCCCGCCTTGGAGCCCCCCGCAGAACAGAACCGGACGCTACGTATGTCACCTTACCTCAGAATCGCCCGCACGGAACTCCATGAGGTGCTGGAGGCTCCGCGGGAGACCAACGCTACAAGGGCACGGTCGCCGAGCTTATTCGATTCTTCCAGGCTCTTTATTCCGACGTTATTTTAGCCTATCCGAAGTATAACGATTCTGCCTTTTCCGCCTCATTCTTTTTGGCACAAAAAATAGGTAACGAAACTGGTATGGCGTTTAACTTGGCGAGTTGATGCCCCAGAACAGGGAACCCGAAGTAGCGAGGTGGTGCCGGTTCTTGGAGGCCTGGTGCCACTGGTACCTGGAACTTGGAAGCTTTCACCGGGAGGCCGGGCGCGATGACACGGTGGGGGTTTACGACAAATCAGACCGGGGGGGGCGACTCACCTCCAGCAAAATCAACGGCGATAAGTCGTAGCAAACAGTCTGATTAACAATACCCATTTACAGGCCACCACGATTCAGTGAGATTCTCTAAAATGGCCGTTACTGTCCGCGACTCTGCGTGTACGGTAGGCGGGTGATGGCGCTCGATAGGTAGCCCCGCGAACACAGGTGTCCACGAACCGGGCTGAGCGGCGGAGACCGACTAACCCGGCAGGAGGTCGATACGGATAAACGTATGGGTCTCTATTCAGAGACGTCTGCAACGACCAGTGCGTACGCCGGTCGAGGCGTCAGGGGACGTCTTGCGCCGAGTAGGAGTTCCAATATCACGGAGGTCTGGTTTTTCGCTCTTCAGGATTTGCCGTTGGAGCGGGACGTCAGAGCGGCGAGCTCCGTCACCGACCGGGAGGTCGAAGAAAGGCTTCGGTCACCCGTTCGCGTGGGGACGGTACCCGCTTTCGGGGAAGATCGGAAGATCGTAGGACCGGCGACCAGCCCAGAGAACTGGGCGCCCATTCAGACGAGGGACATAGGCCGATGAGATCCGTTCGGCCGAAAGTCGGAGGCTGTGGTAGCGTCTGTGGTTGTCCGGGGTTTGACTGCGTGTGAGGTGGTTGATGCGTTTTCTCACTTTTCACTACATGACTTACCAGGGTATTGATATTCCCCGGGTGATGGGTGACACGGGGATCGCCTGGGCGACGTTGCCGAACTCGGAGTGCGATCCCCAGGTGCAGGCCGCCAATTATCGGGATTACGTGAATCAGGCGGTGTTGGCGGATGAGCTGGGTTTCGATGGGGTGACGGTCAACGAGCATCATCAGACGCCGATGGGTACCATGCCCAGTCCCAACATCATGGCGGCGTCGATCATCCCGCGTACGTCGCGGGCTCGGGTGGCGGTGTTTGGGAACGCCTTGCCGTTGCGGTCCACGCCGTTGGTGTCGGTGGAGGAGTACGCCATGCTGGACCTCTTGAGCGGGGGGCGGCTGGAGGCGGGGTTTGTGGTGGGTGGGGGTCCGGAGTACTACAACTTTGCGTTGGAGCCGACCGAGGCGCGGGGGCGTTTCGCGGAGGGGTTGGCGTTGGTGCGGCGGGCGTGGTCGGAGCCGGGTCCGTTTCGTTGGGATGGCCGCTACTACCAGTTGGATTGTGTGAATCCGTGGCCGCGGCCGTTGCAGGCGCCGCATCCGCCTATCTGGGTGTGCGGGGTGGGTAGTCCTACCACGCTGGAGATGTGCGCCCGGGAGAACATCGGCTACATGGGGGTCAACATCAATACCGGCCACGCCGATTTCATGGGCCAGTGCGAGTTTTATCGCACTACCACGGAGCGTTACGGCTGGCAGTACGATCCGGCCAAGGTGGGCTGGCTGGCGCACACCTACGTGGCCGCCACCGATCAGCAAGCCGCCGACGAGTTCACCCCCCACGCCACCTACCAGCACACGCTGGCCCGGGGCTTCATGGGTCCCAACAAGACGTTCTTCCCGCCCGGCCACCTGCCCCCCGACAAGGTCGTGGCCTGGGAGAACCAGGTACGAGAGGCCACCGAGGCGCCCGGCACCCCGCCCGCAGATCAGCTGCCGTTCGTGGGCTCGGTGGAGACCGTCACTGAGAACATGATCGCCCGTTTGAAGGACTACCAGATCGGCAACGTGGCCATGGCCTTCCAGATGGGCACCATGCCCCACGAACTGGCCACCCGCAACATGCGCCTCTTCGCCGAGAAGGTCATGCCCGTGGTGCGGAACGAGATCGACCAGTACCTCGACAAGCTCTACCCCAACCGCACCCAATCCCACCTTCGGGCCACCGCCACCACCTGAGCGCAACCGTTGGGGTGGGACGCCAGGAGACGCCCCGCCCCCGAGTGGGTCTCCTGACCTTTGCTCTTCCGGGGCCCAGCCGCCCGTCCGCGCCGCCTTTCATTGCTGGCGTCATCGACGCCGATGATTGCTCTCGGGACGAGGCGGCTGGGCCGGCAGCTCGGTCGACCCGAATTGTGTGGTCCGCTCGCCGCGGCTGTGCCGATTCTTGGCGTGCCTTCCCGGGTTGACAACCTGTCGCGCCGACGCCCCGGCAGTTTCGGTGTGCTGGGCCGCCGCCTGATGAGTGCGATTTCCTTTAGATGAGGGCTCCGCCGTCGACGGGGAGGTACACGCCGTTGATGTAGGACGCGGCGGGTGAGAGCAAGAAGCAGATCGCCGTGGCCAGTTCTTCGGGTTGGCCGTTGCGGTGCATGGGGTTGCGAGCTGCCGCCGAGTCGATCATCTCCTGTCCGAACGACAGGACTCGGGGAGTGATGGTCACGCCCGGGGCGACGGCGTTGGCCGCGGGGTTTGCCGCCCTTTTGTTTGGCAATGTTGCGGGAGTAGGCCATGATGGCGGTCTTGGCGACGTTGTACCAGTTCGGGCCGCCCGTGGCGGCGGCGATAGAAGAGGTGAAGGTGGTGGCTTCGGCGATGTCGGCGAAGCGGGTCAACCATTCTTCGGTGACGTTTATCATGCTGCCCGTGGCCAACGTGAGGCCTTGCTGGTAGGTCAGCGGGGTGTTGCTGGCCGGGCCGGCGTTGTTGACCAGGTAGCGGGGGGGTCCGACGAGTGGGGCCTCGTCCCAGGCTCGGGCGATGGCGGCGGTGTCGGTGACGTCGCATACCGTGCCGGTGGCCTGGCCGCCGGCTTCGGTGATCTCCTTGACGACTTGGTCGAGGGGTTCGGGCATCATGTCCCAGGCCCAGACCTTCAGGCCGGATCGAGCGGCCAGGTTGGCGGTGGCCCGGCCGATGCCGCTGGCCGCGCCGGTGATGACGACGACGTCGCCGGGTTGGAATCCTAGCCCTTGCATGTTGAAGTCCATGGTGGGACCCCCCTGTAGTCGAACTGAGTTCCGATTGGGGTATCACCCTAGCCGGGTGTATCGCCGGGCCGGATTTGGACGGCGGGGTGGCTCGTCCAGGTCTGGTGGCAAGGTGGGGCGGGCGGGCCCGGGATCTACTCGGGGTTCCGGGTGGCCGTTTCGTGGATACGAGCGACGAGTTTGTCTGCTGAGTTCCAGATCTCCGCGTCGGTCACGAGCACCCGGCGACTGTTATGGGTGATCCGGGC
This sequence comes from uncultured Acidimicrobiaceae bacterium, assembly GCA_963834775.1. Classification (GTDB taxonomy): domain Bacteria; phylum Actinomycetota; class Acidimicrobiia; order Acidimicrobiales; family Palsa-688; genus PALSA-693. Next base: position 163,547 of record CAWICR010000014.1, read on the forward strand.
CCGGACACAAGCGGGCTGACCGACAAACAACGGCGGCAGGCACTCTGAACCGGGCTGCGTTGCGTTTCGGTGGGTGGGCGGGCGACCAGTGTGGGATAGGCGGGCGTGCGGCTGGTAGAGTGAGGTGCCCTTTGTCCGAAAGGGTGGTCAACCGATATAGCCGAGTTAAGGGGATGTGATGGCGAACGGGCGTGATGCCAAGGATTGGGCGAAGGAGCACCTGCGGGGGGTTTGCGACTCTCTGTACACACCTTTTAATGGGCGTGATGGTGACGAGATCGATTACGATGCTGTGCGGTTCTTGGTCGGGTACTGTCTGGGCGACCTCGATCATGGGGGTCTGTGGATGACCGGGGGTTGCGGAGAGTTTTGGGCTCTGACCCTGGACGAGCGTAAGCGCTTGGTGGAAGTCGAAGTGGAAGAAGCTCGTCGGGTGAAGCCGTCGGCGTTGCTGCAGGTGGAGAGCGTGGCCGCGTCGGCGAAGGACACCGTCGAGCTCACGTTGCACGCTCAGAATGTGGGCGCGGACATCTGCTACATCCAGAACCCGTTTATGGAGGCGCACGGCGCGGCGGGCACGTTGGACTTTTTCCGGTATATCGCCGATCGCACCGATATTCCGTTGGGTATGTTCAACTCGCCTTGTTCGGGGTTTACCATGACTGCGGCGGAGTGCGCGTTGATCGCGAAGGAGATCCCGGCGGTGTGCGCCATCAAGGATCCGGCCATGCCGGCCCATCATGGTGCGGCGGTGGCTCGTTTGGCGCCGGCTATTGTGGTGTGGGGCTGTGACGACGTGGAGTACAACGCCGGCTTTTTGCAGCACGGCTTGGCTGGTCCGTGCATCATGGGGGCGATGCCTTTCATCGGCGAGACGCCGAGCGATCGTCGGTATTCGGAGTGGTTCAGCTTGATCCTGGAAGGCAAGCTCGACGAGGCTCGGGAGCACTACTACCGGGCGGGGGTGGATATTCCGGGTTCGCACGGTTTGGGTTACACGTCGAGCATGCCCGAGCGTCCGGGCTACACCACGCATTGGGCCAGCGCCAGCAAGTACGCGGCTAGTCTGCTGGGGCTTCCCGTGGGCGACTATCCGCATGCGCGGCCGCCCCAGATCAGGCTCGAGGATTCGCACAAGCAGCGGATCAAGGAGGCGTACGTCCGCTCCGGTCTGATTCGCCAATAGTCCGCCCGCCAGCGTGGGAGACTTCGACGCCGAGGTCTCCCACGCCGCGAAGGCGTCCTTGGCCCGGTGTCAAAGCCGAGCTAGGGCGCAATCGCTGGCGAGGACCCTGAGCCAGCGCAGCCGCCTCTAAAGCCGAGCGTGGACCAGCTGTTCAGATGGTCGTCTCCCGGATGCCGCGCGAGGGGGTGGCCATTAGTGTGCTTCCTGTGTACCAGTTGCTGAGCGATTTTCGGGTGGTGGAGCTTTCTCAGGAACCCGCCGGCGCTTATTGCGGGAAAGTGTTCGCCGATTTGGGCGCCGAGGTGATCAAGGTGGAGCCGCCCGCTGGCGACCCGTTGCGGGCCCGGCCCGGGCTGTTCGCGCACCTCGCCACAAATAAGAACAGCGTCGTCTTTGATCCGGTCACCGCTGATCCGGCAACTCTTCCCAGTTTGATCGAGGGTACCGACCTGGTGATTGAAAGCCCCCGCCTCGGCGGCCTGCGGGACGTCGGCCTGGACTCCGACGGCCTGCGGGAAGACCGCCCGGGTCTGGTCGTGGTGTCGATCTCCGGGTTCGGGGTGCGGGGCCCGTACGCTTCTTACCGATGGTCCGACCTGGTGGCCCAGACGGTGGGACTGGCGACTCTACCCTTCGGCCAGGTCGACACCACGCCGGTGAAGTTGCCCGGGATCGCCGGGTTGTGCTCGGTCGGTCACACTGCGGCCGTGGGAGCCCTGGCCGCCCTCGTTCGCTCCCGCCACACGGGGTCGGGCGCCCATATCGACTGCGCAGCCTACGAGGCGCTGGCCACGGTCCCGGTGAGAGTGGGCCGCTTTCTCGGTTGGGAATATCGGGATGGGACCCCCCAAGTCCAGCCGCCCGTCACCGCTGGCGCCACCTTGCTACCTGTTGGTGTGTTCCCCTGCGCCGACGGCTACGTGTCGCTCATGTCGACCCCCCAGCAGCTCCAGGAGCTGCTGCAGGTGCTGGACAACCCGGCCCTGTGGGAGGCATTTTCCAAGCCCGACGCGCTCGCCCGCGGGGAAACCAAGGAGGCGCTCGACAGCGTCCTTTATCCGTGGCTGCTATCGCACACCCGCGCCGAGGCCACTTCCATCGCCCAGGCTGCCGGCTGGCCATTCGCCTGGGTCAACTCCCCCCGCGAGGCGCTCGCCGCAGACCACCTGCACCAACGCGGCTTTTGGGTAGACGCTTCGGTCCCTGAGCTTGGGCCTGTACTCTTGCCCGGCCCCCCGTACCGGGCTGCCGAGGGCGGATGGCGCTTGCACCGACCGGCCCCTCGGCTCGGCGAGTGCCGCCCGGGTCGGCCAGCCGCGACACTGAGCTCGGGCCCAGCGCGAGGCCAGCGAGACCCCGCCAGGCCGCCGTTAGAGGGTATCCGGATAGTGGACTTCACCACGGTGTGGGCGGGCCCGTACGTCACCACCCTGCTGGCCGACCTGGGGGCCGAAGTGGTCCGGGTCGAGAACCCCTCGGTCTTTCCGCCCACAACGAAAGGATACGGGCCCCGGCCTTTGTTAGACACGGAGTTCGGCCCGCACGTCGGCATGTACGCACCGCTCCAGGAGGGTCAGGCCGACCGCCCCTATAACCGGCACGCCCTCAACAACTCCATCGCCCGGAATAAGCTCTCGTGCACCCTCGACCCGCGCCGACCCGAGGCCTTCGAGCTGCTGATACGCCTGGTCGAGTGCTCAGACGTGTTCGTGGAGAACCTCAAGACCTCTACCCTGCATCGGCTCGGGATCCACGAATCGGTATTGCTTGATCGAAACCCGCGCCTTGTGCTCCTGCGCATCCCAGCCCCGGGACTGGCAGGCGATTGGTCGACGTTCAGCGGTTTCGGCGCCCAGTTCGACGGCCTGAGCGGCTTCACCTACCTGGCGGGCCACTACGGCAGCGAGATGGTCGAGACGCCACCTAGCTGGCACATGGACAACGCCACCGGACCCGCCGGAGCCTTTGCAGTTATGGCCGCGCTTCACTACCGGGAAGCCACTGGCCGCGGCCAGCTGATCGAGCTGGCCCAGATAGAGAACGCCATCAATCACCTGGGAGACGTGTTCGTGGAGGCCCAGCGCGGCATCGAGCCCCGCCGCCTCGGCAACCGCGACCCTTACTACGCCCCGCAAGGAATCTACCCCTGCAATCAGCCTCGCCGCTGGATCGCCATCACCGTCGCCGACGACGGGCAATGGGCGGCCCTGGCGCGGCTGCTTGGCCGGCCCGAGCTGGCACACCATCCCGCCTACGCCAACTCGGAAACCCGCTTCGCCCACCACGACGAGCTCGACGCCCTCATCACGGGGTGGACGTCGAGCCGCGACGTCATGGACACCTTCCACGACCTGCAAGCCGCCGGCATCGCGGCCGGGCCACAGCTCGACGATGAGATGCTTGTCGCTGACCCCCATGTCAGGGCCCGGGGCTGGCTCCGACCCCTTTCGACTACTGAGGCCGGAACTCATCTTCACATGAGCTACCCCTTCGTCGGAATCCCCCAGGCGTGGCGAAGGGGCTCGCCGTCCCTAGGCGAGGACAACGAGTACATCTACCGCAAGCTCCTCGGCCTGAGTGACGAGGAATACGAACGCCTGGTCGAGGCCAAAGTCATCGTCAACGACTACCTCGACGCCGACGGCGTTCCTGTCTGAGCGTCGGCGGCATCCGAGGCTGGGAATGGACGCCGAATCAGAACCATGAGCCCGGCTTCTCGGCTTCACGCCAAATTACCAGGCCGTCCTTCCGTGTGGCTTCAGTACGAGTCCCTCAGCTCAGCCACTTTCGCAGCTCATCGGGGCAGCCCGAGCACACGTTGAGCAAGGATGTTCTTCTGGATTTGTGAGGTTCCCCCGTAGACGCTGACTGCTCTGGAGAAAAGGTAGTCGGCGAGGCAGTCCGGCGTTAGGCCCAGAACGGCGTCGGGGCCCAAGAGGTCCATGGCAATGTGGCTGATGGTCTGCTCCGCCTCGCTCCACAGCAGCTTGCCTACCGACCCTTCCGAACCGGGCGGTTTCCCCGCGAGGCGCTTGGATAGTTGCTCGAGGATGTTCAGGCGCATGGCCTCGCCCAGGGTATAGGCGAGCGACAACTGCCGTCTGACCTTGGGGGAACTCCGCTTCGTCCGGACTGTCGCGATAGTCCATCAGGCCGACCCTAGCCTCAGATCAGCACCGTTTCCGTCTCGATCAGTGCCTGCAACACCAACTCCACCGCCTCCCGAACCACCTCCAGGTTCAGGTTGTGGGGACGATCTAGGCGTCCCATTCGAGTCACCCAGCCGTGCCGCCGGGCTGCACGGTTTGTCCGCCCTTGTCGGCGATCAGGTTCAGGGGCTCGCACTGGCTGGTAACCGAGTTCAGATCGCCCTCCAACTGGTATTGGCCGTTGACGATCTTCGTTAGCCAGAAACAGTTGACCGCCTTCTCGACTGTGGTAGTGCCGTTGCCGTAATAGACAGGGGGTGTGTAGCCCCCGTTGGTCGAACCCTGCGGGATCATCGACAATCCTCGCTCCAAGTCCGCAACCGTGACCGGCTGGTTCGCCGGGACATTGGCGTTCGCGATCCCCTCACCGGTCACATAAGCACCAGACCATGACAAAGCCGAGAAGTTTGCATAGTGCTGGCCGTACTTACTACCCCCGACCATGTAGTCGGACGCATACTTGTTCATGGCTTGGAAATAGGTCGACAGCTGGGGAACGTTAGAGACGCTCGGAAAGTCGGGGAACCCCTGATCATCGCCGATGGCGCCCTCGAGCTCCGGGTAGGAAGCTATCTCGGAGAGCTGAAAAAGGTCGTACTCGTTGACGTAAACGGGCTTGAAGTTCTGCGCCGCGCAGCTCGCCACAAATGGCCCGACGTTCAGACCACCGAGCTCGACCGTCTGAGCGCCGAAGTTCTTGTCGGCCAGGCACTCGGGCGTGTCATCGACGGCAGTAGAACTGGACTTGGAGGTGAACAGATCGATGCCTAGTGACTTGGCACCGAGAACCGCCAAGGGGAGCGCAGAGGTACAGGCCGCCACGTTGTTGCACTGGTTCAGAGCCTGTTTGTTGTAACCAGCGTGCTTGACCACGTACTCGCTGGCGTACAACCCGGACTCGATGGTCGTCCCCGTACAGTACATGTTGGGCTGGTTCGTCCACTCGGGGAAGTAGCACGACCCACCGATCACCGGTATCCCCGCCTTGTACACGATCGGGTTCCAGGACGTTTCCGTGCTGGTGGCATTCTGCCATAGCGCCACAATGTGATCGCTGTTTATGAACGTGTTGACCTCTTGCGTGGCCTGAGCGGGATCGCTGTTGGTGTTCGCCGTGTACAGCTTGAACGGATGGCCGTCGATGCCACCGTGCGCGTTTGTCCAGTTCACCCACGCTTGTGCCGTGGCGGTTCCTACCGTTTGGATCCCGGCTGTGCCGCCGGTCTCGTCTTCGAGATAGCCGATCCGGATAGGCGTCCCCGTCGGGCCGGCGCCCGTTGCAGAGCCGGTCGTCCCACCCGTGTTGGCCGAACCCGCGGCCGTGGTGGCAGTACCGCTTGCGGTGGTGTTGGTGCTGGAGCTCTTACTACTACTCGAACAAGCGGCTAGCACCACCGCCATAGACGCGACGATGATGAATGGTACGCCTGCCTTGGAACGGAACCACATCGGGCTACCCCCCCGGATCATCTGACCAATATATAGCGATGGCGAAGGCTCTGACTTTATGTCGTATAGGCGAAAGGGTCAAGTCAGGATGCCCCGGGGCGAGCCTCGACGTGACGGCCGCAGGCTCGCACCGCCTCCGGGGCCCGAGTCACCCGTTCCGGATGGGGGACGGTGAAATGGAGGTGGAGGCCGGTGAGGGATCGGGTGACCGAATCGCCGGGGGACACAGCGGAGCCAACACCACGCCGACAGCAGGACGGGGTGTGGTCTTGGTCAGGACCCTTGCTGGTATGTCGGGTTAGGGGCCCGCACAACGGGGTAAGACGAGGACAGCCAAATCTTTGCTCTAAGGAGAGTGATGATTGTTCTAGGTATTGTTCTATTGATCGTGGGCTTCATTTTAGCCATACCAATCCTGTGGACCATCGGGATCATACTGCTCGTCGCCGGGTTGATCTTCGAGTTGCTGGGAGCAACCGGACGCGCCGTTGGTGGCCGGCGGCACTATTACTAGGTGTCTAGCCCGCCGCTACTCGCTGCCGTCGCCGTGGTTGTGTGTCCATGTCTATGGCGGCGGCGGCGCACCTTCGGTTCGCACCTGGGCGGCGACCATTCAGGACATTGACTAGTTCAGCGACAGGAAGGCACCCCGTGGCAGAGAATACCTACTCGATCAGCGAGATCGTCGGCTCGTCCAAGACCGGGGTCGACGACGCCATCCGCAGCGCAATTCGAGCGCGCCTCACAAACGTTGCACAACCTGGACTGGTTCGAGGTCATCAACGTTCGGGGTCACATCGAGAACCAACAACTGTGCCACTTCCAAGTCACCCTGAAGGTCGGCTTTCGCCTGGACGAGCCTGCCTAGATTCACGATTCGGCTTTTGGACTGTCGAATCCTGTCCACGCCTCCGCGTCCGCGCCAGCGGATGTCGCGAACTGGCCGGGCCAATACAGCGGCGGCGGGCTCCTCTAGCCCGACAGTTCACCACTGTTTGTTACCGCCACAGCCTGAAGAGCGGGCACTGCCAAGGACTCGTGCTGCGGTCCCGGGAGCCAGAACCGGGTCAGCGCGAACGCGCTGAGATAGAAAATCGTGATGACGACGAAAGGCCCCCGCAGCTGCTCGCCAGACGAGAAGATCGTGCCGAGAACGACGACTCCCAAAAGGCCGCTCGTTTGGCGGCAGGTGTTGAAACTTCCGGATGCGATCCCAGATTCAGCAGGGCCCGCCGCATTCAGCATCACTCCGATAAGCGGGGGATTGGATAGGGCGCCGCCCACCCCAAAAAAGACGAGGGCAATCTGCAGCACGACCGTCGACGTAGCCACTTCGGAGAGGCTCAGGATCGTTGCCGCGACAACTAATGACGCCGTCCCTAGCGTCACCGGCATCCTGGGCCCATAGCGCGCTGAAAGCCGCCCGGCGACCACAGAAAGGAATAGTCCCGTGAGGCTGAACGAGAGAAGAAACAAGCCAGCGTCGAAAGCAGAGTAGCCACGACGATTCTGTAACCAGAGAGGCAGGACGAATGTGGCTCCAAAGCTACAGAAGAACAGGATGCTGCCGATTCCAGTTGCGGACGCCATCGCCCGGTTAGAGAAGATCCGGAGAGGGAGCATCGGATCGGGTTGGCGGGCCTCTGTGATGAAGAACGCTGCGCCGGCCGCAATCGCGACAAGAAGGGAGATCACGAACTTCGGCGAGGTCCACCCCCAGCTGGACCCCTCAGTAAGACCAAGTGTCAGCGCGAACAGGGCGACGATTCCCAGGACCTGACCGGGGACGTCGACCTTGCGGCCTCGTATCGAGGGTGATCTCGGGACGGCCCATAGTGTCAAGACGACGCCGCAAACTACTACCGGAACATTGAGCCAAAACACGCTCCGCCATCCGACGGAGTCCACGAGGAGACCACCGACGACGGGCCCCATTGCCACCCCTCCGGCCGAAACGCCGCCCCAAACGCCGGCTGCTTTCGAGCGCTCGGCAGGATCGTGGAAGGTGTCCGACAACAGCGCCATTGAATTCGCCACTAGAAGTGCCGCTCCCGCTCCTTGGACGAATCGCGCCGTGATCAGAAAAGCGAGGGTCGGCGCCCCGGAACAGAGGGGCGAGGCCACGCCGAAGATCGCTAGACCGTAGAGGAACGCCTGTCGATGACCGATGCGATCTCCGACGGTTCCGGCTGTCAAGAGCAGTACCGCGAATGAAAGCGTGTATGAGTTCACGACCCACTCAAGTCCGCTACTTGAACCGCCGAGACTCCGCTGGATATGCGCCAGGTCAAGGTTCAACGACGAAGAGGTAACCCACACCGCAAATGCCCCTAGACAGATACCTGCCAGGGCGATGCGCCTTCTGTTCGGAGTCTGTACGTCTGTTGACGACACTAAGCGTCTGAACTTCCACACCACAGGAGGCTGCCCACCGGGGACGAATCTAGCATGGCTCTACAGGTGGGTTTCGGCCGGTCCGCCGTGTTCGCCGCGCCAAAGAAGAGACCGGTCGCCACGTCGTAGCGAGCTCTCATAAGAAGACTGAAAGGGTTTGCGGATGCTCCGTATGGAGCGGGCGGGCGGGAAGTCTGATTGAGTTATGGAACGAGTCGTAGGACTCGTCGGTCGCCGCTCACAATCTCGGAAATCTCGTCTGCAACGGCGTCGAAGTCGTCCCGCGCATCAAAGGTTCGTCCCGAGAGCGCATCAAATTCGCCGCTGGCGAAACGGATGACGGCGGCCGCACAGATCTCCGGAGGGATGGCGGCGTCGGCGTTGATGGCGGCGACCACTTCGGGCATCCACTGTCTCCCCAGGTCGGAGAACACGGACTTGACTGCTCCAGGGGTGGCGACCAGCCCGGGTGTGAGGGCGAAGACCGAGATGGCGGTATCGGAGAGGGACCCGCCGAGGCCTTCGGTGAACGCGCCGAGGGCTGCCTTGGCACACGAGTAGGGGAGAATGGCGGGCAGCGGTTTGAGGCCGGCGCCGCTGGAGATGTTGATGATGCGGCCCGATCCGGTGGCCATCATGGTCGGCAGCACGGCCGCGGTGCAGAGCACCGCGGCTTTGAAGTTCAACTCGATGTCGCTCCACCAGTGATCGATCGGATTGTTCCACAGTGGACCGATGACGCGGCTGCCCCCGGCATTGTTGATCAAAAGCGCCGGGGGACCGAGCTCTTCGTCGACTCGGTTGACGAGCGTGCGGACCTCGGATCCCACGGTTACATCGCCGGGGAGGCCGAGCGCGGTGCCGCCCGCGGCTCGGACGAGGGCGGTCGTCTCGTTGACGTCGGCTTCGGTCCTGGAGGTGATCGCGACCGACATCCCGTGCTCAGCGAGCATGATTGCAATGGCCCGACCGATGCCGCGGCCGCCCCCGGTGATGATCGCGGAGCCCTTCAGTTCGGTGATCTCACACGTCCCATTCGAGAGGGAGATTCCGCATGGCCAGGACGCTGCCTCCGGTGAAGCTGATGGCGTCGGGATCCGCGATGCGGTAGTCGGGGATAGCGGTGTGCCATTCTTGGAGGAATACGCCCATCTCGTGGCGGGCCAGGTGCGAGCCCAGGCAGCGGTGCGAGCCGGCCGAGAAGGCCATGTGCTTGTTCGCAGTGCGGTCGAAGTTGATGGTCAGGGGATCCTCAAATACTGCGCTATCGACGTTGGCCAGGTTGATCAGGCAGATGACCCGGTCACCGGCTTTCATGTTGGCGCCGTGGAACTCGATGTCGTTGGCTGCTCGGGCTCCGTTGCGGGCCACCGGGTAGATGCGGAAGAACTCCTCGACCGCGCCGGAGATGCAGCCGTGGTCGTTGGCCAGCCGGTGGCGGAGATCGGGGTGCTCGGTCAGGTAGCGCAGCGTCCAGGCCATGTTCGATGGCAGCGTGTCGAGCCCGCCGAGGAACACTGTAGAGGCCAGGTTGATTGCGGTGTCGATCGGGATCAGGCTCCCCGTCGACCTCGGCGTGGGCGATGCCGTTTAGCATGTCGTCTTGGGGCTGTTGGCGACGCTTCTCGAGCTCTTCGCGCATGATCTGGCGGATCGACGCCCAGGCCTGATGCTGCTGGGAAAGGTCGTGCAGCCAGGTCTCGGCCAGCATCCGGAACTCCTCGCGGCGACCCTCCTCGAGACCGTAGAGGTCGCCGAAGATCTTGATCGGGTAGCGCTGCGCGAACTCCGAGACGGCGTCGCAGCGGCCCCGGTCCCTTGAAGCCTGACGATCAGCTCACGGCACACCCTGTGCATCTTGGGCTTGAGGGGGTCGATCTTGGCGGCCGTCATCAACGGCAGGATCACCGACCGCTGCTTGAGCTGCTCGGGCGGATCGAACATCGATGGCATGAGCGGGTCGACCATGTCCCCCTTGACCCGGATGGCATGACTGAACAGCTTCGGGTTCTGCTGGAGCTCGCGTATCTGATCGAACCGGGTCACGACCCAAACCCCTTCGGGGTTGATGTGGTCGCCTTCGGCCCAAAACGGATCCATCTCCCGGTAGGGCAGCCAGGCCGCGAACGGGTCCTCGTCGAGAACCCGACCCCACTGACCGTTGAACTCCCGAACCGGCGCCCTATCCGTGGCGACTGACATTGGCGACCCCCTAATCGATCTCTGGTGCCCTGCCGCTATTGACAAGGAGGATAGCCCGTATTGACAGGCAAGATATCCCGATCGACCCCACCCGAGCTGTGGTGCCGCCGCGGGGCCCCACCCCACTTAGGGGTTGTCTATATGGCCCGCATGTGAGTTGCGGTTGCGAGGAGTTGATGACCGATGTCTGTTCCCCAAATCAGCGACGGATCAGCACCTGGCTAGAGTCTCCCGAACAGGCTCGGGTTGCAGGGACCTTTTAGGTGTCCCATTCCAGGGGGAGGTAGGTCATGGCCAGCACCCCGCCGGTGTAGGTGATCTGGCTGTAGTCGGCGACGCGGTAGTCGGGGATGGCGGCGTGCCATTCCTGCAGCGCCACGCCTAGCTCGTGGCGGGCCAGGTGGGAGCCCAGGCAGCGGTGCGATCCGGCCGAGAAGGCCATGTGCTTGTTGTTGGTGCGGGTGAAGTCGAGGGTGAGGGGGTCTTCGAACACGGCGCTGTCCTGGTTGGCCAGGCAGATCATGGTCGTGACCCGCTCGCCTTTCTTGATGTGCACGCCGTGGAACTCGACGTCGCGGGTGGCCCGGGCACCGTTTTTGGCCACGGAGGGGAACACCCGGAAGAACTCCTCCACCGCGACGGAGATGGTCTCGGGCTGCTCGATGATCTGCCGCCTCTGCTCGGGGTGCTCCGAGAGGTACCGCAGCGTCCAACCGATGTTGGACGGCAGGGTGTCCAGGCCCCCCAGAAACACCGTCGATGCCAGGTTGACCGCCGCGTCCATGGCGATCGGCTGGCCGTCTATCTGGCTGTGGGCGATGCCGTTGAGCATGTCGTCCTGGGGGTGCTCGAGGCGGCGCTCCGAGCTCGTCTCGCATGATCTGGCGGATCGACGCCCACGCCGGCATCTTGTGCTCGTCGCCATGCAGATACGTCTCGGCCAGGTTGCGAAACTCCTCGCGACGCTCCTCGGGCAAACCGTAGAGGTCCCCGAAGATCGTGATCGGATACCGCCGGGCAAAGTCGGCGACCACGTCGCAGTGGCCCTTGTCCTTGAAGCTGGCGATGAGGTCCCGGCACACCTGGTGCATCCGCGGCTCGAGCGGGTCGATCTTGGCTGCTGTCATCAGTGGCAGGATCACCGAACGCTGTTTTGTCTGCTCCGGCGGATCGAAGAATGACGGCATCAAGGGATCGTCGTGGGCCACCTTCGGCTCGGTGTGCGTAAACGTCCGCGGGATCCTGCTGGATCTCGCGGCATTGGTCGTAGCGCGTGAACACCCAGGTGCCGCCGTCGTCATCGGTCCAGAATGGGTCCATTTCCCGAGCCTCGAGGAAGGTCGTGAACGGGTCGCGGTCCAGCACCTTGCGATTTTGCAGATCGAACTCCCGCACCGGACGACCGTCAAGCATGGTCATTTTGAACCCACCCTTCCATCTTCTGTTCGGTTCTCTCTTTTGTCACTCGTCATTGGCCCTGACAACGGCCGGCTGACCCGGGTCGGTACTGCCGACCCACGCCGTTCTCAAATCGATTGAGCGCACAAGTGACCGTTCGAAGTGCCATCTGATCAGGCTCTAAAGGTACTGGACGAGGTGCGATGGGTCAATCGCTTGGACCTCGGGCACATGAGTAAGGTAAGGCCGGGCAGTTTCCGCAATTGTTGATTTTCACCGGCGGCAGCCTTCCGGTCGGCGCGCCGGGTGCACAGCGCCAAATATGAGGCTGCGTCGTGCTGGCCCCGGCTTGAGAGATATGAAGATTCAGACTATGTTTTGCGTGATCCCCAAACTGCCAGGTTCGGGGTTCGCTGATAGTTGGCGCCTGGGGGGACCGGGTCCGAAGACCGCAGTTGAAAAAAGGGTACGTGCCAAATGGCTGCGAGGGGAGTGACACTGTGCAGGTTCTAGGTCGTTGGAAGGTGCTGGTCGTGGTGGGGGCGCTGGCCCTGGTGCTGGCGGCGTGCAGTAGCAGTTCCAAGACGTCGTCGGGTAGCACTACCCCGACGTCGGCGGCGGGGAGCTCGCCCACCTCGGCGGCGAGCGGTGCGGCGGCTCAGTCGGTGAGCGGCACCCCGTACGAGTTGATGTACACCACCAGCGGGAATACGAATGAGTCGTCGTACATGCCGGCCATCGCCGCTGGCGTCAACGCCCGGGGGGGTATCGCCGGCCACCCCTTGAAGATTGTGTACTGCCCGGATAATAACGATCCCAACCAGGCGACCAAGTGCGTCGAACAGGCCGTCGCCAACCCACAGATGCTGGGCCTGGTTTCCAACGACTCCACGTGCAGCTCGCAGCTGATCCCCCTCCTGGAGAAGGCCCAGATGGCCTCGATCGCGGACTCGCTGGAATGCCCCGAGACCTTCAAGGCGCCGGTGGCGTTTCCGTTCCTGTGCGTCACGTGGTGTTATACCGACGCGGCAGCCATCGGGGTCAAGTACCTGCACATCCCTGACGTGGTGGCCGAAACCGGCGACTCCCCGGCCGGGCGGGAGTACCCGCCGTTGATCCAAAGCGTGATCACCCCGGTGGGCGGCAAAGTCGTGGCCGAGATCTACCTGCCGCTCACGTCGGCGGACCTCAGCCCCTACGCGGCCCAGGCCGTGTCCCACCCCGGCTTGTTCTTTGCCGGTAACCAGCCCGCCACCGACACCCGCATGATCAACGCGCTCGACCCAGCAGGGCTTCCACGATCCGATCATCATCAACCCCACGTCGTGGTGGCTGGGGGCCATCAACACGGCCTTCCCCAAGGACACCAATATCTACGTGGCCGAAAACTTCAATCCCAGCTCGGCCGGCTTCCAGATGTTTAACGCCGACATGGCCAAGTACGACCCCGGGTCGACCTACCGGGCCGGGACCATCTTCGACGTGTGGTTGGGCGCGAACGCCCTGGCCCAGGCGGCCAAGACCCTGCCCACGCTGACGGCCAAATCGGTGCTCAACTACTTCTCCACGGCCACGAGCATCAACACCTACGGGGCCACCGATCCGCTCAACTTCACGGTCCCCAACAAAGCCCTGGGTGGCAGTATCGCCCGCTTGTCCGACACCAAGGACGCCCTGTTCCACTACGTCAACGGCAACCTGGTAGAAGTCACCCCCTTCGTGACCTTGCTGTCTGGCGCCTCCTCCTAAAACTACTAGCCAGTCGGGGTCACCCTCTCGTCACCCGGTCGAGCCCATCCCCCGACCGGGTGACAATGGAGAAGAGAATCGTCCCCAGAAGTCGCCATCGGCGTGACGTTGGGAGAGAAGAGGATCCACCAGTTCTCCCGCGGGGGGTGATCGAGCGATCCCGCCGGTAACCAACTGTCCAAATTGTGCGATTGGGCTCATGGCGCCGGCTCAACCACGCCCATTCACATGGCCGGCGTCCCCAGATCGACTTCCCCGGCGGCCCCGGCCGCGCTTGTTACCAGCGTAAACAAGCGGAGGGTAGAGGCCGAGGAAGCCATAGGAGTGGTGAAGCGCCAGGTGCGGGAGGGATCTACTCTCGCCGCGTGCGGGAACGACTTTCCGATGCGGCAGCACGGCCCCGGGTGTCGGGTGCGCTCACGGTATGGACCCGCCCGACTCAGACGAGAGCCATCTCCGAAGTGATCTGGCCTTTGATCAACGCTTGGTTCGGGTTGGGCGGCAGCTCGGTAAGCGGTCGGCGGATCTCGGCCACGGTCGGACCGTACTGGTCGGCGAGGGGCGCCAATGCCTTCAAGTCGAAGCCGTACAGCGCAGCCGCGTTGCCGCCGATGATGTCCCGCAGTTCGACCTCCGGCACGCCGGCGAACACCTGCCTCAGGTGCTCGCGGGTGAACGGATACGTTCCCTCGTCGTGGGGATAGTCGCTGCCCCACATGAAGTGACCGGGCTCCACCAGAAACCGGGCTGCGAGATCAGCCGGGGTGGGCTGGCTGGCTCCGAGCCAGACATTGGTCCTGACGTACTCGGAGGGCAACCGCTTCACGGGCACCTCGTCAGCGGTGAATCGCAGTTCCCCGACGTCACCCCGGAGCGCCGAGCTCACGAGGTTGTCGAGCTGGCGGAGGAGGGGCGCCAACCAGGTGCAACCCTGTTCGGTCACGACGAACTTCAGGCCCGGGAACCGCTCGAACACACCCGAGAGGATGAGCCATACCAGCGGCCGGCGCGAATAGAAGAGGAGCTCGGCCTGGTGCAGGAGCTTGGAGCCCGGCAACGGCGGATAGCCGGGAGAACCGACACCGCCGTGGCAATTGAGGGGTACACCCAGTTCCTCGCAGAGCCTCCACACCGCGTCGTAGTCGGGGTGATTGAACGGCCGGATGTAGTCCCCGGCGTCTGGCGGGATGGGCGGCAAGAGGACACCGCCCCGAAGACCATGGTCGTGGATCCACCTCACATCGGCCAGCGCCTCGTCCACCTCGTTCAGGAGGATCTGGCCGATCCCGGCCCGTCGGGTCGGAAACTCCGCGCAGAAATCTGCCAGCCACCGATTGTGCGCGCGAATCCCCGCCAGCCGAAGCTCGTAGTCTGCCGGGCTCGGAGGAGGAGCGAAGAGCACGAAGCTGGGAAAGAACGGCGGCACGGTGTTGGGAAAGATGACCTCCCCGACGACCCCGTCGTCCTGCTGCTGCGAGTTCCGCATGTCGTTGTCCCAGTTCCGGAGCCGGCGCTGATCACCGAGATCTCGGAAGGGATTGCGGTACCTCCCCCGCCAGGCGTCGAACGCTTCGAGATATTTGCTGTCCAAGCACTCTCGGTAGGCGGCGTGGCTTCCACCCCCGTGGCTATCTGCCGTGATGATCGTGTAGTGCTGATCTGTCTGGAGCGTGCCTTTGCCGCCAGGTGGTGGATTCACCGCTTTTCCTTCCTGTATGGGGAGCGTGGCACCAGATACCTCACTCCATCACTGCACCAGTTTCGCTCGTGTCGAGGTCAAACTCTTCGCCCAGGGACCCTTTTCGTCATCCCCGACTCATTCCGGCGGAATATCGAGGGCCACCTTCAGAAAACGCTCATGATAGTTGACGAAGTACTCTGGCATACGATCGATCTCGTCGTAGGGGACCGTGTCGTAGAAGCTTTCCAGGTCGACCTTGCCGGTACTGATGAGCCCCATGACCACATCGTAATTATGGCGGGGCTGACCACCCTTCCACATCTCGTGTCCGTGAATGGGGAACACGGGGGTCCGGGTGATCAGGTTCGGGGTCTCGTACAGAGGCGACTTCTGCTGGGCCATCCGGGCGGGATCGGGACGCCGATCCGTGTAGGCACCACCGGTGAAGATCGATGCTCGGCCTTGCCAGCGAGTCACTTCCCAAACATGGTCCCTCACGTCTATGCCCGCGAAGGTCACATCTGCACCCGCGGGCATGATCTGGTGAACCCGGTCGGACACGTCCTCGCTGTCAGGATCGATGACGTGCTCGAACCCCATCTTCGCGGCCATCTGACGCCGGTGGGGATACGGATCCACGATCACTACGTTCGTGGCCATCATCGCCGCGAGCTGGGCCAGCATCAGGCGGTCACCAGAGGCCCCGAAGATCACCACGTCATCGCCCAGCTGCAATTCAGTGGCGCGGATATTGGCAAGTTGGATAGCGGCGACCTCAACGGAAGCGCCACTCAGGTCAGAGACGCGATCCGGCACCCGGAAGAGCATCTCGGTGGGAACCGCGCAATACTCCGCCATTGCCCCGTGGAGAAGGGGGTTGCCTTGCTCGTCACGACTGTTGATGCCGAGGGCCTGCTTCGGTGCGTTCACCGTGGAGCACATTTCATAGAGACCGCGCCGGCAGGGTTCGCAGGTCCCACAGAACACCGTCGGCTCGATTGCTACCCGGTCACCCTTCCGCCATGGCTCGACTCCACGACCCACATCGACGATCTTTCCAGCGAACTCGTGCCCGATCACGAGGCCGGGCAACTCGGCCGGGTAGGAATCCGGCTGCAACGCTGGCTTCCCCCACCACCCATCGTAGGCCGCCACGTCTGTCAGACAAATGGCGCAGTATCGGGGCCTGACGAGCACCTGCCCCGGCCCCGGAGTCGGCTCGGGCATGTCCTGGACACTCATACGGCCGGTCCCCCCGAAGACTAGCGATTTCATATTCGTCCCCCAATCCGATTCGTCGAACGTCAGGTCACCCTCACAACGTAGCCAAACTGCAGATCGCAGGCGACCGGCCGCCCATTGCCAGCGAACTCGCTCGGAGGCAGGCCGGGGCCGGACCAGCGTTCGCCATCGACGATGGCGCGACAGTGAATCGTGGACGTCCGCTTCGATCGGCATGGACGCAATCTTCTCGGAACGTGCAGCAGCAGACGACCTTGCTCCACTATCTTAGAGGTAGACCTCTGTTCTCGCCCAAGGAGGGTCTCGATGAGTACTGACGTTCGTTCCCCGGTTCGGGACTTTCGCATCCAAGCCGAGCTTGAGATCAAGCACGACCCTTTTGAAGCGTTTCTTGAGTTCCGGGAAAGCGAGCCGTTCTGGTCGGAGGAGTTCGGTGGGTACTGGGTTTTCACCCGGTATGACGAGGTGCGCGAGATCATGCAAAACTCAGGATTGTTTTCACATGCACGCGGCGGCATTCCACCGATCGAGGTCGATGAGCCGCTGATGCCCTCCTTTTTCGACCCGCCGTACCAGACGAAGCTGCGCAGCGTGGTTCTGCCGCTCATGACGGCAGCGAAGATTGCCCAGCTCGAGCCACAGATGCACAGCGTTTGCCGGGACCTGATTGTTGGATTCAAAGACCAGGGTCAGTGCTATATGGTCGCGGACTTCGCCCGGCAGTATCCCATCGCAATATTCAGCGACTTGTTCGGCCTGCCGACGGAACGACGAGAGGAATTCCGGGCTCTTGCTGAGACCTTCCTGCACGATCCCGCGGCGCGGGCGTCGGCGTGGTCCTCTATTCGCAACATCATTGGCGACGAGTTGGACCAGCGGCGCCAGACGCCTCGTGACGACATGCTCAGCGGCCTCGCCCATGGCAGGATCGATGGCGAGGTTGTCAGCGACAAGGTCGCCATAAACTTGGCGTCGACGGTGTTTCTCGGGGGTCTCGATACCCTGCCTTCCAATATTGGCTGGGCGTTTCGCTACCTCGCCGAGCATCCCGAGCAGCGGCAGCAACTGGTCGACGACCCTTCCTTGGCGCCCGCCGCGGCCGAGGAATTCCTCCGGGTCTTTCCGTCCGTACCGAGGACCAACGGAACCGTGACGCGAGACGCCCACTTCCATGGTGTTGATCTCAAGGCAGGTGACAAAGTAGTTGGCATTACTACGGCGGCGAACCGTGACAGCGCCCAGTTTGAGGATGCCATGTCGGTCCGCTTCGACCGCAAAGTCAACCGTCACCTGTCCTTCTCTGCCGGTGCGCACCGTTGCCTTGGCTCCCACCTCGCCCGCCATGAGCTGGCCGTGGCTCTTCAGGAATGGCACGCGGTAATTCCGTCTTACCATATCGCGCCGAGTACGGACTTCAATTATCACGGCGGTCTGGTCTTCGCTCTTGAGGAGTTGCCCTTGGAGTGGGACGTCTGACCGGCGACCTCTGTTACTAACCGGGAGGGTGGACGGACGCCAAGCGGGGTCGGGCCCACCATCAGACTAAACCCGAACTCAACACTGCGGCGAGGCTGCGATGTTTGACATCGCAACCTCGCCGATGACGGTCTGATCTAACTGCTGCTGTTTACAAGTCCCATTCCAACGGTAGATATTCCAGGGCGAAAACGGAAGCACCGTGGTAGCTGTATTTGGTGCCGGGTACGACTCGGTAGTCAGGGATGGCGGCGTGCCATTCTTGGAGCGCCACCTCCAGCTCATGGCGGGCCAGGTGGGAGCCAAGGCAGCGATGGGCGCCCACGGCGAAGGCCATGTGCCGGTTGACCTTTCGATCGAATCGGATCGACAGAGGGTCTTCGAACTGCGCGCTGTCCTGGTGGGCTGCGCTCGTCAGACCGACTACGGCGTCGCCTGCCCGCAGATCAACCCCATGGAACGGAGTATCACGGGTGACGACCCGAACGGTCTTGGGCACAGAGGGATACACTCGGAGGAACTCTTCGGCCGCCGCCGGCGCCAGAGACGGATCATCGACCAGCTGATGGCGGACTTCTGGATTGTCAGCCAGGTATCGGAAGGCCCAGCCAATATTGGAAGGCAGGGTATCGAGACCCCCGAGAAACACCGTCGACGCCAGGTTGATAGCTACATCCGGGTCGATGACCTTGCCGTCGATAGTCCCGTGTGCGACCCCGTTGAGCATGTCGTCCCGGGGAGACCGACGACGCTGATCCAACTCGTCGCCGATGATGTCGCGAATCGAGTTCCAGGCGTCTGACTGGGCGGCGGTGTCATGGAGGAAGGTCTCCGCCAGTATGCGGAACTCCTCGCGGCGCGCTCGGAGGCAGGCCAAACAGATCCCCAAAGATGGCAATGGGGTATCTTCGGGCGAAATCTGTAACCATGTCGCAGCGACCTTCGCCCTTGAACCCCACGATCAACTCTCGACAGACCTTGTGCATCTGCGGTTCCAGCTGGTCCATCTTGGCTGCCGTCATCAGCGGCAGAATCACGCTACGGAGCTTCGTCTGATACGGCGGATCGAAAAAGGACGGCATCAAGGGGTACTCGAGCTCAACCTTTGGAACGCCCATGT
This sequence comes from uncultured Acidimicrobiaceae bacterium, assembly GCA_963834775.1. GTDB lineage: Bacteria > Actinomycetota > Acidimicrobiia > Acidimicrobiales > Palsa-688 > PALSA-693. The sequence continues at coordinate 182,653 of CAWICR010000014.1, forward strand.
CGACGGATGAGAACAGTTCCCACCTCTGCATGATTTCCTTGACGTGGGCGTATCGTGAGAACACCCAGAAGCCACCAAAGTCCTCACACCAAAATGGGTCTGTTTCCCGAAAAGCTCGGAACGCTTCGAACGGGTCTTTATCGAGATCAAAATCGTTCTGGATGTCGAAGACGCGGATGGGCGTCCTGGCTTCGGTGCTTACAGTCATTACGTGCCTCTCTCTCGGCGACGGAAGAACCTCATCGATTTACCCCTCATTAATGGACTGACGCCGGCAGCTCACATCAGGCAAACTCCGGCATGACTTCTTTGGCGAACAGCTCCATGGACTTGAGAACCTCGGCTTGCGGGATGCCGCCGCCGTTGTTGAACCACAAGATGAGATTGGGAATGCCTGAGGCCTTCATCTCGGCAATACGTTCCCGGCAACGTTTGGGGTTTCCCACGATTACGCTCGGGTTGTCACGGGGGTCCATCGGCATGACGCCTTCGAGGGCCTTGCCGAAATCGGAGTGCGACTGATAGTCCTTCGAGAGCGTACCGTCCGATCGAACCGGAGTCCCGTGTTCAACGAGATTTCGCACGTAGGAGGCCCAGCTGGCCTCGGTGATCCGAACGGCTTCGTCATCGTCCTCGTGGGTAAAGCACTTTGCCAGCGCCCAAGAATCGTTGACGACGTCCATGTGTCCCATTTCTGCCATCATCCGATTGTAGGTGTCGAGCGCTTCGATTATGCCGGGATCGTGTGCGTAGGGATTACCGAGTAGGAAGCTGTAGTCGTTGTCGAGCGCGTACTTGAAAGAGGAGGGCGTCCTCATGACCGCCATATGAATGGGCGGATATGGCTTTTGCACTGGTTTGGGCTTTAGGGTGGCGTCGTTAATGGTAAAAAACTGGCCGTGGTGGGAGTAGTTGTCGGTGGTCCAGAGCCCCTTCATGACTTCCAGCGTTTCTTCGAAGCGCGCCCGTGACTCGTCCATGTCGATGTTGAATGATCGGTACTCCTGGGCTTGGTAGCCGCGCCCGACGCCCAGATCAACTCGTCCGTTGCTCATGACGTCGAGCATGGCGATCTGTTCGGCGAGGTTGATCGGGTGGTGGAATGGCAGCACGATGACGGCCGTGCCGATCCGGATGCGCTGCGTGGTGGCGGCCACGGCCGCCCCGAATTGCATGGTGTCGGGAAGGATGCCGTAGGGCGAAAAGCGGTGCTCTGCCAGCCAGGCCGTGTCGTAGCCGAGCTCGTCGGCCACTTGGGTCTGTTCGAGGGAGTCTCGGTAGATCTCCGTGTCGGTGCGACCTTCAAACTGCTCAAAAAGGAAAAACTGCCCGAACTTCAAAACGCCTCCTTAGTTCGACGTCTACGTGTTTGACGGGCGGGGAAGTCCTACTACCCACCCTCGGTTCAGAACTGCTGAGAGTCTTCTCGAAGTTGTTACCCTTTCCGATCAAGCCCGGGTCCGGTCATCGCCCGCATCGGAGCCACCTCGGCGGCTGAGGTAGTCGGGACCGGGGCGCGGCGTGGTTCTGCGCAGGCCGATGCCGGCTGACTCGCCGTACTTCTGTGACTCGCCGATGTCGCGTGTGTGGATCCACGTGGCCGCTTGCTTGACATCGCTGATGGCATTGCCGTTGCACTGGATGATCTGATCCGCCAGACCATCCGCAACCGTCATCATAGCTGGCTTATCGGGCAAGCACTCCTGTACGAGTCCGATTTCGTACGCCCGGCGCGCCGTGATCGGCTGAGAGGTGTACATGATGCGTAGCGCCTCGCCTTTGGGGATGACACGCGCCAGCCGGTGGATGGCGATGGCAGGCGCGCCGCCGACAGTACGAGGCTCCGGGGTGCCGAGCAGGGCGTCTTCGGTTGCCAGCCGGATGTCACAGCACAGGGCCATCTCTAGCCCCGCACCCAAGGTGTAACCGTGCAGGCAGGCTATGACTGGCTTTCGCACCCGCTCCAATCGTTCGAAAAAATACAGAATGGCCGAGGTGGCCTGGCTGCGTCCCGGCTCCTGCGCCGGTTGACTCTCGCGGAGGTCGGCGCCGGCGGAGAACGCCCGGCCAGCGCCGTCGATGATGGCCACCCGCAGCTCGTCGTCGCTGTCGAACTCATCGTAAACATTGACCATGACTTCTCGAAGATGAGCATCCTGAGCGTTCAGTACGGCGGGACGGTTCAGGGTGATGTACATCCTGTGGTCCCGCCTGCTCACGAGCACCGTTGCGTCGTCCCCGACCGGCGCCCGCTCTCCTAGAGTCATGGTTGTCTCCTCCCTCACGCAAAATGCGCTTGGCATTGGCGTCGGAACAGGCATAAGAATATCACCGGGCCGCGCCGCGCCCAGTGGCCCGGCCGAGTTCTTCGACCGGGTCGCCACCTGCGAGTGCCAGCCGCGAGGCGGTCGTCGGAGTCAGGGGTTGACTAGTATTAGCGCTTTACAACCGTCACGTACGGGCGGAAGGGGCGCTCAAGTCAGCGGGGCATCCACCACACGGCGCCGTCGATCGGGAGCAGCACGCCATTGATAAACGACGCCGCCGGGGACAAGAGAAAGCAGATTCCTGCGGCCTGCTCTTCGGGTTGGGCGGCGCGCCCCATTGGCTGCTGCTTGAGGCGCTCCTCGGCTTCAGGCGTAAAGTAGACGGTGGTGCGGGGAGTTGCCGTGAGGCCGGGCGCGATGGCGTTCGATCGGGGCTGGCCGCGCAGCTGCACGGCGAGATGGCGCATGTATCCGGCAATGCCGGCCTTGACCGTCGGGTACCACGGTTGCGTTCCGCCCGCCACTGCGTTGCCGGCGGTCGAGGCCGTGAAGGTAACGCTCCTGGCTTCGTTGGCGTGACGCTTGAGCCATACTTCGGTGACCTGAACGTAGCTCCCGATTGCCTGCCGGGCCCCCTCCTTGACAGTTAGCGTAGTAGTGCTGGGCGGGCCGGCGTTGTTTACCAGGTACGGAACGGGCTGACCGAGTCGGTCTATTTCCTCCCAAGCTGACTCAACGGCGTCGTCATCCGTGACGTCGGCAACCACCTTGTATACCTGTCCACCCAGGTCTTTGATTTCTGCGACTAGGTCTTCGAGCGAGCCTTCCGCCATGTCCCACGCCACGATGGTTACGCCCGACCGGGCCAGCATCAGCGCCGTGGCGCGGCCAATACCGCTACCCGCTCCGGTGACTACGGCAAGGTCTCCGTCCTCGAAGCCCAAGCCGCGAAAGTTCGCCTCCACGTCCCCTCCCTCCTCCTATAGCCAATACTCGCCGAATCCTAGCGCTTGAGGGCCGAGCCAGAAAGCGTGGGCCCGGCCGGTTCCACAACGACGGCTCGCACTTGAGGCGACGACCAGGACGCAGACCAGGCGACGAGCTTCCCACCGGGGCTATCGTCGGACCTCGGCGATCTGGTGCGTCTAGTTGATCGTGTGATCAAAAGGCGTGGTAGCCACCGTCCAGGACGAACTCGTCCCCGGTGTGCCAGGCCGAACCGTCGCTGGCAAGGTACACGGCCAGTGCTCCCACCTCTTCAGGCTGCCCCCAGCGCCGAAGAGGAAGACGCTGCAGCACTCGCTCGCTGAACTTGGGATTCTGATGGACGCTCTCCATGAACCCGCCTTCCACCCAGGCCGGCACGATGGTGTTGGCGCGGATTTGGTTGCGAGCCAAGTCGACAGCCAGGCCACGCATCAGAGTTATGACTGCCGCCTTCGCGGAGGCGTACGCGTGATTGCCGCGCCCGGCTCCGTACCGCGCCGCCAGACTCGAGGTAGCCACGAGACTGCCGCCCTGGTTCTGGGACACAAGCAGCTTTGCTGCCTCTCGCATCGTTAGATAGACGCTGTCGAGTACGAGGGTCGTAGTAGTCCGCCACTCTTCGATCGTCGATTCGATGAAGCTTGGCGAGGCCGCACCATGGCCAGCCGCGTTGGCGAAGCAGGCATCGAGCCGCCCGAACTCTGCTGCAATCGCCTCGATACCGCCGACGACGCCTGCCTCGTCTGTGACATCGACTGCACGGCTGGCAGCCGTCACGCCGCGACGACGAAGCTCGGCGACGGCATCAGCGTTGCGGTCCTGGGATCGCCCCCAGATGCAGACAGAGGCACCGGCATCGCCGAGGGCCTTGGCCATACCAAGACCGATGCCGGCATTTCCCCCTGTCACCAGTGCCACCTTCCCGGTCAGGTCAAACGCACCGCTTGCCATCGCCGGTTTATTGCTGCTCCGCCCGAGGGGATCGACTCATGCCGAGATGGGCTCCAGGCCTAGAAAGCGAGACAAGTTGTCGCGCATGATGGCCCGGATAGTGGCATCGTCGAATCCCTCCAGAGTCTTCACGTAGTCTCCTGGGTTCGGCAAACCTTCGCCATGGGGAAAATCCGACCCGAAGACCACCGGCGCCACGCCCACCGCGTCGATGACCCGCTGGACATTCTCTTCCGGGAACGGCGCTACCACAAAGTAGCGCTTGAAGATTTCGCTGGGCCTTCCATCCATTTTCCCCCACGTGGCCCGGCGACCCATCAAGAATGCGTGATCCATCTTCCTAAGCAGGTAGGGTAGCCAGACCGCACCGTTCTCGGACAAGCAAAACCGCAGTTGGGGAAATCTGCTGATCAGACCCTGCATGATCAGAGCCCCGACCGTCTCCATGATCGGGCGGTCCCCGTCGTAGAAAACCCACTGAAAAGCGTCGAGGTCGGCGGTTGCGGCTGGGTCTTCCTCCCAATCCGCCCCGTAGAACATGTTGTAAGAGCTGTCGCCGCGGTGGATGGTGACTCCGACCTCTGCCTCGTTCAGACGGGCCCAAAAGCCGTCAAGCCGCGGCGAAGCCAGGGACTGGCGATCCGGTGGCCCGGGCCGAATCTGAATGAGCGGTGTGCCAGCCCGATGACTCGCTCGAGTTCGTCGACTGCCAGGCCAGCGTCTACCAAAGAGATGATCGGTGGAACGAACATCCGGTTCTGGTGGGCGAACCCCCACTCGTCCTCTATCCACCGATTCAGCGCCCGCTCATTGGCATAGATCGCCTGGTGGTCCTTCTCAAACTGCAGCTCCAGGTCATGAGCGATGGCGGGGAACATAATCGCGGCTTCGACGCCTTGGTCGTCCATCAGCGCCAGGCGCAGATCACGGTCGCCATAGGCGGACGACTGTTCTCGGAAATACGCCACGACCTCGGCTCGCTCGGCGTCCGATAGTCCCTTCAGGGGATTCAGTCGTGCCAGAAGGGATCCCGGGATCGGCCCCCCACTCCCGGGCATATCCGGCATGTCCGCGATCGTCACCTGACGCTTGACTTTCGCCGATTTGGACGGCTTATCACCGAACATCTGCACCCGGTGGCCGTCGACCTCGACGAATCGAACCGCCTTCTCTCGATACTTGGGATCGATGTACCGCTCAAAGACGTCCGGAGGTTCGATGCAATGGTTATCGGCGTCAGCTATCCGATACGGCAATCGCTCGATCATGGTCGGAGCCTACACCCAGTCGACGTTGCATGCGCCGGTTCGTGGAAGCCGGCAAGAGGCATCGATGGCGTCGAGCCGAGGCTGAGGTGAGGTCGCCGCGTCGGGGGATTCGTGCCTCTCGCAATAGCACAGCTACCGAAGGGCTGGGCGTCGGAGAGATGGATCCGACCGATGGACGCCTGACCCGCACGCCCGTTAGGCTGCCACTCTCGTATTCAACTGTGTTTCACGTTCCATTGTCCAGCGAGCCCCATGGAGGAGACCCGGTGAGAAGAGCTGTAGAGGAACTAATTGATATTTTGGGCGAGGCCGGGGTCGAGTTCATCTTCGGTGTGCCCGGGGGTGGCACCGTAGAGATCTTTACCTCGCTGTATGGCCGGGATTCGGCACCCCGGCCTGTCCTGGTCCGTCAGGAGCACGGGGCCACGATCATGGCTGACGCGTACGCCCGGGCCTCGCGCTCACCGGCCGCGGCTATGGGCCAGGGCCCGTTCATTGGAGCGAATGGCGCCTTCGGCCTGATGGAAGCGGCGACCAGCAGTTCTCCCGTAATTTTGATCGGGGATATATCCGATTTCGGCATGACGCCCCGCCCGGTTGGCCAGTCGGTCTCCGGAGTTTATGGCAGTCCGGATCTGGGCGGAATGCTCCGCACCATGACAAAGCACACCGCCGTCGCGGCCACGCCTAAGGAAGCAATCATTGGACTCCAGATGGCCATCAAGCACGCCACGACCGGATGTCCTGGTCCCACCGCATTGCTTATGCGAAGCAACGCCATTACCGGTGAGGTCGATTTTGAGTCGATGCCAATGTTCTTTAAAGGTTTAGGATACCAAGTCACCGAGACGACAGTTCCCGGTCCCGGTCACGTAGCCAGGGCGGTCGACCTTCTCACAGCTGCACAGCGGCCCGTGATACTGGCCGGAAAAGGAGTTCATAACGCCGGGGCCCATGAGTCCCTTCGCCAGCTGGCCGAAGCCTGGGGTGCGCCGGTGGCCACCACGTACAAGGGCAAGAGCGCAATCGCCGAAACGCATCCTCTCTCGTTAGGTATGGCAGGAACGTTCGGGAGGCCGACGGCGAACCAGGTGGTGGATGAGGCGGACCTGATCATCGTGGTGGGTGCCAAGTTGCGGACCAACGACACCGCCGGAGGGACGTTGGTACAACCCGAGCGCCAGCGAATCGTCCAGATCGACATCGAGCCGCTTCACGCCAGTTGGGCCATCCCCGCCGATGTGAATCTGGTCGGTGATGCTCGAGTCGTGCTGGACCTCATGCTCGAAGCCTCGAGAGATCGTTCGCCGACCGCGGACTCGGTGGATACACGGGTTCGGGCTTTACAAAGCCGCTTGGAAGCTGACGCCATCTCGGTTGACCCGGGAGCCGCCGAGGATGCCACGCCTGTCCGGCCGCAACGGTTGGCGCGGTTGCTGAGCGAGCATCTGGATCCCGAAAGTAATATTTGCCTCGACGCCGGCAACAATCGGGTATGGATGGGACTCTTCGGTCGTTCTCAGCGAGCGTTTTCCTATTTCGCGCCAGGCGGACTGGCTGGAATGGGGTGGGCGTTGCCAGCCTCCCTGGGTGTCAAGCTGGCCCGCCCGGGTCAGCCCAGCGTCGCCGTGACCGGTGACGGCGGCTTCATGATGTCCGTGCATGCCCTCGCCACAGCTGTCGAGCTGGACATCCCAACCACCTGCGTGGTGATGAATGACTCTGGCCTCGGCATGGTCCGTCAGCACCAAGGCAATCGGGTTGTCGCATCGACGTTCGGCGCAACCGACCATGCCGCCATCGCTCGAGGGTTTGGCGCCGAGGGCTACACCGTCACCCACAGCAAGGAGCTACCCGAAATTCTCGAGTTCGTGCAGAGAGAAGACAAGACGGCCGTGATCGACGTCATTACGGATCAGGAGCCTTCCCCCGACGTTTTCCGACCGCGTCCGCGAGCGCTGACGGAAACGTGACAGGCGGCCGGCTCGTGATCTAGCTCGGTTGCCCACTCACTCCGCGAGCAGGGCCGATCGGAAGGAAGGGTGTCGGGTCAGCGGTCGGGGAGGCGGGAGTAGTCTTGGAAGTTGCCGTAGAGCCGTTCGTCGGATCCGTGCGGGCCGTGGGTGACTGCTTGGACTAGGAGGTCGCCTCCGACGAAGGCTCCTTTCCAGGAGTAGCCAAGCCCGCCGAAGACCTCGTCACGGTCGCCGCGGCTGCGGGGCTTGTTGATCCCGACCTTGAACGCCTGCAACTGTTCCGCGGTGCGGGCCGCGAACTCGAGGTCGTCGGTGGCGAGGGAGGCCACCAGCGATCCGTTGCTGGCATTCATGGCGGCGAGCAGCTCCGGCTCGGTATCGACGATCACGACCGAGTCCAAGGGTCCGAACGGCTCGGCGTGGTGCAGCGACCAGTTGGCGGGCGGTTGTAAGACGCACGCTGGGGCCACGTAGGCAGAAATGTCCTGGGCGTCGAGGAACGAGCCGTCGCCCACGCTGCCCTGGTAGAGAGGGATGCCGCCCCCGCGTAGGGCTTCGTCGAGCTTCTGGCTCAGGTCGATCGCTTTGGTGGCGTGGATCATGGGCCCGTAGTCGAGTTCGGGGAAGGGCTCGTCCGCATGGCCGACCGCCAGCGGATGCCCGAAGCGGACCGAGCGCACCACGGGCAGGTAGGTGTCGAGAAAGGCCGGGAACAGCCGGCGCTGGACGACGTAGCGGGGATACGCCGTGCAGCGCTGCTTGGCGTACTCGAAGCCTTTGCGCAGATGCTGGGCCAGCAGGTGCCACTGACTGAAGTCCCAGATACCCCAGGTATTGAGGCCTTCCTGTTCGAGCATGTGGCGCCGCCCGGTATCGGCCAGGGCCACGGCGGCCTTACGTCCGTTGGCCCGGCCCCCCACGAAAGCCAGGCCGCCGATGCCCTCCGAGCGAACCAGCACCTCGCCCAGATGGGCGCCCACCCCCGAGAGCAGCGTGACCGGTAGGTCAGCGCGTTTCATGAGGGCGTGGGCCAGGGTGAGCGTGTGGAAACCTCCTTGGCTGGGCGTTTTGGCCAGGACGGCGTTGCCGGCCAGCAGCTGCACCAGCTCGGCGTGCACCTGCACGCTCATGGGGTAGTTCCAACTGGCGATGTTCGATACCGGTCCCGGCAGCGGACGCCGCTCGTTTGGCGTGCCGAGGGCTAACTGCCGTTCGATCTCGCCGACGTACCAGCGCACACCGTCCACGCAGCGGTCCACGTCCGCGCAGGCCAGTCGCCACGGCTTCCCGATCTCCCACACCAGCAGCAAGGCGAGCAGATCCCGATGTTCGGTCAGAGCGTCGACCGCCATGGTGACCCGGTTCCGACGCTCGTCGAGGTCCATCTCGGTCCACTGGGCGTGCTCGGCGCAGGCAAAGCGCACCGACTCGGCCGCCTCGTCGTAATCCACCCTGGGCGGACCGGGCATCGCACTGCCATCCACCGGGTTGACGTGGTCACCCGGTATGCCCACCCTACGCCACTCACCCCTCGTCAGGTTCCGGAGCCGGTCCGAGTCGAAAGCCTCCGGGGCAACCGACACACAACGAGAGTAAGTCTCCCACCACGAAGTACCGGGCTTCAAACAGAGCGTCATATTCCACCTTGATCGTTGTCTCAGGACCGTCCCGTATACGGCGTTCGGGCGTTGGGGTAAGTGGGGTTTGGCTGGCTCGATAGCGGACACCAGAGACAATACTGAAGACGTTGTGCCGTGCGTTCCGGCGGATTGCCATCCGTAGTTGTTGGGGGGATGTCCGACGACCGTGACCTCGCCAGCCCCAATCTTTCTCGTGTCGAAGAACTCAACTTACCTAGGGTCGGATGCCGCCCGTGCCTGCTCCCAGTCCACGGCGGTCGCCCCGGCCGACAGAGGCTAGGTGGGCCGCCGGGGGGCGGGCGCCTGCAAGGTACTCCCAGACCCTCCCACCAGAACTCGTCGGTTTGTACTCTTGGCAAGGTGTGTGGTGCGGTGAAGTGGAAGAAGGGAGAAGGATGATCGCGTCGATGAGTTACAAACATATGAACCATTTGAACGTTTTGGTGGCCGACTTTGATGAGAGCGTCGCCCATTTTCAGGATGTCTTCGGCGCACAGCTGATTCTGGATATGCCACGAGATGAGTGGCACGCGGGTCTCGTCACGCTCGGTACGGTGATTTTCGAGCTGTTCGCTCCCAACGGTTACCTTCTAAATGCTCGATTCGGACCGCACTATATAGGTGTCGAATATCAGATCGCGGAGGAGATAGAGAACGCCCGTAAAGACGTGCGCCAGCGGGGTATACGAATAATCCGAGACATCGGTGTGGCATTTCACACACATCCGGCCGACACGTTTGGTGTCGCAATCGAGATATATGACCGCAGTTTCCACGACGAAACAGCACCAATTCAGTACAATTACCTTGAACCGATAAAGCCCATTGAATACTGGCGCGATCAACACCCGCTGGGACTCTGCGGACTTAAACGTTACAGCATCGCGGTCTCGGACATTCGCCACGCGACCAGGTTCTTCCAGGGCTTTACCAACGCGAACGTGATGTATGAGGAAGCTCGTCCTGCAGTCAACGCCCGCGCCGTGGGCCTCCGTATCGGCGATAGCGTCGCCGAGTTGCTCACCCCCGTTGCTGATGGCCCCCTGCAGCGTTTCTTGGCCCGCTACGGTGACGGTATTCGTTCCACCGTGTTCCAGGTAGGGAACCTCGAGCAGGCCAAGTCTTACCTGGTTGGCCGAGGGATCAGAATACTACCTGGAGACGCTCCCAATGCGTTCAGCGTCGCACCGGAGGAGAATCAGGGCCTGCTCTTCGAGTTCTCGGAATGAGTGAGTGGGGGCGCGGCAAGAGAGTAACCTTCAGTGTCGGAGGGCAGACTCCATCAGCGTGGTCTTGAAGCTTCGATTCTCGGTCCGGATATTGCTGCGACCATTCCCGATCGACGCGCCTCGGGTTAATGAGACTTCGCCCACGCTGATAGCTGTAACGCGGCGAGTCCTAGTTCCCCCGCCGCGCCACGAAAAGAGGCTGACCCCTCGGGCTGACCGGTGGGTGTCCACCACTCGTAGAAGTTTCCGGCTTTGACCACCCGAAGCAGCATGGGCCGGATGGCTTGATACGCCTGACTGTACATCCCGTTGTCGATCAGAACCTGGACCATGCGAGCACCGAACCAATCCCAGTCCCCTCCGTTTTGGTAGGAGTACGCTGTCATTGCGGAAGGGCCCGAAAGACAGCACGGAAATGCGCTCGCTGGATAGGGGGGGTAAGCGGTGATTCCGATCGAGTCGGCGTGAGCTGTCCTCATATCTGCGTACATATGGGCCAACGAACCGGCGATCTGGCTGGGGCTGAGGAGCCCGGCTTGGGCCGCGACGGCGGTGCCTCCTTCGTAGAAGACTTCACTCTCGTCGAAACTGGTGGGGAAGGGTGACGGCCCGAGATAGATATGGGCTCGGTACTTCTGTGCGGATGGGTCCCAGAGCCACCGCTGGATGTTGGAGTCGAGGACACCCCGCCTTGCTCTCCACAGCGCAGTTGTCGCCTTCGAAACTCCGGGGAGTCTGAGGAAGCTACGGATCGCAAGTGAGAACATAGCGTTGGCGTAGATACCTATGGCTTTGGAATCCTCGGGGGAGAGCTCGATCGGATTGCTGCTGTACACCTGCACATCGCCCCAGTCAACGGTCACTCCGCTCCAAACCAAGCCGTATTCAGAGGCTATCTTGTCGGTCCACACGTAGTTGAGCGCCAGGGCCAGACGGTCGAGCACGGATTGTCCGTTGATTTTGGTTTTCAGGACAGATCGGTCACCGGTGACCGCTACGTACTGCGCGACTGCTTGAACTAGGGAACTCTCCTGGTCCGACGCCGTGGTGTTCTTCGATGCGCTCAGCAAGTGGTAATTGTCCGGTACGCTGCCGCCTTCTCCTTGCAGCAGCACGAACCGGAGGAGCGCGGCGCGGATGGGCGCGGCAGAACCGCCGGTTCGTAGATCGAACTCGAGGAAGGTGTTCAGATCTCGTATCCAGACCTCGTGGTAGCTGTCACCGGCGTTAAGAGAACCGTGGACCACCTCTTCAGCCTTAGTGATAACTGCACCAAGATCAGGATCCGACCGCACGGTGGCCGCCAGGGGATCGCTTCGACTGCTCGGTCGACAGGCGCTCAACGACGCCGCGAGCAAGCCCAAATGCGACGGATACCACTGTCTTCACCTGACTGCGCCAGGGGAGGGTTCGAAAAGCCAGGCGTCCACCACGGAGAAGATACGCGCGAGGGGATCGTAGGGCTCTATAGACATATATTAATCTGCGAACGCGACAGGAGAGGAATGATGCCATCTTTACGGGCCCGCGGTGGTTCAGCCGGTGGTCAGGAATTTATTGAGCTGTTGAGAGGAGGGTTATGGCCATCGATGTGAAGTTCTTGTACAACCGGCGTGCCGACAACCGATGGGACCGCGTCGCAGTCGGGGATCTCCTGGAGCGGGTGGCCCTGGTATGCCCTGACAAAGTGGCATTTGTTGGGATAGATGGTGCTTATGGCGATGCCTCTCTCAGGCGAGTGACATATGCCGCTGCGGATCGATGCGCCAATCGAATTGCGAATGCGCTTTTGGGGCTAGGATTGAATCGCGGTGATTGTGTACTGATGGCGTGCGACAACTCTGTAGACGCATTTATCACGAAGATTGCCATCGCAAAGGCCGGCTGCGTGGGAGTGCCGGTGAATCCAAAGCAAGCGGCCGACTTCATGCGGTATGTCGTTGGCCTCGTCGACCCGAAGTTCGTTGTCGCTGACGCGGAGTACGCTGAACTTCTTCCGGTACGCGCCGATATAATAGTTCCGGTCGGTCGTGACCAGGGCCGAACTGGGATCGCGACGCTCCAGCAGTTTTTGTCCGGTGCGTCGGAGGAAGCGCCGGAGGTGACAATCCACGGCGATGACATCTGGGAGATCCTATTTACGTCCGGTACCTCCGCCATGCCCAAGGGAGTCATGTTATCGCACCTTTATGCTTATATGACAGGCATGTCCTGGGCGCCTACACACACGCGTGGGTTGCGTCACGAGAGCGAACTCTGCTCAGTGTGCTGCTCTCCGATCGTCTTTCATGTTGGTGACCAGGCGTATATTCTGCCCACGCTACTCTGTGGAGGGACAGTAGTCCTCGGGCGCAGATTTTCCCCTGCAGCGGCGGCCTGGGCGGTGGCGTCTGAGCGTGCGACGCTCGTGTTCACGGGCAATCGTTACCTCACGCTTCAGGTTTTGGACGAGATGGAGAAACTCGGTTCGGACGCCGTGTCGTCTTTGACCTGCGTGCAACACGCGACAGGACTGCTGCGACGCGCAGAACTTGATCGATTCGAGCGACTTCTTCCGGGCGTTAGTGTCGTTTATCATGCCGGGCAGACTGAAAGCGTGACGTCCCATAGGTTCCCTTATGATGCGTTTTCGGATGTGTATTCTCGTGCCCTAGCGCGACATGACAATCATATCGGTATGCCAACTCCCCTCCTGGCCTCTATGTGTGTCAACGAGGACGGTACGATTGATCGGGTTCCAGATGGGGTCGTCGGAGAGCTTGTGTACCGCTCACCGGTTATGATGGCAGGCTATTATCGCGACGAAGAGGCAACGCGGAAAGCATTTGCTGACGGCTGGTTTCATACGGGCGACCTTGGCACCACAGAGCCGGGTGGCCACCGTACGCTAACCAGTCGGCTGAAGGATATGATCAAGTCGGGCGAGAGAACGTTGCCAGTGCCCGTGTTGAGTCCGTGGTTGGCCTTCATCCGAGCGTCAGTCGGGTAGCCGTAGTCGGCATACCGGACGAACGATGGGGCGAGATCGTCGTGGCGGTGATCGTTTTGTGGCCCGGGTCTGTTGTGGATGAGACTGAAATCATCAATTTTTGTCGCCAACGGTTGCCTGGCCACGAAACGCCGAAGCGGGTGATAGTTGTCGATGACCTGCCAACCGGTTTCGGCGGCAAGGTGCTGAAAGCGCAGCTGAAGGCCGATATGCAATCGCGTGGTGTCTCGCTTTACTGAACCGGGGCTGGCGGGGCAGGTACGGGTCCCCCGGCCTGCTACCCCAACCGCGGCAGCCCTCCGACTCGCTGCGGCTATGGTGGCGTCTTGTGGTCGTGTTCGCGCTGATCGTCGCCGGACTCTTCTTCTGGGTAGGTGTCACCCTGCTCATCGACGCGTGGTGGCGGCGGTGGGATCGCCCCGACCTCGTCGAGCAGCTCGCGCCCCTCCAGCCCGGATCGGTAGCCGATGAGGCGCAGTCGTGGCTCGACTCAGGTCGAACCGGAGGTGTCCGTGCGCCGCGCCCGTAACCCAGTGACGAAGTTCTTCGGATGGTTGTTCCGAATGTTCGGTTTGTAGTTCACTCCGCAACTATTATGCGGGAGGCTTCGATCTCGTCGAGCAGGCGCACGGTCTCGGCCTAGCGGGCGGTGACGGTGTCGGTGTGGCGACCAGAGCGCAGCAGGGTGCCGGGAAGGGCGCCGGTGGCCTTCCCGTTGCGGACGGTCTCGACGCCGTTCACGAGGACCCGGACGATGCCGCGGGATTGGCCTGTCAGCCGGGACGAGCCGCCGGGCAAGTCGGGGACGAGGGCGGCGTCGTCGGAGTCGACGGTCGCCGGGTCGAATACCACGACGTCGGCGATCCAACCTTCGGCGAGTCGCCCGCGGTCGCGCAGGCCGAAGAGGCGTGCGGGAGTGTCGGTGATCATCTGGACAGCGTCCTCCATCGAGACCAGTCGGTGACCACGCCAGACGTCACCGAGGAACCGGGTGGTGTACCCCGCGCCGAACATGCGGTCCAGGTGGGCGCCGGCATCGGAACCGCCGAGCAGCGTCCGAGGGTCCGACCATGCCGAGGCGCGGAGTTTCCAGTTGTCGGGGTTGCGATCGGTCGACGGCGGCCACAGCACCGTCCGTAGGTCGTCGTTGATGGTGATCTCGACCATACAGTCGAAGGGGTTCTGGTGACGCTCCCGGGCGATGTCGCCGACGACACGACCCTGCAGCCCTTCGTTCTCGGGCGAGAAGGTGGTGCCGATCACGAAGTTCTTGAAGTTGGTGATCGTCCGGAAGCGACTGGCTGCCGGGTCACCGAGACGCTCGAGCATGCCGGCGCGGACGGCCGGGTCTCGCAGCTTGGCGATGCGCTCGGGCACGGGGAGGGAGAGGATCTCGGTCCACCCCGGGATCTGGTGCAGGGCGCAATACGTGAGGAGGCTCATGGTCAGCGGGACCAGCACGGGCATCGTCAGGGCGACGAGACGCCCACCCTGGGTCGCGGCCGAGTCGGCGGCGCCGAGCTGGTGCGGCAGGCGATCGGGATGCTTCGGATCGACCACGAGCAGGTTCCAGTTCAGCGGCCGGTTGGCTGTCATGGACATGTCGGTGAACAGGCGCACCTCGTCATCGCTGAACCAGTCGAGGCAGCCGGAGGTGATGCCTTCCAAAGTTGTCCCCTCGTGGCGACCGGTCACCTCGCAGAGGGCGATGAGCTCATCGCGGCCTGACCAGCGGGAGGGGACAGGCTCGCCGTCGCCGTCGGTGTGTGTACTCGACAGGCTCGTGGACAACCCGAGACCGCCCGCTGCCAGCGAGTCGTCGAGAACCTGCTGCATGTCGGCGACCTGCTCGGGCGTCGCCTCGCCCCCGACCGCGCCCTTGCCCATCACGTAGCGACGCAGCGCCGAGTGCCCCACCAGGAAACCGACGTTCACGCCCAGGTTGCCGTCGAGCCGGTCGAGGTACTCGCCAAACGTGCGCCACTTCCAGTCGATCCCGCTCTCGAGCGCGCCGAGGGGCATGCCCTCGACACGGGCGAGGAGGCGGCGGATGTAGTCGGCGTCCTCGGGCTTAAGCGGCGCAATCGTGAAGCCGCAGTTCCCACCGATCATCGATGTGACCCCGTGGACGTTCGATGGCGTGGCGTAGGGGTCCCAAAAAAGCTGGGCGTCGTAGTGCGTGTGTGGGTCGATGAAGCCGGGACAGACGACCAGGCCGGTGACGTCCACGACGTTGGCGGCCGGCTCGTCGACGCTGCCGACGGCCACGATGCGGCCGTCCTTGATTCCGACGTCACCCCGGAACGCAGGCGTCCCCGTGCCGTCGATGATGGTGCCTCCCCGGAGCAGGTGATCCAACATGCGGTGGATGCTACTGCTGCGAGGCTCCGGCACGAGCCGTCCCCGGCCGTCGATCTGGCATGGTCGGCAAGCCACTCAGCGCCGCTCACAAAGAACGACTGGGCTTAGTCCTCGGGCTGGTCGATCAACAGTGGGTTAGCCTCGGAATAGGCCAGGACCCGACGGTGACAACCCGCGACAAGTTACTCGTTTCCGAGGTGAGCATTAGCCTGCTAGCTATGACCGCAGCAGGGACGATTCGCCTCGGAAGCCGCCAGGTCGACCGGATGGGCTTCGGTGCCATGCAACTGCCGGGACCCGGCGTTTTCGGCGCCCCTCGCGACCCCGAGCAGGCCGGCGCGGTACTACGACGCGTGAGAGATATGGGAATCGGCCATATCGACACAGCCCAGTTCTATGGGCCCAACGTCGCGAACGAGCTCATACGCCAGGTGATGTACCCTTACCCTCCCGAGCTCGCTCTCGTTAGCAAAGTAGGAGCCCGTCGCGACAAGACGGGTGGCTGGATACCCGCACAGACTCCGGATGAACTCAAAGCTGGCGTCGAGGAGAACCTGAGCACACTCGGGGTGGACAGGCTCGCTGCAGTCAACTTGCGCCGGCACGACGAAGGCAGTGGAGACTTCGACGCCCAACTCGACGCCATGATCAAGATGCGCGACGAGCGGCTGTTCGACGGCATCGGATTGAGCAACGTTAGCCTTGAGTACCTGGACCGGGCCGTGACCCGGACCGAGATCGCCTGCGTACAAAACGCCTACAACTTGGCGGACCGTACATCAGAGCCGGTCCTCACCCGTTGCGAGGAGCTCGGCATCGCATTTGTGCCCTTCTTTCCTCTTGGTTCGGCCTTCTTCAATGAAAACCCCGTACTTCGACATCCGGGTGTGCTCAAGACGGCCGATCGCTTGAACGCTACTGCGGCACAGGTCGCCTTGGCCTGGCTGCTAGCTCGATCTTCCTCTATCGCCCTCATCCCAGGCACCTCGTCGGTCCGACACCTCGAGGAAAACTACGGGGCGGCCGACATCGAGCTCGATGACGAGGCCATGTCCGATATCCGATGACGGCACACACCAGCCGGAAAACGCCCGGTGTGTCGGTAAACCGGGGCAAGCCGAGTCGAGTTGGAAGCCGATTAGAGCAACGCCAATAGAGAGGATGAGTCTAGGTGGGTCCGGGTTTCAAAGGTCGGCTATGGAACGTCAACTGCGGGGCGGGCGCGGACGGCGTGATCGGCCGGACCCTCTGCCCGCACCGCCCGGTGCTATTAGGACAGGTTGGTGACCAGGGCGGCGACGTTCGGCGCGCCCCAGCCCGTGGTGGGGTCGTAGCCTGAGGTGGTCGGATAACCGGCATTTCACATGGCTAACAAGTTGTTACTGATGGGTTCACTTCTTGTCATCACCGGCCCGCCTGGTGCCGGCAAATCCTCGGTCGCTCAGCTTGTAGCCGACAGGTTCGAACAAAGCGTCCTCATCGAGGGGGATGCGTTTTTCGGCTTCCTGGCGAGCGGGGCGATCGATCCCTGGCGTCCCGGTTCGAACGAGCAAAACGCCATCGTCATCAGGGCCGCGGCTTCAGCCGCTGGTTCGTTTGCATCAGGCGGCTACCCAACCGTCTACGACGGTGTTGTCGGTCCCTGGTTCCTCCCGACCTTCGGCGCCGCAACCGGCCTCGACCTGCTTGAATACGTGATCCTCCTGCCCTCAGTCGACGTCTGTGTTCACCGGGTGGCTACCCGTCGAGACCACCGTTTCAGGAACGAGGCCGCCACGAGGAATATGTACGCCCAGTTCGCGCGGGGGCGTGCCCGATCGTCACGTGCTCCGCGATCCGCGGGGCGATGCGGCCGCGGTTGCGGAGGCGGTGGCCTCTGCTCGTGAGACCGGTCAACTGACATACGCCATCCCGCTAGCACCTGGCTCCTAACGACGCCCCGGCCAGCCCAAGACGGCGCCCACGCGCGCCGGCAACGGGTCGGCGCCGATCGCGGAGGATGACCCGGCCAGCTCTAGGCTCGAGTGGCCGCTCCAAACCAGGTGGCAAGTGCTCGAGGCAACTCTGGGTCCGTGAGGTCTCCTACCCAGGCGACGTGGCCGTCGGGACGGATCAACACAGCCCGAGGGGCCGTGATCTCGCCGATGAGCGGCAGCTCCCACGAGCCATCGCGTCTGGCGTCGACGAGCCGCACTCGGTGCGCCCACGGAGAGATGTCGAAGCTGCCGGGGTCACCGAGGTTGAGCAACACGGGACGCGCCTCGTGCAGCAGGGTGAACACGCGCGTCGGACCGTCCGGGGTGTCCAGATCGAGGTCGGGCATGCGTCGCCCGAGCAGCGGGTGTCCTTCTCCGAAGTCGTAGCTGTTGTCGAGACCGGTGAGCATCGCGGCGATGCGCTTGCGTGGCTCGTCCATGGCCAGCAGCTCGACCATGGTGTCGCGCAGAGCCCGGTGGCGTGCGTCGGAGATCGTGAGGGTGACTTGCGCCATGGTGTTGTGCAAGACCCGCGCACCAACCGGATGTCGTTCTGCGTGGTACGTGTCGAGCAGGCCTTGTGGTGAGATCCCCTTCACCACCTGGGCCAGCTTCCAGCCCAGGTTCACGGCATCCTGCACTCCGAGGTTGAGGCCCTGGCCGCCGTGCGGGGAGTGGACGTGGGCCGCGTCACCCGCGAGCAGCACTCGCCCGGCGCGATAAGAGGCCGCCTGCCGGGTCATGTCGGTGAAACGGGAGATCCAGCTCGGGCTGTGCGCTCCATAGTCGGTCCCGTACGCGGCGACAAGGCAATTGCCGAAGGTCCTCGAGTGTTGGCTCGCGGGTGTCGTCGACGCGCGGCTCCTTCAACACGACCCCGTAGGGCCCTCCGCCCTGTTCCCGATTGACAGGACCGATGCCACCACCCTCGGGGCGTACGCCGATCTCTGGGGCACTCGCCATCTCGACCTCGGCGATCACGAAACTGGTCGAGGGGTCCACTCCGGGGAAGTCGATGCCGGCTGTCTGGCGGATCACGCTGCGGCCGCCATCGCATCCGACGAGGTAGTCCGCTCGCAGCGACGTGCCAGCGGCGAGTTCGACGTCAACGCCGCTCTCGCCCTGCGCCAGGCCGACTACCTCGTCGCCCCGAAGGATTGGCACTCGGAGCTCCTCGATCCAGGCAGCCAGGATGCGCTCGAAGTCGCGCTGCCAGAGCGCAAGCACATAGTTGTGGCGAGTGGGGAAGTCGCCAACGTTCAGCTGGATGTAGGCGAAGCCCGCAGCTGGATGTGGTTGCCCGGCCGAAACGAACCGCTCGGCGATACCACGCTGATCGAGCACCTCGATGGTGCGAGGGTGGAGACCACCAGCGCGCGATCCGTCGAGCTCCTGCGTGGGGCGTCGTTCGACGATGACGACGTCGATGTCCGCCAACGCCAGCTCGCCCGCCAACATCAGCCCCGTCGGGCCGCCTCCGGCGATCACCACCGCATGTTCAATCATCGCTGCCTCCGGTGCCGGCTGCTCCGACACTGGAAGCCACACGGTCCCGTTGGGGTGCCCCGACAGACGCCCGTATCGTTCCCGCCGGCTCTTCGACAGCTTTAGCACTGCCGGTCGACCGATCCGCCCAACACAATGCACCCATGTGACGACTCCTTGCTCGCAGACCTATTGTCCCTGATCAGCTCCGCAAACGAGTCATTGTCGGCACGTTCGGGTCGCTTGCGGCAAGGCCCCTCCTACGCGCTACGCTGATTATGTCGGCGAAGGTTCATGTGAGTGCGCCCGCATCCATCGGCTAGGACGTGACGCAGGTACACGATGGACGAATCGCCGTGTTGTACGGGCTGCTGCACCGGTTCACGGAGCCGCGAGTAGCAGAATCGATCGGTCATGGATGAACCCGGACCTGGCCAACGCTTTGACGACCACATTTCTGTCTTACCGAACAACTCCGCCGCCACGTTCAGTCAGGACAGCGCGCTGATTTGGACACCAGTGGCCGCCAACCCTGGCTCAAAGATGGTCGCTTGACAACCCGCCCGGAGTGGTCAAGACTCACCGAGAGGATGTTTCTAACAGAGGGGGCATTTGATGCACTTTGTCGTTTTGGGCGTTCACTCGCCGGAAGTCTGTCCCACCAGTAATGCCGCCACCAAAGCCCTGCTTCTGGAGGTGGCCCCGCAGATACCAAAGATCGCTGAAGAGCACAATGTGACGATCGTGGCGGGACCTTTTGTCAACCGTGAACATACCGCCGTGGTCATCGTGGAGACCGAACGTTCAGCCGACCTCGATGCGTTTTTAGTGGAAACTCGACTTCCCCAGTGGAATCAGGTCCGGATCCTTCCATCTCTGACCATGGAAGAGGCAATGAAAGAGATACAGGGACTCCCCGCTCTGTTCTAATCGGGCCCTGCGTGTTTGCACTCAGCACGGTGATACGTGGCAAAGACGCCGGGGTTCAAGCGTGAAATTTGTGGCGGGAGAAAGCCTACTATTCTCTCACATCCAATCTTGATCCGCCCATACGGTCGGCGCTCTCCTGACCAGGAGCGGCCAGCTAATCAGGTGGCGTAGGGGCCGCCGCCAGAGGTCATGATCACGCGGGCGCATGGTGAAGTTGTCCACCGACACGTTGAAGACGGGGCCGATGATGCGCAGCGCCTCGGTGTCGCAACCCGGTCAGTGCCGTCCCGAACCAGGCTGATCGTGCAGGTGCCGTGGGGCGGCGCCATCGTGCCTCTCGTCGCGGACATCGCTCCGGTCTCGAAAGTACCGTCCAGGACGGACGAGTGATGTAGCGATCTGTACCGGTCCAGCCTCGCATCGCTCCCTTTGTGCGAAACTGGCCCGTGACCAACTTCGAGCGCCTAGACGAGTTTCCCAAGGCTCTGCTTTCATCCGTACTTGAACTGCTCGCCGAACGGAAGGTCAATCATCCGGGAGCGGCCCTGACACTGTCATCGGACGACCTCGCTTCGTCTTGGGATCTAGTAGCTGAGTCTGCTGCCTTGCCAGATCCTCCGGTGCGGCCAGATGCGAGCGAAGAAGTCGCGAGCGCATACTGGTATGAGCAAGCGCTGGGTGATCTCCTGGGCAGGGGATTTCTGTTGGAACTCGACGACAACACGTTTCGCGTCCCAGACCTGGAGAGCTTGTTGCGATTCAGAGATGCCTACTGAACAAGAGGTGTACCGACTGCGTTGGGCGCGTACGAAGCGCCAGGTGCCGCGACGACTTGCCGAGCTGCCACCCGGGGCTCAAGGGGGCTCGTCCGCTCTCGGCGAGCAGGCTGATCGACCAAAGCAGCTTGATCCCACCGCACCGCGATAGGCTCACTTCGCATTTCCCGGCTTTCCCACCTAACGCCGCTAACGCACCGAGTGGTTGGATCACTGCACCTTCCGTTTCTACTGGCTACGGCTCAAATAGCGGGCCGGGCAGAATCGCCACAATGGTGGACCATCAGATAGTAGCTGGACTCCTTAGACGTGATGGCGACTGGGTAGCATGTAGTAACAAATAGACTATTTGTCGGAACGTCCATCGAAAAGTTCGCTATTCGTTGGGACTGTGCAAAAAAGCGCTTGCGCCGCTGTGTTTCTCCCATTACGCTAAGCAGCGAGGGCCACGCGCTACGTGGTTTTTATTGCATAGGTGTCCCCCGCACCGGGCTGAGCGGCCGGGGGACTGGGCAACCTGACAGGGGGTTTGACAACGGTAAGGATAAAGGTTCGGGCTCACAAGCCTCGGTGACGACCAGCACGAATAACCGTTCGGACGACCTGTGGGACGCCAGTCGAGACGCCAGGGCTACCCTCACGCTCGGCGGCCTATCCAAGCTCTGCGACGACGCCGAAGCCAAGGTGTCGCAGGGGTTTGAGGTAGGCAACCGCCGCCATTAGATCACCCGGTTCGGTCCGGCCCCCGTCCTCCTCTGCCCCGGAGGGTGCGGGGGCCGTGCCGCGTCCTGGTCTGCAGGGTCGCGCCGACGAAGTAGCGTTCGGTTCGTCCTCGACATCCAGAGGCCGACTATCTATGTTGCGCCGACCCGCGCTCGCTCCCTTCATCGCCGCTGACGAAGTTGGGAGGCCGATGTTCCAAAAACGCCGACATCGCTTCGTTAGAGTCCCCGAAGGACCGGAGCCTGGCCGTATAGTCCTGCTCGGTCTGATAGGCCTCCTTGAGCGGGAGAAATTCCACCCGATTGAAGGAAGCCTTCGCCAACCTGAGTGCGACCGGACTCCGGCGAGCGATGTCCTGCGCCAGATCCTGAGCCACTTGATCTAGTTCATCCGGCTCGACGATCATTCCAATCGCTCCATAGGAGTACATGACATCTGCCGGGATCCGCTCGGCAGTGTAGAAGGCTCGCCGCATGCGGGCCGAGCCGACCAAGCGCCTCAGGAACGACGAACCACCGAGCAACCCGACATCTATTTCAGTCAGGCCGAATGTCGCTCGACGCGACGCAACCACGATGTCGCAACACGACGCCACCGCCAGTCCCGAGCCCAACGCCGCGCCGTTCACCGCCGCGATCACGGGTACAGCACAATCGTAGACAGCGAAGAAGCTCTCGCGGCCGGGAGACTGCGGGTCGAGCACTTCCTTTCCCACCCCCGCGACCGGTTTGGGGCCGGGTGCGGTCCGCCGCTCGTTTACGTCTGCGCCGGCGAGGAACGCCTTGTCGCATCCGGATCTGAGGACGACGACGTTTATATCCTCGCGCTCGCTAAGAGCCTTGAAAGTGTCTCGGATTTCGCGGTACATTTGTTGGTTCATCGCATTCACAGGCGGCCGGTTTATCGTGACCGTACAGACAAGCCCAGACGTTTCCGTAGTTAGATATTCCACGACCCGCTGGCTTCCTTTCTGAATTCGATGCCACTGGTATCCCGCCGCAGAGGACTCATGGCTGAGATCTCCTTTGAGAGGTCGGGATGCATAGCGGGCAGGAGGTTAGCAAGTGCCGCACCCGTAATTGACCAGAGAGAGGGGCCACAGGCAGTGAGCACCGCGGCTGCCTCGTCAACCGCGGTCGGCCGGTCGACGAGCGTAGTGTACGCTGGCCAAAGGAGCCTGATCTGGGTGCGGTTGGGCGGCGCGGTTGGGTGGTATGAGCTATGGCGACCGCCGGGGGAGGAAGGGATGACGTTGCAGCCTGTGGAAGTGGTCGGAGATCAGCACCGGGCCGAGTTGGTAGATCGCCTTGGCTGGAACGGGCCCGCGCTTTGCGGGGGTTGGTCAGCGCGGAGGCGGTAACGGTGGGCCGGGCGTGGCGCGACGTGGCGGTCGCAACCCAGCATGCCGTTGTGGACCCGGTGACCATCATGGGTGGCGCCCCGGGCCCAATCGAGGCTGGCGAGCCGTTCGTACCGCGTAAGTGCGGTCCGCCGGTCAGCATTATCTGCACCGCCTACGCCGAGACGACCTTCAACGGCACGTCGTGCCATCTGTGCGTGTTCGGCTCGGAGCGGGTGTGGAGGATCGGGCCCAGTTCGCGGGCTTCAACTCGTCCAACGAAGCGAGGGGCTCAGTCGGGGTGACGGCGATGCTCGACTATGTGATGGCGAACGGGTTCCTGCCGCCAACAGCAATGAGCAGGGTTCCGAGCTCGACTAGACTGGCTGGCGGCAGACGGTCCCGGGATCGCACCACCCAGTTCAGAGTCGAGGCGCTATGGCATATGACTTGATTATCAAGAATGGACAGATTATCGATGGGTCGGGTGCTCCAGCCTATTCTGGCGACCTGGTCATAGACTCCGGCCGGATTGTCTCTATCGGTCATCCAACCGGCGACACGGCGGCCGAAGTGATCGATGCAGATGGCCGGGTTGTGGCCCCCGGCTTCATTGACCCGCATACACACGTCGATCCTCAACTGTGGTGGGACCCTTTTGGGCTACCCCTCGTTTTGCACGGGGTGACCAGCGTAATGACGGGCAATTGTGCCGTCACACTCGCACCCTGCAATCAAGGAGACGCCGATACTCTCGCCCGCCTCTTCTATCAGGTGGAAGAGATTCCGCTGGAGACGCTGCGAAGTGCTGTTCCCTGGTCGTGGAATAGCTTCGATCAGTACTTGACCGGCCTCGACGGGCATCTCGGTATTAACTGTGGCGCTCTGGTGGGACATTGCGCCGTCCGCTTCTCGGTGATGGGCAACGCGTCCCTCGAACGTGCCGCCACCGCCCCCGAAATAGAGCGGATGCGCGAGCTCGTTCGAGAAAGTGTCCACGCTGGCGCGATTGGATTCTCCACCTCGCAGAACAAGCTGCACGTGGGTGACGGCGGTGTTCCAATTCCGAGTCGGTGGGCAGCTCAAGAAGAGATCCTCGCCCTTTGCGATGTACTCCGCGAAGAGCGGTTGGGCATCATTCAAACCGACGGAGGTGTCGATGTCGCGCACCGGGCTGAATGGGTGCAAGACGTCGGTGGCCCCATCGCTCAACGGACCGGACGCACTGTTCTGGCCGGCAACGTGCTCCCAGGAGTTTCGGCGTCGGAGACGATCCTTGACGTCATTTCCAGCTTCCAGGAGCGGGGCGCGTCGATCTACGCACAGGCCGCCCCCAGCCGATTCGACAGCTACTTCACGCTCGATGGTGGAACGGTCACCTTCAATGTTTACCCGTCGTGGCGGCGGATTGCCGCCATGTCACATGGAGAACGCCTGGCCGCGTTTCGTGGCGCCGCCATGCGGGACGACATTCAGCGAGAGTCCGTAGAGTCCGAAAACCCGATTAGGTGGAAGCGCATCCGGATCGTCAAGACCTTCAGCGAGCGGCATGGCGACCTGGTGGGTCGTTCGGTGTCCGAGTTGGCCGAGGAGCGAGGGGCGCGAGTCGTTGATCTGATCGCCGACGTTGCTCTCGACGAGGACTTGCAGACACAGTTTGTCATTGAGGCCAACCCTAGGGTTGACGCGACTATTGCTGCCTATCTGAAAAGCCCTCAGACCATCCTGGGAGCCAGCGATGCTGGTGCCCACGTTAAGACGTTCTGCGGAGGCGGAAACACCAGCCTGGTGTTGTCGAAATGGGTCCGTGAACAGGGCGTCCTCACTCTGGAAGAAGCCGTAAAACGAATGACGCACGAACCAGCTCAGGTATTGAACTTCCCAGCTCGGGGTCTACTGGCCGAAGGGTTCGCGGCCGATGTGATTGTGTTTGATCCGGACGCGGTGCGCTATGAGACCCCGCGCATGGTGAAGGACCTTCCAGCGGGTGGCGAGCGTCTCTGGCACGACGCCTCCGGCTTTGACCACGTGATCGTCAACGGTAGATTTGCGGTGCGGGACGGCCAGTTGACGGGTGAGCAAGCCGGGCAAGTGATTCGTTCCACGCCATAACATCTGGCTCAGAGCCCGTACCGCGACACCCGGACCGCGACACCCGGACCTCGCCCCCGGTGGGCTCCGTGCAGACCGTCGGACCCCGACGACCGCTTGACCTGACGCTGCGACCACAGTTCATTTTGGCGACCCGCTAGGGTACGCGACACGAAGGCTAATCGTCCGCCTGGTGGCCCGCGGACCAGAGACGGGTCAGCCACTCCCTGGCTCTGATCACGTACTGAGTACGATCGTCCTTTGGCAATCTGCGTACGGATTCGAACTCGTAGAACCCGTGATAACCAGCGGCATCAATCGCCATCAACATATCTTCGAGAGGCACGATACCCTCTCCCAGTTGGCAGCGCCGATAGACGTAATCCGTCAGGGCGTCTTGGTCCACGTCGCTGACTTGGACAGTGCAGATAAGATCCGCTGCCGTCTCCAGGTCGTCGTAGAAATGGCGATCCCAGTAGACATGGGCGACGTCAAGGACGATTCCGGCGCCAGGGTACGGTGCGATTAGCTCGGCGGCGTGCCGGAGCGTATGTACGTAGGTCAAATGCGAGGCTAACGGGTGGATGGGCTCGACGAGCAATCGGACGTTGTGCGTCACGGCAATTGGCGAAAGGCGCCCGAGGGCCTCCTGGACCTCGGCGTCCGCGTCTGCGAACGATCGGTCACCTCGGGGACCCAGGTTGACGAGCAGATTGGAGGCGCCGGCGCCGGCCCACCTGGCTATCGTCCGCTCTGCTTCGAGGTCATCGCGTTGGGCGCGCAGTGTCAGCGGGGATAGCCTGTCCACGCTGGATATCCTCAGATCCTTCGCCTCCAGCATGGCTCGGATTGTCCCGACATCCAGGTTTCCGAAGGTCGGCACGTCGAGGCCAATTCCAGTCGCACCGGCCTGGGACGCCCAAGCGAGGTCAGTTGCCACGTCGCCCGAGCGAAGCACTTGCTCCATCACTGCGAAGCGGGGAACGTTTACCTCCAGGCCGGCCATCTTGTCACTCCGGCCATTCACAGTCGGAAGCCGAGCTCCAGAGCGACCAGGGCGTGATCGACGGACTCAAAGCTCGCTGGATAGTTAAGACCGAACTTCATACGTCTGCCCTCCCTCGTGCGCGGCGTGCAGATTGGCGTGGATGGGCTTCACCATGTCCGTTCGCCTGAGAACTCGTCAAGTTCAGGCGCTCCGTCACCACGAGCTCTAGACCTTATAGCCCCCGTCGACGCTTATGACTTGGCCGGTGATACCGCGACCATCGGGTCCGGCCAGGAGAACTGCCATGCCGGTCAGCTCTGCGGGTTCGAGCACACGGTTCTGTAGGGCCTCGGCCGCATACTTATCGTGGGCTTCCTGGGCGCTCACCCCTTGGGCCTGCCCGATGCGCTCGAAATCAACCTTCGACGTGTTGGTCCAACCCGGACACAGGCAATTCACATTAATACCTCGTGTTGCAACTGCCTTAGCGAGCTCCTTGGTTAGCCCGACAATTCCATGCTTCGCAGTCGTATACCCGAGCGAGCCGCCGGTGACCTTTGACGCCCCCGAACCGATGAAGATGATCCGCCCGTGCTCCTGATCCCGCATGGAGGGAAGCGCGGCTTGAGTACTCCACCATGCAGACACGAGCGAGAAACGCAATGTGTCCTCGAATGCCTCGTCGGTCATAGCAAATGGGTCACTTGTTTGACCGACCGAACCGCCCACATTATTCACCAATATGTCAACTTTCCCAAACCGCTCGATTGCCTCGAACACCGGCCGTCGTGCCAGGTCGGGGTCCATGGCGTCTGCCACGACACGCAGTCCGACTCCGCCGGCCGACACAATTCCCTCCAGGACTCGGTCCAAGTCACTTGGCGTTCGGCCAGAGATGACGACGGTGGCTCCTTCTGCGGCGTACCGCTCGGCGATGGCACGTCCGATGCCGCGGCTGGCACCTGTAACCACGGCGACCCTCGTATCTAGCTGTCCCATTTCGCCACCCCTTTGTGTCTGCACAGACGGTAGCAGTCTTCATCCTCCATCTCGTTGACGACGGTCCCGGCATCGTCGCGCTAGTCGGTGGGTATGTCAGCGGGGGTCTGGCACGCCTAGAACCGGCCGTCCCATCTTCCCCCCCGAGCCGCAGTGCTCGCTGCTCCCGTCAGTTCGCACCGCGTGTTGACCTGCAAGTAGGTTAGGGCACACGCAAGTGGGACAGCCCCCTCGCACACGCCCCCGCCGGTCGGAACGGTCGTTCTCTCTCGATGCTTGCGCATTATTAGCGCCTGACGATACCCTCAGTTGCGATGACTCGGGCCAATACTGACATAGAAGCTGAGCTGGCCATTCGCCATCTGGCCGCGTGTTACACCGACGCAGCCAACCGACTCTCTCCTGAGGACGCCGCTGAAGTATGGGCGCCGGATGGTGTATTGGTGATAATGGGACGCGAGTTTGTCGGCAAGGACAACATTCTCACCGGCTATAGTGGGACATTTACTCGGATGCGCCTCATATTCCAAATGAACCATAGCGGCCTGATTTCGATTGAGGGAGATCGAGCCCGCTGCAGGTGGTGGGTGAGCGAGCTCAGCCAACGACTCGGAAGCGATGACTACCGCCATAGCTACGGCGTGTATCAGGACGAGGTGATGCGAACCAGTGTCGGATGGCGGTACACGAGGCGAAAATACGACACGATACGCGGTGGCCCCATCGACTTCCATCCGGCTGAACCGGGGCCCGTCCCGACCTGGATTGACCTCCCGTAGCGCCATTCCCGCACCAGCGAGTCGAGCCATGGCAAGGAGGAGTTGCTCCGGTCATCCGGTCGTCCGGCATTCGCCAGTCACGGCCTGAATCCCTTGCCGGTGGAGCAACCATCGAACCATCGGTAGTACCATCTCACCGTGGTTCTCGCCCTCTTTCTCGTACTCGTCGTCCTGTTCGTCATATTGCCGGTTATCGGGATGCCGGCCTGGGCGATAATCAGCACCATCATCGTGGGATTTGTAATCGGCGCGCTCGGACGGCTCCTAGTTCCTGGCCGACAACGAGTCAACCTGGTGATCACTTTCCTCGCTGGCCTGGTCGGCAGTATCGTGGGCGGCTTCCTCGGAAGCCACGTCCTGGGCCTGGGCTGGATTGGGACGACGCTCGTCGAGATCGGGGTGGCGGCGGCCGTGATTGCGTTCAGCCTGAGCCCGAAGGGCCGGCGCTTGGCCCGGGGCCGTTAGCCGTAAAGGCATTCAGGTCGGCTCTCTCTTCACCTCCTGCACGGTGCGCCGGAGGAGGCAGAACTCATTACCTTCCGGGTCCCCGAAAACGACCCAGGTGACATCCGGGGCCTGGCCGACGTTGACCCGCCGCGCGCCGAGGGCCTCAAGCCGATCAACCTCGGAATCGAAGGTGGTCTGATCAGCTCGCAGATCGAGATGCACACGGTTTTTTATCTGCTTGACCTCGGGTACGGGGAGGATATCGAGCGTCGGCAGGCCGGTAGAACCCGGCGAGGCCAGGCTGATGCCCTCCTCGCCGTCTTCGACCACCTCCCAGCCCAGGACGGCCGCCCAGAACTCAGCCACGGGGCGAGGTTCGACGGCATCGATGCATACGCAGGAGATGCGACTCGGCATGGCTTCGATTCTGCCACCAGGGTGGGCCGTACCCGCCTGGGCGACGTGACTCACCCCCGTCCGCTTCGACGGGGGCGGGGTCGGAGAGACGCTTTCGGCCTGTACGGTTGGCATTCACGCTGAAGGTCGAGGGAGGGTGTCCTGTGCCTGGCTGTGAGGTCGAGATTGACGGATCGCAACTCGGCCTCCGAACCTAGGAAGAGGCCAGCGTGGCTGTCCTCGATTGACCCGACACCCCAGCCCCCTAACCTTCCCCCCGGAGGGAACGAGTCGACAGGGCCGGGGCTGTCAAGCGGCGCAGAGCGGCCGCGAACGTCCGATAAGTCCGCCGGCTCGGCCCAGTCGCCCGTAGACCGTGGCACAGTCCGGAGGTTCGCCGGCCGGGTCGTGGCCATCGGGCTGACGGGCGTGGCCCTCTACGTGGTGCTACCCAGCCTGACCCGGGTTGTTACGGCTTGGCCGCAGCTGTCCAGCTCGAGCCCGGTCTGGCTGATCGGCTCCTTCCTGGCCGAATCGGCGAGTTTCGCCTGCAACTTCGCCCTACAACGACTCGTCCTGCGGACCAAGAAGTGGTTCGCGGTCGTGACTGCCGGGTTGGCCGGAAACGCAGTCAGCAACGTATTGCCGGCGGGTAACGCGGCGGGCGCAACTGTCCAGTTCCGAATGCTCGCGACTTCTGGCATCGACGCCGACCGTGCCGTCAGTGGCATGAGCGCCGCTTCACTGCTCGGCGTCGGAGGTCTGCTGGCCCTGCCGCTGTTCAGTCTGCCAGCCATATTAGGGGGGGCCCAGGTGAGCCCCGGCTTGGCGCACACGGGCTTGCTGGGGCTGGCCGGCTTCGGCTTGTTCGTAGCCGGCGGCGTGGTGGTGATGATGACCGATCGACCGCTGGCGTGGTTGGGCCGGATCGGCCAACGATTGTGGAACGGCATCCCCGGCCGCCGCTCCAAAATCACCGGTTTAGACCGCCGGCTCCTGCACCAACGCGACCAGATTCGCTCAACTCTGGGTCGTGATTGGGTGCGAGCGGTGGTTTTGACGGCAGGTCGCCTGGGTTTCGATTACGGCTGCCTGCTCTGCGCCCTGCACGCCACCGGCAGCCGTCCCCGTCCTTCACTGGTGCTACTCGCCTACGCGGCCGCCGGCATCGTTGCCTTGGTGCCGATCACCCCGGGTGGTCTGGGCATCGTAGAAGCCAGCCTGAGCGGTCTGCTTGTGCTGGCGGGCGTACCCGGCGGCAAAGCGTTCGTGGCCACGCTCGCCTACCGCCTGGCCTCCTATTGGCTACCTCTGCTAGCCGGCTTGGTGGCTTATCTGTTGTTCCGGCGCCGCTTCCCGCCTGGCGTGTCGCCGTCGTCGCAACCCGTCGGCAGGGACGCGTGAAGCCCGAAGTGAGTCCACTGGGCTCGGCTGACACCAACGTCGTCGTCGAACCGTCGGCTACGCCCCTCCACGTGCGTCGAGCCGCAGACGTACTCCGGCTCATACTAGCTGTCGCTGTTATCCTCATCGGTCTGCTGGCGGCAACCCTGGCTCACCGAGGGGTACGCAGCAGCGAGCAGGGCCTGCTGGAGACAATCGTGACGCTGCCGCCCACGCTGCGGGACTCGCTCACTGCAGCGGTGCAGTTGGTGGCGGTGGTCATGCCCGCCGCACTCGTGGTGGCGATGGCAGTCCGTCGCCGGTTCGTCGCCGTTGGCAAGCTGATCATCGCCGCCGTGATTGGCACGCTCGCCGGGGTGCTGGTCTCACACCTGTGGCTGGGGAACTCTCACCCTCCAACCTGGCATGAGCTGCTGTCCGGGCGAACCGGAATCGCCACGGTCACCTTGCCGCCCGTGGCCTGGCTGGCAGGAATAACGGCTGTCGTTACCGTGGCCGAGGGCGACTTGTCCCAGCGTTGGCGCCGAGGATTATGGTGGCTGACCGGTATCGCGGCGGCGCTCGAGGTCATGGTGGGCGGATTTCTACCGGTCGACGCCGTGGTCGCCGCCGCCCTGGGCGTCGGCGTCGGTGCCTCGATTCTGCTCCTCTTCGGCGAGCCACCACGCCGCCCCACCACCGGCCAGGTTGGCGCCGCTCTGCACGAGTGCGGGATCGACGTGGCCACACTCAAACAGCTGCCAACGGCGGGCGAGGCCCCAGCCACGTTCAGTGCCATTACCCGAGACGGGACGGGGCTGACCGTCTGCGTGTACGCCGCTGACGACCGTGACCGCGACCGGCTGGCCCGTTTGTCCCAATGGCTGCTCGTCCGCGACCCCGAAGACGACCGGGCCGGCGTCACGGTGGAATCGGCAGCCGAGCACGAGATGCTGGCCATGGTCGCAGCGGCACGAGCCGGTGGGCGCGTGCCCGAACCCGTTGTCGCTTATCCCGTCGCCGGGGGGCCGGGACCCCCCGGGGCTTTGGTGGCCTGGATCGACGCGGGCGGCCAACGTCTCGACCTCGTACCGCCGAAAGAGGTTGGCGAAGCCACGCTCGCCGACCTGTGGCGGAGCGTCTCGCATTTGCGTGCGCATCGCGTGGCTCACCGACGACTCCGCAGCGACAAGATCACCGTCGACGGCTCCGGTCGGGCCTGGCTCACCGGACTCGTTCTGGCCGAACTTGGCGCCAGCGACCGCCAGTTGGCCACCGATGTGGCCGAGCTACTCACCTCCCTGGCCGTGCAGATCGGCGTAGACCGCACGGTCGGCTCGGCTGTCGCCGAACTGGGCGTTCCCACGGTGGCGGCGGCGACCGCCTACGTGCAGCCCTTAGCCGTCTCCCCCCGGACCCGGGCAACAGTCCGGGATTACGACCAACAGCGATCGGTCGCACTGTCAGGTGCGATGGAACGGCACCGGCTCCGGCCGGGGGGGCGCCCCAGCCTCTACGCGGACCTGAGGACAGCCGTGGCCGAGCGCACGGGCGAACCGCCCGTGAAACCGGAAGCGTTGGCCCGCTTCACCTGGAAAAAGGCCCTCACGCTCCTGGGCGCCTTTGCGGTCATCTATCTGGTGTTGCCCCAACTCGCCAATGCCGGCGCCGCGGTCCGTGCCCTGCAGCACGCCAACTGGTGGTGGGTGCTGGCGGCGGTGCCGGCGCTGTTTGTCGCCCAGGCTTTCTCGACCGTCCTCCAACTGGGTGCCATCCCCGCCAATCTGCCCTTCGGGCCCACCTACGTGGTGTCGTTCGGAGGGTCGTTTCTCAATCGGGTCACCCCCAACAACGTGGGCGGCATGGCGCTTAACTTCCGTTATCTCCAGAAGGCCGGGGTGGACAGTGGCGCCGCCACGGGATCCGTCGGCTTGCAAAGCGTGGCGGCCCTGGCCGCCAGCCTGCTGCTTGTCGCCGTCTTCTTCGCTCGCACCGGGCGCCACACCACTGTGCACTTCAGCTTTCATCTCCACCAGTGGGTACTCATCCTCATCACCGCGGCCCTCGTCGCCTGCGCCCTGTTTGGCTTCACTCCTCGGGGCCGCCGCTTCTACCACGACAAGATCTGGGGGTTCATCCGCTCCGCCGGCTCCGCCATAGCCGAAGTAGCCAAGAGCCCCCGCCACCTGGCCCTCACCGGGGTAGGTGCCGTGGGCGGGCCCATGGTGCAAATCGTGGCGCTTTGGCTGTGCGTGCACGCCTTGGGCGGCGAACTGCCCTTCGTCCAGGTGGGGGCGATCTACCTGGGCAGCCACCTCGTCGCCAGTGCCACCCCCGTGCCGGGTGGCTTGGGCGCATTGGAGGCCGCCCTGGTCGCCGGGTTGTCTGCTCTCGGCATGCCCGTCGGTGCCGCAGCATCCGCGGTGTTGATTTACCGGTTGCTCACCTATTGGCTTACCATCCCCGTCGGTTGGCTGAGCCTCAAAGTCGCCGAAGGACGCGGCTACGTCTGAGTGCGGTTCCGCGACATCCCGGCACACCTCGTCACAGGTTTGACCAGCTCGGGGCGGCCGACGATGAGACCTGGGTCCGGGGATTCTCAGGCCGACCAGCCTTGCACCAGCGAGCGGTCGCTGGACGTGAGGACGTTCAGGAGGGGTGCCGCGGCAGCGCGGAGGTTGGTAATCGCTTCATCGAGTCCGCCGGGACAGTCGCTCACGTGAGGACCGGTCTGTTCCGACGGGGCGAGGATGTGGGCGACTTCGCCCGCCAGACGCTGGGCCTGGTCAAGAAAGGCGCGCGCTACCGACGAGTCGATCAACACGGGGGCGGCGACCATCAGCATCAGTGAGTACGACCGGGCCTGGTCGATAGCGGCGTCACGATCGCCCTCCCCGCGCTGCAGGGCCCGTACCGCTTCCACGCAACGGCGAGCTTGTCCCAGCACGAATCCGACCTGGGCTGCGATCACCCTCGATCGTGCCGCGAACTGACGCCTGCTCAGGACCTGGTTGACAACGAGCACCGTCAGCCCCAGCACCATGAGACCAGCCACGGTGTCGGCGGTGAGGGAGTGGGTTTCCCAGAAGCGGCGCACGCTGCGGTCGGCGATATCGAGGATGACCAGAGCGACGGCGAGCGCGGTGACGGTGGCCGTGGCAACTCCACCCTGCCAACGCGGCAACACGCTAGAACCGACACCGGGGGATTGCGGCGTCCCTGGAGCTGCCGGGCCCGTAGCCAGAGACGTCGTCCGGGCGCGCCGGCCTCACCGTCTTTCCTGAGGCGTCATCGCCGACTGCCACTCGCAGGATGAGCATGACCTCACGTAGCGAGGCGTCGGCGTTGCAGCTGGGCCTCAGCGATTTCGACCGCGATGGCGCTTTCTATTAACGATCCGCGCAGTCCGATGGTGGCCAGGTCTCTGGCCATGGTTCCGCGGCCGGCGACTGCGCCGAGAAGGAGATGCTCGGTGCCGATGTAGTTGTGACCAAGCCGCAAAGCCGCCTTCAAAGCGTCTTTTAGGGCCTCCCGGGCGGCGGGCGTAAAGCGCAAGTGGCGCAAGGCGGTAGGGTCGGCGTCGCCCTTATTGACGGGGGGGTCGACGCCGAGCGCCTGGTAGATTTGCCCTTCATTCACCTCGAGGCGGTGCAGGGCGTGAGCCGCCAAGCCGTCCGGGTCGACGATCGCCCCGGCGGCAAGATGGTTGACGTCAACGGCCTCGGATCCTGAGGCCCTGGCCAGCTCTCCGGCGGCCGCCACTGCGGCGCGGGCGCGCGGCGTGAACCGGGAGAACGTCTTTCCCTCGGGTACCAACTCGTCGTCGCGGCCGACGAAACGCTTCTGGGCGGCTTGCTTACTCACACCCATGGCAGCACCGATCTGGCTCCAGGAAGCTCCCGACGAGCGAGCCTGGTCGACGAAATAGCCGATAAGGGCGTCAGCTTGGTCATCGAGCTGACTGGCGGCGGCGACGGCATCGGTGAGGTGCTCCAGGGGATCCCCGTCGGGATGAAGGGTGCGTACATATGCGATCAGGCTGTCGAGCGGTACGGGAAACGTCGCCATTCGTCAACTATAGGTTGTCGGCACCCGGTCGGTCAATCGTTGGTTGACGAACCTGTTGGTGCGAGACACTGCACTGCGGTGGCAGGCAGGACCTCGGCCGGGCCGCAGAGACTGGGCCAGTCGACCACAGGGGCTTCCCACTGATGCGAAGCGGCAGTTGGACGTGCGAGCATCGTCGCTGAGCCAACCCACGGAGGCAGCCATGAGTACGACCGAGGATCTCGATACCGACCGGAGCGGGGCGGCGAACGGCGCGGAGCCACGCTCGTGAGCGACTACGACGTGATCGTTCTCGGCGGCGGAGCGCCGGGCGAACACTGCGCCGCGGCGGTGGCAGCACGGGGCTTGCGGGTCGCGGTCGTAGAGCGAGAGCTAGTCGGCGGCGAATGTTCGTACTGGGCCTGCATTCCATCGAAGTCGCTGCTCCGCCCGGGCGAGGCTGTCCAGGCCGCCCTCGACGTGGGCGCCAGGGCCCAGATTGACGTGCCCGCCGCTCTGGCCTGGCGCGACTTCATGGTGTCGAACTATTCCGACGCCGGGCAGCAGCGGTGGCTGGCTAGCCGCGGCATCGATCTGCTGCGCGGTACAGGTCGGCTCGCCGGCACGGGAGCCGTCGAGGTCGACGGCGTTCGCCACACCGCCGAGCACATTGTGGTGGCGACCGGTGCCGAGCCGGTCGTTCCACCGGTCGCGGGACTGCGCGAGCTCGAGGGCGTGTGGGGTACCCGTGAGGCGACGAGCATGAAGGCAGTGCCCCGCCGCTTGCTTGTGCTCGGAGGCGGATCGGCCGGGGTCGAGCTGGCCCAGGTCGTGCGTCGGTTCGGCAGCGAGGCGGTGCTCGTCGAGGGCGCCGACCGGCTGCTCCCGAGGGAGCCGGCCCCTCTTGGCGAGGCGCTCGGAGAGGCCCTACGGCGGGATGGGATCGAGGTGATGCTCGGTAGGCACGCCACGGCGGCGCGGCGGGATGGCGATGACTATGTCTTGCAGATCGACGGTGGAACCGAGTTGCGGGGCGACCGGCTTCTGGTGGCCACCGGCCGGCGGCCACGCGTCGAAGGCATCGGCCTGGAAACCGTTGGCGTGGCGCCTGACCATCACGGGATCCCGGTTGACGACCATCTGCGCGCCGGCGAGCGCCTCTGGGCGATCGGAGACGTCAACGGCATCTGGCCTCTCACGCACGTCGGCGAATACGAGGGCGATGTGGTTGCTGCGAACATCGCCGGCGAGGCGCGTCCAGCCAATTACGAAGCCGTGCCGCGCGTCACCTACACCGATCCCCAGGCCGCCGCGGTGGGCGCAAGCGAAGGCCCGTACCACGCCACAGCCCTCGTCTCTGAGGCGCCGAAGACCGCGACCTACACGCATGCCTACGCCCAATCGAACGGCTTTCTTACCCTGCTCAGCGACGGCGAGCGGCTCATCGGTGCTTACGCCCTCGGTCCTGAGGCGGGTGAGTGGATGCAGCAGGCGACGCTTGCCATTCGTGCCCGAGTGCCGTTGGAGGTGCTGAACGACACGATCCAGCCCTTCCCCAGCTTCTCCGGCATCTACGACACAGCGATGAAGACGCTCTGCATGGCGGTCGCAGAGATGCCCCCGGTCGCCAGCCCGATGGCCGCGCAAATGGCGTCGCTGAAGAGCTGAGGAGCGAACTGGTTTCGCTCTAGCACGCGTATCGCAAGTCACTGAGCTGCACCACGGGTGCCTGATTACGCTCGAAGTTCGGTGGAGAGCATCCGGGTGGACCGCTGGCTGTGGTCGGTGCGCGTCTTCAAGACGCGTAGCCTCGCTACCGAGGCCTGTCGGTCCGGGCACGTGGCCGTCAATCGGGCCGTGACGAAGCCCGCGACGGTCGTCCGGGTCGGCGACGTCGTCACCATCCGGCTCGATGGCCGGGATCGGGTGCTAGAAGTGGCACGTGTCATTTCCAACCGGGTGGGGGCGCCGATTGCCGCCGAGTGTGTAGTTGATCGAAGCCCCCCGGCTCCGACCAGGGAGCCGGGCGCCCTCGGGTTGGTGCGAGATCCGGCCACGGGGCGCCCCACCAAGCGGGACCGCCGCCTCATCGACCGGTTGCGCCAGCGTTGACCGCCCGAAAAGCTCAGGGTGACCTGGGGGCGCTCGTGTCCGCGGGGCGCCATCGGGCCGCCCGGGGAGGTCGACGGTGCGGGCGAGGGCGCATTCAGCGGTCCACGGGTCGCGGTGGTAGCCAGTGGGGGAGCCAAGTATGGAGCGAAATCGGCCTGTTGGCGGCTCCGAGCGTCCACGGATCGCGGTCCCTGATCGTCCGGGCGTAAAGCGTGGACAGAAGTCGACCTCGGAAGGGGCAACCCGGCCACCCGGCCCGGGTGCACAGCTGCCGCCGCAGACCGGTTGGTCTGGCGGCAAGCTGGGGCCCCCGGGGCGGCGTGGGGCGTTGGCGGCAAGCCGGGGGCGCCGGGGGTGCCGGGGGGCGTTGGCGGCAGCCGGGGGCGCCGGGGCCGCCGGGGGGGTGCCGGGGCCGCCGGGGGGGTGCCGGGGCCGCCGGGAGGCGCCGTGCGGGCGAGGTTCGGGTGGTTCTGCTGCCGCCGCGGGCCGATCAGGCGGTAGCTTCGAACCAACCTTCGACCGAACTTTCGAACTGTCGAAGCCCCATGGGGCCTTCCCCGCAAAGGAGCACCGTGCTGGATCCCCGGCATCGCCTGCAGATCGAGTTCTGCGTACCCTGAAACTACATCCCGCGCGCCGTCGGTCTGGCGGACGAAATCCTCAACGGTTGGGCTCCGGTGATTGCCGACCTCAGCATGCTGCCATCGTCCAAGGGTCGCTTTGAGGTGACCCTGGACGGGGAAGTGGTCTTCTCCAAAATCGCACTGGGACGCCACGCCCGACCGGGCGAGGTTGCGGCCCTGCTGCGCGAGCGCATCGGGCCTGAGGTCGGACCGCGCTGAACTTTCGTCCGGTACGACCCTCACCCAGCCGCTCTAGGACGGCCCCGGTTCCTGGCTGACTCGCTGCATCTCCGCCACCAGTGCGGCCGGCCAGCGCCCGCCGCAGAAGACGGTGTCCGCCGACACCTGGTCATGCTGCAGGCGCAGGATGTGAGCCTGGTGGCAGGTGTGGGGGACGCCGTTTTCGGTCCAGGTGAGGGTGAAAACGACGAGCTCCCCGGCGTCGAGCGGGGTGCGCTGTAGATCGCTGAATGATCCAGCGTCTGCGTACCATCGGCGGAACTCCGCCCGCACTGCCTCTGCGCCGCGTACGGTGAACCGCCAGTTCGGTACGGTCGCGTCGAGGTGGGCGCCGGGGGCGAATATGCCGATGGGGATGTCGCCGGCCTCGATGCCAACCAAGAACCGGTCGATGGCTGTTCCCAATCCGGTGCCGGTCATTGTCAGCCTTTGACGTACGACAGCTTTTCGGTCACCTTGCCGCCGCGCACCTTGAAAAGGTCCACACCCCGAACATGACCGCCATCCCAGCTGTAGCGCCAGCGCTGGATGACCCGGTCATCGGCGGCGAAGGTCTCTTCGGCTTCGAAACGGGAGGTCACGTCGTCGAAAATGGCCTGCCAAGCCGTGCGGATGGAATCGGTACCGGTGTGTCGGGCGCCATCGGGAGCCGGGCCCGTCGCGTCAAAGATGCAATCGTCGGAGAGCAAGGTGAGGGCGGCGTCGAGGTCGTGGGCAGCCCAGGCTGCTCCGAACGCCTCGACCGTCTCGATTGGCGACCCGGTCGTCATTTGGTGCTGATTTTGAGAATCTGAGTCTGTCCCTGGGGAAACGCCCGGATTTCTTCAGGCCCCCAGACGGACCGGCGAGCAGCCTGTTGTGCCATTTCGCCCCTTTACCGTCTCGATGGTCGGAACTTCCGGCCCTATACTTACCTATTGATAGGTAAGTAGTCAAGGGCTTCCCCTGGAGAGAAGAGGTGGGCATGTCAGCCAAGCTGGCCGAACCGAGCGACACTCGAACGGCGATCCTCGACATCGCCGAGCGCCTCGTCCAGGCCCGCGGCTTCAACGGTTTCTCGTACGCGGACGTGGCCCGGAATTAGGCATTACCACCGCCGCTTTGCATTATCACTTTCCTGGCAAGGCTGAACTCGGAGAGGCGTTGATCGCCCGCTACGCGGCGCGTTTTGGGCAGGCCCTCGCCGGCATCGACGCGTCGGGCGTGTCCGCGTTCGAACGGCTGGCCGCGTACGCCGGGTTGTACCTTGGGGTTCTCAAAGACGAGCGCATGTGCTTGTGCGGAATGCTGGCCGCGGAGTATCAAACCCTGCCGGGGCCGATGCGCCGTGCCGTGGTGGCGTTCTTCGACGACAATCACGCCTGGCTCACCGGCCTCCTCAAAACGGGAAGGACCGAGGGCACTGTGCGCTTCGCCGGGCGACCCGAACAGGCCGCCCAGATGATCGTCGGGAGCTTGGAAGGCGCCATGCTGGTGGCCCGGCCCTACGCCGACACTTCCCGTTTCCAGGCCGTTGCTGATCAGCTGCTGTCCGAGTTCGGCGGGACAGGCCGGCCTGACTTGCCGCCCCGTCGGTCCAGGAGAGTCGGGCCGAGCCAAGGGCCGAGGCCGCGGTAACCGGAACGGGCGGCGAGCTGGCCGCCTCGTGCTTCAGGCGCGGAACAGCCGGGACCCAATCTTGGACCGAGAGCCGGCGGCGCGACGCGGCGCCCAGCTCCAGCGGCGCAAACCCACGACGGCCGCGATGACTCCCCAAATGGCGAGTGCGCCGAGGTCACCCCAGGACCAGCCGGAAACGCCCCGGCGGGGATCGAATGGCGCGTACACCGCCACGATCATGTGCCGGATCGGAAAGAAAGCGGACACCTGGGCAAGGCCCGAATGGGGATCGATCGGATACCACAGGCCGGAAAGGAACAGGAGTACGAAGAACACGATGCTCACCACCGGGCCGGCGGCTTCCTGGTTGGGCACCAGAGTGCTGACCGCGATGCCGATGGCGGTAAAGGAAACTGCCCCCACCAGGAGGACGACGGCCAAGGCCGCCAGGTTGTGGGGGAAGTGAGCGTGATAGCCGAATCTGCCGATAAGCAGCAGGATCACGACCTGAATGAAGGACACGATCACGGCGTTGGCGCAAATGGCGGCGATCATCGCCCAGGTCGGTAGGGGGGAAAGGCGCAGCCGCTTCAGCAAGCCCATCTCGCGCCGCGCCACCAAGGATGTGGCGAGCGAACTGAAGCACGTCGCCATCACGCCGTAGGCGATGAAGCCCGGAACGTAGTACTGGATGACCTTCACGCCCCCCAGAGTCGAGCTGGTGGAGTTACCCGCGCTGGAGCCGAGTAGCACCAGGAACACGACCGAGAAGCCGACTGTGAAGAAGGCCGCCACGGGGTTCAGCCAGAAGTTGAGCTGTTCGTAGTACACCTGTCGCCCGACCAGGCGCAGGTTGTGACCCAAGGAGCGGCGAGGCAAGCGGGGGGAGCGGCCCGGCAAGCGAGAAGCGGTCATCGTTTGGCGCCAAGGTCCGTCCGGTCCGCCTCGTGACCGGTCAGGCGCAGATAGACGTCCTCCAGGGTCAGACGCTCGACGCGGAGGCCGATTAGATCGACGTCTTCTCGCAGCGCCCAAGTGGTAAGAGCGGCGAGAACTTTCACGGGGTGAGACGAGCGGATTTCGACGTAGTCGCCGGCAGTACCAGTGATGGGGACTGGCAGGTCCAGGACTCGCCGTCCGGCCGGCAACCGGAACTGGATTCGAGCCTCGCCGACATCCCGACCACCCAGGGACTGCGGCGTGCCTTCGGCGACCACCCGCCCGGCATCGATGATCGCGACGCGATCGGCCAGAGCCTCGGCTTCGTCCATATAGTGCGTCGTCAAGACCACGGTCGTGCCGCCCCCGGTGAGCTCCCGTATCAGGTCCCAGGCGCCCCGCCGGGCCGAAGGGTCGAAGCCGGTGGTGGGCTCGTCCAAGAAGACCAAATCGGGATTGCCGATTATCCCGAGGCCGAGGTCCAGACGCCGCTGCTGGCCACCCGAAAGGTTCTTGACTCGTGTGTCCGCTTTGGCGGCCAGGCCGACGAGCTGCAGCACCTCGTCCACCGGCCGCGGCCTGGGGTAGTAGCCGGCATTCCGGGACAATACCTGGCGTACCGATAGAAACGGCTCCACCGCCAGCTCCTGCAACACCACCCCCATCCCTTCACGGAGCACCTGGCTGCTGGACCGGTCGGCGGGGTCCAGGCCCAGCACGTCGACCCGGCCGCTGTCGCGGTCGCGAAATCCTTCGAGGATCTCGACCGTCGTCGTCTTGCCCGCTCCGTTCGGCCCGAGCAAGGCGAAGACTTCTCCGTCGTCGACCTGAAAGTTGATGCCATCGACCGCCCGGACGCCGTCGTAGGTCTTGACCAGGTCGGTGACGCGTATGGCAGCCACGAGCCTCCTCCAGACGGGTGCCAGGACGAGCCTAGGACGTGACGAACCAGTCAGGACGGGAGGCGTCGCTGCCAAAGCGGCGCCTTGTTAGGCGGATGCCGTACCCCTTAGCGGGCCCTCTATCGTGGCCGCCTCGGACGCGGGCCGGGTGGCCCGGCCCCTGCGACGCCTATCCACTTAAAACGGCGTGCGCAGCTCCCAGCGATTGCCGGCTGGGTCCGCGCAATTCACCACCGTCATGTCGTCCCGGCCAGCGGACTCGTAGACGATGCCGGAGGCATCCAGGCGCGCCGCGACGCCATCGTCTATTTCGATGGCGGTGTGCGCCCTGGCCGCGGGCTTGTGCTCGGGATCCACGCTCAAGTGAATCTGGCTCTTGTCGTCGGCTTCATACCAGTAGGCGAGTCCCTGAAGGTCCGGTGGCACCTCTACCTTGCGATAACCGAGAATGTCGACAAGGAAAGCGCCCTCGGCCTCGTCGAGACCAGGTGGCACACCCAGATTGGCGTGATGGAAGCGTGGCATCGGTAAAGAAACCTCCCGAGAGACAACACCTGGGCCGGGGCGCTGCCCTCAGCCTCCCGACTATATCTCGCCACCCGAGATGATCTATCACCTTGTCGAACAGCGAATTTGGGAACAGCGGGCCGGCCACGCTCATGTCGCGATGCCGGGGCCCTACGTGTTGCCTCTGTCGCCTGCGCCGCAGTCGAGCGGGATCACGCTCTGACTCCTTTTCGGGTCGTGGAGGATCTATGGCAGGTCCGGCGCGATTGGACCTGTAGACGAAATGCCGTCGCTGGCGCGGTCGGCCGCCGAGGTCGGCGATTTCGGCGATTCCGGCGATTCCGGCGACCCGGTTGGCGTCTTCTCCGCTCCTGCCACCATGGTGCGATAGACCGAGAGGAGTGCCGACTTCTGTCCCGCCGTGAGCCGCGGATCGGCCTTGATAGCTGACTCGGTATCCATTAGCGGGGCGGCCGCGTCCGGGTTCAGGCCAGCCACTTGCGCCAGCAGGACATCGGCGGACAGGTTGAGGGCATCGGCGATCGAGCGAATGACCGCCACGGACGGTTGGTGCAGTCCCCGTTCGATCTGGCTGAGGTAGGGGTTGGAGATACTGGCCAGATCAGCCAACTGGCGCAGCGTGAGCTGCGCCAGCTGGCGCTGGTTGCGGATGTACGCCCCGAATTGTTCGTCGGCGCCTGACTCCTGGCGTTGGTGGCGCGCCATCGGTCAACCCAGTGGTGGGCTGCTCAGCTGGACTTGGTTGGCTTCTTGGCGCTGGTCGAGCTGTTGGGGAGCAGATCGGCCAGCGAGAGCGAGAACTCCTTCTGGGCGGCCAGGGCCGCACCTGCGAAGTCGTACCACTGCTCCACGGCGTCGCTTGGGGAGGGAAGCCGGTCGGCGAAGGGAACGCGGGTGTTGTCGAACAGCGGCTGGGTCAGGGCTGCGAACGGCTTCAGGGCCGTCAGCATGGCGTCCTGGGCCGTCCGCAGGACGGAAAGAGCTTGCTCTTGGGCGGTCACGGTGATGTTGCTCACAGTCATGGCGGTAACTCCTTACCAGCAGGGGGGGGTCGCTGCACATACTATATTCCCTGCTTGAGATAGTTAGCAATACAGAAAAGCGCACATTC
Source organism: uncultured Acidimicrobiaceae bacterium (assembly GCA_963834775.1). Taxonomy (GTDB): domain Bacteria; phylum Actinomycetota; class Acidimicrobiia; order Acidimicrobiales; family Palsa-688; genus PALSA-693. The sequence continues at coordinate 224,734 of CAWICR010000014.1, forward strand.
GCGACGCCTGCCGCCGGCGAGTCGGGTTCAGGCGACGGGGAGCTGGACGCCAGTGGAGGCGGTGGCGGTGACGCGACCCGACGAACGGGGTCGGCGCTTCGACCGCCAGGCCATGAAGGCCCCGACGGTGATGGTGAGGTAGGTGAGATACACCACGCCCTGTCCGACGGTCGGACTTTCGGCGTAGCCAAAAAAGCTGTGGAAGATGTCGCCCACCGTGCTGTCCTCGCTCAGCAGGTGACTGGTATTCCACATGGGATGCGTGAGGATGGGCAGCCAGCCCAGTTGCTGGAGATTCTCGACCGCATCCACGAGGATGCCGGCCGCAAACACCATGAGCAGAGCGCCGACCACCGTAAAGAACACGGCGATGTTGAGTCGCTTTCCCAATCGATACATCCCAAACGCGATCACGAGGGAGATGGCCAGTCCCGCCGCGGCTCCGCCCAGGGCGGCGTGCGTCGTGGTGCTGGCGAAGAGGATGGCCAGTGTGAAGACCATCGTCTCGAGCCCTTCCCGGCCCACGGCCTGAAAGGCCAGGAGGCCGAGTCCCCAGCGGGTACGGCCGTCGAGGGCGGCCTGGGTGCGCTGGCGCAGGTCGGCGGAGAGCCGAGGAGCGTGGCGGCGCATCCAGAACGTCATGTAGGTGAGCACGGCGGCCGCCACGAGGTAGGTGATCGTCTCGAAGATCGTCTGCGTGCGCGACCCGGCGTAGGTTTTGATGGTCACGTAGGCGACGACGCCGCCGACCGCGACCAGGCCCAAGGCGGCGGCGACGCCGACGAAGATGTCGCGGAAATGGCGCCGCTGTCCGAGGCGATCGAGCGAGGCGAGCAGGATTGCCACGATCATGCTGGCTTCGATCCCTTCCCGGAGAAAGATCACGAAGGTGGCAGCCACAACTTAGGTATACCTAATAACCTGGCTACTGTCAACCTACGGCCGGTCTCGGGCTTGACTACGGCTCCAGGGGTTGACCTCACTGGATTTTGGTATCTAAACCAGCATATTGCTGGTTTAGATACCAAAATCCGATCGACCGGTGAGCCTCAGGTTTACAGCGCCGGCTGGGCCGGCCGGGCCGGCCGAACCCAGCTTCCTCTCTCGTCGGTCGGGCTAGGGACGAGGTCCTTTCGCCGGGTCAGTTCGGTCCGCCTGGAGCCTGTTGGCCGCGGGCGGGGCTGGTGCGGCCTCCAGGGCCGCCCGGTTCCAGCCACTGAGGTCGGCCGCAGCCTCGTAGGTGCTCTGAAAGAACGCCAGCAAGTACGAGTCTGGGTCCGCCGCCGATCGGACCGCGGTGTAGGGCAGGAGGAACTCGCCGAGCTCGGCATCAAAGTAGGCGCCATCCGGCTGGACCGGCCAGGCCGAGAACCCGTCAGGAGGGGGGTAGGCGTACGAGTAGAAGGATCCCTCGCTGCTCCCCCCAGGCCAGAAGCCGCAGCTGCTCACCTCCTGGCTGTACGCCAGCTCTTGTACCCAGTCGGCGCAATTCGGAACTCCGCCCGGATGCTTGGGAGCGGTCCGACCGGAGAAGCGCGTCACCGCCAGATCCGGGCCGCCCCAGAAGAAATGGACTGGGCTCACCTTGCCAACGAACCGGGCTCGAAAGCGAGTCATAACTCGATGGGCTTGGACCAACGCCAACCAGAACCGATACACGGCCTCGCCGTCATAGGACCGATGCTGGTCGTCCTCAGGGAACGGGATGGCCTCGGCCACCTCCTGCGGGCGGGGCAGGATCCGAACCGGCACGCCCAGCTCGGCCAGCGTCGACATGGTCGCCGCGTAAAAGCTGGCCACCGATCGCGGCTCCAACTTCACGCGACCGTTCCCCCCGGTTGTGGTACGCACCTCGAGCACCTGCTCGACGAAGTCGAACTCGACCTCCACCCCGATGTTGCCATCGTGCATGAGCGAGGTCGTCAGCCCGCGAGCCGACACGTAGAGAGGCACCTGCCACCACTGGTTGATCATGGGCTCCCACGCCAAGCGGATCTTGCCCACGATCTGGAGCCACATGTGGAAGGTGGCGAGCGTGTCCTCCCACGTCGACAAGGTCAGCTCGGGCCACGCCTCGCTCGCGGTGCGCATCCGGATTCCCACCTCCCGAGGGGGAAGCCTATGGCCCGCTCGTCACCTACCGGCCATATCTGTCCTCCAGCCTCCGGGGCAGCCCGAAATGAGCGAGCACGGCGTTGTCGAAGTGGGTGATCGCCGTGATCCGGTCGCCTGCCGCAGTGATCACGAGCAGACCAAACGCCCGCCACATCTGTGTCAACGGATCGAGCAAGTACACGGCGAAGGCGGGCTGGCCGTTGGCCCGGGTGGGGACGAGGTGGTATCGGCGGCCATGGCGAAAGGCAACCGAGGCGAAGAAGCGGCGGGCCAGTTCCCGGCCCTGGTACTCGAAGGGCAGGGGCGGCATCCGCAGCCAGGCGTCATCGGCCATCAGGGCGACGATGCCGTCGACGTCCGCGTCCTCGAACGCTTGCACCAGCCGGGCCAGAAGCTCTCGTTCGATGCTGGAGTCGACCGCTGGGGCGGCTGGCTGATCCGCCGGCAACTCCTGGTGCAGGGTGGCCCGGGCCCGCTTTAGAGCGCTGGTCACGGCCTGTTCGGTGGTTTGCAGGATGCCGGCAACTTCTCGCGCCGAAAAATCGAGGACGTCGCGCAGGATGACAACGGCCCGCTGCTGGGGCGGCAGCAGCTGCAGGGCGGTGACGAAGGCTAGCGATATCGCCTCCCGGGCCTCGTAGCAGGCTTCCGGCCCGACCCGGGTGTCGGCCAGGTCCTCGAGCAGCACGTCCGGATAGGGTTCGAGCCAGACCACCTCGCCTAAGCGGGTCGGCTCAGGCGGCTGCACTTCGGGGGCTAGGTTGGCCGCCGGCCTCCGGCTGGCCGACCGGAGCATGTTGAGGGATCGGGTGGTGGCGATCCGGTACAGCCAGGTGCGGATGGAAGCGCGCCCCTCGAACCCGGACAGCCCCTGCCAGGCGGCCAACAGGGTCTCCTGTAGGGCGTCCTCGGCCTCGGCCACCGAGCCCAGCATCCGGTAGGCATGCAGTTGCAGCTCCCGCCGATAGGGCTCGACGAGCTTCTCGAACGCGACCTGATCGCCCGACCGGGCCCGGTCGATCAACTCTGCTTCCATCGTTCCACCTTGCTACCACCTTGCCTCCCGGGACGGCTATCCCTCCGATGTGTAGACACCGCAGTCGGGGAAAACTGGGCGCGCCGGGACCGCCCAGTTGGCGCCGGTGCCTGTGTCTACCTCTTTGTCAGCGCTGGTTAGGACCCTGACACGACAAAGGAGGAGCGTATGGCTCAGTTCGTTTTCACCTATCGGGGGCCCAAGGGCTACACCCCGACCGCGGATAGCACCCCGGTTTGGATGGCCTGGTTTGACGGCATGGGTGACCAGCTGGCGGATCCGGGAAAGCCGGTCTTCGTGCGTGCGTCAGTCGGCTACACGGACTCCGACAGCACCGACCTCGGCGGCTACTCGATCATCAGCGCTGAGGATATTGACGCCGCCCTGGCGATTGCCAAGGGCTGCCCTCATCTGGACCGGGGGGGCGGCGTTGAGGTGGGTCAGCTGGCGGACGTGCCGGATGCTCGGTCGTCCGGGCCACTGTCCGCCTGAAAGCGGCCATCCCATCGGGACTTGTTCCCCCGCTTCGGGGGCCAAGTCCCCACGGTGATCCGGGTGGCGATGGCGCGTCGTCGGCTTACGTGGCCGAGTGACGGAGTAAGGGTCCCCAACAACAAGCCAGTCAGCTCGGCGCCAGTGCTCGATCAGCAAGGGCAGTGTCGACGAGTTCGATCCACTCCCCGTTGGCGAGGTGAGGCGCGGTTCCGCCCGCCAGCAGGGTGAACGCCGCTTGCAGCCCCAGTCCGTGGCCGACGACCACCACACAGCCAGAGCCGTCACCATGGCACGCGACGGTGGTCAGGGTCGCCAGGACGCGTGCGCCGGCCGCTTTTATCGTCTCGGGACTGCCCGGCGCGGACCGCCGGCCGCGAACCCAGTCGGCATACCGGGTGGGTTCCTCGGCCTGGATCTCTGCGCGTAAGCGTCCTTCCCAATGGCCGACGTCGACCTCGCGTAGGCCGGGATGAAACCGCAGCGGGCATCTCGCCGCCCGGGCGATCGGAACGGCGGTCTGGCGGGCGCGGCGCAGGTCGCTGGCCACCACCAGGCTCGGTCGCCCGGACCGGGTCAGGTCCAGGGCGAGCGCCCACGCCTGACGTAGGCCGGTCGCATCCAGGGGCGGATCGGCCTGACCCTGAATGCGGCCCTCGCGGTTCCAGGTGGTCTGGCCGTGGCGCGCGATGAGCACCCGAGGCCTGGCGCGCTGGATGTCTAACCCGGCCATCCGATAGCCGGCGCCCGGACCGGAGACTGTGACGCTCCGATGGCAGCCGAGCCCATAACGTCGATCTTCGGGGCCGAAGCTGAACATCCGTTAGGAACGGGCTGAGCCCTTTCTGAGACCGCCCGGGCGGGCGGCCGGAATCTCAGCAAGCTCTTGGCTACTCCTACGTGGCCTTTCAGGTTGCCGGCCAAATCTGTAAGCATGGCTAACGGGTTGCTGGAGGAAACCGGACACCTCTGGCAGGTCGACGTGGTGCGACTCTTGACGTTCAGCGCCGTCATTGCCGTGCACGCCATCGCCTTCACCGAGCTACCCGCGAACGCTCCCGCCGGCGCCGCCATGATGCTGCTGCAGTTCGGTCGGGAGGTTTTCTTTGCCCTGAGCGGGTTCGTACTCGTTTATGCCGCGCGCTCTCGACCGGTGCGGCCGGTCGGCTTCTGGCGACGGCGCGTGCCGCTCGTCGCCATCCCTTATGCCGTCTGGACCGTCATCTACTGGATGCTCACTCCGGGCGGCCGGCCGAGCCTTGGCGCCCTCGGGTCTGACCTTTTGAACGGCAACGCCGAATATCACCTCTACTTCCTGGTGGTCACCATTCAGCTCTACCTGGTCTTTCCGTGGCTGCTGCGCCTGGTGCAACGGACGGCCGGTCGGGCCGTCCTGGCGTTGGCGATCGTTGGTGCGGTGAACCTGGCCGGGCTGGCCGTCCTCCAATACGCGCCGGGTCGCGGGTTCTGGTGGTCGCACGCCTATGAGCTGCTGCCCACCTACGCCATGTACGTGCTGGCGGGCTGTTACGCGGCGGTGCACTTCGAGCAGTTACGGGCCTGGGTCGGTAACCACACCCGCCAGCTGTTGATGGTAGCCGGCGCCGCCGCCCTGGTCGCCGAAGCCGCGTACGTCCTGCAACTGAACGGGATGCCCCCCCGCACTGCCAACGCCGTCCTCCAACCCGCCATGCTGGCGTCCAGCCTGGCCGCGGTCATCGTGGTCTATCTCATCGGCGCCCGGTGGGCCAGTGGCGTTCGACGCTCTCAGCGCAGCGTGATCATCGCCTCGGAGATCTCGTTCGGGGTGTACCTGGCCCATCCGTTGATCTTGCAGCTGTTGCTCGACCACGGCCTCGGCAACGGCCACCAGATCGTGCCTGCACCCCTGGCGACCGTCCTCGCCTTCCTCGGCGCGGCCGGAGGGGCCGCCGGGCTGTGCCTGGTCGTCCGCCGGACACCTTTGGCGCGGGTCCTGATCGGGCGGGCCCACGTGCCGTCAACCCGTAATTCGCCTCTCAGCACAGTCACAGGGGTTCACCATGACGCTCTCATCTCGGCTCGATAGCACTGTCGACGTGCACGCGGACGTAAGCAGATTGCTCGACAAACGGCAGGCGACGGCAGACCGTCTGGCCTTCGTAGAGGGCGCGACCGGACGCAGCCTGACCTGGGGCGGTATGGCCAGGCGGGCTGGCGCGTGGCGAGAGATGGGGAGGGAGTTCGGCGGTCAGCGGGTCGGACTGCTCTTTGACGATCCGTTAGAAATGGCCGCGCACGTACTGGGTTCCATCGGCGCCGGCTTTGCCGCCGTTCCCCTCGATCCGAAGGCCCCGGTGCCCGAGCTCGTCGGTCAGGCCGAGCAGCTGGGCTTGGTGGCCGTGGTTACCGACGGCCACGCCCCCACAGACAGGTCGACTGCGCTCGCAGCTCGATGCGACGTCTGGTGCGTCGAACCAGGTGGATTGCATCTGGCTATGGCGGCGCGAACGGGTTACGACACCATGCCGGCGTTCGGCGCGGCCCTCGTCCTGGCCAGCTCAGGTACCACCGGGACGCCCAAGATCATTCCGCTAACGGAGCAGCAGCTGCTTCACACCGCCCGCGGTGTAGTGGCGCAGCATGAGTTAACGGCCGGCGATTGCGGTTACTCACCGTTGCCGCTGTTCCACATCAACGGGCTGGTCGTTGGCGTTCTCTCGACGCTGGTGGCGGGAGGCCGCTTGGTGGTAGATCGCCGCTTTTCGGCCCGGTCCTTCTGGGAGACGGCCGAGCGCTACCAGGTGACCTGGCTGAATCTGGTGCCCGCCATTATCACGGTGCTCGGCGCCGTAGACCCACCGCCCCCTGACGTGGCCGGCCGCATCGGCTTCGCTCGTTCGGCCTCGGCTCCGCTGGCCGCCGCGGCCCGGCAGCGCTTCGAGGCCCGGACAGGGATCGGGGTGCTCGAGACCTACGGGATGACCGAAGCGGCCAGCCAGATTACCGCCAACCCCCGCCGGGCCGGTGCCCGGCGACCGGGCTCGGTGGGCCGGCCGGTGGGGCTGGAGTTGCGCATCGTGGACCGGTCGGGGCGTCCGGCTCCCGCCGCCCGGACCTGGCGAGGCCGGCCAGGTGGGTGGGGCGCAGCCAGGTGGGTGGGCCCAGCCAGGTGGGCGAGGTCTACATTCGGGGTGCCAGCGTTGTCAGGTTCTACTGGACGCCCGCCGGTTGCGAGCCGGCCCAGCGCCGCGCCACCGACGCGGACGGCTGGCTGGCCACCGGCGATCTGGGCTATCTCGATACGGCCGGCTTCCTCTACCTGGTGGGCCGGGTGGATGACGTCATCAACCGGGGCGGCGAGAAGGTGTACCCCCGCCAGGTCGAGGAAGTGCTCCTCTCGGATCCGGAGGTTCAAGCGGCGGTGGTGGTGGGCCGGGCCCATCCCACCCTGGGCGAAGAGCCGGTGGCGTTCGTGTTGGCGGCCGACGGCTGCCGGGATCCTGAAGCGCTCGTCACCCGCCTGCAAAGCCAGTGTGCCACCACGCTCCGCCGCTTCCGGCGTCCCGCAGTCATAACGTTGGCGGCTCACCTTCCCGCCGGGCCAACGGGGAAAGTGCGCCGGCGGCTGCTCCGCCAGTCCGCGGCTCGCCAGGCAGCCTCGCGACAGGCGTCGTCAGGGTCCGCCTGTCCCAGCCCTCCGCGAAACCGGCTGAAAGGAAAATGATGTTCTCTAAACTGCTCACGCTGCCCGTCCGCACCAGCAAGCCCCGCACCGGTGGCCTGACGATGGTTATCGATCCGGGATTGCCGTCGGGGTACCTCGAAGACGCCGTGGCGAGCGCCGCCGAGTTCATCGATGTGGTGAAGTTCGGGTGGGGTACGTCGCTGGTCACGGACGACCTGGAGCGCAAGATCGCCTGTTTGCGCCGCCACGAGGTGCGCTACTACTTCGGCGGTACCTTATTCGAGAAGTTCGTGGCCCAGGACCGGTTCGAGGATTACCTGGCCTGGTGCCGGCGATGGGGTGCGTCAGCCGTGGAGGTGTCGAATGGCACCATCGCCCTCTCGAATACGGCCAAGGCCGCCTTTATCCGCAAGTGCGCCGATGACTTTGTGGTGCTGAGCGAAGTGGGCTTCAAGGACGCCGACCGGTCCCTACGGCTGTCGCCGGCTCAGTGGGTTGATTGCATCGGCGAGGACCTCGAGGCCGGGGCATCCCTGGTGATCACCGAGGCCCGCGAGAGCGGTAAGAGCGGCATTTGCCGACCGGACGGGGAACTGCGCTGGGGTCTAGTCGAAGACATTTTGGGCAGCGGGATCGGCCCCGAGCGGCTTCTCTTCGAGGCGCCCACCAAGGACCTGCAGACGCATTTCGTCACCCGAGTCGGCGCCAACGTGAATCTGGGCAACATCAGGGCCGACGAGGTGATCGGCCTGGAAACCCTTCGGCTGGGCTTGCGGTCCGACACGCTGCTGCACTTCGAGGAAAGGGCGCCGGCCCGTGCGTGACGAACACGACGTTTTCCACCTGGCCATTCCCGCCAGGGATCTCGATGAAGCCCAGGAGTTCTACGTCACGGGCCTCGGCTGCCATCTGGCCAGGCGCTATCCGGATCGCATCACCTTGAATTTCTTCGGCGATCAGGTGGTTTGCCACCTGTCCGAGAAGTGGGAACGCGATCCGTTACAGATGTACCCACGCCATTTTGGGGTGACATTCCGGCGGCGTCAGGACTTCGATGCCGTGTTGTTTCTCGCCGAGACGCGCCAGCTGGCTGTCTTCGCGCCGGTCCAGCCCCGCTTCAAAGACCTGGCCGAGGAACACCTGTCCTTCGTGCTGCAGGACCCCTCCGGGAATCTGATCGAGTTCAAGCACTACCGAGATCCTCGCATGATGTACTGAAGCGAGACTGGCCGGTCCGGGTGCGCGACCAACGGGCGCGTCGCCCCTCGTATCGTCTGGCCGTGTGTTGGGCACGTCGAAACTTGGCGGCTGGCCGCGAGTCCGGCTGGCCGTCGTCGCCATGCTGGCCGTCGTCGCCATCCTGGCCGCCGTCATCGGGCTGCTCGTCGTCGGGGAGACCGGTTCCGCTCGTCTCGTCGGGGACGCCCGTCGCGGCCCCAACGCTCAGCTCGCAACCAGGGGTGGGCCTCGGCCGGCGGCCCTCGAGCGTCTGAGGGTTTCGGGGTCTGAACGCCCGGACGCGTCCGGACGGGCGCCGGCTTCACCCGCCGCGTCCAACTGGGCGGCGGCTGTCGGACCCTTGCCCGTCGGCTGGGAGGCGACCACCCAGGCCATCCGGATCGGCGGGCGCGATCGCAGCTACCTACTGGTGCGGCCGGCCGCCGCGGCCGACGCCTCGCTGCCCGTCGTGATGGCGGTGCCGGGCCGTGGGATGACCCCGGCGTCAATGGCGCGGGTCAGTCACTTCGTCGCCATAACCGGCCCCGCCATCCTGGTCTTCCCGGCCGGATACGACCGGTCCTGGAATGCCGGCGCCTGTTGCGGCGCCGCGCAGCGCGCCGGGATCAATGACGTCGGTTTCTTGGCGGCCATCGCGCATCAGGTGACGGCCAGCCAGGCGGGGGCGGCCCCCGACCGGGTCTATCTGGTGGGCTACAGCAACGGCGGCCGGCTGGCCTATCGCATGGCCTGCGTCGATCCGGGGGCTTTCGCCGGGGTGGCGGCGGTGGAGGCCGTCCCGGTCGTCGCCTGCGCCCGGACCGACCCCGTACCAATCATGATTGTGGCGTCACAACGCGACCCGCTGCTCACCATCGGGCGGGGCGCGCCCCCGAAGGTGATCAACGGCTATGTAGAACCCACCGTCGCCGCCACCCTGGAGACCTGGCGCAAGCTCGACGGCTGTGCGGCCAGCCACACCCAGTCGACGCAGGGGCAGGCGATAGTGACAACGTGGGCAGACTGCCGCAGGGGGGGCAGGGTGGCGTTTGTCCTCTACCCCGGCGGTAGCCACGCCTGGCCTGAGGCGGGGCCGGGACGGCCCTCGGCCCAATCGCTGGTGTGGCAGTTCTTCCGCGGCCCCTCGACGTCCGAGGGTCGATGATTTCTGGCGCCGGCCGCTACGAGTGGATTCGCTGACCGGCGCCGCGGTGCGCCGGGTTGCCCGCACCTAGCGGCGTTTGGTCGGGAGTAGGCCGGACCACACGGTTTTGGTACTTTTTGCTCATGCCCGTTTACGAGTACCTGTGCCGCACCTGCGACAGTCGTTTCGAGGCTCGCAGGCCCATGGCGGACGCCGGCTCACCGATCGACTGCCCTGATGGTCACGCCGACACGACGCGGCTCCTGTCTGTTTTCGCGTCGGTCGGGCGCGGCCCCCAGTCACTGGCCACTCCGGGCGGCGCGCGGCGGATGCGGCCCGGGCTGCGCCTGCGTCAACTAGGAATCCCGCCGCGAGGGAGCCTCGGCCGTCACGCCGGCTGCCAGGCGGCCGCTCGACGAGTCACGGCCCAGGTAGCCACGGTCACCGCCATGACAAGTCCAAGGGCGATCTCGAGCGAGGCAGACGGGCGCACTTTGTCGACAAGCAGCGCCCCCACGGCCGCTCCGCCCAGCATGGTCAGGACGGCAAGGACTCGGCGGAGAATGACGGCCAGATTCCCGGCGCGCACTTCGGTCGCCAACCCGGTGAGCGTCATGGTGAGGACGGTCGTGGTGAGGTCGGGAACCGCTAGGCGCCGGGCCATGGCGTTCTGGATGCCCATGGCTAAGGCGGTGGCGGCGGCGATGGCGTCCCGGGTCGGGCCGCCGTAAGGGACGCCCTGCACCTGGGCGATGGCGACCCCGATCGCCAGGAAGACCAGTTCGGCGAGCAACGACCTCAGCAAAAGCCGGCCTCGGTCGGTGCTACTTCGGCGGTGAATCACCCCGCCGACGAAGGCGCCCACCAGGAAGCCGGCCAGCGCAAACAGGGAGGCGCTCAGCGAGAATCCGGGCGCGCCGGCCAGGGCGAAGCCGACGAACACCACATTGCCGGTCATGTTGGCGACGAAGACCCGCCCCAGCGACAGAACGCTGACGGCATCCACCAGACCGGTAACCACGGTCAGGGTCAACAACAGGGCGGGCAGGGGACCGTGCTTGGGGTCGGCGACGAGACAGACCACGGTTTCGACACAACAAGTCCCGCATCGTAAGCGGTCGGCACCCGGATGAAGGACGCCGGCCGCCTATCTGGGGGCGTGCGAAACGCCGGCCTCGGCGGGTATGTCCTCCTTGGCACCGACACCGCCCACATCGCCGTCACCATCCTGTCCGGCAAGTCCGGCGCATTCGCCGCTCTGGGCCGTGGTTCCCTTGCTGGTGGACAGCGGAAGGACCACCCTGACCGTCGTGCCCAGGGCCGGCGTGCTGTCGAGGTCGATGGTGCCGTGGTCGAGCTTCCACGATGGCCCGGACGATCGAGAGGCCCAGCCCGGACCCGGAGCGGGTACGACTGGGCGCCGCCCGCCAGAACCGCTCGAATGCTTGGGCGGCCTCGTCGGCAGCCATGCCGGGTCCGGTGTCCGCGACGACGAAGGTGGCGCCCGCCGGGCCGGCGTTCACCTCCACGGAAACCGTGGACGTGGCCGGGGTATGGGTCAGGGCGTTCGTCACCAGATTGCTGATGACCCGCCGCAGGCGCGGCCTCGTCGCCCAGCGCCACACGTTGTCGTCGATGCGAGGCCGTTGACCTGCCGGCTGGGGTGGGTGATGGCGGCATCGCCAGGACATCCCGGGCTATGCGGCCGATGTCCACCGGTTGGGTTTCGAGGTGGGCGCCCGAATCCAGACGGGCCAGCAGCAGCAGCTCTTCCACCAGGGCCCGCATACGGTTGCTCTCCTGGCCCACGCGTCGCATCGCCTCTTCTAGCTCCTGGCCCTCCCGCAAATCGCCCTGGCGCCACAGCTGGGCCAGGCCGGAGATGACGGAGGTGGGGGTGCGCAGTTCGTGCGAGGCGTCGGCGACGAACTGGAGCAGCCGGTCTTCGATCTCGTTTTGCTTGTCGAGCATGGTGTTGAGGGCCCGAGCCAGGTGGGCGGCTTCCTTGCCGCGGGGCCGGGCCGTGATCCTCCGGGTGCGGTCGCCCGCGGCGATGGCGTCGGCGACGGACTTCATCTCGGCGATCGGCCGCAAGCCCAGCCGCTCCAGCCAGAAGCCACAGGCCAGCAGGATGGCGGCTACCACGCCTCCGGCCGCCAGGACCGCGACGCGCAACTCCGATGCGGTGGCGTCGACCGGTCCCATGTAGATGGCGACCAGCACGTCCCGGCCGTAACGGGTGCGCAGGTTGACCGCTCGCCACCGCCCGGATCCACGGACGGAGCCGACGGTCGTGGGCCGGGGCACGGCGCCCGGAAGCGACTGAGCCGGGCGGGGCTTTGGGGGTCGCTCCTCCGGCGGACTGGGGGGAGGCGATGGGGTGGACCTGCCCGTTGTCGACGCTGCCACGTACATGTCGCTCAGCTTCAGCTCGTTGCTGAGCCCGGAGCGGCCATCGGCGGAAAATGGGCCGGAGCCGTCCGCGGGAAGGAGCGGGGCCTGCGACAGACCTATTGCGATGGGCACGATCAGGTCGAGCTGGCGGTCGACCTGCTGGGTCTGGGAATCCTCGACGGTGCGGATGAGCGAGTAACCGATGCCGGCGAGCACCGTCACCAGTACGGCGGCGGCGACCAGCAGGCGGAAGCGAAGGCTCACGGAGAGCTAGGGAGGGGTTAGGCGGTAGCCAACACCGCGGACGGTCTGGATGAGTTTGGGCTCCTCGGAGTCGACCTTCTTGCGAAGGGTGGACACGAACGTCTCGACGACGGTGGATTCGCCAACGAAATCGTAGTCCCACACGTGATCGAGTATCTGGCTCTTGGTCATGACCCGGCCGGCGTTGCGCAGCAGGAAGCGGAGCAGCTTGTACTCGGTGGGAGAAAGGTCCACCATCCGTCCGGCCCGCGTCACCCGGTAGGCCGCGTCGTCCATGGTCAGGTCGCCGCACTCGTACACCTGGCCGCTGGGAAACTTGCCGGCCCGGCGCAGCACCGCTCGGACCCTGGCGACCAGCTCCTCCACGCTGAACGGCTTGGTGAGGTAGTCGTCCCCGCCGATGGTCAGCCCCCGCACCCGGTCCGGGGTGGCGTCCCGGGCTGTCAGGAAGATGATGGGAATCTCGAAGCCGGCTGCCCGCAGACGCTCGCACACCTCGAAGCCGTCGAGGTCGGGCAGCATAACGTCCAGCACGGCGAGGTCCACCTCGTGCTGGGCGGCCAGATGCAGGGCGTCTCGGCCCGCCACCGCCTCGATAACGCTCAGACCGGCCAGGCGCAGCGCCGAGCTGATCACGAACGCCACGTTCGCCTCGTCCTCCACGACCAGGACGGTGAAGTCGGCCACCCTCTGAGCATCGCTTCGGATCCTGTGGCCATGCTTAAGGTTTCTTGAAGGTTTCCTGTGGGCCGGCGGGAGCAGTGTCACCTGGGAATCGACTGATATTTTCGCTAAGAAAGCGCTCGAAATGGAAAGCGAGCACCGCTGCGACCAGCCCCAACGCCGCGCCTTAAAGAAACCCACAAGTTACGGCTAGGTTCGATTCAGGCTGGTTGTTTTGACTGAGCACATGCTTTCTCACGTGCCGGCCGTCGGTGCTCACGCAGCTCATAGAGACAGCAGTCATGCCGCGTAGCGGCGCAGTCGGGGCTCCTGCCGAAGAGGGAGTTCCGGAGGAATACGTCGCCCAGGATGCGCCCGCCCCCCGGCGACGGCGGCGGCCAACCCGCAACCAGGCCCTGGTGGGCCTGGCGGTGGTCCTGGCCGCAGCCGTCGGGGTGGTGGTCACGCTGGTAGCCACCTCTGGCGGCAGCGCCTCCTCGTCTCCCCTCTCGGTGACGACCCAGCGGGTGACGGTGTCGACGGGGACCATGCGCCAGACCGTCGCCGCCTCCGGGACCATCCAGCCGGCCGAGCAGGCCGATCTGCAGTTCGGCGTGTCGGGTCAGGTCACGGCCGTCGACGTGGCGGCCGGGCAGAAGGTGACCGCCGGGCAGGTGCTGGCCAAGGTCGACCCGACCGCGCTCCAGGACGAGGTGAACGCGGCCCAGGCGACGCTGTCGTCGGATCAGGCCCGGCTGTCCACGGACCAAGCCGACGCCGCCACCGCCAGCCAGATCGATTCGGATCAGGCGGCCGTCACCTCCGCCACCTCGCAGCTCTCCTCCGCCCAGACCAACCTGGCCGACGCCAACTTGACCTCCACCATCAGCCGGGACGGTGGCCTCGGTCAACCTCACGGTCGGTCAGCAGGTATCCGCCAGCTCGGGTCGGGAGTCCGGTTCGGGCGGGTCTGGTCGATCGTCCTCGCGTATCGGGGCTGAGCGGCTTCAGGGGCGGCAGCGGCCTGGGTTCATCGTCGTCAAGCGCCAACTCGTCCTCCTCCAGCAGCAGCAACGACATCGTCGTGGTGTCTACCGGCGCTTTCTCGGTCAACACCACCGTGGACGACACCGAGGTGGGCCAGATCCAGGTCGGCGACCAGGCCGTCATCACGCCCGAGCGGATCCAGCACCCCGGTATACGGCACCGTGTCGTCGGTTGGGCTGATCGCGGCGTCGAGCAGCGCCAGCGTCGCCTCCTTCCCGGTCGACCATCGCCGTGACCGGCTCGCCCAGCGGGCTGTACGCCGGATCCAGCGCCACCGTGTCGATCATCGTCAAGCAGCTTTACAACGTCGTCGAAGTGCCGACCGGCGCCGTGTCCTTCACGCAACGGCCAAGTCCACGGTCACCAAGGTCGTGGGCGGCTCCCAGGTGTCGCAGACCGTCACCACCGGCATCAGCACCGGCGGGGAGACGCAGATCACGAGTGGCGTCAAGGCCGGTGACGTCGTCATCGACCGGGTCGTCAGGTTCAACGCTTCCACCGGCTCGGGGCGCAGCATCCTCGGCGGCGGTACCGGGCGCACGGGCACCGGCGCGGGCCGGCGGTCTCGGCGGTGGCGGCGGCTTTGGTGGCGGTGGCTTTGGTGGCGGTGGCGGCGGGTCTAGGTGGTGGCGGGTTCCGGGGCGGGGGCGGTGGAGTGGCACGGGTGGCTGACGGTCAACCGGTCATCAGGCTGGAGGACGTAACCAAGGTCTACCGAACCGGGTCGCTGGCCGTCGCCGCCCTGCGCGGCGTGTCGCTCGACATCGACGAGGGCGAGTACGTGTCGGTGATGGGACCGTCCGGTTCGGGCAAGTCCACCCTGATGCACATCCTGGGCTGCCTGGACGTCCCGACCAGCGGGCAGTACTGGTTGAGCGGCGAGGAAGTCGGCGGCCTGGACGAGAATGACCTGGCCGACATCCGCAACCGGCACATCGGCTTCGTCTTTCAGCAGTTCAATCTGCTGGCCGACGCTCACGGCCTGGCGGAACGTCGAGCTGCCGTTGATCTACGCCGGCGTGGGCCGGGCCGAGCGCCGGCGCCGGGCCGTCGAGGCGCTCGAGCAGGTCGGCCTCGGCTGACCGCATCGACCACCGGCCCGGCGAGCTGTCGGGGGCCAGCAGCAGCGGGTGGCGGTGGCGCCGGGCCCTGGTTGGCCGATCCGGCCCTGATCCTGGCCGACGAGCCCACCGGCGCCCTGGACTCCTACTCGGCGCTCGACGTGTTGCGCCTCATGCAACGATCTTCACCTCGCCGGCCGCACCGTGGTGGTCATCACCCACGACTCCGAGGTCGCCCAACGCCGCCGAACGCACCATCCGCATCCGGGACGGGCTCATCTCCTCCTTGAGCGAGGTGGCCTGATGAGCTGGTTCGAAACCCTGCGCAGCGGCCTGGACGCCGTGCGCGCCCACCGGCTGCGCTCCGGCCTGACCGTGCTCGGGCATCATGATCGGCATCGCCGCGGTCATCCTGACCGTCGGACTCGGCCAGGGCGCCCAGGATCAGGTCAAAAACGCCATCAACTCGCTGGGCACCAACCTGCTGACGGTTTCCCCCGGCAGCTCGACGTCCTCCAGCGGCATCCGCCAGGGGTTCGGTTCGGCGTCGACGCTGACGCAGGCTGATGCCACCGCCCTCGGCTCGACGACCGTGGCGCCCGACATCAAGGCGGTGGCGCCGGTGCAATCGGCGGACGAGTCACTCAGCGACGACATCAACTCCAACACCTGGACGACCACGGTGGCGGGCACCACCCCGGCGTGGGAGCAGGTGCGCAACCGCTCCATATCCCAGGGTCGCTTCTTCACCGACCCAGGACGTATCCGAGCACGCCGCCGTCGCCGGTGCTGGGCCCCGACACGGCGTCCGAGCTGTTCAATGGCGTCGATCCGGTGGGCCAGACGGTCAACGTAGACGGCGTGCCCGATGACCATCATCGGCGTGCTCAACTCGGTCGGCGACAGTTCGCAGACGACCGGCACCAACCAGGACGACGTGGTCGTGCTCCCCATCACCACCGCCACGCAGCGGCTCTTCGGCCGCACCTCGCTCAGCTCCATACTCATCGAGGCCAACTCGGGCGGCACCCTGTCCGCCGCCTACCAGGAGGCCGACACCGAGCTGCTTGCCCTCCACAACATCACCACGGCGTCGGACGCCGACTTCAGCATCGCTTCCGAGGCGTCACTGGTGTCGACCTCCACCTCCGTGGACCGCACCCTGACGATCCTGCTCGGCGGGGTTGCGGGTATCTCGTTGCTGGTCGGAGGCATCGGGGTCATGAACATCATGCTGGTGTCGGTGACCGAGCGGGTCCGGGAGATCGGGCTGCGCAAGGCCCTCGGCGCCCGCCCCTCCTACATCCGCCGCCAGTTCCTGCTGGAGGCGTCCATATTGGGCCTGGGAGGCGGGGCCCTCGGTGCCGGCCTGGCGGTGCTCGGCACGGCCCTCCTGCCGAAAGCCATCGGTTATCCCATCGCCTTGTCCGGGCTGGCCACCGCCGGCGCTATGGCGGTGGCCATCGGCATCGGTCTTGGTCTTCGGCGTCTATCCGGCCTCGCGGGCCGCTCGCCTGGCCCCCATCGACGCTCTCCGCAGCGAATGAAGATTTTCTGTTTTACCTCAGTCAAGGAGCAACACACCCGTCATGAATCGCCTATTCCTCAGATCCCCCGTTTCGCCCTGGCCTCGGGGGCCGTGGCCCTGACCGTGGCCGTCGCCGCGTGCGGCGGCTCCAGCCACGCCAGCACCAACCTGAGCAGCAGCAACGGCACTTCGCCCAGCTCCAGTACCGGCTCCTCCGGCGCCTCGGGCGGGGGGACTCCGGGCGGTGCGGGCGGCGGGGGCGGCGGGTCGTTCCCGGGCGCCTCCGGTTCGGTCGCCGCCATCACGCCTCCGTCGATGGAGGTGCAGAACCAGCAGCAAGGGCAGGTAACCGTGAGCTGGACGGGCTCGACCCGCTTCAGCCAGATGGTCACCGTGCCCGCGTCCTCGGTCGCCGTCGGTGATTGCATCACCGCAACCGGCACGCCCGCCAACGGCGCCATGGTGGCGACCGCGGTGACGATAACCCAGCCCAGCTCGACCGGATCTTGCACCGGGCGGCTTCGGGGCGGGGCACACGGCCCGCCGCGGGACTGGTCCCGCAATCGCACGACCCCCACGTCGAGCGGCGCCTCTGGCGCTCCGGCCGGGGCGCCCCGAACGAACTTCGGCTTCGCCACCGGGAAGGTCACGGCGGTTAGCGCCACCGCGCATGACGGTCATGGCTTCTCCTCCGCCAGCTTCCGGCCCGGCTCCAGCACCTCGACGCACCACGCCCGCGGCCGCCCCGGTAACCGTGGACCTGAAGTCCACCACGACCTACCACACCACCCGCGCCGCCACGGCCTCGAACCTGGCGGTCGGTGACTGCGTTACGGCGACCGGTAGCACCAGTTCCAACGGCTCCGTGACCGCCTCGAATGATCCGCATCACGTCGACCGGGGGCCAGTCGTGCACGACCAGCGGGGGGCGGTTCGGCGGCTTTGGTGGCTTTGGCGGTTGGCGGCGCCGGCGGTCGGGCGGCTCCGGAGGAGGGTCCGCATCGAATGGCTAAAGCGAGGGGCCGGTCCCGGACGGCAAAGCGGGTTGGCGCTCGCCGCCGCCGTCGTGGTCGTCGGGGTGGCGGCGGGAATCGGTGTGTCGGAGGCCACGGCTCCGGCGGAGGCGGCTACCGCACGGCTGTGGCCACGGTGGATTCCGTCAACAAGACCCTCGCCGTAGGTGGCACCACCCAACCGGTACAACCAGGCCACCGCCTCGTTCCAGGTCAGTGGCACGGTCACCGCCGTCAAGGTCGCCCCCGGCCAGCATGTCAGCGCGGGTCAGATGCATCGCCACCCTGGATAGCACGGCGCTGCAGGAACAGGTGTCGGTCGCCCAGACGAACCTGGCCGCGGCCCAGGCCGTGCTCGCTGAAAACGAAGCAGGTGAGGCCGCCGGGACTGCCGGTGGCAACGGGAGCACGGGGAGCGGCGGGTCCGGCTCGGCCCAAACTACGGCCGTCGCTTCGAGGGGGACGACCGCCGTTTTGACGGCGGCCGTCTTTTCTGAGCGGGCAGTCCAGCCTGAAACAAGCCCAGGAGGCCGTCGTCAGCGCCCAGCACGCCGCGGACATGGATCTGCAAACGGCCGGGGTTGACCTCCGCAGCGCGGAGAGCACGTGCAGCAGCAGTACCAGTTCCCCGCCGACCACGTCACCCACCACGTCAACCACCACGTCACCCACCACGTCGCCGACCACGTCGCCGACCACGTCGCCGACCACGTCGCCGACCACGTCGCCGACCACGTCACCACCACGGCACATCCCGACCACGTCGCCGACCACGTCGCCGACATCATCGCCGACGACTGCGTCTAGCACGACCACGCCAACCACAGCAGCGCGTCTGCCGACGCCCGGTTCCGTTCAGCGCCAGCCTGACGAGTGATGTGACGACCAGCAGCGCCACTGCACGGCCGCCCTCAATAGGCCATGACCGCCGAGAATCAGGTCGCCACCGACCAGCAGAATCTCGCCGCGGCAGAGAACACCTTGGCCCAGCATCCTGGCCTCCCTGTCGACCAGCTCGACCTCACCGGGTCACGGCTCCGGCGGATCGTCGGGCGGCACCGGCACCGGCGCCGGCACCGGGAGCGGGACGGGCACCGGCGGCGGTACCGGTTCCGGTTCGGGGCCAGGGACCGGATCCGGGAGCGGTACCGGCAGGGGCGGTTTCAGCGGATCAGGTGCCTCGGGAAGCAAGAGCAAGTTCTCCGCCTCCGGCGGGCAAACGTCTGGCGGGCAAACGTCCGGGGGCTCGAGCCAATCGGGGAGAACGCGGGCAGTCGGGTGGCAACCAGAACTCGGCCGGGTCCTTTTCCAACAGCTGGCCCAGCGTGGCGGTCAACAGCGCCCAGCAGCTGGCCAGCGACCAGGCCACCATCGATCCGACCAGGCCGCACTGGTCAGGGCGCAGCAGTCCCTGGCCGACGCCGAGCTCACCAGCCCCATGGCCGGCACCGTGGCGTCGGTCACCCTCGAGGCCGGGCAGTCAGTCAGCGTCGGTTCGACGTCTGAGGCGGTTCAGATCATCAACTCCGGCACCTATGAGACGACTCGCCTCGCTGACGAGCAGCCAGGTGGCGACGGTCAAGGTGGGGGACCCGGCCCAGGTGGCGGTCGACGGGACCGCGGGCTCGTTGTCGGGCGTGGTCAGCCGCGTCGGCCCCGTTCTGGTCAGCGGGTCGACATACACCTATCCGGTCGTCATCGCCCTGCAAGGCAGCGGGATCCGGGATCGCGGCTGGGTCGGCCGGCCAGGTCCAGATCGGTCTCGCCCAGGCAGCGAACGACGTCGTCGTCCCGACGTCGGCCGTGCACACCGCCAGCGCGGGCCGCTCCTACGTCATCGTCCTGCGCGGTGGCCAAGAAGCCGACCAGACCGTCACCGTCGGGGTGGTGGGCGCTACCTACACGCAGATCGTCTCCGGCCTGAGTCGGGGCACGACGGTGGTTCTGGCCAACCTCTCGACGCCAGTTCCTTCATCGAGCACCAACTCCAACACAAGTCGATTGGGTGGCTTGGGTGGTGCGGGCGGTGGCGGCGCGTTCTTCGGCGGCGGCGGCTTCGCTGGCGGTGGCGGCTCGCTCGTGGCGGCGGCGCCACCGCCATCGTCGGTTAGCCCATCTTTGGCTGCCGAGCGAGGGCGTCAGTTAAAGCTTCTGCTTTGTCTACGGGCTCGTCGTCCTGGCCGTGGAAGTACTGCGAGCCTCTCATCACCGAAACCACTGCGGCAATCACGGCCATGAGGGCGGCGGCCGAGAACACCACGACCAGGCCGTGGTGGAACGGCTGGGATATGAGGTGCGGGAAGAACTCTTTGCCGGTAAGGATTTGCACGCTCTTGGCCGGGAGGCGGGCCAGCACCCCGGTCGGCTCCAGGAGGGTCTGCAGCGGGTTGAAGCCCGAGGAACGCGGCGAAGACGCTGGACACGGGCGGGAGGGAGGCCACGTGGGCGGCGATGTCGGCCGGGACCCCCTGGGCCTGCAGCCCCTGGGAGAGGGTGCGCGGCAAGGTGGCATGGAGTCCGCTGATCAGAAGCGAAAAGAACACGCCGATCGAAATCGCCATGCCCGCTGTTCTGGAACGTGGCTCGCATTCCCGACGCCTGGCCCCGCTGATTGGGTGGCACGCTGCTCATGATGGCGGCGGTGTTGGGCGCCGCGAACATGCCCGACCCGATCCCGTTGAGGAGCACGAGGAGGGCGAATTCCCAGTACGGGAAGTTGATCGGTATAGCGAAGAAGCCCGATGAAGCTGAGGGCAAACAGCATCATTCCGGCGGTGGCGAACGGCCGGGCGCCGTAGCGGTCGGACAGATAACCGCTGATCGGTCCGGCCAACAGGAAGCCGGCCGTCAGCGGCAACAGGAAGATGCCGGCCCACAGCGGGGTGTCGGCGAAGTTGTAGCCGTGGAGGGGCAGCCAGATGCCCTGGAGCCAGATGATCAGCATGAACTGCATGCCACCGCGAGCCACCGAGCTCAGCAGCGCCGTCAACGATCCGGCCGCGAAGGCCCGGGTGCGGAAGAGCGCTGAGGTTGAACATAGGCTGCTGGACCCGGGTCTCGATCACGCCGAACACCACCAGCAGGCAGCCGCCCAGCACCAGCCCGCCGACAACCTTGGGATTGCTCCAGCCCATGGTGGCGTGGTGATAGGGCTGTATGCCGAAGGTTATGGAGATCAGGATCAAGCCCAGGCCGAGGGCAAAGGTCAGGTTGCCCCACCAGTCGATCCGCCCCGGGTCGCGGCGCGGAGGTCTCCCGCAGCTTGAGATAGGCCCAGATGGTGCCGAAGACGCCGAAGGGCACGTTGACCCAGAACACGGCTCTCCAGTCCCAGGCCGCCAGCAGGCCGCCGGCCACCAGCCCGATGAACTGGCCGGACAGCCCCATGATCTGGTTGACGCCCAGCGCCATGCCCCGCTGATTCAGCGGGAAGGCGTCGGTGAGAATGGCGGCCGAATTGGCCATCAACATGGACCCGCCGATCGCCTGGACCAGCCGGAAGGCGATCAGCCATATGGCGCCGGCGGCGCCTTTGGCCGGGTCCAGCTGACAGGGCGATCGACGCCGCCGTAAAGACGACGAAGCCGAGGTTGTAGATCTGCACCCGGCCCACCATGTCGCCCAAGCCGCCCCAGCGACACCACGAGCACCGCCGTGACCAGGACGTAGCCCATGATCATCCACAGCAGGTAGCCGATGTTGCCGGGTGCCAGCGGGTTGAGGCCGATGCCCCGAAAGATGGCCGGCATGGCGATGATCACGATCGAGCTGTCGAGGATCGCCATGAACGACCCGAGCGAGGTGTTCGTCAGCGCGATCCACTTGTAGCGGTCCCGGGCGCGATCCAGGCCGGACGCCCGGCCGATCGGGCCGGACGGCGGTCTCAGACAAGCCGGCCCAGCCGCTGCAGCAGGGGGATGGCCTCGATCAGTCGGCGCTGCTCGGTCGGCGTGAAGCCCTCGGCCATGGCCCGGGCCAACCGCCGGGCTTTCTCGTGTCGCACGCCCTGTAAGGCGGCCTGGCCCGGCGGCGGTGATCGACATCAGGACGCGGCGCCCATCAGAAGGGTCGCCGCTGCGAGACACCAGTCCGGATTCCTGCAGGGCGGCCAGGATGGCGCCCATCGATTGAGGGGTTATCTGCTCGACCGCGGCGAGCGTGCCGGGCGTGGCCGGTCCGTCGCGCTCCAGGCGAACGAGGACCGATGCCTGCGACAGGGTGATGTCGCCGTCGCACGTGCACCTGCCGCAGCCGCCGGACCAGGAGGCCCAGGCTGGCGCTCAGGTCCCCGGCCACGCGGTCGAGGTCGGTCGTGGCGGTCGGCACAGGAGTTCAGTCTAGACTTAGCAGTCCAGGCTTACAAACCGGTGGGCTGACGTCCCACAAGCGCGGGCCGGGCCGCTCGACCGCTGGGACGGCTCCCGGTCGATCGCCCTGCTTCCCAATTCCCTGGATGGCGACCGTCACCGTTACGCTCCGGGCCATGACAGCCGCACGGCGGACTCGGCCCGTCAACGTCTCGGTCGATGGCGTCACCTTGTCGGGATGGCTCGCCGAGCCGGACGGACCGCCCCGCGCCCTGGTCGTGGCTCTGCACGGCCATGGTATGACGGCCCGGTATTTCGCCGGCCCTACCGATCCGGAGCTCTCACTGCTCGAGGTCGGTGCTGCGCTGGGCTTCACGGTGTGGGCGCCGGATCGGTTGGGCTACGGGGCGTCAGTCGGCTCAGATCCCGAGTCGTTTGCCATGCTGGCGCAGGCCCAGTTCCTGCGGCTGGCGCTGGACCGGTTCGGTGAGGACTATGCGCCGGGCGCTGGCTGCTTGCTGGTAGGTCACTCCTTCGGACTGAAGTTGGCACTGGCCATGGCTGCTTCCCGCGGGAGGGTACCGATCCTCGGCGTTGAGGGCTCAGGAACCGGATTGATGTACGCGTTCGCACCGGATGCCGAAGAGCGTGAGACGCAACCCGGTGACGTCAACCCGTCGTGGGGGCCCAGACATCTCTACCCCGAGGGCACCTTTGTCGAGGGCGTGCTGCCGGTCGCTCCGACCGCCCCGACCCCGCATCGGGAGGGTGCCGAATGGCCAGACGATTTGCGCCGGCTCGCAGACGGCATCCGGGTACCGGTCCGATTCACCTTCGCCGATCACGAGCGGTTGTGGGTCGTCAGCGAAGAGCACTTCTCGGCCCTGCGTGCCGTACTGACGAAGTGTCCGCGCCTCGAGATCACCATCCAACGCGGCAGCGGCCACAACATCAGCCTGAGCAAGGTGGCGCGTGTCTATCACGTCAAGGCGCTGGCCTTCGCCGAGGAGTGCGTTCTCGATTCCGGTATCGGGCAGGCGAGCCAGCCTTCGCGAGCCGAGGTGTAGGGGACTCGGCCCGGAAGCTGTACACGGGTGCACGGAGTTCGTCCGTCGGGTCGAGTACCGCGCCTTGGGCCGAAAGCCGTACTGCTGGTTGTCAGGCCGCAAGCGGCGCCCTAGGGTCGCCGAGACAGGGTTCAGGATCGAGAGGTGTCCGAATGAGCGACGTCGAGCGGGTCCCCTACGACGAATTCGGGCTGTTTCATGAGAACGCCGAAGAGTACGGTCTGGCCTTCGACGGTCCGCCGGCTGTCCGGCGGGAGTCCGTGAAACTTGGCGACGGCCGGCAGCTCAGCGCCCTGGTGTGGGGAACCAGCGACCCCGAGCTGGTGCTGCTCCATGGAGGCGGCCAGAATGCGCACACCTGGGACACGGTCGCCATGGCGTCAGGACGTCCTTTGGCCGCTATCGATCTCCCTGGTCACGGGCACTCGGACCGAGGGCGGGTGTCATCGATCGCGCCAGAAAGCAACGCGGAAGATGTCGCCAAGGTGATCGGCGTTTTGGCTCCCGACGCCCGTGGTGTGGTCGGCATGTCGCTCGGCGGGCTAACGACCCTCATGTTGGCGGCGCAGGTGCCCGACCTGGTGAAGGCCGCGGTCCTCGTCGACGTCACCCCGGGCGTTAACAGGGAAAAGGCCAAGACCATCGGCGATTTCCTCAACGGGCCGGTCACCTTTGCCAGCTTCGACGAGATCCTGGCCCGTACCGTCGAATACAACCCGACGCGCTCCCTCAGTTCGCTCCGACGGGGCATTCTGCACAACGCGGAGCAACTCGACGACGGGAGCTGGGTGTGGCGCCACCAGCGGCACCGCCTGGCGGGTGAGAGCGAGCAACAACCCAGTTCCTCTGACGAGGCGTCGGCGCGCCTGTCGAGACAACTCTGGGGCACGGTTTCGACCATGAAGGCACCGCTGCTCCTGGCCCGGGGCATGCGGCCGCAATCCGTGGTGGACGACGAAGACGAAGCCGAGCTGCTGCGGCGCAATCCGTCTGCCAAAGTGGTGCACTTCGAGGAATCCGGGCATAGCTTGCAAGGGGACGAGCCGGTCCGACTGGCTGAGGTCATCAACGACTTCATCACCTGACGCGGCCCGGTTCCACCCGACGCGCCGGTCCGGTTCGACGAGCAGACTGGGGCTCGCCGATCCGAGGTCAGGTTCCGGTGAACTTCGGCTTTTCCTTCGCCAGGAAGGCCTCCAAACCGATGCGGTTGTCGTTTGCCATCTGCGACATGTTCTCGGCGGCGGCCGCCCTGTCGATGATGCCGTTGGCGGTCACCTTGAGTCCGGCGTTGATGGACGCCTTGGTCCATTTGATGGCATACGTGGCGCCGGCCCGGAGCCGGGAGGCCAGGTCGTCGACTGCGCCGTCGAGATCTTGTTCGGGCACCGACTCGGTGATCAGTCCGATGTCGGCCGCCTCGGCGCCCTTGATGCTGTCACCGGTGAGCAGATAGCGCCGGGCTCGGGCGTAACCAATCAGCTGGGGCCAGATCAGGGCCCCTCCGTCGCCGGCGACCAGCCCCACCGAGACGTGGGGGTCGGCGAAGGTTGCCTCCGGCGTGGCATAAACGAAGTCGCAAAACAGGGCCAGCGAGCAACCCAAACCGATAGCCGGGCCGCGCACCTTGGCGATGATCGGTTTCTCCAGGTCGAGCATCGAATTCTGGATGCGACGATCGGTGCGGATAGCGGCTGTGCTCTTCGCCACGTCGCCATTCAAGGACAGCACCCACTTGAGGTCGCCGCCGGCGCAAAAGTAGCCCCCGGCACCGGTGAGGATGACGAGATCGCAATCGTCGTCCATGTCGAGGTCGGTGAAGATGCGGCCCAACTCGGAGTGGAGGCCGGCGCCGATGGCATTTCGAACTTCAGGCCGGTTGAGGGTCACGGTCACGATCCGGTCGTGCTTGGTGACTTCCAGGTGGCGGTATGAGGCGTAGTCCACTTGATCTCCGGTCGAATCAGGGGTCGAGAGCCCAGGTTTTTCGTGCACCCTATCCGGTGGCGCCGGGGGTGGCCTGGTGCGGCCGCGAATGGCTCGGCGGGCCGGTGCCGCCGGGCCAGCAGCCTCACGTCCCCGAGTCTTGGGCGACCACTGGCAGCTCGACGGGGCCGGTGCTTCACGCGTGCCCGTGGCGATATGCGGTAGACATTTGTATGCGCGCCGACGAGCGCTATCGCAGCATTCCCAACATGGCGCTGATGGCCGCCGAGACCTTCGGCGGCGAGCCGTCGGTAGTTGACGGTGGCTCGAGCCAGTCGTTTGCCGAAATGGCGGCGGCCATGATGAGGGTGGGCCGGGCGCTTATCGCGAGTGGGGTCAAGCCCGGTGACCGGGTGGGACTCTGGGCACC
The DNA here is from genome assembly GCA_963834775.1 of uncultured Acidimicrobiaceae bacterium. GTDB lineage: Bacteria > Actinomycetota > Acidimicrobiia > Acidimicrobiales > Palsa-688 > PALSA-693. The sequence goes on from CAWICR010000014.1 coordinate 250,106, forward strand.
CAACTCCGCAGTGTGGATCGAAGCCGCGCTCGGTGCCCAGGCCGCGGGAGCCTGGCTGGTCCCCATCAACACCCGTTTCAAAGGCGACGAGGCGGCGTATGTCGTCACGAAGGCGGGAATCCGCATTCTGTTCACGGTCGGTTCGTTTCTCGGCGTCGACTATCCGCATGTCCTGCGCACCAGCCTGCCGTCGTTACCACATCCTCAGATCATTACCCTGCCCAGTCCCGGGATGCCCAGTTCCCCCTCCTGGGCTGAGTTCCTGGCCCGAGCCGACGCCGAAGGCGAGGACGCCGTCCTGCGGCGTATCCACGGCCTGCGACCAGACGACGTGTCCGACGTGATCTTCACGTCCGGCACCACTGGACTGCCCAAGGGGGTCATGCTCCGCCATGGCACCAGCTTGCGGGCCTACGAGTCGTACAACCGCGGCGTGGGACTACGGCCGGGGGATCGGCACGCGGTGGTGGTCCCGTTTTTCCACTGCTTCGGCTACAAGGCCGGGTGGATGCTGGATCGCATGGTTGGCGCCACCACCTACCCCCTGGCCGTTTTTGACCCCGAGTCGCTCCTGGCTCTGATCCAAAACGAGCGGATTACACACCTGGACGGGCCCCCTACCCTGTTCACCTCGATACTCGACCATCCCCAATACGGGGAATACGACCTGTCCGCCCTGCGTTCGGGACTGGTCGCCGCCGCGGCGGTACCACCTGAGTTGATCACCCGTCTCCGCAACCACGTCGGCATGGCAGCCATGTCCGGTTACGGCTTGACCGAGTGCCATGCGTTGGTCTCGGTTGCCCATCCCGAGGACCCCCCGGAGTCGATCGCTACCACCGTCGGTCATCCCATTCCTGATGTTGATGTGCGGATAATCGATACCGCCGGTCGGCCCGCTCGCCGGGGGGGAGACTGGTGAGATCGTGGTTCGTGGCTACAACGTCATGTCGGGCTATTTTGGGGATCCGGAGGCGACCGCGGGCGCCGTGGTCGAGGGCTGGCTGCGCACGGGCGACATTGGCCTGATCGATGATCAGGGCTATTTGCGAATCACGGATCGCAAGAAGGACATTTTTGTGACAGGCGGTTTCAACGTGTCGCCCGTCGAAGTGGAAAACGCCCTTCTGCGCTTTGACAAGATCGGGGAGGTGGCCGTGGTAGGCACCCCCGACCCGCGGCTGGGGCGAGGTCGGGGTGGCGTTTGTCGTGGCCAAGCCAACGGTGGAGCTTGTGGCGGAAGAAGTAGCTGCTTTCGCCGCCGACCATCTGGCGAATTTCAAGGTGCCTCGTCGTGTGATCGTGGTGGGCGATCTCCCCAAAAACGCAACCGGCAAGGTGGTCAAGCCCGAGCTGCGCCGGCGGGCTCAGCGTGACCTCGGCTAGATCGCCGGACTGCGCTCCCTCGTCGCCGCTGCGCCGGTGCAGAACGGCTCGGGGATCTTGACTGGGCCCGGACCAAACGCAAAGACGGCGCGCCGGTTCAGTCGTTCGTCAACGGGCCTCTCTCCATGGGGGCCGTCGTCATGGTTCCAATGGCGGCCAGCTCTCCCGACTGCCCGTACACGCGGACTTCGACCACGGCGAGCCGTCGCCCGGTCCGCAGGACGCGGGCATCGGCGCGAATCGGAGAACCGTCGGGTGCGCGCAAGAAGCGAATGTGGAGGTCCGCCGTGGGACCGCCATGTCCGACAGTGAGGCCGACCGCGACACCTCCCACGTGATCGATGAGCGTCGCGATGGCGCCACCGTGCGGGTTTCCGGCCAGGTTGAGCACCTCGGGTGTTCGCGCCATCTCCATAGAGATGGCGACGTCGGGGTCGGAGGTGGGAACAATGTGAATGCCCAGGAAATTCGAGCAACGGCATCCCGGCGTAACTAGCTTGGAGTTGCACCGCCTCACCGGATCCCGTGGGCGCCGGCTGGGGGTGTTGAGCGGCCATGAACCCACGCTAACCGACTGCTCGGGGACCCCAGAGGGCGGCGTGCCGCTCGAACCGATAGGCTGAACGGCACGCCCAAGGTGAGGCAAGGACAACCGGGTCCCGCCAGATCCTTCCTACGAGTACGGGGTATCCCACGTGGCACTTCTCGACGGCAAGGTGGCCCTGATCACCGGAGCGGGCGACGGGCTGGGCAAGGAGATGGCCCACACCTTCGCGGTCGAGGGGGCCCAGGTGGTGATCGCCGACATCAACGAGGAGGCAGCCGAGAAGGCGGCGGCCGAGGTCGTCGCCCGAGGCGGCCAGGCTATAGCGGTGGGCGGAGACGTCGTATCCGAGGCGGACGTGGACGCCATGGTTAGACGCTGCGTCGGGGAGCTGGGCGCTCTGGACGTGATGGTCAACAATGCCGGCATCACCCGCGACGCCACCCTGCGGAAGATGTCGCTGGCTGACTTCCGGCTGGTGATCGACGTACACCTCCAGGGCGTATGGCTCGGCACTCGGGCCGCGGCCGCCGTGATGCGGGAGCGCAACTCGGGATCCATCATCAACATGTCATCGATTTCGGGCAAGGTGGGGATGCCCGGCCAGACCAACTACAGCGCCGCCAAAGCCGGGATCGTCGGCCTGACCAAGGCGGCGGCCAAAGAACTGGGCCACCTCGGGATCCGGGTCAATGCCATTCAGCCCGGTCTCATTCGCACAGCCATGACGGCGGCATTGCGCCCCGACATCCTCGAGCAGAGACTTGCCGACGTCCCACTGGGCCGCATAGGGGAACCGGCTGATGTGGCCAAGACGGCGCTGTTTCTCGCCTCCGATCTGTCGTCGTACATCACGGGGATCGTTATCGAAGTTTCAGGCGGCAGGCACATCTGAATCGGTACCTGGCTGCGATCCGTAGGAGGGACTGTTGCGCGAAGCGGTAATTTGCGAGCCACTGCGAACGCCAGTGGGGGCATTCGGCGGCGCCTTCCGGGACGTCCCGGCCGCTGACCTGGCCGCGGGCCTCGTCCGCGAGTTGATGAGTCGCACCGGCCTGGCTCCCGAAGTCATTGACGACGTGGTGCTCGGTCATGGGTATCCGGGCGGCGAAGCACCCGACATCGGACGCGTCGCGGCGCTCGACGCCGGGCTACCCGTGTCCGTGACCGGAGTCCAGGTCGACCGCCGATGCGGTTCCGGGCTGCAGGCTGTCGTACTGGCCGCCATGTGCGTCCAGACCGGAGCCGGCGACGTGCTGTTGGCAGGAGGTGTCGAAAGCATGAGCCAGGCCGAGTACTACTCCACGGCGACGCGCTGGGGCGCCCGGGCCGGCGACACGCAACTGATCGACCGACTGGCGCGCGGGCGTGTCACCGCGGGTGGACGCAACTACCCCGTTCCCGGAGGAATGATCGAGACAGCCGAGAACCTGCGGCGCGAGTACAAGATCTCTCGCCAGCGCCAGGATGCGCTCGCCCTGCGCTCGCACCAGCGAGCGGTGGCAGCCCAGAAAGCCGGCCTGTTTGCCGATGAGATCGTGCCGGTCCGGATCGTCACCCGACGAGGCGAACATGTGGTCGACACCGACGAACATCCGAGACCCGACACCTCTCTTGAGGCGCTGGCGTCGTTGCGCCCGGTCATGCTGCGCCAGGATCCCGAGGCGACCGTCACCGCTGGCAACGCCAGCGGCCAGAACGACGGGGCCGCCGTCTGCATCGTCACCACTGAAGAGCGAGCGGCCGATCTCGGATTGCGTCCGCTGGCGAGGCTACGGGCGTGGAGCGTGGCCGGGGTGGAGCCCGCCCGCATGGGTATCGGTCCGGTGGCCGCCACCGCCAAGGCGCTACAGCGCGCCGGTCTGGGTCTGGGCGACATCGACCTCATCGAGCTAAACGAAGCCTTTGCGGCGCAGGTCCTTGCCTGCACCCAGGAATGGGGAATCGAGGACGAGGCCGAGCACCTCAACATGCACGGCTCGGGGATCTCTCTTGGTCATCCCATAGGAGCTACCGGGACGCGGATCCTGACCACGCTCCTGCGGGAAATGGTGCGGCGAGACTGCGCCTTCGGACTCGAAACCATGTGCATCGGCGGCGGGCAGGGGCTGGCTGCCGTCTTCGAGCGGATATGAGACGGCCCGGCTCGTTTGGCCTTGACATGATGCGTCAGTAAGCTGAGGTGTCTCCAATACCGGGGTCGTTTTTTCCGTCCAAGTGAGGAACACAAACAAATGGTTCGAACCGCAGATGGTCGCGCATCCTCGACTGTATTGCGCCAGCTCGACGCCGATGGGCTCCTGACACTGACGCTCAACCGACCAGAACGCCACAATGCGTGGAACCTCGAGATGGAGACCGCACTGCACGACCTGCTGGAGGAGGCCAGTGCGGACCCGGAAGTCAGGGTGATCCTGCTCACAGGCGCCGGCCGCTCCTTCTGCCCCGGTCTCGACAGCCAGGATTTGGACCGGTCGTCGCAGTCGGGCCAACCGTTACCTCAGGCCGGGCGCCGCCCGGCGCTGCTGCCCGCCCTGGTCGCCAAGCCCGTGGTCTGCGCCATCAACGGTGCGTGCGCCGGGCTGGGCCTGACCATGGCGCTGGCGTCGGATGTACGCTTCGTGGCCGAGGAAGCGAAGATCACCACTGCCTTTGTTCGGCGCGGTCTCCCTGCCGAGCAGGCCATATCGTGGCTGTTGGCCCGCATTGTTGGTCACGCCGTGGCTCTGGATCTGCTGCTGTCCAGCCGGGTCGTCCTCGGCTCCGAAGCGGCCCAACTGGGATTGGTGCACCGGTCGGTTCCGGGCCCCGACTTGCTGACGGAGGCCCGGTCCTACGCTCGGGATATGGCGGCCAACTGCTCTCCGGTCGCCATGGCGGTCGTCAAGCGACAGGTCTACCGCGACTGGGAACGTGCCATGGCGGAGAGTTACGCCGATGCCTTGCAACTGGTGAACACGCTGCGGGACACGTCGCCGGATTTCCAAGAAGGCGTGCGGAGCTTTGTCGACAAACGCCCGGCCCGCTTTGCCCCCTTCGGGGCACCGGTCGATCCTGAACAGTTTCCTGGTTATCTGAGGTCGGCAACCTGAATGATCGATCTGTACGGGCCGTTCACCGGGCTCACGTTCGACCGCCCGGCCGAAGGGGTGCTGCGGATCACCATGGATGCGCCGGGGCTGAACGCGGTGAGCCCTGCGGTGCACCGCCAGCTCGCCGACGTGTGGCGGAGCGTTGATCGTGACACCGACACCAGGGTGGCCGTGCTGCAGGGGGCGGGGAAGGCGTTCTCGGCGGGCGGTTCGTTCGAGCTCTTGGCGGAGATGACCGATGACTACGCCAGCCGGACCCGCGTCATGCGTGAGGCCCGGGACCTGGTCTTCAACGTCATCAATTGCTCCAAGCCGATCGTCTCGGCGATCCATGGTCCCGCCGTCGGCGCGGGCCTTTGCGCAGGGATTCTCGCCGATGTCTCTGTCGTGGGCCGGACGGCCCGAATCATCGATGGGCATACCCGGATAGGCGTTGCCGCGGGCGATCACGCGGCCATCTGCTGGCCGCTGTTGTGCGGCATGGCCAAAGCCAAGTACTACCTCTTCACGTGCGACACGCTGACCGGCGAAGAGGCGGAACGCATCGGGCTGGTGTCGCTGTGCGTGGATGATGACGAGGTGCAAGAGCGGGCTTGGCTGTTGCGGTGCCAGCTGGCGTCTGGAGCCCAGTCGGCGATCCGCTGGACGAAGCAGACGCTCAACAACTGGTACCGGGCGCAGGCCGGTATCTTCGATGCCAGTCTGGCTTACGAGTTTTATGGTTTTGGGGGTCCCGACGCCAAAGAGGGCCTGGCCGCGGTGACCGAGAAGCGCCCAGCCCACTTCACTGGTCCGGCCTCGGAATGAGCCGGACGTAGCCGGGTCTTTCGCCCGCGGTTCTCCCTCTAGTATCAATACCCGTGACGATCGACGGTCCAGACGACCCGGCACTCAGCGAGGCTCTCAAACGAGCGGGCCAACTCATGCAGCACCATCCGCCGGCGGAGACGTCAGTGGATGCGTTCCTGCAGGCGCGCTATGACGCCGGACTCGCTTGGGTGTGGTTCCCAGAGGGATACGGCGGCTTCCGCGCCCCGCCCAGCGTCCAGGCGGTCGTCGACCGAACCATCGCAGAGGCAGGAGGGTGGAATACCGACGTCGGTTCCATCGGCTACATGATGGCAGCCAGCGCCATCATCAGCTACGGGACCGATGAGATGAAGGACCGATTCCTCCCGAAGATCTACACCCACGATGGCGACTGGGTTCAGCTCTTCAGCGAGCCTGGGGCCGGCTCGGACCTGGCCGGGCTCGCCACCCGGGCCCTTCGTGACGGTGACGAGTGGATCGTCAACGGTCAAAAAGTGTGGAGTAGCGGTGCAGTCCAGGCTGACTGGGGTCTACTCCTGGCCCGCAGCAATCCGGATGTGCCCAAGCACAACGGGATCACTGCCTTCCTGATCGACATGCATACCGCCGGTGTCGAGGCCCGACGACTGCGCAATATGGTGGGCTCCGGCGAGTTCGCGGAAGTGTTCTTTACCAACGCCCGGGTGCCTGACGCCTATCGCATCGGAGCCGCGGACGACGGCTGGCGCGTGGCGTTGGCGGTCCTGATGAACGAGCGGGTGAATTTCACGGTTGACTTCGCCGGTGCCGGTGCGCCCCGTCCCGACAAGCCGATGCGAGACACATTGGCTCGCTTCGAGGCGCAAGGTATTCACGACGACGCCCGGCGCGAGCACGTCATGCGAGTATGGGTCGCCAACGAGGTCAACCGCCTCACCAACGACCGCGCCAAGGCTCGGCTCACGGCTGGAAATCCCGGCCCGGAAGGTTCCATCGGCAAGGTGGCCAGTACCGAGCTGACCAAGCGAGTCGGCGGCCTGGCCCTCGAAGTCCTCGGCGCGGACGCCATGCTGCTGCCTAGCCCTTATCCCCAGCCGGGTGATCCTGATCCCTCCCGAGAAGAAGGCGATCTGCGCTTCAACTTCCTCGGCACGCCGTCGAACACCATCATGGGCGGGACCTCGGAGATCCAGCGCAACAACATCGGCGAGCGCGTCCTCGGGCTGCCGGGGGAGCCGCGCCCGGATAAAGGCATCCCCTGGAAGGACGTCCGCCGCAACGCCTAGGGCAGACAGTGGCGTGTAGGTTGCCGGCGGCGGGTGGCCCTGATGGCGCGCCCCGGGCGGACCCTCCCCGGCAATCGACACGGTACTTTCTGTGTTACCCGCTCAAAAGATCCACCGGGTGTCCCCGGCTCGGGCAGATGAGCCGCATAGTGAAACTCGAAGCCAGCCAGACGGGCGTAGTGCTCGTCCATATTGGTGTCCCCGATATGGACCAGGCGATGTCCCGGAAAACGAGCGCCGACTTGGTCAAGGTGGTGCTTATGGCCGACGAAGGCGACGCGCAAGCCCCGTCGTGCCCACATCCGCTCCTGGTCGGCGACGGTTCGGTCCGACGCGCTCCCCACGACATAGCCCAGGGCGAGCGCTCGGGCAACCAAGTCCATCCCGATCGGACCCGGGGGGTCGCCCTCTTCGAGTGTGCCGTCGATGTCAAAGCTCAGAAGCGTTGGAGGCGAGCCGCTCGACTCCGCAGCGTCGGTCTTCCTATGTCGCTCGGCGGGCACGCACCTAGATTACTTGTCAGGCCTTGGTGACATCAGGGGCTTTTGGGACCGAGACGACGACTGCTGGGCGCCCATCTCAGTGGGTCGAGGACCCTTCACCGATCGCCGCTCACACGTTAGTCTCTGATCGTGCCGACATCGGAGATTGGCGGCGGTGGCATCCGCTACGAGGTGGCTGGGGACGGCCCCGTGGCCGTGCTAACACCGGGTGGTCGCCTGGCTGCCGCCGACGTGGCCGGGCTGGCGGCCCGCCTGCGTCCGCAGCTCCGCCTGCTCGAATGGGACCGCCGCAACACGGGAGCGTCGGATCTCTATCTCGGTCGCACCAGTGAGCAGATGCAGTGGGCCGACGACCTCGCCGATCTGTTGCGCCGGCTGGGTCTGGCCCCGGCCTGGCTGCTCGGTGGGTCGGCGGGGTCGCGAGTGTCCTATCTGACCGCGGTTCGCCACCCCGACGTCGTGCGCGGCCTGGTGCTGTGGTCTGTCTCGGGTGGTGCGTACGCGTCGCAGTATCTGGGATTCAACTACCACGTGCCCTTCATCACCGCCGCGTTAGCCGCGGGAATGGACGGGGTGGCCGCAACCGCGTTCTTCTCTGAACGCATCGCCGCCAATCCAGCCAACGCCGACGCCCTGCGCTCCATCGACGCGGCCGACTTCGTCGAGGTAATGCTGGAGTGGAACACGGATTTCGTGCCGCGGCCAGACATGCCCGCGATTGCCATTACGGCTGACCAGCTGCGCACCATCACGGTGCCCACTTTGATATTCGAGGGCAACGATCTCATTCATCCCGCCTCGCCCGCCCTCGACGTGCACCGGCTCATCGCTGGCTCGGTTCTTGCCCCTTCCGGCTGGACAGGGCCCGAGTTCACGGCGCGACAGGTCGGCAAGGTCGCGGAGCCAGTGATGGCGCTTTACCCGCGGCTGGCAGACACCATCCTCCAGTTCGTGAGCTCGCACCACGATGGCCCGTGAAGCGCGCCGGGGTCTGGCGGTCGCGCTAGCGCGCCAAGGTGTCGATCCGGTGTCACGCCGGATAGCATGCCGCCCAGATCCTGATTGCGAGGGCACTGTGTGAGCATTGAAAAAGCGGAGTTCCGTGCTGTTCTCGGTCACTTCGCCAGTGGCGTGGTGCTCGTCACTGGCATGCACAATGGCAGCCCCTCGGGGCTCACCTGTCAATCCTTCTTCAGCCTGTCGCTGGATCCGCCACTGGTGGCCATGGCGCCGGGCAAGTCTTCGACCAGCTGGCCTCGGACGTCCAGCAGCGGCAACATTTGCGTCAACATCCTGGCGGCGGACCAGGAGGGCCTGGCCATGGTCTTTGCCACGACGGGGGCCGACAAGTTCGAGGGGGTGGGCTGGTCGCCGGGGGCCAACGGCGCCCCCCGGTTGCATGGCGCCTTGGCGTGGATCGAATGCACCATCGTCGACCGCCACGATGCCGGCGACCATCATCTCATCGTGGGACACGTCAGTGCCCTGGAGATGGGTGCGGGACAGCCGTTGGTGTTCTATCGGGGCGGCTTCGGCGGCTTCGAGTCCTGAGCAGTCGAAGAAGCGTCGGGCTATCGGGCCTGATTTACTCACGAATAGCTGTACCGATGGGCGCCGTCGACGCAGGAAGAACGCCCGCGACCTAAGCCACTTTGTTAGACCGTGTTACCTCACCGACAATGCCCTCGGTAACCCTGCTTGATCATCTCCACAAGCCGTTGCAGAGATGCGAAATTGCGCCTGGCGCCGCCCTGACGCAGATGAAAGGCCCCGGTCGATAATGTCGTCGGCGCCGACGTTCCCCTGCCGGCTGACTGGCGCGACCGGGCGGCTGGTCAGCGCGCCAGGACGGTCGCCACCCAGGCCAGGGCGTTGTCGACGATCGGGTCCACGGGCCCCAGGAAGTGATCAGCGTCGGCCACCACCGTGACGGTGGTGGCGGCCCACTCCTCCGCTTGTGCTGCGATCACGGCGGGGGGCGAGAACTGATCCCGCGCCGGAACGACCAGGGCCTTGGGTCTGGGGTCCGGACCGATCGGAGCGTCAACGAGGACATGCCCGGGTGGGGCGAGCAGGTACCAGGCGGCGATCTTGGCGTCGGTGATCCCGGAGGCGACACCAGCACCGAAGGAGTAACCGAAGAGCACGACAGGCCGCCCCGGCCACTTGGCGGCGCCGGCGTCGATGACGGCGCGCCCATCCTGGCCGGCAGCCGACGGGTCGCCGGAGGAGAAGTCGAACCGCAGGGCTACCGTGCCGACCTCGGGGAGACGGCGAAACAGGGTGTCGATGAAGGGGTGGAACCGATCCCCGCCGTAGTCAGGATGCGGATGCAGCAACACGCCGACCGCCCGGGGGGCCGCGGGGGCGTTGACGTCGAAGCTCAAGTTTCACTCTCAGTGGTATTTCGGGCACCGAGCGAACCAGGTCCGGCCGGGGTCGCCGGCGGGGGCGCCCAAACGCCACAGAGTTTCGGGACCTGGGTCCCTCCCCGCCCGGCCCAGGGTCGAGGAAACGGCCGCCTCGTCTGCAGCACCTGGTAAGAATGCGCTAGCGGTCGGGGGCGACCGGCGGCGAATCCTCCAGGGCGGCCGAGACCCGGAGAACGCCCGCTTTGTTGGGCGCCACCGTACCGGGCAAGTGCAGGAAGTCCTCGACTTCTCTCACGCCGGGGACCGCGGCCACCGCCTTCCGTATCTCAGCCTGCTCCTCCGAGCTACGCACCTGGCCCCGCAAGGTCGCCTTCCCGGCGACCGCATCGACGGTAACGTCACTGGTCGGCACGGGCAGGGAGTGGATCACCTGCCGGAGGTGTTCGCGGAGATCCACGTCGCTTTCGGGGTGGTATCGACCCTCACCACGTGCCCGAGCCACGACGCCTTTGAGGCGGCCCTCCAGGTAGTGGGCGTGCTGCTTGGTCTCCGTCGTCGTCCGCCGGACTCGGCGCCGAACGACGCCTTCCAGGTGGGACACGAGTTGTGTCCGCCGGCTGCGGCCCCGGTCCGGGTCGAACAAGTACATGACCCCTGCTCCGATGCCGAGGATCCCCACCCGGCTCGTCACCAGCTTGCGAACCATTCCTTTGGACATGGTTAGTTCCAGCCTTTCTGCGACGACAGACCTTACTCGTTCCTTACTCCTTGGGTTCGCCGTCGAGGGCGCGCCGCAGGGCGGACAGGTCGACCGCCCCGAACACCACTCGATTGCGGGTTGCCACATAGACGAGATCGAGGTCCACGCCGGCCCGGGCGATCTTCCGGGTCAGGTCGGCGAGCACGCCGGGCCGATCTTCGACGTCAATCACGACAACCTCACGCTCGCGGCTGACGGCCAGATGCGAAATAGCCAGGGCGTGTTTGGCCGCTTCGGCATGCGGGACAAGGATGTGCAGTTCGGCCCGCTCGCCACTCCCGATGCAGGCGGCGGCGGCGATATTTACGCCGGCATCGCTGATGGCCGTGGCCACCCGCGCCAGCGACCCTGGGGTGTTCTGGATGTCGATAACCAGGTCGAAAGCCATCTATCCCCCCGCTCCATTAGCGTGATAGCACCCGCGGCGGGATCACGCCAGACAGCGCGAACCCGCCGGCATCGGCCCCTCCTGCTACCGATGTCATCCGCGATCTCTGCCAGGTGTTCGTGCCGGCCGTTCGAGTTTGTATGGCGCCAATCCTAGGGCAGTCGACGGGCGCCACGCTGGGGCCGGCGGGATACCCAAGGAGCCGTAGAGACCCTCCGGTTGACGGGCGTAATCGGCTCGTCCGGCCGGCCCGCGGCTGGAGAATATGGGTCCGCCAGTCGAGCAAAATAGATGTGCGATACTGGGCAGATGCCAACAAAAGCTGTCCCGCGCAAGTCCGGGCCACGTAAGGGAAGTGCTCGCAAAACAGCGAGCCGCACCGCGCCGGCCCGCAAGTCCACTGTGACCTCACCTGGCACCTCGACGACGAGCGGGCGAGTCAGAGCGCCGATGTCCGCCGGGCACAAACAGGCTCTCGCCGTTGGTCGGGAAGAGAGCCGGGCCGTGCGCCGGTACCTGGAGGCGCTCCAGGCCCACAAGCCCAAACGGGGACGGAAGCGCACGAGCGAAAGCATCCAGGCTCGACTCGAGCAGATCGATCGCCGGCTGCCGAACGCAGACCCGCTGACGCGCGTCCACCTCGTTCAGGAGCGACTCGATCTTCAGTCGGAGCTGGCCACCAAAGACGACAAAGTCGACATGGCGGCCCTGGAGGAAGGGTTCGTGAAGGCTGCCCGCAAGTATGGGGAGCGCAAGCATTTGACCTATTCGGCGTGGCGAGCGGCGGGCGTGGATGCGGCCGTGTTGCGCCGAGCGGGCATCCCCCGCACTAGAGGCTAACGCCAGCTCGACGGGCCCGCTCGGGCCCGACATTTACCCCAACAGGGGTGTGCCACTTGGATCGAGCACAAGTAATCGCGCTCATCCGGCGGCGAAAACCTTGGCCTCACTGGCTGCGGCGTCGGCCGGCGACCGAGGTGGCCATGGCCGCCACGGCTCGGGCGAGTATGGCCCGGGAGGTTGCGAAGTTGAACCGCACGTGTCCGACCCCGGCCCCGCCGAAGGCGGCCCCGGGACTGGTGGCCAGGTGGGCCTTTTCCAGGAAGAAATCGGCGGGTTCGGCGTCCAGGCCAAGGGCCCGGCAGTCGAGCCAGGCCAGGTACGTCGCCTCGGGTGTGGTATACCCGATCTCGGGAAGCTGTTGCGCCAGCAGCTCGGAGAGGTAGTGGCGGTTGCCGTCCAGGTACGACAGGGCTGCGGCCAACCAGGGCCCGCCGTAGCGGTAGGCGGCCAGATTCGCGGCAATGCCGACTGTCGACGCGCCGTGCGTTTCGAGGCGGGGAATGGCGCGCCACCTGCCTTCGTCGACGTCGTTACTGGTGACCACCTGAGCGCACTTCAAGCCGGGCAAGTTCCATGCCTTGGACGCGGACGTGACGGTGATGGTGTGGGACGCCGTGACCTCTGACAAGCTGGCGTAAGGGACGTGCACAGCCCCCTCGTAGGTGAGGGGGGCGTGGACTTCGTCGGACACCACCCGGCCGCCGTAGCGGTCGACGACGGCTGCCAGCTGCATCAGCTCACTCCGGGAAAACGACCGACCCAACGGGTTGTGGGGCTGGCACAGAATGACTGTTCCGGGGCCCCGGGCAAAGGCGGCCTCCACGCCCTCGAGGTCGAGCCGCCAGACGCCGTCCTCCATCCGGGTCGGCACATCGAGCAGAGGGCGGCGAGTGATCAGCGGCACGTTGAAGAACGGCATGTAAGCCGGAGTGGGCAGGATCACCGCCGAACCCTCAGGTGAGAAGTGCCGGACGGCGAGCTCTACTCCTCTGAGCACGTCCGGCAGGCAGTGCACCCGGTCCGCCGGCACCGCCCAGCCGTAGCGGCCCGACACGAAGTCAACGAGCGCCTCAGGGACGCCGTTGCGGTCGTCACCCTGGGGATAGCCGAACTCGTCCCGTTCGACGGCGTCCCGCACGGCTTGGCGTACGACGGGTGCGGTCCAGAAGTCCATCTCCGCCACCCAACAGGCCAGCACATCGGGTCCATGCCGTGACCACTTGATGCTGCCTTTGCGGCGCAAGGTGGCCGGCGTGAAGTCATCGAAGGAAAAGGGCGTACCAGAATCCGCGATGTCCTCAAGCTGGCTCGTCACCGCCCGAGCGTACGTCCTCCTCTATGGGCACCTGGCTACGGCACCCATTGCGCCCGTCCGGCTCACAAAGAGGAGGTGGCCTCGAGATGCCGGCGTTGCCGTAGCATGCGCCGGCGGGCGCGCTCCGAAGCTCCGCCCCAAACTCCGTGTTCGATATTGTTTTGTAGGGCGTATTCGAGGCACGGTTCCTTGACCGGGCAGTCGGCACAGATACGCCGGGCGATTTCGACTCCCACGCCATCACTAGGGAAGAAAGTTTCGGGAGGATATTCCCGGCACTTGCCTTCACCCATCCAGCTGGTATCCAAGTCATCGACCTCCGTGATCGTCCGCCGCAAAACCTACTGGGCTGAACTAAGAAGCGGATAAGCGAGAAGTAATATTCGGTCGGGATTGTCCCGGTGTTGAGCGGGCGCAACTCGCCGGTTTCCCACAATTCTCTAACCGCAAAAACAACAGCATCTCGGGTGCCGCCCAATTCCGTCCCAACGGCTTGGTGGACGCCCGGCCGGGCAATCTATGATTGTGCCCACTGATGGTTCCAGCAGGGAGGTCAGAGATGAGCGCTCGAGTCGTCCATTTCGAGGTCCCCTTCGATGACGCTGATCGGGCTCGGGCCTTCTACCGCGACGTGTTCGACTGGCAGATCCAGCCCGTGCCGGAGATGGCCTACAACATGGTGTCCACGGGCCCTGTCGGGCGACCAGGGCCCCGCCGAGCCGGGCTACATCGGCGGCGGCATGCTGTCGCGACAGGCGCCCGTGACGGCGCCGGTTATCACGTTGCAGGTCGACGACATCGATGCCACGCTGGGCGTGATCGAGAAGCACGGCGGCCCGGTGGCCGGCGGGAAGATGGCGGTCGGTGACATGGGGTTCGCCGCCTACTTCACGACAGCGAGGGCAACGTGATGGGGCTCTGGCAGAACGCTCGGGTAGGGCTCGGGCAGGGCGCGCCGTGCTCCGCCTGGTGGCGGGGCTCCGTCGGCCTAGCGGGAGCCGGTTACGGTGAGCAGCGCCAGCGCCGCCACCATGGCGAGCGGAGCCGCCAGCACGCCGAGCCGGGTGGCGCGGGCCAGGGAGGGCGCCGCCCCGGCCGTGCGGGCGGCCCGGAGCCACAGAAACCAGGCCAGGGAGCCGGTCATAAACAGGTTCGGGCCGATGTTCAGGCCGATCAGCAAGGCGAAGGGGTGGGCCGGGGGGCGGGCGGCGAGCAGCGAGGCGGCCGGCAGGTTGTTGACGAACACGGCGCTGACCGCGGCGACCGCCGCCGGTTCCCCAGATGTCGAGGTGGGCGAGCAACGTTGCCGGCCCGGCCCACGCTCTTCCCAGCGTGCCCAATCCCACCGCCACGCCGAAGAGTCCCACCAGGACCGGGACGCCGAGCATCTCCAGGACGCGCCCGGGCCGCTCCCGACCGCCTGCCAGGACCCGCACGCCCATGACGGCCACGCCGATGGCCGGCGACCGGGAGCGCCGGTGAGCGGAGCAGCCAGGATCAGGACGGTGGCGCTGATGACGGCCGCCAGCCCGAGACCGACCACCACCTTTTCCGGAGCCCGCCGGTCTTCGGCCCGCGGGCGCAGGGCGCCGTGCTCCGCGATACCGACCACGGCCGCGGTGACCGCCACCGCGGCCAGACCGCTGGCCCACATGTGGGCCAGGAACTGCCCCCCCGTGAGATGCAGATGGCCGAGGACGATGAGATTGGTCAGGTTGGAGCCCGGAAGGAACAGCGACCCGGCGTTGGCCAGCAGGATGCAGCCGTAGAGGAGCGGGGCCTCGCCGCTACCCCGGCTCCTGGCCGTGTAGACCAGCACCGGGGTGAGGAAGGCCACGGCCGTGTCCAGGTTCAACAATGCGGTCACCACGCCGATCAGGAGCGTGGCGCCCAGGAAGAGAACACTCCCGGCCCGGGCCAGGCGGGCCAGAAGTGCCCGGCCGCGGCAAACAGGCCGTCTTCGTCGGCGGCCAGTCCGATCAAGAGCAATCCAGCGACCAGCACGAACGGGGACCAGACCTGATCCGGCCGCGGCCCGGGCGGACGCGGTATTGGCAGCCAGGGCCGCCACCAGGGCGGCGATTCCGGCGGCCCCGAAGGCCACACTCCCGGCGGAGGCGGCGACCAAGCGGAATATGCCGGGTGACGCCTGCGCCGGAACGGAGCACCCATCCACGCTAGGGCACGCCCGGCCCATCCTGGACCCGGGCGAGAGCGAAATCCCCTCGACGGCGCGCCGGCAACTGCACCGGGAACATCAGGGTCCGACGCGACGTTGAAAATGGGCCGGTTCGCGCTCACGGCGTGGGAATGTGCGGTCCTGGCCGGCGCACCATTTCATATTGGACTTGGCGAGGAGTGCTAGCGGTTGCCGTGTAAGAACTGCGGTGATGTTGTCGACCCCCGACGCGTGGAGCTCGGGTACGACTACTGCTTGAAGGAGGAGTGCCAGCAACGATGCGTGCGACGCGTCGAGCTGGCGGCGGTGCATGTCAACAAGGCCGCGGACTATTACCAGCGGGCCGACGAGGTACTCCCGCCGCGTCAACCGGTGCCGGCACCGGTCGTCATCGATGACGCCGGGTCACTTGACGCCCCGCCGGGGCCCGCCCCGAAACCTCGGGGTACGCCGCCAGCCCCGTCGCGGCCGAAAACAACCCTGGAGCGACTCCGGCTCAGGAGGCCGCCCTGGACGCGGCCCTGGAGCAGTGCTTCGCACGATTCAGCCGGCGGTGAGATCACCGCCAGGGAGATGGACCGGGAGCGCGACCGGCTCATCGAGGCCTTCAACCGGCAGGTGACGCAGCGAGAACATCCGCTACCGGTCAATGCTGCGCCGCCGAGCCAGCCGGGCTCGACTCGAGCGCCGGCAGGTGCCGCCCCACCCTGGCCAGCTCAGTCTCAGGACGGTGTCACGGCTGGTCCTGGTGTACGGCGAACGGTGGCTCCAGCACCACAAGGGCCGGGTAGCGGTCATGTGGCTTTCTTGGCAGTGGGCGGTCGTGCTGGCGGCGGCCCTGGCGGTCGCTAGCGTCGGCCACGCCGGCGCCTCGCCTCCGGCAGCCTGCTCGGGGATTTCTTCACCCAGGCCTCGCTCATCGCCGGGCTGTACGCCTTGTGGCAGCTCATCGCCTCCTACGCCGACCGACGGGTGGTGGGGGCCGTCCAGCACGGTCTTTGGGTATGGCGGCTGGAACGGGACCTCCATCTACCGAGCGAGGCCAGCTTGCAGCACCTGATCCTGCATCAGCGCTGGCTGGTGGAGGCCAGCAACGTCTTTTACGCCGGGGTGCACGTGCCCGCCCTCGGCATCCTGCTGGTGTGGCTGTTCGTCCGCCACCGGGACCGGTTCGCCCGCTACCGCGACACCCTGGCCGTGCTCACGCTGCTGTGCCTGCTGGCCTACATCGTGCCTGTGGCGCCGCCCCGGCTGTTGCCCCGCCTCGGCATGGTTGATACCGGGCTTGCTGTACCACCAGTCCGTGTATGGCCGGCCCGGCACGGGGATCGCCGACCAGCTGTCGGCGATGCCGTCGGTCCACATGGCGTGGTCGTTGTTCATCGCCTTCACGGTCATCAGGTGAGCGGCAGCCGCTGGCGCTGGTTCATGGTGGCCCATCCGGCCCTGACGATGCTGGTCGTGGTGGTAACCGCCAACCATTACTGGTTGGACGGGGCGGCGGCGGCCGTGCTGCTGGCCGTGGCGATCCCGGTGGCGGCGGGTATCGAACAGCGTCCGCGCCCGGCAATTGGCTCGCCTTGGCTATCGCCCGGCCGTCGCGCTCCCGGCCCCGCCGGTGAGCTGGCGCCGCCCCGCTGGTCGACGCCAGGAAGCGCGTCGAGGTGGGCGCGTGACGCCTGTCGGTGGCGGCCTGGCGTCGGCGTCCCCGATGGCTCGTCCTCGTCGGCGAGACGGCGACCTGCATCGTCAAGGCCGCCAACACGGCGGCGGCCACCTGGCCGGTCGGGTTACTGGGCGGGTCCGGTCGCCAGGGTGACCGTGGCCTGATGGGTCTGGCCCGAGCTGTCCGTCCAGCCCACCTGCACCTTGTCGCCGGGGTGGTACTTGCTGATCAGCTGGGTCAGGGTGCTGGGCGAGTCGACCGTCTGGCCGGCGAGGGAAGTGATGGTGTCGCCTGCGCCCAGTCCGGCCTGGGCGGCGGGGCCGCCCGCCACGGCCTGGGACAGGCTGGCTCCGGAGCTGTTGCCGTTGCTGGGGTTGATCGAGGACGCCCAGGAAGGCCGTGGGTCCGATGTGCACGGTGGTGGTGGCCTGCCCGGACTGGATCTGGTGGGCGATGCTGGTGGCCTGATTGATCGGGATGGCGAAGCCCTGGCTGCCGGCGGTCCGGAAGGAGAACCCGGCAGAGGCGGCGGTGTCGACACCGATCACGTGGCCCTGGGTGTCGACCAGGGCGCCACCCGAGTCGCCGGGCTGGATATCGGCGTCGATCTGGATGAGGCCGGAGAGCTGTTCGCTGCTGCCGTCGCTCTCGTCGGTGGCGGTGATCGACTGGTCGAGAGCGGTGACGGTGCCTCCGGCGCTGCTGGGCGTGCCGCCGACGCCGCCCGCGTTGCCCAGCCCCACGACCTGATCGCCGACCGAAACCTTCGAGGAATCGCCGACGGTCGCCGTCGTGAGGCTCTGGCGCCTTGCAGCTGCAGCACGGCGATGTCGTGGGCCCGGTCGTAGCCCACCACCGTGGCGCTGTAGGTGTGGCCGTTGCCGACATCGGTGGCGGTGACCCGGGTGGCGCCGGCGATGACGTGGTTGTTGGTCAACACCACGCCATCGGATGTCAGGACGATTCCGGTGCCAGCTGCCTCGCCGCCTTGGTAGCTCAGGGCGGTGTCGATGTCGACCAGGCCGGGGACGCCTTGGCGGCGATGCCGAACTGACGTTGCTCGGCCCGCCGGCGGCAGATGCGCCCGAGCCTGACCCGGAGCTGGAGCTGCCATTGCCCCCAAAGGGGTTGAACCCGTTTCCGGAGCCGAAGGCCCCCCCGCTCGACTGCGGGGTTCGAGGTGCTGGCCCGCCAGACGCCGTGGCCCAGTCCCAGGCCCACCAGCACCGCAACGACCAGCAACAGCGCCGTGATGGCACCCGGCAAGGTGCG
The DNA here is from genome assembly GCA_963834775.1 of uncultured Acidimicrobiaceae bacterium. Taxonomy (GTDB): domain Bacteria; phylum Actinomycetota; class Acidimicrobiia; order Acidimicrobiales; family Palsa-688; genus PALSA-693. The sequence goes on from CAWICR010000014.1 coordinate 268,501, forward strand.
GCGGGATCGAGGCGGCTCGGGGGTGCTCCAGGGATTGGACCACCTGCCCTGTCCCCTGCCGCCGGCCGGGCCGCCCCAGGGGCTGCCGCCGTAGGGGCCGCCACCGTACTGCCCGCCGCCGTGGGCCCCGCCGGGCTGCTGCGTCGCCGCCGCCGTACGGTCCCGCCTGGGCAGCTGCTGCCCGCCGCCCCAGCTGCCGCCGTGCGGGTGTCATCGCTGGGGCCGCCCCGCTGGGCCGGTACGGGTTGGCCGGGTCCGGGCCGGTGACTCGGCGTGCTCGCTGGCGCCGTCCTCGTGGGGCCACCCTTCGTCCGGCGTCTGCCCCACGGACCGGAGCTGTCGCCCGGCGGGAGGTGGCCAATTTGGCCGGAGCTTGGCCCGGACTGCGGGGTCTGGGAACTGGCGCCGGGGGTCGGGACCCAGCTGCCGCCTACCGGCGGCTGGCATCCTACCTTCGTGGTCATTGGGTGCTTCTCGTGGATCTTCCATGATTTCCTCGACGCGGCGGCACGCCACCGGTCGTCGCTGCTACCGCCAGTTAACGACAACTAGCTGAGCATTGTATGAGACAGAACTGAAACCTCCGAGAGCCGGTCGTGCGTCGTGTTGGGGACGGGTTGGGGCGGCCGTTGCGTCAGGCATGACGCCGATCGATCGATCATGGCGGATATGGCCGTAGAACCGCGTCTGGATGCCTGGCTGGCCGAACTCGACGAACGAGACGGCACCGACATCCTTCTTACCCACGACTCGCCGCCGCTGCTTCGCGTCGACGGGCGGCTCGCGCCTCTCGAGGGCGCCGAGCCCCTGACCGGCGAAGAGATCGAGGTCATCGCCCGCAGCCAGATCAAGGATCAGTACGGGGACCGGCTGCACTCAGGGCCGGGACGTCGACTTCTCCTTCTCGTGGCGGCAAAAGGCCCGGATCCGGGCCAACGCCTTTTACCAGCGCAGCAACTGCTCGCTGTCCATCCGCCGCATCCCGATGAGGATCCCGACCCCCTCGGAGCTGGGCATCCCCGGGGTCATGGCGGGCATCCTGCGCAACCCCAGCGGCATCATCCTGGTGACCGGCCCGACCGGTTCTGGGAAGTCGACGACCATGGCCGCCATGGTCGACACCATCAACCGGAACCGGCCCTGCCACATCGTCACCATCGAGGACCCCATCGAATACCTGCACACCAACCAGCAGGCAGCGGTAAGCCAGCGGGAGGTGGGCACCGACACCGAATCATTCGAACGGGCCTTGCGGTCGGCCCTGCGCGAGGACCCCGACGTGGTGATGGTCGGAGAGATGCGTGACCTCGAGAGCATCTCATTCGCCTTGACCATCGCCGAGACCGGTCACCTGGTCCTGGCCACCATGCACACCAATGACTCCGCCCAGACGATCGACCGCATCGTCGACGTGTTCCCCGCCGAGCGCCGCCCCCAGATCCAGGTCCAGCTGGCCGGCACGCTCCTGGCGGTCATTTACCAGCGCCTGGTACCCAAGCTGGACGTCGGCATGGTCGCCGCCTACGAGCTCATGGTCGGCGTTCCGGCCGTACGGAACCTGGTGCGGGAAGGCAAGACCCGTCAGCTGCGCAACGTGGTCGCCACCCACCGCGCCGACGGCATGCAGACCCTCGAGTTCCACCTGGAAGGGCTGATCCAGCAGGGCTTCATCGACTACCAGACGGCCCTCGACGCCAGCATCTACCCGCAGGACATCGCCAAGCCCAACCAGCTGGCGATGGCCGCCAGCGGCGGGGGTCGGCGCTGATGGCCGGAGGCATGATCGGGCACCGTTCGTCGGCGCTGCCCTACCAGGTTTTGGCCGGGGTGGAGCCGTGCGCCGGCGGCTGGCTGGTGGCGCCCGGCAACCTGCAGGGGATCAACCTGGCGCCCCAGCCGGCCTACGTGCTGGCTTCCTTGGCGGACGTGCTCGACTACCGTCCCTCTTTTTCCGTGGTGGCTTTGCATGCCCCGGTCGGCCTGACGGACGGCCCGGACGAGCGGCGCGCCTGCGACGTCGTGGCCAGGCAGGCGCTGGGACGGCGAGGCGGGGCGGTCGTGGCGGCGCCGTCGCGAAAGCTGCTCGACGCCCGCACCTTCGCGGAAGCCAAGCAGATCGATCCCGGCCTTGACATCGTGCGGTGGCGTTCGCTCCCCAAGGCGGTGGAAGCCATCCAGGAGGTGCAGTCGTGGCGCCAGCGGTCGGTGTGGGAGGTCAATCCGGAGCTCGCTTTCCGGCAGATGAACGAAGGCGTCGAGCTGCGTTACGGCCGTCGGTCCATGCACGGGCTGCAGGAACGCCGGGCCCTGCTGGTCGCCAAGGTCCCTGGCGCCGAGCGGATTCTGGGCGAGCGCCCCAAGGGGGTCCGCGAGGGCAAGCTGCTCGACGCCCTGGCCGATCTGTGGACGGCCCGGCGCGTCATGGCCCGGGCCATTACCCGCCTGGCGGACCCTCCGGCCTGGGACGCCGACGGGGTCCGCATGGATATCGTCTGTTAAATCCGGCAAATCCCGCCAAGACGCAGCCCCGGCGCTGCCGGCCGATGTGCCGGCTGCAGCCGCCGCCGTCTCCAGCCTTCCGCTACTGGATGTAGCCGACGACGTCGGCGAGGGCGTTGACGGTTCCGCTGCTGTTGAAGACGTTGATGGAGCCGTCGGGGTTGAGGGGGACGATGTCGAAGTTGGCGATGGCCTGGTTGGCGGGGGCGTTGAGGGTGCTGGTGCCGGGGCGGGTGGTGCCGCCGGGCCAGACGGTGAGGTAGGTGGGGGTGGTGGCGTTGACGGCGGTGATGTTGAGGGCGACGGCGGTGGCGGTGGCGGGTACGCCGGCGGTGCCGCGTACGGGGATGGTGATGGTGGCGCCGGGTCCGACGGGGGCGCCTTTGGTGGGCCCGGTGGGGGTGCGGGTGTCGAAGAGGCGGGCGGGTGTGACGGTGGTGTAGGCGGTGGTGGGGCTGTAGTAGCCGACGACGTCGGCGAGGACGTTGACGGTTCCGCTGCTGTTGAAGACGTTGATGGAGCCGTCGGGGTTGAGGGGGACGATGTCGAAGTTGGCGATGGCCTGGTTGGCGGGGGCGTTGAGGGTGCTGGTGCCGGGTCGGGTGGTGCCGTCGGGCCAGACGGTGAGGTAGGTGGGGGTGGTGGCGTTGACGGCGGTGATGTTGAGGGCGACGGCGGTGGCGGTGGTGGGTACGCCGGCGGTGCCGCGTACGGGGATGGTGATGGTGGCGCCGGGTCCGACGGGGGCGCCTTTGGTGGGCCCGGTGGGGGTGCGGGTGTCGAAGAGGCGGGCGGGTGTGACGGTGGTGTAGGCGGTGGTGGGGCTGTAGTAGCCGACGACGTCGGCGAGGACGTTGACGGTTCCGCTGCTGTTGAAGACGTTGATGGAGCCGTCGGGGTTGAGGGGGACGATGTCGAAGTTGGCGATGGCCTGGTTGGCGGGGGCGTTGAGGGTGCTGGTGCCGGGGCGGGTGGTGCCGTCGGGGCCAGACGGTGAGGTAGGTGGGGGTGGTGGCGTTGACGGCGGTGATGTTGAGGGCGACGGCGGTGGCGGTGGTGGGTACGCCGGCGGTGCCGCGTACGGGGATGGTGATGGTGGCGCCGGGTCCGACGGGGGCGCCTTTGGTGGGCCCGGTGGGGGTGCGGGTGTCGAAGAGCCGGGCCGGTGTGACCGTGGTGTAGGGAACCGGAACGGTGAAGGACTGGCAGGACGCCGTCGACCCGGCGTAGTTGGTGTCTCCCGAATAGGTGGCCAGGACGCTGTACGTTCCGGCTGCCAGTGCGCTTGTCGGCGCAGAGTTGGGCACGGCGCCCGATGAGGTCAGGCTCGGCTGGCTCTGGGCGAGCGCACTCCCGGCGCAGGCGGCCCCGCCGAAGAAAGCGTAGGAGACGGTACCGCCGGGCGGGAACCCGGCGACGCTGGTGACGGCGGCGCTGGCGGCCGCCTCAGCTCCAGGCGCCTCGTTGCCTGCCCAGGGCTGGCCCGTGGCGGCGTCCAGGGGTGTTGTCGTAGTCCGCGAACTGGCCTGGGTCACGGTGAAGGACAGGCAAGTCGGGTTCGGCGACTGGTAGTTGCTATCCCCCCAGTAGGTGGCCTGCAGGCTATAAGTACCCGCCGGTAGTGCAGCGGTCGGGGTGGAGTTGGGGACAGCGCCGAGAGTGGTCAAGGTCACCGTGCTCGAGGAGAACGCCGTCCCACTGCACGTGGCGCCGGGGTAGAAGGCGTAAGCGACGGTACCGCCGGGTGTGAAGCCGGGAACACCGCTGACTGTGCCGCTGCCGACGGCGGTGGCTGCGAGCGGTTGGCTGGTGCCCCAGGGCTGGGCGTTCGGCCCTTGGAGGACCACAAACCCCGTCTCCGGAATCGCCTTGGCCACGCTAAATGACTGACAGTTGGAAGAGCCGCTGTAGTTGGGGTCCCCCGAGTAGGCCGCCTGGAAGCTGTAGGGCCCCGCTCCGAGCGGTTGGGTGGGGGCGGAGTCCGGCACCGTTCCGGTGCTCGTCAGCGTTTGGACGTTGGGCTGCCCGAGGGCGGGCCCGGTGCAGCCGCCGCCGGGGTAGAGCGTATAGGTCACGGTGCCGGTCGGGTTCGGGCCGGCCCCGCCGGTGACGGTGGCGCTCGCTATGGCCGTGGCGCCGGTGACCTCAGTACCGGTCCAGCGTAGGCTGGAGGTCCCGTCTTTGACGACGGTGTCCGTAGAAGACGCCTGGCTGGCCACGGTGAAGGTCTGGCAATCGGAGCCGGTCAGGTAATTGCTGTCACCCGAGTAGGTCGCTTGGAAGCTGTAGGTTCCGGCGGCCAACGGGCTGGTCGGGCCCGAGTTGGGCACGACCCCGTCGGTAACCGTCGTGGGGGGCGGCGTGGCGACGGGTGTTCCGGTGCAGGTGGTGCCGGCGTAGAGCGTGTAGGTGACCGTGCCCGTGGGCGTGAACCCGGTAACCCCGGTGAGGGTGGCGGTGTCGGTCGCCGACGTCCCGGCGGGCTGGGAGCCGACCCAGGGTAGGCCGGTCCCGGTCACCTCTACCGTGGTGGCCAGCTTGGCGTCCGCCTGATTGACCGTAAAGTTGGTACAGGGCTCGTTCGAGGCGCGGTAGTTGGTGTCACCTGAGTAAGCGGCCTGGAAGCTGTACGTGCTTGCCGCCAGCGGGCCCGTGGGTGCGGAGTCGGGGACGATCCCACCGCTGAGGGTCTCGATGGACGGCGTGGCGGCAGGCGTACCGGTGCAGGTCGTGTTGTCATAAAGCGTGTAGGTGACCGTGCCCGTGGGCGTGACGCCGGCGGCACCCGTGACGGTGGCGGTGTCGACGGCCGAGGATCCGGTGGTCTCGGCGTTGGTCCAGGTCTGGCCGCCGGGACTTTCCTTCACGAGGTTGGCCGTGGTGGAGGGACCTTTGCTGACGGTAAACGGCTCGCACGCCGATGTGGAGTTGCCGTAGTTGGAGTCGCCGGTATAAGTGGCGCGGAAGCTATAGGCACCAACGGGAAGTGGTCCGGTGCTGTTGGAAGTCGGAACCGTGCCAGTGCTCAGCGTCACGGTGCCTTTCGAGGTCGGAGTCCCCGTGCACGACCCGCTGGGGTAGAGGGCGAAGGACACGCTCCCGGTCGGGGTGATGCCCGGCGCTCCGGTAACCGTAGCCGTGTCGAACGCCGACGCTCCCGTGGTTTCGGTGTTCGTCCAGGGATGGCCGGTGGCGGCGTCGACTACCGCAGTGCTTGTGCTCGAGGGGCCCAGACCGACACGGAAGGGCTCGCACGAGCCGGTCGCCGACGCATAATTGCCGTCGCCCGAATAGGTGGCCTGAAAACTGTGACTTCCGACCGAAAGCGGGCCGGTGGAGCTGGAGTTGGGAACCGCGCCCGCATTGAGGGTTTCGGTTCCCTCGGAAGTGGGGGTACCGGTGCAGGAGCCGCCGGCGTACAGGGCGTAGGAAACGGTCCCAGTTGGGGTGACTCCCGACGTGCCGGTGACGGTGGCGGTATCTATGGCCGAGGCCCCGGTGGTTTCCGTGTTCGTCCAGGCCTGGGCGGTGGTGGCGTCGTCAACCGCCGTCGAAACGGTTAGTGGCGTCTGCAAGGTATCCGGGCGCTGGACGCAACCGGGGACGGAGGTGTTGCTGCCTCTTACCCCCTGCGAATCCGTCGGAGAAGTAACATTTCCCTGGCCTGCGGCATAGTCGGCGTTGCTGAACTCGTCCTGGGTGTAATAGAACGCGCCGTTGATCATCTGGTTATAGCGGGTCCCGGTCGCCGAGCTGTCCGTCGCCACGCCCGTAGACCCAAGCGACGCCGCCATAGGTATACGCGCATTCGTCGGCACCTTCAAAGCCGGCCGAATCGAACCACGCCCCGTCCCAGTCCGTGATGGATTCACTGGCTTCGTGGCTGATGACGCTGATCTCGGCGTCGGCGTAGGAGTTTCCATTGGGGCCTGCGGCCCGTTGAAGGGATCGCTGCAGCCGTTCAGGACCGCATACGGCATGTTGGCGTAGATGGCCGGTTCCCACCGTCCAGGACGGCGGAGTGATAGCCGCAGTAGGAGTTGGATGAACACGGATTGCTGGCCGAACTCGAGCCCGCCCCGAAGCACGTCTCCACGCCAGGAGGAAAGAAAACCATGTAGAGGTGCGAGTCGTCTACAGGCAGGAGATCTGCAGCCAGAACGTGTTCGACCTCGGACTGCAGCTCGGCGTCGGTGACGCAGGCGGTATAGCCCGAGTCGGGGCTGCAACCAGACGGTTGAGACGGGTAGCTCGCCGGGTAACTGTCGGGGACATCGACTTCGGCTCCGGCGTGCTCGAGGTAGTGGATGAACTGTTTTCCCGCTCCGAGGTCCTGGTAGTACTGGGTGGCGACGCCGAACACGTCGCTTGTGCTGGCGCTGGCCGCGGCGACATTCGTCAGGTACCCATCGATGATGCTTTTGTATGAGGCGGGAAAGGCATACCCAGAGGCCGCCCAAAAGACCGGCGTTACGGTGGCGAGTCCGGGCGTGGTGGTCGAACCACCCATCACCTCTCGGCCTGACGTGAAGAGCAATGGGGGAGTGCAGGACTGGCAGTTGGGATTGGTCGAGGTGGCCGCTTCGCTCGTGCCCGTCGCGCTCTGGGGACGATACATTGGCGCGATAGACGACACCGTGGGGGTGGTCGGCGGCGGACCAATCGATGACGGGCGAGTTGCCGGAGCTCTGGGTCGAACGTGGCCTCGCCGTCGCAGTCGGGCCGGCAGCCGACGCCGGAGCGGACTCGCTACTCCCACCAAGCCGGTGCTGGCCAATAACAACAACCCGGTGACCCAGGCAGTGCTCCCGGCCACCTTGGACTTTCCGCCGCTCCTCCACGCCATACCGCCGCCCCTATCCGAGATTGCCACCGCCCAGGCTCCACCAAGCCCATCGAACCGTGGTCTGGGCGTCTTTTGATACGCCCACGGCCAGCCTAAGGAGGCAAGGTCGTAAGGTCAATGCACCCCCAACGCGTTCTCAACCTGCCTTCCGGTACATCCTGGGGCTGGGCGAGAAATCGGCCATCTGAACTGGGCGGACTCACCTGCAACGCCGAAAACGTGGCACCATAGATGCTCAACGGGAGGAGTGCAGGTGCCATGAACATCGACCAGCTCCACGACAAACGGGTGCTGCGTGCCGACGTCGCCGACGTGGGTGCGGCCCGGGAGCACTCTCGCCGGCGCCGCCTGTCCCGACTGCTCCTGGCCATCGGCGCGGCGTGCGCCTGGTTGTGGGCTTCGGTCGTGCTCGGGCACCTGGTCGGCACACCCCGCCTGACGCACACGGAGACCCAAGCCCTGCCGCTGATCGGGATCCTCATTCTGGTGGCCGCGGTCATGGTCATTCCTTTGCTGGCCGCCGGGCGCTCCCCGCACGTGCGCTATCGCCCCGAAGAGCTCGACGTCTCCCTGGAGGACGTGAAAGGGATACCGGTGGTGGTGGAGGAGGCGGTGCGGACGCTCAACCTGTTCCTGGCCCACGCCACCTTCCATAGGGAGATGGGCGGCACACCTCGCAAAGGGGTTCTCTTCGAGGGGCCGCCGGGCACCGGGAAGACCCACCTCGCCAAGGCGCTGGCGCGAGAGGCCGGGGTGCCCTTCTACTTCGTGTCGTCGTCCGCTTTCCAGTCCATGTTCTACGGGCAGACCAACCGCAAGATCCGGTCGTTTTTCGCCGAGTTGCGCAAGGCGGCCCGCCAGGAAGGCGGGGCCATCGGTTTCATCGAGGAGATCGACGCCATCGGTGCCACCCGGGCCGGTATGGGCCTGGGCGGGGGCCGAGAGGGCATCGCCGGCGTTGTCAACGAACTGCTCATCCAGCTGCAATCCTTCGACCAGCCGCCGTGGCGAACGCGCTGGTGGGGCGGGGTCATCGAGATGGCCAACCGGCTACTGCCGTCGAACCGGGCCCTGCACAAGCCGCACGTGGCCGCCGCCAACGTACTGGTGATCGGGGCGACCAACCGGGCGTCGGACCTGGACCCGGCGCTGCTCCGGCCGGGCCGGTTCGACCGTACCATCACCTTCGACCTCCCCAGCCGGTCGGGTCGAAAGCAGATCCTGGACCACGAGCTCAGCCATCGGTCCCACCAGCCCGAGGTGGCCGACCGCACCGATCAGCTGGCCGCCCAGACCTTCGGCTACAGCCCCGCCATGCTCGTCCACGTGCTCGACGAGGCTCTGGTGTGGGCCCTCCGCAGGGGGGCCGCGGAGATGTCATGGGAGGATATCCAGCACGCCAAGCTGACCGACGAGATCGGTCTGGCCCAGCCGGTCGAGTACACCGAGGCGGAGCGGCGCACCATCGCGACCCACGAGTCCGGGCACGCCACCGTGGCCTGGCTGGTAGGGAAGTCGCGCAAACTGGAGATGCTCTCTATCGTCAAGCGCAGCGCAGCCCTGGGTCTGCTCGCCCATTCGGAGGCCGAGGAGCGCTACACGCAGACCGAATCCGAGCTGCGCGCCCTGGTCCAGATTTCCCTCGGCGGGATGGTGGCCGAGCAGATCTTCTTCGGGGAGCGGAGCTCAGGTGTAGCGGGCGACCTCAAGTACGCCACCAACCTGGCCGCTCAGATGATCGGCAGCATGGGCATGGGCGACACGCTCTTGTCGTACGAGGCCGTGCAAGCGGGCGGCGCCAACCTGACGGCCAAAGTGCTCTCCTCCGACCAAGGGCGGGATGCGGTGGCGGCCCTGCTCGACACCGCCCGGGACGACGTCTTGGCCCTGTTGGAAGCCAATCGGGGGGTCGTGGAGGCCCTGCGCGACGCCCTGCTGGAGCGGGACGAACTGGTCGGCGAGGAGATCGGCGCCGTCATCCGGGGCGCGGTCGAGCAGCTGCCCGCCTAGGGTTTCGCCATAAGGGCCGGGGCCAGCCTGCTCCAGGCCTCCACCGGCACGGCGGTGGGATCGCCGCCCACCACCTGAATGCAGACGTGATCGGCGCCGGCGTCGAGGTGGGCGTGCACCCGCGTCGCGATGGCGGCTTCGTCGCCCCACGCCACGATGGCGTCGACCAGACGGTCGCTGCCGGGCGGGGCGAGATCGTCGTCGGTGAAGCCCAGCGCCCGCAGGTTGTTGGTGTAGTTGGGCAGCCCCAGGTACCCCTTGCAAAAGTCCCGGGCCAGCCGCCGGGCCTCGGTCGGGTCCGTCTCGAGCAGCACCGCTTGCTCGGGCGCCAGGAGCGGCCCTGGACCGAGGATGGCCCGGGCCGCGGCGCTGTGTTCGGGAGGCACGAAGTAGGGATGGGCGCCCGCCGCCCGATCGCGCGCCAGCTCCAGCATCCGGCGCCGAAGCGCGGCCAGCACCCGAACCTCGGGAGTTTGTCCGGCGGCGTCGAGCTCATCCAGGTACTTGACCATCTGGGCCAGCGGCGCCCGGTACGCGTCTCCGATGAGACGTTCATGACTGACGCCGAGGCCCAGCAGAAACCGGTCGTCGTACGATTCCCGCAGGCGAGCCGTGGCGGCCGCCACCTCGGCCGCCTGGTGGCGCCAAATGTTGAGGATTCCCGGGGCAGCGACCAGGGACGAGGTGGCGGCGAGGGCGGCCTCGCACCGTTCCAGCACGTCGCTAGCGGCGCCACCGGGGATCCAGAGGGCCTGATAGCCCAGCCTCTCCACCGTGGTGGCGGCTTCCGGTATCGACTCGATACCGATGGCCCGCAACTGGCCACTCCACACGCCGATCTTGCCGAGTTCCATGATCCGCCACCATAGGCGGCCCGAGCGTTCCGGAGCGCATGGTGACTCGACGGGGTTGTCCGGCCGGCCAAGCGTTCTGGTCGGGGGCTGGTCCCGGTCTCCAGACGTCCACGCCTCGCGACTGGCGACGTTGCGATGGCGATGCGTGGACGTCAGCGTGGCTAGGAGCCGCGCTTTTTGCTCCACGCTTCGCGGCCTCAGGCGATGGCTCGCGACGTGTGGACGTTCCGGGCCAGGGTTGCCCTCGGCGGCCGACCCGGCGTACGCGGAGCCCGGCCTCGGACCGGCGGGGGTATGCCCGATGAGCAAGGCGGGGATGAGTTGGCCGCTCCGGCAGACGCTGGGGTGGCGCCACTTCGGCACACGATGCCGGTGCCCCGGGCCGCAGCTGGGTGAGTCAGAATGCGGCCCGCAAACCTGCGGCCACCTCTTCCGGGCTGATATCGATCAGCGCCTCTCCCGTAAAGGCGCTCGAAATAGGTAGCGTCGCTGCGGTACATCGGTTCGGGATTCGAGCGGCTCATCACTTTCAGCACCACGTGGAAGCCGTTGTGGCCGCTCCGGGGACCGCCTCCGATGATCCCGAAGTTAAAGGACGCCAGGTTCCAGCCCGGTAGTGGCCAGGATGCGGGACAGCCCTTCGCCCAGGGCCCCGCAGTCGTCCTCGGTGAGCTCGATGATATCGGCCGCGCCTGCACGACTCCCCATACCTCGTTGAAGCCAGTGGGAGCGAACGGGGTGAGCCAGGCGACCCGACCGGTGTGCCCGACCCAGCGGGGCCCACCTGCTTCCTGATCGACCAGTGTCGCCCAATAGGTCGGCTTGGCATCCGGCCCACGCCTGGGACCGCTCCGCCAGGAGGCGCTGTTCGTCAGGCCCTGGGCATCATGGGCCGATTGCAGGTGAGGGTGGACCAGCGAAGCGCCTGAAGGCGGGAGGTAGTTGGCGTTGATCGAGCTCCAGCCCGCCTCGGGGTCATAGCGGCGCACCGCCCGGGCGTGGCGCACCATGGCGATAAGGGCGTCGCCGATCAGATGTGGGCTTAGTTCGTCGAGGTCCAGGAAGTGCCGCTCGCTGTCATAAATGCCCACGGCGCTGTGCGTGGCATAGGCCATCACGTTGGGAACCACCACCGCCCGTCCGCATCGGATGCGCCCCTCGTCGTGATCTCGGGTGGGAAGGGAAAGGTGGCGGTCTCCAGTCGGTCGGCGTCGAAGGGACAGAAGGCGGGCGGTGCGGTCAGCTCGGTCAGATCCGGCCGGCTGGGGGGCTGCAGTTTCACGCCCGTGAGGAGCCGGGCGCTGGCCCCGGTCAAGGGGTCGCGGCGCCACCGCAGCTGCGTCCGGGTCCAGGCGCCGCCCGCGGCCAGGTCAGGCACCGACGCTTCCATGTCTCGCTCTTCGAAGTCGATCGCAGGCATGCGAAGAACCTACCGAGCATGGGCCGGGCGTGGCGTAGCCTGCGAGCGGTGGTCGACGCGGATGCCTTGGTCGAGCGGATCCTCGGAAGCTATGGCACCATAACGGTGGTCGGCGCCAGCACCGTTCCCGCCAAAGCCGCCCATTCGGTGCCGGCCCATATGCAGCAGCACGGGTGGCGCATAATTCCGGTCAACCCCCACGCGGCCCGGATCCTGGGCGAGCCGGCTTACCGGACTCTCGCCAGCGTGCCGGAGCAGGTCGGGCTGGTCGACGTGTTCCGGCCCTCGGCGCGAACCCCGACATCGCCCGCCAGGCGGTTGCCGTGGGCGCAACCGCCCTGTGGCTGCAGCTGGGCATCGCGTCCGAGGAGTCTCGCGCCATCGCCGCGGCCGCCGGGTTGCTGTACGTCGAGGACCGCTGCCTGGTTATCGAGCGCCGTCGCCTGGGCTTGGAGGCGCCGCGCTGATCGGCTCTGGGCCCGGAAATCGAGGAGCAAGATATTTGACACGACGACCTTCCCTTTATGGGCAGATGGTCCTATTCTCTGGGCGTGACCGCCGATCAGTCGCCGGAGCTGGGGTCATTCGAGCGGTCACGGGCGAAGCGGCGAGGCGTTCGCCAGGCCTCGGCTGACCTCGAGGAGGCGCTGGCCCGTCCGGCCGGCCAGAATGCCAGCGAGTGGTCGGCTGGCGCGGCCGACCGTCTGGCCCTGCTCGCCACGGCGTTCGAGATGCATGCCCAGCAGAGCGAGGGTCCGGGCGGGTTGTTACCGGAGATTCTGGAGGTATCGCCGCGATGTGCCCCGGCGGTCGAGCAAATCAAGCGGGACCATCGGGACATACTGGCGGAGTTGCAGCGCCTGGAAGGCACGGCCAGGCGTGGGACAGCGTGGCCCAGATCAAGGATCTCCGCGAGCACGTCCTGGCGCTGCTGCACGCCATTGCCCGCCACCGCCAGCGCGGTGCGGACCTGATCTACGAGGCCTACTCGGTCGACATCGAGGCGGGTGACTCGACCCGCCGGTGGCCAGCATGAAAATCGATCTGTTATTCGACCCGTTCGGGGTCACCTGGGCGGACGTCCGGGAGGGGGCCAGAGCCGCCGACGTCGAGGGATTCGACGGCGTCTGGCTGTACGACCACCTCGCCGGCTCGGTGCACGACCAGAGCCGGGTCTTGGAATGCTGGACGGCCTTGACCGCCATCGCCGTGGCTGTGCCTCGGATCGCCGTCGGTCCGATGGTGCTAAACGTGGCCAACCGCGATCCCGGGACGCTGGCCGTCATGGCGGCCACGTTGCAGGAGGTGAGCGCAGGGCCGCCTCCTGCTCGGCCTGGGGGCCGGCGGGGGTCGCGATACCCCGTATGCCGCCGAACAGCGGGCCCTGGGGCGCCCGGTCCCAGGCGACGCGGCCCGGCGGGCAGCCGTGAACCGCGGCGGTGACGGAACTGCGGGCGGTGTGGTCGGGGACGGTCAACGGCGTGGACGGCTTCCTGCGCCCTGATCCCCCGCCGCCGGTCATCATCGGCGGCTTCGGCCCGAAGATGGCCGAGCTGGCCGGGCGGGTGGGAGATGGCATCAACCTGCCGGCCGGGCGGCGCCTCCCGGACCTGCTGGAGGTCGCCAAGGACGCCCGACTGGAGGCGGGGCGCGACTGGCGCTCTTTCGTTGTCACGGTGTCATCAGACTTGAGCCCAGCCTCACTCCAGCGGTTGGACTCGCTCGACGTCAAGCGGGCGGTGGTGTTGGCGCGGGCTCCGTTCGGCGACACCGTGCGCTCGCATGGCTCGGCAACGATCCTGAGTTCGTCAACCGCGTTCTGCAAGGCTCTCCCTGTGGACGTGCAGGACGAGCCCGTTGAGAGGATCAGCGCGGTCACCTTGCGTACGGCCCGCATGTCTGAGGCGGTCGCCTTCTACCAGGCGCTCGGATTCCCTCTCCTCTACGGTGGTCGTCAAGCCCGGTTTGCGAGCTTCCGGGTCGGGGACGGCTATCTCAACCTCCAAGGCGACGCAGCGGAGCCTCGGCGGGAGTCTATTCTGGGGCCGCGTCATCTTCTGGGTCGCAGACGTGGACGCCATGTACCAACGTGCCCTGGAGGCAGGGTTCATTCCAGAAACGTCACCGGCGGATGCGTCCTGGGGCGAGCGATACTTCCATATCCGCGATCCAGACGGCCACGAACTCAGCTTTGCCCGCCCCCTCAATCACTCGTAGCAGGCGCGCTGTTGACGGAGCGGTAATGTCTCGTGCGCCATGAGTGCACCACCGGTCAATCCCCGGGATTTTCCGGATCCATTCGTGCTGAGTGCCGGGAATACCTACTTCGCTTTCGGTACCAACGCCGGAGTTACGAATGTACAAGTGATGTACTCGATCGACCTGGCCCACTGGCAGACTCGTCCGGACGCCCTGCCAAATTTACCTCACTGGGCCGTGCGAGGCTTCACGTGGGCACCGACGGTCCTGCCCCGAGGCGACGGCTTCGTGCTGTATTACGCGGTCCGGGAACCGTCGGGCGGCCGACAGGCGATCTCGGCCGCGTATTCGGCTTCACCGGAGGGACCGTACTTGGACGCCAGCAGCGGCCCCTTCATCTACCAGTTGTCTCTCGGGGGATCGATTGACGCCAGCCCGTTCGTGGACACCGACGGATCTGCATACCTCGTCTGGAAAGCCGATTCCAACGCCGTCCAGCAGCGCTCCAGTCTCTGGATTCAGGCTCTCGACGAGGACGGGTTAACACTCCAAGGGCAACCGACCCGCCTGCTCAACTACGACGCCGACTGGGAGAGTCCTCTCATCGAAGCGCCGTCCTTGGTCCTGGCCGGGGGGACCTATTACCTCTTTTATTCGGCCAATTGGTGGAACACAAACCGGTACGCCATTGGGTATGCCACGGCCGCTCGCGTGCTCGGGCCGTACTCCAAGGTGACCACCCAAGCGCCCTGGTTTGGCTCGGACGACGCCGTCGCCGGACCTGGCGGACAGGAGTGGTTCGCGGACCGCTTCGGTGGCTGGAACATGGCCTACCACGGCTGGGAACCGTCCGCCGTCGGCTACCCGACGGGGGCGAGGAGTCTCCGCCTGGCATCTGTGTCATTTAACGGCGGCAGGCCTGTCGTGGCGTGATGACAGCTCCTGGTCCTCAGGCTGCGTTCGCAGCAAGGTGCTCGAGCAGAATCGGTGCGATGCGGTCTGCCGCCGCGGTCGGCAACCAATGTGGTGCCCCGGGCAGGATCTCGAAACGATAAGGCGACGTAACGTGCTGAGCGGTGGCGATGGCGGCAGGTCGGGTCAGGTAATGGTCGCCGTCCCCCCAGATATAAAGGGTCGGCACCTCTGCCACATCGGGCACCGGATCGCGAAGGTCAAGCGGGAGGGCCCGGTACCAGTCGATCTGACCTCTCATCTCGTCCGGATGAGCGAAGCGTGAGGCGTAGTGGGCGGCTGTCTCGGCGTCCAAACCCCCGCGCTCCAGCACCTTGGCGCCGCGTGAGCTTCCGATCGCCTTGAAGATGAACTCCGGGATGGCGGGCACCTGGAAGCCCAGCGCATACCAAAGGTGCAGCAGTTGGTTGCTTTTCAGCATCACGTCCCGAATGGCACGCGGATGGGGAGTGGACAACGACGCACAACTCCGGACGCGCTGCGGATGCCGAGCGGCCAGATCCCACGCCACGAAACCGCCCCAGTCGTGGCCGACCACGTCGAAGCGGTCAGCGCCAGCCGTGTCGGCCAGCGCCAGGACATCGTCGCGGAGGTTGGTGGCATCGTAGGCCCGGCGGCCGCGTGGGCGAGCCCTGGGTGAGTAGCCCCGCTGGTCGGGCGCCAGCACCCGATATCCGGCTGATGTCAGGGGTTCTATCAGGAGCGACCAGCACTGCCTGTCTTCCGGAAAGCCGTGCAGGGCGATGACAACTGGTCCATCGCCTGGACCGGCGTCGGTGACCTCGAACACCAGGCCGTCGCGACTGAAGGTCTGCATGCGGCGTCAGCTTACGCACGGGGCGAAGCAGGTGGTCAAGCCGGTTGAACTTCTTGGTCGAATGGTCCTTCCGCAGTGAGAAGGCCTGTTGATCGGCACTAGCATCGGCAATTCAACACCAACCAGCTACAGGGGAAGGAACGTGGCGTCGTCGGCTGCATACGACGTGGTCGTCGTAGGCTCGGGCTTTGGCGGGGCGGTGATGGCTTGCCGTCTAGCTGAGACGGGCCGATCGGTGGCCGTACTCGAGCGGGGCCGGCGATGGGGCCGCGCCGACTTTCCCCGGGCCATCGGCCAAGTGGCGAGCGAGGGCTTCTGGGAGGAAGGCCGCTCTCATGGATTCATCGAGTACGCAGCCTTTCGCAAGCTCGATGTCGTCCTCGGGGCCGGTGTCGGTGGAGGATCGCTTCATTATTTCAATGTCAACCTGCGTGCCGATGAGCGGATCTTTGCCGATCCGAGATGGCCAGAGGCGATCACCCGCACGTCTCTTGAGCCGTATTACGCCCGAGCGCTGGAAATGCTCGAATCAGGCTCTCTCGAGCCGCCCTATGGGCGCGATGCGCTCCCGGAGCGCACCAGGGTCTTCATGGAAGCCAGCAACACCGCTGGCTACGTCACCGACAAGGTTCCGCTGGCCGTCTACACTGGAGCCCCCCGAACCAATCCCGGCCACGGGTCTGGAGCAGAACCCGTGCGTCTACTGCGGCAACTGTCTGTTCGGTTGCGATATCCGCGCCAAGAACACGCTGGACACCAACTACCTGGCCGTGGCGGAGAGCCACCACGGCGCTACTATTCATCCCCTCGCGGTGGTCGACGGGATCGCACCCTCGAATGGAGGCGGCTACGACGTCTCATTTCGCCGGCTGGACGAGGCTGATCCGAGCCGGCCCGGAACCCGTGACTCGCTGCACGGGACCATCGTGGTGGTAGCCGCGGGAACGCTGGGATCCGCCCGGCTCCTTCTGTCCTGTCGTGACATCAGGCGGAGTTTGCCAGCTCTATCCCAATCCCTCGGACAGCAATTCTCGCTCAATGGCGAGTTGCTCTTCGCCTTCGCCCATGGAACGTCGCAGCGCACCGACCCCGGGCTCGGGCCACCGATCACGGCCCGGGCGACGGTCCACACCGCCGATCACGTCATCACCGTGGAAGACCTGGGCTTACCCGATTCTCTTCTCTGGTATCTGGAAGGAGCCCTGCCGCCCGCGGCCGGTCGGCTGCGAGCGCTGGCCGCATTGACGACGAGCTACGCCCGCCGGACGCTGGGAGTCGGGAGCCGCACGACAACGCTGAGTCTCGAGGTGGACTCGGTACTCTCGGGTGCCCGGACGCCGCGGATCATCCCCTTCCTTGGCATGGGGACCGACAGTTCCGACGGGCGGATGCGCCTCGCCGGCGACACCTTGGAGATCGACTGGGACGCCCGCCGCAACCGAGGGCTGTACAAGGAAATGACCGAGGTGATGGCCTCGATCAGCGAGGCCGCGGGGGGCAAGTTCGAGAACAGCTTCCTCTATCGCTGGCCCATACGGAAGATCCTCACCGCCCATCCTCTCGGAGGCTGCGTCATGGGGGACGACCCCAATCGCAGCGTCGTCCAGCCCAGTGGTGAAACCTGGTCTTATCCAGGCTTGTACGTCGTCGACGGGTCCATCATTCCGACCGCGCTGGCGGTGAATCCCTCCCTCACCATCGCGGCTCTGGCGGAGCGGGCGGCTGAACACGTTGATGGCCAAACGTACCGGTAACGGCCATCGCCAGACGAGCATCGCCTAGTGTCTCGCCAATCCTCCAGGACTCGGAAGCGAAGGTGGTGTCGTGACGTTCTCCCCCAGAATTCGCTGGCTCAACGGTCGATATGCCAACGTCGACGGCATACCTTTCAACATGCCGGTAAGCACGCAGACCAGCCCGGCTCTGTTCGCCACCTTCGCCATCGACGCGGACCGCGCCGCTGAGATCCTTCCGGGGCAGGAACTCCAACCGGTGCGCGTCTTTGGTCATGGTCTCCTCGTCCTCGCTGTGGTCAACTATCTCGACACCACCATCGGCAAGTACATCGAGTTTTGCATCGGGATCATGGTGACCCACGGCGCGCAACCAGCGCCCCCCGTGCCGGCCCTGGCCTGGCGGGGCCATTACGGGACGGGCGTCTACATCTACGACCTGCCGGTAAGTACGGAGATATCGGTCAAGGGCGGTCTCGGCATCTGGGGAATGCCGAAGCGCCAGGCCAACCTCGACTACCTGATCGGCGGAGATACCGTGAGCACCCAGTACGACCTCGACGGCCAGCTCGTCGTCCGACTCGACATACCCCGCCCCCACGGACGCGGCTGCCCATGACGATGAATGGTGTCGCCTACGGCGACTTCCGCGGGATGCTCTACAAGTCCTATATCCACCTGCGGGGCCGGACTGGTCTAACTCTTGGAGGCCGTCGGGCTCGCCTTTTGATCGGAGACCATCCCCGGGCCGAACCGCTCAAGCACCTCGACATCCGGCCGACGGCTCTGGCCACGGGCTTCACGCCAATGGTCGACGGCGTGCTCGACGACCACGTCGAGACGTGGTACTTAACAGCCGACAGCCCCCCGCCACCGCCCGGGGTCGGCCTGCGAGATGTGATCGACCTGAGCTTGAGCCAGCAGTGGCTGTCACCGCCGGACCGGGGCACGAGTGATGTGTTGATGACGATCCTGAGCCCGAGTGAAGGGGTGGGGCGACGCTCGGAGCCCTTGGCGGATCTCCTGACCGACCGGATCGAGCGCGTGCCTTGACGCGGCCGATTATGGATCCTTCAAAGGGTGACCACCGGCGAGAATAAGGAGATCCATTTGGACATCGAACAGCGCACGGAGCTGGCCCGGCAGTTACTTGGGCGCGGCACCGAACCGGCGGACCTGGACCTCGCGCCCGATCTCACCTCACTGCAGGGGGGATTGGCGAAGATCCAGCAAGCCATCAACTTCCCGCCCGGGTTGGGCCCGGTCCCCGAGCCAATGAACCCGCCCCCCTCACCGGACGCCCCGCTTCCCCGGGCCGACGTGGTGGTGATCACGTGGACCGTCGATGAGGCCAACACGCTGGCCGACGTCCTGACCCCTGGTTTCGGGCGGCCCACGTGGTACCGCTACGCCAAGGATTTCGCGACCAAGTACCAGCCGTTCATTCGAGGAGGCGCACCGGCCCTGGCGGCCGGCCGCATGGGTAGCTACATGCCCGTCCGCCTCCAGGACCTGTCTGTCCTGTGCATGAAGTCCGAGCTCCACCTCAACCAGGACGGCAAGCGCACCGATGACGGGAAGGCCACCCTTCCCGTCCTGACGTTTTTCGATCAGATCATCGACGAAGTACAACCGAAGGTTTTTCTCACCATCGGCACCAGCGGCAGCGTGTTCGAACGGTTCGGACTCGGTGACGCCGTCATCAGTCGAGCGGCGAAGTTCCACCTCAAATCGGAGTTTCGCAACGAGGACTTCAATGGCAAGACGTACAAGAGCGACTGGCAGATCCCCACCAACCACCTCGACACCGCCGTTGGGTTGATGGGGGCCTTCGGCGAGGACCTAATGGAGCCGGGATTCGAGCCTCCGACGAAGCGCTACAACTACCAGGGCGGCCTCATCACCACGGACCCCAACACGCCTCGTATCCGGCTGGAGCAGGGTGGGCGCGACATGCCCGAGTACTCGCCCATCCTCACGACAGACTATTTCGAATTCGGTACTTCTACGAATCACCTCGATCAAGAGGGGTGCGCCGTAGAGATGGGCGACGCCGTGCTCGGAATGGCCATCGACACGCGGGGCGGGGTGCCGAAATGGGCCGCGGTACGCAACATGTCAGACCCGCAGATCAACGGCGACCTGCCAACGGACTGCCGCCTCGATCTGCAAACCGAATTTGCCGTGGCGTACTACACGAGCTACGGCTACTACACGAGTGTGACCGGGGCCCTCGCCACCTGGGGAGTGCTCGCCGGGCTGGCCGCGGCGGGCCTACCCGCTTGAGCGGAGCGGGCCGGATGCACGATCCGGGCATGCCCGGCGCCCAAGGTCGACAGGCAGGAGGAGCGATGCCCGGCTGTATGGAGTCGAGTGAGGGAATGGACCCTCCGCTTTGTAGCCGGCCAGAGCCGGGCACGGCGTTCGCTCTAGGCTGGCTGATAGCTCAGGTCTATGGTTTACCCGCTCAGGGCCAGGAGACGGAGCTGGACCCGCCCGACTGCCTGCCAGGGGTGGCCGAGCTAGCCCAGGTAGAGCGCGTCAGTCTCAATTTCGTCCAGTTGCAATCCTTGGCGCGTCCCTTCGGGGACTGCGGCATTGAAGGCGCCCATGAGTCGTACCTGGCGCAGCCGGAAGGCCTGAAAGAGCAACTGCGGCAGGTGCACTCCCAGATCCTGAATACTCTCAGTCCGGATGCCCAGCAGTTGAGCGCCTACCAGCTGGGCCGGGCGCTGAGCGATACCTCCGCGACCCGCACGACTGGCGCTGACAGTGCCGTCTTTTTGCAGCAATTCGAACGGCACCAGCTGGCCAGGCTGCGCAGCTGGATGACCCAGGCGGGGCGGGCCCTGCCGCCCCACTCAGCGGAGGTCGCCGCCCGCTCCCTTCAGAATTGGCAGGACTGGGCGGACATCAATGCCGCTCAACTTACGGTGGAGACCAACTGGGCCAACAACAAAACCCGCATTGCCGACGCCCTCGAGAATCAGGGCCGGGCCTGGCGGGCCCTGCTGACCAGCCCGCCTGGGAGCGGCCTGCCCGGGGTCAACGCCTGGGTACAGGCCGGGGAGTCCGTGCTGCGCACGAGTAAGAACTTGGCGCGTAGAGTCCTGCTGCAGTTCTGGCCCGTGGCGGTCCTTATCCTGGCGGTGACAGGCGGTCTTTTGTACCTGGCCATCACCTATGCCCACGGCGTGGCGAAGTACTGGACCAGCCTCGTGACCCTGGTGGCCGCCGTCGGCGTCAGCGGGGTCTCCTTGCGGGCCGCCGGCCAGAGCGTCGGGAAGGCCATCGAGCAGCAGGTCTGGGACGCCGCCACTCTGGTCGCCCGGGCCTGGGAGGTGACCTGGCTGCCCGCCTTGTCGCCGACCTTGCGTCAGCGTTACCGCCTCTTCCGCAGAGGCGTGGCGCCACCGCAGATAAAGAAAGGCCTCGAGATGGCCGTGGCGCCCAAGGACAAAGCGCCAACCGTGGCGATGCCACCGTCATAGTAGGTCAAGCCGACCTCGCTCGTCCTGCCTAGTCGGCCACCAGGATCTCGACGTCGGCGTCGACCGTGACCGGCCGCTTGAACCACCGCTCGGGCGTGTCCTCGATGAAGGCGATCATGTTGTCACGCCCGAAGAACGAAGGCTCGATACGGCTCACCATGAGCTCCGTGCCGTCTGCCGTGCGCACCCGGTCGCCAGGGCGCACGTCCGCGCCCTTGGCCGCCCGCCAACTCTCGCTGCCGGTCGCGGCCATCTCAGAGGGCGCCTTTGGTGTCGTCCCCGGTCGGGACGGCCTCGAGGACCTGGACGTCGGGGGTGCCAGCGATCAGCCCAACCAGCTTCTCGCCCGTGGCTTTGCGGCTCGGTCCGGACCGGTGGGCCTGCAATGCGTCGGCGTCCCGCCACTTCTCCACGAACACCACCCGATCCTCACCGCGGTGGAGGGAGTACAACTCACAACCCTCCTCTTCGTGCACGGCCGGCACCAGCTCCTTCAGGGCCTCTACCAGGGCGTCCATCTGGCCGGGACTGGGGGTAATGGTGGCAACAACTACAGGCACGGTCGCTCCTTCGGCAGTGGTGACGGCCCCAAGCTAATCGAGCGGGGATGCAGCCGAACGGCCCCTTCATGCTCAGTCCGCCAGCCTGGTGGCACCGCGAGCGGACGGGGGAGCCTGGCGAGGTGCAGCCACCCTTCCTGCCCGGCTGGTACCTCGGGCAAGTTTCAAGGTGGCCAGATCCAGCGACGCAGCGAGCGGTCAAGCTCAACTATCGGCACCTCGTTCACGCCCATGGGCTCCTAGAAGGGACTTTGGTAGGGCTCGTCCTCGGGAAGCGAATCTAAACAACCAGCTCCGCCTCACCCTCGATGCCACGGTGCCTGCTGTGTTCGGCCCGAGCGACGACTAGGTCAGGCTGACGATAGCTAAAGGGGCGCTACGCGGCTGAGCGGGGAGTGAGGGCTCGTATTCGTGCGGCTCGTTGAGTTTGCCATTTGAGTCCGCAGTGGGCGAGAACTCGTAGCCGATAGTGGGTGAAGTTGGTGAACCCGCA
Source organism: uncultured Acidimicrobiaceae bacterium (assembly GCA_963834775.1). Lineage (GTDB taxonomy): Bacteria > Actinomycetota > Acidimicrobiia > Acidimicrobiales > Palsa-688 > PALSA-693. Next base: position 290,395 of record CAWICR010000014.1, read on the forward strand.
GCCGGCTCGCTTGATCTTCTTGATGAGCAGGTTCATGGCTTCGGTGGGCCCGTTGCTATCCCCGGTGCGGTGATGGTTGATGATCTCGGCCTGCCAGCGGGTCAGGGTCCGTCCGAGCCGGCCCAGCTCGGGCACCTCGCTGGTGGCGCACTCGACCAGCACCGCGTCGAGGAGCTGGATGGCGTCGGCCGGGTCGTCCACGGCATACACCTCACGAAGATGTTCCTTGGCCAAGAAGGCAGCCAGGACCTCGTCCTTGGGGTCGCCGGCGGCCAGGGCGGCATCCAGGCGAGCTCGGGCCCGCTCGTCGAGTCGTTCGTCGCCGGTGAGCAGCAGCCTGCGGATGTCATAGAGCGGGTCGCCCTGGCGGCCCCGATGTCCGGTCAAGCTCTGCTGAGTGCGCCGGCGGACTTGGTCGATGGCCCGGTTGGCAAGGCGGACCATGTGAAAGGGGTCGGCCACGATCACGGCGTGGGACAGCGACGGGTTGAGCCCGCATCGGTAGGCCTCGAGCGGGTCGATGCAGACGATCTGCACCTGGGCCAACCACTGCGGCGCTCGATCGGCCAGCCAGGAGGCCAGGATCCTGGCCGAGCGGCCCTCGATGATGTCGATCAGGATGCCTCGACGGACATCGACCATGCCGGTGGCAAAGATACGCCGCCTGTGGGCGGTGGCGGCCAGGAACCCAGTCTCATCCACGCCCAGCGCCTCCACATCGGCGATGCGGGCCGGGTCCTCAATGACCGGTTCGACTTCGGTAGCGAAGGCTCGCCACGCCGTCCACCACGACACCCCGAACGCCTTGGCCACCGTCGCCACCGCGGCCGCTTCCGCGCCGACCCGGCGAGCGATCTCGGCTCGGGCCCGATCAGTGAGCAGCGCTCTGGGGGCGATCCCTTCGATCTGCTCAGTCCAGGAGGGAGCATCGCAGTCGGGATCGACACAACGGAAGCGGCGCTTGCGCCACGCCAGTATCGTCGGCCGGCCGGCGATCTCCAGATCCCGCACCAGCACCGTAGGCCGGCCCTTCGACTCCGCCCAGGTGCCACACCCCGGGCACACCCGCCGGCCCGGCCCGGTCTCGACATACACCCACAGCTCGCCGTCCACCACCTCGACCGTGCTCACCACCAACTCGCTGATGCCCAACAGGACACAGGCCGAGTCGATACCGTCTGTTCTAGTCAGGGGTCTCCTCCCGTCTTGCAGTCGTCGAACAACCGCAAGAATGGCGAGGCCCCTGACCGCGCTGGTGGATCGCTAATAACAGCTACCCGACCAGATCACGCCCCCCGCTCAACTGCGAAGCGCCGCTAAAGGAGTCCATCACGGCCGGATCGAAGAGACCCGTCTCCATGGCGACGATCACGCTCGTAGTTCCGGTGACCGGCTACCACATCGCCAACAACGAACTGGCCAGGCGCTGGTACTGAAGTCGGTGACGCCACCATCTGCCGCCCGCCCTCGTCCATCTCATCGAGACGGTCGTGGCCGAGCTTGCGCAGCCTGGCGAGGAGATCTTCTGGAACCACAGCGCGAATGCGCACACCGTACGGGCGGGTACGACGGCGATGTCATGACCTTGTGCCCTCGAGCGCCTCGGGCTGATGGTCCGGGACCGCTCGGGAGGGCGTTGGTCAGCTCTGCGGCCTCGCTGGGCTCCCAAGGTGTCTTCGACGACGCTAGTGCCGACAGTGCAGCGAGTGATGCGCAGTCTGCGACGCTCGCTGATGGTAGCCGGGAGGCGGCCCTAGTCCTGGTCGCGCTGGTATGTGGGGGCCCGCTCCAGCACGCGCGTCGTTGACTAGGACAGCGCTCGGCCGCGAATGTATCAGGCACACGGGGCCGGCAGCGCAGCTCACGGACGATGCGCACCTTCTCGCGGGCGGTGGCCGGGCCATCCGGGTGTCCCACCGGGGCCAGTCCATCATGACAGGACCGCTCGTCGCCGGCCCACCTCTTGGTCTCGGTCGATGGCGGACCGGGCCTCGAGCCAGCCGGCTCACCCCGGGTTCATCCTCCGAGCGGTGCGCTACCCAACAATCGTCATGCTCACCGAGGATCGGGAGGAAACGTGACGTTCGGAAAACTGACATGGTGCAGATGACCGCGCGTTGCCGATTTCAAACTTGGTGGAAGATTCTGCGGGATAGCCGAGTTTGTCGTTACGCAGTAATGATTCCGGCAGTTTCGAGTGCGACGCGGAAATCATGTGAATTTGTGGCCGCGGCGATTGCTGTATTGAGCGACACTTCTCCGTTCTTGACGAGCCCAAAGAGGCTTTGATCGAAAGTCTGCATTCCGTGATAGTCACCGTCGCTCATCTGTTCCTCGATCGAATCGCCTGGGCTGTCCGGGTCGATAATGCGATCGGCAATACGCCCGGTGACCAGCATGGCCTCGATGGCGACGGCCCGCCCAGCCCCGTCCGCACGAGGGACCAAGCGTTGGCTGATGACACCCTTCAGCACCCCGGCCAGCATAAGGCGAGCCTGGCGCTGCTGGGTGGATGGGAAAAAATCGACTACCCGGTTGACGGTCTCGGTGGCGTTAGTCGTGTGCAACGTTGAGAGGACGAGGTGACCGGTCTCGGCGGCGCTGAGGGCAGCACCGACGGTCTCGGAGTCCCGCATCTCACCAATGAAAATCACATCAGGGTCCTGGCGCAGCACACGCCGCATCGCCTGGGCGTAGTCTTGGGTGTCATTGCCGATCTCTCGTTGCCAGATGACCGACCGCTTGTCGTCGTGGATCACTTCGATGGGATCTTCTATCGTAACGATCTTGCAGGCCCGAGTGGTGTTGATGTGGTCGATCAAGGCGGCCAAAGTGGTCGTCTTGCCCGAGCCCGTGGGCCCAGTGACCAGGACCATGCCGCGCTGTTCTGCCGCCAATCGCGTCACGACCGGCGGTAGACCGAGGGTTTCGGCCGTCGCCGCCACCGGCAGCACTCGGCGCAGGACAAGGGCTCCGGTGCCACGCTGACGGCAGGCGTTGCCACGAAAGCGACCTAATCCCGATATCGACAGGGAAAAGTCGGCTTCGCCGGTGCGATGGAACTCTTCGAGGCGATCGGGGGTGAGGACTTCCTTGAGGGTGTCCTGTAACTGGTCAGCGTTCGCGACCGGAAACGGGGCCGGCGCAAGTCGCTGTTGACCCGTATCCGCGGCGGGCTGTTGGCTGCGACGTGGAGGTCGGATCCGTCCACCCTGATCAGATGTCCGAGCATGGCAACCAAATCCATCACGATTGGACTATCGGCAGGAACTGAGGTCGGCCTAAATCCTGGGCTCGGTCGGAGCCCAGGGAGGGAATTGGGATCCTTTTGCCTGGTCGGTCTTGAAATGAGGATCGGAGAGCGAATGAAGCCCGGTCTGGATTCCCGGCGGCCGATGAGGATGTGTGCGGTCGGGAAGTGCTGGCAGCAGTTGTCTCGCCGTGGCAACGGGCCCCGTTTTCGATCTGGGAGAGCTCGCTTCTTTCGCGCGCCTTCTCAAGAAGCCCGGCGACCTCAAGTGGAGTTGCTGCGTGCCGAAAAGCCTGGTCCGCGGCTCAACTATTCCGGGTGGGTTGGTTTTGATCGCACCCTTTGGTAGGCTTTGGGCAACCTCGTGGGGTCTGGCGTGAGCAGAGGGGCGCAGTCATGTGGAAGTTGGTTCGGCGGATTGTTGTGTTGGTGCTGGCGTCTGCGGGCGCAATCGCGGGGGTTTCGGGGACAATACCCGGAGCGGTGGGAGTGGCGTCGGCTACGCCGACTGGAGGCGCGTACACGCCGTTGACCCCGACCCGAGTGTGCGACACTCGGGGCAGTTCGACCTTGTCGGGGAACGCTGCGCAGTGTCAGGGCAGAACGCTCGCTGCCAACACCGCGATAAACGTTTCTCTGGCGGGATTCGTGGCAGCCGGGACGACCGCGGTCGTGGTCAATGTGACCGCAGTGAATGCGGCCGCGGCCGGGTACCTGACGGTGTACCCAGCCGGCCAGCCCCGTCCCACGGCCTCGAACCTCAACTTCACCGCTAAAACAGTGGTCGCAAACCTGGTCGAGGTCGGGCTGGGAACAGGCGGCCAGATCTCGATCTACACCACGACACGGTCCGACGTGGTCGTGGATTTGCAGGGTTACGTGTCGGCCACAGCGCCAGTCGGCACTGGATCCGGCCTCTACGACCCGCTGCCGTCACCCGTCCGGATATGTGACACCCGCCTGCAACCCGGGTCGCCTGCGCAATGCAACAACGGTCATCCTATACCGGCGGGCGGTCGCGCAACGATCAACGTGGCAGGCAATCTGCCGACGGCCGCCATCGCGGTGGTGGCCAATGTCACCGCCGTATCTCCCGCGGGCGCCGGCTATCTGACGGTCTATCCCGATGGGGCCAACCTTCCCACGGCCTCGAACCTTAACTACATCGCCGGGCAGGTGATCCCCAACCGGGCGACGGTCGCCCTGGGTTCGGGTGGAGCCATCGACGTGTACTCATCTCAGGCTACGAACGTCGTCGTCGACATCTCCGGCTACTACACCGCCGCTGGTGGGACAGGCGCCATTTTTGTGCCCGCTTCGTCTCCTGTCCCGTCTGCGATACCCGGGCAAACACGGGCCTGACCGGGACGGCAGCCCAGTGCGACGGGGCGGGCGGCAGTGCCAGGCCGTTGGGCCCCGGAGCCACCCAGTCCGTGCAGGTAGCAAATCAGTTCGGGGTGCCGGCGGGTGTGATTGCGGCGGTAGTCAACGTCACAGGCGTCGTTCCCACTCAGAACACCTTCCTGACTGTCTACCCGGGCCCGACCCGGCCCGGCACCTCCGACCTCAACCCCGCCAAAGGCGCAGTCGAGCCCAACCTGGTGGTGCCCACCCTGTCCACCTCCGGCAGCTTCACGGTCTACAACTCGGCTGGCACGATCAACATCGTCGTCGATCTGACCGGCTGGTACGGAATTATCCCGCCCCGCCAACCGGGCTCGTAGCCGATCCCGGCTTCACCCAGGTGGCGTTGAGTTGGGCGGCGCCCGGCTCAGACGGCGGCTCACCACTTCAGGGGTACAACGTCTACGAAGGCACTACGCCGGGTGGCGAATCGGGGACCCCGGTCAACGGCAACACGCTCATCCCGAGTACCGTCACCAGCTTCTCCGTGAGCGGTCTGGTTAGCGGCACCACCTACTACTTCACCGTCCAGGCCGTCAACGCGGTCGGCGTTTCCCCTGGCTCGAACGAAGCTTCCGCCCGGCCCGGACCTCCTCTCAACTGGAGTGCGGCCGGCTCGGCGGAGCTCCCGGTAGAGCGGTGGGTGGGAGTCTCTTGCCCGACGTCCGGCTTCTGCGCCGCGGTTGGCGGGTCGACCGCCGACACGGCCTTCCTCCAAGGCGGATCCTGGAGCGCGCCGATCCACGTCAATACCAGCTCCTTGAGCCTGATCTCGTGCGCCTCATCGAGTCTCTGCATTGCGGTCAACCAGACGTCGAACGCCCTCTTCGACTACAACGGGACCACCTGGTCGCCCGATGCCGCCCCACCTTCGGATCAACTACCGCTCATCGCGGTGTCCTGCAGCGCCGGTCCGGACGGATTCTGCATGCTCATGGACAATGCCGGTAACACCTTCACGCGCGGCGACGGCGGCAACTGGGCGGCCGGTGCCACACTGCCGGACAATACGTCCCTGCAAGGTCTCACTTGCTTGAGCAGCACGTCCTGCCTGGCCTTGATGGCCACGTTCAATACCACCGCAGTTACTTCGTACACCGTCTACACCTGGAACGGGACCGCCTGGTCGGCGACCGGAAGCTTGCCGCCCGTGGTTGTGACAGACGTTGACTCCGTCCGGGGCTTCTCGTGTTCGGCCTCGACGGCGTGTGTCGCCTTGCTGTTCGATCCCACCATCCCAGGAAATGTGCTCTATACATACAATGGGTCGGCCTGGACCGGGGCCAGTCTCCCCGGCGGATTCAGCCCGCAGCGCCCGGTGGCGTGCGCCCCCGGCAGCAACTGCTTCGTTATGGGGAACAGCGCCAGCAGCGGGCCGGGTTTCTTCCAGTACAGCGGTGGCACGTGGTCTGGGGTCCCGTATGGGACCCAGGGCGCCTTGCGGGGTTCGCCCACCGCCATGTCCTGCGGGAGCGCCACGTTCTGCTCTACCGTGCCCGGAGACAATACCCTCGACGTGTTCAACGGAACATCGTGGACAGTGACGTCCGTCGGGGGCAGCAACCAGGTCCAGGCGGTCTCATGCGCCAGCTCCGCCTTCTGCGCCGCGGTTGACAACGGCGGCAACTACGTAACTTTCAAGGGAACCTTGTGGTCGACGCCGCCGGCGTCGGTGAGCACCACGTGCGGCGGGTCCTGCCCGCAGTTCTTCGGGGCGGATGCCATCAGCTGTCCGACCGCCGGCTCATGCGCAGCCATTGACAGCGCCGGGAACGTCTGGCGGTACGCAAGTGGGGCTTGGTCATCATTGCCCGCAGACCAGGACGTGGTCTCCAGTCCTATTCCGCAGGGAGGGATCGCTTGCACCACCACCGGCTTCTGTGCCGTGGCGTCCGGCGCCCAAGTGGCAACCTACAACTCGGCGACCGGGAAATGGACGGCGACCAGTATCGATTCGACCCGGCAAAATCTCGACTCTGTGGCATGCCCAGCGGCTGGTTTCTGCCTGGCGGTCGACAAGTCGGGCCAGTTCACGACCTGGAACGGGACGAGCTGGTCGGCTATGGCCTCGTTCGACCCGAATGCCACTCCGAGCTTCCCGGACAGCGTCGCCTGCAGTTCACCGTCCGTATGCGTCGCTGCCGGCGGCGACGGCTTCGCCGAGGTCTACCTGAGCACCGGTTGGTCTGCTCCCAATCCCCTGGCGGGCGGGAATAGCCTGAGCGCCACGTCCTGCGTACCGGGATCCGGATCGCTCCCCGCCTACTGCGTGGTCGGCGGGGCCCAAGCGCTGTACTACTTCGAGGTCCAGGGAAGTGTCCCGACGTGGTCCACCGCCCAATCAATCCCGGCCAACAACGCCGACTCGATGCTGGCATTGGGCTGCGGTCCGGGCCTTTGTGCCGCAACGGGCGTGCAGAACTACGCCTGGCTGGGAACGCCGTAGTGCCCGACCGCAGCCGGTAGGTGCGGCGGTCCTCGCCGGTCCCGCCCCGCCGGAGCGGGACGGCTGCCTCCAGACCGGCGAGAACCGCCATCCAGAGAGAACCGGCCCGACTGGCCCTCGCCCCAAGGCCGATCGGGGGTTCTCGAGAAGACATCATCCCAGGCGCAGATCACCGCTCGCCCGCCGTTGGCACAACGTGTGCCCAACGTCCCCGAGATAGAGAAAGGCCGAGGGCCGTGTCGCTGCCGTCGGTTCCTCATAGGCCACCACGGCGACCGGGCCCGAACATTCCCATCGCAACGAGACTCCAAAGAAGGCCCATCCGGCCACTGCTGTCGGGCAGCCTCACGAGACCGCCACCTCGGCCCGATCCGAGGTATCCCGGCGAGCGGGAAAAGCCGCCACAAGCATGGTCCCGAGCAGGGCGGTCATGTACAGCCAGTAGATCCACATGTTGGCGTGGAAGTGTGTCACCACCGTGAGGGCCACGCCGGCAGCCACGGCGGGGATCCACCGCCATCCGGGGCGACTCGCCGCCACGATCAAGGTGAGCGTCACGGCGGGCATGACGTAGTAGGGGACCATGACCGCTTCGAAGACGCAGCGGGCAGCCATCACCACAGCAGCCAGCCACACCACCCGGCGCAGGTCGTACCGCCACTTGTTCGCGATCATTCCGCAACCGAGCGCCACTACAACCGCACCGATGCGGGCCGGGCCCGCCGCCACCATGCGAGGGCCGATTTTGGGTGACAGGAGCACCCAGGGGGTGGGGTGGTTGATGGTCGGGAAGGTGCGCTGCTGGGTGAGGACCTTCCAGGTGTCGTGGAAGTCGGGGATCATGACGGCAGCCAGCAGAACCGCAGGCAGGAAGGCGGCCCGCAGGAGAAACGGAACGCGTCGCCGGGCCCCAGCCATCCCGGCCAGGACCGGCAGGATGAGCCCGGTGAGCAGCTGCATAGCAATGGCGCCGCCCATCAGCCAGCCCGCTTTCACCCACTTTTGATCGGCGGCGGCAGTCAGGGCGAACGCAAGCAGGGCCACGCCCGCCACGTCCTCGGGATGGCCCCAGTAGGCCAGCGTCGGCCACAAGGCGACCGCTTCGGCGCTGAGCAGTATCACGAGTCTCGACCCGGTAACCCCCAGGCGGCGGGCGAGGGAGTCAAAAGCAATCAAGGCGGGGGCCGCGGTCAAGAGCACGAAAGGTCCGGCCAGCAACCAGGCCTCGGGCTTCAGAAGGGGGATGGCGGGGGCGGATTCCGGCAGCCCCAGCGCCGACGACAGAGCGGCGATGGGTGCGAGCAGGATGGCGTAGCCGGGCAGGGTCACCAGTGGTGAGCCAGTACGGTAGATGTCGGAGATGAACCCCCAAGCCACGAAGTGCGCCTGGCGCCAGGTGGCCCAAAAGTCGCCAGGAACGGCCCAGACGAAACCCTGTCGTGTACCACCGGGAACCACCACAGCTCGTAGGCCATCCCGGTGGCGATGATCAATGCCGTTAGAATTCCCGGGAGCAGAAGGTGCTTGAGCCGGGCGTGGCTCCCGCTCGGTGTGGTGATATCAGCAGCCACGGGCTCAGCCGGCGCCGAAGCTGCCTTCGGGGCGGAACCTAAGTCGCGTACGAAACTGTCTGTCTCTATCGTCATTCCGGTTGGCCCGTTCTGGGGAGAGCCAATAGGGAGGTCGTCCAAGACCCGCCGGTCCGGGTGGTCCGGCGGACGAGGCGCTCAGTGCGTGAGATTGCAGTCGGCAATAGTGCCGGTGTTGCCAATGGGCGTGACCCCATCCGTCTGGTAGACCTGGACGATGCCATGACCGTCGGTCGAGACCTGGATCTCGTAGTGGTTGCCGTTGATGGGGTCGTCTCGCAGCCACGGGCCCACGCTCGGTGACACGAACGTGTCCGCCATTCCTCAGAGCCGGCACCGCGTTGGGCGCACTTACACCATCCGATCCTGCTGGTGGGGTAGTAGCCGAGCTGAGAGCGGAACGTTTCGACGGCCACTTCAGTTGTCTTGTAGTCCGACTGACAGGCCGCCTGCACGCTGTTGCCGATCATGCCCTGGACGGCAAAGGCCGCGATGCCGGCCAGAATGCCCAAGATGACGACCACGATAACCAGCTCTATGAGCGTGAAGCCCCGCTCGGTCGAGGTGTGCTCACTGCGGGCGGGCTGCAGGCGGGGACGGCGTCATCGGAGGCTCTCCTGGACTCGGATCAAAACGTAGCTGGGCCGGCCCGGAAAGCGGGCCGGCCCAAAAGCATCTGGCGATTGATCGCTTAGCCGACGCCAGCCGCAATGCAGGCCTGGGTGGCGCTCTCGGTCGTCGGGATCGTAGGTTTGATAAAACCGCACCACCCGTCTCTCTGGCAACCGTGATAGTCGCAGTATTATTGCCGTTGCCGGTAACGGTGATGGTGTAGTGGCTGCTGCTCACCGTGTTGTGCAGCCACGGGCCGACCGTTTGGTTCTGCTGACCCGTTGGCGACGCCTCGTGGTACCGAGGAGCGAAGACATGTCCCAGCCGGTGGGCGTGTTGGGCACCTGGGCGATGTAGGCCTGGGCGGCGTGGTCGACGGTCTGCAAGGTCCGACGCGCAGGCGGACTGTGCGCTGTTGCCGGTCAGGTTCTGGACGGCAAAGACCACGATGGCGGCCAGGATGCCTAGTACCACGATGACGATGAGAAGTTCGATGAGGGTGAAGCCGCCCTCGTCGCCCAACTCCTCGCGGCGCGTGCGGAGGCGCTCGAGGGTGTCTTGCATCTTGCTCTCTTCTCCTGATACTGGCTTGTCGGGTTGAAGAGACCGGTAGGCCCGTTCGTTCTGAATCGTGTCACCTGGATCTCATCTCCAGCCCTCATGGAACCCAACCGTTGCCCAACGCCCGTGGGCGGGAGGTCGCCCGGAGCTCGTCGGGTTGCCGGGACAGGTCCGCTTGACCGCGGACCGTGTGTGGTGCAGACCGGGCCACTGTATGTGGGTGGCCCGAGCAATGGTTTTGGCTCCCAGGGTCAGGAATCTGCCGTCGACACGTCCCAGACCTGCACAGTCATCCCCGTCCCGCAGGTCGTCACCGAGGTGGGGTCGCAGGAGATCGTGCCGTCAGTCGCATAGTCGTTGTAGACGACCTGAGCATGCAGGATCACCTTCGAGGATCCCGAGGCGACGCAGGTGTTGTAACCGGTACCTGACCGGCACGCATAGAAGTCGACGACTCTGGTGGCTGAGCTGCCCGGGTTGTAACTGGGCGACACAGGCGAGCGAGACCGAGTTCGGACTGACCGGTAAGGCGCGGATCGGAGGAAGGCAGTACTGAAGCACTCTCATTGTTCGGGAGGCATGTCTGCGTGGATCGGCCGCCCGGCAGGTTCCCACCGTTGTAGAGGCTCAAGGACACGAAGTTATTACGGAGGTACTGCATGGCAGTCACCGTGGCGGATTCGGCGTCGTTGAGGGACGTGCGCTGGGCGGCGGGCGTTCGAAGTGTTGAGTATGGAGCCGGACGTGAACGTGGCGAGAGCCAGGATGATCATGCCCATCGCCACCATGAAGACCAGTGCCAGGATCAGGGCCGATCCCCGCTACAGGGAGCATCAGATGGCGCTGCGGTCCTCATCCCGGTGACCCCGGACCTGGAATCGTCGGCCGCCAGATAGTAAGTGTCGTTATCGAAAACGGCCTTGCGCATTGTAGGTCCGATTGTTGCTCGAGGCGTTGGAGATCGTGCACGTGGCAGTGAAAGTGGTTCCGCTTCCCATGAGGGCCGTGGTGCCCCCGGTGCACCTGGCGGCGCCTGCCGTGACCGTCCACGTGACCGTTCCTGTGGGTGGCGGGGGTGCTGGCGCCGATGGTAAGTGTGGCCGTGAATATGAGTCTGTTTCCGTTTCCGCAGCGCGGACGTCAGCACGAACTTGGGGACGTGGAAGGTGGTGGGTCAGACGTTGGTCGGGTTGTAATTGCCGTCACCGTTGTACGCGTATGTGACCGTGTAGTTGCCGGCGGCAGGATGAAACCCGAAATGGTGCACGTCGCTGTAGCGCTGCCTTGCGGGTTTCCGGTACCGGTCAGTGCGGTAGTGCTGCCGCAAACCGAGATCCCTCCCGGGCCGGCGACCGTCCACGTCCCAGTCCCGGTTGGGGTAGGAGCACCTGCTGGCCCACCGACTGTGGCCGTAAAGGTGAGCGTTCCTTTGTGGAGGCTGCCTGTACATCGAGCGTGGGCGTGACCACAGGAACGGTATAGCTCGTGGAACCGCTGGCTGGGCTGTAGTTGCTGTCTCCGTTGTAGGTGTAGATGAGCGTGTACGATCCGGCGGCGCCTGGGCGACCGCGGAGGTAGCGGTGGCTGTCCCTTGCGGGTTCCCGGTTCCGGTGAGGGAGGTGGTGGTGGGGCAGGTCGACAGGCCGTTCGGGCCGGACAGGTTCCAGCTGCCGGTATCCGTGGGGGTGGCTCCGCCTGGCGGACCGGCCACGGTGGCGGTAAAGGTGAGGGTGCCGCCGTTGAACGTGGGCGTGACGGTCACGGAAGGCGTAACAGCATTGACCTGCACCGGCGGGCTGGTGCCAGAGCAAAGCCGGTCGCTCCCGTAGTTGGCGGCGGCCGTATAGGAGCCGGCGGTCTGGGCGATGGCGTCGCAGGTCCAGGTCCCCGTAATGCCGTTGATGCTGGAGGTCTGCGACGCGCAGGTGACTGTGGGCCAGGTGACGGTTCCCGTCAGCGCAGGGGCTCCGGACGGTCCCTGGCCTGTTACGGTGGCGGTGAGGTCGATCATGTCGCCAACGTTCACTGTCGACGGGGAGACGGTAACACTCGTCGTTGTTGGGATTGCAGGCACGGTCAGGGCGTCATGGGGGGCTGGTTGCGGTGGTGTAGTTGGCGTCGGCAGCCACCTTCGCCGTAACGCTGTAGATGGCCACCGTAACGTGATCAATAGTGCATGCGGCCTGGTACTGGCGGCCCCGAGGCTGCCAGCGGGGTGGTGCTGTCGCAGTTGCTCGCTGGGCCGCTAACAAAATTCCAAGTCACCTGGCCGGTCGGGGCGGGTGCGTTGGCCGGCACCGACACCGTAGCGGTGAAGGTCGCCGGCGACCCCCAGTTGGGAGCCGGGCTGGGCGCGGAACCAAGATCGTCGGCTGAACCGGCTGCAACCGGCGGAGTGGTCAGGGTGCTGGACGCACTGTTGTAGTTACTGTCGCCCGTGTATACGGCGGTCACGGTGTACTGCCCGGCGGTGAGCTGCGCGCCGGTCAGGGTGCAGGTCCAGGTGGCACTATTTCCGCTGCCGGAGTTGCTCGTGGATGAGCAGTTCGGTGCTGCCCCAGTTGAGGCGAGGATCTGCCAGTTGACGTTCCCAGTGGGCGTGGGGTAGCCAGGGGGTCCGGTCACGACGGCGTCGAAAACGAGGTCGCCACCGACCTGCTCGCTGGAGTCGGTCGTGTCGAGCGTCGCCGTGATGGAGGGCGTGGGAACGTACTGGGGATTGGACACCACGGTGCTCAGCTGGTCCGTGGCCCCGGGGGCTGAGCCGCTGATGGTGATTTCCTGAATGTCCTGATTGGGATCGATTCCGGCCTTCATGCAGTCCGAGGGGGTCCAGGCCGGTTGCGGGAAGGAGGTGCCGTTCCAGTAGTTGATGCTGCCGATCCCGACCTGGTAGTTAGCCAAAGGCGACGTGCTCACTACGGTGTAGGCGACACCCGGCGACCCCGGCCCCGTTCCACCGACTGTGAAGGTGGTTTTGGCGCTGTAGGTGCCATCGGAGATGGTCACGGTTTGCGGACCGGTGGACAGGCCAAACGGGATGTTAAAGTTCACCGGGGAGCCGGGAGGCGTGCTGCCGCTGGCGTTGGTCGTTCCCGCGCCAGGTATCGGCCGCTGTGCCGACTGTTACTGTCAGCGGCTTGTTGGCGCTGAAACCGGCGACCGGTACGGTCACAAAGGTGCCGAGGGGCCGCTCGAGGCGCTGAGCGCGCCCAGCCAGGGTGTGACGGTAAACCGGGTGGCTGCCAGCGTCCCGCCAATATCGACGGGATACGTCCCGGCCGGCAAGGGAGGGACGGTGAAGTTGGCCGTGACGTTCCCGTACTGGCCGTTGGGGCTGGTGACATTGGTCGTCATCGGAGGAGTGCCGGGAGGTGTATTCAGGAGGGACACGCTGTTCGAACCGCTACTGAAACCGGTACCGAAGACCGTCGCTGCGGTGCCGACGGGTCCCGACGATGGGTTCGGGGCGCCCGCAATCAGGTATTGGGAGGCACAACGGGCGAACAGCGGTGCAGTCTTAGGGCTGGCCGTAGTGGACGCAGGCTGCAACTGCACCTCATACCGGACCAGTTCGGCGAAGTTCTTGATCGCCGCGTCAAGGTTGGTGAGAGTGCGATGTGTGCCGGCGCCCGCCACGGCCGCAGCCAGGCCCCCGATGAGGCCGATCACACAAATGGAGATGATCGCCAGGGCGACCAGCAGCTCCACCAGGGTGTCGCCCGCCTCGCGGCACCGGGCTCGACTTAGGGGGGCAACTCAGGATATCGATGCATGCGATTACGGATTGATCAACATGTTGGCGCCGCTGCTCAAAGCGATGCTTTGGGTGATGACCCGGCCGGACCCGATATTTGGGTTACCAGAGCCCGACCCAGAAACGGTGAGCGGCGCGCCCGGAAAATACAGGGTGCCGAGGCTGGTAGGCGAAGCAGCCGTACCCGTAAGAGCGGCCGGGGAACTATTGTCTTTATCCTGCCACACGCTGACGCCCTGCAGAGCGGTGCTCCCGAAAAACTGTGCGGATTGGGTGGCGGACAGCGGCGTCAGATTGATGCTCTGGGTGCCGCTCATGCTGAAGGACTCTGGCAGCCGCCCGGTTTGCAGGGAAGGTAGAGCAGAACCCCCTCGCCCGGAAAACCTGCAGCCACGCTCATCGAAGTGGTGCCGACGCCTTGATCGAGCACGTAAACACCCGGCGTGAGGGTGCGGCAGTTGAAGGCAACGGTGTACTCGCCGGGTCCGCAGGCCCCACCCGGCGGAATGGAACTGACCGGCGTCAGCGATTTGGCCGGAAACTGGCTCGGGAAGCTCGGGAGCAGGGTGGCGTAAGGATCCGGGACATCTGGTTGAGTCGTGGTGGGACCACCAGTGGCGCAGGTGGCCGGCGAGAAAGCGCTGGGACCGCTTGAGGCCCCATAGCCATAAGCGGTGACAATTGGGAGCGGCGTGCCGGTGCACGATAAGGTGCCCTCGTTGATGGCGACCGTGCCATTCACGGTGAGATTGACCTGGGCCCCTCCCTGGATGGTGTCTCCTCCACCCAGGGTCAGGAGCCCCGGTGCGCCAAGGCCAGGGCTGCTACCTGGATCTCCGGCCGGAGTGAACGACCGGGGCCCGGCCGCGTCAGCCCGGCAGCGCCCGGTGCGGACGCCCCCAGGCTCACGGCCGACACGGCTGCCGGCTGGCTAACCGTCAAGCCCTGAACCGTGGTCGAGCCACCTGGCGTAGTCGAGCAGCCGGTGAAGCTCGGGCCCGGGGCGGCTATTGACGATCCGGGGATCGTCGGTCCCGTGCAGTTGATGGATTGGGCCCCCGTCGCAGTCGTGAGGGTGATCGGCTGACTGAGGTCGAACGCACTTGTGGACGCCACCGGCAGCGTCCACGTCCCGCCCCGGGAATGGTCAGGGCGGTGAGGCTCGCCACGGTGGTGGACGCCGAAACGGGGGCCCACCCCACGCCTGCAGCCGTGGCAAATTGCTTCGGCGTGATTGTGGCCGGGCCCTGCTGGCTGGCATTGACGCCGTCAGAAATCAGGACTTTGCTTTGGACGTTGGCCACCAGGTTTCCGCTGGCGTCGCTGGTGATGACGCAGCTATACCGCATGAGGTCCGCTGTCTGGTTGGGGAGGGTCGTGACCCAATAGCCGACGGACATGGGGGCCACGCCTGTTGCGACCGGGCGGTACAACCCGAGCAAGAGCGCCGTGCCCGTGCCGGCGCCGCAGACCGATGGCATAGTGGGCGTGCCAGCCACGGTCGTGGTGGTAAGGAACTGGGCGCCCTGGACGTCGGGCCCGAAGTACTCAGAAGCGATCTGGGCGTTCGTGGAATCGTTGAGCAGGGCCTTGGTGGTGCCGGCATTTTTCTCGGTGGCGATGATGGCGACGGCGACGGCAGCCACCACGAGTGGCAGTATCACCATCACGATCAGAAGCTCCACCAGGGTGAAACCAACTTCGCTGCCCTGAGGCCGGACGCCCATTTAACTGAGTTTGACCTGGTTGAAGATGCCGTACATGGCGGATACCAGGGCGATGGCGACAAACCCGACAATGACGCCGACCGCAACGATCACGGCCGGCTCGATAAAGGTCGTGAACCGCTTGATCTTGTAGTCAAGCTCCCGGTCGAGGTAGTTGGCGGCCGACTGTAGCTGGTCGTCGAGGTTGCCGGTGCTCTCGCCGACGGCGAACATCTGCCGGGCGGCGCCGGGGAACAACCCGGTGGCGGCCAGCGGGCCCGCCAGACCTTCGCCCCGCATCATGGCGGCCCGGGCTTCGGTAAGCGCCGTGCGGAAGACCGTGTTGTTGGTGGCCGCGGTGGTGACGGCGATGGCCTCGGGGAGGGCGACACCCGCGATCGTCATGGAGGACAGCAGGCGGCAGAAGCGCTCGACGATGGCGGTGTGGACGAGCTCGCCGATGACGGGGATCTTGAGGACAAGCTGGTCCTTGATCTCCTTGCCTCTCGCGGTCCTCATGAGCAAAAAACCGGCGACGAACCACGACTAGCAGCAGCACACCGATGTAGACGCCCCAATTGCCGAGAAACTTGGCGATCGCCAGCAGCATCCGCGTCGGCAGTGGCAGCTTGGCGTTGAGAGACTTGAAGAAGCTCGGAACTTCGGCAGGACGTACACGACCAGAACGGTCGAGACGACCAGCGCCAGGCCCATGACCACGCAGCGGATAGGCCAGGGCCGACTTGACTTTGTGCGCTGGTGTCGATCTCCCGTTCGAGGTAGTCGCCGAGCTGGTCGAGGACCTCGTCCAGGTTGCCGGTCAGCTCGGCCGAGCGAAGGATCTCAACCGAGTACGCCGGGAAAAGCTCCGGAGTGGTCGGCGGCGGCTTCGGAGAAACGGGCGCCGGATTCGAGTGACGTGCGCATGCCTTCCAGTGCCGCCTTCAGCAGCTTGTTGGCTGGTCTCCTCGGAGAGGACCCGGAAGGCCTCCAGTACCGAGACGCCGGAGCGGAGGAAGACGGCCAGCTGGCGGCACAGGTGCATGAGCTCCCGCTTGTTGACCTTCTTCTTGGTGATCTCGAACTGGAGGAGGCTCTTCTTCTGCATGATCGAGATGGGCTGCAGGTTGCGGTCGAGCAGCGCCTACGGAGGTCTGCCGATGCCCGCGAGCTGTCTCCACGCCGTTGACCACGGTGCCGTCGGCGGCGGCTGCGGTGAATCGAAACTTGGGCACGACGAACTCCTAGCGTGACTTACAGCGCGTAGATGCTGCGGATGACTTCGGAAATGGTGGTGACGCCCTGCGTCGACGAGCGCCAGACCTTCCGTGCGGAGGGTCCGCATCCCCTGGTTGATGGCGACCCGCCGCAACTCGTCCTGGGTGGCCCAGCCCACGAGCAGACGGCGGATCTCGGGGGTCATGCGCAGGAACTCGTAGACCCCGATGCGGTCGATGATAACCGGTGTCGGCGCAGATCTGCAGCCGGCGCCGCGCACGAACGTGTCGCCCTCGCCGCCCGCCTCCTCGTAGAAGGCGATCTCCTCGGCGGTGGGCTCGTAGGGCAGCTCGCACGACTGGCAGATCCGGCGGACCAGTCGCTGGCTGACGATGCCGAGGATGGACGACGCCACGAGGAAGGCCTCGATGCCCATGTCCAGGAAGCGGTGCAGGGCGGCGACCGAGTCGGTGGCGTGCAGCGAGGACAGCACGAAGTGGCCGGTGAGGGCAGCCTGGGTGGCGATGCGGGCGGTCTCGGTGTCGCGGATCTCGCCGACCAGGATGACGTCGGGGTCCTGGCGCAGGATGGCGCGCAGACCGTCGGCGAAGGTGATCCCGGCCTGCTCGTTGGTCTGGATCTGGTTGATCGAAGGGAAGACGTACTCGACCGGGTCCTCGATGGTCACGATGTTGCGGGACCGCTCGTCGATCTCGTTGAGGGTGGCGTAGAGCGTCGTGGTCTTGCCGCTCCCGGTCGGACCGGCGCAGAGGACCATGCCGAACGGCGAGCGCACCATCTTGCCGTACTGGGTCTGCGTGTCCGGCGGCATGCCGAGCTCGCCCAGCTTGTACAGCGAGCGGCTCTTGTCCAGGATCCGCATCACGCACTTCTCGCCGAACACGGTGGCCATGGTCGACACCCGGACGTCGATGCCCCGGCCGTCGACCTCGGTGGCGAACTGGCCGTCCTGGGCCTTGCGGCGCTCGACGATGTTCATGCTGGCCAGGATCTTGACCCGGCTCACCAGTGCGCCCGCCATCGACATGGGCAGGGTGAGCACGTCGTGCAAGGCGCCGTCGATACGGAACCGGACCCGCATGATGCCGTCGCTCGGCTCCAGGTGGATGTCCGAGGCCCGGTCTCGCAGCGCCTCGGTGACCAGCATGGTGACGACCTTGGCGACCGGGGAGTCGGCGCCGATGGATTCGTCGCGTCCGACGAGTGCTCCGAGCCGGGGCGTGTCGGTGGCCTCGAACGCCTTGACCATGCGGTCGACGTCGGCCAGGGCCCGGTAGGTCCGATCGAGGGCCTGGCGGGCCGTGCTCAGCGGCACCAGGTAGAGCTGGACGGGGCCGCCGACGGCCCGCTCGAAGCTCGGCCTCCATGCCGGGCCGAGGGTCCCCGACGGCAACCTCCACCACGCCATCGACATCCCGCAGCGGCACGGCCATGTATTGACGGGCAACGTTCTCGGCCAGCCGACCCGCCACCTGGGGATCTGGCGCCTGCCGGCTGAGATCCCCCACTTCGATATCGAACTGCTCGGCCAGAACGTAGGTGAGCTCCCGTTCGTCGAATGCCCCCGAGCGCATGAGCTGCTCGCCGATGCGCAGGCCGGTCTTGGGTTGATCTGCCAGGGCCTGCTCGAGCTGCTCGTCGGTGACGAGACCCTGCGCGACCAGGAGGGCGCCCAGCAGGCGCCCCCCTGGCGTGGCAGGCTGCCCGCTCGGATAGCTCGGCCTGGGACCGGCAGAGGTGGTGGTCTTCGTGTCTTCGGCTCGCCGTCCTCGCAGCGGGCGCCGCAGCCGCCCGCCCGCTCCGCCGGTGGGTGACTTGGCTCCGGAGCTGATGTCGGTGCGCGGGCGGTTGGGGCTCATGGCCGGAGCGCCGTCACGCAGGGCCGGCGACGAGCGGAAGCCACCGGCTCTGCATCCGTGGCCGGACTCGTGCCGTTCTCCTGCAGCCGGCTCAGGGCGCTGACGAGGGCCGCTTCGGAGAACGACTCGGACTCGTCGGCGCCAGTGAGGACGGGTCTCTGCCGGCTCCAAAGCCGCGCAGGTCATGCGGAACGGCTGGTGTCCCTGCCTCGCCTCAGCATCAGGCTCCGCCGACTCCTCGCGCGACTCGATCGCAGGTGGCCACGATGTCGCCAGCGGCTGGGACCCGCTCCGCCCACGCAGAGAAACCAGACATCTCGGGCATTCCGGCCACCACCAGGGGGATGCCGTCCCGCAGACCGCAGATGGCGCCCATCTCCGCCAGGGTAGGTTGTCGCCTCGGGCCGGGTGCGGATGTTGAGCACCACGTCCACGTGGTGGCGGTCCAGCGGGCAACCCCGACCGGGAATCAGGGCGTTGCAGGGGAAGGGCGCTTCGGCGCTCTCGCTGCAGCGGTGCACGGTGCGGCCGGCGGCTCGCAGCTGGGACATGGCGTCGTTGATGGCCCAGTCGTCGGCACCGACCACCAGCACCTCAGCAGCTATGGCGCGCTTTGGACGATCTTCATCCTTGCGGTTCGCCAGATCCACCGGGTGCACGCAGCCGAGTCTGACGGCGCTGGCTCACGTCCTACCCTCTGGTATCACAACAGCCGCCCAACTCGTAGCGGCTATCCTTTCACCGACCATGGTGGAACGCCGAGACGCCCGAATTCTGGTCGTCGACGACGACGAGCAACTGGCGGCCTTGCTGGTGCTCGTCCTCGAGGGTGAAGGCTACCCCGTGACGGTCGCCTCGGACGCAGCCGGCGCCTATCGACGAGGTGAAGAAGGGGGCGACCGACCTGGTCGTCCTGGACATCTCTCTGGGTGCGGACGACGGCCGCATGGTGCTGTCCCGGATCCGGGAGCTGGGCGAACTGCCGGTCATCCTGATCAGCGGCAAGGGCGACACGGCGGACCGGGTGCTGGGGTCTGCGGCTGGGCGCCGATGACTACCTGCCCAAGCCCTTCTCCCCCGTCGAGCTGGTGGCGCGGGTGGAGTCGGTCCTGCGCCGGGTCGGCCGGGGCCAGCCCGGGGCCAAGCCGGACGGCGGCCGACGAGCCGACAGACGGCCTGTTCTGGACGAGCGCACCCGGGAGGTGCGCGTCGAGGGCAAGCCGGTGGAGCTGACGGCCAAGGAGTTCGATCTGCTGGCCTTCCTCGTCCGCTCGCCCCGCCAGGTGTTCAGCCGCGGTCAGTTGCTCCAGCACGTGTGGTCGTCGCGCTCCGAGTGGCAGGACGAGGCGACGGTCACCGAGCACGTCCGCCGGGTCCGCCACAAGGTGGAGACCGACCCCGAGCGGCCGCGCTGGATCACCACCGTACGCGGGGTGGGCTACCGCTTCGAGCCCTGAAGCGCGTCCTGGAGCATGTCCGCCACTCGCAGGCGGAGAGCGTCGGGCCGGTAGGGCTTGCGCAGCAGGTTGGCGCTCGGCCCCCGGCATGCCGGTCTCGGTCGGTGAGCCGGCGTAGCCGGTCATGAACAGGACCGGCAGCTTCGGATGGGTCCGCTTCATGGTGTCGGCCAACTCGACGCCGGACATTCCGGGCAGCATGACGTCGGTGACGAGGGCGTCGAAAGGCCCTTCCTTGTTGAGAAGGAAGACGGCGAACTCGCGCGGATTCGGCCACCACGACGTCGAGACCGACGCCCGCCAGGCACTGCTGGGCCATCAAGCGCAGGTCGGGCTCGTCCTCGACCAGCAGGATGCGACCAGTCATCGTCCGACCGGGCGGCCACACCTCGCCTTCTTCTCGAGCTGCCGCCGGCGCCTCCTCCGACAGGGGCAGCCAGATCCGTACGGTGGTGCCGGTCGGATCCGAATCGATATCCATCTGGCCGCCCCGTTCGGTGACCAGTCCGTAGACGGTGGACATGCCGAGCCCGCTGCCCTGGCCCCGCCGCTTGGTGGTGAAGAACGGCTCGAGGCATCGGGCCAGTACTTCGGGCGGCATGCCCGGTCCGTTGTCGGCGATCGTCAGGAAGCCGCCCGGGTACCCCCGGGCGCCGTCGGCGCTCGAATCTGGCTCTGGCCCCGACGTCAGGGTCACGTCGACCTGGCCTTCGCCGTCCATGGCGTCGCAGGCGTTGACGACCAGGTTGATCACGATCTGCTCGAACTCGCTCGGGGTCGACCCGGACCTTCACCGGTTCTGCGCGGGCTCGACACCTTGAGCAGCACCTTGGGCCCGACCAGGCGGGTCAGCACTGCCTGCAGGTTGCCCAGCTCGCTGCCGAGATCGACCACCACCGCGGTGCCCTCTCGCCGGGTCATGCCGA
This sequence comes from uncultured Acidimicrobiaceae bacterium, assembly GCA_963834775.1. GTDB lineage: Bacteria > Actinomycetota > Acidimicrobiia > Acidimicrobiales > Palsa-688 > PALSA-693. Next base: position 311,201 of record CAWICR010000014.1, read on the forward strand.
GCATCTGCTGGGTGAGGCGGGCCGCCCGCCGGGCCGCCCCTTCGATGTCTGCGACGAGCGCCTGCTGCTGGGTGTCGGTCGAGACCTCGGGCCAGGAGCTCGGTGTAGCCGATGATCAAGGTGAGCAGGTTGTTGAAATCGTGGGCGACCCGGCCGGCGACCACGCCCATCGCTTCCAGCCGTTGCGCCTGGACCAGGGCTCGCTCGGCTCGGCGCACCTCGCTCAAATCCACGCCCGCCACCAGCACGGTCTGCTCGTCCGCGGGTGAGGTGGCGGGCAGCGGCGCGCCCGGATATCGACAGGTCCAGGCCCTCCACCGACAAGGTGCGATTGACCACGTTGCCGGTTTGGCGCACCGACGCGGCCAAGCTCCAGGATGGCGGGCCGGATGGGCTCGTCGAGGGCCCATTCGGTCGGGTCGGTCACCCATTGGAACAGGTCGAGGGCGGCCCGGTTGGCCAGGCTCACGCCGCCGTCGGGCCGCAGCCCGATGAGCGCCACGGGAGACGCTTCGACGACGGCCCGCAGCCGAGCTTCGTGCATCACCACCACCTCGGTCTGCAGGGCTCGCTCGAACGCCACCGGGATCAACGACGACAGCGAGCTGAGTACCAGCTCCTCGTCCGTCGCCAGATCTGTTCCCACGAACACGACGAGGGCGGCCTGCTGCCAGGGGTCGCTGGTCGGCAGGGGGTGGGCCACCCATCCGTCGCCCTGGGCGGTGCGGCGGTTGGCAACCGCATCGAAGGCGTCCTCGGCCAGATCCAGGTCCACCTCGCCGGTCTGGGCCGAGATCGACGCTCCCGTCGGCCATCCACCAGCGGGCGATCGCCCCGTCTGCTTCCTGGATGACGCAGGACTCGATGCACGCCACGCGCAGGACCGCCTCGGGCGAGGCGGCGCCGGCCAGGTTGGTGGCCGCGGTGGCCAGGCGGCGGAGGCGCCGGACGGCGCGGTTCTGCTCCCGGGCGGCGGCCTGCATCTCCCGGTGCAGCATGACCCGCTGGATAGCGGCGCCCAACCGGCTGCTGAGCTCCACGCCGACCCGGAGGGCGGAGGGCCGGAAGCCCCGGCGGTAGTTGCCGGTGGCCGCCACGAACCACCCCAGGGTGATGCCACCACCGGTGATCGGTGCGACCATAAGGGATTGGGCCCGGAAACGCTCGCGGACGGCGCGGGGATTGTCCGCTTCCTCACCGTTGACGTAGGTGAGCACGGGACGTCGGTCCGGAGCCACTGTCCGTCCGATGGGCACCCACCGGTCCGGCACCGACAGGCCGCTGGTGTGGGCCACGCGGTAGGCGGCGGTGTGAATCTGACCGTTGGCGCCGATGATCTCCACCACGCACAGGTCGGCGAAGTCGGGAACGCACGCGTCAGCCACCTGCAGGACGGCCTGCTCGTGATCCTCCAGGGTGGCGTCGAGGATGCGGCTGGCGGACGCCAGCAGGTCGAGGCGCTGGAGGGCCTCTTTCTCGCCAAGGACGGCTACCTCGTAGGCGCTGCGGTCGCCTGCTTCCAACGCGGGGCCCTCCATCGAGTGGCTGTACAACCGGTGCTCCACTGCGGCCCGGTACCAAAGATTACCTCGGTACATACCGATATCGACTTGCGTATCGGCATTGCTACCAGGATGCTCGAAGCGCCCCAGCCCCACGTAATGCTCGATAGCATTCAGCTCGATGTGTAGGATTGCCGCGGCTCCCTCAGTTGCGAGGCAGGTCCCGGAAGGGGATGGCCTTGTCGCTTCCTGGCTCCTTGGGCAGACCCAGGACCCGTTCGCCGATGATGTTGTGCTGGATCTCGTCGGTGCCCCCGTAGATCGAGGGCCCTTGGGCGAAAAGCGCCATCTCGGTGACCATGGTGGCCAGGTCGCCGCCGGGCAGGTCAGCCAGGCCACGCTCGGCACCGGCGCGGTAGGCGTGCAGCGTGCCCCGGGCGCCCAGCATGCCGAGACCGAGATCCCGAGACAGGCGCAGGATGTTGCTCATGGCCAGCTTGGCCAAATTGCCGAAGCCCGGGATGTCAGCCCCGGCAGCCTGCAGGGCCTTCTGGCGTAGGGTCATATAGCGCCCGATCTCGGTGAGGGTGTGCAGGCGGGCCAGATCCTGGCGGATGAGCGGATCGCCGGTGACGCCGAGTTGGCGGGCGAGCGTCTGCAGTAGTCGGGAAGTCCCCGTCGTGGCGCCCGGGCCGCCCGCTCCGCCCCGGCCCCGGGCCCGCACCAGGTCGCCGGCTCGCTTGCCGAGGTCGCCGGCCACGGTGCCGGGCGCCGCCGAGGTGGCGATGCCCGCCGCGCTGCCGGCGCCCAGGCTGGCCCGCTCGAAGGCCAGGGTGGCGTTGGCGACGGCCCAGCCATTGTCGAGACCGCCGATGATGGCGTCGTCGTCTACCCGGGCCTCGGTGATGAAGACCTCGTTGAATAAGGCCCGCCCGGTCATCTCACGCAGGGGACGTACCTCCACGCCGGGCTGGCCCATGTCGAAGGCGAAGTACGTGATCCCCTGGTGTTTGGGGACATCCGGGTTGGTGCGAGCCAGCAGCATGGCCCGGTCGGCAATCTGGCCGCCTGAGGTCCACACCTTCTGCCCGGAGACCACCCATTCGTCGCCGTCGCGCTCCGCCCGGGTCTGGAGGCTGGCCAGGTCGGAGCCGGCCCCCGGCTCGCTAAACAGCTGGCACCAGGCCTGGGCCCCGGTGACGATGGGGCGCACGTAGCGCTCTTGCTGCTGGGCGGTGCCGTAGGCGGCGATGGTCGGGGCGGCCAGCATGATGCCGAGCCCGCTTGGCGGGCCGAGGGCGCCGAAGTCGGCGATGGCCTGGTGGACACGGCCGACCTCGGCCCGGGACAGCCCCCTGCCGTAACAGGATGCGGGCAAGGCTGGTGCGGCCCAGCCGGAAATTCCCAGCTGCTCCCACCAGGCGGCGACCGTGAGGTCGGGATCCCAGTTGGCGCTCAGCCATTCCTTGACGGCGGCCACCGCATCTGCATCTACCGTGTCTGACTGCGTCCGGATTGCCATCGGTATTCGCCTCCCCTGTGCTCCTTGTCGACGCTACAACCGGCCGTGCCAACGGTGGCGCGTGGGCCCGGCCGGGGCTGCCGCTGACGGCGCTGGCGGCGATACGGTGCGCCTGTGACTGAGCAGATCCGGCGGGTGGGGGACATCGCCAGCGCTGTGCCCGACCAGATGTGGGGCGACCCCGGCGGGGCTGTCGTCGTGGCCGCTCGAGGCCCGGCGCCGGCGGCTTCCAAACTGGCGGCGTTGCGTCGCGGCGAGTTACGCCGCCCCTACCGGGACGGTGTCGAACGCCAGGTCGGCTGACGGTGGACGGGCCCCGCACCACCCTGTATCGGCACCGGGTTCGCTACCTGGAGGCGGACCAGCAGGGCGTGGCGTTCAACATGTGGTACCTCGGGTACTTCGACGAGGCCATGGCGGAGTTCCTCGAGGAGGGCGGGCTGGCCTACCCCGACATGCTGGCCGCCGGTTTCGACGTTCAGCTGGTTCACACCGAGATCGACTGGCAGTCGTCCCTCCGGTGGCAGGATGAAGCTATAGTAGAGGTTGAGCTGGGGAAGGCCGGTACGACATCTTTCGATCTCCACTTCAGGGTTAGAGCCGGCGAGCGCGGCGTCGCCACCGGGAGGACCGTCTATGTCGTGATCGCCACCGACGGTTCAGGGAAGCGGCCCATTCCAGATTTGCTCCGGGCGGCCCTGGGTGCCTGAGGCCGGCAGCTTCGAGATTGGCGTCGCCGAGGCCATGGCCGCGGCCTTACTTGCCAGCGCCGATGCCCGCCGCACGCCAGCGGAACGCGCCCGGGCGGCCCGCGTCAGCCGTCTGCTCGCTACCGAGGCGGGCCGCAGCCTGATCCTGGCCCTGACCGACGAGGTGTTGCGCATCCGGGACCCTCGGCGCGCCGCCGCGGTGTTGGGTGAGTTGGCCCGACGACGCGCCCGGGGCCGCCGGGCTCGGGCCGCTGGACCGCTTGGCCCTCCGGCTGGGCGCCGCCCTGGCCCCCCACCTGGCGGACGTGGTCGTGCCGGCCGTCCGGGAGCGGGTGCGGAGGGAGATGGCCGGGGTCATCTTGCCAGCCGGGCGGCGCCGGTTGGCCCGACACATCGCCAGGCGAGGCCGGGAGGGCATCCGCCTCAACATCAACGTGCTGGGCGAGGCCATCCTCGGCGAGGACGAGGCCGAGCATCGCCTCGGGCAGTTGCTCGATGCCCTGGGCCAGCCGATGGTCGACTACGTGTCCGTGAAGATCTCGTCGATCTGCTCCCAGCTCGACGTGCTCGGCTTCGACCACGAGGTGGATCGCATCGCGGCGCGCCTGCGCCGTCTGTACGACGCGGCCAACACCTTTCAGCCCGCCAAGTTCGTCAACCTCGACATGGAGGAGTACCGGGACCTCGACCTCACGCTGGCGGTGTTCCGCCGGGTGCTCGACGAAGCGCCCTACGCCACGACCGGCGCCGGGATCGTCCTCCAGGCCTACCTGCCCGATTCGCTGCCGGCCCTGGAGGACCTGTGCGCCTGGGCCCGCAAGCGTCGGGACCGCACCGGCGGCTGGATCAAGGTGCGCCTGGTAAAGGGGGCGAACCTGGCCATGGAGGCGGTGGACGCCGAATTGCACGGGTGGCCGGCTGCGCCGTTCGCCTCCAAAGACGAGACGGACGCCAACTACAAGCGCATGCTCGACGTGGTACTCGACTCCGACAACGACGGGGCGGTGCGAGCCGGCGTCGCCAGCCACAACCTGTTCGAGGTGGCCTGGGCCGCAACCCAGGCGGACCTGCGGGGCGCCCGGCACCGGGTGGAATTCGAGATGCTCGAAGGCATGGCGCCGGCCGTGGCCGAGGCCACGGCCGATCGTTTGGGCGGCCTTTTGCTGTACGCCCCGATCGTGGCGAGAGGCGACATCGAGTCCGCTATCGCCTACCTGGTCCGCCGCCTGGACGAAAACAGCGGACCCGACAACTTCCTCACCCACTCCTTTTCCCTCGAGGTCGGTTCGCCGGTGTGGGAGGCAGAAGCAGACCGGTTCCGTCGTTCGGTGGCGGAAAGGGATCGGGAGACGGCGCCGACGCGGCGGGTGCAAGACCGGTCGTCGCCCCCCTTTCGGGCCGCGGCCGGACCGACCTTCCGCAACGAGCCGGACACCGACTTTTCCATCGCGGCCAACCGGGCCTGGATCGCCGGTCACCTCCACCGCGAGGCGTTGGCCCGGGCGTACCGCCCGGTCGTGGCCGGAGAGGGCGTCGAGGGGTCGCCGTCCGAGGCCGGGATCGATCCCAGCGCCCCGGACGCCGCCCCGGCGTACCGCTGGCTGTCGGCATCCACCGACGTGGTGAAGCGCGCCGTGGCCTGCGCCCGCCAGGCCGGCCCCCAATGGGCGGCCCGGCCGCCGGCGGACCGGCGAGCCGTGCTCGACGGGGCGGCCGACGCTCTGGCCCGTCGGCGGGGCGAGCTGCTGGCCGTCATGGCCTTCGACGCGGCCAAGACCGTGCGCGAGGGCGATCCCGAGGTGTCCGAGGCCATTGACTTCGCTGCCTATTACGGCGCACACGTTCCCGACGCCGAGTCGGGCTTCCGGCCGTTCGGCACCGTCGTCGTGGCGCCGCCGTGGAACTTCCCGCTGTCCATCCCGGCCGGAGGGGTGTTGGCCGCGCTGGCCGCTGGCAACGCGGTCATTTTCGAAGCCCGCACCCGAATCGGTCGCGGTGGCAGCCACTCTGGCGGAGGCGTTGTGGGAGGGCGGCGTGCCTCGAACCGTCTTGCAGTTCGTGCCGTGCGTCGACGGCCCCGCCAGCCAGGTGTTGATCACCCATCCGGATGTCGACGCCGTGGTGTTGACCGGATCCTGGGAGACGGCCCGGCGTTTCCTCGGCTGGCGACCGGACCTCCAATTGCACGCCGAGACGAGCGGCAAGAATGCCATGGTCATCACGGCCACCGCCGACCTCGACGAGGCCATCGCCGACCTGGTGCAGTCGGCATTTGGCCACGCCGGCCAGAAGTGCTCGGCGGCCAGCTTGGCGATCGTAGAAGCATCCGTTCACGACGACCCGCGGTTCCTGCGCCGGCTGGCGGACGCTGTTCGCAGCGTACGGGTCGGGCCGGCCTGGGGACCTCGTCACGTCGATGGGGCCGCTCATCCGGCCACCCGACGGGCCCCTGCTGGAGGCGTTCACCCGGCTGGGACCAGGGGAGCGATGGGTGGTGCCGCCCCGGCGTCTCGACGCAGCGGGGTACTTGTGGTCGCCCGGCGTGAAGGCCGGCGTGCGGCCGGGCTCGACGTTCCACCTCACGGAGTGCTTCGGGCCGGTGCTGGGCGTCATGCGAGCCGCTGACCTGGACGAGGCCATCCGCTGGCAGAACCAGCCCGTGTACGGACTGACCGCCGGATTGCACGCCCTCGACCCGGCGGAGATCGCTCGCTGGCGTGATGCGGTGCACGCCGGCAACCTCTACATCAACCGGGGCACGACCGGCGCCATCGTGCAGCGGCAGCCGTTCGGCGGTTGGAAGCGTTCGGTGGTCGGCCCCGGTGCCAAGGCGGGCGGACCCAATTACGTGGCCAGTCTGGGAACCTGGCCGTCGGTCCGGGACGGCTCCGACATCGCCGTTTATGCGGCGGGCTGCCAGGCGGCGTGGGCGGCCATGCGCCTGCCCGAGGATCCCACCGGGCTGGCGGCCGAGAGCAACGCCTTTCGGTACCTGCCGCTGCGGTCCGTGCTGATTTGCCGCGGCGCCGGCCCGGGGGCCTCGGACGCCGCGCTCGGCGTGCGCCCGAGCCGCGGCGAACGCGGCGGGCGTGCCGGTCCGCGTCTGTGACGAGATCGGCGTCCCCGCCCGAGCGGCAGACACCGCCACCGTTGGCGGGGCCGGTCTCGAGAAGGTGCGCATCATCGGTACGGTCGGCGACGCCACCCGGCTGGCCGCCCACGACGCCGGCTGGTGGGTGGACGATATTCCCGTGGCAGCCGATCCCCGCCGGGAGATACTGCGCTGGGTGCGCGAGCAGGCGGTCAGCGAACGCCTCCACCGCCACGGCAACATCACCGGCCGTCGACGGGGTCTGGGCCGATAGCCACGGACCCGCGCCTGGACTCGGTGCGGTCGAGCGTCTGGCGGCACCGGGCCGTCAATGGCCGGGAAGCCCGGTCGCGCCATCGCATCCTGGTCGCACTCGCCCGGCTGCCGCGACCCTTCGACCGCTCTGCCGATCTGACCCATGTGACGGGCTCGGCCTTGGTGCTCGGGCCGCGGGGGGTGCTCCTGCATCGCCACAAGCGTCTCGGTCTGTGGCTGCAACCGGGAGGCCACCTGGAGCCCGGTGAGACGCCATGGGCAGCCGCCAGACGGGAAGCGGAGGAGGAGACGGGCTTGCGCCTGGGGTGGTCGTTGGGAGATAGCGCCGGCCCGCCCCCGCTGGCCCACGTCGATGTGCACGACGGAGGAAGGGGTCACACCCACCTTGACTTGCGCTACGTGCTCTCCGTCGAGGGCCAAGACGAGCCGGCGCCGCCAGCAAGTGAGAGTCAGGCCGTCCAGTGGTTTGCCTGGCCGGACGCCATAGAGATCGCCGACCCGGGACTGGCCGGGTTTCTTCGGGCGTATCGGGGTGACCGGTAGCGTGGGCGTATGACGTCCGCGCCGGAACAACCGGAGCCCTACCAGGTGGAGATCCAGGGCATCTGCGACGAGGGCTTTGGCGCCGTACGGGACCTGCTGGCCACCAACCTGGCTAAAGGGGCCGACGTCGGGGCCTCGGTTGCCGTGACGGTCGAGGGCCAGCCAGTCGTCGACATCTGGGGCGGATGGGTGGACGAGGACCGGACCCGGCCGTGGGAACGTGACACCATCACCAATGTCTGGTCGACAACCAAGACCATGACCGCCCTCTGCGCCCTGATGCTGGTGGACGATGGCCATATCGACCTGGATGCCCCCGTGGATCGGTACTGGCCGGAGTTCGCGGCCAGCGGCAAAGAAGGCCGGGTTCTGTTTCGCCATCTCATGGGTCACACCGCCGGCCTGCCCGGGTGGACGGAGCCCATGGCCGTCGAGGACCTCTACGACTGGGAAAAGGCGACCGGTCTGCTGGCAGCGCAGGAGCCATGGTGGGAGCCTGGGTCCGCCTCGGGGTACCACGCCCTCACGCAGGGCTACCTCATCGGTGAAGTCGTGCGGCGCGTTACGGGGCAGTCGCCCGGCACCTTTTTCCGGGAGCGGGTGGCCGAGCCGCTGGGTGCTGATTTCCATATCGGCCTCGACCGGGCGGAGTCCGGACGGGTCGCCAATGTCATTCCACCGCCGCCCCTGGATCCCAGTGTGGCCATCCCCGAGATGGCCAGGCGGACGCTCGGTAACCCGCCTATGACCGCGGACGCCTCGTGGACGGAGCCCTGGCGGCAGGCGGAGATTCCTGCCGCCAACGGACATGGCAACGCCCGCTCGGTGGCAGCCGTGCAGTCCGTGGTGGCCAATGGCGGTGAGGTGGGCGGCGTGCGGCTGCTGTCGGAGGCCGGCTGCGAGCGCGTCTTCATCGAGCAGGCGCACGGCACCGACCTCGTCTTAGGGGTGCCCATGCGGCTGGGCACCGGTTATGGGCTGCCGACCGCCGAGATGGGCCTCGACCCCGACACGCGGGCGTGTTTCTGGGGTGGATGGGGCGGATCGGTGGTCGTCAACAACCTCGACACCCGCATGACGGTGGCCTACATGATGAACAAGATGGGCAGCGGCGTCGTCGGCGACGACCGGGGCCTCGGGATCGTTCTGGCCGCGCACCTGGCGCTTATCGAAGGAGCCGCCGACTAACGGCGTCAGCCCGTGAGCGACGGGCCGTCGTAGCGATCGACGGTGGCGAAGTGCTCGACCGAGGCGCGGCGCAGGCGGGTGGGGCGCCGGCCGGCCGGGTAGCCGAGGGCGAGAGCACCCGCCACGGCCCATTCGGGCGGGATAGCGAGCAAGGCGCGCACCTCCCCTTCGGAAGGCACCACCATGGTGGTCAACACGCCACCCAATCCCACACCATGGGCGGCGAGCAGGATGCTCCAGGCAAACGGGTAGATGGATGCGCCACCCACCAGGGTGTAGCGATCGAGATCCCGGTCGGTTGCGGCCAGGCGGCGCAGGTCGGCGAGCAGGAGGAGCAGCACCGGCACCCGGTCGAAGTGCTCCGCGAACCCACCGGGACCAGCGGCCGCCTCCAGCGCCAGCCGATCCGCATCCAGCCGGGCCCGGCGTTCGCCGTCGCGGTCGGTCAGGGGCGCATAGGGAACGAGGCCGGCGCGAGACGTCGCCACGTAGTCGTACCAACCCTGCAAGTACAGGTCCCGCAACTCCCGGCGCGCCGTGGCGTCTTTTACGAGAATGACCCGCCAGGCCTGACGATTCCCACCGCTCGGGGCGTAGCGGGCGGTGTCGAGTATGTGATGCACGACCTCGTCAGGAACGGGGTGCGCGGAAAAGTCGCGCACCGCCCCGGTGGTTTGCAGCGCCCGATCCAGGTCCATGCCGTCACGCTAGGCGCACTCACCCCCGCGATCGGCGGGGCCGGGCCACCTTCCCGTCGACGATGGCTATGCCCTCGGCCCGGAGGCGGCGGGCATGCTCGCCTTCGTGCCCCGGCACCAACCGGCCCCCGGCGGTGACGACCCGCCACCAGGGCAGGCGGCTTCCAGGGGTGGGATTGGCGAGGATGGCGCCTACAGCCCGGGCCGCGCCCGGAAAACCGGCTTCGGCCGCCACGTCGCCGTAGGAGACGACCTCGCCGCGCCGCAGTCTGGCCAGCACGGCCTCGACCCGCGCCCGAAAGTCGTCGTCAGGCACGGGTCCACAAGTCGACGATTTCCACGCCCAGCCTTTGCAGCAGCCGCCGCAGGACCGGGACGGAGAGGCCCATGACGGTGCCGTAGTTGCCATCGATCCCGTCGATCCAGGCTGCACCGAAGCCTTCGAGAGTGAAGCCGCCCGCGACTTTTAGGGGTTCACCGGTCCTGATGTACGCGTCGAGCTCGTCTTCAGTCGGATCACCAAAACGGACCTGTGCCACATCCCCAGCGGCCACCTCCTCCCCGTGCGCCCTATCGATAAGGCAGTGGCCGGTGTGGAGCCTCCCGCTGCCGTTGCGCAGCCGACGCCACAACGCCGCCGCCTCGCTGGCGCCCGCGGGCTTCCCCTCGACGCGTCCCGCGAACTCCAGGAGCGAGTCGCAGCCGATGACGAGGGCAGGCTCGCCGCCGGACAGCCCGGCCGCCACCGCGCCCGCCTTACGGCGGGCCAGGCGCAGCACCGCTTCGGCCGGCGGCAGATGGGCGGTGCCATCCTCCGCCACACCGCTCACGACGACTTCCGGCTGTAGGCCCGCGGATTGCAGGACCCGCAGCCGGGCGGGGGACGCGGACGCCAGGATGAGCCGGTAGGCCATGGCCTGCCAGATTCGCACACCGACACGGCCCGGCTGGCGCCGCGGGCCGCCGAGTCGAACATACGTTCGAACAAACGCGCTATCCTCGTCAGGGTGAGCACAACTGGCCCGACGACTCCGATGTGGGCGGCCGGGCTGGATGACCAGCAGTACCGGGCTGTAGTACACGACGGCCCGGTACTGCTGATCGTGGCTGGGGCCGGGACGGGCAAGACCCGGACGCTGGTGGCCCGCCTGGCTCGGCTGGTCGACGGCGGCGCCGCGCCGCAGCGGCTGTTGTTGGTGACCTTCACCCGGCGGGCGGCCGACGAACTGGTTCGCCGTCTGGGCCACCTGGTCGGGGCGGCCCGGGCTCGCGAGGTGCATGCCGGCACCTTTCACTCGGTGGCCCACCGGCTCCTACGTCAGCACGGCGGCGGCCTCGGTCTGGGAGGTGGATTCAGCGTTATCGACCCCGGCGACGCGGCTGATCTCATGCACCTAGCCCGCCAGGACGCCGCCACAGACGGAAGCGAGCTACGGCGCCGGCTGCCGCGCAAGGACACCCTCATCGCCATCTATTCGCGAGTCGTAAATGCCGGAGTGCCGCTGGCTGCCGTTCTGCGCCGGTCTTTTCCCTGGGTGCAGGATCAGGAAACACTCATCGGGGAAACCTTTCGCATCTACACGCAGCGCAAGCGCCAACACCACTTGGTCGACTTCGACGATCTGCTGCTGTACTGGCGGGCGGCCGCCAGCGATCCGGCCCTGGGTTCGGCCCTCGCCAACGCGTACGACCACGTCCTCATCGACGAATACCAGGACACCAATCGGCTGCAGGCCGACATCGTCCGGTCGCTGCGCCAGGGAGGCCGGCCCGTCACCGTCGTCGGTGACGACGCCCAGGCCATCTACGCCTTCCGGGCCGCGACCGTCCACAACATGCTCGACTTTCCGGCCCAGTTCCCAGGGGCCGAGATCGCCGTTCTCGACCGCAACTACCGCTCCACCCAGCCAATCCTGGACCTGGCCAACGCCGTACTGGCCGGGGCCGGCGAGGGCTATGCCAAGCGGCTGTGGACACCCGAGACAGGAGGCCCGCGGCCGGTTCTGGCCACGTGCCCCGACGAGGGCGCGCAAGCCGAGGCGGTGGCGGACGTCATCCTCGAGCACCACGAAGCGGGAGTGGCGTTGCGCCAGCAGGCGGTGCTGTTCCGCAGCGCCCACCACAGCGACCTGCTCGAGGTGGAACTGCGCAGGCGGCGCATCCCGTTCGTCAAGTACGGCGGGTTGCGCTTTCTCGAGGCCGCCCACGTTCGAGACCTGCTGGCCGCTCTCCGGGTCCTGGACAACCCCTGGGACGAACTCGCCTGGTACCGCTTGTTGCTACTGCTCCCCGGCGTCGGCCCGGCCAGCGCCCGCCGGGCCATGGCGGCGTTGGGCGTGATGTCCCGCCACGCCGATCCGCTGGTCCGCTTCGGGGCCGCCGATGTCCCCCTGCCGGCCCGCGCAGCCGAGGACGCCAGGGCGCTCCGGGCGGCGTTCGACGATTGCCGGGCGGGGGATCTCACCGTTGCGGTCGAGATCGAGCGGCTGCGAGCGGGTCTGGAGCCGTTGATCCGGCAGCGCTACGACAACGCCGAGGTCCGCCTCCGCAACCTGGATGCCCTAAGTCGGGTGGCTGGCGCCTACGGCAGCCGGGCCCGGGCCGTCGCCGAACTGACCCTGGACCCGCCCATGTCCACCAGTGATTTGGCCGGGCCGCCGGTGCTCGACGACGACTACGTGATTCTGTCGACCGTGCACTCGGCCAAGGGTGGCGAATGGGCGGTGGTGCATCTCATCCACGCTGCGGACGGCATGTTTCCGTCCGATCTGGCGACCGGGGATCGGGAAAGTCTGGAGGAGGAACGCCGCCTGTTTTACGTGGCGCTCACCCGGGCCCGGGCGCACCTCTACATCTACGCCCCGCTGCGCTACCACCACGGCGGTCCTTTCGGGCGGGGAGACGCCCACAGCTACGGGCAGCGCACCCGTTTTCTTCCCCCGGAGGTCGACGGCCTGCTCCAGCACCGATCCGTGCGGGCGGGCGGGGCGGACACGGCGCTGCCTGCGCCGGTCATGGGGCTGCCCGCCGCCGTGGACGAGGCCTTGCGGGATCTCTGGTGAACGATCGCAACTGGGACCCGCCGCGGTGCTCGACCGGCCGGGATCGCGGCGGGCGGTCGCCCAAGAAGGTGCTGAAGCGGCAAAAAAAAAATAGATTTTCCGTATCAAATTTCTGACTCGGACCTCGTGCGGACGAGCGCAGCCTGCTCTGGCAACATGTCCTGTCTGTTGTCCATCGAGCGCAGGAGGGGTGGAATGCAGTTTCCTGGTCGTCGTCCGAGGCGAGGTCGACTTGCTCGTGGGCTCACCGTTGCGAGCGCGGTCACACTACTGAGCGGAGTCTTCCTCGTACCGGTCATGGCGGCGCTGACCGCTCAGCCGGCGAGTGCGGCGGCCAACGCCGTGGTGCCCGACTCGGCTATCACCGGATTCACGCCGATCGAGTTTGCGCCCAACGACGATGGCACTTATCCCTGCGGCGGGTCCGGCAACGCCCCGCCGCCCTGCACAGGCGCCGAGACAGGTCCGACGCCCGTCCCGCTTGGTTTCAACATCAACTTTTACGGAACGGAGTACAGCGGGGCTTACATTAATAACAACGGCAACATTACCTTCGACAACCCTCTGCCCACTTACACACCGTTCGGGTTGGCTGGTACCAGCTCCGTCATCGTTGCCCCGTTCTTCGCAGATGTGGACACTCGCGTCGGCAACACCGTGGAGTTCGGCACCGGCACCCTCAACGGCCAGAAAGTCTTCGTCGTCAATTGGCCCGGTGTCGGCTGTTACGACGAGAACGACACTGTCACCGACAATTTCCAGCTCATCTTGATTGATCGTCCTGACCGGGGCACCAGCGTGCTCGGTGACGACTTTGACATTGAGTTCAACTACGACTCGATCCAGTGGGATGCAGGCCAGGCGAGCGGGGGTGATGCGAGCTGTACCAACGCTGCCCCAGCCACTCCGTGGTGGTCGGCTTCTCGAACGGAACGACCACCGCGGGAGACTCCTTCCAACTTCCCGGTTCGCAGACCACCGGCGCGTTCTTGGACTCGAATACGACCACGGGGCTGATCTACAACGACCTCAACAGCACCACGCTGGGTCGTTACCTATTCACGGTGACGGGCGGTGTACCGCAGACGGCTGCGCCGACAACTCTGACTGTCAACCCTGCGACTGGCGATTTTGCTGACACCACCACGGTTTCGGCTGTTCTGACCAACTCGAGTACTTCGGCCCCGATTGCCGGCCAGTCCGTCACATTTACGCTAAATGGCACAGAAACCTGTACCGGGACGACCGACGCGACCGGGACCGCTTCTTGCGCGGTTACTCCGGGGGAAGCGGCAGGCACCTACACCCTGTCCGCGTCATTCGCCGGGAACAGCGACTTGTCAGAGAGTAACGGATCAGCGAACTTCGTCGTCACCACGGAAGAGACTGCGCTGTCTTACACCGGCGCCACGTCGGCGCTCAACGGCCAGCCGGTCACCCTGTCAGGAGTGCTTACCACCGACGACCCCACTGCCGGCACGGTCCTTCCAGGGAAGATCGTGAGCTTCACGCTCGGCAGTGGGTCGACGGCGCAAACCTGCTCCGGCACAACCGACCCGACCGGAACCGCCAGCTGCACGATTGCGGCGGTAAACCAGACGCCCGGCGCGGTCCCGGTGTCGGCCAGCTTTGCCGGTGACAGCTTCTACCAGTTAGCAAAGGCATCGTCCACCGTCGGCGTCGGCACGGTACCGACGACGCTGACTGTCGAGCCCGCGGCCGGGGACTTTGCCGACTCCACCATGGTTGCAGCTGTCCTTACGAACTCGAACACGTCCGGGCCAGTGGAAGGCAAATCGGTCACCTTTACGCTAAATGCCACGGAGTCGTGCACGGCACGACCGACGCCACCGGAAGAGCATCCTGTGGCCTCACGCCCGGTGAAGCCGTCGGGACGTACCCATTGGCGGCGTCGTTTACCGGTGACAACGACTTCCAGGCCAGCATGGGCAAGGCCAATTTTGTTGTCACTCCAGAAGAGACGCGCTGTCTGATACCGGCGCCATGTCAGCGGTCAACGGCCAATCGGTCACACTGTCGGGAGTGCTCACCACTGACGACCCGGCGGCAGCCACCGGGGTCTCGGGCAAGACCGCGACCTTCACGCTGGGCAGCGGGTCAACGGCCCAAACCTGCTCGGCGACCACCGACCCGACTGGCACCGCCACCTGCGCCATCATGGCGGTCAACCAGACACCGGGAGCGGTGCCGGTCGCAGACAGCTTCGCAGGGGACACCTTTTACCAGGCAGCGAACGCATCGTCGGTCATCGTGGTAGTCCTCCCTCAAGCGGCGCCCCGGTGAAGGATGCACTGGTACAGAAATTCAGCCTGAACGGTTCTGTGACCGCACGGATCTCGACGACGGATCCCTCGGATCTCCTGGTGGCGTTTGTGGGCGGGTGTGGGCCTTCGGATGCTCCACAAACAGCCCAGGTGTCAGGTGGCGGCCTGACCTGGACGTTGGTCGGACGGACGAACACCGAGGACGGCACCTCGGAGATATGGACCGCCAGAGCCTCGGGGGTCATGTCCGGTCTGCGCGTGAAGGCGACGCTCAGCTACCGGGGCTTTCCGATCTATCTAACCGTGGTGGCCTTCGCCAACGCCACGGGAACCGGGGTCAGCACCAGTGCCTCGGGTAGCACCGGCGTGCCACACGGGACTCTGACAACGACGGCTTCGCCCTCCTGGGTGTGGGGAGTCGGTGACGACCGCTGGCGGCCACCGAGCGCAAGGTCCCGTCGGACCAGACGCTGCAGTCCCAGAGGCTCTCTCCGACGCAGGACACCTACTGGGTTCAATCGCTCAATGACGAAACCGCACCGGTCGGCACGCAGGTCACCATCAATGACAAGGCGCCGAAGGGCGATCCCTGGAATCTGACCTTGGTCGAGATTCTCTAAGGTCCGCCGAGCGACATCGACGGCAGCTTCGGGTTGGGCGCCGATCTTTGGGAGCGCCCAATCGGGTCGTGTTAAACGGCAGCAGTCAGGTGGCTAAGAGCCCGGGGCACGTGTGGACGGGCGTGCCCGAGAAGGCCGGGGGCGGTGCGCTCAGCGCAGACCGAGGGCCACCGAGCAGGCCGGCCACGGCGCCCAGCCGGCCTCCGCCTGCAGCTTCATGGCGGCCTCGTCCTGCATGGCCGGTGGCTCCAGGTCGGGGCGGCCCGGGTAGCCGAGACCGGCCCAGGTCTGTTCGCTGAACTGGTAGGCCCCGTAGAAGCCGTTCCCAGTGTTCTCGGCGTAGTTGTCGCCCGACTCGCACTCGCGCAACTGCAGCCAGACGCCACCCGCCCCGCCGCCACTGGACGCAGGCGGGCCGGGCGCCGGCGCCGGCGCCGGTGCCGGAGTGGAGACGATGGAGTTGACGGCCGAGACCAGGCCGCCGTTGACGGGCAGCCCCTGGGTAGGGGCGACGGGGTCGGGGTGGCGGCGGCCGCTCTGGCGGCGGCGGCTCGGGCGGCCTGAGCGGAGGCCGCGGTGGGCGGCCTGGGCGGAGGCGGCCTGGGCGGCCTGGGCGGCCTGGCGTTGGGCGGCCACGGCGGCGGCTTCGATGTACTGGTTGAGCTGAGTCTGGAGCTGGTCGAGACGGTCCTGCTCTGCAGTGGCCGCGGCCAGGGCCTGCTGGCGGGCCTGGGCGGCGCTGGCGGCGGCGGCCTCGCTCTGCTGCTCCTGGCGGGCGAGGGTGGCCTCCGCGCTGGCGAGCTGGCCCTGCTGAGTGCGCAGCTGGTCAACGGCGTCGTTGAGGTCCCCGGTCGCCACTTGCAGGTACTCCACGCCTACAGACGGGTCGGTGGAGGCCATGACGCACGTCCAGGTTCGAGCTGGCGCCGCCCGTGTAGCTCAGCAGGGCCTGGCGGCGCAGGATGCGCTCGCTACCGGACAGCTGGCCCTGCAACTGGGCGATCTGGTCCTGGTCGACCCCAACTTGCTGCGCCAGCGTGCCCGCCTCGAGGTTGGCTTGCTGGAATGCGACGGTCAGGGCGTGCACCTGGGCCGCCCCGGCCTGGATCTGGGCCTCGGGTGGCGCTGATCTGGTCCGGGTGGTCGCCGATGGGGTCGGCCCCCGCGGGGCGAATGGCCGTGCCCAGGACCGCGCCAGAGCAGACAACGGCCACACTGCCACCGGCCATCGTCCGCTTCACGAAACGGTGCCACCTGTGCCCCAGCAGCGGCGCCGCTCGCAGGAGCTGCGCGATGAAATGCAAGACGGGCAGCGACCCTAGCGGACCGTGCGCAAGGAGCACCAGGACCGGAGCCGTCGCGACCGCTGCAGAGTGTTGGCGGCGCCATGGAGCATACTGCGAGGGATGACGACGCCTGCCTGGTCAGCCAGGGCCCCGATACCGTGGCCCGGTCCGCGGACTGCAGGGTCTGGGCACGACCGTGTTCGCCGAGATGTCCGACCTGGCCGAGCGGACCGGCTCGATCAACCTGGGCCAGGGCTTTCCGGACCGAGACGGCCCCGAAGAGGTGGCCGACGCCGCGGTGGCGGCCATCCGGGCCGGTCGCAACCAGTATCCGCCCGGACCGGGCACACCGGAGCTGCGCGCCAGGCCATAGCCGGTCATCAGCGCCGCTTCTACGGCGTCGACCTCGACCCCGACACGGAGGTACTGGTGACGGCCGGGGCCACCGAAGCCATTACTGCGGCCCTGCTCGGCCTGTGCGAGGTCGGCGACGAAGTCGTCGTCTTCGAGCCTTTCTACGACAGCTATGGCGCCGCCATCGCCATGGCGGGTGCCCAGCGTCGGGTGGTGGCGCTGGAGCCGCCGGACTGGTCGTTCGACCCGGACCGTCTCGCCGCCGCGGTCACGCCCCGCACCCGGCTGATCCTGCTCAACAGCCCGCACAATCCCACTGGTAAGGTCTTCAGCCGCCCCGAACTGGAGGCGGTCGCTCGCTGCTGCATCGAGCATGACCTGCTCGCCGTCACCGACGAGGTCTACGAGCACCTGGTGTTCGAAGGCCGCCACGTCCCCTTGTGCACCTTGCCGGGGATGGCCGAACGCACCTTGACCATCTCCAGCGCCGGGAAGACGTTCGCCTTTACGGGTTGGAAGATCGGCTGGGCGAGCGGACCGGCCCCGCTGGTGGCGGCGGTGCGCACCGTCAAACAGTTCCTCACCTACGTCAACGGGGCACCTTTCCAGCCGGCCGTGGCCGCCGGCCTGGCGTTGCCCGACGACTACTTCACGGGCGCGGCCGAGGCCCTCCAGGCCGGGCGGGACCGGCTGTGCGCGGGCCTGGACCAGGCCGGCTTCGAGGTCTTCGAAACGCACGCCACCTACTTCGTCATTACCGGGGTGGCGGGCTTCGGGGTCAGCGACGGGGTGGCGTTCTGCCGGACCTGGCCGGAACGCTGCGGGGTGGTAGCCGTGCCGGCCGCGGCCTTCTATGACGACCCCCGTCGGCTCCGGCCGCTGGTGCGCTTCGCCTTCTGCAAGCAGCCGGACGTGCTCGACGAAGCGGTCGCCCGGCTCGGCCAGCTCCGCCCGGCCGGTCGCTCAACCTGAGACCCAGGCGTCAGGGTTCTCGATGAGTTCGGTCACGTGGGCGGGAAGCGGCCCGTAGACCAGACGGCTTCGAGGCGTGACGTGCTCGAGGACGCTGCGCATGCTCGTGCGTACGGCGAACCACACTTCGCCCAGGGCGCGAGCGGAACCCTGTACTGCACCGACTCGGGTCGTTCGCCCCGGACGGCGGCGAGAGGCCCGTCAACGGCTCGCAGGATGTCGGCCAGGGTGATGGTGGCGGCGGGGCGGGCCAGGCGGTAGCCGCCCTCGGCGCCGCGCTGGCTGTGCACCAGGCTGCGCTGACGCAGCAACAGCAGAATGTTTTGCAGAAAGCGGGCGGGGATGTCCTGGGCGTCCGCCAGCTCGTTCACGGTCAAGCGGGCCGCCGCCGGCCTGGGTCAGTTCGGCGAGGGCCCGGATGGCGTACTCGCCCCGGGCCGAGATCTCCACGCCCTGAGTATGGCCGGATCGCCCTGACCGTGGCTTGATGGGCAAGGCGCAGTCGGGGCGACGGGCGGTCGCGCGGGCTACCCTGACGCCCCACCAGACGAGCGGAGGAGAGCCAGGCATGCAGCAGTTCGGCGACGTGAGCGTCGAGATCGGCGCGACTACGTGGCAGAGGTCGAGGTTCACCGCCCGCCGGACAACTTCTTCGACGTCGAACTGATCCGTAGCCTGGCCGAGGCCTACACGGTCCTCGACGGCGACCCGGCCTGCCGGGCCATCCTCTTGTGCTCGGAGGGCAAGCACTTCTGCGCCGGCGCCGACTTCACCGCCCAGAGCGGGGCGGAGGCCCTGCCCGAGGAAGGGGCGGCCAGCCTGTACCGGGAGGCGGTGCGTCTGTTCCGGGCGGAGACCCCGGTGGTGGCCGCGGTGCAGGGCGCCGCCGTGGGGGGCGGCCTTGGACTGGCCTGCTCGGCGGACTTCCGGGTTGGCGCGCCCGAGGCCCGTTTCGCCGCCAACTTCGCCCGGCTCGGCTTTCACCAGGGGTTCGGGCTGAGCGTCACCCTGCCCGCCATCGTCGGCCAGCAGCGGGCCCTGGAGCTGCTCTACACGGGCCGGCGCGTCCCCGGCGAGGAGGCTTACCGCATCGGGCTGTGCGACCGGCTGGGCCCGCTGGCCGACGTGCGGGCTGCGGCTCGGGACTTCGCCGGTGAAATTGCGGCGTCGGGGCCGCTGGCGATCCGCGCCATCCGCCAGACGATGCGGGGCCATCTGGCGGATGCCGTGGCGGCTGCCACCGACCGAGAGGACACCGAGCAGATCCGGCTGCGCGCGACCGAGGATTTCAACGAGGGCATCCGGGCCATGGCCGAACGGCGACCCCCGCACTTCACGCGGGCGACTGATCCGGCGTCAGTTCTGCGCCCGGTCAGGCGTCTCAGTGGAGGCGGTCGTAGGCGCCGATCAAGCCCAGAGCAACGGCACTGACCAGCAGCGCCGCCATCACCAGCGAAAAGATCAGATCAGCCTTGCGGGTTATCAGCCCGTAGATCCCGATCAGCTGGGCGACGACCAGGCAGCCGCCGGCTAGGTACAGCAAGTTCACCCGCCGCGGGGTCCGGTGCAGCCAGTCGACATCCGGGTGAGGCTAGCCGGGCCGCCCCCGTTGATTGTGCCACCACCCGGCCGCAACCGCCTCGGCGGCCATCCAGTCGGGGCGGCCGGCCCGGGCGGCCGTGGAGGAGACGAGGCGATGATCCGGGTCGACGTCGAGCACCAGCGCGCCGGCGGGGAGGGCGGAGGGCAAGGTGTGGGGCGGCCGGGCACGAGGAGCAGGCGGGGCAAGCGCGCCAGCGTCTCATCCCGGGAGGAAGGGGGGGCGTACCAGGCCGGATCGTTGATCTGTAGCCACTTGTCCGGCCCCGAGCACGACGGCGTCGTAGCCGGCCGCCACGTCGGCGATCAGTTGTTGGTCGGTGAGCCGGACACCGAGCCAAGGACGGGTGGCGGCGATGGCCTGGAGCACTTCCAGGCGGCGCTCGAGCGGCGGCTGAGCCGGGTCTTTTCCCAGGGGATGGCGGGAAACCAGGAGTTCGAGGCGATCCAGGCCGCCTTGCTGTCTGGCCGTGGCGGCGATACCCAGGTGGGCGACGGTCGGGGGGTTGAACGTGCCCGGATAGGCGCCGACCGTCGCCACCGCTGGCCGACCTAGTAGCGGTACAGCTCGGACTTGTAGGGGCCGCCCAGGTCGACGCCGAGGTAGTCCGCCTGGCGCTCGGTGAGCGGAGTCAGCTTCACGCCCAGCTTGTCGAGGTGCAGTCGGGCCACCTTTTCGTCGAGGTGACGGGGCAGGACGTACACGCCGGTCGGGTACTCCTCGGTGCGCGTGAACAACTCGATCTGGGCCAGCACCTGGTTGGTGAAGCTGGAGGACATGACGAAGCTGGGGTGCCCCGTGGCGCAGCCCAGGTTGACCAGCCGGCCCTCGGCCAGGACGATCACGGAGTGACCGCCTGACCTTCCTGGAGTAGCAGGGAAGTCCCAGGAGTCGACCTGGGGCTTGATGCCGGTCTTCCGGATGCCGGGATAGCGGGCCAGGCCGGCCATGTCGATCTCGTTGTCGAAATGGCCGATGTTGCAGACAATGGCATTGTGCTTCATGCGGGCCATGTCGGCCACGGTGACGATGTCCCGGTTGCCAGTAGCGGTCACGAAGATGTCGGCCGTGTCGACCACGTCGTCCAGGGTGAGGACCTGGTAGCCCTCCATGGCCGCCTGTAAGGCGCAGATGGGGTCGATCTCGGTGATGATGACCCGGGCGCCCTGACCCCGCAGCGACTGGACGCAGCCCTTGCCGACATCGCCGTAGCCGAACACCACGCACGTCTTGCCAGCGATCATCACGTCCGTGGCCCGGAAGATGCCGTCGATGAGCGAATGACGGCAGCCGTACAGGTTGTCGAACTTGGACTTGGTGACGGAGTCGTTGACGTTGATCGCCGGGAACAGGAGCTTGCCCTCCTCGTGGCGCTGGTACAGGCGGTGGACGCCGGTAGTGGTCTCCTCGGTGACCCCCTTGATGCCCTCGGCCATGCGGGTCCATAGCTTGCCGTCCTCGCGGAGGGTGCGATTCAGGGTGGCCAGGATGATGGCGTACTCCTCGGAGTCTTCGGGGCCAAGCTCGGGGGTGGTGCCCTGGGCTTCGCACTCGGCGCCGAGGTGCACCAGCAGGGTGGCGTCGCCGCCGTCGTCGAGGATCATGTTGGGGCCCTGTTCACCGGGCCACCGCAGGGCCTGTTCGGTGCACCACCAGTACTCTTCCAGCGTCTCGCCCTTCCAGGCGAACACCGGGACGCCGGCCTTGGCGATGGCGGCGGCGGCGTGGTCCTGGGTGGAGAAGATGTTGCAGGAGGCCCAGCGCACCTGGGCGCCCAGGTGGATGAGGGTCTCGACCAGCACGGCTGTCTGGATGGTCATGTGCAGGGACCCGGTGATGCGGGCGCCGGCCAGGGGCCTGGTGTCGCCGTACTCGGTGCGGAGGGCCATGAGGCCAGGCATCTCCACCTGGGCCAGGTCGATCTCTTTGCGGCCGAAGTCGGCCAGGGTGATGTCGGCAACCCGGTAGGGCGGGGAGGCGGGTGGGGCGGCAGCGGCGGCCCGTGCGGGGCTTTCAGTCGTTTCGGTTCTCTCGGGCATGGGCTACTCCTTCGCTCAACGGCGGAGTCGGAATGGCGGGTGGGGTGTAGAGGGCGCCGTGGCCCGGGCGCCCGGCAAGGCGCGGCGGTATGACGGATTCCCGCCAGGCCGGGGCCGTCAGGCCCTTCCCTTCTGGTCAGCCCGGATCGCTTTCCAGCATAGGCGACGGGGTTCGGTGGGGGTGCAGGTTTGGGGGTGCAGGTTTGGCCGGTCAGGTGGAGTTTGTGGGGGTTCGGGTTGCCGGGGTTGCCGGATTGTCGGGGTGCCGGGTTGCCGCCGCGCCTCGTCGGGTGGCGGCGGAGGGTCGTCGACCGAGCAGGGATCCGGTGGGGGTGCGTTTGCGTTCGCGGGGTGCGTCGCCGGAGGCGCGGGTGCGCTGGCGTGTCCACGCGTT
Source organism: uncultured Acidimicrobiaceae bacterium (assembly GCA_963834775.1). Classification (GTDB taxonomy): domain Bacteria; phylum Actinomycetota; class Acidimicrobiia; order Acidimicrobiales; family Palsa-688; genus PALSA-693. Next base: position 333,343 of record CAWICR010000014.1, read on the forward strand.
GCCGCACCGGGGATACCTGACGCGAAGCGCGGGTCAGGGAGTGCCACATTCGGGCCGAACGCGTCCACGCCTCGCGGTCATAAAGGCCGATGCCACGTAGCGTGGACGCCCGCGGACGATGGGGCTGCGGCGGGGCCCCGGGAGTGGGTGTCGGGGTGTGGATGCGTGCGGTCGCCGGGGGGTGCGGCGGGCTGCGGCGGGGCTCCGGGAGTGGGTGTCGGGGTGTGGATGCGTGCGGCCGCCGGGGGGTGCGGCGGGCTGCGGCGGGGCCCCGGGAGTGGGTGCCGAGGTGTGGCTGCTCCGCGGCCGCCAACGGTCGGGCGCCGCCGCTACCCCCGCCCTCCTGGCTTCTTGGTGCTGCCCGGCCGACGGCCTTGGACCTCCCGGCTGACCGCTCCGGCTCTGTGCCGAGGTAGCTTCCCGCAGTGACTTCCCCCGACGTCGTTCCCGAACGCATCCTGATCGTGACCGCTCATCCCGACGACGTGGACTTCGGTGCGGCAGGGTCCGTGGCGGTCTGGACGGCGGCAGGCACCCAGGTGACGTACTGCGTCGTGACGGATGGCGACGCGGGTGGGTTCGATGCGTCGGTGGCCCGAGCGGACATTCCGGCCATCCGCCGGGCCGAGCAGGCGGCGGCTGCGGCTCAGGTCGGCGTCAAAGACCTGGTGTGGCTCGGTTATCCCGACGGGCGCCTGGAGGCCACGCTCGACCTGCGCCGGGACCTGGCCCGGGTAATCCGCCTGGTACGGCCGGAGCGGGTGGTGTGTCCGAGCCCGGAGCGGATTTTTGACCGCATTTTTGCCAGCCACCCCGACCATCTCGCGGCGGGAGAGGCCACCCTGTGCGCGGTCTATCCGGATGCCCGCAACCCGTTCGCCTTTCCCGAACTGGCGGCTGAGGGACTCGAGCCGCACACGGTGCGGGAGGTGTGGATGATGGCCGGTCCGGCCTCCAACGTGTACGTCGATGTCACCGATACCTTCGCCTCCAAAGTGGCCGCCCTGCGGGCGCATGTCAGTCAGGAGACGGATCGGGGGGGTCAGCTCGAGACGCGGCTCCGGGGTTGGCTGGCGGCCAACGCCGCCGAGGCGGGATTGGGCGATGGCAGGCTGGCCGAAGCCTTCCGCCGCATTGAGACGGCCTAGCGCCGAACTGGGCTAGGAATCTGCTCCGGGGGGCCCGAACCTGCGGCCGTCGAGGGGCAGCACCCGGGCGCGCAAGGAAACGCGGCCGGCCCCCAGTCTCCGAGAAAGGCCACCGGCCGGCGCCCCTCCGCCTCCTCCACGAGGTCCAGGATCATGTCCACGAAGCGGGGGTCGGTGCCGGGTGTGGGGGTGCGGAGCAGGCGGATACCGCGGCCGGCAGCGGTCTCGGCCGCCATGCGGTCGAGGTCGTACTTGACCTCCATGTGATCGGACACGAACCCGATCGGCACCACAATGACCTCGGCGACGTGGTCGGGGAGGGAGGCGACGGCGTCGTTGATGTCGGGGCCGAGCCACGGCTGTTGGGGGGGACCCGAGCGGCTTTGGAAGACCAGCGTCCAGCGGCCCGGTGGATCGCCGGCGGCGTCGGCGACTAGGCGGGCCGTCTCGCGCAACTGGCGTTCGTAGTCGGACGTGGCGGCCATGGTGCAGGGGATGCTGTGGGCGCTCATCAGGACCGGAGCGTCGGGACCGGCCGCGGCCCGGGCGGCCCGCAGCCCGGCGGCGAGCGGTGCGACGAAGCCGGGGTGATTGAAGAAGGGCCGCAGTTTTACGATTTCGGGCGCGGCGGGCCCGACGGCGGCCTGGGCCCGGGCGAGATCCTCGAGATACTGGCGACAACTGCTGTACCCGGCGTAGGCGGACGTCACGAAGGCGGCGGCACGCCGGATCCCGTCGGCTTTCATCTGCCCAACAGTGTCGGCCAGGAAGGGGTGCCAGTTGCGGTTTCCCCAATACACCGGCAACGCGCGGTGGCGTTGGGCCAGCGCCTGGCGGAGGGCGGCTACCAGCAGGCGGTTCTGCTCGTTGATGGGACTGACGCCGCCGAATGACAGGTAGTGGGCCGCCACCTCTTGCATCCGGGCAGGGCTGACCGCCCGTCCCTGGGTGACGTTCTCCAGAAAGGGCTGCACGTCCTCGGGGCCTTCGGGACCGCCGAATGACACCAGTAGAAGAGCCTCGAACACCAGGTCGGCAGCCTACGGTGGGCGGCCGTCAGAGGCCGGGTGGTGGGACATAGCCGCCTGCGACCTCGGCCAAACGGTCCGCAACCCACAGTGAGGTGCGGTCCTCGAGATACGGCCCGACCACCTGCATGCCGACCGGGAGTCCATCGGGGGTCCGGCCGATGGGGACCACGGTCGACGGCAAATAGACCATCCCGACCAGGCCCGTCCAGGCCAACGTGTCGGCGTGGTTGCGGGCCTGGCCGTTGATCCTGACGATGCGGTCGCCCAGGTTTCCGTGAGAGTCGTGGGGGAAGGCGGCCATCGGCGTGACCGGGCAAAGGAGGACGTCGTAGCGGGTGAACCAGTCCGCCCATATCCGGCGCACGCCGGCCCGGGCCTGGTCGAGCTCCAGCCACGACCGGTGTGAGCCGCTCAGGCGGTCACCCACACGGGAAGGCAGACTGACCGAAACGGCGGCCAGGACCAGCTCGTCGAACAACTGCTTGGCGGCGGGCAAGGCCACCGCGGGGCGAGCCTCTTCCACCCGAGCGCCGGCGGCCGCCAGGCCTTTGGCGGCGGCCGAGAGCACCTTCGCCACCGCGGCGTCCACCTCGGCCGCGGGATCGTCGAGCCAGAGACCGACCCGGTACGCCGCCAGGTTGTCGTGTCGGGGCGGCGGCAGCTCCAGCCGCCAGGCCGCGGCGTCTTCGGCGTCGGGTGCGGCCAGGATGCCCAGGAGCACCTTGAGGTCGGCGGCGTCACGCCCCAACGGCCCGAAGACGTTGATGTCCGGGTCCGTTTGGCCACCGCCCACGTGGTCGAGATAGCCGCGCTGAGAAATGATTCCAAAGCTTGGCTTGTGGCCGAAGACCCCACAAAAACTGCTCGGGATACGCACGGAGCCACCGATGTCGGTACCGAGCTCGAAGCTGGTGAGACCCGTGGCCACGGCGACGGCCGCCCCGCCCGACGAGCCCCCTGGGGTGCGGGTCAGGTCCCAGGGGTTGTTGGTGACGCCGAACAGGTCGTTGAACGTCTGGATGTCACCGGACCACCGAGGCACGTTGGTCTTGCCGAACACGATGGCGCCGGCCGCCTTGAGCCGGGCGACAGCGGGGGCGTCACGGGTGGGGACGTAGTCAGCAAGTTCTCGGGCCCCGCCGGTCGAGCGGAGGCCCGCCGTCTCGATGGCGTCTTTGACGGTGATAGGCAAGCCGTGCAACGGAGGCAGCCGGTGAGAACCGACAGAGTGCGCGCCGGTCGCGGCGGGAGTCGACGCCGGAGACGTCGTTGCGGCCATGGTGGCGGCGTCGGCATCCTGGGCAGCCTGCCTGGCGCGGTCGACGTCCAGCGTCACGACTGCGTTGAGTGAGGGGTTCAAGCGGGCGACGCGGCCCAGGTACAGCTCGAGCAGCTCGCGGCTGGAGATACGGCGATCCCGAAGGGCTGCCGCCTGGCTGAGGGCGGACGCCAAGCAGATGTCCTCGTCCACCCCGGGCAAGCTAGCAACCGGTGCCGAGAGAACCAGAGCGCCCGCTCGTGGCACGACGTCGCAGGAAAGGGGCCTTTCGCGGGACATTCGTTGAGTTGCGGAGCAGATGCGACACGGATTGTCGGCCTGGTGCCAAAGAGAACGGATGTCCCAAAAGGCTGAGAATGAAATGATATGAAAAATAGCCGGTCGCAGGGGTGAGGGAGCGGTGAGAGGGTGAGGGCGAGGTGACGGCGGTGAGGGCGCGGAGCGCGGTGAAGGCGGAGAGGGCGCGGAGCGCGGTGAAGGCGCAGAGGGTCGCGGAGCGCGGTGAAGGCGCAGAGGGTCGCGGCAGAGGGCGCGGAGAGCGGTGAGGGCGCAGAGGACGATGACGGCGTGATTGGCCGTTGAGGACGGCAACGACGAGCCGGGCGAGATTGGGCGGGACAGAGGCAGGAAGAGGCGGAACAGAGACAGGGCACAGCCAGGGCAGATCCAGGCAGGCGCGGCGCTGACGCCCGAGCTCAGCCAGGTGAGCGAGGAGCTCAGCCAGCCGCCAACAGCACGCCTGGGTTCAGAACGCCGTCAGGATCGAAAGCCGTCTTTATGGCCCGCATGGCAGCCAGCTCCGTGGCGCTTCGCGACAGGGGCAGCCAGGCCGCCTTGGCCCGGCCGATGCCGTGCTCGGCGCTGATGGAACCCTCCATGCTGGAGACGAGGCGCAGCACGGCCGCGTCGACGGCCTCGTCCTCGGGTGGCGGTCCGATCACGTTGACGTGCAGGTTGCCGTCACCGACGTGACCGAAGAGCACCAGCCGCGAGCCCGGCGCCGTCTCCGCCACCACCTGGCGCACCGCCCGCTCGAACTCGGCCAGCCGCGATTGCGGCAGGGTGACGTCGAGTTTGTGCGGGACACCCACGGACGAGATGGCTTCGGTGTGGCGCTCCCGGTACGCCCACAGCCTGGCCCGGCCGGCCGCATCGGTCGCCACCGCAGTAGCCGCTTCCGGTACGTCCAGCGAGGCCAGCGCCTCGAACAACGACCCGCCCGGATCCCGCACACCGCTGCACTCCACGACCAGGTAGCAGGGGAACACCTGCCTGAGAGGGCCAGGCAGGCCGGCGTGTTCCCGCACCAGCTCCAGGCCGTCAGCGAAGAACAGCTCCGCCGCGGACAGCCCCTCCACCCGTCGCCGCAACACGTCCAACCGGCTCACAGCCTCGCCCGTGCCCTGGACACCCAGCAAGGCCACCACCTTCTCGGGCTGGTCTGGCACCAGGCGCAGCCGGGCCGCGGTGACGATCCCGAGCGTGCCCTCCGAACCGACCAACAGTTGCGCCAGGTCGTATCCCGTGTTGTCTTTGACCAGGCCGCTCAGGCGGGATACCACCCGGCCATTTGGGAGCACCGCCTCGACCCCCACGACCTGGGCGCGCATCGCCCCATACCGCATCACGTGTAGTCCGCCCGCGTTGGTGGCGACCATGCCGCCGATGGTTGCGCTGTCGCGGGCCGCCAGGTCGACAGGGAAGGCCAGGCCGGCCCGGGCGGCCGCCTCCTGGACCGCCGCCAGGGGAACGCCCGCTCCGGCTGTTACCTGGGCGGCCGCGGTGTCGACGGGGTCCAGCCGCCGCAAGCGCGACGTGCTCAGCACCACCACCGCCGGGCCGCCCTCCGGTCCGGGCACACCCCCACCGACCAGCCCGGTGTTGCCGCCCTGCACCACGATGCCCACCCGCTGGGCGGTGCAGGCCTGCAGCACCGCAGCCACTTCGGCCGTCGACCCGGGTCGCACCACCAGGAGCGCGGGACCACCGAAGCGCCGGGTCCAGTCCACCTCAAACGGGGCACGCACATCCGGGTCGACCAGTACCTGCCCCGGACCCACGACGTCCGCCAGACGGGCGGTTAGGCCGGTGGCGGAGGTTGGCGACACCTGCATCCGACCATCCTTAGCATGTGCCCATGCCGCTGGAATCTCCACCCCGGGTCACTGTCTCAGTCGATGCCGGCGTTGCGGACGTGCGCCTTAACCGGCCTGAGAAGCTCAACGCCCTGGATCCGCCGATGTTCGACGCCCTCGTCGAGACCGGGGTCCGCTTGGCCGAAGACCCGTCGGTGCGAGCGGTGGTGCTGTCCGGCGAGGGGCGGGGATTCTGCTCCGGCCTGGATTTCGCGGCGTTCCAGGCCATGGCGGTCGACGACGGCGGCTCGCACCCGACGAATCGGTTGCGGGATCAGCCCGAAGGGCGCATCACCAACCACGCCCAGCAGGCCGTGTTCGCCTGGACCGAGCTGGCGGTGCCGGTCATCGCCGCGGTGCACGGAGTCGCTCTTGGCGGCGGCCTGCAGATCGCCCTGGGCGCCGATCTGCGCATCGTGGCGCCCGACGCCCGTTTGTCGGTCCTCGAGATCCGTTGGGGCCTCATCCCCGACATGACCGGGACGCACATGCTGCCCCGGCTGTTGCCCCTCGACGTCGCCAAAGAGCTCACCTGGACCGGGCGTATGGTCTCGGGCGAGGAGGCGGTCACCCTGGGCTTGGCCACCCGGGTGAGCGACGAGCCGCGGGCCACGGCCCTGGCCTGGGCGGGCGAGCTCGCAGCCAGCAATCCCGACGCCATTCGGGCCGCCAAGCAGCTCCTCAACCAGTCGGGTCTGGTGAGCCAGGCGCAGCAGTTCCGTGACGAAGCCCGTCTGATAGAGGCCCTCATCGGCAGCCCCAACCAGGCCGAAGCAGTCACGGCCTTCTTTGAAAAGAGGCCGCCCGTCTTCGCCGATCCCGCCTAGAACTGCGGCACTGAGCCGAAGTAGGCCCGGGCACCACCTACTCTGTAGGCGTGACCGGCGCACCGACAGCTCCCGACCAGCTGGACCCGACCGAAGCGGCCCTCGCCTCTTTCCGGCGCCAGCTGGAGGGCCAGGTGTCCGTACCGGCGTCCGTCGTACAGGACGCCCTCCTGGACCTCTGGGGCCACCTGCCCGAAGGGGAGACCCGCAGCGAGGTCGAGCGGTGGCTGACCGAGACGCTGGAGCGCAACCTGTATTCCGTCGGGGACGTTGACGCCCGACTGGCTACCGTCCTGCCGGCTGACTGATCCGGGGTCGCGCCCGGAGGGAAGAATCTCCCTATGGCTGACACCGCGAACCCGCGCCAGAACGTCACGTTTGCCAGCAACGGCGGCCAGGCGCAGGGTTATCTGCGCCTGCCAGAATCAGGGGGCGGCCCCGGGATCGTCGTCATCCAGGAGTGGTGGGGACTGACGACGCACATCGCCAGCCTGGTGGACCGCTTGGCCGCCGACGGGTTCGTAGCGCTGGCGCCTGACCTCTACGGGGGCGCCACGACCCACGACGCCGACGAAGCGGGGCGGTTGATGTCAGAGCTCCCACTTGACGAGGCCACCCGTGACCTGGCCGGGTCGGTCGACTATCTGCTCGAGCGCGACGATGTGATCGGAGACCAGATCGGGGCGGTGGGCTTTTGCATGGGCGGAGGGTTCGTGCTCAACCTGGCCGTTCAGGAGGGCGGCAAAGTGGCCGCCGTGGTTCCCTTCTACCCGGTCGGTCCGCTGCCAGAGGACTACTCGGGCCTGCAGGCAGACGTTTTGGTCATCGTCGCCGAGAACGACGCCTTCAACCCGCCAGGGGCGGCGGATGAGCTGGCCGCCCGGATCCAGGCGGGCACGGGCCGCCGACCCGAAATCGAGCAGTACCCGGCCGGCCACGCCTTCGTCAACGACGAGAACCTGCTCGGCACCTACGACCCCGAACAAGCCAAGAGGGCGTGGGACCGGGCCATCGGCTTTCTGCATCAGCATTTGGAGTAGCAGCGGTACCGAGCTGGCGTTCCGGACGGGCCAAAAGCGAGGGACGCCGCGAAGGGGGAGGCCACGCATCGAGGGACTTGCGGTCGCTCACCCGGCCCGACAGGTCCACCGTCCGGCGGCTCCCTCCAGGATGAGAGGCAGTCCGAACGCGGCGGAGAGCGAGGCGGCGCTCAGCGTCTGAAAGAGCGGTCCGGCCGCCACCACTTTTCCCTCCCGGAGCAGCAGCACGTGGGTGAAGCCAGCGGGAATCTCCTCCACGTGGTGGGTGATCATGACCGTCGGCGGAGCGGTGGCATCCAGGGCCAGGCGGCTCAGGGTGGCGACCAGGCGCTCGCGGCCTCCCACGTCGAGGCCGGCGGCCGGCTCGTCCAGCAGTAGCAAGGCCGGATCGCTCATCAGCGCCCGGGCGATGAGGACTTGCTGTCGTTCACCGTCAGACAGCACCCCGAAGGCCCGGTCGGCGATGGCGGCAAAACCGGCGCCGGCGAGCAGGTCCCGGGCCCGGTCCCGTTCCGCCTCGCCGTAGCGGTGCCACCAGGGCTCGAGGGCGCCGTGGAGGGCGCTGACCACCACATCGGTGGCGGTCAGGCGCGGGACTAGCTTCTTGGCTACGGCTGTGGAGACCAGGCCGACGTGCTCCCGCAGGCGGCGCACGTCGTAGTGGCCCAGGCGGTGGCCGAGGATGTCTACGGTGCCCCGGGTCGGGTGGAGATAGCCGGAGGCCAGTTCGAACAGGGTGGTCTTGCCGGACCCGTTCGGGCCTAGCACGATCCAGCGTTCGCCCGGGCCGACCTGCCAGTCGACCTGGTGCAGGACAGGGGTGGTGAGGCGGTCGAGGTCGACCGCCGCGAACCGGAGCGCGGTTACGGGGGTGGGGGCCATGCCGGCCCGGACGGTAGCGGCGCCCGGGCGCAGGCGCCCGCGCCGGGCTTCCAGCCAACGGGTTTCCCTTTTTTCCCTGGGGGAGGTTCCATGGAGGGATGGCCGGACTGCACGACATACTTGCCCAGCGTCTCCAGGACGCCTTTGACGCCGTGGAGCCGGGCGCCGACCCGGTGCTGCGGCCGTCCAACCGGCCCGGGGTCGACTTTCAGGCCAACGGGGCGTTGGCGCTGGCCAAGCGGGCCGGGGTGGCGCCGGCCGAGGTGGCGGGGAAGGTGGTCGCGACCGCCGATCTCAACGGGATCTGCGACCGAGTGGAGGTGGCGCCCCAGGGGTTCATCAACCTGACGCTGGACGACCGTTTCATCGCCGCGGAGGTGCGGTCGCAAGCAGCCGACCCGAGGCTGGGCGTGACGGAAACCGCCGCGCCCAGAAAGGTGGTGGTCGACTACTCGTCGCCGAATGTCGCCAAGGAAATGCACGCCGGCCACCTGCGCACGACGATCATCGGGGACGCTCTGGTCCGGATGCTGCAGTTCGCCGGCCATGCAGTCAAGCGGGAAAACCACATTGGCGACTGGGGTACGCCTTTCGGCATGCTCATCGAGCACCTGCTCGACATCGGCGAACAAGAGGCGGCCCACGAGCTGTCGGTCGGCGACCTCGACACGTTCTACCGGCAGGCCCGGGTCGCCTTCGACGCCAGCGCCGAGTTCCGGGAACGCAGCCGGCGGCGCGTGGTGCTGTTGCAGTCGGGCGACCCGGAAACGCTGCGGCTGTGGCGACTCCTGGTGGATGAGAGCATCGCCTACTTCCAGGATGTGTACGACAAGCTGGGCGTGCTCTTGACGCCCGACGACGTGGTGGGCGAGAGCTACTACAACGACCTGCTGCCGGTGGTCGTGTCCGAGCTGGCCGACAAGGGCCTGCTGGTAGAGAGCGAGGGGGCGCTGTGCGTCTTCCCAGCCGGCTTCGTCAACCGGGAAGGTCAGCCGCTGCCGCTGATCGTGCAGAAGTCCGATGGGGGATATGGCTACGCGGCTTCGGACCTCGCCGCCCTCCGGGACCGCTTCGGGCGGCTGGGGATGGACCTGGTCCTGTACGTGGTGGGTTCGCCGCAGGCCCAGCACTTCGCCATGTCGTTCGCAGTGGCGGCCGAGGCCGGCTGGATCCCGCCCGGACGGGAGGCGGTGCACGTGTCTTTCGGAAGCGTGCTGGGGGCGGACCGGAAGATGTTCGCGTCCCGGTCCGGCGAATCCGTGAAGCTGGTCGACCTGCTGGACGAGGCGGTGGCCCGGGCCGAAGCCGCCGTGGCTGACAAGAACCCGGCGCTGTCGGTCGGCGAGCGATTTTCGGTGGCTCGCATGGTGGGGATCGGCGCCGTCAAGTACGCCGACTTGTCCACCGACCGGGTCCGCGATTACGTGTTCGATTGGGACCGCATGTTGGCGTTCGAGGGCAACACGGCACCGTACCTGCAGTATGCGCACGTGCGTTGTCTGTCGATCTTCCGCCGGGGGGAGATCGATCCGGTGCCGTACCGATCAGGCGCCGTCCCGGTGGCGCTGGCTGCCCCGGCGGAGCGGGCTTTGGCGCTGGCGTTGCTGGGGTTCGGGTCTGCCTTCGACGCCACGCTGGAGGGGTGGAGCCCGCACCGGCTGTGCGGGTATCTATTCGAGCTGGCGGGGGTGTTCACGACCTTCTTCGAGACGTGCCCGGTGCTACAAGCCGGGGAGCCGGAGGTGCGCGACAGCCGGCTGGTCCTGTGCGGGTTGACCGCCTCGGTGCTATTCCGGGGGCTGGGGGTGCTAGGGATCGAGGCGCCGGATCGGATGTGACCCGGCCCTGGGCAACGGGTGGGAGCTGGGCGGGCTGACGGGGCCGGGCTGGCCGGGCCGGCCGGGGTGGCCGGCCCAGCCAGCGGGACTCGCCGATTTTGGTATCTAAACCAGGCATAAGCTGGTTTAGATACCAAAATCACGTGGGCGCCGACGGGCCTGCTGGGCTCGGGCCTGCTCGGGCCTGCTCGGGCCTGCTCGGCCCTGCTGGGCACGGCCTCGCTCGGCTCTGCGTCCGCGACGGCGTGGACCGACCTAGGCGCCCCCCGCCGGCAGCGGCCCTCCGCCCCCCCGGAGGGCTGCCAGCAGAGCGGCGCCGTTGGGGCTGCCCAGACCGGTGCACGCGTCCCAGCCCGGCCCAGCTGTGTAGGCGCCGTTGGTGCCGGAAGTGATGTCCCGGAAGGTGCCCGCCGCGGCGGCGCCGTAGAGATGCCCGTGCACGAACCCGACGGGTGTGCCGAGGCCGTGGTTCAGCCGGGCCACCAGGCCGGCCCACAGGGGCGCCACCGCGCTGGTCCCCCCGATGACGAGGTCCTGTCCGTCGACCCGCACGGAGTAGCCGGTTGCCGGATCGGCGTCTCCGGCGACGTCGGGTAGGCCGCGCCCCACGTGCCCACCTGGATTGGCGGAAGGCGGCACACCGGCAGCGGATTGGTAGCTCGGTAGCGGGAACTGGTCGCTGATCCCCCCGCCGGTCGCCCCCCCGCCCGCGGCCAGGGAGTTCCACACCACCTCCGATTCCGACGGCGTCGCGCCGCTCGCCCCGCTCAACGACGTACCGCCGCATGCCAGGGCGTGCGGCGCCGACGCCGGAAAGTCGGCGTGCTGCAACCCGTCGCTCACCCCGTCGGTCGAACCGCTGTCTCCTGCCGCCGCCGTTATGGTCACGCCCAACGACCCGGCCGCCATGAACGTCGCCTCCATCTCGTTCATGGCCTGTGCCGTCCAGGTGCTTTCCGGCCCACCCCAACTGATCGACACGACCGACGGCCGGTTGGCGGTGTCGTGCACGGCGGTGCTCACCGCGTCGATAAACCCCTGATCCGTGTTGGGCGCGAAGTACACGGCGACCGCCGCGCCCGGCGCTACCGCCCCCGCCACCTCGATGTCGAGCATGACCTCGGCGTCGGGCCCGTCGGCGGTGCCTGGCGTGTTGGCGCCGCCGTCCACGTCAACCGCTATCACCGTCGGCGTCGCCACGCCCAGCCCCGCGAAGTACGTGTTCAGGTCGGTGGTCCGGTATCCCCCGCCCAATTCCACGATGCCGACGCACTCGCCGGTGCCGTCGACGCCGGCCGGAAACGAGTAGGCCGTCGCCACCTCTACTGGGGTGTACTGCGCCGCGGGCGCGGCGAGGGCCCGACGCAGGCGCGCCGCCGCCTGGGCCCGCTGGTCCAGACCGAACACGCCGGTGACCACGCCCTCCAGACCCAGCGGCGGCTCCAGCGGGCCGGTCCGGCCCCGGTACCGTCGCCCGGACTGGTCCACCTGCACGGCCAACGACGCCCCGAACGCCTTCTCCAGGTCCCCCAGCCGCCCCGACAGCGTCACGCTGCGCCGGGCCGCGTCGGTGCTGTCGACCGTCAGGTTGTACTCGCCGGCGAACTGGTGCACCGCCTCCAGGTCCTCCGGTGCGGCGCCGAAGCGAGCCGCGTACTCCTCCCGGCTCACCCTCGTCCCCTCCTCTGGCTCGGCGCGCGGCCGTACGTACACCGTCACCGTGGCTCGCTCGTCCGGGTCGACGGCGCCGACCTGCGTATGCCCTTCGGGCAGCTGTCGTTCGCTTCCCGGCAGGACGAACCGCTCCGGATACTGCACTGGCACACCTCCTCGGGCCGCCCGCTGTCTCTAGGATCCTTGCATGGCCGCCCCGCGCGTCGCTATCGGGCCGAGCAGTTCGAGCTTCGCAGAGAACGCCGTGCGAGCGGGAGGGGGGATCGCGGTCAAGCTCGGCGAACAGGCGGACGCGCTGGTCTGGCTCTCCCCCCGCGATCTCGACGGGCTGGCTGCAGTCCTGCAGGACCAGCCGGAGTTGCGCTGGGTGCAGTTGCCCTTCGCCGGCGTGGAGAACGCCGTCGGGGCTGGTCTCATCGACCCTGCCCGGGTCTGGACGAGCGCCAAGGGGTCCTACGCCGAGCCGGTGGCTGAGCACGCCCTGATGCTGGCCCTGGCCGGGCTGCGCGTTCTGCCCGAGCGCATCCGGGCCCACAGCTGGGGGGCGCCGGCAGGCACATCCCTGTACGACGGCCGGGTGACGATCCTGGGCGGGGGCGGGATCACCGCCGAGCTGCTCCGCCTGCTGGCCCCATTCCGGGTGGAAGCGACCGTGGTGCGCCGGCAGGCCCAGCCGGTCCCTGGCGCCGCCCGCACCGTCACCACGTCCCGGCTGGCCGACGTGCTGGAGGACGCCCTCGTGGTCTTTGTGGCCTTGGCCCTGACACCGGATACCCGGCACATCATCGGCGCCGACGAGCTGGCGGCGATGGACGACCGGGCCTGGCTGGTCAACGTGGCCCGGGGCCTGCACGTGCATACCGACGCCCTGGTGGCGGCCCTGCGCGCCGGGGAGATCGGCGGGGCCGGCCTCGACGTGACGGACCCTGAGCCCCTGCCGGACGGCCATCCCCTGTGGTCGCTTCCGAACTGCATCATCACCCCCCACACCGCGGACACCTGGGAGATGGTGGTCCCCCTCCTGGCCGCCCGGATCAAAGCCAATGTGGCCCACTTCGCGGCAGGCGAGCCCCTCGAGGGGCCGGTTGATCCGACGGCCGGCTACTGAGCGTGCCGGCCCGCTGGCTCCTGGTCTGCCGGCGCTGCGGCCGGCTCTGGCCGTTGCGCGAACCGGGCTGGCGCTGCCCCTGCGGCGGCCTGTGGGACTTGCAGGGACCCCGGGCGGACCCGCTGGCGACCGAAGCCATCTGGTCGCTTTGGCGCTACCGGCGGGTTTTACCCTTCGTGGACGCCTCACTTTGGGAAAAGGTCACCCTCGGTGAGGGCCTGACCCCGCTGGTCCCCGTCCGGCCGGGGGTGTGGTGCAAGCTGGAATACGTCACGGCGACGGGGTCATTCAAGGACCGGGGGGCGGCGGTGCTGATGAGCGTGGCGGCCGGCCTCGGCGTCGACCGGGTGGTGGTCGACAGCAGCGGCAACGCCGGGCGGGCCGTGGCCGCCTATGCCGCCCGGGCGGGCCTGGCTGCAGAGGTCTACGTTCCGGAGTCGACGCCTCGGGACAAGGTAGAGGGCATCGCCGCGTTCGGCGCCCGGGTGGTTGCCGTCGGGGGGGACCGGGCGGCCGCCGCGGCGGTCGCGCGGGCCGCGGTGGAGAGCACGTCTGCCTGGTATGCAAGCCACGTCTACCGACCCGAGTTCCTGCATGGAGTCAAGACCCTGGCGTTCGAGCTCTTCGAGCAGCTCGGTGGGCCGCCCGGGACGGTCGTAGTGCCCGCCGGCAACGGCACGCTGGTTCTGGGCTTGTGGTTGGGTTTTCGCCAGCTGTCGATCCGGCCGCCTCGCATCGTGGCGGTGCAGGCGGAGCGCTGCGCCCCCCTCGCCGGTCTCCAGCCGTGCCGCCCTACTGCGGCGTCCGGCATCGCCATCCCGGCGCCGCCCCGCCAGGGCGAGGTCCGCGCTGCCGTGCTGGCGACGGGGGGCACCATCGTCACCGTGTCCGAGGAAGCGCTCGCCCAGGCTGGCGCCGAGCTGGCCCGACTAGGCCTGGCCGTCGAGCCCACCGCCGCCGCCTCCTGGGCCGCCCTGGCCGCCGGTAGCCACGGGCCGGAGCCGGTGGTGGTGGTCCTGACTGGCGCCGCACATTAGGGATCGAGGCGGGCGGTGGCGATGCCCCAGGGGCGGAGTCGGAACCTCTCTGCCCAGCGCGCCGTTGGCTGGTCACGCAGGTCCACAAGCGTGCCGGCATGGCCCGGGACCTCCACCGTCGCCTCTTCGGCGGCGGGATTGAAGACCCGGAGCTCGACGGCGCCGTCCACGCGGTGCAGGGCGGACACCTCGGCGCCGCGGACGGTGAGACGGCTGCCCACGCCGGGCAGGGCACCAGTGCCGCTGGAGGGCACCACCTGCAGCGGCAGCCAGGCCAGGTCAGCGAGGCGCCAGGGGTCGTGGGACCCCACGGCCACGGCGTAGCGCACCCGGTGGGGTCCGAGCAGCTGCGCGGCGATCACAGGTTCCGAAGGTCCGGCCAGATTCGGGCGCGCCACCGGTGCGGGCCGGGCCAGGATGCCGGTGGCGCGCAAGAGGGTGAGGAGGAGGGCGGCTCCCCCCTTTTCGAGCTCGTACTCGAGCAGCCCCTCGTGGGTGATCGTCAGGCCACCCGCCTGCACGAAACGACGGGCCGGGTACGTCCCCAACGCCGGTTCGTGGCGCCCGCCCTCCGGCTCGCCCCGGGTCACCGTGGCGAAGGCGCACTCGGCGACGCTCCGGGCCGCGGGCTGGGGGAGGGGGAACCGGGCTCGCAGACGGTGATCGCGGCCGGGATTGTCGAACCGGGTCGTTACCCGAACCAACGGCTCCCCGGCGCGCAGTTCCAGTTCGGTGATGACCTCGACCGCCTCCCGGCCTACCCGCCGCCCGTGCTGGATCGCCCGGGCCAGGAGAAGTGCCGGGACACCCACAGACGCCCGCGCACTGGGCCGCTCTCCACCAGGGTCACGCGGACCGATTCGGGCTCGTCGATAACCCGGTCGACGGCTGGTGGCGAGAAGTTGTAGGTGTCGCCTTCGTCGCCGCTGTCGACCAGGCGATCGAGGCCGGTCAGTCCGTTCAACGCGAATGTTCCGGTGTGGCGGTCAACTTCGACGCGGGCCTGGTCGTTGGCGAGCCAGGTGGTCCCGGCCCGGACAGCCTGGGCATCGGGGTTGGTGGGCTGGAACGCCGCCCAGCCGTAGCCGGGGATGTCGGTGACCCGTGCCGCGACCCGCTGGGACGCCCGGCGTTCGACGCGGACCACGAGCGGCTCGTCGCGGTGCGCGCCGGCCTGCGCCCAGGCTTCCGCCATGACCGACGGCAGCCCGAGCGAGGGGCCCGGGCCGCGTCGGATTCGATTGTCAGCCGCACCGCTCCCGACGTGAGAGAGACGCGGGCGTCGACGCCGCGTCCGTTGGCGAGCCAGCCATCAGCGGTGAGTTCGGCGAGGAGACGGCCCAGGTCGGCACCGACGCCGCGTCGTTCCTCCACACCCTCGGGGACCACGGCGATCGGCTGAGTCCCGGGCCGGGGCGCCTGACCGGGCAGGACCGCCTCTACCACGCCGCTGGTTGGGGAGGGGCCGCTGTTGATGACTACAAGGCCCTGGTGGCGGGTCGCCACGGCGGCGAGCGCCAGGGCTCGCCTGGTCACCTCGCTGGCCAGGGTGAAGGCCGAGTCGTAGCGCTGCTGCACAGCTCGGCCCACGGTGTCCGCGGCGCAGCCGCAGACCGAGTCGTGGGCGGCGTTGCGGATCATGGCCAACCAGGCCTCGTCGAGCAGGCCGGCGGGCCAGTCGTCCGCGGGGATCCATAGGGTTGCCAGGGGTTCAGCGACTCGTTCCAGTTCGCGCTCCGCGATCGCGGCCGCCGCCTTGAGGTCGATGCGGTTCGACAGGACGCCCATGAGCAGGTTGGCCCGGGCGCCGCTACGCAGTTCTCCAACCCAGCGGGGCAGACCGTCGGTCGGCGTCGCGGCGACATAGTCGGCGAGCGATACCTGCCGAAAGTGGTAGCGATCCTGGGCCTCGTTGGCGGCGGCGAGCAGGGCCGGGAGCGTCGGTTGCGCGGGCTGGTGATCCGATCCGTTCATCAGCAGGATGGGGGCCGGCTCCGGGGGAAGAAGGGACTCGAGTTCGATCTCGTGGGCGGCGATGCGCCGTACCAGGGCATCGGGGTCGCGGGGCAAAAACGCCCCGTTGGCGTAGCCGACGGGCAGGTATTCCGCCCGCACGGTGCTGCCGTCCGGTGCCGCCCACCAGAACCCGGTGCAACTGATTGCAGCCGGGACACCCCGCCAGACCACGGCGTGCCTGAAGCCCGCCTGGCTGAGCACCTGGGGCATCTGGGAGATGTGGCCGAACATGTCGGGCAGATAGCCGACCGGCAAGCTGCCCCCGAACGCGGCGGCGCGCCGCAGCCCCCTCTGGAGGTTGCGCACGATGGTCTCGCCGGACACGCAGAACTCATCCATGAGCACGTACCAGGGCCCCATCGACAGCCGTCCCGCCTGGGCGAGCCGCCGGATGGTGCTCTCCGCCTCGGGCCGGACGGACAGGTAGTCGTCGACCGGAGCCATCTGGCCGTCGAGCAGGAAGCGCCGGAAGCTGACATCTGCTTCCAGGTGGGCGAGCAACCCGTCGAGCACGTCCGCCAAGCGGGTCCGGAAATGCTCGAAAGGGGCGTACCACTCCCGGTCCCAGTGCAGGTGAGCAACGACAGCCACCGGGCGGGACATGGCCGGTCAGGCTATTTTCTCGCGCAAGCGGGAACACGACATCCGCAGGGAGCTGTCGGGCGTGCTATTTTCTCGGCCCAAGAGGGTGCAGCATCGAAACACGAGCAGATCCCTCCCGGCTTCGGCCGGAGGCCGCCGGTCCCGCTTTGTTGAGGTCCGGTCCGGCCAGGAAAGGAGGGATTGCGTGTGGCGACAGGAACCGTGAAGTGGTTCAACTCCGAAAAGGGTTATGGCTTCATCTCCCAGGAGAAAGGCCCTGACGTCTTCGTGCACTTCAGTGCTATCGAGGGCAACGGGTACCGGAATCTGGAGGAGAACGAGACGGTGGAGTTCGAGGTCAACCAGGGGCCCAAAGGCCTGCAGGCCGCGAATGTAAAGCGTCTCGGTCAGGGCGCAAACGTAAAGCGTCTCGGCTAGGGCCTTTCCCGCGCACGGTTTGTTGGGTTGCGGCGCCCGCCGGTGATCCCCGGCGGGGCTTGAGCTGTCGCGGGTTACTGATGCGCCGAACGCCAACCGCTCGAAATGGGCGGGATGGGCGTGGACGCCACGGCGATGTGCCGATCCCGCACACCGCCGCCCTTGGCCCCATCTCGAAGCTGACCTGGCCGGCCACGACGAGCACGCTGCCGGCCCGGTTCGGCAAGTCGGGTTCGCCCATCGGCGCCCGCCGCCGGTCAAGCCGTCGGACCCTCCAGCCTCGCCGGCGGCCTGCTGACGCCGGGGCCGATCCCGAGCGTGGGGCGGGTCACCTGCGCCAGTAAGCGGGTGGTCCGGCCGGCCAGCGGCTCGGCGTCGCCGAGCAACAT
Organism: uncultured Acidimicrobiaceae bacterium; assembly: GCA_963834775.1. Taxonomy (GTDB): domain Bacteria; phylum Actinomycetota; class Acidimicrobiia; order Acidimicrobiales; family Palsa-688; genus PALSA-693. The sequence continues at coordinate 350,767 of CAWICR010000014.1, forward strand.
CAGCACGCCCGTATCTCGGCCAAGTCGCCCGGCTCGCACCGTCTCTCGGCAAGAGGTCAGCCGTTCCCACTACTGGCCAGTTGTAGAAGACGACGCGCTTCAGATTCCGGCCTAAGGTGCCGATTACGCGGAAGGTGCAGGCTCACTTTGGGGAGGTCAGTACTTGAGTGGTTCGCTACGGAAGGCGGCCATTAGCGGATTTCTCGTATTGTTGGTGACGGGTTTGTTGTGCGGGTGGACGGTGATACCGGCCGGGGCGGCATCGGCGGGTCAGCGGAGCAACGTACCGCGGAGCGTCACGGTGCCCGCTCGCCCCGGCGCGGCGGGCGCCCTCGGCCATCGCCAGGGAAAGGCTCATCTGGACCGGGCCCGGGTAACCGGTACCAAGGCGGCTGCCCGCGCCGGGCATGACAACACCGAGCCGGCCCGGGCGAAGAGGGGCGGCCACGGCGCTAAGGAGGCGGCGAGGACCGCCCACCAGGCCGCGCACGCAGCGGCGAGGACCGCACGCCAGGCCGCCCACGCAGCGGCGAGCACCGCCCGCCAGGCCGCCCACGCAGCGGCGAAGACCGCCCACCCGGCCGCCCCCGGGCAGGCGGCGGGGCGTACCCCGACCACCCAGGCGGCGTCCCCTGCCGAGGCGTCTGCCTCTGGTGCGGCCGGATCCCTTCGCGCCACGGCCGAGTCTGGCTCGACCGCCGCCGCGCCGGGGCGCGTAGGCGCTGCGTCGGTCTCAACTCCCGCGCCGATCCGGCCCGCCGCGTCCACGTCCAGGCCTGCCGCGCCAGCCCGCGCCAGCGATCTCATCGGCGCAGCCGGGCGGGCCGACGCCACCGTGAGTCCGACACTCCTGGGTCTGCTCGCGGTCACCCACGCCGCGGGCCGGCCGGTGAGCCCTGCCGCCAGCCGGCACTCGTCGAGGTCCACGTCCAGACCGGGCGGCAGCCTCTACGACGAGCCGCTCGTTCTCGCCGGTGGTCGGTGGCCGGGGATTTCCCTGCAGGCGGCGACGAAGCTGACCGTGCCGATCCTGTTCGGGGCGGTAGTCGCCTTATTCGTGCTGGTACAAGCGCTCATCGATCGCCGGGACCCCAAGCTGGCGCGCGCGCCTGAGCGAGGGGAAGACGACACCGTCGGATTCGGGTGACCCGGCGCCGGGCGGTCGCCGGACGGCCCCGTCCGGGGCCTTACGAGCTGACAAGCCTCGATGAGCGCCTCGGCCTGCTGCTCATCGTGCGAGTGGGGATCGTGGCGTTGGTCGTTTTGGCGGGCGTGTTCGCCAGCAGCCAAGTCGGTTTTCGCGCGGCCGACGTGTGGCCGATCAGCGTCGCCTACCTGGTGATTGCCTTCGGTGTCGAGTGGTACCGGCGCAGCCACCTCCGGGCCCGGATGGCCTTGCAGCGGGCCATCCTGCCGCTCGACGCCGTGTACCTGGCCATCGTGGCCACCCCCGGAGGAGGACCGCGTAGCCAGCTGGTGGTGCTGTTTTCGGCGCAGCTGATCGCGGTGACGCTGCTCGTGAGCGAGCGGGCCGGGATCCGCATGGCCCTGTGGGACAGCTTCCTGTTCATCCTCATCCCGACGTTGTCCCTCTCCAACCGCATCGCCTCCTTTCTCGGCGTCCACGTGATCGCCGCCCCGCCCGCGGCCGAAACGGCGCTGGCCATCATGGGCTTCTGGGTCGTCGCCCTCTGCACGGCCTTCTTCTCCGCGGTCAACGAGCGCGAGTTGCGCGGTAGCAAAGCCGAGCTCGAAGCGCTGGCCCGCATGGAGGCCCGCCTGGAAGGCGTTCTGGGAGAAGCCGAGATCCTGACTTTGCTGCTGCAGACGCTGATCGAGGGTTTCCCGTTCCGGCGGGGGGTCGTGTGGTGGACCCAGGCGTCGAGACCAGAGGGCCTGGCGCTGGCGGGCGCACGCGGGCGGGTCGTGGCCGTGCCGGTGGAGCCCGGCTTCCAGCCGGACCGGGTCGCGACCGACGCGTGGTCGGCTCGGAAAGCGCTCCTGGTGCGCCGGCTGGACCCGACCGACGATCCGATGGCGGACAGTCTCCTTCCGGCCGCCCGCAACGTCGTGGTGCTCCCGCTCCAGATCGACAGCCGCGACTCGGGCATCGTCCTGCTCGAGCATCAGGGTCATCAACTCAGCGCCCGGTTGCCGCGCCGGACGATCGTGATATTGAACCAGTTCACCGGCCACGCCGCCCTGGCTCTCCGCAATGCCCGCCTGCTGGCGGAACGCGAGCGACAAGCGGCCATCGACGGCCTTACCGGGTTGGCCAACCGGCGGGAGTTCGACCGGGTGCTCGCCCGCGAAGTCAACCGGGCGGACCGCACCGAGGAGCCGCTTAGCCTGGTCGTCTTCGACGTCGACCACTTCAAGGACATCAACGACTCGCGGGGCCACCTGGCCGGCGACGAGGTGCTCCGTACCATCGGCGAGGTCCTGGCGGGATCGGTGCGCGACATGGACCTGGTGGCTCGCTACGGCGGCGAAGAGTTCGCCTTGGTGCTGCCGCGCTGCGATCAATCCGACGCCGTCGTGGTGGTGGCGCGGGTCACCGACGCCGTCCAGCAGCATCCGGGCCTGGAGGGGGTGACGGTCAGCTCCGGGGTGGCGACGCTGCCCGCCAACGCCTCCACCGGCGTGTCGCTCATCGCCGCCGCAGACGAGGCGCTCTACGAGTCCAAACGGGCGGGCCGGGCTCGCTTCACGGTTTCGGGCCGGCATCGCAACTGAGCTGACGTCGAAGCACCGCTCGTGCTGAAGACGGACGCCAAACCCCAGCGGACGCCAAACCCGCGGACGCCAAACCCCGCGGAAGGCCGCGGTGCGGCGTGGCAGGCTGGTTCGGTGCCCTTCCTGTTCGACGACCTGAGCTGGCGCGGCCTGGTCCATCAGCTCACCGATCACGAGACCCTGCCCGGCCGCCTCGACGATGACCGGCTGGTGCTCTACATCGGCTTCGATCCCACCGCGAGCAGCCTGCACGTCGGCCACCTCCAACAGATCTGTCTGTTGCGCCGCTTCCAGGACGCCGGGCACCGCCCGATCGCCCTGGTTGGTGGCGGCACCGGCATGATCGGCGACCCCAGCGGGAAGAGCGAGGAGCGCAACCTGCTGAGCCCGGATGAGCTCGACGCCAACCGGGCCAGCGTGGCGAGCCAGCTGTCGCGTTTTCTGGATTTCGGCGGGGCCGACGGTGCCGTCCTCGCTGACAACGCCGAATGGCTGAGCGCCACTGGCCTGCTCGATTTTTTGCGCGACGTGGGCAAGCTGTTCAGCGTCAACGAGATGATCCGAAAGGAGTCCGTCCGGGCTCGCCTCGAGGGCCGCGAACAAAGCCTGTCCTTCACCGAGTTCAGCTACATGCTGCTGCAGGCCTGGGACTTCCTCCAGCTTTACGACCGCTACGGCTGCGAGTTGCAGCTCGGTGGCAGCGACCAGTGGGGCAATATCACCGAGGGGATCGACCTCATCCGGCGGCGCCGGGGTGCCCAGGCCTACGGGCTCACGTCCCCGCTGGTCACCAAGGCGGACGGGTCGAAGTTCGGCAAAACGGAATCGGGCAACGTGTGGCTGGACGCCACCCTGACGAGCCCGTACGAGTTCTTCCAGTTTTGGCTGCGCACCAGCGACGCGGAGGTTGGCTCCTATCTGCGCCGATTCACGTTCCTGCCCCGGGACAACATCGAGGAGCTGGAGAGGGCGACCGCCGCCCGGCCCGAACGGCGGGAAGCCCAGCGCGCCCTGGCCTTCGAGCTGACCGCCCTGGTGCACGGCGCGGACGAAGCCCGGCGGGCCCAGCAGGCGGCGGCGGTCCTGTTCACGCCCGAGATCGCCACCGTGGATCCGGAAACCCTGGCCAGCGCCCTCGCCGACGCTCCCGTGATCGATATCAGCCGGTCGGCCCTGGAGGGGGATCTCACCGTGCTCGACTCCCTGCTCACGGCGGGTCTGGCCGAGTCGCGCAGCAACGCTCGCCGGCTGCCGCGCAGGGGTCGGTGTACATCAACGGCGAACGGGTACCCCACGACCGCCCGCTCGGCGCCTCTGATGCCTTGCACGGACGGTGGATCGTGCTGCGCCGGGGGCCCAGCAAGCAGTGTGTGCTGGTCGTGGCGGGCTAAGCCGCGGTCATCGGAGGTAACGCTTGAAGCCTTCGTGGCTGGCCTCGAAGCCGTGCCGGTCGTAGAACCGGTGGGCCGCCAGGCGGGTCTTGTTGCTGGTGAGCTGCACCCGGTAACAGCCAGCCGCGGCGGCCCGCGCCACCGCCGCCTCCAGCAGCTTTCCGCCGATGCCGGTCGAGCGGTGCCGCTCGTCGACGTGGACCGACTCGATCTCGGCACAACGGCCGCCGCGTTCCTGGAGATGGCGGAAGACGATCAGCTGGCAGAGCGCCACGACTTCACCGTCGAGTTCTGCGACCAGCACGTCGTTGCCGTCGGTGGCGGTGATCTCGACCAGCGCGGCCCGGTAGGGCGCTAGGTCCGCTGGGTCCTCACCGCCCCGGAGGGTCCCGGCCGCCAGCAAGGCGGCCAGGCGGGGGACATCAGCCGGGCGGCCCAGACGGATCGTGGCCCGAGCGGCGACGTCGGCAGGTCCACCGCGGCCAAAAGAGCGGTCGTCATTCGTCACAGGGTCGCTCCGGGCAAGGCAGCACGCAGCTGGGCGGCCAGGGCCGCCGCCGCGGACTGGTCGGGATAGCCGGTGCGTGGCCAGAAGAAACCCCGCAGTCCGTCCCGGCGGCGCCGGGGGATCACGTGCAGGTGGACGTGCGGGACGCTTTGGCTGACGACGTCGTTGATGGCAAAAAAGGTTCCGTCGGCGCCGAGGACCGTCCGTTGCGCCGCCGCCACCCGCCGACCGGCGTCCAGCAGCGGCCCTAGCAGCGCCGGTTCCAGCTCGGCGATGGTGGGGGTGTGACGGCGAGGAATCACCAGGCTGTGGCCTTCGAACACGGGGCGGGCGTCCAGAAAGGCCAAGAGGCGTTCGTCCTCGAGCACGAAATGGGCCGGCCGGGTACCGGCCACGATCTCATCGAAGACGCAGGTGTCGGATGGGCTCACGACCGGCCAGCGTCGCGCGACGATGCTGACCATGCCGAACGACCCGTCTGTTTCCCTGACGACCGGACCCCCTGAGACGATCCTGCCACTCCCGCCGGCGGCGGCCACGGAGGGACTGGCCGCGGCGCTGCGACAGTCCGAGGGGGATCGGCGGGCGGCGGTGGCCGAGGTGGTCCGGGCCCATCCGGCCTTTCTGGACGGTTGGGCCCGGCTGGCGGGCCTCGCCCGGGACGACGTCGAGGCCTACGCGTACGCCCGGGTGGGCTACCACCGCGGCTTGGACGCCTTGCGCGGCGCCGGATGGCGCGGTTCGGGCTACGTGCGCTGGGAGCACGAATCCAACCGGGGGTTCCTACGGGCCCTCGACGCCCTGCGGGCCGCAGCGGCCGCGATAGGGGAAGGGGCTGAGGCCGAACGGTGTGCGTTGTTCCTGCGCCAACTCGATCCGGAATGGGGTCGCCAGAGCAGCCCCCAGTAGCCTCATCGGCATGGCTGGCGAGTCGCGTCTGGTGGGACCCGTTCCCGGAGGCGCCGACCCCGAGGCCTACGATCGCCTGCGGCGCCGCATCCTGTGGTCGATGCCGAGCGGGCTGTACGTGCTCGGCACCCGGGGCCCGGGCGGGCGCAACCTGATGACGCTGAACTGGGCTACCCAGGTCGCGGTGGACCCCAAGCTCGTGGCCGTGAGCGTGGAGGCTGCTGCCGTGAGCCACGCCCTCCTGCGCCAGGGCCGGGTCTTTTCCCTCAATATCCTGCCCCGCGAGCAACGCGCCCTGGTGCGCAAGTTCGTCAAGCCGTTGGAAGACGACGGGCACCCTGACGAACTCGCCGGCCTGCCCCTTCGTGGCGGCGGGAGCGGGGCGCCCATCCTGGGGGCCGCCGCAGCCTGGGTGGAATGCGAGGTGCGCCACGAACTCCCGTGCGGCAGCCACACCCTGTTCGTCGGAGAGGTCACGAGCTGCGGCGGTGAGCCCGACGGACTGGAGCCGCTGCGCATGGAGGACACCCGCATGAACTACGGCGGCTGACGGCCCGGCGCAACCTGCTGGTCGCCGTGCGGGCGGGCGATAGTCTCACCACCGAGGAGGAAGCCGTGACGCCCTTACTCGTGGAGGGCCGGGCGGCTCTCGACAGCCTGGTGGATCGGTTGCTCGAGGCGGACCGGTACGCGCTCGACACCGAGTTTCATCGGGAGCGGACCTACTGGCCGCATCTGGCGCTGGTGCAAGTGGCCTGGCCGGCGAGCAACGATGCGCCGGCCGGAGTCGCCCTCATCGACCCGCTCGAGGTCGACGTGACGCCGCTGTCGAAACTTCTCGCCGGTCCTGGTCTCATGGTGGCCCATGCCGCCGAGCAGGACCTGGAAGTGCTGGAGCAGGCGTGCGGGCGGGGACCGACCCGTTTGTTTGACACCCAGGTGGCGGCCGGGTTCGCGGGTCATGGCTCGGCCAGCCTCGGCAGCCTGTGCCAGACGTTTCTCAGTATTTCGGTGGCCAAGAGCGACCGGCTGACCGACTGGCGCCGCCGCCCGCTCACCGAGTCGCAGATCGCCTACGCCGCCGCCGACGTGGAGAGTCTGCTCGACCTGGCCGACGCCATCGGAGTCCAGCTGGAGCGCGACGGGCGCCTGGGCTGGGCCGAGGAGGAATGCGAGGCGCTGCTGGCGCGCGGCCACGGTCCCCCTGATCCGGATCGCGCCTGGTGGAAACTGCGGGACGCCCGGCAGCTGCGCGGGGCGTCGCGCGGGGTGGCCCAAGAGGTGGCGGCGTGGCGGGAGCGGCGGGCGCGGGTTGTGGACCTGCCGGTGCGCACCGTGCTGCCCGACCTGGCGTTGCAGGCCATCGCCCACCGCCCTCCCTCCACCCTCGACGCCCTGTACCACCTGCGCGGCATGGACGGCCGGCATCTGCGGCCCGAGGTGGCGGGCGACCTACTGGAGGTGGTCCAGCGGGGGGCGGCCCGGCCGGCTGCCGAGTTGCAGCTGCCGCCGGCGGATGACGTTCCGAAGGAACTGCGTGCCGCGGTGGCCCTGCTCATGGCCTGGATCGCCCAGCTGGCCCGGGACGAGCGCATCGACGCCGCTCTGCTAGCTACCCGCGGCGATCTGGCGTCCTATCTGCGCCGGGACAGGGATGCCCGGGTGGGGCAAGGATGGCGGGCCGGGATGGTGGCCGAACCCCTCCGCGCCCTGGTGGATGGCCGGGCCGTTCTGGCGTTCGACGGGGCGGACCGGTTGGTGCTGGAGGAGCGCTCGGGGCGGGCGTTCCAGGCTGGCGGCGACTCGTGATGGTGGGGACTCGTGATGGTGGGCAGGTATCCGTGGGCCCGGCGGCTCAGGTAAGGGGGCTCCGGTAGGGAAGGCGGTCGGGCCGCTCAGGGGGTCGAGGTGGGCCGCTCGGGGGGTCGATCGGGCCGCTCGGGGGTCGGTCGGGCGCTGGTCGGTAGGAGGGGTCGATCGCGCCGCTCGGGCGCTCGGGGGCGTTGAGGTGTCCACACTTGGCACCGAGGGCGGGCCTCTTGGCGAGGCGTGGACGTGCAGAGCCGGTTTGGCGCGCTTTGGGGTCCACGCCTCGCGGTTCGGTGCGGCGGGCCCGCGAAGCGTGGACGGATGGTGACGGCGAGAGGAGCCTGGACCCACGACGGCCGTCAAGCGGCGCGGCACTCAAGCGATTGGCGGAGCCGGCGAGGCGAGGCTGGCCCTGGCGAGACCTCCACCACCGACCTATGGGGCGAGGGGCCGGAGGATCGCACCCTCGTCGGGATCAATCCGCAACCGGCCTGCAACGGGGGCAGAGGCGGCGGAGGTGCTGGTCGACACCTCGACTGTCCACGTCCCGGCAGGGAGGTCGATGTCGGTCGCCCGATCCGTGAAGTTGACCACCACCAGGCGGGTGTCGCCCGGGTCACCCGACCCCTGCGGCCGAGGGGCAGTGCGCACATAGGCAAGCACGCCGAGTCCCTCCGGGCTGTCGCCATCGGGCGTCACCGGTCTCCTTGCCAGCCCCCGCGGATCGGCGTCCGGCGTCGTGTCAGTCCCTGCTGGTGGTCCGATAACCCGGGCGCCGCCCGGGTTGCCGGGCCAGACCTCCTCGCCTTCCCAGCCGGACGCACCCGTATCGCCGGTGTCGCGCTCGGCGGCGGTCGCGCCGGCGAGCCACCACGAGAAGTCACCGCTCCGCAGGGCTTCCGAGGCGCGCCGCACCGCCAAGAGCTGCCGGTACAGATTGAGCGTCGAATCGGAGTCACGGCGCGCCTCAACCATCGTCCGGCCTCGGTCGGCCTCGGGCGGCCAGGGCAGCCACGCTTCGGGACCGCCGGCCCACCCGTGTGCCGGCGAACCATCCCACGGGATCGGCGCCCGGCACCCGTCGCGACCGCCCGGATCGAGGCGACGGTCCGGCGGTACGTCGGCGTCTTCCAAGCCCAGCTCCTCGCCCGCATACAGGAACGGGGTGCCGCGGAGGGTCAGCAGCAACACGGCCGCCGCCCGGGCCCGGGCCTCCGACCCATAGCGGGTGCGGTGCCGGGGCCGATCGTGGTTGGACAGCACCCACGTGGGCCAGGCGGCCTGGGGTCTGAATAACGTCTCGACCTCGTCGATCCGGGCCCGCCACGCCGCCGCGTCCCAGCGGGTGAAAAGCGGTTTGAAGTTGAAGGCCAGGTGCAACTCCGGCTTGTCTGTGGTCCCGTAGTAGGTGATGACCTGGGTGGGTTCAGGCAGGAACACCTCGCCGACCATCATCCGGGGCGGCGGATCCGGCCAATTGTCCAGCTCGGTTCGAATAGCGGCGATGATGGGGTGCGTCGACGGCTGATCGTTTATGGCCGAGATCGGTATGCGGGCTAACTCGGGTGGCAGGTCAGGGAGGGCGGGGTCTTTGCCAAGGCCTTGCACGACATCGATGCGGAAACCATCGACGCCCCGAGCCAGCCAGAAGTGCAGCACATCATTCATGGCTGCCCGCACTTCAGGATTGACCCAGTTCAGGTCGGGTTGTTGGGCGAGGAACAGGTGGAGATACCAGTGGCCGGTCGTATCGTCCCATGTCCACGCGGGCGGCAATTCCGTCAACCCGACCCCAGGGAATGCCGCCCGCCAGTTGTTGGGGAGCCGGCCAACCGAGCCGGGCGGCCCGTACCCGCCGGCCTCGTCAGGCCGGTCGCCACGCCACCAGTACCAGTCCCGCTTCGGGTTGGTCGCGGCCGACCGGGACGCCACGAACCAGGGGTGCTGGTCGCTGGTGTGATTTGGTACCCAGTCGACCAGCACTTTCAGGTCGCGACGGTGGGCCTCGGCGACGAGGCGGTCAAAGTCCTCGAGGCTGCCAAACAGCGGGTCGACGTCGCAATAGTCCGAGACGTCGTACCCGAAGTCGGCCATCGGGGAGGGGTAGAAGGGCGACAGCCAGATGGCGTCCACACCGAGCCAGGACAAGTGATCCAGGTGACGGCGGATACCCTCCAGGTCGCCGATGCCGTTCCCTGTGGTGTCGCAGTAGGACCGCGGATATATCTGGTACGTGACGGCCGTCTCCCACCAGGGCCGGCTCGGGTCGGTCACCCGTGATCGTCGGGTCGCGGCCGCAGGTCAACCGTGAGAGTCAGGACGCCCTGCTCGAGGCGGGCCTCGGCGTCCCCGATCATGGCGTAGTCCTGGAAGTCGATGCGGGCCTGGTCCACGAACCGCTTCCGTTCGGGGCCCTCCAGAGGCGGCACGCCGCGCTGACGGACGGCCCGGGCCCGGGCTCGAAACCGCTGGATCATGGCTTCAGGATCGAATTCGTCCGCGATCGCCAAACCTTAGCGGGCACTCGGAAACCGGCCCGCCCGCTGGGCCGAGTCCCGCCGCTGCCCGTGACTCCTCGAGCGCGGGGCGTCACCGCCGGCCGGTCCGGAGCGGGCTGCCGTATGCTGCAACCACTCCGCCTGGCTCAACTACCTTCCTACCCGGCGATACACTTGTAGGCGGTCTCGGCCTGTCTCGACCACTGGACGACTACGGGAGCGACACGTGAAAAAAGGACGGCATCGGCGCTTCGAGGAGGCGCGGGCACTGAAGCGCACAACCGAGGAGTTCGTCGAGCCGTGCGCCGAATGTGGCGCGGAGCCGGGCGCGGATCACGCCTCGTGGTGTTTGGCCATGGAAGACGACGAGGAGGAGGAGTACTCCGATCCGGAGCCGCACCGGGCCTGACCGGTCCGCCGCGACGAGCTGCCGGTCCGCTGCGACCAGCTGACTGAACGCGGAGCGGCTCAGCGGCCGCCTGGCGACGCGCTCGTCGGCGGGAGCTCGCGGGTTTGTTACCGCGGCGCCCGCACCACCGGATGGGGGAGCGGAACCCGTGCGCTCCGGCGCGCTTCGAGGTAGCCGACCAGCCGGCGGTAGTTGGCGGCGCCAACCATGGCGGACAACTCCGCCGCCATGCTTTGGTAGACGGCCTCCGAACCGGTGAACGCCTCGGGCGCCTCGGTGCACCACCAGTGGAACTCGGCTCCGCCGTCGCCCCAGTGCCGGCGGTCCCACTGGGTGATCGTCGAGGTGACGTGCCCCGTGCTGTCGGTGGTGTCCTCTCGCCGCAACGGCAGCTGCCAGCACACGTCGGGCTTGAGCTCCATCGGCGCTTGGTCCCGGCCCAAGGCCGCCCGGTGTAGGGCGCAGCCGGGGCCGCCCGGAAACCCGGGCCGGTTCAGGAAGACGCACGCCCCTTGGATCATGCGGGTAATCCGGGTTCCGTCCGGCTGGGTTCGGACGACTCCGCCCCGGCGGCCCGCCCGGGCGAACTGCCAGTCCGCCTCGGTCAGGGTCTTGGCGGCCGCTTTGATGCGGGCCACGTCGTCCTCGTCGGTGAAATGGGCCCCGTACGAACAGCACCCTTGCGCCAGTTCCGGGGCTGGGCCGGTCAGCACTCCCTGACAGCCCTGGCCGTAAATGCAGTGCCACCGGGAGACCAGGAACGTCACATCGAAGATCCAGGTTCGGTCCTCTTCCAGGTCGTCGAAGCTCACCCACTCGTGGGTGTCCGGGGGAGCACCACCTTGGCTGGCGCGCTCGGCCACCTCAACGACCGCCCAGTTCCAGGAGCAGTTCGCCTGCCGCCAGGAGACCCATCCAGAACTGTCCCATGACCATGCGCTCGTTGGGAGCGTGGATGCGGTCGCCGGGCAACCCGACGCCGAGAAAGAGCACCGGCGCCTGCAGCACCCGCCCCAGGGCTTCCTCGGGCCCGCTGCCTCCCTCCCGGGTGTAGAGCGGCGGGCGACCCCAGACTGCTTCGATGGCGCGCGTCGAGCGCGCCCATGGCCGGGTGATCGACCGGGGTGAGGGCGGGCGCCACACCGCCTTCGGGAGTCACTTGCACCTCAACGCCTGCAGGCACCCGGCCGGCTAGCCAGGCCCGAAACGAGGCGGCTACCTCGGCGGGGACCTGGTCCGGGACCAGGCGGAAGGCAACCTTGAACCCGGCGGTGGCGGGCACGATGGTCTTGATGCCCGGCCCGCCGTAGCCGGAGTGCAGACCGACGATCTCGGCTGTCGGGCGGACGCCGACGCGTTCGAGGGGCGTATAGCCGGCCTCGCCCTCTAGATAGGGGACCCCACCGGCGGCGGCCTGGAACCCGGCCTCGTCGAAAGGCTGGGCGGCCAGGGAGGCTTGCTCCGCAGGGCTCAGTTCCCTGACCGCCTCGTAGAAGCCTGGGAGGGTCACCCGGCCCTGCCCATCGTGCAGACCGGCCACGAGCCGGGCGGCTACCAGGGCGGCGTTGGGCACGGTGCCGCCCCACATGCCGCTGTGCAGATCGACCGAGGCGGTCCGCAGCGTCACGTCGAAGGCCACCAGGCCACGCATGCCGACAGTGGTGGATGGGACATCGGGGGCGATCATGCCGGTGTCGGAAACGACGACCACGTCGCATGCCAGCCGGTCGGCTTCGGCGGCCAAAAGTGTCTCGAAGTTCGGGCTGCCCACCTCCTCTTCACCCTCTACCAAAAGTTTAAGGTTCACGGGGAGGTGACCGTTGTCGCGGAGTAGGCCCCGAGCCGCTTCGATCTGGTACAGGGTCTGGCCTTTGTCGTCGATGGCGCCTCGGGCGAGGCATTCGCCATCGACGATCACGGGTTCGAACGGCGGCGATCTCCACTGATCGATGGGGTCCACGGGCTGCACGTCGTGGTGGCCGTACACCAGGACGGTGGGCGCGCCTGGACCGGCGTGCAGCCAATCCCCATACACGGCCGGCCCCCCGCCGGTCTCCAGCACGGCGACGTGCTCGAGTCCCGCCTCGCGGAGCAGTTGGGCGCAGAAGTCGGCCGAAGCGCGCAGCTCCAGGGCACGGGCCGGCTCCGCAGAGATGGAAGCGATCCGCAGCCAGGAAAAGAGGGTCCCCAGAATGCGTTCTCGTTCCCTTTCGGCGTAACCCGCCAACGCCAGATCGGCCATTGCCTGCACCGTACTGCACGAGCGCCAGCGGTAGTCTCGCCCGCCATGTCGGAGCCCCGCCGCCGGGTGGTTGCGGCGGTCGCGGCCGTCGCTCTGGCCTCGTTGGCGGCGGCCTGCGGGGGTGGTGGCAGCCCGGAGCCGCGGTCGTCCCCCACCACCGCCACGCAGGCGCCCCCGGCTGCTGGCGCTACCTCGTCGACCGTCCCGGCGGCAACCGTGCCCTGGTCGGCGTGCCAGGGCAGTGCCGGCCCGAAGGGCTATCAGTGCGCAGTGGTGCAGGTACCCCGCGATCCCGCCCATCCGGCCGGGCCGACCATCCCCATGGCCATTGATCGGCAGCCGGCGACGGGGCACAAGATCGGTTCGCTGCTGGTCAATCCGGGCGGACCAGGCGCGTCAGGGGTGGATTTCCTGCCGACCGTGCTGTCGGAACTGCCCGCCGATGTGCGAGCGGCCTTCGACATCGTCGGCTTCGACCCGCCCGGTGTGGCTCGTACCGCCCCGATCACCTGTCTGGACAGCGCGGCCCTGGGGCAGTACTTCCACGTCGACCCGGCTCCGCAGACCGCCGCGGCCTTCCAGACTCTGGTCGACGCCGACCGGACCTTCGCGGCGGGCTGCCAGGCTCACAGCGGCGCCGAGTTGCCCTACGTGAGCACCGTCGACGCGGCCCGGGACATGGACGTCCTGCGCGCCGACCTGGGCGACAGCCGTTTGAGCTATCTGGGCTTCTCGTACGGGACCCTCCTCGGGGCAACGTATGCCGGATTGTTTCCCACCCACGTCCGGGCCATGGTCCTTGACGGGGCGTTGGACCCCGCTCTGCCGCCTATCACGGCCGCGGATCAGCAGGCCGCGGCCATCGACGGCGAACTCCAGCAGTTCTTCGCCGCCTGTGCCCCCGCGTCGGGGTGTGTGTGGAAGCCTGGCGGGAGTCTGAGCGCCGCCTATCAGGCCCTGGTCGCACAGGTGCGTGCCAAGCCGCTGCCTGCCCAGAACACGACGCGGACGGTCGGACCGGCCGAACTCCTCTACGGCACGGCGGTAACCCTCTATTCGACCTCGACCTGGAGTGACCTGGCCCTGGCCCTCCAGGCCGCCAGCAAGGGCGACGGCACCGACTTTCTTGAGCTCTTCGACCTCTATACGGGCCGCCAAGCCGATGGGAGCTACAGCAACCTCTTCGAAGCCAACGCCGCCATCGACTGCCTGCAGGAGCGGTCCCCATCCCTGGCTGAGCTGGCCGCAGCCACCCCCGCCGCCCGGGCCGTGGCACCGGTATTCGGCCAGCTGAACCTCGACAGCCTGGCGGACTGCGCCGTCTGGCCCGTCCCCGCCACCGGCACGGTGGGACCTATCCGCGCCGCCGGTTCGCCCCCGATCGTGGTCGTCGGCAGCACCGGCGACCCGGTGACGCCCTACACCTGGGCGGAAGCGCTGTCGCACGAACTGGCCAACGCGGAGCTGCTGACCCGCCTCGGCGACGGTCACACCGCCTATCGCAACAGTTCCTGTATCCGCACCTGGGTCGACCGTTACCTCATCACGCTGGCGACACCGCCAGCGGGCACCCGCTGCTCTAGCCAGTGACGTCCGCCAAACTGGAAGACCGATGCGGGAAAGCCTGATTTCGGCGCTGCGGGCGGCACTCGGCGCAGACCGGGTCCGGGCCGAACCGACCGAGCTCGGTCTGTACCAACGGGACGCCTCCATGATCACCGGACAACCTGGACTGGTTTGCTTCCCGACGAGCACCGCCGAGGTCGCCGCGGCCGTGCGCGTATGCCGCGACCACGGCGTGCCGTTCGTGCCGCGCGGCTCGGGGACGGGTCTGGCGGGCGGGGCCACGCCGGCGGGCGAGGTGCCGCCCGTGGTGATCGTGACCACCAAAATGAACCGAATCCTGGACATCGATGCTGAACAGCGGCTGGCCTGGGTGCAGCCCGGCGTCCTCAACCTGGACCTCTCTCGGGCCGTGGCCGGCTTGGGCTTGCACTTCGCGCCAGACCCCTCCAGCCAGCAGTCCTGCTCGGTAGGCGGCAACCTGGCCAACAACTCCGGCGGCCCGCATTGCCTGCTCTATGGCGTCACGACGGCCCACATCCTCGCCATCGAGGTGGTGCTGCCCGACGGGGACGTCGTGGTGCTCGGCGGGCTGGATCCCGAGCCGGACGGCCTGGACCTGCGCGGCGCCTTCGTCGGTAGCGAAGGCACTATGGGCATCGCTACCCGGATCGCGGTGCGGCTGACCCCGCTCCCGCCGACTGTCGCCACCCTCCTGGCGGATTTCGGCGAGATGGCCGACGCCGCCGGCGCCGTGACCGGCATCATCGCCGCCGGAATCGTGCCCGCCGCCCTCGAGATGATGGACGCCACCATGGTGGAGGTCATCGAGGCGTACGTCCACGCCGGGCTCCCGACTGACGCCGCGGCTGTACTTCTCGTCGAGGTGGATGGCCTGGCCGGCGGGGTCGACGCCCAGACCCAGCGCGTCCGCCACGTGCTGATCGACCACGGGGCCAGTCAGGTGCGGGTGGCGGCCACGCCCGCCGAGCGGGACCTGTGGTGGAAGGGGCGCAAGTCGGCGTTCGGCGCGGTCGCCCGCATCGCCCCCAACTACTACTTGCACGACTGCGTGGTGCCGCGAACTCGGCTGGTAGAGGTTCTCGGCGAGGTCGGGCGCATCGCCCGCCGCCACGACCTCGTTCTCGGGAACGTGTTCCACGCCGGAGACGGCAACCTGCACCCCCTGATCGTGTTCGACCGTAGGGTGCCGGGCGTCCTCGAACGGGTCCACGCCGCCGGTCAGGAGATCATCGAAGCGTGCGTGGCGGCGGGTGGCACCTTGTCCGGCGAGCACGGCATCGGCCTGGAGAAGCGAGACGCCATGCCACTGGTGTTCTCGGCCGCCGATCTGGAGGCGCAGCGGTGGCTACGCGACGCATTCGACCCGGCCGGTCAATGCAACCCCGACAAGGTCCTGCCGCGCGGCGGCTCCCGCTGCGGTGACATCGCCTCGTTGCCCGAAGGGGCGTGGGTGTGACGCCGCCCCTCGCTGCCTTCGCCGCCGCCATCGGCCCGACCGGACCGATCCGGGTGGCAGGCGGCCGAACCCAGTGGGATGTGGGCGGCCCGGCGCCCATGGGTGTGCGGGAGGTGGCAGCCCCCGCGGGTGTAGTCGCCCACGAGCCGGCCGAGATGGTGGTCCGGGTCGGGGCCGGCACCACCCTCGAAGAGCTGCGGGCCGCGGTCTGGGCGGGCGGCCAAGAGGTGGCGCTGGAGGCGGACGACCCAGCCCGGGCGACGGTCGGCGGCATCCTGGCGGTGGGCCGTAGCGGATTCCGCCGGCTCGGGTGGGGCCCGGTCCGTGACGCCGTGCTGGAAGTGAGCGCGGTAACGGCCGGGGGGCAGCAGATTCGCGCCGGGGCGCCGCTGGTCAAGAACGTGACGGGATTCGATCTGTGCCGCCTCCTGGTGGGCTCCCTCGGCACCCTCGCCCTGCTGGGCGAGGTGGTTCTGCGCTGCCGGCCCCGGGCCGAACTGGAGTCGTGGTGGATGGGCGAGGACGTCGACCCCTTCGAGATCGCGGCCGCGTTGTACCGGCCGCTCGCGGTCCTCTGGGATGGCGCCCGCACGTGGGTAGGCCTGGCTGGCTACGCCGCCGACGTGGCGACCCAGGCCGCCGCTGTCCTGGGCGCCCGGTTCGAGCCGGTTGAGGGGCCCCCGGCCCGCCCCGGTCTGGAGCGCCGCTCCCAGGCGCCCCGGGCCCTTCGGGACGTCCCAGGCGGAGCCCGCAGCTCGGGTCCCGGCTGCGGCTGGCTGGCCGAGGTTGGCGTCGGTGTCGTGCACTGCACCCCGGCAGTGGCGGACCGGCTCGCGCCCCCGCCGCCGCTGGACCCATCGGTGGGCCGCTTGCACCAGGCCCTGAAAGCGCGGTTCGACCCGCCGGGCCGGCTCAATCCTGGTCGATCCGTCCTGTCGGGGTTGGGCCCGTGAGTGCGGCGCCGGTGGGAGTGCTCGGCGTCGACCCGGACGACCTGGCCGCCTGTGTGGCGTGCGGGCTGTGCCTGGCCCACTGCCCCACCTACCGGGCCACCGGGGAGGAGGGGCTCTCGCCCCGGGGACGCATCGCCGCCATGCGCGCCGTCGATGAGGGAGCGCCGCCGGACCGTACCTTCGCCGGGCTGATGCAGACCTGTGTGCAGTGCCGGGCGTGCGAGACGGCGTGCCCGTCATCGGTCCGGTTCGGCCGGCTGATGGAGGGGGCCCGCTCCCTGCTGGCACCCCGGATGGTGCCGTGGTGGCAGCGGGCCGCCTATCGGCTCCTGGGCCACCGTCAGGCGTTGTCAGCGCTGACCGCGGCGGGCGCGGTGGCCCAGCGGCTGCGACTGATCCCGGCCCCGCTGTCGCGGCGGCTGGTTCTGCCGCGGCTCCCCATTCGGCAGGACCCGCTACAGGCGACCGGGGATGACGTGTGGTTGTTCACCGGGTGCGTGATGGACGCCTGGCAGCGAGACATCCACCGGTCGGCCATTGCCGTGCTCGGCGCTTGTGGCGCCGGGGTGGCGCTACCCGGGGCGGGGGCGAGCTGCTGCGGGGCGCTGCACTCGCACGCCGGGCTGCGACAAGACGCCATCCGCCTGGCCCGGCGGGTGATGGCTGCGTTCCCGGGCTCGGCCCCCATCCTGGTGGATTCCGCCGGGTGCGGGGCCGCGCTCAAGGACTACGGCCACCTCCTCGACACGCCTGCGGCCCACATCTTCGCGGCCCGGGTGCTGGATATTCACCAGTGGCTGGCGGCCCATGCCGACCGGCTCCCGGTCCCCGACCCGGAGCGGAACGCCTCGGCGCTGCGCATCGCTGTCCAGGATCCGTGCCATCTGCGCCACGTGCAGCGGTGCGAGATGTCCGTGCGGGTGGTGTTACAGCGCTACGGCCAGCTGGTGGAACTGGAGGACGAGGGCCGCTGTTGCGGCGCCGGCGGGGCCTACAGCGCCCTCCAGCCCCGCCTCGCCGGCCAGATTCGGACCCAAAAGATGGCGGTCATTGCAGCCGCCCGGGCGGACATAGTGGCCAGCGCCAACCCCGGTTGTGGCCTGTGGCTGGCGGCCGCCGGGGTTCCCGTTCGGCACCCCGTCGAGATCGTGGCCGCCCGGGCGGGATTGGTGGATGACGATGGCGGGTGAGTTCGAGGACATACGGAGGCGGCTGCAGGAGATATCCGAGGAGCTGGCCGATCTGGCCATGGAGCGATTGCGGGAGTCGATCGACGCCGGCGGGGTGGAACTGCCAGTTGATGAGCGCCGGCTGACCCGGGCCCGACGGGCGGTCGAACGAGCCGCGGCGATCCTGGCCGCACCCGATGAACACGACTAAGGCGGGGCCCCGGGCTGGCCCGGTGGACACGGGATTGACACGGCCGACCCCCGGCGCGGCGTTCTGCGGGCCATTTGTTGCGCCTGAGGGGTAGCGGGCGACTTCTGGTGTCGTTGCGGTCCCACGCGGGCGGAGTGTGTCCGGGGGGAGCCCAGCCGACCCCGGGGCTCGCCCCACCCCTTATCGTGAAGCGGCTTGTACCAGGGGCGGGGGAGGGGCGCTTGGCAAGCTGTTGAGGGCGTCGATCAACAGCCGCAGCCGGGAGTACGACATCCGGTCGAAGCGCAGGGCCACCCGGGGCAGACCGGGGAAATCCTCGTTGCGCCGCTCGGCGGGAAGCGGCCGGTCAAGGATCCGGATGGGCCCCTCGATGATGTCGGCGAAGTCTTCGCTGAGCCGGACCACCTCGGCCCCGGTGGGCCTCGATTCCAGCCGGATCACCAGGGTGTCGCCCACCCAGCGCAGGGAGTGGTAGTTGCGGTAGAAGCCCAGGATTTCCTGGGCGGCGTCTTCCACCCGATCGACGATCCGATACAGGCAGGTGTCGCCCGCGCTGATCAGGTGGCGCGCCGCCACCTCCTCGGTTACAAAGCGCTCCCACGCCTTCCAGTAGCTGCCGCCCGGGATCTCCAGCAGCACAACCGGCGCCGGTTCGGCCTTTCCGGTCTGGATGAGGGTGAGCAGCTCGAAAGCCTCGTCGAGGGTGCCAAAACCTCCGGGCAGCACGGCGTAGGCGAAGGACTCTTTGATGAGCAACAGCTTGCGGGTGAAGAAGTACTTCATCGAGACCAATCTCGGGTTCTCGGCGATGAACTCGTTGGCTCCCTGCTCGAACGGCAGGCGGATGTTGATACCGAAGGCGTGGTCGGGTCCGGCTCCTTCGAGCCCGGCCGCCATGATCCCGGGGCCGGCGCCGGTCACCGTCGACCAGCCGTGGTCGGCGAGCAGGGCGGCCAGGTCACGCGCCTGCGCGTACAGCGGATCGGTGGGCAGGGTACGGGCCGAACCGAACATGGTGACCTTGCGCACGTGGCGATAGGGGGCGAAGACCTCGAATCCCTCGGCCATCTCCTTCAGGGCGGCGTTGACGATTTTGAGGTCGAGCCGGTCGGTGCCTTCCGCCGCCAGCCGGCCGACGGTTTGCAGGATCTCCAGCAGCTGGTCCCGGTTGGCCGTGACGCCGAGGGCGTCCAGCAGCGCCACCACCTGGTCGCGCCCCAGCTCAAAAGATGTCATCGGGGTGCCGCGTCGTGGTCCACCAGCCAGATCACCTCGTCGGCCGTGACGCGGGCCGCGGGGAGGTCAGCACCGTCGATCACCGCCTCCAGGGCGTGCCGTTTCTTTTCGCCCGCCACCGTGAGTATGACCAGACGGGAGCGGGCGATGCCCGAGAGCGTCAGGGTCAGACGGGGGTAGGGATAGTGGCCGGACGGGTCCGCGTTGCGGGCCACCAGCTGGCCAGGGTCGGCGAACAGCGCCGGCGAGTTCGGGAACAGCCCCGCGGCGTGGCCGTCCGGACCCACGCCTAGGTGGATGACGTCCAGCTTGCCGATCTCGCCCAGTCGCAGTTGGTAGGCGTCGGGGCCTTCCTCGCAGTTCATCGGGTACACGGCGTTGGCGGCGCCCACCTTCTCCAGGAGGGCCTGGCGTCCGAGCAGCTGATTGGAGTCGGGATGGTCGGGCGGGAGACAGCGCTCGTCGCTCCAGTACACGTTCACGGACAGCCAGTCGATGGCGTCGACGCTGTCGGCGGCCAGGCGCTCGTAGCACAGCCGGGCCGTGCTCCCACCGGCCAGGGCGAAGCCGAACAGCTCGTCCGGCCGCGCCGCGAAAGCCGCAATCACCCGGGCTGCGAACGCCCCGGGCAGGTCGTCGACGACGATCAACTCTCCGTTCACGCCGAGCAAGCTACACAGCGAGCCACGTCGCCGCGGATAGGGCACGCTCCCAGATGACATCGGGTTCGAGGTGGGTAAGGCCTTCCGCCAGCGAGGTGGCAAGGGGATTCTCGGCCAGCGGGATGGCGGCGCCGGCGGCCATCGAGGCCGTCTCTCCGGGAACCTCGGCTCGGGCCTCCACCGTGCGTCGCGGGCGGCCCCGCACCACTTCGAAGGTGGCGGTCTGGCCGTTCCGGCGGCAGACCAGCCGGATCTCGACGTGTTGGGCGTCGACCAGGGCCACCTGGTCGGGGAGAAGGCGCAGCTGGCTCACCAGCCACCCGCCGAGCAGCTGCCGGGGACCGACTTTGCCGGTCACCTCGACCCGTTCGACCGACTGCAGCCACACCCGGCGTGCGGGCGGGGAGAAGAGGTCGGCGAGCAGCTCCCGCCACGGCCGTAGCCGGATCCAGGACAGGTCGACGACAGTCCGGCGCCGGGCGAGTTCCAACAAGCTGCGCAGGTGGACGGTGTCAGCGGCGTCGCGGCTGTCGACGATCACGGCCGTCCCCACCGAGAGCAGCGGGTCCGAGGGGTCCGGGATATCGCTGGCGTACCAAACCGGAACGGGCAGATCCGCCAAGGTGAACGGCTCGACCACCGAGTCCAGGTGGTTGGCCGCCTGCCCGCCCACCATCAAGGTGACCTCTTCGAAGTACAGGTGGTGACCGTCGGCCTCGGTGGCGTACAGCGCGGCCCGACCGTCGAGGCTGGCTA
This sequence comes from uncultured Acidimicrobiaceae bacterium, assembly GCA_963834775.1. Lineage (GTDB taxonomy): Bacteria > Actinomycetota > Acidimicrobiia > Acidimicrobiales > Palsa-688 > PALSA-693. Next base: position 371,299 of record CAWICR010000014.1, read on the forward strand.
CTCGATCCGGGTCCGGCCGCAGCAGGACGATCCGGGCGGGGTGATGCCGGCCGAGCGCCCGCAGGGCGCGGGAAGCCGAGTAGGCCTGCTCGTCGCCGGGGATCACGGCCACCAGGGTCATGACCGCAGTGCGGATGGGCGTGCGGCCGATGGACTGATGGCGCAGATCGGCGAGCGCCGACGCCACGTCGGTCAACAGGACGCCCTCGGCGTCCCAGGTGTCGACCGCTACGGCTTCCGCCACTGTCGCCCGTCCCGCTCGATCAGCTGATCGGCCTGGCGCGGACCCCAAGTGCCGGCCGCGTAGCCGGCCAGAGGGACCTGGCGCTCCTGCCAGGTGGTCAGGATCGGCTGCACGATGCGCCAGGCCTGGTCGACTTCGTCGCTCCGGATAAACAACGTGGGGTCGCCGACCATGGCGTCGAGCAGTAACCGCTCGTACGCCTCGGGCGCCTCTTCGAGGAAGGCGGCCCCGTAGGACATGTCCATCAGGACGTCGCGGACCTTGAAGGCCTGGCCGGGCACCTTGGCGCCGAAGCGGAGGGCCACGCCCTCGTCAGGTTGGATGCGTAGCACCAGGGCGTTCGGTCGCAGCTCCCGACTCTCGGCCGCCGGGAAGGCCAGGTGGGGAACCCGCTGAAATTGGAGGGCGACCTCGGTGACCCGCTTGGGGAGCCGCTTGCCGGTGCGGATGTAGAAGGGCACGCCCGCCCACCGCCAGTTGTCGACGGTGAGCTTCATGGCCACGTACGTTTCGGTGCGGCTCTGCGGGTCGACGTCGGGCTCCTGCCGGTAGGCGGGCACTGCGAGGCCCTCGCTCCAGCCGCTGTCGTACTGGGCTCGGACCACGTCGGACAGCACGTCGTCAGGGGTGGGGATCACCACCGAACGCAGCGCCTTGACCTTCTCGTCGCGGATGCCCTGGGCGTCGATTTGGCCTGGCGGTTCCATGAGGGTGAGCGACAGCACCTGCATGACGTGGTTCTGCACGATGTCGCGGAGGGCGCCAACCTGGTCGTAGAAACCGCCGCGTTTTTCCACGCCCAGGGATTCGGCCACGGTGATCTGCACGTGGTCGATGTAGCGGCGGTTCCACAGTGGCTCGAAAATGGCGTTGGCGAACCGCAGCGCCAACACGTTCTGGACGGTTTCTTTACCCAGGTAGTGATCGATGCGGTAGATCTGGGATTCGTCGAAGATCTCGTGGAGGGCGGCGTCGAGCTGCTGGGCGCTCGCCAGGTCGTGCCCGAAGGGCTTCTCGACCACCAGCCGAGCGGCCCCGTCCGGCTGCGGAGGGCAGTTGAGACCCACCTCCCCCAGGCCGCGTGCCACGTGCTCGAACATGGCTGGCACCGTGGCCAGGTAGTAGGTCCGGTTGCCTGGATGGCCCAGCTCTTCGTCGAGGTCGTCGAGCACCGCCTTCAGCTGCGTGAAGGTGTCGGGGTGGTCGTAATCGCCGGTGACGTAACGGCTGAGCTTGACGACTTCCTCCCAGCCGGGCACATCGGGGACGGCATCCATCATGAGATCCCGGAAGCCCTCGTCGTCGAGCGGGGAGCGGGCCACGCCGATCACGGCGAACGAGGGCGACAGAAGACGGCGCCGGCACAGACTGCCGAGCGCCGGGAGCAGCTTCCTCTTGGTCAGGTCGCCGGACGCGCCGAAAACGACCAGCACGCCGGGCGGGGCCCGCCGGGTGGCCTGAATCCCCTCCGCCAGAGGGTTCGGCGGTTCGCCTTCGCTCATGCCGATTGGATGGCGTTGGCCTTGTCGTTCAAGGACTGCAGCAGCTCGTCGTAGCTCTTGACAAAGGAAGCGACTCCTTCGTCTTCGAGCACCCGCGCCACGTCGGCCATGTCGATGCCGACTTGGTGGAGACGGGCCAGGTCGGTGTCTGCCTGTTCGACGCCCTGGTCGACGGTGCGAGCGACGATGCCATGGTCGAGGAAGGCGGCCACCGTGGCGTCGGGCATGGTGTTGACCGTGTCCCTCCCGATCAGGCTGTCCACATAGAGCAGGTCGGAGTAGGCCGGGTTCTTGGTGGAGGTCGACGCCCACAGCGGGCGCTGCACATGGGCGCCCTTGGCGGCCAGGGCGTCCCAACGGGGACCGGAGAAGCGCTGCCCGAACAGCCGGTAGGCCTGCTTGGCCTGGGCGACCGCCGCCTTGCCGGCCAGGCCGGCGGCCTCGGCGCCGAGGGCTTGTAGCCGGCGGTCCACCTCGGTGTCGACCCGACTCACAAAGAACGATGCCACGCTGTGCGTCTCGCTCAACACCCCGCCGGACGCCGCCAGTTGCTCCAACCCGGACAGGTAGGCCTCGATCACTTCGTCATACCGGGTGATGCTGAAAATGAGGGTGACGTTGATGTTGCGGCCTTCGGAGATCATCTTCTGGATGGCCGGCACCCCCGCGGCGGTGGCCGGGATCTTGACGAAGAGATTGGGCAAGTGGATCCGCTCGTGCAGGTCCCGGGCCGAGTCGATGGTGGTGGCGGTGTCGTTGGCCAGGGCGGGCGACACCTCAAGAGAAACGAATCCGTCCGTGCCGCCGCTGGCGTCGTAGGTCGGGCGCAGGATGCCACAGGCGTCGGTCACGTCGTCGATGGCCATCTCCCAGAACGCCTGCTCGACCGACATGCGACCGATGAGCTCCCGGAACTGCTCGTCGTAGGCATCCGAGCCGGTCATGGCCTTTTGGAAGATCGTGGGGTTCGAGGTCACGCCACGTATGCCGTTGTCGACCAGTTTGTGGAGGCCGCCCTCCAGAATCGACGGGCGGGACACGTTGTCGATCCAGGGGCTTTGGCCCTGGGTGTCATAGAGCTCGTGCAGTCGGGTCATTTGGGTCTCCTCTCAAATCCAAAAAAGATCAGGGCCAAAAAAGATCAAGGCCATCAAAGGTCAGGGCCATCAAAGGTCAGGGACATACGCAGATCAGGCGCCGTCGAGATCCGGTTCATCGAAATCGTCGTCGCTGCCAAACGGATCGAGCTCGTCGACCAGGGCCCGGGCCCGGGCGGCCACGTTCTCGGCGGTGAAGCCGAACTCGGCCAGCACCTGGGCTCCCGGGCCCGACGCCCCGAAGTGGTCGATGGCCACCGAATCATCGGCCCACCGGGCCCAGCCGAACGAGGCCGCGGCCTCCACCGACAGGACCGGTGCGCCGTCGCCCAGCACGTCGTCCTGGTAGTCGTCGCCCTGCTCATCGAAGAGCTCCCAGCTCGGCATGGACACCACGCGAGCGGTTATTCCTTCGTCCCGGAGCAGCTCGGCCGCGTCCACGCAAACCGACACCTCCGACCCGGTCCCGATGAGGACCAGGTCGGGCTCATCCCCGCCCCGCTGGAGGACATAGGCGCCCTTCTCCACGTCGGCGGCCAGGGTGTCCGTTCCGGCGAGCACGGGGACGGGCTGCCGGGTGAGGATCAGGGCGGTGGGCCCGTCCCGCTCGATGGCCAGCCGCAGCGCCTGGGCGGACTCGTTGGCGTCAGCCGGGCGGATGACGCGCAAGCCGGGCATGGCCCGCAGCGAGGCCAGCTGCTCGATGGGCTGGTGCGTCGGCCCGTCCTGGCCCAGGCCGACCGAGTCGTGGCTCCAAAAATAGATCACCTTGTACTCGGACAGGGCCGCCAGCCGCACCGAGCCGCGCATGTAGTCGCTGAAGATGAAAAACGTGCCGCCGATCGGCAGGACGCCACCGTGGGCGCTCAAGCCGTTGAGCACGCCGCCCATGCCGTGTTCTCGCACCCCGAACGCGAAGGCCCGTCCTTCGGGGTGCTGGCGGCTTTGTGGCTCGGTGCCCTCGAGCTTGGTCCCGGTGTTGCCGGTGAGGTCCGCCCCGCCGGAGACCAGGCCGGGTACGTCCTCGCCAAGGGCGTTGAGGGCCTTGTTGATGGAGTGGCGGGTGGCCACCAGCTCCCCGGCCGTGGTCCAGCTGGGCAGCTTGGCTTGCCAGCCCGGATAGCCCTGGTTGGCCCACACCGCGTCCCATTCGTCGCGGTTTCCGGTCCAGGCCGAGAGTCGCTTCTCCCATTTGGTGCGGGCCTCCTGGCCCCGCCCGATGGCCTGCCGGTACATATCCAGGACCTGGTCGGGAACCCAGAACGTCTCGTCGGGCGGGAGACCGAGGATCGCTTTGGTGGCCCGCACCTCGTCTTCGCCGAGCGGGGAGCCGTGCGCTTTGGGGTTGTCGGTCATGTGGGGGGCCGGCCAGCCGATATGGCTGCGCAGGATGAGCAGACTCGGCCGGTCCTCGACCGCCATGGCCCGGCGCAGCCCCGCTTCTAGGACGTCGGTGTCGTTGGCGACCTCACCGAGGCGGTCGACGTGCCACCCGTACGCCTCGAAACGCAATCCGGCGTCGTCGTTGAGGGTGAGCTCGGTCGGCCCGTCGATGGTGATGTGGTTGTCGTCGTACACGTAGATAAGCCGGCCCAGACCCAGATGACCCGCCAGCGAGGCGGCCTCATGGCTGATGCCCTCCATGAGATCGCCGTCGCTGCAAATCACGAAGGTGTAGTGGTCGACGACGTCGGCGCCGAACCGGGCCCGCAGCATGCGCTCGGCCGTTCCCAGGCCGACGCCGTTGGCGAAACCCTGCCCGAGCGGACCCGTCGTCACCTCGATCCCCGGCAGACCGTGCACCTCGGGATGGCCCGGCGTGCGACTGTGGAGCTGGCGGAACTCACGCAGGTCCTCGAGCTGGACGTCGTACCCGGTGAGGTAAAGCATCGAGTACAGCAGGATGCAGGCGTGGCCACAGGAGAGCACGAAGCGGTCGCGGTCCGGCCAGTCGGGTTCGGTCGGGTCGTAGCACATGACCCGCGTCCACAGGACGTGGGCAAGCGGAGCCAGGGCCATCGCCGTGCCGGGATGTCCGGAATCGGCGCGCTGCGGCGCGTCCATCGCCAGTCCCCGGATGACGTTGATGCCGAGCTGCTCGAGATCGCGGTCCGCCATGGCCAAACAGTACCCACGCACCGGAGGCTCACTTGCCACGCCGCCCCCACGCCTGCCTGCTCCCTGCATGGCGGGACGACGTTACCCAGTTAAAGCGGGGGCAACAGCGTGAGCGGCACCACCGTAGCGGCGCCGTCGGGCAGCAACCGGCAATGGGCTTCGATGGTCCCAATCTGGCGAAACTCGAGCTCCCCCCGTACCAGCCGGTAGGTGAACTTCCCGGGCTCCACCTGGAACGGCGACACATTGCGGGCCACTTGCTCGCCCTGCTCATCCCGGAATACCACTTCCAGGATGCCCTGGCCGTCCTCGTCGGGTCGGCAGCGAACCAGCACGATCAGGTGCGGGGTCACCGTGACCGGGGGAGGGGCTGGCGCCGCCATCGAGAACATGATGCCCGTGAGGTCGATCCGGGTTGAGGGGCCCGGCACCGGCCGCAAGTCGAGATTCTCGGCGAAGAGCGCCGACACGATATCCATGAGCCGTTCAGCGACCGGCGGGAAAGATCCTGGTCGGAAAGAGAAAGCAGCGACGAATGCTGCCGTCGGTAACTCGGATCCGTGACAAGAGCCGCTCGCTTTCTTGCATTCGTCGCTGCCTCTTTTGCGTAAGTTGTTGCCTGACGGCCGTTCAGGCGGCCTGTGGCACGCGGGCCCGGCTCACCACCCGGGGTTGTTCGTGGCGTACTGACAGCCAGCGCAACCTGCGGGCCACGGCGATGGGCCACCAGCCGGGATCTATTTCCCGCCGCCGGAAGGCCAGGCGGGCCGACGTGGGCGCGGCGTGGTGGTTGCTGTGGAGACCCTCGCCTGCCGTCAGCCAGGCCAGCCACTGAGTGTTGGCAGCCGGCCCGGGAAAGGCCGGCGCCCGAAACGGTGCCCCACGGCGTTGACCGCCGAGTTGAGAAGCAAGTAGCTGACGACGTGGGTCGCCGAGGCGATGAGCACCAGCTCCCAGTTGCCCCAGAACACGAGGAACAGGATTCCCACGCCGAGACCGAGGCCCGCATAACCGTGGTCGAATAGCATCCCGTCCCAGCGGTCAGCTGGGAGATCCCTGGCGTACCGGCCGACCGTGACGTTGTCCCGCGCCGCCCGGCGGTACAGGACCACATTGCCGATCTGCACGGTCGCGAAGCCCTCGAGAAGGGGCGAGTGGGGATCGCCCTCGACGTCGGTGAAGGCGTGATGGCGGCGGTGGACGGCCACCCACTGGCGGGGCTTGATCCCGGTCATCACCCAGGTCAGCAACCGGCAGGCGAAGCGCAGGCCGGGCCTCATCGCGATAGCTCGATGGGACAGGGTCCGGTGCAGGAAAACGGTCGTTAGGAAGAGCGCCACCTGGCTCACGAATAGTCCGACCAGAACGGCGACGAGTATCCCGGGCACCTCCTCACGCTACCCGACTTACCAGATGGTAGACGCTCACGCCCGGGGTCGCCTGGTGCCATCCAGGTCAGGCCTGATGACATCCCGGTCAGGGCAGGCGCGCCTACCCTCCTGTCATGCGCCCGGCTCGACAGCGCCCCCGCAGCCGGGGCATGGGGCGGCGGGGCCGGGCGTGTGGCCTCATCGTTGCCGGGTCGTGGGGGATGGTCGGCGTGGTCGGCGTCCTTGGCGCCCCCGCGACGACGGCGGTGTCGGAGGCGGCCGCCGCCAACCAAAGTCTCCCGGCCTCGAGCGGGATGACCACGACGCCGGTGCTGTCGGTGCGCCGCCTTCCCGGCTGGGTGGCGCAAACCGTCGCCGCCGGGCGGCTGCAGACCGCCTTGGCCGGCATTCTGGCGTCCCCCACCTTAGGGGCAGCGGCGCGCACGAGCTGTCTGGTAGCCAGCCAGGGTGGCCGGGTCCTGTACGCCTACAACCCCCTGCAGCCGCTCATCCCGGCGTCCAATGAAAAACTGCTCACGTCAACAGCCGTACTGGAACGCCTCGGGGCCGCCGACCGGCTCACCACCAGCGTCCGGGCCGCCCGACCGGCTGGCGGGGTCGTCTCCGGCAATCTCTACCTGGTGGGCGGAGGCGACCCCTTATTGCGCACCCCTGGCTACGTCGCCGCCCTCGGACCCGACCGGACCCTCTACACCTCGCTGCACCAGCTCGCCGCCCAGGTGCGCGCCGCAGGCGTGCTCGAGGTGACCGGATGCGGTCGTCGGGGACGACAGCCGCTATGACCAGATGCGCACCGTCCCCACGTGGAGCCCGACCTACGCCGCCGAAGGCGACGTGGGCCCACTCAGCGCCCTGGAAGTCAATGACGGGACCGCCGCCTCTGCGCCCACTCCGTCCGAGGCAGGCACTTCGGCGGCGGCGTTACAGGCCGCCGTGTCGGCCGATCCGGCCGTGCAAGCTGCGGCCATCTTCACGGGATTGCTGCGCGCCGATGGCGTGCGGGTGGTCGGTCGCCCGCCGCCGGGAAGGCGCCCGCCGAGCACCCCGCTCATCGCCAGCATCGCCAGCCCGCCCCTCGGCGCGGAGGTGGATGCCATGCTGACCGTGAGCGACGACACGGCGGCGGAGCTTTTTACCAAGGAACTGGGCATACGGTCACCGCGGGAGTGGGCAGACCGCCGCCGGCGTGGCGGCCATCCGGGCCGATTTGGCCGCGGACGGGCTCCCGGTGTCCAAGCTGACGCCTCGACGGGTCCGGGCTGGACCGCGGTCGACCAGGTGACCTGCAACTTGATCAGGCCGACCTCGAGCACGTCGGGGCCGGCAGCGTGGTGGCCAAGGGCCTGCCGGTAGCAGGCCAGACCGGGACCCTGCGCGGCCGGATGCGCGGTACGCCGGCCGCGGGCCGTCTTCGGGCCAAGACCGGGACCCTCGACGACGTGGTGGCGCTCAGCGGTTTCGTGCTGCCCAAGGCCGGCTTCGCCGTTCCGGGGAGCACGCTCGGCCAGCCGATCGTCTTCTCGCTCATTTTCAACGGCGTACCGAGCGAGACGGTCGGCCCCGCCGTCGAGACCAGGTCGGCGTCGCCCTCGCCGACCTACCCCAACTGCCACCCATCGCCACCATGGAGCCGCAGCCTTGACCCGCCACCTGCCCATGTTTCCGCTGGGCACCGTGCTCATGCCGACGCAGTTTCTGCCTTTGCACGTATTCGAGCCCCGATACCGGGAGCTCATGGCCAGCTGACCGCGCCGGACGGCGATGGGGAGCTGGGAGTGGTGCTCATCGAGCGGGGTCACGAGGTCGGCGGCGGCGACCAACGGGTCAGCACCGGCACGGTGGCTCAACTGGTCGAACATCGATCTGCTGCCCGACGGCCGATGGCTGGCCTGCTCGCCGGCATCGGAACGGTTCCAGGTGGTCGAATGGTGGCCGACGATCCGTTCCCGCAGGCGGAGATCGAGGATGTGCCCGAGCCGGCCTGGGATCCCGAGCGACTCGGCTCTGCTGGCCGAGGCCGAAGAGCTGGTTCGCGAGTCGATGGCGCTCGCGGCGGAGCTCGGCGAGTCAGGCGTCGCCGCCGATCTCGAACTCGCCGACGACCCGGACCTCCGGCTGTGGCAGCTGTGCGCCATGGCGCCGCTCGGCGCCTTGGATCGGCAGCGCCTGCTGGAGGCGACCCGGCCGGTCCGGCTGGCCACGTTGCTCGAGGAGGTCGCGGACGCCAGGCAGTGCTTGCGTTCCGTCTGGGTGGCGAGGTAAGGATCGCGCCTCTGTGATCGGGCCCGAGTCCAGGAACGTCGGCGACAGCCGGTCGTTCAGCACCTCCTCAACGAGTTCGTCAGCCTGGTCGTCGACTACGCCAAGCAGCAGACGGTGGATCCCATCAAGTCACTGGGCCGCTATATGTTTTCGGCTGGCCGGCGCGCTGCTGCTCGCCCTCGGCGGCGGTTGGCTGGCCCTGGCTGCGCTGCGGCTCATCCAGGCCGAAACTGGCGACACCTGGGCGGGAGCCTGACCTGGGTGCCGTACATCGGCGGCTTCATCGTCGCCGGCGTCGGGGGCGGCCTGGGCGGGCTGCGCATCGCCAGGGGACGCCCGGCGCAAGCCGAGAAGAGGAGCTCGGATGGCCCACAGATTCCGGCCATGAAGACGGTGCCGGTGACCGGAAGCGGTCCCGACGGCAGGGTGGAGCTCACCGATATCCGGGCCAAGCTGGGCGAGATCCAGGGTGAGGTCGACGAGACAGTCGAACGCAGGCAAGCCCGTGGCCCTTATGTGGCCGTGGGCGGCGTGGTGCTGCTCGTCGTGCTGGCTTTTTTGCTGGGCCGCGCGGCGGGGGCAACGGAAGTCGACGTGGGTCGAGATCCGGCGGATGTGAAGCGGCACGCTGGAGTCTGGCCTTGCGTACGGCGGGATGCGCCATGGATTCGACCGCGGGCTCCTCGCGGGTAGCCGGGCTGGCTGATTGTCGGCGGGCTGGCGCTGCTCGCGCATCTGGCGGGCCGGGCCATGAGCCGTCAAGCCGGAGACGTGTTCTCCGAACGGATCCAACCGGGCGACGTCATGCAGATCACCTCCGAAAACACCCGCTGGGCGCGCCTTGCCGTCCGGCGCCCGCCGGCCAGGTCGCTGCCGGCGCCACAATGGAATGATGAAGGTCGTGTTGCGCAACCCGCGCCGCGAATGGACGTCGCCGGGTCCCCTCGGGGTGCAGGCCCTGCTCGACCAACTGGAGGTCAACCGGGAGTCCGTTCTGGTGATCGTGGACGGAACGTTGGTGACCGGCGACGGCGTCCTCAGGAAGGAGCCACGGTCGAGGTGCGCCCGGTGATCTCCGGCGGCGGCCCGATGAAATGCCGGGTCTGCCGCCAGCCGGCAGTCATCGAGATCCGCCGCCACAACGCCGCGTTCTGCGAGCCGTGCTTCTTCCGGCACTGCCGGGAGCAGGTGCCCGGGCCATCGAGGCGTTCGACATGATCCGCCCGGGCGACCGGGTCCTGGTGGCCGTATCGGGCGGCAAGGACTCGCTGGCGCTGTGGGACCTGCTCCTCGATGCCGGCTTCGATGCCGACGGGCTGTACCTGGGCCTCGGCATCGGCGACTACAGCGACGAGTCCGGGCGATGCGCCCGGGAGTTCGCGGCCCAGCGGCACGTCCGGCTCATCGAGATCGACCTGCCGACCCAGTTCGGCTACGACATCCCGACGGGGGCGGCCGCCGCCCGGCGGGCGCCGTGCTCGGCGTGCGGGCTGTCGAAACGGCACCTGTTCAACCAGGCCGCCCTGGACGGCGGCTACGACGTGGTGGCCACCGGGCACAACCTCGATGACGAGGCGGCCGTGCTGTTCGGCAACGTACTGCGCTGGGATCTGGCCTACCTGGGTCGCCAGTACCCCGTCCTGCCCGAGAGCCACGGCTTCGCCCGCAAGGTCAAGCCGCTGGTCCGCCTCGGGGAGCGGGAGATGGCCGCCTACTGCGTGCTGCGGGGCATCGACTACATCGTCGAGGAGTGCCCGATGGCCGTCGGCAACCGCCACTCGGCTACAAGGAGGCGCTCAACGACATCGGGTCACCTCGCCCGGCTCGAAGGCGGCCTTCTATTTCGGTTTCCTGGACCGAATGGCCGCCCTGGTGCGCGCCCGGGCCGAGGAGGAGCGGGCCGGCCTCCATCCCTGCCCCGGGTGCGGGGCTCCCACCGCCAGCGACTGTGCGCCTTTTGCGGCTGGTCCAGCGGGCCGGGGGGCCGGGCGGGCTCGCCCGTGAGCCGCCCTTTCGAGGCCGGCGAACGGATCCTCCTCTTCGACACCAAAGGCCGGCGTTATCTGGTTCAGTTGGCGCAGGGTGGCGAGTTCCACACCCACTCCGGCCCGGTGCGCCACGACGAGCTGATCGGGCAGGAGGAGGGCTGGTTGGTCCGCTCCACACGCGGCGCCCGCTACACAGCGGTACGGCCCACCCTGGCCGAGGTGGTGCTCAAGATGCCTCGCGGGCGCCCAGGTGATCTACCCCAAGGATCTCGGGCCCGATCCTCATCCTGGCCGACGTGTTCCCCGGCGCCCGGGTGTTCGAATCCGGATTGGGCTCGGGCGCCCTCTCCATGGCGCTGCTGCGGGCGGGCGCCGAGTAACCGGATACGAACTGCGGGCAGGATTTCGCGGCCCGGGCCCAGGCCAACGTGACGGCCTATCTGGGCGCCGGAGTCCTCGGCGCACTACCGGGTCGAGGTGCGCGACGCCTACGACGGCGTCGCCGAGTCCGGATTCGATCGGATGGTGCTCGACCTGCCGGAGCCGTGGCGGGTGGTGAAGTCCGCCGAGACGCGCCCTGCGGCCGGGAGGCATCCTGGTTTCGTACCTGCCAACCATCGGCCAGGTCAGCACCCTGAGGGACACGCTTGAAAGAAGTGCATTCGGCCTGGCCGAGACCATCGAGGTCCTGCAGCGCAGCTGGCACGTGGACGGTCAGTCGGTGCGCCCGGACCACCGGATGGTCGCCCACACCGGTTTTCTGACCTCGGCGCGGTTGCTGCTCGGCGCGGGTGCCGGGCCAGGCGACGGGACGACCGCTGGGCCCGGCGCCTCGGACGTCTGATCCCCTTGGATCTCCTCGACCTGATCGTGATCGGCGTTGCCATCGTGGCGGCGGTCGGCGGGTACCGCCTCGGGTTCGTGGGTCGCGTGGCTTCCTGGCTCGGCTTGGCCCTGGGCCTCTACGTCGCTATCCGCTTGCTGCCAACCGTGCTGCTACACCTGTCCACGGCGTCACCGGGCGCCCAGCTGGTGGTCTCGGTGCTCCTCCTTGTCGGCGGAGCGATGCTCGGCCAGGCCCTGGGCCTACTGGTGGGGTCCCGACTGCATCGGGCCCTCCCTCTGGGACCGGTGCGCCAGGTGGACCACGTAGTGGGCGCCGGCGTGGGTGTCGTCGGCGTGCTGGCAGCCCTCTGGCTCCTTCTGCCGTCCATAGCCGCCGTCCCCGGCTGGCCGGCTCGGGCCACCGCCAATTCCGGGATCTCCCGGTGGGTATCCGTGAACCTGCCCCCCCCACCCGACGCCCTGCAGGTCCTGCGCCGACTGATCGGTCAGGATGCCCCGCAAGTCTTCGCCGTCCTGCACCCGGGCGCCGCGGCCGGCACCCCGCCGGCGGTCAGTCCGTTGTCCGGCGCCGTGACCCGGGCGGTGGTGGCGTCGACGGTCAAGGTCCAGGGCCAGGCGTGCAACCGCATCTATGAGGGCAGCGGGTTCGCCGTCGGAACCGACCTGATCGCGACAAATGCCCACGTGGTCGCCGGGGAACCGCGCGGTCAAACGTCAGTGCTGCTGCCGTCCGGGGCGGTGCGTCCGGCCCGGGTCGTCATGTTCGACCCGCGCCGCGACCTGGCCCTGTTGTCTGTGCCGTCGCTCGACGAGCACCCGCTCACCTTGCTCGTCGCGCACGCCGGGGCCACCGGCGCGGTCTTCGGCCACCCGAACGGCGACGACGCTCTGACGGTCACCCCGGCCCGCGTGGCCAGGGAGGAGGAGGCCGTTGGCCGCGACCTGTACGACAGCGTCGACACCAAACGGGACGTCCTGGTGCTGGCGGCAGCCCTGGCCCACGGCGACTCCGGCGGAGCGCTGGTCAACGGGTCGGGCGAAGTCATCGGCGTGGCCTTCGCCATCTCGGCGGACCAGGCTGACACCTCCTACGCCCTGAGCACCACCGAGCTGCGTGGTGCGCTGGCCGAGGCCCGCAGCCCTGCCGGGGCGTCCACGGGGCCCTGCCTGACGAGCGGGTAACGACCCCAGTCGCCGGGTGGCCAGCCGGCGCAGAACCGCCCCGGGGCCGGTCCAGGACCTCCGGAGCCGTCGGGGGCAGCTGATGTGGGTATCTTTCAGTGCCTACAGGCGTATTCGATGCCCGACAGTGGGCTCACCGGCTATCCGAGCCGACCGCCCGAGGCAGCCCTGATGACCCGCCGACAGGAGCGGCAGGAGGGGCGGGAGTAGGGCGATTTGTTACTCCTCGATGAAAATGCACTCCCCGGGGCACTCCTCGGCAGCTTCCCGGGTCGCATCTTCCATGCCGTCCGGGACAACCGCCAACCCTTCGTGCCCGGCCGGGTTGTCGAAGACCTTGTCGCCCTCCTTGACATAGGAGAGTCCGTCATCGAGCAGCGTGAACACGGCGGGGGCTATTTCCTCGCAGAGCCCGTCGCCGGTACAGAGATCCTGATCGATCCAGACCTTCATCGCCTTGCCTTTGCCTCGCTGTCAAAGAGTTGCTCGCCACCCAATGCTAACGGACGACCGTACCGATCACTGGTTTCTGCTGTCAATTATCGCGGCGGCGACCGCGAAAACGCCCCATTTCATCACGCGCTTCGCCCGCCGATGGGGGTAAGTTCACCACCGCAAGCCAGGGAAGAAGGTGCCCGAGTGAGCGACGCCGAAGCGGACGCCCGGACCGCCGCCTATGAACGTGAGGTAGCGGATCTCCGGGATCAGATGAAGGTACTGGAGGAGGAAGTCCTCGGCCTGCGCCGCCGGATGCAGGACGCGCCCAAGCGCGTCCGGACGCTGGAGGAGAAGCTCCTTGAGACCAAGGGTCAGCTCCAGCAGGCCATCTCCCAGAACGAACGCCTGACCTTCACGCTCCGTGAGGCCCGCGAGCACATCGCCGCCCTGCGTGAAGAGGTCGACAAGCTCACTCAGCCGCCCGCCGCCTACGGCACCTTCCTGGCCCGCAACGACGACGGTACGGTCGACGTGTACTCCGGTGGCCGGAAGATGCGGGTTGCCGTGCATCCCGAGCTGGCGACTGCTGACGAGGTCGAGCTGCGTCGAGGCGCTGAAGTGGTGCTCAACGAATCCCTGAACGTGGTCCTCGCCCGCGCTCCCGAGCAGTCCGGCGAAGTGGTGACCTTGAAGGAGCTCCTGGACGACAGCCGGGCCATCATCGTCGGACGGGCCGACGACGAGCGGGTCGTCGAGCTGTCGGACGGCCTGGCCGGCGTCAAGCTGCGGGCCGGCGACTCCATGCTCATGGACTCGCGCACGGGCCTGCTGTTGGAGAGGTTGCCCCGGCCAGAAGTCGAGGAGCTCGTCCTCGAGGAGGTCCCTGACATCTCGTATGCGGACGTCGGCGGCCTCGACAACCAGATCGAGGCCATCACCGACGCCGTGGAGCTGCCGTTTCTGTACCGCGAGCTGTTTGTCGAACACAAACTGCCAGCCCCGAAGGGCATCCTGCTCTACGGTCCCCCGGGCTGCGGCAAGACCCTGATCGCCAAGGCGGTGGCTAATTCGCTGGCGACCAAGGTGGCCGAAGTGTCCGGCGACAAGGCGGCCCGCAGTTACTTCCTCAATATCAAGGGCCCCGAGCTGCTCAACAAGTACGTGGGCGAAACGGAGCGCCAGATTCGCCTGGTGTTTCAACGGGCTCGGGAAAAGAGCGAAGAGGGCGTGCCGGTAATCGTCTTCTTCGACGAGATGGACTCGCTGTTCCGAACCCGGGGGACCGGGATCAGCTCGGACATGGAGTCGACCATCGTCCCCCAGCTGCTGGCCGAGATCGACGGGGTGGAGACGCTCCGCAACGTCATCGTGATCGGTGCCTCCAACCGCGAGGACCTGATCGACCCGGCGATCCTGCGCCCGGGCCGGCTCGACGTCAAGATCAAGATCGAGCGCCCTGACCAGGAGGCTGCCGCCCAGATCTTCTCCCGCTACCTGACCCCTGACCTACCCCTCGACGAGGGCGAGATCGCGGGCCTGGGGGGCGGTGACCGGGCCAAGGCGGTGCAGGCCATGATCGAACGCACCGTGAGCGAGATGTACCGGGCGGAGGAGGACAACCAGTTTCTGGAGGTCACCTACCAGAACGGTGACAAGGAAGTCATGTATTACAAGGACTTCTCGTCCGGCGCCATGATCGAGAACATCGTCCGGCGGGCCAAGAAGCTGGCTATCAAGCGGGTGATCGCACGCCAGGGCAGGGGGATCCGCACCCAGGACCTCATCGATTCCATCAAGCAGGAGTACAAGGAGCACGAGGATCTGCCCAACACGACCAACCCCGACGACTGGGCCAAGATCTCTGGCAAGAAGGGCGAACGGATCGTCTACATCCGCACGATCATGGCCCAGGGCGAAGAGACCAAGGGAGGCCGGTCCATCGAGCGGGTCACGACCGGGCAGTACCTCTGAGCCTCTCGATCCGACAGACGCCAATTTCGTCCTCCAGGCAGGCCTACACCCGCGAACGCCTCGGCGCGGGATAACGTCCTCCCGTGGCCATTGTCAAGGTGCTCGGACTGGAGACCGAGTACGGGATCATCATTCGAGGTGCCGCTGACCCGAATCCCATTGCGGCATCGTCGACGCTGATCAACGCCTACGTGGCCGAGCTCAGTCGGAAGGTCGAGTGGGACTTCGAGGACGAGACCCCGGGACGCGACGCTCGGGGCTTTGCCCGCGAGGGCTCGATGCCTCCTGAAGTGGAGACCCACCTGGTCAACGCCGTGCTCACCAACGGGGCCCGCTACTACGTAGACCACGCCCATCCCGAGTACTCCACGCCTGAGTGTGCCAACGCCCTCGATGCCATTCGTTACGACAAGGCGGGGGAAGTCATCCTGGCCCGGTCCGTGGCCGCCGCCGCTCGAACTCTTCCCCCCGGCCAGAGCCTGGTCGTACTGAAGAACAACTCGGACGGCAAGGGCAACTCGTACGGCTCGCACGAGAACTACCTGATGGACCGGTCGGTGCCCTTCGCCCGGATCGTCGCCTACGTGATGCCCCACTTCGTGTCCCGTCAGATCTACACCGGTGCCGGGAAGGTGGGTTGTGAGGCGTCGTCTCAGTCGACTCCCGAGATCCATTACCAGCTGACCCAGCGGGCTGACTTCTTCGAGGAGGAGGTCGGCCTGGAAACCACCCTCAAACGGCCTATCGTCAACACCCGGGACGAGCCACATTGTGATTCGCAGAAGTACCGGCGTCTGCATGTCATCGTCGGCGACGCCAACCTCTGCGAAGTAGCCAACTTCTTGAAAGTCGGTACTACTTCGCTTGTTCTCGCCATGATTGAAGACGACTGGTTCGCCCGGGCCAGTCGAGAGTTTGCCCTCCATTCCCCAGTGAGCGCCATGCGCCGGGTCTCCTACGACCTGGAGCTCACCCGGCCCCTCGATCTGGCCGATGGGCGCACCATGACCGCCCTGGAGCTGCAGTGGGAACACCTTGACCTGGCTCGCAAGTACGGCGAAGAGCGCGGCTTTGACGCCGTCGGGGGCCCGGAGGTGGGCCAGGAGATCCTGCGCCGGTGGGAAGAGGTGCTCGCCGGGCTCGAGAGCGACCCCATGACGCTCGCTCGGCAGCTCGACTGGGTAGCGAAGTACCGCATAATCAGCGGGTACCGGGAGCGGCACGGCCTCAGCTGGCAGGATCACCGCCTGGCGGCCATGGACCTCCAGTACCACGATGTGTCCCCGGAACGCTCCCTCCACGCCCGCATCGGCGCCGAGCAGCTGCTCGATCCGGAGTCGGTCGTCCGAGCGGTGACAGAGCCCCCCGATACCACGCGGGCCTACTTCCGGGGGAAGTGCCTGCAGCGCTGGTCGTCCTCCATAGCCGCCGCCAACTGGGACTCCCTGGTGTTCGACCTGGGCGGCGACCCCCTGCGTCGAGTCCCGATGATGGAACCCTTACGAGGAACGAAAGCCCACGTCGACGAATTGCTGAAGAGCGTGTCCAACCCCGCCGAGCTCCTCGAGCGGCTGGGCTCGTAGAAGGAAGAGGGGAAACCCATGCCAGAACGCGAACAGATCAAGAAGCAAGCTCCGTCCCGCACCGAAGAAGAGACCATCGAAGAAGTACCCGGCACGAGCAAGAAGGGTGAAGAGCTCAAAGCCGAGCTGGACGACCTTCTGGACGAAATTGATGAGGTCCTCGAAGAAAACGCCGAGGAGTTCGTCCGGAGCTACGTACAGAAAGGCGGTGAATAGCACTGAAATGCTGCAGGATTTGCGGTGAAGTGAAACCGCGGGACGCCCTTTGCAAGATGAAGGGCATGCGGGATGGTCACCGCAACGAGTGCAAGGCGGGCAACCTGCAGCAGAAGCATGAGCGCTATTTGCAAAATCCCGAGCAGGAGGTTGCTCGGGTCAAGTCATGGCAAGAAGCAAAGGCGGAACGAGTCAACGCCTGTCACAGAGAACGCCGGAAGCGCCCCGAGGTCAAGGCCGCACACCGAGCGGGACACCTGAAGCGCAAGTTCGGCCTGACCCCGGACGAGTACGAAGCCAAGCTGGCCGCCCAGGGCAGCGGGTATGCGCTCTGTGGCCGGGTGCCGGCACCGGACCGCCAGCTGGATATCGATCACGACCACAAGACGGGTGCGGTTCGAGGCCTCGCCTGCAATACGTGCAACCAGCGTCTCGGCCAGTTCCGGGACGACCCCATCCGCTTGGCCCACGTGGCCGTCTACCTCCTGCACTGAGAGCGCCCGGACAATCCGCCCCGGGTGCGGCTGCTGATTGGCGGCCGACTTCGGCCGAAGACGTGCAGAGCGGGGTAGGGTGCCGGAACCTATGAGCCTTCCGATGTTTCTGCCCGAGGATGACCCGGGCCCAATTTCACCGACGTGCTGCGCCGCGTCGGGCTGGATCCGTTCGCCCCGGTCTCGGCCGCGGCGGGCACTGGCAGCGCACCCTTGGAGATCCGTCACGGCACCACTATCGCGGCCATCCGCTACGCCGACGGGGTGGTCATGACCGGAGACCGCCGGGCGACCGCAGGCTCATCGATCGCCCATCGCACTATGGAAAAGGTCCACCCGGCCGACCGGCACAGCGGTGTCGCCATCGCCGGCGCCGCCGGCCCTGCCATGGAAATGGTGCGGCTGTTTCAGCTGCAACTCGAACACTACGAAAAGATCGAGGGCGCCCCGCTCAGCCTGGAAGGCAAGGCCAATCAACTGTCCACCATGGTGCGGTCGAACCTGGCCCTGGCCATGCAGGGTTTTGTGGTGGTGCCGTTGTTTGCCGGCTTCGACGTGCGCCGGGGGGTCGGGCGCATCTACACCTACGATCCGACCGGCGGCCGATACGAAGAGACGGATTTCCACGCCGACGGCTCCGGCGGCCGGGACGCCCGCACGACTATCAAGCTGGGGTGGCGTCCCGATCTCTCCCGGGCCGACGCCATCGCCTTGGCGGTGCGGGCCCTGTGGCAGGCCGCCGATGAGGACTCTGCCACGGGTGGACCGGACGTGGTCCGGGGCATCTACCCGACGGTGGCGACCATCACGGCCGTCGGCTTCGTACCCGCGGAGGAGGCCGAGGTGGCCGAGCGGTTTGCCGCGGTTGTCGCGGCCAACGGAGGCGCCCAGCCATGAGCATGCCTTTCTACGTAGCCCCCGAGCAGTTCATGAAGGACAAGGCCGACTTCGCCCGCAAGAACATTGCCCGGGGCCGGCCGCTGGTGGCCACGGTCTACGGGGACGGCATCCTGATCTGCGCCGAGAACCAGTCCAAGTCGCTGCACAAGATCAGCGAGATCTACGACCGCATCGCCTTCGCCGGTGTGGGCCGGTACAACGAGTTCGACTCCCTGCGTCGAGCCGGGGTGCAGAACGCCGATATCAAGGGCTACCAGTTCAGCCGGGAAGACGTTGACGCCCGCTCGCTCGCCAACCTGTACGCCCAGTACATGGGCAACGTGTTCACCCACGAGATGAAGCCGCTCGAGGTGGAGATCCTCGTTGCCGAAGTCGGGGCCACCCCGGCCGGGGACCAGCTCTTCCACATCCTCTACGACGGCTCGGTCGTCGACGAGGACCGCTACTCCGTGCTGGGCGGTGAGGCCGACGCCATCGCCGGTCGCCTCGAGGTCGCCTTCCAGACCGATTGGGCTCTGGACAGTGCTATCCGGGCGGCCGCCGGGGCCCTGGCCGGCCCCGACCGCACCCCGGTGGCGCCCGATCTGGAGGTGGCGGTCCTGGCTCGAAGCAACGGCCGCCGCGCTTTTCAGCGTGTTGAGGACGACGAGGTGGAGGCGGCGCTCCAGGTCGAAGCGGCGCCGCCCGGACCCGACGACGACGAACCCGCGGCGAGCTAAGGCGACCGCCCTCCAACTTCTGAGCTTCTGTCCCGCCCGGGCTTATTTTCCGCCCCGTTCGTTGGTGGCCCAGGCTGGTCCGCCACCGGCCCCCTCGGCGCTAGCAGCCCCGCAGTTCTCCCCCCGGATCCCTTCGGGCCAGCACCGGCCTCGCGCCACTTCGTCACAGTCGCTCCCTCAACCCGCGCCGTGCTTGTGACGCGACGTGCACTATGTCGCCACCACGTCACATCTCACCGCGGCCAGGCGGCCGTGAACGTTACGAAGTGGCGGACCGGGCGGAGTGGTCCCGCGGGCTGTCGCCCCCGTGGTCGGAGCCAGGCGGCGGTGAAGGTTACGAAGTGGCGGGCCGGGTGGAGTGGTCGGGCGGGCTGTCGCCGCTGTGGTCGGAGCCTGGCCGGGGCCCCGCCCGGCCCAGCCGCAGCCCGGCCGCCGGCAGGGTCATTGCGGGCCCGGCGCCCTTTGGGTGGGGCCCCGTCGCCGCTGGCAATCGGCGCTGGACTACTCGGTCTGGCCGAACGACTTGATTTCTTCTAGCTCCTCGCCGGAAAGCTGGCGGGGCGCCTCGCCCCGGGCGATCTTCTCGCTCTGAACCTGGTGCCGGATCTGTTCGACGATCTCTGGGTTGGCCAGGGTGGTGACGTCGCCGACATCGGTGAAGTTGGACACCCCGGCGATGACTCGCCGCATGATCTTGCCCGACCGGGTCTTGGGCATATCCGGGACGATCCACACGTTCGCGCGGCCGCGCCACCTTGCCGATCTCGGTCTCGATGGCCGCCCCCACCCGGGCCTGGACGTCGGGCGTGGCCTCGACGCCGGGTTTGAGGGCGATGTACATCTCCACGGCCCGACCCCGAAGTTCGTCGACAACCGGTACGGCGGCCGCCTCGGCGACGTCGTCGACAGTCAGGGCGGCGGACTCCAGTTCTTTGGTCCCCAGACGGTGCCCGGCCACGTTGATGACGTCATCCACGCGGCCCAGGATGCGGAAGTACCCGTCGGCAGCCAGCATGGCGCCGTCGTTGGCGAAGTAGGGCCAGTCGTGCCAGTCCTGGCTGTTTTTGTCCCGGCAGTACTTCTCGTAGTAGGTGGATACGAAGCGGTCGGGGTCGCCCCAGATGGTCTGAAAGATGCCCGGCCAGGGGTTGCGGATGCAGATGTTGCCGGCCCGACCGCTGCCCGCCTCGACCTCCTTGCCCTCCTCGTCGTAGATGACGGGCAGGATGCCGAGGGCCGGGGGCCCGGCGCTGCCCGGTTTCATGGGGTCCAGGCCGGGCAGGGTGGTACACAGGAAGCCGCCGTTCTCGGTCTGCCACCACGTGTCGACGATGACGGCCTCGGCCTTGCCGACGACCTGGTGATACCAGCGCCACACTTCGGGCTCGATGGGCTCGCCGACGGTGGTCATGTGCTTGAAGTGGTAGTCGTACTTGGCCGGCTCGTCCGGGCCCGCCTTGCGCAGCATGCGGATTGTCGTGGGCGCGGTGTGGAAGATGTTGACGCCGAGGCGCTCGGCGATGCGCCAGGGGCGGCCCGCGTCCGGGTAGGTCGGCACACCTTCGTACATGACGCTCGTGGTCCCGAGGGCGAGCGGGCCGTACACGATGTAGGAGTGTCCGGTGATCCAGCCGATGTCGGCGAAGCACCAGTAGGTGTCATCGGGGTGGATGTCCTGGTAGTACTGCGACGTGCCGGCCACGTAGGACAGGTAGCCGCCGGTGGAGTGTTGACAGCCTTTGGGCCGTCCCGTGGTCCCGCTCGAGTACATGATGAAAAGGGGGGCCTCGGCTGGCATGGAGACCGGCGCCACGATCCGGCCCTGGTAATCCGACATGATTTCGTCGACGAAAAAATCCCGGCCTTCGACCATGGGACTGCGGGATGCGTACTGGCCGGGCTGGCGCCGCCAGACCAGGACCTTCTCGACCTCGACGCCCTCGGCGCGGGCCCGCTCCACCGCCTCGTCGGCCTTGACCTTGTGGTCGATGAGCTGCCCGTTGCGGTAGTAGCCGTCCATGGTGACGAGGATCTGGCTTTGCGAGTCGGCGATGCGCCCCCCGCATGCGGCGCCGCTGAATCCGCCAAACACTTGCGAGTGAATGGCGCCCAGTCGGGCGCAGGCGAACATGGCGACCGGCAACTCCGGGACCATGGGCATGTGGAAGGTGACCCGGTCGCCGACCTGGACCCCGCAAAAGCCCCGAAGCAGGGCGGCGAATTCGTTGACCCGGCGGTAGAGCTCCTGGTACGTGAGCACCTGGGTCGCTTCTTGCTCTGGTTCGGGTACCCAGATGAAGGCGGCCTGGTTGGCTCGGGTTTCCAGGTGGCGGTCAACGCAGTTGTAGGACGCGTTGAGCCGCCCTCCGACGAACCACCTCCAGAACGGTGGGTTGCTGGTGTCGAGCGTGGTGTGCCAGTACTGATCCCAGGTCAGCAGGTCGGCATACTCCTTGAAGCATTCTGGGAATCGCTCCTCGGCGAAGCGGGCCCGGACGGCTGGGTCGGAGGCGTTGGCCTGGCCGATGAACTTCGGCGGCGGAAAGATGTACTCCTCTTCCCGCCAGTGCACGGCGATCTGGGACTCGGAGACCTCGTAGAGGTCCTGCTCCTGCGCAGCCATCGATTACCTCCCACACGGACGGAAAACCCATTATGCCCAGGCGGCCTGAACCCTCTCGGGACTCGAGGCTCGTAAAAAAACAGGCTTCCGAACGAGAAGAACGAGCAGAGGGCGACAGACGTGGCTGACTGGGAGCATCTGTCCGGGTGAGAGGACGAGCCGGGTCCTGATCAGACCGGGTCCGTCGCCTCCTTCTTTGTATCCAGCTGGTTTTTTCGCGGGCCCCTTAGGGCAGCAGTCGGCCGGCCATGACAGCCGACACCATGAGCACCAGCGCGACAGCGGCGAGGAGTTGGCGGGCGGTCCAGCCGAAGAGCAGCCGGCGGGGCGGGACGGCTTGCCAGCCCTCTGGAATGTCCTCGAAGGCGGCCTCCAGTTCGTCGACCAGCAACAACTCGCTGGCGATCGGCTCGTCGTGGACGCTCACCCAGACGGAGACGGCGCCGATGGGGTAGGGGCCTCCCACCGCTCCTCGCAGCTCCGTCAGGATGCCGTCGGCGCCGAGACGGGCGGCGATGACCCGAGCGTGGAAGGCGTCGGGAACGGTGCGCAAATGCACCATGGGACTCAGCAGAGTCCCGCCGCGAAGGAGTCGCGGGCACACAGGGGAGAGTACCGCCTCCAACTTCGCATGATTGTCCGGTCTCTACACCCAAGTTGGGCGGGCTGGGCGCTAGCGTGCCCAGCAGCTATGGACCGCCGCATCTTCGGTCTGGAAAACGAGTACGGGGTGACCTGCACCTTGCGGGGTCAGCGCCGCCTGAGTCCGGACGAAGTGGCGCGCTACCTGTTCCGCCGGGTCGTGAGCTGGGGCAGGTCGTCCAACGTGTTCCTGGAGAACGGGGCGCGCCTCTATCTCGACGTCGGCAGCCACCCCGAGTACGCCACCCCCGAATGTGACTCGATCGCCGACCTGGTGGTCCACGACAAAGCGGGCGAACGCATCCTCGAGCATCTCGTCAACTCGGCGGAGGCCCGCTTGCGGGAGGAGGGGATCCGGGGCGTGGTGTTCCTGTTCAAGAACAACACCGACTCGGCCGGCAACTCCTATGGCTGCCACGAAAACTATCTGACGAGCCGGCGTGACGACTTCGGACACTACGCCGAGGTGCTCATACCCTTCCTGGTGTCGCGGCAGATCTATGCCGGCTCCGGGAAGGTGCTGCAGACGGCTCGCGGCGCCATGTACTGCATCAGCCAGCGGGCCGAGCACATTTGGGAGGGCGTGTCGTCTGCGACCACCCGGAGCCGGCCGATCATCAACACCCGCGACGAGCCCCACGCCGACGCCGAGCGGTTCCGCCGGCTCCACGTGATCGTGGGGGACTCCAACATGAGCGAATACGCCACCTTCTTGAAGGTGGGGGCCACGAGCATCCTGCTGCGCATGCTCGAAGACCCCGGCGTGGTGCTGCGGGACATGACGCTCGAGAACCCCATCCGGGCCATCCGGGAGATCAGCCACGACACCACCCTGCGCCGCCGGGTCCGCCTCGCCAACGGGCGAGAGGCCAGCGCCCTCGATATTCAGAGCGAATATTTCAACCGGGCCAAGCGCTATCAGGAGACGCGGGGCCTGTCCGCCCTCGAGGACCAGGCTCTGGCCATGTGGGAGCACTGTCTCAAAGGCCTGGAAACGGACCCCTGGTCGCTCGATCGCGAGTGCGACTGGGTGATCAAGCACCGCCTCATCGAGCACTACCGGCGCCGGGAAGGGGTGCCCCTAACCCACCCGAAGGTCGCGTTGATGGACCTGCAGTATCACGACGTCAGCCGCGATCGGGGGCTCTTTTACAAAATGCAGAACCGGGGCCTGGTCGAGCGCACGTGCACGGACGAGGAAATCGAAACGGCGGTCGATCAGCCTCCGCAGACGACCCGGGCCAAGCTGCGCGGCGAGTTCATCCGGCGGGCGAAGGAGCGCCGCCGCGATTTCACCGTGGACTGGGTCCACCTCAAACTCAACGACCAGGCCCAGCGGACGGTGCTGTGCAAGGACCCGTTCAAGTCCCGCGACGAGCGGGTCGAGAAGCTTATCGCCTCCCTGTAGCGCCGGTGCGAGAGCAAGCTCCTTCTGTCCGGTCAGCTTGTTTTTTCACCGGCACGTAGCCGCGTGGACCGGCTGGAGCGTCTCGTCAATCTGGTGGCGGCTCTGATTGACACGTCCCGCCTCCTTACCCGCGACGACATTCGCCAGCGCATCGTGGGCTACGCCGACGACCCGGAGGCGTTTCGGCGCAACTTCGAGCGGGATAAGGAACTGCTGCGGCAGATGGGTTTGCCCCTCGTCACGGCGCCGCTCGACCCCAATCATCCCGACGAGATCGGCTATCGCATCCCCCGTGAGGAATACGAGCTGCCCGACCCCGGCCTCGACGAACACGAGCTGGCGGCCTTGCGACTGGCCTCGGCCGCGGTGCAAGTCGACGGCGACTGGGGACGCGACGCCACCGTCCGCGCCCTGCGCAAGCTCGGCGGCGCCACCACCTCCAACGGCGGGGAACCCGGCCCCGCGGACGGGACCGGGTTGGCGGCCCTCCAGGGAGGCGATGCGGTGGCAGTCGCCTTCGCCGCTATCGCCGAGCGGCGCCGGCTGCGCTTCACCTATCGGGGCGAAGAGCGCCGGGTCGACCCCTGGCGTCTCTCCTACCGCCGGGGGCAGTGGTACCTGGCCGCGTGGGATCACCGGCGCGCCCAGGAGCGCTTGTTCCGCCTCGATCGCGTCGACGGGCCTCTGGTGGCCGAAAATGACCAGGACGCATTCAGCAAACCGCTCGATCGGGAGGCAGCGCCGCCCCCGGCGTGGCAGTTGGGCGAAGACGACGAGATCGCCGCGGTCCTGCTCGTCGACGCGGCGCAGGCCCGCTGGGCGATCGAAGCCCTCGGCGAGGAGACGGTGACCGCTCGCCACGCGGACGGGTCAGTCACTTTCCGGGTGGGGGTGACCAACGTCCCGGCGTTCCGTTCGTTTGTGCTGGGCTTTCTGGACCACGCCGAGATCCTCGGTCCGCCAGCTTTGTGCGCCGACATGATTGCGTGGCTGAGTCAATTCTCGCCCCCCGGGGCGTTCGTGGCTAAAGAAGCGGCGGCCGACCGACTGGGTCGGCTCCTGGCGCTGGTGCCGTGGGTGGCGGCACGCGACGGCCCCGCGGTCGCCGAGGTATGCCAGCGGTTCGGGGTGGGGGAGAAGGCTCTGCTCGAGGATCTCAACCTCTTGTTTATGTGTGGGGTTTATCCATTCACGCCGGACGTCTTGATTGACGTCGACGTCTCTGAGGGTCGGGTCTGGATCCGCATGGCTGACTATTTCCGCCGACCGCTGCGCCTGAGCCCTCAGGAGGGCCTGGCCCTGGTGTCGGCCGGGTCGGCGTTGCTGGCGGTCCCCGATGCGGATCCCGATGGCGCCCTGGCCACCGCCCTGGCCAAGTTGCAAAACGTCCTCGGTGTGGGCGCCGAAAACGGAATGGACATCGAACTGGCGCAGGTCACCCCGACCGTGCTGCACACCGTGCGCCACGCGGTGGACCAGCATCGCAAGCTCGAGCTCGACTACTACTCGTTTGGACGAGACGGCCACAGCACCCGTGTGGTGGAACCGTGGCGGGTGTTCAATACCAACGGCCAGTGGTACTTGTCCGCCTGGTGCGAGTGGGCGGACGGCGAGCGTCTTTTCCGCGTGGATCGCATCAGCCGCGCCGAATCGCTCGGTGACCGCTTCGAGCCGCCGTCGGGCGGGGTGGGCGGCTCGACGGACGTGTACCACCCGGGGCCCGAGGATCCCGTCGTGGTGCTGGACCTGAAGCCGGGTGCGCACTGGATCGCCGAGCAATACCCCCACGAGGGCGTCGAGATCCGGCCCGACGCCGTGCTGCGGGTGCGTTTGCGCTCCAGCCAGAAAGCTTGGCTGGCCCGGGTGCTGCTCCGGGGCGGACCGGACGTCCGGGTGGTGGAGGGGGACGCATCCGTGGCGGGCGAAGCCGCCGCCCGGGTACTCAGCCGCTACCGACGCTAGCGGCGGGTTCGGTATCGTTCTGGCTCGTGTCCCTGCCCGTTCCCGCCGATCCTGCCGCGCCCGATCAAGCCCCCCAACCGGCGCCGGCTCCGGCGGGACGCAAGCGCAGGTCGATCCGGGTCGCCGTCGAGTGGGGCATCATTCTCGTCGTCGCGGTGTTGGCGGCCATCCTTATCCGCAGCTTCGTTGTTCAGCCCTTCTACATTCCCTCCGGTTCTATGGAGCCGACCCTCAACGTCGGCGACCGGGTGCTCGTCAACAAGCTGAGCTACGACTTTCACGCCGTGCATCGCGGGGACATCGTGGTGTTCAAAAAGCCGGCCGACGACAACAGCCCCGGGGTCAAGGATCTCATCAAGCGCGTCATCGGGCTACCCGGCGAACGGATCTCCGGCCAGGACGGTCACGTGTACATCAACGGGCACCAACTGGCGGAGCCCTGGCTTCCGAAAGGGGAAACCACGGCCCCCTTCCCGGTCACCTACATACCGCCCGGGGAATACTTCATGATGGGTGACAACCGAGGTGACTCGGCCGACTCTCGAATTATCGGCCCCGTCCCCAAAAGCCTCTTTATCGGCCGGGCCTTTCTCCGGGTCTGGCCGATCTCGCGTATCGGCACGCTCTGACAGGGGCTCCGCCGTCAAAGACCCCGCGGCTCGGCGGCGATGGCGGCCATGAGCACGTCGATATGGTCGGAGTACAGGCCATCCACGCCCATGCGCAGCAGGCTCACCATGTCCTGGCGGGCCTGGGCATCCCACGCCAACACCCCGACACCGGCGGAGTGGACGACTGCGACCCGATCTGCGGTCCAGTCCGTGCGGTGCATGTTGAGCGCGTCGATGCCGGCCTGGCGCAAGCGGGCCGCTCGGGCGGCCAGGCCCTCCTCGAGGTGCGCCCGCCGGGTCGAGAAGACCAGGTTGACGTCCGGGTAGACGGCTCGCCAACCGGCCAACCAACGCCAGTCGCCATGGCACAACCACAATCGCGTCGTCGCTTGCGCCGCCTGCGCCTCAGCCAGGATGGCGGGGAACGCGGCGGGATCCTTGACGTCGAGGGACAGCTCGAACCGGGTCCCGCAGTGCTCGTACAGGTCCCGCAGGGCCGGCACCCGCGCCGGAAGCTCAGCCCGCGTCTGGGTCGAGATGGCCCGGCGCTGCCACGGCGGTCCGGTCACGCCATCGTGACGCAGCACGACCTGGCCGTCCGCGGTGATCCAGGCGTCGCTCTCGAGGCCGCGGGCGCCCTGCCCCAAGGCGGATGCGAACGCCGCCAGGGTGTTCTCCCGCCGTCCCCTGGCGCCGCCCCGGTGGGCGAAACCGATGGGGTTGCCGGCGTCCGGAGCGGGCAGAGACACGGCACCCATGGTGGCCGACGCGCCGTGCCTGGCGGCTCGGACGAGTCTCCTGGTCTTTGCCCTCAACCGTCGCGACCGGCCTGCCGATCAATATTTTCAGGAATATCGGCCAGCCGTAGGAGGAGCGCCGACGTGGCCATCGTCAAAGCCACCTGCCCGCGATGCGGAGACGTCGAGGTCGGCAGCACGGGTGTCAGCGTGCAGTTGTGCACCACCACAGGTGCGGCGACCTACTCGTTCCTCTGCCCGCTTTGCCAGGTGCTCGTCAGCAAACCCGCCGCTGAGCGGATCGTGAGGGCCCTAAACCGGGCCGGCGTGCGGGTCGTGTCGTGGTCGTTGCCCGCCGAGCTGATGGAGGCCAAGTCCGGGCCACCGATCACCCACGACGACCTGCTCGCCTTCCATCTCGACTTGGCCACCGGCGCCTGGCAGGATGAGCTGGCCGCCCTGCGGCAGTCACCATGACCAACCGGGTTATAGGCAGCACCAGCCAGGAGGCCCTGTGAGCACGCTATGGCTGATACCCCTCGCCGTGGGCGCCGTCGGCGCCGCCGCCCTGGCCCGGGCCAACCAGAAGTTGGCCCACGAGGTGCAAGCGCTGCGACGCGCCTTGCGCCCCCTGCGGGCTGGCGCGGCCTCCGCCGCTGGAGGCGGCCGGCCGGGCGCCGGCGAGTCCTGAGGGCCTGGGCGGCGGCCGCTCGTCGATAGGCGCCACTACACTCGCCGCAATGTTCAACTTCAGCCCCGAGAAGCTCGTTCTCGTGGCGATCATCGCCTTGGTGGTCCTCGGCCCCAACCGTCTGCCGCAGGCCGCCCGGAATCTGGGCCGGTTCATGGCCCAGATGCGCCACATGTCGTCCAGCTTCCACGACGAGGTCCGGGGCGCCATGTCCGAGCCCATGGACGCCTTTAACTCGGCGATGGGCGACTTCCGGCCTCAGGACGTGCCCCGATCCGTGCGTCAGGCCATCACCGACACCCTGACCCCGCCCTCGTCGCCTTCCTCAACTCCTTCAACCCCGTCGCCGTCGTCAGCGGCCCCCCCACCACCCGCTCCCGACCATGGGGTCGCCGGAATGCCGGGCTTTCCGGTGGCCCCAGACGACCCGTCGCTGAACTGACCGGCACAGCCCATGGCTGTCACAGACCAGCGGGTGAGCTCCTCGCCGGAACCGGAGCGGCCTAAACCCGAAGCCTCGGACGAACAACAACAGGGCCGGATGACCCTGTTCGAGCACCTGGCGGAGCTACGCAAGCGGCTGATCATCTGCATCCTGGCCGTGGTCGTGGGCGCCGTGGTCGCCTGGTTCTTCTACGACCCGATCGTGCGTTTCATGACCCGGCCGTACCACGACTTCGTGATTCACCACCCGTCAAAGGACATCACCCGCGGCAACCTGGTGACGACCGGCCCTCTGGAGGGCTTCACCACCCGGCTCAAGGTGAGCGCCTACGCCGGCATCGCCCTGTCCTCGCCTGTCCTGCTCTGGGAACTGTGGCGGTTCATTACGCCGGGCCTGTACAAGAACGAAAAGCGCTACGTGGTGCCCTTCGTGATCAGCGGCGTGGCTCTCTTCGCGGCGGGAGTCACCACCGCCATCCTGGTGTTCCCCAAGGCGTTGACGTGGCTCATTGATATCAGCGGCGCGGGCATCGTGCCGCTGTTCTCCCCGTCTCGCTATTTCACCCTGTACGTCTCGATGTGCGTCATCTTCGGGCTGGTGTTCATGTACCCGTTGGTGGTGGTGTTCCTGCAGCTGGCCGGCGTGGTCCCGAGTGCCACCTGGCGGCGCTGGCGGCGCCCGGCGATCGTGGTGATCTTTCTGGTGGCGGCGGTCATCACGCCGAGTAGCGACCCCTTCTCCTTCCTGGCTATGGCGGTGCCCATGTTGTTGTTCTACGAGGCATCGATCGTCGTAGGCCGCGCCCTCCACAAGTAGGCGAGCCGGTGCCGACCCGGGCGTCCTTCGCGGCAGAGTTGGGGTTCGATCTCGACGAATTCCAGCGCCAGGCGCTCGACGCGCTCGACGCGGGCGGAAGCGTGGTCGTGGCGGCCCCGACCGGGTCCGGCAAGACGGTGGTCGCCCAGTACGCGGTGGCGTTGGCGCTCGCCCAGGGGAGCAAGGCCTTCTACACCACCCCGCTCAAGGCCCTGTCGAACCAGAAGTACACCGAGCTGGTGCGCCGCCACGGGCCGGAGGCGGTCGGGCTGCTTACGGGCGACAACTCCATCAACGGCAACGCTCCGGTCGTGGTGATGACCACCGAGGTGCTGCGCAACATGATCTACGCGTCCTCGGCCGCCCTAGACGGACTGCGCTACGTCATCCTCGACGAGGTCCACTATCTGCAGAACGCCTACCGGGGTCCGGTCTGGGAAGAAGTCATCATTCACGCCCCTCCGGGGGTCGACCTGGTTTGCCTGTCGGCCACTGTCTCAAACGCCGAGGAGCTGGCGGACTGGATCCGCACCGTGCGGGGCCGGACCAGTG
The DNA here is from genome assembly GCA_963834775.1 of uncultured Acidimicrobiaceae bacterium. Classification (GTDB taxonomy): domain Bacteria; phylum Actinomycetota; class Acidimicrobiia; order Acidimicrobiales; family Palsa-688; genus PALSA-693. The sequence continues at coordinate 400,737 of CAWICR010000014.1, forward strand.
CGGTCATCGAGGAGCGGCGCCCGGTTGCCCTGCACGACCTGTACCTGATGGGGGACAAGGGGTCGGAGCGTCTGCTGTTGCTGCCGACGCTCCTGGACGGCCGCCCCAACCCGGAGGCCGATCGCCCTTGACTCCAAGACCCTCCGGCATCCGGGGATGCGGGGCCGGCCCCGGGGCCGGCTCTTCACGCCCCGCCGCGTCGAGGTGGTGGAGCTGCTCGACGAGCAGGACATGCTGCCCGCCATCTATTTCATCTTCAGCCGGGCCGCCTGCGACGACGCCGTGACCCAGTGCGTACGGGAAGGGAAGCGCCTGACCACGGTCGAGGAGCGCCGCCAGATCCGGGCCATCGCCGAAGAACACGTCGACGCACTCAGCGACCAGGACCTGACGGTGCTCGACTACGCCGGCTGGTTGACCGGGCTGGAAGCGGGTTACGCCGCCCACCACGCCGGCCTGGTGCCACCATTCAAAGAGGCTGTGGAAGCGTGCTTCGCGGCCGGGCTGGTAAAGACCGTGTTCGCCACCGAGACGCTTTCGCTCGGCATCAACATGCCCGCCCGTTCAGTAGTGATCGAGAAGCTCACCAAGTTCACGGGCGAACGTCACGAGTTCCTGACCCCCGGTGAGTACACCCAGCTGACGGGCCGCGCCGGGCGCCGGGGCATCGACGACGTCGGTTACGCCGTGGTGTTGTGGTCGCCCTTCGTGCCGTTCGACCAGGTGGCGGGGCTGGCCGGCGCCCGCAGCTACGCCCTGACCAGCAGCTTCCGGCCCACTTACAACATGGCGGCCAATCTGGTGCGCCGGTACCGGCCGGACGTGGCCCACCACCTGCTCAACCTGTCGTTCGCCCAGTACCGGGCCGACAGCGACGTGGTCCGGCTGGAGACCCAACTCGAGCGCACGGGTGCAGCCCTCGCCGAGGCCCGGGCCGCGGCGGCCTGTGACCGGGGCGACGTCCAGGAATACCGGGGCCTGCTGCGGGCCAGCGAGGAAGCATCCCGGCAGCGCCCGTCGATGACGGCCGAGGTCACCGCCGCCCTGGAACGGGTCCGGCCTGGTGATGTCCTCGTCGTGCCCGGCGCCAAGTCCGGGGGCAGAGTGGCCGTCCTGTCCACGTCGCGGCGGCGGGGTGGCGACATCCGGGTGCGGGCGGTGACGCCCGACAGGCGGCTGGTCTCGCTCGGACCCCGCGACTTCCCGGCTCCGCCCCTCGCCGTCGCCCAGGTGGGCCTGCCCGTGCCCTACGCCCCGCACAACGCCGGGTTTCAGCGCCAGGTGGCGTCGGCGCTTATTTCCGCTCGGATCAACTCGGCGCCCGACAACGGCCGGTCCGCCCCGGCGCGGCGCCGGTGGCGCGGCGAGATCGCCTTGGCCGAGGCCACGGCGGCCGCAGCCCACCCTGTCGCCGGCTGCCCCGACGCTCGCACCCACCTCCGGGCCCTCGAGCGCGCCGATCGGCTGGTTCGCGACGTGGAGCGCCTCGAGCGCCGCGTCAAAGGGCGCATGGAGTCGCTGGCGCGCCAGTTCGACCGGGTGTTGCGGGTCCTGGAGGCGTGGGGGTACGTGGACGGGTGGGCGCTGACGGAGGCGGGGGAGCGCCTGGCCCATCTCTACCACGAGTCCGATCTGCTCGTGGCGGAATGCGCCGGACAGGGGCTCCTGGACGGGCTCGATGCGGCCGAGCTAGCCGGCCTGGTGTCCGTGTTCACCTTCGAAGCGCGCGGAGTACGACGGAGTCGACCAGCTGGTTTCCGACCCCCCGGGTGCGGCACCGGTGGACGGAGATCGACCGCCTGGCCGCCGAGCTCAATCGGGCTGAGGAGGAAGCGGGCCTGCCCCGACGCGCCGACCCGATCCCGGGTTCGTCGGCCTGGCCCACGCCTGGGCGGCGGGGGAGGACCTGGCGGAAGTCATCTCCGACGAGGAGATCTCGGGCGGGGACTTCGTTCGCAACGTCAAGCAGTTGATCGACCTCATGCGCCAGCTTGGCGACCACGTCTTGGCTCCGGCGGCGGCGGCCAGCGCCCGCCAGGCCGCCGACGGGCTGTTCCGAGGGGTGGTGGCGGCCTCGTCGGTGCTCGGCGCCTGAGTCATCCATCCCCCACGACGAAACTGGTCCCCTTTAGGCTGCACCATCGCCATGGGGTACCTCGATGCCGGGCTCTACGCCGTCGAAGATTGGACCGCAAACGAGGCCGAGGTCCTCCGGCGCTACTTCACCAACCTCGATGGTCCGGTGTTCGCCCTGGTCAACCTGCCCGAGGTCGTCAAGGGCGCCCTTTTCGCCCGCTACTCCCGGACGGCCAAAAGCCTCCGGCGCCTCTTCCTCGACGAGTTCGTCGGCGACCTCGACATGAGCGGGGACCACAGCGTCGACGCCACCGTCGGGCTGGTCCGAGCCGAGCAACTGTACGACCGGGTGTTCTTCGAGTACGGAGACGATTCGGTGGCCCAACTGGGGGGCGTACATCTGGCCTGCGAACAGGCGTCCAATCTGCTCACCAAGGTGCTGGAGCGGGGCCGGCTCATGTCCTACATGGAGAAGTCCACCCGCTACGTCGCCTACGACAGCCGCTTGCCGAACGGGCGTTACCGGTATTTCCGGGCCCCCGAGGTCCTGGATTCACCGCTGGGGGCCCGCTACGTCGGCGACATGGACCGGCTCTTCGACGCCTACGCCCAACTGCTTCCCGTCCTGCAAGCCTGGGTCGCGGCCCAGTACCCCAAAGCCCCCGAGGACTCTGATTTTGTCTGGCGCCAGTCCGTGCGGGCCAAGGCCTTCGACGCCCTGCGCGGCCTACTGCCCGCCGCCGCCAGCTCCAATCTCGGAATCTACGCCAGCGGCCAAGCCTACGAGGCGCTTCTCATCCGGATGCGGGCCCATCCCCTCCCCGAAGCCCGCATGTACGCCGACCTGATGCTCACCGAGCTCCGTAAGGTGATTCCGTCCTGGGTGAAGCGGGTGGACGTGGCGGACCGCGGCGTTGCCCACGCCCGCTATCTGCAGGACAACGACGCGGCGATGCGCGATCTGGCCGAGACCCTGTTCGACGACCCGCCGTGGCGTGGGGCGGAGCCAGCCGGCGACCCCGAAGTGACCCTTCTCGACTGGGATCCGGATGCGGAGACCAAGATCGTTGCCGCCATGCTGTACCCCTACACCCACCTCCCCGAGGAACGCATCCAGGCGCGGGTGGCGGCCATGTCGGCGCAGGAGCGCCTGGCCGTGGTGCAGACCTACGCAGGGGACCGCACCAACCGGCGGCAGCGGCCCGGCCGGGCCCTGGAACGGGGCGACTACCGCTTCGATGTCCTGTCCGACTACGGCGCCTTCCGGGACCTCCAGCGTCACCGGCTGTTGACTGTGGAGTGGCAAGACTTGACCCCGGCGCACGGCTACTCGATGCCCCGGGCGGTGGCCGAAGCCGGATCCGACGCCGCCGAGGTGTACGCCGCTGCCATGGGGCGTTCGGCCGGCCTCTACGGCGCGTTGCACGAGCGATTTGGACCGGGGCAGGCCGCCTACGCGGTGGCGTTGGCGTACCGGGTGCGCTACGTCCTGCAGTGCAACGTTCGCGAGGCCATGCACGTGATCGAGTTGCGGACCAGTCCGCAAGGCCATCCTGAATATCGCAAGGTGTGTCAGCAAATGCACCGGCTCATCCGGGATAAAGCGGGTCACCACGCCATCGCCGCCCTCATGACCTACCTCGATGACAACGACTACGAAGCCGTCGGTCTCGAGCGGCTGGAAGGGGAGCGCCGGGCTGCGACGAAGCGGGCGCAGACTTCAATCTGAGCGCTCCGTCCGGCCTTGGCGCCACGGCGCCACGGCGCCACCCGGCCTTCGTCAACCGACCACGCTGCGTCACATTTGGACCGGGTCAGCAAGAACTCTAAACGTTTAGTTAAGGTTGAGATTCATCGTAACTCGGTGAATAATGTTGAAAGAGGGGTTGATGAGGCTGTTGTTGATATTGTACGTTTACCGCCGCGGGCGGAGGGATGGGACCTCCAGGATTCATGCGCCTTCAATCCCTTTCTTGTGTCGTCCGATCGCCTGACCACCAGCCGGGACCGCTTCCGCTGGCGACCCGGTTTCTACCGCCGAGCCCGATGCCTGCCGGTCGCGCTTGCCAGTCTGGGGCTGCTGATCGGCGTGGGTGCGGCCGGGTTTGCCACGAGCGCACACGTTTACGTGGTGCAGCCGGGCGACAGCCTCTGGGCGATCTCCCGGGCGAACGGTCTGACGATGCAGCAGCTGGCGGCCGCCAACAACATGAACCTCAACGACATCCTTCTGATCGGCCGTCATCTGCTGATTCCGTCCAACCAGCCGGCGGCACCAGTCGGCTCCCTCGGCCAGCGCTACCAGCGCGGCGACCACCGAGAACGCCTGGACATTTTGTGACAACTTCACCAGTCAGGGCGGCCCGTGGGGTGTCCTCCCTTACGTCCTCCAACAGTCGCCCGACCGGCTGGCCCTGCAGCCGCTCTTCATAGAGTGGGCGAACCACTACGACCTCTCCTTGCCCCTGCTGGAGGCCATCGCCTGGCAGGAGTCTGGCTGGCAGCAGGGCGTGGTGTCGTCCGCCGGCGCGGTAGGAACAGGCCAGATCCTGCCGACCACGGCGCAGTTCATCAGCGGGTCGATCATCGGGATGCCGATGAACATCAATTCCGTCTCGGACAACATCCGCATGTCGGCGGCCTTCCTCTCCTACTTGGCCGGTGTCGAGGGCAACAACCGCTGCGCCACCATCGCCGCCTACTACGAGGGTCCGGACAATCTGCGCCAGTACGGCATCTTCCCCGACGCCCAGGTGTACGTGGCCGACGTGGAGGCACTTATCCCCCAGTTCGAGTGAGTTGACGCGTCTCGGGCAAATTCTTCTGACCCAATGACCTGCACCGACGCGGAAACGGGCAGGTCAGCGGGCCCTGGCCTCGCTTGACGGGGACCCCGCTCGCTGGGCAGCATCTTGGGCGTATCACAGGGTGGCCATCCCGAGAGGATTGTCACCGCGAGGGTAGGGTGGTCGTAGACCAAGTAGACAACGTCGGTCCTGACGCCGGGTGGCTGACAAGCCGGGGGGCTTCACCAGACGGCACCAACGGTCCGCAGCTGCCCTACCCCCGCGCCAACAGTGGCCCTGGCCTGGGCGAGGGCCCATCGATCCGGGGGCGGAATACCGGCCGCGGAGATCTCGTTGAGGGTGTGATCACAGTCGACTGGTGGGGTGTAGTGTCCGCCGCCGACGGCGCAGCCCGACCCAGCTCGATGAGCCAGTAGCCATGCATGTGTAAGGACACCCCATGCCCAAAGACGACCTAGATGACGACATTCTTGACGACCAGGCGGACATGCCAGAGGACCTCGACGAGGAGGACCTGGAGGACCTCGACGAGGACGAGGAGGTCATCGATGACGACGACCACCTGATTGATGACGAGGACGACGACGAGATCGACACTGACGAGGTCGATGGAGACGAGACGGCCGTCGAGACCAAGGCCCGAGACGACGAAGAAGAGGACGAGGAAGAAGACGACGAGGACTCGGACGACGTCGAGGCGAGCCTCGACGTGATCCTGAAGGAGCGCCTCGTCGTCATCGACGATGAGGATGCCGAGGAGGACGAGGAAGAAGTGGGAGACGCCGACGAGCGGGGCGAGAGCCCCCTGCGGGTACTCCCAAGCAGCCCGGGGAGTTCGTGTGCCAGTCCTGCTTCCTGGTCAAGCATCCCAGCCAGTTGGCGGACCAGGAGCGGGTGTTATGCCGCGACTGCGTGTGACTGGTTCGCGTCGCCGCGGCAGGGCAGGATCGCCTGGTGACGCGATCGCACACCTTCGCTTGACGCCGCCCTGGACGTGTTGGTCTACGTCCCGGTCGGCTTCGTTCTCACTGCCGCTGAGGAAATCCCGAAGCTCGCCGCTAAGGGTCGGGCGCGGGTCGGTGGACAAGTGGGTATGGCCAGGGTCGTTGGGCAGTTCGCGGTCGCCAAGGGCCGCAAAGAGCTCGGCAAGCGGCTCTCAATGGCGGGGCGACGCGACCGTGACGATCCGCGGTACGAGGCGCCCGACTGGACGGACCCGGTCGACGCCGACCTCGGCTCCGACGTGGGCTCTGACTGGGCCGAAGCTTCCGCGGGGGATCCGGGGGGCCAAGCATCTGCTCCCAACAGCTCGCGGGGTCCGTGGGCGCCGCCGGGCCACGGCGCCTTTCGCGCCGAGGACGGCAGCCCCGCCACCGCCGTTGTTGCGAGTGTTCCCCCGCCCAGCGCGGCCGGATTAGCGATTCCTGGTTATGACTCGCTGGCCGCCTCCCAGGTGGTGCCGCGCCTGGCCGGTTTGTCGCCAGAAGAGCTGGCGGCCGTAAGCGCCTACGAGAGTGCCCACCGGGCCCGGCGTACCATCCTCACGCGCATCCGGCAGTTGCAGGAGCGCTGAATGGCGGACCCCCTGTGTCCGCGCCGGAGCTGACCCGAGGGGGCCAGTGGAGTCCGCCCGTCCGGCAACCGCCGCCGATCTCCCCGCCCTGACAATGCTTCGCGACATGGCCCTCGCCGAGCTCTCTGGGCAACGAGGAGGGGCGCTGCTGGCGGGGTCCATACCGGCCTCGCCGTCACTCGAGGACACGGTCGCAGGAGAGTTACGACGATCAGGATCGCATGGTGGTGGTGGGGACCACCGACGAAGCCGAGGTCGGCTTTGCGTCCGTGCGCTGCGATCGGGCCCGACGCCCTCCCGTCGGTGTGGTGGATGCCATCTACGTGGAGCCGTCGGCCCGTATGGTGGGCGTCGGCGAAGCCATGATCGATCTGGTTATGGCCTGGTGTGCGGCGCAGGGTTGCGCCGGCGTGGACGCCCCGGCGCTGCCCGGTAACCGGCCGGCCAAGGCCTTCTTCGAGGACAACGGATTCGTAACCCGCTTGCTCATCATGCACTACCCGATCCCCGTGTCCGGTGCTTGAGCGCCAGCCCGAAGTTTGCGTCGGGGCCATCGCGGTCGACGCGGACCAGATCCTTTTGATTCGGCGCGGCCAGCCCCCCTCCCGGGGCTACTGGTCTGTGCCAGGGGGCCGGGTGGAAGCAGGGGAGACCCTGGCCGAGGCGGTCGTGCGGGAATTGCTCGAGGAAACCGGCCTGGAAGGCGTGTGCGGAAGCCTCGTCGGCTGGACCGAACGCATCGGCCCCGACTACCACTTCGTGATTCTGGACTTCTGGGTCACGATCATGACCGGGAGCGAACCGACCGCCGGTAGCGACGCGGCCGAGGTCGCCTGGGTCCCCCTCGAAGAGGTGGCGGACCTAGCCCTCACCGAGGGGCTCGCCGAATTCCTCCACGACCACGGCGTGCTCCACACCTTCAGCTGAGGCTGCCGCGGGCGGCACCGTCCCTGGCTCTGGGCGGGAAGCGTCGTCCGTCGTTGCCGGAGCGTCGGAGCCGGCCGGTTCGGCAACAGCACGGGCTGGCTCCGAGATGGCGGGCGGTTCTGGGGCGGCGGGAACGGTGCTATCGCTTGCGTCCGGCCCGGCCGGCGCCGAAGCTGCGGCCGCGCCTTCGTCGGTGCCGTTGTCGCCAGCCTCGGCGGGCCCTTCGCCGGGTCGCGCCCCACCGGGGCCACCACCTCGAGGCCGAGGGCGAGCGGGCTGCCGGCGGGTAGGGACCGCCACGGGCGGGGGTGGCATCGAAATGCCGAGCATGGCAGCCAGAGCGGGGATCCGTCCGGACTGCTGGTGAGCCGCCCGGCGCACCTCGGGTGTGGGGTCGGCCGGCAGACCCGCAGGCTTCACCGACCGGCGCACCGGCGAGGCGGCCACCGCGTCCAGAACGGCCAGCCAGCGCTCGGCGGGAGCGTCAGGGGCCAGGGCCTGCCCAGCAGCTTCGGTCAGTCGCTCGGACAAGGCGCCGTCAAGACGGGCCGCGGGTTCGGGGGGTCGGGCCGCCAGGCGTAAGGCCCGCACGGTCTTGTTGTCGTCCAGGTGTCTGGCGATCTCGTCTGACCACTGGGTGCGAATGGCCTCCACCCGCCGGTCCAGGGCCTCGCGGAGGGTGGCGGCCAGCGCCCGTGTTTCCTCGTCGCGAGCCACGTCAGCTCCGGCCACGACCGACCGTAGGTCCCGCAGTGAAATGTCGTCCACGTCCTTGGCGGCGGCTTCGGCTCGGTCGCGCCACTCGGCCGCTTTCAACCGCGGCAACAGTGATTCCGCCATCGCCACGAGCTGGTCCGTGTTCGGAACGGGCCGGCCCTCGGCCATGGCCTTCTCCCGCTCGAGGTGCAGGGCGGTGCGCACGGCGGGGATACCGCCGCGGAACACCTGTTCGGCGATCGGCTGCTCCTCGGGCGGCAGCGACGCCAGGATGGCTTGACGGTGGGTTCGCCCGGGTGTGAGCCGGCGAGCCCGGCGCTCCGCCGGGGCCGTCGTCCGGGTTTCCCGCTCGGGCGGTTTCTGGGCAGAACGGTCGCCACGTCCCGGCCCGGCGCGGACGGCCCCGACCGGCGCCTTCGCCCCGTGCCGGCCCCGCCGGCCGTTCCCGCCGCTCCGTACTGCTGCGGCGCTCGGATCGCGGCCGTCGGTCGTCGCCTCCGGTATGGCCCGGCCGATCCGGGCGCTCCATCCGCTCCGCCGGGCGGGAGGCGACCGTCACCATCGGTGGGCGGCCTTCTCGGCGGGGCCGGGGAGTGTCGCGGCCACTGGGCCGGGCGCCCTCCCGCTCTCGTCGGGGCCGTCCCTCGTCGTGATCGCGGCGGCGGTCGCCTGGTCGCCGCTCGCTGCGGCCGACCAGCTGGGTGGTCACCGCGGGCCCTTCGGAGCGCCCGGATCCGATGATCTCGATGCGCTCGGGCTCGCGCCGGCTGGTCTCTTTGGGCGCCAGAATGGAGACGATGGTGATGCCGTCGATCTCGAACTCCGCTTCGGCCCGGAGAACGTCGCCGGCCTTGGGCTGCCCGGGCAGCAGGGCTCCCTCGAGCACGCCGCGCGGCTCCCGGGCGCCCGCAGCCCGCCAGGTCCAGGAGCCGTCCGGGCGGGCGCTCGTCAACTCGATCTCGATGCGGCGGGCCACGGGTCCACGCTAGTGGAGCGGCGGGTGAGCCGTGCCTGCCAATACCCGGTTCCGGCGCCGGTCGCCAACGGCCTGTTGTCTCGAGTGCGGCCCGGCGAGGGTGTCCCGGCTAGCCTGCTGCGATGGCCGATCTTCCGGTGCTGCTGGTTCACGGCTTCGCGTCGTCGTTCGAGCGCAACTGGCGTGAACCGGGCTGGGTCGACATCCTCGAGGAAGAAGGGCATCCCGTAATCGGCGTCGATCTGCTTGGTCACGGCCAGGCCGAAAAACCGCACGACCCCGCCGCATACGCCAACCTGGAGGAGCACGTGCAGGCGCCCTGCCGGCCAGCGGCCTGGTCGATGCCATCGGGTTCTCGCTCGGCGCCACGCCTTCTGCTCCGGGTGGCCGCCGCCGATCCCGCTCGCTTCCGGCGGCTGGTGGTGGGCGGGGTCGGCGCCAACGTCTTCCACGTCGGCGCCGCCGAGGCGGCCGCCCGGGCCGTCGAGACCGGGGGACAGCGAGGCGAGCGACTCGGCCGTGGGGCAGGCGTTCACCGTCTTTGCGCAGGCGCCCGGCAACGACCCGGCCGCCTTGGCCGCCTGCCTCCGCCGGCCGGTCCACACCGCTGCGGCCGGCCGACCTGGCCACCCTCGACCGACCCGTCCTGGTCGTGCTCGGGGACCGGGACTTCGCCGGGCCCGCCGACCCGCTGGTCGCCGCACTGCCGAACGCCCAGCTCGTCAGCCTCCACGGGGCGGACCACTTCGGCACCCCGAAGGACTTCCGTTTCATCGAGGCGGCCCTGAAGTTTCTGGGGACCTGAAGTTCCTCGGGACTTGACCGCGCCCCGCCCTGCTAGCGTGCTCGCCATGGGACGTGGGGCACGCTCGACCGTGCGCTGGAAGCACGACCGGATCCGGCGCAAGAAGCGCCGCGACGCCCGGGTCCGGGCGGCTAAAGCGGGCAGCCCGCCAACCGGCGCTAGCGCCCGGCTCGCCGGCTCTTAGCTCGCCTGTTCGAGCTGCATGCGCTCGTACTCGGCGCCGGTGTCCTCCCACGTTTCGTACTGCAGTACCCCCAGTTCTCCGAACTTGGTGCGCAACCAGCCGTCGCCGGCGTCGAGCAGCCCGAGCTTCTTGAGGTTGGGAACAATCTTGGAGAAGAGCACCTTGCGGAACTCCAGCTGGACGCCGTTGTGCAGCATGATCTCGCAGCACTCCTTGACCGGCATGCCCATCGCTTCCCACACTTCCTGCTGCAGGAAACGGTCGCGCATACGGACGGCCGCCTCGTAGCAGAACTCCTGGCGCTCCCTGATCTCGGCCGCGCTCAGCTGCTGGTAGGCCTCCTGAAGCGAGAGGACGCCGAAGGCCACGTGGCGCGCCTCGTCGGCCATGACATACCGGGTGATCTGTTTCAGAAGGGGGTCGGGGCTGAACTGGTACTGGAATCCGAAGGCGGCCAGGGCCAGGCCCTCGACCATGATCTGCATGCCCAAATAAGTGAAATCCCAGCGGGGGTCGCGAATGACGTCATCGAGCAGCTCCCGCAAGTGGACGTTGACGGGGAACTCCCATTCGAGTTTTTCCTTGAGGTATTTCGAGTACACCTCGACGTGGCGGGCCTCGTCCATGACCTGGGTGGCGGCGTAGTACTTGGCGTCGATCCAGGGGACCGAGTCCACGATCTTGGCGGTGCAGAGGAGGGCCCCCTGCTCGCCGTGCATGAACTGACTGAGCGTCCACGCCATGCCGGCGTGGCCTAGGCGGGCCCGTTCCTCCTCGTTGAGCTTCCCGAAGGGACCCTCGTCGGTGGCGCCCATGGTGTTGAGGGGGTTATGGGGATCCCGGGCCGCCTCGATCTGACCGGCGACGGACCAGTCGATGTCGGTCTCGGCGTTCCACTGCGACGTCTTGGCCTTCTCGTAGAGCTTGTTCAGCGCCTGGCGTTGCCCTTTCTCGTAATCCCAGGTGAACAGGGAGTCGAAGGAGGTGTCCACGGCGCGGATCAGCGCCAGCTGGTCCGCGGTCGACACCGTGCGGGCGAGCTCGTCGATCGAGCCGCTCTGAAAGTCGGATCCGGTCGTGGTGTCAGCCATTGCCTGCCCTCGTTTCAGTGTTGGCTATCAGCGGTAAGTTTGAACCAGCGATCGCCGGGCGTCAACGCACCTTCCGTCCCGTGTGACCGATGTCATGTATCCCCGGTCCGTGGAGCCCGGGCGCGGTGCTGGTGCGCTTACTTCATCTTCGCACCAGGGGGGAGGGCGTCGGGCTGCGTTTTGGGCACGGCGGCTCGTGCTGAGCCAGGCGTGTTACTAATACTGTTACGGATAACTGTGATTATCCGGAATGAACTACCGCTTCATCGGGAACTGGAGCTCCTACCAGCAAGCAGATAACGCTTGGGCTGTTCTTGCGCTCCGCCGCTGAATGCGCCCATCAGCGCTAGGCCCTCTTTGGTCATTGCCGTGCGTTGCGGGCGTCTACCGTGTCCGGGATGGCCCTGTGGTCCCGGAAGCCCCGGAAGATGACCAACGAGGACGCCCTGGCCCAACTGTGGGCGCGCTTCGATGCCAGTCCGGTCTCCGACGGGGCTAAGACGGCTTTGCGTGCCTGCTCCTGGGCCGGCATTTATGCGCTGGGGGCCTTGGTCCAAAAGCCGGCCTGGCGGACGGAGGCGACCGCACCGATTCGGGAGGCTTTCAAAACCGAAGGTGCCCAGAATCGGGCTCGAATGGCCGCCACCTGGGTGATGCTTGCTCAGGCGTACACGGCGGCCGACAACCCGGCCTGGCGGCAGAGTCTGGTCGAGGCACGCGCCGCCTTGCCGGCCACCGACGAGGAGTTCAACCGGATCCTCGCTATCGCCACGGTGTTCGCCGAGCCGACCGAGGACGTCGAGTCAGCCCAAGTGAGCCGGATGAACCAGATCAACAAGGCCACGCTCACCTGGATCAGCGAGCAGGCCTGTGGGCAGCCCCTCAAGGACACCCCCGACGCTGACGCCGTCTACCTCGCCTGGGAGCGGAGCATGGTCAACATGACAAGGGAGCGCCAGGACAGGCTCGTGCCCAAGGACGGTTAGAGACCCGGCCGCCCGGTGCGAGAGCCGTTGGTCGGAGCAGGTATAGCGGCTCTTACTGGGAAAGGACAGCTTCACCGAAGACTGGAGCCAGCTGCGTGCAAAGTACGCAGCGTCCCAGCGGACCGGAACTGGCTGATCTCCTCGCGATCTGGTCGAGCCCCGTCCCACCGCCATCCGCAGTGTCAGTTTAGGTTGACACATCGCGGATGTCAGTCTATATTGACGGGCGTGGACATCGAAAAACTCAGCCAGAACGTCTCGTCGGATGACCCGTCAGTTGGGCTGCGCGCCTCGTTGGCACTACATCGCCTGGCTGAGAGGGTCGAAGCGAACCACGTGGCGTCGGCCCGGGCAAAGGGCTGGTCGTGGCAGCAGATCGGAGACGCTCTGGGCGTCACCCGCCAGTCCGTGCACGCCAAATACAACAAGGAGTCATCATGACCACCGAATCGGTCGTGCCAGAGGTGCTTCACGTGTGGCACATCTATTTGCGGGCTAGTGAGGAGGCTCGTCGTCGAGGCGATCGCCGAACTGGCACCGATCACATCCTGCTCGCCTTGTTGGAGGACCCCTCGATCGAAGTCGTGTTGGGCGCCAGCCTGCAGCAAGCTCGCCGGGCGCTTGAGTCGCTCGATCACGAAGCCCTGGGTGCCCTGGGCATGGGGTCCGGCACCGACGCTCCCCCGCTGCCGATGCGCGCCGTGCCGAAGAAGCCGACGATCCGAGCGATCATGCAAAAAGATCGCCTCCGCCCGACGCCGGCAGCAAAGAAAGTGCTTGAGCAAGCGGTCAAGCCCAATCGCCGGAAGACCCAGGTCACAGCCCAGCAGGTGCTGGCCCAGATCCTCACTCTCCAACCACCAGATCCTGCAGCCGTGCTGCTGGGCACTCTCGGCGTGAACACGTCGGAGGTTCGGCGCCGATTGGATGCGGTCACGCCCGACAGCTGAGTCCCCAGCGGCCTGCCCGACTTCGAGCGAAGGTGTCCGGATCGGGCCGTTCCCGGCTGGGAGAACAGTCGCGAGCACCGGCCCAGATGATTGCCTCCCGGACGTGCTGAACATCCGGGGTCGGCTGCCAGATCGTGACCGAGAGAACGGCATTGATCGCCACGCCCTTCCCGCCGCCACTTTGTAACAGCTGGTCGGGCCCGCGGGCGACCCGTTGTTACGCAAACGGCACCATCTGGCCCCGACGTCACGACCGGCCGGCGGCCCCGGGGACCCAGTTGTGACGAATGGGGTGCAGCCGGGCGATCGGCCGGCCAACCGATCGGCCCGCTGCCGGTCGGCGGCCTTGGCCGGGCTTCCTGGCGCGCTCGGAGGGAAAAAACAGCCTTCCCTTTTTAATCAGGGAATGCTATTTTTATTGGAGAACCGATTGACCGAGTGGGTGGAGAGCCCGGAAAGGCAGGACGAGGATGCCAACAGCAATCGTTACCGGGGCGTCCATGGGCCTGGGCGAGGCGCTGGCCCACGGCCTGGCCCAGACCGGCTGGTCGCTCGTCATCGACGCCCGAGACCGGGCTGCGTTGACGGCGGCCGCCGCCGCCCTCGAAAGCGAGCTGGCCCCGGAGGCCCGGGTGATCGCCCTGGCCGGGGACATCGCCGACAGCCGTCATCGCGCCGCCCTGGTGGTGGCGGCCGAGCAGCTCGGGAACCTCGAGCTGGTGGTCAACAACGCCAGCTCGCTGGGCCCGACCCCCCTGCCGGACCTCACCGTCTATCCGCTCGAGGGGCTGCGTGCCGTGCTGGAGGTCAACGTGCTGGCGCCGCTCGCCCTCGTCCAGCGTGCAGCCGGAGCCCTGCGGGGTGCGGCCCGACCCCGGGTCGTCAACGTCACCTCCGACGCCGCGGTTGAGGGCTACCCGGGATGGGGTGGCTACGGCGCCTCCAAGGCCGCCCTCGATCAGTTGAGCGCCGTCCTGGCGGCTGAGCAGCCCGGCTGGCAGGTGTGGTCGGTCGACCCGGGTGACCTGCGCACCCGCATGCAACAGGACGCGTTTCCGGGCGAGGACATTACCGACCGCCCCCTGCCCGCCCGCGTGGTGCCGGCCTTGCTGGCCCTGCTCGAGTCGGCCAGACCATCGGGTCGGGTACGCCTGGCCGAGCTGGTGCTCTCCGGGAGCGACCAGTGAGCGGGGCGGCCGCGGTCGATACGCCCCCACCGGTACGCCCAGCTGCTTCCTTCGACCCGCAGCGGATTCCAGCTTCCCCCCGAGCTGGAGGCGCCAGCCCCTCCCGAGGCCCGGGGTCTGCGCCGTGACGCCGTACGGCTGCTGGTCGCCTACGGGGCGGGCGCCGGCGGCGTCGGGGTGGAGCATCGACGCTTCACCGATTTGCCGGGGCTGCTGGAGCCCGGCGACGTCCTGGTAGTCAACACGTCGGCGACGCTGCCCGCCAGCGTCGACGCCGAGGTGGGCGCGGACGCGCCCGCCACGCTCCATTTCGCCGGACGCTTGCCTGGCGGGCCGTGCATGGTGGAGCTGCGGCACCGCCTCAGCGCGTCCACCGGCCTCGGTGGCCAAACGCGACCCTGGCTCGACGCCGCCCCGGGCACCGTCGTCCGCCTACCCGGCGGCGGGCGGGCCGAGCTGCGCTTACCGGCCTCAGCGGCCGCGGGTGGGGGCCGGCCCGTGCGCTTGTGGCTCGCCACGCTCGAACTTCCTCAGCCGCTGCTGCCCTACCTGGCCGCCTACGGGCGGCCCATCCGCTATCGCCACGTGGCGCGGGCCTGGCCGATCGCCAGCTACCAGACCGTGTTCGCCGAAGCGCCCGGCAGCGCCGAGATGCCGAGCGCGGCCCGACCTTTCAGTGGTGAGCTGATCAGCCGGCTGGTGGCGCGGGGCGTGGCGGTGGTGCCGTTTGTGCTGCACTGCAGCGTGTCCTCGCCCGAGCAGCACGAGCCGCCACCGGCCGAGTGGTATCGCGTGCCGTCCCCCACCGCGATGCACATCAACGCGGTCCGCCGGGCCGGCCGTCGGGTCATCGCCGTCGGCACCACCGCGGTGCGGGCGCTCGAAACGGTCACGGACCCTTCCGGAGTGGTTCACCCCGGCGAGGGTTGGACCGAGTTGGTGGTCACTCCCGATCGGGCCGTGCGTTCGGTGGACGGCCTGTTGACCGGGTGGCACGAGCCGGGCGCTTCTCACCTGGCCCTCCTCGAGGCCGTCGCCGGGCCGGGGCTGGTGGCCGCCTCCTACACCGCCGCCCTGGCCGAGGGATACCTTTGGCACGAGTTCGGCGATAGCCATCTCCTGCTGCCATGACCGGTCCAACCCCCTCCGAACCTGTCGAGCTGGCCCCATCTGAGTCGGCCGGCCAGCACGTCGCTATGGCGGAAATGGGGCCCGGCAGGCGATCGCTTCTGCTGCGCCTCAAGTCGCAGGGCGAAGGGACCGCGAATGATCTGGCAGCCGATCTCGGCATCACGGTCGGGGCGGTGCGCCAGCAGCTGGCTTCCCTCGGTGACGCCGGGTTGGTTGCCCATCGCGACGAACGACGAGGGCCCGGGCGGCCCCGGCGCTGGTACTGCCTCACGCCCGCTGCCGAGGTCCTGTTCCCCAAGCGTTACGGGCAGCTGACGAACCAGCTGCTGGGGTTCATCGGTGACCGCGACCCGGAACTGGTGGGCGTCGCCTTCGAGCGGCGGGCCGAACAACGCCGGGACCGGGCCGCCGACCGGCTGGCCGGGCGAGCGTTCGCCGATCAGGTTCGAGAACTGGCCGGCATCCTCGACGAGGACGGCTACCTGGCTGACTGTGAGGCGCTGGAAGACGGCAGCTGGCTGATCACCGAACGCAACTGCGCCATCCTGGACGTGGCCCGCCACCACCGGGAAGCGTGCCGCAGCGAACTCGCCTTCCTGCAGTCGGTGCTGCCCGACGCCACCGTCGAGCGGGTCGCCCACGTGCTCGGCGGGGCTCGACATTGCGCCTACCGCGTCTCGCCGGCCGCACCCGGCTCCGGGTTACGAGCGGGCGGGGCAGACGGTGGGTCCCCCGGCGTGGCGGCAGGGCGCCGGTAGCCTCGACGCCACCGTGAAGCGCTCCCCTGTCATCGTGGCGCGCCGCCGCCTGTCCGAGACGTCGCTGCTCGCCGAGGCTATCGAAGCCTGGTTGGTCAACCTGGGTGCGGCCAAGCCGGCACCGGCAACCCTGCTGGCGTACCGGCGTGACGTGGAGGGCGTAGGCACCCGGCTGGCGCTCCTCGAAGGCTTCGAGGACCTCGCCCATGTCCGCCTGCCGCACCTGACCCGCCCGGCCCTGCGGGCGGCGTTCGCGTCGTGGGCCGGCGACCACGCCGCCGCGTCGGTGCGGCGGGCCCACTCGGCCTGGTCCAACCTTTTCGACTTCCTGGTCGCCGAAGGGGTTTTGGACGGCAACCCGATGGCCGCCATCCCGAAGCCCAAGACCCCCGGGGTGCTGCCCCGGTCCATCCGGGCCCGGGATGCCATCGCGCCGGCTACTGGCCGTGGCGGTCACACCCGATCCCCGGTCCCGCCAGCCGTGGCCGGCCCGGGACCTGGCCGTGATCGCGACCTTCTGTGTGACCGGGATCCGCGAGGCAGAAGCGGTGGGGTTGGATGTCGGATCGCTGAGCGGCGAGGCTGGGGCCCGCCGGCTGGAGGTCGTCGGCAAGGGTGGCAAAGCCCGGCCCATCCCCATCGACGTCGCCCTCGACTCCGTGCTTGACGCCTACCAGCACGAGCGAGCCGGCCGCTTCCCCAAACACGATCTGGACCATCCCGCCACGCCTCTCTTCGTGGACGTGCGCGGCCGCCGCCTGACCGTCGACCAGGTGCGCTACCTGGTGGACCGGCTCTACGTGCGGGCCGGGATCCGGGCCCAGGTGCCGGCTGGCGCGCTGGTGCACGCCTTGCGCCACACCTTCGCCACGGCCGCCCTGGAGGCCGGTGCGGACGTGGTGGAACTACAGGAGCTGTTGGGCCACGCCAGCCTGGAGACGACCCGTCGTTATTTGTCGGCGACGGCGCAAGGTCTGCGTCATGTGATCCAGGCCCACCCCGGCCAGGCGGCGTTGCGGGACACGCTCGAAAGAGCCAACCGGCCGCTCGCCTGAGTTCGCGAGAAAAACCTGGCGGAAAGTGCCCTCGGCGTCACCGCCAAAGGCTGCGGGGGTGAGTACGCTCCGAGTATGAGCACGCCTGTGCTCGTGGCGATCATCCTCATTGCCGTGAGCTGCGCCGCAGCCTTGACGCGGCTTCGTCTGGCGGATCGGCGCTCGGTCGCGGCGCATCACCGGGCCCTGGAGACCATGGCCCGGCTGGTAGCCCAGCACCCGACCACCGAGCCTGCCGCCAGCCCGGAACAGCCTGCCAGTCAGGCCCACGTGCGCTTGGTGACCGGTACCGAGGCTCCCGAGCCTCCGGCCCCACCCCACGCCCCGCCTTTGCGATCGCGCCCTCGCCGCCGACCCTTGCTACCCGCCGAGTATGCGTCGTGGGACGACGTGGCCCCGGCGGAACCGGCAGCGGTCGCGGATCCGCCGCCGGAGCCGCCCGTGCCGGTACCGGTGGCGCCTGCGACCTCGGCGCCGGTCCTGCATTTTGACGCCCTGGCGGAGCCGCCCCTGCGATCGGACGACTCCAGGTCGGCCCCGGCTCCGACGGCGCCAGGAGCCCGTCGCCGCTGGCATCGGCCCCGGCGGGCCTGGCCCGCCGGCCGGCGCCGCCCGCGCCGCTCTAGAAGCGCGTTGCGGCGCACCACGGTCGGGGCGGTATCGGTTCTGGTCCTGGCAGGGGGTGCCATCGGCGCCCTCCTCGTCAGCAGAGGCCCATCGGCGTCGGTTCACACCCCGCCGACTGTGGCGCGGCAGGCCACCCCTCCGACGACACGCGCCGCGCCGAAGCCCGCCCCGACCCCGGCCGGGCCCGTTCTGGTGGGCAGTGGGGCCGGCTACTCCGAGTACCGCCTGTCGGGCCCGGCGACCATCGTCCTCAGCGCGTCGGGGCGGTGTTGGGTCGAAATCCGCGAGAGCGGCCCGTCCGGCGCGGTCCTCTTTCAGGGTGTCCTCGTCGCGGGGGAAACCCAGGGCGCGCCCGCCTCGACGTGGGTGCGTTTAGGTAACCCCTCAAACGTCACCGTGCGGGTCAACGGGGTGACGATCTCGCCACCGTCGTTGATCGCCGGCGAGCCCTACAACCTTCAGTTCGACTAGCAGTGGCGGCAGCTTCGCCTGGCTGCCGCTCAGCCGGGCGCCCTCCGGGTCTGCTCCCCTCAGGGTTCTCGGGCGGTCACGGCGTCCCAGGTGGGCAACAGCTGACGGGCGGCCCGGGCTTCGTCGACGCGGCCGACCGGCGTCGTGCGGGGCGCCTGGGCCGGGACCCCGGCGTCATCCCCCGCGATGCGCACCAACGCGGCGGCCAGGGCCGCCACCGTCTGCGGGCTCTCCGTCTCGGTCGGCTCGATCATGAGCGCCTCATCGACGATCAACGGGAAGTAGACGGTTGGAGCGTGGAATCCCTCTTCGAGTAGCCGTTTGGCAACGTCGAGGGCGCGTAACGCTTTGACCCGCTTGAGCGCGGTCGTGGACGCCACGAACTCGTGCATGTTGGGCCGGTCGTAGGGCAGGTCATACACGCCGCGCAGCTGATGGCGCAACCAGTTGGCGTTGAGCACGGCGCCCTCGGCCACTCGGCGCAGGCCGTCGCCACCGTTGGCCAAGATGTAGGAAAAGGCGCGCGCCAGAGCCAGGGCGTTCCCGTGCCAGCCGTGCACCCGCCCGATGCTGCGCGCCGGTGTCGACCAGGTGAAGCCGCCGTCCGGCCGCCGCTCTGGCAAGGGCCCCGGCAAGAAGTCGCTCAGGCGGGCCGAAACGGCAACCGGCCCGGCTCCGGGTCCCCCGCCCCCGTGCGGGACCGCGAAGGTCTTGTGGAGGTTCATATGGACGATGTCGAAGCCCATATCCCCCGGGCGGGTCACGCCGAGGATGGCGTTGAGGTTGGCGCCGTCGTAATAGAGCAGGCCGCCGACCTTGTGCACCGCCTCGGCGATCTCGGCGATGTCCTCTTCGAAGAGCCCCAGGGTGTTGGGATTGGTCAACATGATCCCCGCCACGTCGGTGTCCAGGCGGGCGCGTAGCGCATCCAGGTCGACGAGGCCGCGTCCGTCGGAGGGGACCGTGACGGTTTGGTAGCCGCCGAGGGTGACCGAGGCAGGGTTGGTGCCGTGGGCAGAGTCCGGGATGATCACCTTGCGGCGCGCTTCGCCATTGGCGTCGTGAAAGGCCCGCATCAGCAGCAGACCGGTCAATTCGCCGGCCGCCCCCGCTGGGGGTTGCAAGGTGGCGGCCGCCATGCCCGTGATGCGACACAACGTGTCGGCCAGGTTCCACAGCAACTCCAGCCAGCCCTGGGCGAGATGCTCGGGCGTCGCCGGATGGGCCCGGGCCAAGCCAGGCAGTGAGGCGGCGTCGTCGCAGAGCTTCGGGTTGTACTTCATCGTGCACGACCCGAGCGGATAGGCGCCCAGGTCGACGGAATACTGGCGGTGGCTGAGCCGGGTGACGTGGGCGACCAGGTCCCGTTCGGATACCTCGGTCAGGGCGACGGGCTCGTCGCGCAGCCAACCGGCCGGCACCAGCTCGCTGGCGTCCCACTCCGGGACGCCCGTGGTGCGGAACGACCAGGCGCTCCGACCCGGGCTCGAGTATTCGAACACGGTTGGCTCGTGGTCATGGCCGAGGAGCGGAGCCGAGGTGGCCCGCCCGCCGGGTGCGGCTGGTCTGCCTTCCCCGCCGCTGGGGGTGGACTCAGAAGCAAGGCTCGCGGTCATCAACGCACCACCTTTTCCAACGCCGCCACGAAGGAATCGATCTCGTCACGAGTACGTCGCTCTGTCACTGCCACGAGGAGTCCGTCGCCGCCGTGGTGCACGATCCCTCCGTCAACCCCCACCGGCACGCCGGCCAGGAAGCCTTCATCGGCCATGCGGGTCACCGCCGTCTCGGCCGGGACCGGGAGGCGCAGGGCGAACTCGCGAAGGGTGGGAGCCGGTGCCAGCAGGGACACACCCGGAATCCCCAGCGCGGCCTCCCGGGCGTAACGAGTCCCTCGGGCGCAGCGCAGCGCCAGCTCTCGGAGGCCCGCGGTGCCCAGCCAGGACAGCTGGATCATGGCGGCAACTGCGATGAGTGTCTGGTTGGTGCACACGTTAGAGGAGGCCTTCTCGCGCCGGATGTCTTGTTCCCGGGCGCGCAAGGTGGTGACGTAGGCCGGCCGGCCCGAGGTGTCCACGGTGCGGCCGACCAGACGTCCGGGCAGGCGCCGCACCTGCTCCATTCGACAGGAGAACAAACCCAGGTACGGCCCGCCGAACGACAGCGGCGTCCCGAACGGCTGGCCCTCCCCCACCACCACGTCAGCGCCGTCCTCGCCAGGGGTGCGCAGGAGCCCCGCGCACACGGGATCGAACCCCACCAGCAGCAACGCCCCGCGCGCATCGGCCACCGCCCGGGCGGCCCGGATATCTTCGAGCGCCCCCAGGTAGTTAGGCGACGCGACCAGCAACGCCGCTGGCGGATCGCCAGCGGGCATGCTGTCCCAGTCGGTGACGCCGTGCCGCAGCGGCACATCGATCAAAGCATGACCGGTGCCCCGGGCGAAGGTCTGCAGGACCTGGCGCCAGTGGGGATGGACGCCACCGCTCACCCAGACAGCTGGTCGGCCTTTGGCCGCCACCGCCAGGTTGACGGCCTCCACGGCGGCGGTGGCGCCGTCGTAGAGCGAGGCGTTGGCGATCGGTAGCCCGCAGAGCCGGGCGATCAGCGTCTGGTACTCGAACAGGGCTTGCAGCACCCCCTGGGCTACTTCGGGCTGGTAGGGGGTGTAGGCCGTGACGAACTCCGACCGGAAGGTCAGTCGCGTGGTCGCCGAGGGCACCTCGTGGTCATAGGCGCCCGCCCCGGCGAAACAGATCAGGTCGGACCCGGTCCGGTTGCGGGACGCCAACCGCTCCATTTCAGCCAGGACGTCGGCTTCGGGAAGGCCCGGCGGCACGTCGAGACCGCCGGCGAGCTGCAAGGCGGCCGGAACCACTTCGAACAGCTCGTCCAACGAAGCCAAACCGATGTCGGCCAGCATGGCGGACAGCTCGGCATCGGTATGAGGGACGAAATGACCCACAGCTGCTAACCCTTCTTTTTCACGAACGGCAGGGGAACGACCCGGGCGGGTAGGCGGCGGCCTCTCAGGTCCACCTCGACGGGCGTCCCTTCGGCCAGGTCGGGGGGGACGAACGCCAGCGCAATGCCGTGGCCGAGCACCGGCGAGAAGTTGCCGCTGGTGACCTCACCCACCGCCTGGCCGTCGGCGAGGACGGGGGCGCCGGCGCGTGGTGGCTGGCGGCCGGCCGCGGCCAGTCCAGCCAGGCGGCGCGATATCCCGGCCTGCTTCTCACGTTCCAGGGCGGGCCGGCCCCGGAAGCCTTCCGGCTTCGTCCACGACACAACCCACCCGAGACCGGCCTGCAGGGGGGTGATACCAGGTCCGAGCTCGTGGCCGTGTAACGGCAAGGCCGCTTCCAGGCGCAGGGTGTCCCGGGCGCCGAGGCCAGCGGGCTGTACTCCGGTGGCCAACACCGCCTCCCAGAACGATGGAGCCACGGCAGCGGGCACGGCGCACTCCACGCCGTCCTCGCCGGTGTAGCCGGTGCCGGCGGCCACGCAGCGCTGCCCGCCCCACGAGAATTGGCTCACCCGAAAGCGCCCGACTCCGGCCGCTTCCTGCGACAGCACGGCGATCCGTTCCCGGGCGGATGGCCCCTGCACTGCCACGACGGCTCGCTCCGCCGTTACGTCGGTGCCGCCCAGGGCCTGGCGCACCCGGGCCGTATTGGAAGCGTTCGGCATGACGTCGAAGACCTCGTCGTCGACCCACCACACGATGATGTCGTCGAGCACGGACCCGTCGGCGTCATCGAGGAGATGGGTGTATTGCGCCCGGCCCGGGCCGATCTTGCCGAGGTCATTGGTGAGCGTGGCCTGCACGAGGGAGCGGGCCTTCGGCCCACTGATGCGCACCGTGCCCAGGTGGCTCACGTCGAAGGCGACAGCCGCCTGACGGCACGCCAGGTGCTCGGCGATGGTGCCATTCGGGTAGGAAAGCGGCATCTCCCAGCCGCCAAAGGGGACCATCTTGGCGTCCAGGGCCCGGTGGGCGGAATCAAGGGGAGAATGGCGCAGCGAAGGGGCGTCACTGGTCTCCGGCGCCAAGGATGGTTCGGCGGATCCCGCCGAGCGACTCGTCACCCGGCGCAGCCTAGAGGGTGCCCGGCTGATCCCGGCCTACCGTGACAGCGCGATCAGGCGCTTGAAGCAGACCGCCGGGCGTCGCCGCGGGCCGGACCGGCTTCCCCCTCCGCAGGCGCACGGGCGGAGGAGGGGACAGCCCGACCGGACTGCGCCGGGGTGTCGCCTGCTGGCCCGGGCGGAACCGCTTGGGTCCCCACCGGGCCGGGAGCTTCGAGGCCGAGGTCGGTGATAGCGGCGGCCAGCTCCGAAACCACGCGGCCCAAGGGGACGATGTTGAGGACCGTCTGGCCGCCCTGGAGCAAGTCGACGATTTCTTCCCCCGAGTGGGCCAACACCGACCTTCGATCGTCGATGACCAGGTTGGCGGTGGTGAGGTCGTCTCCCGAACTCCGAAGACAGTCGATGGCCTTGCGGGCGGCGTGGAGGGACACCCCGGCGTCAAGGAGTCGCTTGATGACCTTGAGCTGCACCAGGTCCGTGTACGAGTAGCGCCGCTGCGAGCCGCTCCCCCGGGCCTCGCTGATCGACGGGAGCAACAGACCGGTGCGCGCCCAGTAGTCGAGCTGCCGGTACGTGATGCCGACGATCTTGCACACCTGGGGTCCGCGGTAGCCAGCTGCGCCGGGGCTGCCGTCGCCGCTGTTCATACCAGCTGCCATCTCCGCCCTCCTGGAGTATCACAGTCAAGTAGTTACGACAGTGTGCTCGATGGCGACACTGAATGCAACCGGTCGGTGACGGTGGCGGCCCTCGCCGCCAGCCTGGATCCACCGGGCTGCCCCTGCCGGGCAAAAGACCGGCCGAGGGCGCAGGGCCATCTGTCGCGCCCGCAGTCGGTCAGGACTCGAAGTCCTCGGGGCGGATGCCCTCGATGAACTCCCGGAACTCCGAGACCAGCTCCTCCGACTCGGGCGGCTCGGGCTCTTCTTCGGGAAGAATGACGCCTTCGGCGTCGAGCAGCTCCTCTTCGGCGTAGATGGTCGTACGCACCCGCACGGCGAGGGCGACCGCATCCGATGGACGGGCCGAGACCACACGGCGCTGGCCGCCGACCAGGAGACGGATCTCCGCGTAGAAGGTGCGGTCGCGCAACTCGGTGATGACAATGCACTCGACGGTCGCGCCCACCTCCTCGAGCAGATCTCGCATGAGGTCGTGGGTCATGGGCCGGGGCGTGTCCACCCCCTGCTGGGCGAAGGCGATGGCCTGGGCCTCGGCCGGCCCGATATAGATCGGCAGTGTCCTGTTGGCTCCGCCGGCTTCCTGCAACAGCAAGATCGGAGTGTTACTCGGCAACTCAACCCGAACTGCGCTCAGCTGCATCTCCACCATGCGAGCACGTTACCCCGGCGCCGCATCGTCGTTCGGACGCCGGCGGCCGCCGGGGACCAACTTTTCCCACTGTAGCCCCATACGCCGCGGCGCCCGGCTGCGGCTGCCGCCGGGGACGCAGCCAACGAGGTGGGCTGGCGCCGGCCCCACCGTCTCCGGCCCGCTCAACGAATCTGGCGCAGGGCCTGATCGACCAACGCTTTGCGTAGGTCTCCACCCAGGCTGGCGAGTTCGGCCAAGGTGGCCCCGGCTTGCCGGCGGGCTTCGGGGTTGCGCTGGCGCAACAGAGGCATGATCACCTGCTCGAAAATGCCCGCCTCCCGGTCGGCGGCATTGCGCCAGGCCCGAAGGTGTCGGGCTTCGACGCCGTGGCGGGAGAAGCCGGCGGCCGCCTTCGCCACATTCAGCGCCGGGGCGTCGAAGTAGGACGTGCCGCCGACCACCACGCGTGCCGTGATCAGGCCGTATTCCTGGAGGTCCGTGACCATGGCCACCGTCCCCCCGCAGGCCTCGGCGAGCTCTTCAGCGCTGAAAGTCTCGGTTTCATCGCCGAGCGAGGCGTGCTGGCCAGCGGCGGCACGGCCTCGACCGGCCGGCCGGGGCCCGGCTTCGGTCGACGATCCACCCGCCGAACCCGCCTCCGTCGTCCGGGCCGCGGCAGTTGCCCCGGCGCCCGGGCCGGCGCCAGTCCCGGACTCGGAGGCGGGCCCAGATGGCGAGGACCGCGTTTGCGCCCCCAGCGTGGGCCGCGCCGGGCGCCCCGGTTCCGCCGGGCGCCCCGGTTCCGCCGGTAGGCCCGAGCCCCGTTGACCCGCCGGGCAACGGCTCGGCCAGTCGAACACCCGTCGGTTCGGCCGATTCGGTTGCCGGCCGCGCTGCGGATGCCCCGCCCGGGCCGGCCCCACGTGGCGAGGCCGTACCCTCGGGACCGGGTGACCGGGTGCCCGGCACGGGGTTTCGCGACCGGGTGGCGGCGGCCGGGTGAGTAGACGACGCCGCCTCGATGGTGGCCTGACGGCTCAGCGTGGCCGCTTCCAGCCCGGGTTCGTCCGATCGGGCCTCGGTGTCGCTCTGATCACCGGCGACATCGGCGCCGTCGTCGTCGAGCTCGTCGCCCTGCTCGGTTAAACGGCCCCGGATGATCTTGAGCGGCAAGAAGTTTTCTCGCTGCTGCCGCAGAATCCAGCGCAGCCGTTCGACGTCGTGGTCGTAGAACTTGCGATACCCCGACGGCGTCCGCTCCGGGTCGACGAGGCCCTGACTCTCCAGGAAGCGGATTTTCGAGATGGTGACATCCGGAAACTCCTCGCGGAGTAGCGACAGCACCTCGCCGATCGACAAATGAGTCCGTTCCGCCATGGCGCCTACCCGATCTGCATCTCGTGCAGGAAAACGAGCCGGAACTTGCCGACCTGTAACTCGTCGCCGCTGTGCAGGTCGGCCTGCTCGATTCGCTCCCGGTTGAGATATGTGCCGTTGAGACTGCCGACGTCATTCACCGCGAAACCGCCGCCGTCATGATGCACTTCGGCGTGGCGACGGGACACCGTGACGTCGTCAAGGAAGATATCGCTGTCCGGGTGGCGACCGATGGTGGTCTTTCCTGACTCGAGCGTGAACCGGGAGCCGGCGTTGGGTCCGCGCTTGACCACCAGCAGCCCGATCCCGGCCGGGACGTCGCCGACGGTGACCGTGACCTCTTCGTCAGCGACCTCGCCCGCCGCCTCCACGGGCGCCAGCGTGATCGTGGTGACGGCGGGATCCGATCCGCTCAACCGCTCGAGCACGGCGCCGCACGAGGAGCAGAAGTTCGAGCCCTCGGGATTGCGGTGTCCGCAGCGGTTGCAGAAGATCGGAGTCACCTGCCTAGTCCTCGATGAGCTTCCGGTATCCGTCCGCGTTGAGCAGCGAGGACATTGTCTCGGGATCCTCGGGCTGGAGCACGCAGAGCCAGCCTTCGCCATACGGGTCTTCGTTGAGCCGCTGTGGTGCATCGGTCAGCTCGGCGTTGACCTCGACCACCGTGCCGGCCACGGGGGCGTACACGTCGGAGACCGACTTGGTGGACTCGACCTCCGCGAAAGACTCGCCGGGCTGGACCGTGGCGCCCGGTGCGGGCAACTGCACGAACACCACATCCCCGAGAGCGTCCTGGGCGTAGTCGGTGATGCCGATCCGGATCTGGCCACCCTCCAGGCGGGCCCACTCGTGGTCCGGCGTGTAGCGGAGATCGTCGGGGACGTTCATGGCCGGGAATGTACTGGACGCATCCGCGCTGGCGCTCAAGACCGCAGCAGGTTCCGGATGCGGCGAGCGTATTCCTGGGCGCGGGCCCGACCGTCCGCATCTGTCGCCGCCTCCGCCCACACGTGCGTCAGCGGCTCTTCGGGGTCCGGGAACACCAGGGCCCACCCGTCGTCGTGGAGCACCTTCACGCCGTCCACCAGGAGCAAGTCGCGGTCCTTCGCCCATTCCATGACCATGCGCATCACCAGGCCCTTCTTTTCCCAGGGCGTCACCACCGCCTCGTGGGCGACGCGGACGGCCGGAAGCCGGCCGACGATGTGCGAAAGCCGGGTTCCCGTGGACGCCAGCAGGGCCAGCGTCTCTACCAGGGTGGCCACGGCGTCGTACGCCGGCAGGAACGACGGGAAAATGTACCCCCCTCGTGGCTGGCCGCGAAGCGCACGCCCGGGCCGGACGCCACTTCCATCAGGTGTGGTGTCGAGAGCTTGGTCCACAACAGGGTCGCTCCGCCGTCGTCGCACATGGCCTCCGCGGCGCGGCCCACCGATACCGGAAGGGCGACCGTGGGCGGCGGACCACCCCGACGATCGGCGTCGGCCAGGACCAGGTACAGCAGGGCCATGAGCCCTTCGTCGTCGGTCAGGATGTGGCCGTTGTTGTCCACCAGAGTGATGTATTCCCCGTCGGTGTCGATCACCGCGCCGAGGTGCGCCCCCGAGGCCCGGACCAGTTCGGAAACCTGGGCAGCGTGTTCCCAGCGATCGAACGTCAGCGATTGACGGGTCGAGGCGTAGGGGTTGACCGAGAGGACCTCGGCACCGAGCTTCGACAGCACGTTCGGCATCACGAAACTCGCCGCGCCGTAGGCGTAGTCCAACACCACCTTGAAGCGGGCGGAGCGCACGCCTTCGACGTCGATGTGCTCCATGAGTACGGCGGTGTAGAACTCGGCCGTGCGTACCGGGAAGCGGATGTCGCCGATCTCGCCGGCGAGGGAGCGGCGGAAATCCTCTCGGTAAAAAAGGCGCTCGATCTTTTTCTGTGCCAGCTCCGAAATGTCGATGCCGCCGGCATCGAAAAAGCGGATCACGACCGACTGGGGATCGTCGGGGGCCAACCGAACGGACACCCCGCCGGAACCCCCCTCGATCCGGATCCCGAAGCGTGTCACCGGGATGGTCGCCACCTCCAGGTCGGCCACGTCCACACCGGCCGCGTTGAGGCCGACCATCATGGCCCGCTTGAGGACCCGGGCCGCCCGGCTGGTGTCCCGTGACGCCACCACCGTGGAGCCCTTCTTCATGGTGGTGCCGTACGCCATCGCCAGACGCACCGCCAGCTCGGGGGAGATGTCGACGTTCGCCA
The DNA here is from genome assembly GCA_963834775.1 of uncultured Acidimicrobiaceae bacterium. Classification (GTDB taxonomy): domain Bacteria; phylum Actinomycetota; class Acidimicrobiia; order Acidimicrobiales; family Palsa-688; genus PALSA-693. The sequence continues at coordinate 428,094 of CAWICR010000014.1, forward strand.
GGCCGGCCACGCCGAGCCGCCCGAACAGATTGCGGGCCCCCCTCGACTCCCACACGATCGACGAGTTGACGATGGCGCCGTGGTCGACGGTCTTGAACGGATAAACCTTGACGCCCGGGTTTATCACGGCGTGCTCGCCGACGAAGCACTCGTCGCCGAGGACCACGCCCTCCTCCAGGCGGGCGCCGCGCCGCAGGTCGCTCGACCGGCCCACCACCGCACCCCGCAACCGCACGCCGGGTCCGAGGTACACGTTGTCATGGGCGACCGACCGCTCGACGAAACAGTCCGCACCGATGCGCACGTTCGAACCCAGCACGGTGTACTCCGCCAGGCGGGCGCCGGCTTCCACCCGGCAGTAGTCGCCAATTATGGCGGGGCCGTCGACAGTGGCGGCCGGATCGATCTCCGAGCCTTCCCCCAACCAGATGCCGTCACCCAGGCGGAAGCCGGGAATGTCGATCGCCACCTGGGCGTCGAGGACGTCCTGATGGGCTTTGAGGTAGGCGTCGAGGGTGCCGACATCCTCCCAGTAGCCTTCCGCCACGTACCCGAACAGCGGCATGCCGTCGTCGAGGAGCCGAGGAAACACGTCGGCGGAAAAGTCGACCGGCTTATCGGGTTCGATGTGCTCGAAGATCTCTGGCTCCAGCACGTAGATCCCGGTGTTGATGGTGTCGGAAAAGACCTGGCCCCACGACGGCTTTTCCAAAAAGCGCTCGATACTCCCATCTTCGCGGGTGATGACAATCCCGAATTCGAGCGGGTTCTCCATGGCTTTGAGGGCAATGGTCGCCAAACCTTTACGCTCGCGGTGAAAGTCCACGACGGCCGCCAGGTCGATGTCGGTGAGCACGTCCCCCGAGATGACCAGGAAGGGCTCCTGCAACTCGTCCATGGCGTTGCGAACGGAGCCGGCCGTGCCGAGCGGGTTTTCTTCGGTGGCGTACACCATGCGCACGCCGAACTCGGATCCGTTACCGAAATAGGTGCGGATGGCGTTGGCCTGGAACGCGACGGTGACCACGATGTCGTCGAAGCCGTGCCGCTTCAACAGTTCGACGACGTGCTCCATCATCGGTCGGTTGGCCACGGGCATCATGGGTTTGGGCTGATTGGAGGTCAGCGGGCGCAATCTCGTCCCCTCACCCCCGGCCATAATGACGGCTTTCATAGAGGCGCCTCCTCCCGCTGGCGTCGTCCCTCGGCCAAGGCCGCCCTGGCCCGGGGGACGTAGGTGACCGCGGCGTACCAGCTGAACGCCAGGGCCGGGATCACGCAACCCCAGGCCAGGAACAGGGCGATCCCGTGCCAACTGTGGTGGGCGTGACCGATCAGGAACAACGGCAGCGCGGACATGAGGCCGAACGTGCCGGCTTTCCCCGCCCACTGCACATCCATGCGCCGGCCGCCCAGGGCGGCGACGGCCAGGAACCCCGCCGCCACCAGCGCCTCGCGGCCAGCGTCGTCACGGCCAGCCAGGTGGGGAGGGCGCCGACGACGATGATCGACACCACGGCCACGCCGAGCAACAACCGATCGGCCAGCGGGTCGAGGACCTTGCCGAGGGTCGACACCTGGCCAAAATGACGGGCCACGTAGCCGTCGACTCCGTCAGTGACGCCCAGAGCGGCCAGCAGCAGCCCGGCGGCCAGCCAGCCCGACCGGTCCGACCGGGTGAGCAGCCACACGAACAGCGGTAGGCACAGCAGCCGAATCACCGTGAGCCCGTTGGGCACGGTCAAGATGCGGTCTTCGCCCACCCGACCTGCCAGCCGCATGGGTTAAGTCTAGGAGCGTGAGCCGGACGGGGGCCGGGTGCGTGCTACGACGAGGGGGCGGGCCCGTCGCGGTGGCCGATCTCGTCCGGCTGTCCGGTCGCCGGGGTGGCCATCTCGTCGGGTGGTTGGGTCGCCGGCGTGTCGGGTCGCCGGGGTGTCTGGTCGCCGTGCTGGCCATCTCGTCGGGTGGTTGGGTCGCCGGGGCGGTCATCTCGTCGGGAGTGTTGGGTTGTCGGGCCGTAGCCACAACGTAACGACCGCTCCCGGAGGTCACCCGGTCGCCGTGACGCGGTGGCGTCATAGTCCCGTTGGGTCACAACGCCGGGTTCCGGGGGACAACCGGATGTGACGAAGTGGCGACGCGGTTGGCGCGCGCTGCCGCAGGCGCGGGCCGGCCCGGACGCCTTTCCCGCCGGGCCCCCTCAGCCACCGGGGCTCCATTGGAGGTGGCCCCGGCCGTCGATCTCCACCACGTGGACTGACACGGCCTTTCCCGACTCCAAGCGGGTGCATACGAACTGGTACCCCTGGCGCACCGGTTCCGTCGCCGGGCAGCGCACATCGGGTGGGCTATGGCTGCCCTCCCGGGCCTGTATCCCGAGGGCAATGGATTGGGCGACTTCACTGCCGTACAGGGTTCGCGGGCTGCTGTGGTTGAGGTCGCCGGCTCCGAACGCCACGCCGATGGCGGTGAGGGCGGCGACGGCAATCAGACCCGGGATCCAATAGCCGCGGCGCCGGCGTGCCGGCGTCCCTTCGAGCGCCTGGCGGGGGGTGTCGGGTTCCGAGCCGCCTTTCTCGCCCATCGGACTGGCATCCTCCCCGGCGCTTCGACCCCCTCGTCCGTGCCGCTGCCGACGTCGGCCCGCTCGCCCAGCTCGGGCGCACTCTGCTTCGGCTCCGGCCCCGGCGTCACGGCCGCAGGGTAGCCCTGGGCACGCCGCCAACGGCCACCTCCTGCCCCGCCGTCACAAAGTCTTCCGCGGTGACCGCCCGGGATGCTGGCAGAATGGGGGGCGGAGGTACTTCATGCTGAGCGACGACGAACGAGCCCAACGACTCGCCGATCTGACCGAGTTGATCGACCTGATCCGCCCCGCCGTGCAGGCCGACGGTGGCGATCTGGTGCTGGTCAACGCCGACGTGGAAGGCGGCACCGTAGAGGTCCAGCTGCAGGGATCGTGCAGCTCGTGCGCCATCAGCAGCACTACTTTGCAAGCCGGGGTGGAGCGCATCCTCACCGAGCGCCTCGACTGGGTCACCGAGGTCTATGGCGGCGTCGATGAGGACATCGACTGGGAGGAGAGCGCGGCCATGGGCCGGGGTGGCTATACCCCCGCCTGGTAGGCGAACTGGCGACCGGAACCGAACCGGGCGACCAGGGCCGAGCCCGTGGGGGTGTGGCGTCGGCGGCACGCGCAGAAGCGCAGCGGGCACACTAAGGCGCAATCCGAAGGTGTGAGGCACGGCCAGGACGTTCTGCTGCTGGCCCAGCCCGACATTCTTTGGTCCAGTCCAAAGGCAACTGCGGCTGGAGCGCCAGGTTCTTCGTCTACCCGGCTCTCTTTACCCCGTCGCATCTGATCGGCCAGGCCCGGGTCCGTTTGGTTTCCATCCAGATCACGGCGAAATGATTCAGCCTGTCGGCGTTCATGTGCGACGCGGAAATTTTCGAGCTGGCTTCTGGGCGGCCTGTCCGACGTCGACGTCAACGCAGGCGGTCCGGCGCCGGGCCGCTGCCTACCACGTGGGACACAACCCCCTCTGACCAGCCGGATTGCTGGTCAGAGCGTCGGGCGGGCGAGACTTGAACTCGCGACCCCCAGACCCCCAGTCTGGTGCGCTACCAAACTGCGCCACCGCCCGGTGGACAATTTGACCCTAGTACGCCAGGTCTCGACGCGCCGGTTCAGATGTGCTTCGGAAGCCACTCGGCGAGCCAGTAGATGCGGTAGACCATGTAGCCGGCCAGCGCTACCAGCATCAGCTTGAAGTGCCACGGAACTCCGCTTCTCGGGGCGGCGAGGACCCGGCCGCAGGTGGGGCAGGCGCCGCCCTCGGCCATGGCCTCGAGGGTTCCACCACTTGCTGCAGTCGTCACACCAGGGCACCGCGCCCTTGACCTCCGCTCGATCTAGATCCGGCGAACCGCCAGGATGGCCACGTCGTCGTTCAACGGCTCGGAGGCGAAATCCCGGGCGGCTTCCAAGAGGGTTTTGCATAGTAGAGGCGTCCTGGCCGGGGTCGCGGCGCACGATGCCGGCGATGCGCTCCTCGCCGAAGATTTGTCCACCCGAGCGGGCTTCGGCGAGGCCATCGGTGTACAGCAGCAACACGTCGCCGGCTGTGAGCGGCAGCTCCCTGGAGTAGTACACGGCCACCGGGTCGAGCGTGAGCAACGGGCCGGTCGACCGCAGCGCCAGCATCTCGGAGTCCTGCCACAACCAGGCCGCCGGATGGCCCGCCGACGCGTGCCGCAACGTCCCGGCCTCGGTGTCGAAGACGACCACACACACCGACACCATGTCCTCGGGGCGCCCGGTCGTCGACAGCACCTTGTTGAGCTCTTCGAGAGCCTGAGCCGGGTCCCGGTAGGTTCGCAAGAACGTGCGCAGCAGATATTTCACCTGGAATGCCGTGATGGACGGCTCGATGCCGTGTCCGGCGACGTCCCCGATCACGCAGGCGATGCGATGGCTGGCGGTCATGAACACGTCGTAGAAGTCGCCGGCCATCATGCCGGTGCCGGGTTCGTACACTCGGCCCAGCTCGAAGCCTTCGATGTGCGGCAGGTCCTCGGGCGCCAGACGATCCGCCCAGCGCCGGGGGGCTAGCTCCTCCTGGGCCAGCACCTCCTCGGCTCGGCGTTCCAGCATGGCCCGGTTCTCGGCCAACCGGGCCTCGTCGAAGAAGCGGCGTGCGAAGCGGATGGTGACGACGGCGGGGACGGTGACGGCGATGAGGGGTACCTCGTACCAGAGCGATCCGGAGACAGAGGCCACCGCCAAGGCGACTGTGAGGATGGCGTAAAGCAGGGAGGTGTGCAGATCCTTGTCGAAGGCGGACCGGGCCAGTTCGGTGGCGTCGCGTCCGTGGGAGGACGACGCCGTTTCCGCCTCGATGCGCCGCGCGGCTCGAGCTAGGCGGGCGGCGGCCCGACCCCATAAGGCGGCCGCGATAGCACAGAACACCGCCGCGACCGCCAGCCACGGGCGGGTGAACATGGCGAAAACGCTACTCGACCACCGGCGAAAACTAGGTCGTGCGCCGGCGCACGCGGAACACCAGCGGCGTGGGCCCAAGGTCGAAATGCTGGCGAATCCGCCGCTCCAGGTAGCGCAAGTACGGGGCCGGGACAGCCTTGGTGGCAAACAGGGTGAACGTTGGCGGGTCCGTCGCCCCCTGAGTCCCGTACAGGATGCGCCCACCCGGTGAGCGCTGGGCGGCCTGCGCCTCAGCCAGCACCCGGTTCAGTTCACCGGTCGGCACCCGACGCTGGGCGGCCGCCAGGGAAGCCCGCAGGGCTGGGTACAGCCGGTGCAGGCCCAACCCGGTGCGGGCGCTGACCTTGAGCACGGGCGCGTAGGCCAGGAAGGCCAGCCGATCGTCGACCTCCTCCATGACGCGGGCGCGGTGCTCGGCGTCGAGGAGGTCCCACTTGTTGAGGAGCACGACAACCGGGCTGCCCGCCGCGTCGACCCGCTCCGCCAGGCGCTGATCCTGGCGGGTGACGCCCTGGGTGCCGTCGATGAGCAGCAGCGCAGCCTGGGCCCGGTCCAGGGCTTGCAGGGCCCGGACCAGCGAGTAGTACTCGGCTCCTTCGGCGTCGCGGACCCGGCGGCGCATGCCCGCCGTGTCGATGAATCGCACGTCGCCGTCCGGCGTGGAAACCAGCGTGTCGATGCTGTCGCGGGTGGTGCCCGGCAGGTCGTGCACGATCGAACGCTCGTCGCCGATAAGCCGATTGAACAGCGTGGATTTCCCCACGTTGGGGCGCCCCACGATGGCCACCGCCGGCACCGCTTCCGCATCGCTGTCCGCGGTGCCCACTTTCGCGTCGTCGGGCTCGGGCGGAAACCGCGCCACCACCTCGTCCAGCAAGTCGCCGGTACCCCGGCCGTGCAGGGCGCTGACCGGGTAGGGATCACCCAGGCCCAGCCGGGCGAACGCCCAAGCGTCCACGTCGCGGCTGTCGCCGTCGACTTTGTTGACCACGACCAGGGTCGGTCGGCCCAACCGGCGCACCAGGGCCGCCATGCGGGCATCTTCCTCGGTTACTCCCACCGCGGCGTCGACGACCAGCAGCACCACGGCGGCACCGGCGATCGCCCGCTCTGCCTGAGAACTGATCTGGCGCTCCAGGGCGTCGCCCGCCGCCAGCCAGCCGCCGGTGTCGACGAGGTCGAATTCCCGGCCAGCCCAGTCGGCCTCGAGGACCTTGCGGTCCCGGGTCACCCCAGGGTTCTCCTCGACGATGGCCTCGCGTCGACCGACGATCCGGTTGACGAGGGTGCTCTTGCCGACGTTGGGGCGCCCGACGACCGCCACGACCGGTCGCGATGAGGGGCTGGCAGCCGCCACCGCCGCCTCTTTCACCGGGTGAGCGCCGCCCGCAGCGCGGCACCGTCAGTGGGTACCACTTCGACCGGACGGGGCAGGTCCCCGGGTGCCAGCCCGTCGAGAAAGCGTCCGCCCGACAGGCACACGTCTGGAAGCAGATATCGGCGGTCGGGCGGGGCGCCGGCCAGGGCCGCCCTCAGGTCGGCGCCGGTGAGCAGCCCGGTCACGCCGATGTTGCCGCCGAAGAACCGGTTGGTGACGGGCAGGACCTCCACCTCCGCTGGCAGGATGGGCCGTATGACGCCGCCCCGTAGGTGCCCGTCAACACCGTGACGGGCGCGTCGGGTCGAGGCCGCAGGGTCACGGGCGTCCCACCCCGGGGCGCCCGATAGCCCGCCCCTGGGGCGCCGTCCACGGATTGGAAGAAGCCGCCCGGGCCGCCGGCGGGGGCGTCCGCCCGGCCGTAAAAGCGGGACTCGAAGGCCCGGGCCATGCCGACGCCGTTGTCGTGCTGGGCGATGGCGCCGTAGGCCTCCAAGGGGGGAAAGGACCGCCCGGCAAGCAGGTAGTACTCGTCCGCCGCGTACACCAGGCGGCGCCCGAGAGCTTGGAGAAAAGTGTGCTGATAGCTTTCGACCACATTGAGCACGTGGTGGGCTTCGGCGGGCCTATGGGGCCGCATGGCGGCTTCGACGTTGAAGCGGCTCACGCCGAGGGGTACGCAGGCCACGCTGGCCAGCTCCGGAAAGCGGTCGAGGATGCCGGTGAGGGTGTCGTCGAGAACGGGGCCGTCGTTGAGGCCGGGGCAGACGACGATCTGGCCGTGTACTTCGATGCCGTGATCGAGGAGGGCTCGCAGCCAGCGCAGGCTGGTGGCGCCTCGGCGGTTGCGCAGTAGGCGAGCTCGCACCTCGGGGTCGGTCGCGTGAATGCTGACCCACAGGGGGGAAAGCCCCTCCTCCACGACCCGTTCCAGGTCCGCCTCTGTGAAACGGGTGAGGGTGGTGAAGTTGCCGTAGAGAAACGACAGCCGGTAGTCGTCGTCGCGGGTGTACAGGCTGCGGCGCATCCCCTTCGGCAGCTGGTGGATGAAACAGAATTCGCAATGGTTGTCGCAGGTACGCACCCGGTCGAAAAGGGCGGCATCTACCTCGATGCCCAGGGGCTCGCTCTCCTGGCGGGTCACGGTGATGGGTCGATCGATCCCGCTGCGCCGTACTTCGAGCTCGAGCTCGGGCTGGTCGGCCAGGAGTTGGTATTCGATGATGTCACGGGGCAGGCGGCCTTCCATGGCCACGATTTGATCGCCAGGTTGGAGGCCGGCCCGGGCGGCAGGCGACCCGTCGGCCACCGCCACCACACGGGGCAGAGACATAGCCCGCCCAGGATACTCTCCAACTCGAGGCCTCTGGGGCCGGCCGGGCCCGCACCGTGGCGTTCTGGGGCCGGCCGGGCCCGCACCGTGGCCTCTGGGGCCGGCCGGGCCCGCACCGTGGCCTCTGGGGCCGCCCGGGCCCGCACCGTGGCCTCTGGGGCCGGCCCCGTTCGTCGGTGCGGTCAGGCGCCGGCCGGTACCCTGGCGGTCGTGGATGTCGACCGGGTGCTGCTCGCGTCGCCGCGGGGCTTCTGTGCCGGGGTGGAGATGGCCATCAAGGCGCTGGCCTGGATGACACGAGTGTTCGAGCCGCCCGTGTACTGCTACCACGAGATCGTCCACAACCGGGTGGTGGTGGAGCGTTTCCGTGAGATGGGCGTGGTCTTCGTCGACGACATCGAGGAGGTGCCGGAGGGCGCCCCCCTCATGCTGTCGGCGCACGGGTCGCCGCCCCAGATCGTGGAGTCAGCCCGGGCACGCGGCGGCGCCGTGGTCAATGCCGTATGCCCGCTGGTCAAGAAGGTTCATCACGAGGTCAAGGTCCGGGCGGGCAAGGGCTACACCATCGTGTACGTCGGCCACGAAGGCCACCAGGAGGCCATCGGTACCGCCGCGGTGGCCCCCGACGCCGTTCATCGCATCGAGCACGTCTCGGAGCTGCGGGCGCTGCCGGAGCCGGACGGCCCGGTGGCCTTCCTGGCTCAGACCACCCTGGCCGTCGACGAGTGGCAGGCTTTGCTGGCGGCAGCAAAGACGCGGTGGCCCGATCTGTGGGTGCCTGGCACATCCGACTTGTGCTTCGCCACCACCAACCGCCAGGCGGCCCTGAAAGCCATTGCCGGGCGCTGCCACGTCGTCGTCGTCATCGGATCGGCGAACTCATCCAACACCCTGGCCCTCGAGCGCACCGCGGCTGCGGCCGGCTGCGCCCGGGTGCTGCGCGTCAATGAGGCGGTGGAGCTGCCCGGCGACCTCTCGGGCGTGGTCGGTGTCATTGCCGGGGCGTCGGCGCCAGAAGAGCTGGTGCAAGCGGTGGTGGCCCGGCTGGCGCCCCGCCACGGGGTCGAAGAGGTGCGGGCCGTCGACGAGGACGAGTACTTCCCGCTGCCGAGGGAGCTACGCGACGCAGTTCGGCACCTCGGCGCGGCCGCCGCCGTGGCCGGTCTGGCCCCGGGCGGCGATCCCACCATCGGCGGGGCTGCGCTGCCCGACGACCGGGAACTGTCGGCGGCGGTGGCGCTCGCCGGCCTCACGCATTGAGGGCGTTCCGGGCGCTGACCGTCTCGCCATGATTGACGGGGCCGCGGTGGCGTCGGCGGCCGCGGCGGACGGCCCTCGTTACCTGGATCGGGCCAGCCCCCGGTAACTCGGCCATGACTGGCGGCGGTCCTACCGCCAAGTGGGGCAGCCTTAGACGGAATCGCGGCCCGCCAGGTCGAGGGCCTCGTCGAAGAGCACCTGCAGCTGCTTGTGCAGCACCGCAGACGTCTCCGCCACCGCCCGGCGGGACACCCGGGCTCCCGGGGGCCTGGCCGCGGCGGGGATCGGCTCGCCGACGACCATGGCCACTTTCACGGGGCGGATGCCTCTCTTTCCTCGGGGCATCGCCCACTCGCTGCCGCCGATCCCCACCGGTACCACCGCCACCCCGGCCCGTGCTGCCACGAAGGCAGCGCCCTCGAAGAGCGGCTGCACCGTGGGTCCGGACTGCCGGGTACCTTCGGGGAACAGCACTACCGGCTCGCCGCCGCGCAAGGCCTCCTCGCAGCGCCGCAGGGCTTCGCGATCGGGCGTGCCCCGCTGCACCGGGAACCCGCCCAGCGAACTGAAAAACGTCCCCGCCCAGCGGTACTTCCATAAGCTGTCCTTGCCCATGAACCGGATCCGCCGGCGAGTCAAACAACCGGTCAGGAGAGTGTCGACGTTGGAGCGGTGCACGGGCGCAATGACGTAGGCCCCCGCGGGCGGGACGTGCTGGCGGCCTTTGATCTCGACCCGGAAATAGGCCCGGCAAAAGAGCTCCACCACCCCGCGGGCGAGCCGGTACCAGGCCAGGCTGAGCCGGGACGCCGGCGCTCCGGTGACCACGGCCTGACCGGCGGTGGGCGCCACCGCGGCGTCCTCGTCTGGCATTCAGCTGCCGGTCTGCCAGTCGGCGGCGAGGGCCAAAACCTCGTCCACGACAGCCGCGATGTTGCGGTCGGTGGTGTCGATGCACGCGGCGTCCTCCGCCACGCTCAACGGTGACGCCGGCCGGGTGGAGTCGATGTGGTCGCGCCGGGCGATGTCCGCCGCCACCTGGTCGTAGTGCAAGTCGAGCATCTCCTTGCTACGTCGGTTGGCCCGTTCGCGGTCGTCGGCCGTGAGATAGACCTTTATCGCGGCGGCGGGAAAGACGACCGTCCCGATATCCCGACCCTCCACCACTCCCCCGCCGTGCTCGGCCGCCCACTCCCGCTGGCGTCGTACCAGCGCCCGGCGCACGTCCGGGTTGGCGGCGACCGTGCTCACGGCCCGGGTGACCTCGGGGCTGCGGATTTCGATGGTGGCGTCGACCCCGTCGACGAGGACTCTGTCTCCGATCTCGAGGTTGACGGTTCGGGCCAGATCGGCGACCGGATCCGGATCCCCGGGGTCGATGCCACGCCTCATGGCCTCGAAGGCCACGGCCCGGTACATGGCGCCGGTGTCGAGATATGGCAGGCCGAGCCGCTCGGCGACGGCCCGAGCGACCGTCGATTTCCCGGACCCGGCGGGGCCGTCGATGGCTATGACGTGGCACGGGATCAGGCACCGCTGGTAATCCTCCTCGAAACCGGGATAACTGGTGCGCACCGCGTCCCAGCCGGCGATGCGGACCGGGCCCGGGCCGCCAAGCCGGCCACCGCCAGGGCCATGGCGACCCGGTGGTCGCGGGCGGAGCTGTCCGCCCGCGACCCTCCGGCGCTCGCCGACTGGCCTGCCGACTTCGCGCCCCCGCCGCCGTGCACCACGAGCCCGTCGGGCCGGCTCTCTACCCGGACGCCCACCGCCGACAGGGCGGCCACCATGGTGGCGATGCGGTCACTTTCCTTCACCCGGAGCTCCGCGGCGTCAGCAAACGAGGTGATCCCCTCGGCGTAGGCGGCGGCCACCGCCAGGATGGGAATCTCGTCGATCAGGCCCGGCACTTCAGCGCCGCCCACGTCGTCGCCTGCAGCGGCCCGAAGGCCGGCCGTGACGCTCGCCGTCATGGTGCCAGGATCCACGGTGGATACCTCGACGGCCGCGCCCATGCGGCGCAGCACATCGAGGAAGCCCGTCCGGCCGGGGCCGACGTAGACGTGCTCCACGGTGAGCTCGCTGCCCGGTAGTGATGCAAGCGGCCACCACCCAAAAGGCGGCCTGGGAGGGGTCGCCGGGCACGTCCAGGTCGAACGGCTGCAACGACGAGGCCCGCACCGTCACGGCGCCGTCTCCTACCGAGATGTCAGCGCCGCCCAGGCGGAGCAGTTCCTCGGTGTGCGCCCGGGTCGGGATCGCCTCCCGCACCGTGGTGGCGCCTTGAGCGCCGAGGCCAGCGAGCAGTATGGCGCCTTTCACCTGGGCGCTGGCCACCGGCGGGGTGTAATCGATGCCGTGGAGGGCGCCGCCGCGGACCACCAGTGGCGGCAGGCGCCACCCGGCGGCCGTCGATGCTGGCGCCCATCCGGCGGAGCGGATCGGCCACCCGGCCCATGGGCCGCCGGGCGATCGACTCGTCGCCGGACAGCACCGTCAGGCCGTCGAGAGCGGCGGCCCACCCGGCGAGCAGACGGATCCCGGTGCCGGAGTTGCCGACATCGACGACGCCGACCGGTTCGTGGAGCCGGGACGGCCCTCCGGCCACCACCGCCTCGCCGGGCGCGGGCGGACACGCCGGCACCGAAGGCTTCGATGGCGGCCTCCGTGTGCAGCACATCTTGGCCGGTCGATAAGCCGACGAGATGGGAACGACCCTCGGCTCGGGCCGCCAGGAGGAGGGCCCGGTGGGAGATCGACTTGTCGCCGGGCACGCGCAGCCGGCCGTGCAGCCCGAGCCGAGCGGGCTCAGAGACGAAGTCGCTCATCGCCCGTCCGGCCACCGGGCTCCGACCGCCGTGGCGGCCGTCATAAACCGCAGCCGGCGCACCGAGCACCGGAACCGGCGCTCGTGCAGGGCCTCCCGGACCCGGTTGGTGGCTCCGGCGTCGACGACCAGGACCAGCACGCCGCGGTCGCCCTCCGCGCTGTGGGCGATCTCTAGGTCGTAGATGTTGATTCCCATCTCTCCGAGCAGGGTCGTCACTTCGGCGAGCACGCCGGGGCGGTCGAGCACCGGCACTCGCACCTCGGCGGTGAACTCGCTCGAGGGCGCCCCGGCCGGCAGGTTGACCCTGGCCTCGCGGGCCCGCTCCAGGAGACCCAACATCAGCCCCCGGTCCCCGGTCGCGACCACGTCCCGGACCTCGCTCAGGGCGCCGAGGAGGCGGTCCAGCACGTCGAGGATGCCGGACCGGTTCTCGACGCACACGTCGGGCCAGATGGCGGGATCTCCGGCCGCGATGCGCGTCATGTCCCGAAAACCGCCGGCCGCCAGGCGCAGCAGAGTGGCGTGCTCGAGAGCGGCGTCGGCGGCCAGGTTCATCAACGTGGCCGCCGTGAGATGCGGCACGTGGGACACCATGGCCACCAGGTCGTCATGGCGGGACGGGGGCAGTTCGACCACATTGGCACCGAGGGCGCTCACCGCCGAACGCACCGTGGCGAACGCAAGCGGGTCGGTGTTGGGGGCCGGCGTCAGCACCCACGTGGCCCCCTCGAACATGTCCGGGTCGGACCCTTCCACCCCGGCTTGTTCCGAGCCGGCCATGGGGTGCCCGCCGACGAAGCGAGGATGGTCGACCTGGGCGACGATCGGACCTTTGATGCCCGCCACGTCGGTGACCACGCCGCCGCCGTCCAGGACTTCCGCGGCGGCCTCAGCGACCGCCCCCGCCGGGGTGGCGACGAAGGTCACCGCCGCCCCGGGATCGGTTCCGACTTCGTCGATGGCGCCCAAGGCGAGGGCCTGAGCTTCCCGGTCGGGGTCGCGGTCGCGGCCGATCACCCGCCAGCCCCGCTGGCGCAAGGCCGCGGCCGATGGACCCGCCGATCAGCCCGGTGCCGATGATCTGGGCCTATCGACTGGGCTCAACCGCGTCCGGCACGGTCGCAAAGACTAGGCGGGGTCGCTGCCCCGCTCCGTTCGCTCCGCCAGTTCCCGCTCGAGGGCCCGCACCTCCGCGCTGGTCAGTTCCCGCCACCGCGCCGGGGCCAGCGTGCCGATGCGGACCGGGCCGATGCGGGTCCGCACCAGGCGCCGCACCGGGTGGCCGACGGCGTCGCACATGCGACGCACCTGGCGATTACGGCCTTCGTGGATGGTAATGCGCAGGACGTTAGGCCCGACCTGCGCCACGCGGGCGGGGGCGGTGCGGCCGTCCTCCAGCAACACGCCTTCCCGTAGCTGCCGTAGGGCGCCCCGTTCGGGAGTGCCCTCCACGGCCACCAGGTACTCTTTTTCAATTCCGAAGCGGGGGTGCGTTAAGCGGTAGGTGAGGTCGCCGTCGTTGGTGAGGAGCAGCAGGCCCTCGCTGTCTGCGTCCAGGCGGCCCACGGCGTGGACGCGGGGCTCGGGTGGGACCAGGGCAGTGACAGCGGGGCGGCCCTGCGGGTCGGAGGCGGTGCTGATGACGCCGACCGGTTTGTTGAGGGCGTAATAGACAAGTCCGGGCCGGACCGCGACGGGCACGGCGTCAACGGCGATTCGGTCGGTGCCGGGGTCGACGCGCCGGCCCAGCACGGCGACCTGGCCGTTGACCGAGACCCGCCCGGCGGCGATCAGCTCCTCACAGGTCCGGCGGCTACCCACCCCGGCCTGGGCCAGCACCTTCTGGAGCCGCTCGCCCTCACCCAGCGGGACGGTCATCGGAGCCGCCCGGATGGCGCAGACTCTGCTCGAAGACGTCCATGATCTCCGGGCCCGGCACGAACTGGGCCAGCGGCGGCAGGTCCTCCACCCGATCGAGGCCAAGTCGTTCGAGCAGCAGCGGCGTGGTCCCGTAGAGCACCGCCTGACCCGGACCGGGGTCCCGTCCCACCTCGGTGATGAAGCCCCGGGCCTGCAGGGTGCGGATCACCCCGTCGGCGCTGACGCCCCGGATGGACCCGATCTGGGCCCGAGACACCGGCTGCTTATAGGCGACGATGGCCAGGGTTTCCAGGGCCGCGGCGGACAGGCGGGCGGACTGGTTCTCGAGGACGAACCGCTCGACGTATGGCGCCAGGTCAGCGTGACTCTGGAAGCGGTAACCGCCGGCGACCCGCACCAGTTCGAACCCTCGGTCGTCGTCACGGTAAGCGGCCGTCAATTCGGCGCACAGCTCCTCGATCCGGGCCGGGGAGACTTCGAGCAGTTGGGCCAGGAAGTTAGGGTCCACGGGCGCATCGGCGACCATGACGATGGCCTCGATGGCGCGCTGGGCTTCGGATGCCACTTCCTACCCTGGTATTCCTCGACCTCGGCCAGCCCGGAGCCGGCGCCCAGCCACCACACTTGCAGCTCCGCGAAGGAGGACGCCTGCTCCAGGTCCACCAACCCCTGCTTGTAGAGCTCCAAAAGGGCGAGGAAGCGCACGATGACCTCGAGGCGCTCGGCCAGGTGGGCGGTCAATGCGGAGAAAGGCATCCGCCCGCGACCGGGGAGCTCCTGCACCAGCTCGGTCACTGCGTCCCGCACGCTGATCCGCACCGGTGCCACGTGATCCAACAGGACCTGGGCAGCCGGTTTGGGTGTGAGCAGCCGTGCCATGGCGTCTCTGAGCTGTTCCGGTGCCACCCCGGCCAGCAGATCCGGCGCCAGGTCGGCGAAGCGACTGTCGGTGTCGGGTCCGGCAATCCGGGGCCACGATCGGGCCGTGGCATCCATCAGGCGCTGCATGGCGCCAGACGCATCCTTGAAGGTCTTGCATTCCAACAGGCGGGCTAGCAGCAGATCCCGCTCCTCCCAGAGAGCGAACTCTTCTTCGACCTCGACGTCGTCGCGATCGGGGAGGAGGCGCCGGGCTTTCAGCTCCAGGAGAACCGCGGCGATGAGCAGGAACTCGGTCGCCACTTCCAGGTCCAGGGCGGCCCGCATCTGTTCCAGGCTGGCCACGTACCCGTCCACGATGTCCGACAGGGACACCTCCCACAGGTCCACCTGTTCCCGGGTGATGAGGTGCAGCAGCAGATCGAAGGGGCCCTCGAAGACGGGCGTACTCACCGTGTAGGGCACTCGACCACCATAGCGGCGGGTCTCGGGTGCGCCCGGGCATACCATGGACCGATGACCAGAGTCCTTTCGGGCATCAAACCGACCGGCGAGCCGCACCTCGGCAACTACCTGGGTGCCATCCGCTGGTGGGTGGAGGACCAGCGTCAGGGCGACACCTTTTATTGCGTCGTCGATCTGCACGCCCTGACCGAGCCCAGCGACCCGGCCGGGTTGCACCGGGCCACCCTGACGGTCGCGACCCTGCTTCTGGCGGCCGGGCTGGACCCGGAGACGTGCACGCTCTTCATCCAGAGCCATGTGCCCGCCCACACCCAGCTGACCTGGGTGCTGGAGTGCATCGCCGGCATGGGCGAGTTGCGCCGCATGACGCAGTTCAAGGACAAGGCGGCGCGAGAGGGGGAGGAGGCGGCCCGGGTCGGACTGTTCACGTATCCGGTGCTGATGGCCGCCGACATTCTCCTCTACGACGCAGACCGGGTCCCGGTCGGCGACGACCAACGCCAGCATCTGGAGCTGACCCGCAACCTGGCGCAACGATTCAATTCCCGTTACGGGCCGACTTTCGTGGTGCCGGAGGCGGTCATTCCGCCGTCCGGCCGCGGCGACCGCATCATGGATCTGCAGGAGCCGGACAAGAAGATGTCCAAGTCGAGCGTGAGCCCCCAGGGGACGATCGGCCTGTTCGACAGTCCGGCCACCATTGAGCGCAAGATCAAGCGGGCGGTCACCGATACCGAAAGCGGTCCGGACGCGGTGCGCTACGACCCGGTTGCCAAGCCCGGCGTTTCCAACCTCCTGGAGATCCTGGCTGCCATCCAGGGGCGTCGTCCGGGGGACGTGGCCGGGGACTACACGCAATACGGTCCGCTAAAGGCCGACCTGGCCGCCGCGGTCATCGCCACCGTGGAGCCCATCCAGGCTGCCTACCGACGCTGGGCGGAGGATCCGGGTGCGGTCGCCAAAGTGCTGCGCACCGGGGCGGAGCGGGCCGACGAGGTGGCCCGAGTTACGCTGCGCCGGGCGTATGACGCCGTGGGCCTGGTGCTGCCGGGGTAGCGTCCCACTCTCTCGCTGTCCCGCTGTCCCGCTGTCCCGCTGTCCCGCTGTCCCGCTGGCCCGCTCACCCGCTCGCCCGGTCACGACACCGCTGGTGGCCGAGCCGCCACCTGTGCCGCTGGCCCGGTCACGGCCACAACCTATTTTGGTATGTTTAACAGCTTATAGCTGGTTTAGATACCAAAATAGAGCTGGGGCCGCGACCCCGACCAGGTACCCCCAACCAGGCATCCCCTCAGTCGTCGTCGGCGGCCTTGAGCACGTCGGCGAACTGCCGGTCAACGGTCCAGCGTTGCGACGGCAGATGGTGCTCGCCGGCCCAACGTGACGTCAACGGGTCGCTGCCGGCAGCCTCAAGCAAGTCGCGTCCGATGACGTCATGGCATAGGTACTGGCCAGCTCGCTTCTGCCATCCCTCGGGGCGCTCGGACCAGGCGGCCACCCGGGCCCGACCCAGACCGCCGGCCAGCAAGGTGACTGCCACCCGGCGGAACGTGCCCAGTCCGGACTCCACCTTGCCGACGTCGTGGAGCATGGCGGCGGCCAGGACAGGGGTCGGCACACCGGCGCCGTCAGCATCGCCCAGAGCGGCGGCCACCCGATGCCCGACCGCGACCGCGTGTCGGCGGTCCGGCCCCGGGAGTCGATTCCACAGGTCGATCTCGCCCGGGTTGAGCCAACGCCGGGCCCAGGCCTCGCCAGCGGAGCCCGGGCCGCCCGGCCACAGGGAGCCGGCAAAGCGGCGGGCCAGGTGACGAAGCGAGCCGAACTCGTCGAGCGATGCCACGGCGCCACGCTACTTGCCCGGCTGTGGCGGCCTCCGTCAGGCCCAATCTCCGTCAAGCAGAGAGGAGGCGGGCCCAAGCCCGCTCGGCCGGTCCGAAGATGTGGTCCAGGAAGTTGCCGGGGTGGAGAAGCACCAACAGGAGCAGCACCGGCATGGCGAAGCGCTGGAAGCTGTACCAGGCCGGCATGGCGGAGGGCGGCAACAGCCGGGCTACCACCGCCGAACCGTCCAAGGGCGGGATGGGCAGGACGTTGAACACCGCCAGGCTGACATTCACAAATCCGAGCACGTACAGCACCCGGTCCACGACTGGCAGGGCGCCGACGCCGAAGTTGGCGACCACGAAGTTGACCGCCTGGGCAGTGCCGGCCGGCCGGGCCCAGCGCAAGAGCACGACGGAGAGGCCGGCGAGGGCCAGATTGGTCGCCGGCCCGGCGAGGCTGACGACGAGAGCGTCGTTGCGGGGATGACGCATGCGGCCGGGGTTGATGGGAACGGGTTTGGCGTACCCAAATGCCCCCAGCCCGGCCAGGGCCAGCACCGCCGGCAGCACCAGGGTGCCCAGCGGGTCGATATGCCGGACGGGATTGAGGGTGAGACGCCCGGCCCGCCGGGCGGTGTCATCACCGAAGGCCAGGGCCGTAACCCCGTGCGCCAGCTCGTGGAGAATGATGGACGGCACCGCCACGGCGAAGACGACCAGGGTGGTGGAGCCCAGTGTGTGGCGGACGGCGTAGATCGCCAGGGCGATAAGGCCGATGGCCACCAGGGCCTGGGGGTTGACGACCCGCCTCAACGGACTCCCGCCGGGGGGACCGGCGGCTGCCGCTCAGGGCGCCGCCACGGACGAACCGCTGGCGGCGGCCAGTTCCGCGGCTGGCAACGGACCGGAAGGTTCGGTCACGCCCGTCGGTGGCGCCGCAGACCTAGCGCCGGTGGGCGCCGGCGGCTGCGCAGTTGATGCACAGCCGGGCCTCGGGCTTGGCCTCGAGGCGGGCGGTGGCGATGGCCTCCCCGCAGTTCTCGCAGGTGCCGTAAGTGTCGTTGTCGAACTTGTCGAGGGCGTGCTCCACGTCCTTGAGGCCTTCGACCAGCTTGTTGACGAGCGCCTCGTTCTCGCCGCGTTCCGCCGTCACCTGACTCGAGTCCGCGAAGTTGGGGTCGTAGTCCAGGCCTTTCGAGCCGTAACCGAGTTCCGCGAGCTGACGCCGCAGAGAGTCGCGCTCCTCTTCGAGCGTGGCCCGCAGTCCCTGAATCGTCGCGTCAGCTGCCATCAATCTGAGTGTAACCCGCAGGGCACCAAAAGGATGCCCGGCTGCGGGTAGCCCCGACTCAGGCCGTCCCGTCCTGACCGGACCTGGTGAGGGTAAGGCCGATGATCGATTTGGCGTCGATGATCTCGCCCGTTTGGATCAGGGCGGGGACGTCGGCCAGCGCTACCTCCTCCACGGTCATAGCCCGCTCCTCGGCACCCTGGCGGTTCTCTGGTACCTCGGTAAGGTCTCGGGCCAGGTACAGCCACGACAGTTCGTCACTGAATCCAGGTGAGTTGTAGAAGCGGGCCAGGAGGTCGAGCCGGCCGGCACGCCGGCCAACTTCCTCGGCCAGCTCCCGGGCGGCTGTTACCTCCGTCGGCTCGCCCGCCACGTCGCGCTTGCCGGCTGGAATCTCGAGCAGTGCGGCGCCTACCGCGGCCCGGAACTGGCGCACCATCAGGACTGTTCCGACCGCGGTCAGCGGCACCACGACGACGGCGCCGGGGTGGTGGACGATGTCGCGCTCGAACTCGGTCCCGTCGGGACCGGCAAAGCGAGCCGACGTCACCGTGATGAGGGAGCTGCGGTGTACCTCGGTCTCGGCGAGCTTACGGAACGGCGGCAAGGCCGTCGATATCGAGCAGGCGGGGCGCCCGCCCGTCCGCCCGCTCGAGGGCCGCCCCCACCAGGGCGGCGAAGAGCGGATGGGGGTGATCGGGGCGGCTCTTGAACTCGGGATGGGCCTGGGTGCCGACCCAGAACGGATGGCGGGGCAACTCGATGAACTCCACCAGCCGGTCGTCCGGTGAGGTGCCCGACGACACCAGTCCGGCGGCCTCCAGCCTGGCCCGGTAACGGGGGTTGAGCTCGAAGCGGTGACGGTGCCGCTCGTATACCAGCTCCGTCCCGTAGACGGTCGCCACCGTCGACCCCGGCTCCAGCCGGGCCGGGTAGGCACCCTTGCGCATGGTGCCGCCCAGGTCGATCACCTCCCGCTGCTCGTCCAGGAGGTCGATAACCGGGTGCGGCGAGGCGGCATCGAATTCCCGCGAGTTGGCGCCGGGCAGCCCGGCGACGTTGCGGGCGTAGTCGATCACCATGACATGCAGACCCAGGCACAGACCGAGGCAGGGGACATTGTTCTCCCGGGCGTACGTGGCGGCGGCGATCTTGCCCTCGATGCCCCGCTCGCCGAAGCCGCCCGGAATGACGATGCCATCCAGGTCCTTGAGCCGCCCGGCGGCCAGGAGGCCCTCGACCTCCTCGGCCTGTACCCATTCGAGGTCGATCTTGGCGCCGTGGGCATATCCCCCGTGGCGCAACGCTTCGACCACCGAGAGGTAGGCGTCCGGCAGGTTCACGTACTTGCCGATGAGCCCGATGTGCACCGGACGGGTGGCGGCCTCGACCCGGTCGACGAGGGCCTGCCAGGCCGAGAGATCAAGAGGATGGCCGGGCGTTCCGTCCCCGGCTGGCTCGAATCCGAGCAAGCGGCAGACGTAGGTGTCCAACCCCTCCTCGTGCAGCGCCAGCGGGATTTCATAGAGATTGGGGGCGTCCATACACGAGATGACCGCCTCCATCGGGACGTCGCTCAGCAAGGAGATTTTTCGCTTGAGGCTCGACGAGATGCTCCGGTCGCTGCGGCAGATGATCACATCCGGCTGGATGCCCCGGCTGCGCAGTTCGGTGACGGAGTGCTGGGTGGGCTTGGTCTTTTGTTCGCCGGATGGGCCGAGATAAGGGACGAGGGTGACGTGGACGTAGCAGACGTTGTCCCGGCCGACGTCCTTACGGAACTGCCGGATCGCCTCGAGGAAGGGCAGAATCTCGATGTCGCCAACGGTGCCACCGATCTCGGTGATGACCACGTCGACCGAGTCGGTTGCCAGGCGCTTGATGCGATCCTTGATCTCGTCCGTGATGTGCGGGATGACCTGGACCGTCTTGCCCAGGTAGTCGCCGCGGCGCTCCTTGGCGATCACGCTTTGGTAAATGGAGCCGGTGGTGGCGTTCGATTGTCGGTGCAGACTTTCGTCGACGAACCGCTCGTAGTGACCCAGGTCGAGGTCCGTCTCGCCGCCGTCGTCGGTGACGAACACCTCTCCATGCTCGAAAGGGTTCATGGTGCCAGGGTCGACGTTGATATAGGGGTCGAGCTTTTGCATGGTGACCCGCAAACCCCGGCTCTTGAGCAGCCGGCCCAATGACGAGGCGGCCAGCCCTTTGCCCAAGGAACTCGTCACTCCACCTGTGACGAAGATGTGCTTCGCCAAGACGCTCCTCCACTCGAGTCGATCACGGCGGCTCTCGGTGGACTCACCGTCGGCCACGTCACCTTATCGTGCGGGCGGACTGACACCGGTGGATGCGAGGCGCCGGTGGATGCGAGGCGCCGGTGGATGCGAGGCGCCGGGGGACGCGAGGCGCGGGCGGCAGCGGCCCGCGTCCGGAAGTCGCCCAGGGTCGCCACCTGGTCGCCACGGGAGTGGCGCCGTGGATCAGCGGCGCCGCGGCGCGGCTGAATCACGGCGCTGGGCCAGGAGCTCCCGAGCGTGGCGCTGCGCCGTCGGGCTGTCGGGGCTGCCCGAGAGCAGGCGCGACAACTCGATTACCCGAGCCTCGGCGTCGACCTCTGCGACGGTGGCCTTGGTGCGCTTGCCGGTAGTTTGCTTTCGCACCACGAGATGCCGATCACCGACCGCCGCCACCTGCGGCAGGTGCGTGACGACCAGCACCTGATGCTCGCCGCTGAGAGCGGCGAGCGCTTGTCCGACCGCCACGGCTGCCTCTCCGCCGATGCCCGCGTCGACCTCGTCGAATATCAGCGTCGACGGACCGCCGGTCGTTTGGCAGTCGGCGGGCCGGCCACGACCGTTGCCGGCCGCGGAGCGTTTCTTGCGGTCGGTCAGGACCAGGCGGACTGCCAACATGGCCCGCGCCAACTCGCCCCCGGACGCCACTTTGGCAAGCGGCAGCAGCGGTTCGCCCGGGTTGGCGCCGAGCAGCCAGGTGACGCTCTCGCCGGGGCGGTCGAGGCCGACTTCTATGGCGAATCGAGCTCGGGGCATGGCCAGCGTCCGCAGCGCGGATTCGACGTTGGACGCGAAACGGGGCGCCGCGGCCCGGCGGGCGTCGCCCAGGCGCGCTTCCGCGGCCGCCAGGGCGGCCTCGGCGGTGCGCAGTTCCGCCTCGACCTGTCCGGCGCGATCATCGTGCGCTTCCAGTTCGGCCAGCCGGGTGCGGGACTGCTCCCGGAAGGCGAGGACTTCGGGGAGGGTGGCGCCGTACTTGCGACGTAGCTCGGTCAGCACTTGTCGGCGCAGGCCGATCTCGCTCAGCCTCGACGGGTTGTCCTCGAACAGCTCGGCCGCGGCCCGAGCTTCCCCGGCCAGGTCGGCGAGCTCGGCCTGGAGGCCGAGCAGCCGATGATGCAGGCCCGCCAGAGGCGTCCGGCCGGCCAGCCGAGCTACCAGGGAGCCCAGGGCGTCGACGCAGCCTTCATCGCTGGTAAGGGCGTTGGCAACCGACGCCGCCGCGTCCCGCAGGGCGGCCGCGTCCCCCAACCACTCCTCCTCGCTGCGCAGGTCGTCGTCTTCGGTCGGCGACTCGAGTTTGGCGGTGTCCAGTTCCGCCAGCTGGTAACGGACCAGGTCCAGCTCTCGGGCCCGGGCCCGGGGATCTCCGCCGAGCTCGGCCTGCTGAACGAGCAACTCCCGTACCGCCCGCCGAGCCTGGGCCACCTCGTCGGTGCTGATGCCGGCGGCGATGTCGAGGGCGTTCCGCTGGGCGGCGGGCTGGAGCAAGGATTGGTGGGCGTGCTGGCCGTGGAGGTCGACAAGCCCTTCGCCCAATTCGGCCAGCTGGGGGCCGCTGGCCATGCGGCCATCGACGTAGGTTCGGCCTCGCCCAGACGCCGGGATGGTGCGCCGCAGCACCAGCTCCTCGCCATCGTTTGCGCCGACGAATCGTCCCTCAACCACCGCTTCAGGGGCGCCGGGGCGCACCACCGTGGCGTCGGCCCGGGCCCCCCGCAGCAGGGAGATGGCGTCGACGATCAGAGTCTTCCCGGCGCCGGTCTCGCCCGTCAACACCGTCATGCCGGGACCCAGCGCCACGGTCAGGTCTTCGATCACGCCCAGCTGGGTCACCCGGAGCTCCGTCAGCATGGCCCTGCTTATCGGTCCGCCAGGTTGAATTTCCGCTTCAGGATGCGGTGGAAGTCGCGCTCCCCGAAGGTCACCAGCCGGGCGTCCCGATCGCCCTTCCGGCAGTGGAGGGTCTGGCCCGGGCGGAGCATGGCGGCCAGCCAGCCGTCGATGACCAGATCGGCGGGCTGACCGGCGATCGGCGAGAACGCCAGCACGTCCTCGGCGTCGAGCACCAGCGAGCGGTCGAAGAGCATGTGGGGTGCCACAGGCGTGAGAATCTGGACCCGGGCCTGTGGTGAGACGATGGGCCCGCGCGCCGAGAGGTTGTACGCCGTTGACCCGGTCGGGGTGGCCACGATCAACGAATCGGCCGCGAACGTGAGAAAGGGCGCACCGTTGACGGCGACCTCCATGCGCACGGTGTGGCCACCGGCGGGGCGCTGGACAACAAGGTCGTTGAGGGCGCTGCGATGTAGCACGGTATGGGTGCCGTCGCCGCCATCATCGGCCACCGAGACGTCCAGCGTCAGCCGGGATTCCAGCCGGTAGTCGCCGCTCAAGAAGCGTCGTAGGGCGGCCTGCAGTTCGGCGGGCTCCACGGCGGCCAGGTAGCCCAGATGGCCTAGGTTGACTCCGAGGACCGGCACCCCGAGGGGGCTGACCAGGTCGACCGTGCGCAACATGGTGCCATCGCCGCCCAGGCTGACGGCGAGGTCCAGCGGGCTCAGTCCCTCGTCGGGTCGCTCCCCGTTGCGTGGCGCGCTTGACGGGGAGGCGGCGTCGAGGAATTCGACGATGTGGCCCTGCTCGCGGAGCCACTGGCCCGTTTGGTGGGCCAGGCTGACGGCGCCCTCCCGCTGCGTGTGGGTGACGAAGCCGATGATGGCCACACTCAGCCCTCTGATTTCTGACTACTGGCCGCGTCGGCCGCCGCTTCGGTGACGACGACGTCCACGGCGGCGGCGACGGCCGCGGCGTCCTGGGCGGGCGGACCGGCGCGCAGATGAGCGAGGAACTCCACGTTGCCGTCGGCTCCTCGCAGCGGCGAGACCATAAGGCCCATCATGGTCGCTCCGGCGCCCTGGAACGCGGCAATGACCGCGAGGAGGGTGGACCGCCACAGGTCCGGATCCCGGATGACGCCCCGAGCCCGTCCGGCCTGGCGCCGGCCCGCTTCGAATTGCGGCTTGACGAGCACGACGAGGTCACCGCCCGGCTCCGTCAGACTGGTCAGGGTGGCGGCGACTGTCCGCAGCGAAATGAAGGAGAGGTCTGCCACCACGACATCGAATGGCGTCCCCCCGAGGTCTGGGAGCGTGGTGGTGCGGATGTTGGTGCGTTCGAGCGAGACCACCCGGGGGTCGTGCCGGAGGCGCTCGTGGAGTTGACCGTGACCGACATCCACGGCGACGACGTGAGCGGCACCGTATTGGAGTAGGCAGTCCGTGAACCCGCCGGTCGAGGCACCCGCATCCAGGACCCGCCGGCCCCGTACGTCGAGCCCGAAGTGGGGCAGGGCGGCGGCCAGCTTGTCGCCACCCCGGCCGACGAAGCGGGGACGTCCGCCTAGCAGGGCGACCGGCTCGCCGGGGTCCACCAGCCGGGCGGCGCGCTCGGCCACCGTGCCGCTCACCAGGACGACGCCCGCGTCAATCAGTTCCGCCGCCTGGCCGCGGCTGACCGCCAACTGGCGGCGAACCAGCTCTGCGTCGAGGCGCCGGCACGCGCTCAGATCCCGCCCGCCGCCTTCTTCGCCGGGCCGGCCTTCTTTGCGGGGGCCGCCTTCTTGCCCCGAGCCTTTTTGCCGGGGACCTTCTCGGCCGTACCCTTCGCCCGGGTGGCCTTCTTGGCGGCGGCCTTGGCGGGCGCCTTCTTGGGCGCCCCCGCCGCTCCCGCCGCGCCGGCCGCGGTCCGGCCTCCGGAGCCGGCGACCCACCCGTGCCACGCGCTGCCCCGCTCATTCGGCGTTCCAGGTCGGCCAGATCCTCTTTGGTGGCCAAACCGAGCTGGGAAAGCTGGGCGGCGATCTCCCGCCGGATGGACGCCATCACCTGCTCTGTGCCCTTTCGGCTTCCCTCGACGAGGTCGTCTACGGCGCCGGAGGCCTGCTTTTGGGTGGAGTCACCCACGCTGGACAGCTCCCGCAGGAATTCCTCGGCCCGGGTCCGCGCCGTCTCCAGGAAATCGGCGCCCGCCTCCTGATACCGCCTGAACCTGTCGTCGCGTGCCATGCCGCATGGTAACGCCGCCCCGAAGTGCTTGCAGAAGTTCGCAGTCTGGTTGAGTGCGTGGTTCAGCTCCCCAAACGGGCGGCCACAGCCGCGGCCAGGTCGGCATGAATCGACGCCGGAGTCGGTGAGACGGGCAGGTCTGCAGGCCGAGTTACCCCCGAGAGCACCAGGGCGAAAGGCGCTCCGACGCGCTGGGCGAACGTTCCATCGGTATCGGGCCGATCCCCCACGACCAGACCAGCCGATCCGAACCGCTCCCGGAGCAGGTCGGCGGCCGGCTGCTGCGGCTTCCCAGCCACTTCTGCCTTTCGGCCCGAACCAACTTCCAGGTAGGCGATCAGGGCGCCGGCCCCGGGTTCGAGGCCGTGGGCGGTCGGAAAGGTGGCATCGGTGTTCGTCGCCAGGAAGCGGGCGCCGTTTCGGATGGCGGTGGCCGCCGCGGCCAGAGCCCCGAAGTCGAGTTGCAGGCTGCGCCCGACGACCACGGCCGTCGGATGGTCGTGGGCGGGCACAACGGCGACGCCACGCGCCGCTACCGCCTCGATCAGGCCCGGCCCGCCGACGACCGCCGCCTGCGATCCCGGTTCCAGCAGCGACGCCGCGGCCTGAGCGGAGGTCACTAGTTCCGTTTCGTCAACTTCGATCCCTGTCCGGCCGAGCATCGCCGTGTACTGGGAGAGAGTCGGACCGGAGTTGTTGGTGACAAAGGCAACCGCCTCGCCGGCGTCGTGGAGGCGGCGTACTGCCTCGGGGGAGCCAGGGATCGCCGTGCCGGCCAACCAGACGACACCGTCGAGGTCGAGGACCCAGAGCATCTCGGCAGTCTGCTACGCCGGCGGGGCTCGACAACAATGATGGCGTGCCCAGATTCCAACCCTTCTCCGGACTCCGCTTCTCGCGATCCCACGTGGGGGCTCTCGACGACGTGGTGTGCCCTCCCTACGACGTCATCTCCGAGCCCGAGCGTGTGGCGCTCGAGGCCCGCAGCCCCACCAACGTGGTCCGGCTCGAGCTCCCACGCGACAACGAACACGCCGGGGATCGCTACGAGCGAGCCGCCTCCCTTCTCGACGCCTGGCGGGATGGGGGGATTCTGCACCGGGACCCGATGCCCGCCTTCTACGGCTACCGCATGCGTTTCCGGGACCCAGGTGGTGTGGCCCGCCAAACCGTCGGCGTCATCGGCGCCCTGGAGCTGGAGCCACCGGGCTCGGGCATCCTGCCCCACGAGCAGACCACGCCCAAGGCCAAGACCGACCGTCTGGAGCTGCTGCGCGCTACTCGGACAAACCTGTCACCGATCTGGGGCCTGACGCCGGCCGGTGGCCTGGCCGCCTGCTGTCCGCCTCCGGGGCATCCGGCCGAGCACGCCGTTGATCTCGACGGGGTGAAGCACGAGTTGTGGCCCATTACCGACCCCGATCAGACGAGAGCGGTCCGCTCGCTCGTGGAGGGGCAGCCGGTTCTCATCGCCGACGGGCACCACCGCTACGAGACCGCCCTCGCCTACCGCGCCGAACTCGCCCAAAACGGCAGCAGGGGCGTCGGCGAGGACGCGGTCATGGCCCTCATCGTGGAGCTCGGCGAGGAGCAGCTCACCGTTCAGGCCATCCATCGGCTCATCCACGGCCTCCCGGCCGGGTTCGATCTGCCTGGGGCGTTGGCGGAGTGGTTCGAGATCACCCCGACCGGGCGACCCGATCGCAGTATCACGGCCCGCATGGTGGACGCCGACTCCCTGGCGCTGGTGACGCCGGCCGGCGCCTGGTTGGCCCGGCCGCGTCCGGCGTTGCTTTCGGCGGCGCCGCATGATCTCGACAGCAGCCGACTCGACGTGGCCCTGGCGGCCCTACCACCTCACCATGTGACGTTCCAGCACGGGTCGGACCGGGCCACCACCGCGGTGGCGAGCGGCCAGGCCGACGCCGCGGTCCTCCTGCGACCAGTGACCGTCGATCAAATCGGCGAGGTGGGCCGGGGCGGAGTGCGCATGCCGGCCAAGACAACATTTTTCTGGCCTAAGCCCCGTACCGGCATGGTGATCCGCGAGTTGAGCGGGTGACTCCGGGCCGGTCCACCGTTCGACAAGGCGGCAAGCCAAGAATTGCTGACTTTCTCAGGAAATCCTCAGCACAAGCCCAGCCCCGTATTGGATACTAGGGGCCGCATCGCACTTTCGGCTCGGTACCTCCTCTGCCCAGCCGGATGCCGGGGCCGCCGTTGCCGAGCAGGTGGCGGCGGCCCCGCTGCGTTCGCGCCAGAAGCTGGTCTGAGGGAATATTGGAAGGCCGGCTAACCAAGGCTGCGGGCCAGGCGCACACCGCTCATCGCCCACCGGGCTCCGGGCGGAAAGAAGTTGCGATAGGTGAGGCGAGCATGCCCGGGTGGCGTGATGGCGGCGCTACCTCGCAGCACGTGCTGTCCCACCATGAATTTGCCGTTGTACTCCCCTACGGCCCCCGGCGCCGGCCGGAATCCCTGGTAGGGCAGGTAGCTGCTCGACGTCCATTGCCAGGCCGAACCGTACATTTGACGCAAACCTCCTGGCTCTCGGCGGGCCGCGTCCGGATGGAGGACGACGGCCGGGGCCTGCGGCCCAGGGCAGCCGGCTGCGGCCAGCTCCCACTCGGCCTCGGTCGGCAGGCGGGCACCTCGCCACCGGGCATAGGCGTCCGCTTCGTAGTAGCTCACGTGCACAACTGGCAACGCGGGGTCAAGCTGGCCGGGGCCGTAAAGCGTGTACACCGACCAGCCGCCCCCTTCCTCGTCCCAGTAAAGCGGGGCGTGCTGGCCGGCGGTCTGCAACGCGGCCCACCCGTCCGACAGCCACAGGTCGGGACGCTGGTAGCCGCCGTCGCCGATGAACTCCAGCCATTCACCGGCGGTCACCAGGCGGTCGGACAGCTCGAAGGGCTCCAACCAGGCCCGGTGTCGGGGCGACTCGTTGTCAAAGGCGAAGCCGGTGCCTGCCGCCACCCCGAGCTCTACGAGGCCGCCCTCGTGGCCGACCCAACCGAGCGGGCCGGGATCCGTCCCCGCAGGAGGCCTCGTCAGCCGGTAGGCGGGCCGGAGCGGGTTGGTACCCAGCACGTGCTTGATGTCCATGAGGAGCAGCTCCTGGTGCTGCTGTTCGTGATGGAGGCCCAGTTCGATGCGGCCCAGCACGTCGTCTGGCAGAGCGCGGCCCAGGAGGTCTTCCATGGCCTCGTCGATGGTGTCCCGGTAGGCGGTGATCTCCCCCACCCCGGGGCGACTCAGCAGCCCCCGCTGGGGCCGCGGATGGCGGGGGCCAACTCCCTCGTAGTACGAGTTCCACAGGTACAGGTAGCGCTCGTCGACGGGCCGATAACCGGGCTGGTACGGCAGGAGCACGAACTGCTCGAAGAACCAGGTCACGTGGGCCCGGTGCCACTTCGTCGGACTTACGTCCGGCATGGTTTGCACGGTCTGGTCCTCGGGCGACAGGGGCGCCGCCAGCGCTTCGGTGGCCGACCGCACGGCCCGATAATCCTCGATGTCGGCCTGGGGTCCGGGCGGGCCGGGAGGGCCGTTGGGGGACGTCCTCTGGTCTGCGGCTCGGATGGACCGGCTGGCGGCCCGGGTCGCTGGCTCCGACCGCTGGGCCAGCGTCACGGCGAAGTCCCCGCAGGCGTCGGTCCACCATCCCATGGGAACGAAGCCAGCCGCTTCGAGTTCCGAGGTGATCCCTTCGCGGCGGAACTTGGCGCTGGTCTCCGTGCCGATCTCTTCTCCTGCCGCCAGCTCGACCGTGAGACCGATGTCCGCGACCCGCACCGTCTGGGGGCCGTCGGACCGCAACCCCATGCTGATGTGCTCGGCCGCCGGGTCCCAGCGCACCACGTACTCGAAACGATCCAGGTCGAAATCGGCGTCCAGGGCGGTGTTGACGACCGCCAGGACGTTTTTCTCGAATTCCGCCGTAACGCCGGCGCCGTCGTCGTAGGCGGCTACCAACCGGGCCGGGTCTTTAACCAGATCGATCCCGAGCAGCAATCCCTCGCCCGGGCGGAGCCGGGCCGCCACGGTGGCCAGAAACTCGGCCCGCTCCTCGACGGTGAGGTTGCCGATGGTGCTGCCCAGGAAGGCGATGAGGCGGCTGCCGGCGTAGGGGAGCCGGTCCAGATGGACGCCGAAGTCGCCAACGACGCCCGACACCTCTACGCCCGGGTAGGCCTCGGACAGGCTGGCCACGGCGTGGCGCAGGGTGGGCTCGGCAACGTCGAAAGCCACGAAGCGACGCAGGGTCCCCGCGTCGCGTAGGGCGTCGAGCAGGGCCACCGTCTTGTCCGAGGTTCCCGAGCCCAACTCGATCAAGGTGGACGCCCCGCACCGGCCTGCGATCTCGGGGGCATACGCCGAGAGGATCTCGCGCTCGGCACGCGTCAGGTAGTACTCGGGGAGCTCGGTGATCTGTTCGAACAGGGCGGATCCACGCGGGTCGTACAGCCACCTCGGGGGGATCCGTTTCGGGGTGGCGGTCAGACCGCGGTGGACGTCATCTGCCAGAGCGGCAGCGGCCTCGGCGCGGGTGAGGTGCACCGTGATAGGGGGAGCGGGCGTTGAGGACATGGCGACCTTCGCTGCACCCTACCCACCGTCGCCGCGTATGCAACGAAGTGTAATGGTTCGTGGCGCGCTACGGCTATCTTGTACGCCTGGCTTTTACCTGAAGTTCAGGCTCACGTCACCGTCCAGGTCGAACCGGACGTCAGCAGTTCAGCCAGATCGCCTGGGCCTTTGCGCTCCGCGGCGGCGACCAGCTGCTGGTTGACCAACGATCCGTAGTCGGGCCGCGGCGCGTCTCGGAACACACCGATCGGGGTCGGCGCGGTGGGCCCGGAGGCCAGCCGGGACAGGGCGAAGGCGAGGCTCGGGTCGTCGCGGCGCTCGTCGTGCACGATCAGGCGGTCTTCGCCTACATCGGCCACGTCCACGATGCGGGCGGTGCCGTTTTCGAGGATCACGCCTTTTTCGCCGTCCGGACCAAACCGAATGGGCTCGCCATGGGTGAGCTGAATCAGCATCTTGGGGCGGGCGTCCTTAGAGGTGATCTGTTCGAAGGCGCCGTCGTTAAAGACGTTGCAGTTCTGGTACACCTCGACCAGGGCGGCTCCCTGGTGTTCGTAGGCGCGCCGGAACGTTTCCATCATGTGCTTGCGTTCCATGTCATGGGTGCGGGCCACGAAGCTGGCTTCGGCTCCGAGGGCCAGCGAGACGGGATTGTACGGATGGTCGAGGGACCCGAACGGGGTCGACTTGGTGACCTTGCCGGTCTCCGACGTTGGCGAGTACTGGCCCTTCGTGAGCCCGTAGATCTGGTTGTTGAAGAGGATGATCGTGAGGTTGACGTTGCGACGGAGGGCGTGCAGGAGATGATTGCCGCCGATGGACAAGGCGTCACCGTCGCCGGTGATAACCCACACGTGCAGGTCGGGACGAGTAACGGCGATGCCGGTCGCCACGGCCGGCGCCCGCCCGTGAATGGAGTGGACGCCGTACGTGTTCATGTAATAGGGGAAACGGGAACTGCACCCGATTCCGGACACGAACACGGTGTCCTCGCGGCGGGCGCCCAGTTCGGGCATCAACATCTGTACGGCCATGAGGATGGAGAAGTCCCCACAGCCCGGGCACCACCGGACTTCCTGATCGCTGGTCCAGTCTTTCTTGGTGGTAGCCGGGACGGCAACATCAGTCATGACAGCGTGGCTCGCTTTCGTGTGGTGCTAGCGGTCGAGGAGAACATCGAAAATGGCTTTCTCTATCTCCCCGGCCTGGAAGGGCTTGCCCATCATCTTGTTGAGACCCTGGGCGTCGACGAGGAATTCGGCGCGGACGAGTTTCAGTAACTGGCCCAAGTTCATCTCCGGGACGAGCACCTTGGGATAGGACCGCAGCACGTCCCCGAGATTGCGAGGGAACGGATTGAGATGGCGCAAATGGGCGTGCGCGACCGGATAACCCTGGCCGCGCACCCGGCGGATGGCGGCCTGGATGGCGCCGTACGTGGATCCCCAACCGAGCACCAGAACCTCGGCCCCGTCGGGGTCGTCGACTTCGACCGGGGGAATATCGGCCGCGATGCCGGCCACCTTGGCCACCCGCAGCTTGGTCATGCGCTCATGGTTAACAGGATCGTACGACACGTCGCCCGAACCGTCAGCCTTCTCGAGGCCGCCGATTCGGTGCATGAGGCCGGCCGTACCGGGAATGGCCCAGGGCCGGGCCAGCGTGACCGGATCGCGGAGGTAGGGCCAGAATTGGGGCTCGCCGTCTTCGTCAGTGTGGTTGAGCTCGGTGGCGAAGGGCACGCTGATGTCTGGGAGGCTGTTCACATCGGGAATCGGCCACGGTTCGGCCCCGTTAGCGAGATAGCCGTCCGAGAGCAAAAAGACCGGCGTCCGGTATTTCACAGCGATGCGGGCCGCTTCGATAGCGGCGTAGAAACAGTCACCGGGCGTTGACGGCGCCACAATTGGTACCGGCGCCTCACCGTGGCGGCCGAACATGGCGAGCAGCAGGTCGGCCTGTTCGGTCTTGGTCGGCAGACCCGTGGAGGGACCGCCTCTCTGGATATCCAGAATGAGAAGCGGAAGCTCCAGGCTGACTGCAAGGCCGATCGTTTCGGATTTCAGGTCGATCCCGGGGCCGCTGGTGGTAGTGATCCCCAGGGACCCGGCGTAGCTGGCCCCGAGCGCCGCCCCGACGCCGGCGATCTCGTCTTCGGCCTGCAGGGTTCGTACGCCGAAGTTCTTGTGTTTCGACAGCTCGTGGAGGATGTCCGACGCAGGCGTGATCGGGTAGCTCCCGAGGAACAACGGCAGTTGCGCCAGTTGCCCTGCGGCGATCAGGCCCCAGGCCAGGGCAGTGTTGCCGGAGACGTTGGTGTAGGTGCCCGGCGGCAGCTCGGCCGGCTTGACCTCGTAGGCAGACGGGAACAACTCCGCCGTCTCCCCGAAGTTCCAGCCCGCCTTGAACGCCAGTGTGTTGGCTTCCGCCACCATCGGCGTCTTGGCGAAGCGCTGCTGGATCCACTTGAGGGTGGGGTCAGTCGGCCGGGTGTAGAGCCAGCTGATGAGGCCGAGAGCGAAGAAGTTCTTGGATCGTTCCGCGTCACGCGGCTTCGTCCCCGACGGCTTGACGGCCTCCAGGGTGAGCGATGTCATCGGCACCTCATAGACGGTGTAGGCGCTGAGGCTGCCGTCTGTGAGTGGGTTGCTGGCATACCCGGCCTTGGCGAAAGCCCGGTCGTCGAAGGCGTCGACGTTCACGATAAGCGTGCCGCGCTCGGGTACGTCCGAAAGATTGGCCTTGAGCGCGGCTGGGTTCATCGCTACCAGCACGTTCGGATGGTCGCCGGGGGTGAGGATGTCGTGGTCGGAGATGTGGATCTGGAAGGCGGAGACGCCGGCCAGCGTTCCGGCTGGAGCTCGGATCTCGGCCGGAAAATCGGGCAGAGTCGAGAGGTCGTTGCCGAATATGGCAGACGAGGTGGTGAAGCGATCACCGGTGAGCTGCATCCCGTCGCCAGAGTCCCCGGCAAAGCGGATGACCGCCCGGTCCAACTCCACGGAGGTGTGCTCACGAGCAGCGGTATCAGCCATATCAGTCCCTTCGCAATCCGACCGCGGTCAGTCTACGGTGGCAGCCACCGAGGGCTCAGGTTACCGATGGGTAACTCGGTGGCCAGACCCTGGCGGCGCGACATTGTCGCAGGTGGGACTGTGGATCGTGCGGGTGTCGGCGACAGGGTGTTTCGACGCGGGTCAGCCCATCGGGAGGTGCACAGCGACGGTCCGGGCGGCGTGGCCCAGGCCGGCTCGGCCACGGTGGGCTCCAGCGGCGACCGCACGGCTGCCGCGTCGAGCGCCCCATCGCGCCGCGGTGCTGGGGTGGCGGGCCCCTCTGGCCGCCACCTTCGTGGCGCCGCCAACCCCACTGGCCACCGTATGGCCGCCACCACTGGCCAGCGCCCTCCCCGCTTCGCCCGCCGCCCGGCTGACCTGGGTGGCGTGGCGGCGGACCCGCCACGAGACCGACGGCGCGCCCCCGTTGTCCACGGCGGCCAGCACGAGCCCGCCGATGAGGCCCAGGTTCTTGAGGAAATGCACCCGTTGCTGCGTCCGGGATTCCTTGTCGCCCAACTCCCAGAACCGGTGGCCGACATAGGTCGTTGGAATGGTCGACCCGATCAGGGCCAAGGCCGCCAGCCGAGGGACTTTGCCGATTGCCAGCAGCACCCCCGCTCCGACCTGGACACCGGCGTTGACCTTCACCAGCAGGTCGGGATCCGCGGGCAAACCTAGGGGGTCGCTGATCCTGGGGACCATAGGGGCGGCTTTCTCGACCCTCGGCCGGGGGTCGCGGAGGGCCTCGATTCCCCCGGACACGAAGATGCCGGCGAGGAGGGGCCGGGCCAACGATCGGGTGGAGAACATGGCCGGGGTTATACCCGGGCGGCCCGGCGATGCGACCCCGGTGTCGAGGTGGCGTCCCGGTGGCGGCTCGCCGCCGGAGACGCGGGTATTGAATTGGGGCGGTGACGTTTGTCGATCGTGCCGATGCAGGGCGGCAACTCGCCCTACTGCTGTCCGATCTCGATCAGCGGGACGTGGTGGTCCTCGGGCTGCCACGCGGGGGCGTGGTCGTGGCGGCCGAGGTGGCCCGGGCCCTCGGCGCGCCGTTGGACGTCATCGTCGTCCGGAAGCTCGGCGTGCCCATCCAGCCCGAGCTCGCCATGGGTGCCCTCGGGGAAGACGGCGTTCGCATTGTTGTCGACGAAGTGATACGCCGGGCCGGGGTGACGCTCGAGCAGCTGGCCCGAGTCGAGCGCCAGGCCCGGAGCGAACTGGATCGTCAGGCTCAGCTCTTTCGGCGGGATCGGCCACGCCTGTCCTTGATCGGTCGCACCGCCCTGCTGGTTGATGATGGCATCGCCACCGGTTCGTCGGCCGTCGCCGCCTGCCAGGTGTCCCGGGCCCATGGTGCAGCCCGAGTGGTCCTGGCGGTGCCAGTGGGGTCACCCGACGCAGTGACAACACTCTCCGCTGTCGCTGATGAGGTCCGTTGCCTCTATACACCGTCCTGGCTGGGTGCGATCGGCCAGTTCTACGGGAACTTTGCTCAGACCTCCGACCAGCAGGTCGTGGAACTCCTGCGCCAGCTTGGCTCGTCGCCCCCCTCATCTTCTGCTGCGCCCTCGCCTTCCTCGCCGGATAGCAGCGGACGAAGCTGAAGCTGGAAATCCTGAGCTGGTCCCGCCGTTGCTTCGACAGGCCGAGCGGTAGCGTGCGCCGAGTGCGTATCCAGAGCGAGGTGCGAGGCCCCGGGCCTGGCGTGGTGCTGAACCCAAAGGACGCCGCAGAGCCGGTTGTTGATTTGTCGCGGGTACGTCTGGTGGCCACGGATCTCGACGGCACCCTCCTCGATCCCCGCGGTCGGATCACGGCCCGAACAGCCCGGGCCGTGCGGGCAGCCCGGGCCCAGGGCATTCACGTGGTGCCGGTGACGGGACGCCCGCCGCAAGCAACCTGGGCGCTGGCCGCGGCGGCGGGCCTCGGGCCACTCGGCGTGTGCGCCAACGGGGCCGTCATTGTTGACCTTGAACGCATCGAGGTGCTCGAAATCTCCGACATCGCCGGCGCCATCGCCACCGGATTGGTCGATCTGCTGCGACGGTCCGTCCCTGGCATCCTGCTCGCGTCCGACGATCTCGAGTGCTTTTGTTACGAGCCCGGCTTCTTCTCGACGCCGGTCGATTGGGACGAGACCCTCGAGGAAGTCGATGACATCCGCCCCCTGGTGGCGACCGGTTGCATCAAGCTCATCGCCCGGACTCCCCAAACCACGGCCCCGCAGCTGATCGAGTTGTTGGGGCGAGCGGTGGGCGAGGTGGGGCACGTGACGACGTCGGGGCTTGACTGGGTCGATGTCGGGCCGCCCCAGGTGTCGAAGGCCTATGCCCTGGAACGAGTATGCGACCGGCTGGGGGTGAGCATCCACGAGGTACTTGCGGTCGGCGACAATCACAACGACCTGCCCCTCCTGGCCTGGGCCTCGGCGGCCATGGCTCCGGCCAACGCCATCCCCGACGTGCTGGCGGTGGTCGAAAGGGTGCTGCCGCCCAACTCCGATGATGGTGTCGCTTGCCTGCTCGAGGAGCTGACCTCGCTCAGCGAGGAAAGCAGAACGTCCCCGGTGGGGGACCCCCGTTGATAACCGACGACGGCGTAGCGGGCCAGCCCGCAGGCGGGGTGGTCTTCATTTGCCGAGCCCGGCGGCAGCCGCCTCCAGGACCGCCCCGGCCGCCGCCATGGCAGCCTGCGCCCGCTTCACGTCGCTCGAACGAAGGACTCGCTCGGCGAGCACCTCGGTGCGGCTCTGGGTCACGCCCCCGGCGCGGAAGAACCGGCGCCGGACCCGGCCCGTCACCACGACCGGGGAACCCTCGTCCAGGCTGACGGCCCAGGCTGGGGCGTCGAACCAGGCCACGGGCACCGGCTCCGCCGGCGCGCCCTCACGGCGTACGGTCACTTCTAGCGTCAACAACCGGCTACCGGACGGCAACTCCCGATACAAGGCTGGCTTCGCCAATACACCTTCCAGCACAACAACGTTGATCACCGCTTGCTTACCTCCACCGGCCTGGGTCGGCAGGACACACACCAACTGAAAGGCCAGCTGTCACCGGCGAGACTGCGCTTCCAAGCGCAGGGGTAAGGCTACGCCAGGGGTGTGACGGCGACGGGGCCGGAGGTGGTGGGCGCGCTCAACACGTGTGCACTGGTGTCACGCAGAACGCCGAAGCGCCGCGGCTCGGGCCGGCCCGGCCGGGCCCGCGCTCAGCGCAGCGATCGCAGCCGTTGGCGAACATCAAACGCGTCTGGATCGATCGTCGCCACCCTGGCGAACAACTCCCGGGCGCGCGGGATATCCCCGGCCCGTTCGTACAGGTCGGCCAGCGCGTACCACTGCCGGAGATGGCGCTCCTGAGGCCGCTTGACGCGCCGTTCAGCGCGCTCCAGCAAGGCGATGGCACCGGCGAGGTCGCCCTGATCGGCCCGGCAGCCGGCCGCCACGATACGCCCTTCGCCGACCAGGTCTCCGCTCGGGGAGGCCTCACGAAGCTCGTTCCAGATTTCCTCCGCGTCCCCGTAGCGTCCTAACGCCCGGTAACAGTCGGCCAGCACGGGATGTTGATCGAACGATCTGCTCAACTCCCGGTAAGTCTCCAGCTGACGGGCGGCCGGCGCCCATTGTCCGGTGCGATACAGCACCAGGCCGTACAGCTCACGGACGGCAGCCGAGGCCGGCAGTTCGGAGGCCAGGGAGCGCAGAATACGGCGAGCGTCCTCATAACGCTCCCGCTCGAAGGCGTAGGTGGCGTCCGCCATCCGGGTCGCCAGCTTGCCGCCGCGCTGGGCGCCCGCGGCTGCCGAGAGTTCGTCGACAACAGGGCGTGGCACCCGGCGTCGCCGCCCCCCGGGAGAAGCCACTCCTTCCTTGCTCGCCAGGTCGCGAAAACGTGGGGTAAAGGTGGGATCCGCCGAAGGTTGACCACCGCGCCGGGGCACCTCGTCTGCCTGCGGTTCTTCAATCCAGGTCTCCTCGGGCACCCAGGCCTGGTCTGGGGCGGCGTCGGAACCGGGTGGGGCGCTGGCCCGGGCGACCGCCTGGCGCCATACCTCTGAAGCAGTCGGGCTGTCAGCGGGCGCGCTCGTCAGGGTGCGGGCCCCCCGCCGGGCCACGCTTCCCCACTTGCGATTCGCAGTAGGGGTCAGGCCGGCGCTCGAGGTCGGTCCGGCGCTCGGGGTCGGTCCGGATGGCGTCCGGGTGTGGCGAAGCGGCCGCGAGAGACCACCGGCAGGCTGGTCGGGACGACGCGGGCGGTTGGCCTGGCTGGTTCGGCTGATACCGCCGGGTTGGTCGGGACGACGGGGGCGGTCCGGTCGGCCGGCCCGGCTGACGCCGTCGGGCTGGGGCCTGCTGCGCCGGGCTGGGGCCTGCTGCCGCCGGGCTGGGGCCTGTGCCGCCGGCTGGGGCCTGTCGCCGTCACGTCGGGCTGCCCGCCGCATCCCGGAGGAGCCGTCGAGAGATTCGCGAGGGCGGCGGGCGGCGGTGCGGACGGGTTGGGGGGCGCCGCGGGACGGCCGGCGCGTACGGGCGACCCCGAAACCACCCGGATCGTCGTCGCCGGAGCGCGGTGACCTCCGGGTCGGCCTGACCCCATCGGGGATCCGGTCGGGACGGCGTGGGCGCGCCCCATTCGGGTCGCCGGCGGATTGCCGAGAACTGGTGCCCTTCACACCCCGGGCGGGCCGTGCGATGCCGCCAGGTGCAGGTGGTCGGCGCGGCCGGCTTCGTCGCACCGTTCCGCCGACGGCGGCGGGCCGAGCGGGCGAGTCCGTCTCCGGGTTGGAGCCGCGGCGGCCGCGGCCAACATCCCGCGGGCGCCCGGTCGACTCAGGTTGCGTCCTGCCTTGAGCGGCCTGATCAGATCGGGCAGATCGCCGTCCGTCGCGGCCTGAAGCTCGGGTGCGATTCGGTGGGCTCGACGAGGTGCGCCGCTGTGGTGCCGCGGCGTTCGAGCCGGACCGGCGTCGTGGCGGTGGCGGGGGCACGACAGTCGACTCTACCGGTGCCGACACGACAAGGCCCCGCACCGGAACTCCGGTGCGGGGCCTTCGTCTCAGGATTATTCCGGCGGCGTCCTACTCTCCCAGGGGGATTCCCCCAAGTACCATCGGCGCTGGCGGGCTTAACTTCCGTGTTCGGGATGGGAACGGGTGTGACTCCACCGCTATGGCCACCGGAAACCGTGCTCAATAAGGCGCTGGTCGCCGTCCGGCGACCGCCCCTGTGAGCTTTCCATAGCGAGCACGAGCGTGATTGTTTCCAAGCCCTCGGCCGATTAGTACCGGTCGGCTGAACACATTGCTGTGCGTACACCTCCGGCCTATCAACGTGGTCGTCTACCACGGGCCTTACCTGGTTAACCCAGTGGGAAATCTCATCTTGGAACGAGCTTCGCACTTAGATGCTTTCAGCGCTTATCCCTTCCGCAGGTCGCTAACCAGCCGTGCCCTTGGCAGGACAACTGGCACACGAGAGCTGCGTCCGTCCCGGTCCTCTCGTACTAGGGACAGCCTTCCTCAGATTTCCTACGGCTGCACCGGATAGGGACCGAACTGTCTCACGACGTTCTAAACCCAGCTCGCGTACCGCTTTAATGGGCGAACAGCCCAACCCTTGGGACCTACTTCAGCCCCAGGATGCGACGAGCCGACATCGAGGTGCCAAACCTTCCCGTCGATATGGACTCTTGGGGAAGATGAGCCTGTTATCCCCGGGGTACCTTTTATCCGTTGAGCGACGGCGCTTCCACACGCAACCGCCGGATCACTATGCCCTGCTTTCGCACCTGCTCGACCTGTAGGTCTCGCAGTCAAGCTCCCTTGTGCCATTGCACTCGACGGCTGATTGCCAACCAGCCTGAGGGAACCTTTGGGCGCCTCCGTTACATTTTAGGAGGCGACCGCCCCAGTCAAACTACCCACCTGACGCTGTCCCCCATCCGGATAACGGACGTGGGTTAGATTCCCGTCACATGCAGGGTGGTATTTCAACGGTGACTCCACCGCAGCTGGCGCTACGGCTTCCCAGTCTCCCACCTATCCTACACAACATGTAACAAAAACCAACATCAAGCTGCAGTGAAGGTCCACGGGGTCTTTCCGTCCTGGTGCAGCTAACGAGCATCTTTACTCGTACTTCAATTTCGCCGAGTCTGTGGTTGAGACAGTAGGAAAGTCGTTACGCC
>CAWICR010000015.1:0-16593 GCA_963834775.1 uncultured Acidimicrobiaceae bacterium
GTCCGGCCACGGTGGACAGCCTGGTGGCTTCCGCTACTGCTCCCGCCGACCCCTTCGTGACGAGCGCTCCGGACCATGAGCCCCAACCGCCGGCGCCCACGTCATCACCAGCCCCGGAGTCACCAGCACCGGCGGAGCGGGGCGGGCGGCTGCGCCGCCCGCTGCGGGGACGGCGAGCCGAAGACACGAAGACCACCCCTCTGCTGACTCCAATGCCGAGCTATCCGAGCGGGCAGCCTGCCACGCCAGGGGGGCGCCTCCTGGGCGCCCTCCTGGTCGCGCAGGGTCTCGTCACCGACGATCAACTCGAACAAGCCCTTATCGATCAACCCAAGACTGGCCTCCGCATCGGCGAGCAGCTCATGCGCTCGGGGGCTTTCGACGAGCGGGAGCTCACCTACGTTCTGGCCGAGCAGTTCGACATCGAAGTCGGGGATCTCAGCCGCCAGGCGCCAGATCCGCAGGTGGCGGGCCGGCTGCCGGAAACCGTTGCCCGCCGATACATGGCGGTGCCTGCGGGATGTCGATGGGGTGGTGGAGGTTGCCGTCGGTAACCCTCAGCCCGGATGGAGGCTGAGCTGCAGCGAGCAGTCGCCAGCCCCATCCAGCTCTACCTGGTGCCACTCAGCACCGCCCGCCAGGCCCTCGATCGGACCTACCGGGCGCTGGCCGACGTCGATCGCATGGTCAAGGCGTTCGAGGCTACCGAGACGCCCCGGCTCGGAGCACTCGTCGGGCGCGACGAATCCATCGGCGCCGACTCCCCCGTCGCCAAAGTCGTCACCATGCTCGTCACTGAGGCGCTGCGTGATCGCGCCTCGGATATCCACCTGGAGCCGAGCGATGGCATCTTGCGTGTCCGGTTCCGAATCGACGGCGCCTTGCACGATGTACTCACGCTGCCCATTGGGATGGCCGGCGCACTAGTGAGCCGGGTCAAGATCCTGGCCGACATGAACATCGTCGAACGCCGCAAGGCCCAGGACGGCCAGTTCGCTACTGAGGTCGACGGCCGCGGCATCGACGTTCGGGTGTCGACCATGGCCACCGTCTTCGGCGAGAAGTGCGTGATGCGGGTCCTGGATAAAAGCCGCTCGCTCTACAAGCTGGGCGAACTGGTATGCCCGGGATACGCAACCCTGTACGGCAAGATGGTGCGATCGCCGTTCGGCATGGTCTTGTGCGCCGGTCCTACCGGGAGCGGCAAGACGACGACGCTTTACGCCACCCTCAACGAGATCGACGAGCGGTCTCGCAACGTGGTGACCATCGAGGATCCGGTCGAGTACGTCTTCCCCTCGATCAACCAGATCCAGACCAACGACCAGGCCGGGATCACCTTCGCCGACGGCCTGCGCGCCATCCTGCGCCAGGACCCCGATGTCATCCTGGTCGGCGAGATCCGCGACACCGAGACGGCCCGGATTGCGGTCCAGGCTGCCCTCACCGGCCACTTCGTCTGTCCTCGCTACACGCCACCGACTCGGTGGCCGCCCTGCATCGCTTCCTGGACATGGGCATCGAGGCCTTCCTCGTGGCGTCATCCATCCTCGGCATCGTCAGCCAGCGACTGGTCCGCCGGATTTGCCAGTCGTGCGCGGCTGCCCTACGAGCCCACCGCCGAAGAGATCGCCTTCTACAAAGAGGCGGGCGGCGAGGGGGACACGTTCGTGCGGGGCGCCGGCTGCCAGATCTGTTCCGACACGGGCTTACCGACCGGATCGGGGTCTACGAGTTCCTGCGCATGACTCCCGAGATCCGGCGACTGCTCGTGGGATGGGCGACCCAGGACGAGTTGCGCCGGGTCGCCATCAATCAGGGGATGCGGACGCTCCGGACGGAAGGCCTGGCGCTCGTCGATCAGGGCGTCACGACCATTTCGGAAGTCATCCGCAGCATTTACGCGTCTGTAAGTCACTGCTAGGAGTCTGTCGTGCCGAAGTTTCGATTCACCGCCGCTGCTGCTGACGGCACAGTGGTCAACGGGGTCGAGGTCTCGACCGCTATCGGCGACGTCCGCAGCGCCCTGCTCGACCGCAATCTGCAACCGATCTCGATCCTGGAGAAGAAGAGCTTCCTCCAGCTCGAGATCACAAAGAAGAAGGTCAACAAGCGGGACTTGATGCACCTGTGCCGTCAGCTGGCCGTCTTCCTGCGTTCGGGCGTGTCCGTGCTCGATGCGTTCCAGGTGCTTTCCGAAGAGACATCGAACAAGCTGCAGAGGTCGGCCCTCGATGGGATGAGCGTGTCGCTCGAATCCGGCGCCCGTTTCTCTGAAGCCGCCGCTGCCCATCCGGAACTCTTTCCCGGCTACGCGGTCGAGATCCTCCGCTCCGCCGAACTGACCGGAAACCTTGACGAGTGCCTCGACCAGCTGGGCGACTATCTCGAACGGGAAATCGAGACCGCCCACAAGGTCAAGTCCGCCCTCGCTTACCCGCTCGTCGTGCTCGGTCTGGCCGTCGTCGTGTCCGTCGTCCTGGTGGTCTACGTACTGCCGAAGTTCCGGGGCTTCTTCAAGTCGCTCAACGCTAAGCTGCCCCTCCCCACCCGGATGCTGCTTGCCGTAGCCAAATTGATGGGTCATTGGGGTCTCTATCTGGTGGCGTTGCTTGGCGCCCTGGCTGTTGGCGCGTCTTTTCCTCATGAACACGGCGCGAGGCAAGGAGATTAGGGATCAGCTTGTCCTCAAGATCCCCATTATCGGCGGACTCATCCACACCGCCATCATCGAGCGCTTCTGTCGACTGCTCTCGTCGATGACAATCGCGGGCGTCTCCCTGCCCGAGGCCATCGCCGTGACCACCGCCGCCACCAACAACACCGTATTCCGCAAGGGACTCACCGAAGCCCGGGCCGGCATGATGAGGGGCGAGGGTCTGGCCGCTCCGCTGGCCGCGACGGGGCTTTTCCCCGGAGCTGCTCGGCAGATGTTCGCCGTCGGCGAGAGCACCGGAAACCTCGACGACCAACTCCAGGCTGCGGCCAACTATCTTGATCGGGAGCTGGACTTCAAAATCAAGAGGTTCACGACCTTCATCGAACCGGCCGTGATCATCGGCGTCGGCATCATCGTGGGTTTTGTGGCCATCGCCCTGGTGTCGGCCATGTACGGGATCTTCCATCAGGTCAAGGTGGGCTCTTGACCCACCGGAGGAGGGACGATGGCGGCTTCACCATTGTGGAGCTCCTCGTCGTCATGATCATCATGCCGCTCGTCATCGGCGCCACGGCAGCGGCCATCATTGTCGCCGAACGCAACACCGGCACGACCGCGTCACGCTTGGCGGACTCAGCGAGCGCCCAGATCAGCTCCGAGTACTACGCCAGCGACGTCCAAGGTGCGCAGTTCGTGACGACAAATGCCGGGGTCTCTTCCCCTGCGCCGGTGTGCGTGAACCCGGCCCTCACAAGTCCGACACTCGTCCTCGGGTTGTACCGACCAGCTACGTCGACCGTCGACACCACCCCGACTCAGCCACTCTCGAACGGTCTCTCCGTCGGCTACTGGTTGACGTCGGACTCTCCACCGCAACTGGTCCGCGATGCCTGCACCGTTACCACAACTGGCGGGCCCACCTACTACAGCCAGGTTCCCATCTCGAGTGACGTGACTCCGTCGGGGGTAAGTACCGCCATATCCCCGACCCAGTTCGAAACGGCGGCGTCGAGCGTGTGGACACCGACGTCGTCGCCCACGACGACGGTTACCAGCGCGACCCTTTTGAATAGTGGGAGTTTTAGCTTGCCGGTGGCTTCCAGCCTGGGATTTGCGACGGGCGGAAAGATCAGCATCTTCTTTAACGGGGCTTTCGTGCCGCCAGTCACGTGCTCGCCGTCGACACCCACCGCTCTCACCTGCACCGGCGGCGACGGACTGACCACTGCCCCTGTCGCGGCATCCGTCGTCCAGCAAACCAGCGTTTCGGCGATCAACCTCTCGGTGACCGAGCCGGGGAGCAATTACGTCTACAGTCTGCATGCCACACCTCGGGCCTGGTCGACCGCCCAGAACAGCCCGGCTCCGACCGGGTCGCCATACGCAGCCGCGCTGGTGAGCCTGACTACCGTGACCGTGAGCGGAAGCGCATCCATTACCGTCGATGGCAACGCCAATATCGGTGGTCTCACCAACGTGACCGGCGGAGGCGGAGCGAGAGTGACCGCGTCCGGCAGCATCAACACGAACAACAACACTACCTGCGGCGTGGGCATACAGGTTCTGAGCGGTGGACCCAATGGAACCAACCTGTGCAACGGAAGTGCGACCAGTTCGACCCCGGTCGGTGATCCCCTGGCGAACTATATTCCCAGTACGTTTCCAACCCTGACCAGCCAGGGTTGCCCCAGCAGCGTGAACAGCGCCACCAGCGGCAGTTTCACCCTCTCGCCCGGCACCTACAGCTGCGGTGGATCTGGGCTGGCTCTCAACGTTCAACGCAGCGTCATCGTGACCCTCATCCCCGGGGTGTACCAGTTCCAGGGCGGCATCAATGTTCAGGGAAACGGCCAGCTGTTGGTCCAGTCGGGAGGCGGCGGGGCGCTGCTGTACGTGCCGTCGGGCGGAGTCTCCTTCTCTAATGGCGTCACGGTCAACATCCCGCCGCTGACAGCCGGCCAATCCATGACCACCTTCGGGACCACGGCTTTGCAGGGACTATGGCTCTGGCAGGCCGTCAGCGATGCTACAGGGGCCAGCCTGATCGGCAACGAGGAAGGCGTGAGCGGGTTTCCGCCAACAGGAACGGCATATCTTCCCGGCGCAACTGTGACCGTTAGTAACAGCGCCACAATCATCACAGGGCGCATTATTGCCAAGAGCGTGACCTTGTCCGGCAGCTCTCCCATCACCCTGTCGGGCCAATGACGTTCCCGGGCCGTCGCTACCGCGGAAACTGCCGCGCTTGCGCTGGGTCTGAGCAAGGCCGGTCACGGGATGCCGGGGACACCCTCGTCGAACTGCTCGTCGCCATCACCGTCATCGGCATCGCCGCGGCTGGCCTGCTCGGCGGTCTGGCCGCCGCCATCGGTGGATCGGGGAGCCACCGCGCTCTGACCAGCCTCGACGCCGTCGTCCGGAGCTTCGCCGAAACGACCAGAACCAGCCTGACGGCCCAGGATGGATACGTCCGGTGCGTGTCGTCGTACTCCAATATCACCAGTGCTCCCTTTCCGAGCAGCGGACCGGTGAACACCGCCGTGACGGTATTTGGCTCAGGCTTTGGGGGGACCGGCACACCTTCGACTCCCACGATCAGCGGTGGATCTGCGGTGATCAACCCCACCGGACAGGTCACCAACGGCCAGCTCACGTCGACGTTCAACGTGCCGCCGCTGCCGGCAGGACCGAAGACGATCACCGTTGCGTTTGGCGCAAACAGTGCCCCGGCTGCGGCGCAGTTCGTCGTAACACCCCTGGTGCAGCTCGACCACTCCAGCGGCCCAGCCGGAACTCTTGTCCACGTGTCGACCACCGGATTCGGCGCCACCGCCAGCACTGTGACGGTCAAGTTCGGAGCCACCACGGTCCTGACCAGTGGCACCACGAGCTCTTCTGGCAGCGGCACCTACAGCTTCAACGTGCCTTCGGTCGGCCCCGGATCGTACAACGTGACCGTTCAAGACGGCCTTGGCAATCAGTCCAATAGCCCCTTTACCGTGACGACGGCACCCACGGTCGGCGGTCCCAGCGCCAACGCGCCAGTCGCGGTGTCTCCACTGCAGCAATTCCAGGTGGGGATCACTGCCGTGCAGTACTGGAACGGCTCGCAATTCACGACCAATCAAGCCGCCTGCCAGACTGACGCGGCGCGGTCTGATGACGTCCAGGAGCTGACCATCGCCGGCACCGCTCCAGGAGCAAACGACCAGCTGAACTTCACCGTCGCCAACCCAAATCACCTGGCGCCGCCACCGGCCCTCAAACTGGTGTTCACGCAGCAGCCCGGCGGTGCCGCCGATGGGGCGTCGCTCAGCCCGCAGCCAACCGTGAGCGTGGAAGACGCCATTGGGGACCTCTCCATCAGTAGCTCGTCCATAACGTTGGGCATCTCTCCTCAATCGGTGGACCCGAACGCCACGCTCACCTGCTCAGGTAGCGGTCCGAACG
The DNA here is from genome assembly GCA_963834775.1 of uncultured Acidimicrobiaceae bacterium. GTDB lineage: Bacteria > Actinomycetota > Acidimicrobiia > Acidimicrobiales > Palsa-688 > PALSA-693. Next base: position 6,110 of record CAWICR010000015.1, read on the forward strand.
GCCTGACGATGACTGCCCCCAACGGAATGGCCAACTTCTCGGGTTGCTCCATCGTGGGCACGGTTGGGTCCTGACAATCTGACCGCCACCGCGGCGGGACTTATGGGCGCCACCAGTACGACCTTCCAGGTCCCAGTTGGCCCGGCTTACCAGCTGGCCTATACCATCCAGCCCGGCGGCGGGCAGAGCGGCGTCGCCTGGGGCCAGCAGCCGCAGGTCACCATCCAGGATATCGGGGGCAATACGGTCACCACTTCGACGGCCTCCGTTAGCGTCGCCCAGACCAGCGGCACCGGCTTGAGCTGCACGGGTGGGCTGTCCAAGACCGCCTCCAGCGGAGTGGCGACGTTCTTAGGCTGCAAGGTCAGCGGAACCGCCGGCAGCTATACCCTGACGGCATCGAGCACCGGACTCTCCTCCGTAAATAGCAACCCCTACACGATCACCCCCGGCGCGGCTGCCAAGCTGGTGTTCACCAACCAGCCCAACGGCGGCCAGAGCGGCGTGGCCTGGACCCAGCAGCCGGCGGTCAGCGTCGAGGACAACTGGAACAACGTCGTCACCTCATCGACCGCGTCCATTTCGCTCACGCCGATCAGCGGCCTGAGCTGCACAGGTGGTCTTTCCCAGACCGCCGTCAGCGGAATCGCCACCTTCTCGGGCTGCCAGATCGCCGGCACGGCTGGCAGCTACACCCTGACGGCGTCGGCCAGCGGCCTGTCTCCCGCGACGAGCAGCTCCTTCAATATCACCGCCGGCACCGCCAGCCAGCTCGTGTTCACCCACCAGCCCAACGGCGGCCAGAGCGGCGTGGCCTGGACCCAGCAGCCGGCTGTCGCCGTCAAGGACGCTTGGGGCAACACGGTGCTCACTTCCACCGCCTCCATCACCATCGCCCCAACCACCGGCTTGACCTGCACGGGTGGGCTTACCAAGGCCGCCGTGAACGGGGTCGCCACCTTCGCCGGCTGTAAGATCTCTGGAACTGCGGGCAGCTACACCCTGACGGCTTCAAGCGGCGGCCTCTCCCCCGCCACCAGCAACTCCTTCAATATCACCGCCGGCGCGGCATCCAAGCTGGTGTTCACCACCGCCCCCGGCGGCGGTACTCACGGCACCGTCTGGGCGCAGCAGCCGGTCGTCGCCGTCGAAGACGCCTGGAACAACATCGTCACCACTTCGACCGCCTCCATCAAGCTCTCACTATCCTCGGGGAACGGTTTTAGCTGCACCACCAATCCGCTGAACGCCACCGGCGGGAGCGCCTCCTTTACCGGATGCCTGGTCACGAAGGCCGGTAGCTACACGCTCCAGGCCACCTCCTCGGGTCTGACCACCGGGACAAGCCCGATCACGATCACATGACGCCAACGCAAAACAATTACTCACGCGCACGAGATGAACGCGGCACCGCATTGGTTTTGGCGGTGGTGTTCGTCTTCATCGTTGGCATATTGATAGTTTCTCTCGGTGGTGTGGCGGCCAACGCCTTCCTCACCACTTCCAACGCTCGAGCTCAACGAACGAGTACCGCGGACGCCGAGAACGCCGTGACAATTGCCATGCAGTACCTGCGCTACCGGCCGGTATCTGTAACGGCACCCTCGTGCCTACCTCCGAGTGCTGCTATTCCTTCCTCCGACCCCCGGGTGTCCACCGCACACCCGCCGGTCCAGGTGTACTGCACCGTGGACTTCTACCCGACGCAGGCGCAGACCCGGGTCGTCGAGTTTTACGCCTGTGCGTGGGGTGTTCAGTTCGTCAATTGTTCTGCGGGGAAGCCCGCCCTCTTGCTGCACGCCGAGGTCGCCTACGACGACCTGAACGCCCAGGGCCTCGCCAATTGCTTCAATACCTCTCCACCGATCACGTTTAGTTGTGGGATGACCATGACGGTGAACACCTGGGATGTGATCGGCGCCGACAAGTGACCAGCGCTCCCGGCGCGGCCAACCTGGTGAACACGGGCGAGAGCAAGGCACAGCTCGCAAGAGCAGTCGGGCCAGGGGCAGGTTAACGGCGCTAATACGCGGCGAGCTCCGTAGGCGTCGTCGCCAGTGTCACGGCACACATCGCATGGGCCTGCCGAACCCAAAGGTCACCAACAAGGGTCAGTTTTTTCCCTCGAGATGCCGGCAGATGGACGGCCACGGCGCGGGAAGTTTGGGGACCATCTCAACACGTACAGTCGTCCTCACCAGTCTGGCGCACCCACTTTCCGACCCGACCGACTGAAGCTGGCTCAGTCAACTCGTCGAACCCCATGAGTCCCGCCGGCAGGTTTCAAGACGGTAGGCATCCCACGCCGGGGTGCCTCCTCGCTCCGGTCACGCAGCCCTTTCGGAGCCCGGTTTGCCGCGTAACTCCTGTTCAGAGGCGCTCCAGGCGCCACGCCACCCTGGCCTGTGGGCCCGGCAGGCTCACCCGGATGATCCCAGGGAATCATAGTTGGGGCGCCGTTGGGAAGCCCGAGTGCTGCATGTGAGGTGGGGCTGCGATCCTATCCGTGGGGGGCAGGGCGCTCCCTACCTAGCGAGAACCGCAACAAAGAACAGAGAGAGAGAGAAAGAGACAGAAATGCAAGCAACCCTTGAGCGACTCCGCGAGCGCCGGGAGCAGAGGGGCGACGAGGGCGGCTTCACCCTCATCGAACTTCTCATCGTCATCGTCATCCTCGGCATCCTGGCCGCCATCGTGGTCTTCGCCGTGCAGAACCTGACTGGCAGCAGCGCCCAGGCTTCCTGCGGCTCGGACATGAAGACCGTCGAGACTGCCGTCGAGGCCTACAAGGCCCAGCTGGCTGACTACCCGGGTGGGGCGAACGTCAACGCCGCCTGGACGCAGCAGAACCCGCCTCCGGCGCCGACCTTCCCCGCTGGATACACCAACGTGGAAAAGGCCAACCTGGTCGCTCTGCTCAGCACGTACAGCAACGCCGGCCAGACGATCGGGCCGTGGCTCAAGGACGTGCCCAACAACCCGGGGCACTACACCATCGCCGTCACTGACACCGCCGGGACGGTGGCCAACGTGGATGCTAACGGCGTCGCGATTGCCACTGGCTGCTCCAAGGTCGGCTAGTCGTCCTCAGTCCGTACGAATCACCGAGGAGGCGCCCCTATTCGGGGCGCCTCCTCAAATCGCGGAATCGGGCGGATTTTGAGAATCCGGAGGTCGGGGGATGAGATTCTCCTGCCATTCTGATCCTCGGGAGCGTCCGGCCATCACGGTCGCAGCGCCTCCCACTCACCTCTGACTAGAACCTGCACGGAACGGAAAGAGCCCGATGCCAGCAACCCTCGATCGACTCCGCAAGCGTCGGGAGCAGCACGCCGATGAAGGGGGCTTCACCCTTATCGAACTCCTCATCGTCATCGTGATCCTTGGCATCCTGGCGGGAATTGTCGTCTTCGCCGTCCAGAACCTCGACCGGCAGCAGCGCCAAGGCGTCCTGCGGTTCTGATTTCAAGACCGTCGAGACCGCCGTGGAGGCGTACAAGGCGCAAGTCGGCATCTATCCGGGCGCGGCTCTGCCGGTAACCGGTTGGCAACTCAACGCCGCGAACAGCGTGGCGGCCGGATATCCGAACACCCTCGACCCGACGGCTCTGGAAGCCCTGCTGGGAACTGCGACCGACCCCGGCGGAAATACTGTGGGGCCCTGGCTGAAGGATACGCCCTACAATCCCGGGGATTACCGGATCGCCGTCTTGAACGACGGCAGTGGCAAAGTACAGGTCACAGATGGCGCCGGCCAACCCCTTGCTGACTGCAGTCTGGTCAGCTGAGCGCCGCCAGTCGACCAGAGGATGAGGCGGTCGAGTGACGCCGGCCGCAGTCTGGTTGCGCTTCTCGTCGCTCTGGCGTTGCTCGGTGGACTGGCGACTACGGCGCTCGTATCGCAGCCAAACGGCAGCAAGAACCAAGGACACCAAACGTCCGCCACAACGGCGGTCAACGCCTCACCCAGTAACGCCGCGACGGACATCCGGGCAGCTGCCGCGGTCACCTGTCGAGCGGATTATGAAGCAGTCGATACGGCGGTGTCGGAATATGCCGCTGTCAATGGCAAGTGGCCCACCGATATGAAGCAAGTGGCGGCAATGACGAGAGAGCCGATCACTTCCACTCGCTTTGAAATCACCATCAATCCCGCGAAACCAGGCCAGGTTGAGGTCGCGGCCGGCGGTCACCCGGCGCTCCCAGGTGACGACAACTGCGCCTACGCCGGCTGACTCTCGAACGAGAGCTAGCGGAATGGTTGGGCGCACGTTGGGCTAACAGCGGGAGTGCGGTGATCTGGCGATGGAAGCATGTTGGTAGCCAGAACCCCCGACCGGCCTTGGGGCGAAGACCGGTCGGGCCGGTTCTGCTGGTGGCTGACCCTCGCCGGTCTGGAGGCAGCCGACCCGCTCCGGCGGGGCGGGACCGGCGAGGGTCAGCCACCACAACCTGCTGCCGGGCCTTCTGGCGAAACGAGTCAGCGCCTTGACTATCTGACCTGGCTAGATCGTCAAGCTCGAGCGAGTAGCGGGTGGCTCGTCGACCTCGCACTTTGACCTGGCTTCGGTTCGTCGCCAGCGGCCAAGCGTTGTATAGAGAACGGACCTCAAGGTTCGTGCGCAAAGCGTTGTGTGACCCTTGTTCGTCACGAGTCCAAGCCGTGTGATGCACTTGCCATCATGGTCGGCGTCGGGGTCACCGTGGCCCGGGCTCGCTATCCAGAAGGGTCTAGCTAACTCATGCAACCGACACTCCAACGGTTCCGGGCACGCCGGGAGGAGTTGTACACGCAGGGTGGTGGTTTCACCCTCATCGAACTTCTGATCGTCATCTCAATTCTGCGAATTCTGGCAGCTATCGTCGTCTTCGGCGTTTCCAACCTCAGTGCGAGCAGCGCCCAAAGCGGCTGCAGCTCCGACTACAAGAGCACGGAGATCGCCCTCGAGACCTATAAGAGCGAAATGCGGAGCTACCCCAATACCGGTCAGAACGGCGGAAACGCTGCCCTTCCCGCTACCGACGAGGGTGGCGCGGGCGATAACGCGGCCGCTGCCGGAGGCGAGCTTCTCTCCGCTGGTAACGCCAATCCGAACACTGGGCCTGCCGGAGTTGGACCGTGGCTGAAGAGCGCTCCCAGCAACCCTGGGCACTATACGATCTCCGTCGCCAACGATGGAAGCGGCAAGATCACAGTGCTCGACGGAGGTAACAACCAGACCACTTGCTCGGCTGTCAGCTAGTACCAAGCGAGACCGTGGGGCAGTGCCGCCCCACGGTCCTGCCTGCCTAGCGAAGGCCTTGTACAACTGACCGCCTACGGCAGCGGGATGAAGCTCTCTGTGTTCGAGTCCAGGGTCCCACTGTCACAGACGTTGGCACTCAGTGTATCGGGAAGGCTGAGCATTTTCGTGAGATCAACCTTTACCATCTCGGTCGCTCCCTGGTTGACCAGAAGCGCCATGGCATCGCCCCCGTTCGGCGATTGATACGCGGCCAGGGTGTGGGGATCGTCACCCATCACAAAGGTGGTCCCGGACGAGTCGGCACCGATCGCACACGAGAGCCAGTTGCTCATGGCGGGCACGGCGCCGGCGCCGGAGGTCGTGGGCAGCACCAGGGCCGTGAGGCTGTCCCCGCCCGACTGCCCTGAGATCACCGCAGTGTGCGTTCCCTGGGCTACGGCGGAACCGGTAGCCCCGGAGCTGAAGCTGGACCCGCTCAGCGTCTGAACTTGCTCCGGCGCGGTCCACAAGCCGGGCGAGCCGGGGGTGAAAACGGCGTTCGGCGGAGTACCGGGATTGCTGATGTCTGCGATCTCGATCTGGGACGGAGTGGTGAACTCTTCCGGCGAGATCACGATTCCAGTCGAACAGTCCTCGGCAGTGGAATCCAGGGCACCCTTGACCGAGACGGGATGCTCAAAGAACTGTGGACTGGGGCCCCCGACGTTGACCGCTTCGACGTTGTTGTCTTCTGCGGCCGACAGGATGAGCTGGCGGATGGGGTCGAAAAGAGTGGCTTCAGAGATATCGCCGTTGGGGTCTTGAGACACGATTGCCGGCTCGAACGTGGGATTGCTGCCGAGATCAAGGAACTGGTATCCACCGACTCCACCGATGCTAAGGGCCACGAGTGCCTTGTTGTCGCTGGCGTCCATGGCCACTCCGGCCGTGGTCACCGAGCCCCCCGAGAACGTAATCACACCGGTACCGCTGTCCGTCAGTGGATTGGTCGGCACGGACGGGTCCAGTCCAGTGCCCTTCAGGACGTAGACGTGGTTGTTGTTGGCGGTGCAGACCGTCTGTCCCGTGATCGAGTTCGAGGCACACGAATTTATGACATCGGGAGTCTGGATAAACGTATCGGTGATGCTGTTGCCTTCGACGTTCACGACGTCGATGCCCGTGGCGGTCGAGGTCCAGGATCCCTTGGGGACATAGGAGGTCACATTGGAGCCGGAGACGAGCGTTGACAGCGATCCCGAGCCCGCACAGGAACCCTGGGCGATGGCAGCTCCGGTCACGGTCACGGACTCGCTGCCGCACGCGCTCGTGGCGCCGTTGTTGTTGCCGTCCCCGCTGTAGGTGACCGTCCAGTTCCACGTCCCCGGCACATTGGCGACGCCGGTGTTGGCGCTGGTGTACTGGCCATCGCCCGACACCGTGATCGGCGGGCTGGTGGTATACACCGGGGTGCCGCTGCAGCTGGTGTCACCAGGACCGTAGAGGCTGAAGGTGATCGACCCGCCGGGCTGAAAGCCCCCGCCCACCGTGCCGGTGTCGTTGAGGACGACCGACCCGGCCGTCCCTCCGGCACTCGGACTGGTGGCCAACGTCGGCGAAGACTTCGCCACGGCCACCGTCTCCACGCCGCACTCGCTGGAGGCGGGATTGTTGTTGGCGTCACCGCTGAAGCTGGCCGTCCAGTACCAGGTGCCGGCCGCGTCGGCCGGGGTGGTATTGGCCGTCGTGTACTCGCCGGCGCCGGACACCGTGATCGGCGGGCTGGTGGTGTAGAACGGCGTACCCGTGCAGGCAGAGTTGCTGTAAAGGCTGAAGGTGATCGACCCGCCGGGCTGGAAACCCCCGCCCACCGTGGCGGTGTCATTGAGCACCACGGTTCCCACCGTGCCCCCGGAGCTCGGGCTGGTGCTGAATGTCGGCGACGCCATGCCCACCGCCACCGTCTCCACGCCGCAGGCGCTGGTAGCGCCATTGTTATTGGTATCAGGGTCGAAGGTGGCCGTCCAGTACCAGGTGCCGCCGCGTCGGCCGGGGTGGTATTGGCCGTCGTGTACTCGCCGGCGCCGGACACCGCGATCGGCGGGCTGGTGGTGTAGAACGGCGTACCCGTGCAGGCAGAGTTGCTGTAAAGGCTGAAGGTGATCGACCCGCCGGGCTGGAAACCCCCGCCCACCGTGGCGGTGTCATTGAGCACCACGGTTCCCACCGTGCCCCCGGAGCTCGGGCTGGTGCTGAATGTCGGCGAGGCCTTTACCACCGCCACCGTCTCCACGCCGCAGGCGCTCGAGGCGGGGTTGTTGTTGGCGTCACCGCTGAAGCTGGCCGTCCAGTACCAGGTGCCGGCCATGTTGGCGGGCGTGGTGTTGGCAGTGGTGTAGTTACCGTCGCCCGTCACCGTGATCGGTGGGGTGGTCGTGTAGAACGGGGTGCCGGCGCAGCTGGCGTTATCGTAGAGACTGAACGTGATCGTCCCTTTTGGCGACGACGTACCGGAGAGGGTGGCGGTATCGTTGAGGACGACGGAGCCGACCGTGCCTCCGGCACTCGGGGTTGTCGTCAAGGTAGGGACGTTCGACGTCACCACCACCGGCTCGCTACCGCACTCGCTCAAGGCACTGTTGTTGTTGGCGTCACCGGTGTAGCTGGCCGTCCAACTCCAGGTTCCCGAGCTGCTGGCCGGCGTGGTGTTCGTCGTGGTGTAGTCGCCGTTACCCGCCACCGTGATCGGAGGGGTGGTGGTGTACACCGGACTGCCGGTGCAGTTGGCATTGTCGTACAGATCGAAAGTTATCGACCCGCCGGGCTCGAAGCCCCCGCTCAGGCTGGCGGTGTCATCGAGCACCACCGCACCGGCACTCCCCCCTGCACTCGGGGACGTGGTCAACGAGGGTGAGGCCTTGGTTACCGTCACCGTCTCCCGGCCGCAGGTACTCGAGGCGGCATTGTTGTTGCTATCGCCGCCATAGCTCGCCGTCCAGCTCCATGTACCCACCGCATTGGCCGGCATCGTGTTGGTCATGGTGTAGGTACCGTTTCCCGACACCGTGATCGGCGGGTTGAGTGTGGTGTCGGATTGTTCGGTACAACCGGCATTGTTGTAGAGATTGAAGGTGATGTCGCCTGTGGGTGATAAGCCGTCTGACAGCGCGTTTGAGAACTACAGATACGGCCTGACCGCCTGCGCTGGGAGTTGTAGCGAGCTCTGGCGACGCCATTCCCCGAGACGGGTTGCCCACATACGAGATAGTGCCCGATCTGTGGAAGCTGTCCGCCGCCGTTATAGGGAGCATGAAGGCGGGTATTATGTTGGAGTAGGCCGGATTGCCCTCTGTACCGGTGTAGTCGTAGCTGTTGTAGGCAGGTCCACCCCTTGACGTATACGGTGAAGCTCGGTGAGTTCGTCTTGAAACTGAGGTAGATCCTGTTGGGCTTGATCGTGACGTCAAAAGTCGTCCCGCCATTTGCGTAGCTGGCGCTGCGGTCCCCTCTGCCTTCATCTGACGTGTTGATGAACGTCGTCGTGCCCTTTGGACAGGCAGTAATGTTGCCGCGGTTGTAGGAGGGCTGGACCAGATGTGTCGAGGTGGGAGGCCCAGCGGTGTTGGCGTTGGGGCACGCCGCGGCCGCCGTCGCTGTGGTCGCGGAACAGTGTCCGTACCCCAGCGAAGACCCCGAATGTCCCGACGGGTCTCCGGGGACTTATTCCGAGCTTCATCACGCCCCTCCGATCTGGTTCGCCGAGGCTGCCCACCCTCGCTTCCGGTTCGCGCCGATTCTGTCATATGCCCGTGCCATCGGCAACCACCGTTCCAGTTGGGGCCTCAGAACCGTCACTGGGGAGCAATCGATTCCCTCGAGCTCAGAGGTCTACCGCCGGGAGTTATGCCGCCGCGCTTGGTCCCTGCCGATAGTGCATTCGTGATGGATTTGGCGGCCATGCTCGAACATCTGATCAAGGTAGACAGATACGATCTCCACGCATCATCCACGGCCCCCACCGCGCATCCGGGTCAACAGCGACTTGCGACCGGCCCCGTTTCCGATGGCGAACGCTGACGAGTTACAGATCGCCCTCAAGGAGGTCCTCACCCCAGAACGCCTCGAGGAGTTCCGCCGCAGCGGCGAAGCCGACTTCTCGCTGTCGATCCCGGGGCTGGGCCGGTTTCGCGGCAACGCCTGCCGTCAGCGTGGCTCCCGCGCTCTCGTACTCCGCCGGGTGTTGCCGGTGGCGGTGACCGCCGACAAGCTGGGCTTGCCGGCGGTCGTCACCCGGTTGGCGGCGAGCAGCGCGGCATGGTGCTGGTAACCGGACCGACCGGCTCGGGCAAGACACCACTGTGGCGGCCATGATCGACCACATCAACACCACCCGGGCCTGCAAGATCGTCACCATCGAGGATCCCATCGAAGTCATCCACGCCGACAAGCGCTCGGTGATCTGGCAACGAGAGATCGGCACCGATACCGACGACTACGCCCAAGCCATGCGGCGGGTGCTGCGCCAGGATCCCGATGTCATCTTCATCGGTGAGATGCGTGACTCCGAGACCGTAGGCGCCGCCCTGAGCGCAGCGGAGACCGGCCACCTCGTCCTCTCCACCCTGCACACGATGAACGCGACCGAGACGATCAACCGGGTCCTCGACTTTTTCCCTCCACGCAACAGCGGCAGACTCGGCTCATGCTGGCCGGCGCCCTCAAGGGTGTCATCAGCCAGCGTCTGGTCCCACTGTCGACGGGGCGGACGGGCGGCCGCCATCGAGGCCATGGTCGTAACCGGGCGCATCGCCGACCGCATCATCGATCCTGACGGCCCCGGCGACTCGATCGAGGAGCAGATCGCCGACGGTGACTATCACGGAATGCAGACTTTCGATCAGAGCCTCTTCGGCCTGGTAAAGAACGGAGAGGTCTCGCTGAATACGGCCCTGGCCGCTGCCACAAATCCCCACGACTTCCGCGTCGCACTGCAAAGTGCCAGGGATCGTGACTGCGTAAAACGGGGCTGCGCCTATTCGCAACCTTCCGCCCCAACTGAACACGCCGGCTCCAGGACCATCGGCACCGTTTCAGCTGGAGCAGGAAGAGGTGCACCGATGACGATCACGGGTGAGCAGCCACGTGAATCGTCGCAGAGGCAGTAGTCCGAGCGGTACCGCTGGGTGCTACTCGCCAGCCCGCCGCTTCGCCCACGATAGCGACCGGCGACGGCCGGCGCACGCCGCCGGCTGCATCCCG
>CAWICR010000016.1:0-185190 GCA_963834775.1 uncultured Acidimicrobiaceae bacterium
AGGCCGCCCAGATAGACGACACGGACCAGTCCGGCATCCCGGGCGCCGGCGGCGAACACCTTGGCGCCGTGGCTGTCCCTGCGCTCGAAGTCCGCGGACTCGAGCGAGTGCACCAGGTAGTAGGCGGCCTCGCAACCGGACATAGCGGCGGCCGCAACCGCCCCGTCCCGGACGTCACCCATAACAGACATAACCCGCGACCCGGTATCCGGCCGGGTTGCGAGTCATGGCGACCACGTCGTGTCCGGAGGCCTGCAGTACCGGGCACAGCCGCCGGCCAACAAAACCGGACGCGCCGGCCACCAAAACCCTCATGACCTTACCGGGTCCAACTCGTCGCTCGGCGGGCTCGATCCGGTCGGAAAGGAGGGGTTCGATCTGAAGCTGAAGGGTCGACTAACACCCGCCACCTGGGCCGCGGCCACGTCCGACCGGCCCCTGCACACCAGGTCCGCTCCCAACCTCCCGGCCCCGGAGCGTCAACCACACCACCATTGCACTCGCGCTACCTGTCCTCCGATCGGGGTTCGCATGCTCGGCCGCCCAGAGCGCCTGCGAGTCCTTGACACAGGATCGCCGGTTGCGGAAGTCAGCTGGTTCGGGCCAGGCGCCGCCCAAGGCTCGAGCTTCGCCTCAGCAACTTCGTGGTGGTGGAGGGGCTCCGACCGGCCTCGAGGCGGTCGGCGATCACCTCTGCCGCCCGGGCGCCGAGCGGCAACACCACCATGGTCAGCGCCACTTTGGCTACGCGCCGGTCTCATACCGAACGTCGGGTAAAAGGCATGCAGTTGTTCTACCCATCTTTCCTGCGTCAGATCGGGCTTACCGGCCCGGAGTGGCCTTCACAGGAGGGGACCTTTTCGGCATCTTGTCTTATTGGAGGAGCAACTGATCTGGTGCCGGCTTTCTCTTGCCGTACGCGATCGGTCCGGCGCACCATCGGCTGCCGCTTCGATGCTCAGAAAGCGGCGAACATCGACCGGTAGGGAGGTGCCACGGCAAAGGTTCGCAGCTAGCCAGGCTCGCCGACGGGGTGATTCGCGCCAGAGGCGGGTAGGTCCAGGGAGTGAATGCGCAGGTTTTCCTTGCCAGTCGCCACGCTGAGCTTCAGGAGCAGTTCGACCGGGTCAGCGATCCCGATGGTGACCGCATCGAGGCGCTGGGGCGGCTAACTCAACTGGTGGCGGCTCACATGTCCGCGGAGCAGAGCCTGGTGATCCCGCTGCTGAAGAGTAAGGGCATCGGGGACCGCCGCCTGGTTCGTCGCCTCAACTCCGACTACCGGCGTATGGGTCGGCTGGCGCTGCGGATCGAGCGCAGGAAAGCGAACTCTCCTGACCTGCCCGCGCTAGTCACCGACCTCCAGGATACCTACCAGCGTCACGTTCGTCGTTTCGAGCTGTACATCGATCCGAAGCTGCGCGGCCGCGTCGACGTGCACGAACTCGACGACGTCGAGGAGAAGATGGATTCGGCCCAGGCGACCATCATGTCGCACCCCCATGCCCACCTGATCTCCCTGGGGCCGCTGTCCCGGCTGACCACGAGAGTGGCGGCCGTGGTCGGCCGTCAACACGGTGAGTCACCTCCGCCGGGGGGCCTGTGGCGACGAAGGAACTAGCCCGCGGTCGAGGCGGACGAACGCAGCGCCGCCCGCCCCAATCGCGCCGGTGGGCAGCTTCGCGGTTGGCTGAACACGGTCGGTCGGTATAGCTCGAAGGTTAAGGACGCCATACGCAAGTCCGGCAGTCAACGGGTCCGTTCCGGCTGTTCGGTCTGTCGGAGCATCTGCAGTTCGTCGCCGGGTGCCGAGGTGGCCAGCACCACGGCCAGACCGCCGTCGTGGATCTGCCGGAGCAGTTCCGCGGCCCGGGGAAACGGCCGTATGTCACCGGCCAGCTCTTGGTAGCGCTGCGGGCGCGCCGCCACGGCATCGGGGCTGGCGTGGCCCAACAGGCGAGGGACCAGCTGATCTCCTCCCATTCCGACCAGACGGTGGATGGCGTTCATCGGCGCCCACTCGCCGGCATCTCGAAAGGCCCGAGCCCAGGCCAGGGCGTGAAGATAGTTGGTGTCGACCAGGGTGCCGTCGACGTCGAAGAGCACCCCGGCCGCAGGCCGTCGCTCATGCCGGCGGGTCGATCTCCCGGTTGGCGGCAGCCTGCTCCTCGCCGGTCGGATTACCGCCAGCGGTCTGCGAAGGCCCGCCGGGAGACTGACGGTCAGCGGAGCTGTCCGGCTGGTCCTGCTCCTCCGCTTTGCGGTGTCGGTTTCTGCTCATGAGTCGGCTATACCCACCGACACCGACGGCGGCGGGGCCGCGGTGGCGCAGGCAGCGCGCCAGTTCCTCGGCGTAGGGGAGGGCGCCGGTGGCGATTAGGGCGGCGGCCACTCCGAGCAGGTAGCGGGCAGGCAACGGGGCACCGCGTCGCCGCAGCCGCCACGACGACGACTGCCGCCAGGTCGAGCGGAGTTGGGCCCAGTTGCCAGCGGCAAGCAGGCCGGCCAGCACGAAGGGGAATACCTCGAGCAGGCTATGGGTCTGCTGCTCTCCGGCCGTCACTTCTCGTGCACTGCCGCTGGCAAGCTCCACGTCTCGGCGGGCGGTCACTTGGTGGGCCAGGGCAGCCGCGGTCATGACGGCCAAGGCGGCGGGGTTGATCTCGAAGAGAAGGGCGAGCACGACCGGGATGCCGCTCTGCGCCAGCATCAGGGAGTGGATGAGCGACTCCTTGGTTCCGCCATGGTCAGGGCGTTCGATCCGCGAGCGGCGGTGGCACCACCAGTCGACCAGCCCGGGCACGCCCCAGGCCGGGATGAGCCCCCAGTACACAAGGGACTCCGTGGGTGACCAACCGATCGTGATCTGCCGTCTGGCCGTCATCGAAGCACTGCCAACCCGGTACACCACATCTGCACTCACCGCTGATACCCGCCTGGCCAGGTCGACACACGTCCGAGCGTGCAGAGAATGCTTCGATCAGTGAGTCGACCCCGCCGCCAACTTAAGCCTGGCGGCCCAAGGGGGCAGTCGCTCGGCGCCCAGGCCTCCGCGGAGTTGGCGCGGCATCCGTCGACATCGAACCGAGTGGCGAGTCCGGACCGACACGTCGGTCGGCAGATCGGCCAAGATGCGTCATGGCCGCGACCCGTGAAGTCCGGTTCGGTATCGGGTTGGAGACCGACGTTGTCCAAGTGGGCGAGTTACTGGCCCACGCCCGCTTTGCCGACCAAGCCGGTCTGGACCTGGTCAGCCTCACCGATCACCCATACTTCGCCGAGCGGATCGATGCCTACGCGGCGCTGGCCTTCGTGCTGGGGACAACCGAGAACGTCGCCGCCGCGGTGATCATGACCAACCTGCTCAGCCGGCCCGCTCCCATCCTGGCCCGAACCGCGGTGGGACTGTCGACGATCTCGCAGGGCCGGTTTCTCCTGGGGATCGGGGCGGGCGGACTGGAAGAGGAGATCGTCGCTCTGGGTGTCCCCCGGCTTTCACCCGCAGCACGGGTAAGGACGCTGGAGGAGGCGATCACGGTGGTGAGATCGCTGTCGGGGGGTGGCGATCCAGTCACTTTCGACGGCGAGTTTCATCAGGTCACCGAGCTAGCGCCGTCGGTGGCGCCGGCGCCGCCGATCTGGGTCGGGGCGCTGGGCCCAAGGCGCTGGCGGTGGCCGGGCGACAAGCCGACGGGTGGATCCCCGGGCATCTGGCCGACTGGCGCAGCCCGCTGGTGGCCGAATCGCGGCCGATCATCGATGAGGCCGCGGGTGGCGGCGGGCAGAGACCCCGGAGCCGCGATACTGGGCGGGCTCGCCCTGGATTCGGCGTTCACGTTGTGGGAGGCGCCGGGCGGCTGGTCGACTGTGTCAGGCCGTCTTCGGATCCTCCGCGGGGTCAGCTTGAAAGGACCCGGCGAGCTGGTGGCTCACCCTGGTGTCGACGTGGTCGCCATCGCGATCAAGGTCCCCGAGCACGACGCCCTAATCGGAGCCGCCCTCTAGACGAGCGTAAGCACGTGTTCTGCGAACGGCCCCTGGGGGTCCACGCTCCACCGTCGTGGTCGAGATGCCTGGTCACCTGATCACCTCCGGACTCGCGGCCCTGCTCTACCTGCCGCCCCACCCCATCGAAGGTCAAGGCAACCTGTTCGTCGCGGTTGAGCTAGGCGACGACGGTCTCCTCGATGCCGTGCTGCTGGCGGCGCTGAGCGAAGCGCAAGCCGGCAGCCCGCGCTGCCAGACCGTGGTCACCCCGGACCAACCGGCAAGATCGTTAGGCACCTGAGCGCTAGCCGGCATCGTGTACCCACCCGCCAGGGGCCTGACCATCGCGAAGGGACAGCCTGGCGCCACCTCACACCACCCGACCTCTACCGCCCGAGGCGCCGTAGATGCCCCGCAGTGCCTGCAACGGGCCCGAGAGTGCCCAGCCGGGCCTTGCGAGGGGTAGACAATAGGTGAGAGCCGTCCAGGGGCGGCGAGCAGCAAGAGGGGAGGTGTGATCAGCACGAGGGACGAAGTTGGTCTCAGTGCTCAGGAGCGGGCCGCGCTGTCGAACCTCGAGTCCCGGGCGACCGCCGCGGATCCGGGTCTGGCAGCGCGTCTGGGCGGCGACTGCCGCTGGCAGCCGTTCACGCGGATGGTCGCAGCCGGCTCGCGGGTGGGGCGATGGGCCCGCAGCGCCTGGGCGGCCGCAGTCACAATGGTGGTCGGCTTGACCTTGACAGTCGTGGGGGTCAGCGTCGGATTGGCCGTCGGGGTCGTCGGTGCGGTTTTGCTTGCGGCAGGGCTCTGGTCAGCCGTGAACCGGGCACGGCGACTCCAAGCCGAGACGCCCCGCAGGAGGCGGCCCTAACCCCCGATCCCACGTCCGCTCTCGACCTTGCGGACGACGTAGGAGGGCTGGTTATCCGCCGCTTCTGCCCGGCTCCACTCTTCTCGCCCACCCCCGGACCCACCGGGCCGCCGCTCGAGGTACCCAGGCCAGGACGGCCAAGTAATCGCGGCCTCTAGCAGGGGATTTCTGCGAGTAGTTTGCCGACCGAACGCCCAGATAACGGCCCCGACGACGATGCCCATCATGGCGGCGATCAGCGCCCACCCCCCGATGCCGTCAGCGAGGCGCTGCAGGGTCGCCGCCCCCGGCAAGCCACCGGCGTCGGGATGGAGGCTGGGCGCGCCTGGACTGTCGCCGCTGGCGATGACGTACCACATACACACCTCCAGGTCAGGGGATACGGCTGAGTGCGAGTGTTTCATAGATTTACAGTGTTTGCTAGTCTTTTTACGTGCTCATCACTACACCGATCACGCCGGCCGCGGCGGACTATTACTTCCGGGGCCCGACGGGTGGTCGATGGATGGGCCAGGGAACGACCACGCTCGGATTGACCGGACCGGTGGGGCGGCGCCCGCTCGACAATCTGCTCCGCGGCTGTCACCCGGCGGAGGGCTGCTTCCTGCCCGCCCGGAAGCCGGCGCGGCGTCGGGCCGGCTGGGATCTCACCCTGGCCGCGCCAAAATCCGTCTCCTTGCTGGCTGCCCTGGCGGTCGACGACGCCGAGGCGATCGCCACCGCCCACCGCGCCGCGGTCGATGATGTGGTTTGGCACTTCGAGCGACGGCACCTCGCCTTGCGTCGAGCCCACGCTGGTAACGGCCTGGTCCGCGTGGACGGCTTGATTGCCGCGGCCTTCGATCATGGGGTCAACGCGGCCGGTGATCCGCACCTGCACACGCATCTGCTGGTCTGCAACCTCGGTCAGGACCGCGGTGGCGTTTGGTCGGCAATCCATTCGGGCTGGTGGACCGGACGGGCCTCGCTCGGCGCCATCTACCAGATGAGCCTCCGCCACCATCTGCGCCAGAGCGGTCTCAACCTGCCGTGGCGGGTCCGCGACGACGGATTCGCCGAGATCATCGGGGTACCGCGTCAAGCCCTGCGGGACGCCAGCGGGCGGAGTCGAGCGGCGGCTGCGGCGCGGGCCGCGTTCGGGGAGCGAGCGGCCGGGCGCACCGTAGGCATCCGGTCCGCTGCCACCGCCCAGGGCCGGCAGGGGGCGAGCCCGTCCGGGCCCGCCAGCCTCGGGGCGATCGAGGCGAGCCCGTCCGGGCCCGCCGGCTTCGGGCCGATCGAGGCGAGCCCGTCCGGGCCCGCCGGCTTCGGGCCGGTGGAAGCGGCCCGCCTCGTCGCCGAGGCCCGCTGCCCCATCCCTCGACAGGCGGCCATCGGGGAACCGGCCGGTGCCTGGGAGGCGGCCGTGACCGCCCGGTTGGCCGCCAGACGATCGTGGTTTCGGTCCTCGGACGTGGTCGTCGCCTTGGCCGCCTGCGCGGCCGAGGGGCTCACGGCGGCGGACGCGGAGCAGCGGGTCGACCGCTTCTGCACAACCGCACGCCCGGTGACCGGCGCGCCCGGCCAGGCACCGCGGTGGACGACCGACGTGGCGCGCGCCGCCGACGAGCGGCTCTGGGCCTGCGCCCAACGCCTGACCGCCCGTGAACCCCGAAGCCATGACGGCCGGCCCCTGGCCCGCGCGGCCAATTCCTATCCCGGGCTCGCCTTCCAAGCTCGAGGCGCCGTTCATGCGCTGGTCGCGGGGGGGCGGTCAATGCACATCCTGCAGGCGCCGGCGGGATACACCAACCTCCTGGCCCAGGCGGCCGTGCTAGAAGCCGCGGGGGCGGCCTGGAGCGCCCAGGGTCGACGGGTTGTGATCGAAACGTGGAGCGATCAGGCGTCGCTGCGCTGGCGGGTCTTGGCCGGGCTCGACCGCTACCGATCGGGTCGAATCGCCGACGTGGTGGTAATCGACCACGCCGACCGGCGACCATCGGCAGAGCTTTTGGGCTTCCTTCGCTCTATCGACCGATCGGGTGCCCAGGCCGTGCTGATAGAGGGCGGCACGGCGCCTCGGTTGAGCTGGCGGTGCAGTGCCGCCCTGGCCGAACTGGGCGACTGGGCTGGGCGGTTGGACCCGGGCCCGCCTCCTGCTTGGGGCGCCAACCTGGAGCTACCAGTCCGGGAGGGCGCCAGCGCGAGTGCCACCGAGGCCGTGCACGCCCTCCTGAGCGCCTGGGTCGAGGCCCGGGTCGAACGGGAGCCGCCGCTTCTGGTGGGCCTCGGCTTCGCCGAGGTGGACGGGCTCAACCAGGCGGCTCGGACCATGCTGACCCGGCGAGGGCAGCTTGATGGTCCCGTCCTGGTCAACGGCGGGCGACCGTTCCAAGCGGGCGACCAGGCCCTGGCGCTGCGTCGTCTGGCGCCGACTCTGCCGCCCGGCAGTCTCCTCTCCGTGGTAGAGGTCGATCCCCAACGGGGCGTAGCCGCGGTGACCGGCCCGGATCGACGCACCCACATCCTCGAACGCGCTGCCATGGCCCACGTCGGCCACGGGTATGCGGTCACGCCTGCGCTGGCGGCCCGAGCGGTCGAACCCCTCCTCGTGCTTGGGCCAGCCGACGCCATGGGTCCGGAGCGGGGCCGGGTGCTAGCCGCCACCCTCGGCCGCGGCGAGGTTGGGCGAAACCGGGACCAGGCGATCGGTTTGGGCCTGGCGTGACCGTCGCCCTCATGGTCCTGAGACGTAGTCAGTCCAGCGCTGCCCGTCCCACCACCGCCAGCGGTAGACACCGGCCGGATCGGGTTGCCAGCCGGCCGGCGGCAAATCCGGAGCCGGCCCGGATCCGGGCCGGCTCCGATGCCACATCTCAGGTTCTCGGATCTGGTTGCGCTCCACCAGCCAGGTGATCGGCGCCGCGATCCAGATACCGCGACGGCGACCAGGATGCCGACACCGGCGACCCCCGGCCAGCGCTGCGACAGGAAGCCGATGGCATCCCACCCGGCGTGACTCACCATCAGAAGAACGACGTTCCCGGTGCGCAGGTAGATCCAGTAGAACAGCGCCGCCCATACCAGGATGCCGAAGACGCCGGGCCCGTAATAGATGTGATATGACCCGCGCAGGACGAGCACCACGATGGTGACCTCCCACAGCGGTCGGCCGGCCTGGCGCAGCGTGACGACCACGAAGGCCAGGACCACCAGCTCCTCGACGACACCTGCCTGGACCGAGTCGGCCATGGCATAGATCAGCTCAGCCACGTTGGGCCGGGACGTCGGCAGATGACCGGTCTGCAGGAGGGCATTGATCACGCCGCCGAGAACCAACGCAAAAATGGCCCAAGCCAGGATGCGGGTGGCCTGGCCGGCGGCGAAACGGCCGTCGTCCCGGCGGGGCAGCCGCAGGCCCAGCGTTCCGGCTGTCACCCCCCGACGGGCCGCCAGCAGCAGAACGATGGCGATGGCCAAGCCCGTCTGGGCTAGGGCGTCCACGAACTGCGGGGCGTAGTCCGACCAGCTGCCGTTGCGCGAAGGGGTTGTGGTAGCGGCCGCCCAGGAGGATGCCCGCTGAGACGACGCCGGCCAGAAAGAACGCGGCAAAGACCAGCGACACTTCGGTGTAGGCGCGTCGGGTGGAGATGGGCGGAAGCGATGGCGCCGGCGCCGGCGGACCACCAGCGACGCTTGGTGGTCGTCGCCGCGTCGGCGGGCGGCGGGCTCCACGCCCGAAGGGTGCCACACTACGACCCTCCTGCTGACGAGGGCGGAGACGCGAAGATCAGTGTCCTGACGCGCGCCACCCGACCCACCGATCGTCCCCCCTTCCGCCGGCCGGTGGTATCGGGTCTGGCGCATCGCCCGTTTCGTGCTCGGGCTGGCCGCGGCGGGCGCCGCCATCTGGGCTGATCACCGGCAAAACGGACGAGCTCAGCGGCGCCACGCACCTACCTCTCCGATTTGCGCTGGTTGTGGGTCCTGATCGCCGTCGGGGCCGAGGCGGTTTCCTACCTCTCGTACGCCTCGTTCCAGCGCCGGCTCTCCTGGCCTGGGAAGGTCCGCATCCCGATGGTGCCCATGACCGGTATCAGCCTGGCCGCCACCGCCATCCAGAACTCGCTGCCCGGGCGGCATTGTCTTCTACGCCGCCTACCTGTTCCGCCAGTACCGCCGCTTCGGCGCCGACGAGGTGCTGGCTGGGTGGACGCTCGTCGCTGTGAACGCCGTGTCGTTCGTCACCTTGGCGGCCCTGGCCGCAGTCGGCCTGGGCCTGGCGCTCGGCGCCGGCAGCGCCCTCGACCTGGTGGAGGTGATCCTTGGCATCGTCATGGCCGCCGCCCTGATGGTGCTGGTCTGGGTCGAACGGCACCGCGCTACTACCCCACATGGCCCGCGCGGTCCGACTGTCGCAACGATTCATCCACCGACCTTCGCCGAACCTCTCCGCCGAGCAGGTCATCGACGGCTGGATGGCCCGGGTCGGCGCCAGTCAGCCCCGGCGGGTACCGACTGGGCCTGGGCGGCGGGCCTTGGCCTCGGCAACTGGGTGGCTGACTGCGGCTGTCTCACCTGTCAGCTTCCTGGCCGTCGGGGCGGGCGTGCCGTGGCGCGGCCTGCTGCTCGCCTACGGCGCCGGGCAGCTGGCTGCGATCCTGCCCATCACCCCCGGCGGGCTCGGGGTGGTCGAGGGCAGCCTGACCGTCGCCCTGGTCACCTTCGGTGGGGCGCAGGACTCTACCGTCGCGGCCGTCCTCCTCTACCGGCTCATCTCCTTCTGGCTGGTGCTGCCGGTCGGTTGGGGCGCCTGGGCGGCGCATGGCGCTGGCGGGCCGCAACCGCCGGCCCGTGCTGGAGGCGAGCACCGGCATGAGACGGGTCTGCGCCTGATGCGCCGCAAGCTCGCGTGTTCGCCCTGCTGGTGGGCGTCGTGCGGCACCACCCGCCCGGGGATCTCCAACGGCTCGGTCAGCGCCTGCTACCGGGCCATCCCGACGGCCCGGGCGGCCCTGCGACGACACGCACGCCAGCCTCATCGGGGTGCACCGGGTGCCGGCCGACTCTGGTGCGGGGCCGACCTGCCACCCGCCGCCCAGGCGGTGCTCGCGGGCGACAACGACACCACCGTCTGCGCCGTCGCCTTCAAGGGCACCTTCATGGCCGGCCAGGTGAACCTGGCCCCGCCGGACGAGGCAGGGCCGTACGCGGTGGTGCTGGTCACCAGCCGCCACCTCCACCTGCTGGCCAGCGTGGTGCTCGACCAGCTGCCCCGCTCGTTGGGAAAGCGCACCCTGTGATCAAGTACTCGGGTCGAAGCGGCGGCTGGTGCCCGTCCTCGGCGAGCTGTTGGACCGGGCTCGGCGCCACGACGGCCCTGGACCTCTTCACCGGGACCACCCGGGTGGCCCAGGAGTGGAAGCGGCGCGGCGCCCACGTGACCGCTGTCGACTCGGCCCGCTACTCGGCCGTGCTGGCCGAGTGCTACATCGGGACCGACGCCGCCGAGGTGGACCAGAGCGGCGCTGCGGCGAGGTCATTTCCCACCTGCAAGTCGCTGCCGGGAACCGACGGGTACGTCACCGAGACGTTCAGCCGGAGGGCCCGGTACTTCCAGGAGCCCAACGCCCGCCGCATCGACGCCATCCGGGACGCCATCGAGGCGGGCTGGGCCGGCCATCCCTGGCGGCCGGTGCTGCTCACCTCGCTGCTTCAGGCGGCCGACCGGGTCGACTCGACCACCGGCCTGCAGATGGCCTACCTCAAGCAGTGGTCCCCCCGGTCGTACCAGCCGCTCGAGCTGCGGGTCCCGCCGCTCGTCCCGGGCGCCGGGCCGAGCCTGCCGGGCCGACGCCGTCGACGCTGCGTCGACTCGGCTGCCCGAGGTCGACATGGCCTACCTGGACCCGCCGTACAACCAGCACCGCTACGTCGGCAACTACCACGTGTGGGAGACGCTGGTGGCCTGGGACGCACCCGAGCACTACGGCGTGGCCTGCAAGCGGGTGGACGTGCGGGATCCGGCCACGTCGTCGGTCTTCAACCGCCGGCGGGAGGCGCCCGCCGCCCTGGCCCGGCTGGTGCAATCGGTGCGGGCCGAGGTGGTGGTGATCTCGGGCAGCGACGAGGGCTGGGTGACGGTGGGCGACCTGGCGGACATGGCCAGCGGGCGGGGGGTCGTGGAGGTGCTGGCCTTCGACTCCAAGCGCTACGTCGGCGCCCAGATCGGCATCCACGACCTCAAAGGAAAAAAGGTGGGCCAGGTGGGCCGCACCCGCAACACGGAGTACCTCGTCGTCGCCGGGCCGGCCCGCAAGGTGGCGCGGCTGTGCGCCGGCTACCCGAGCTGAGCCGGCCGCGAGCTACCCGGTGAGCAGCTCGCGGGCGCCCCGGTCGGTGGAGGGGTGGCGCAGCTTGGACATGGCCCGGGCTTCGATCTGGCGGATCCGCTCCCGGGTCAGGCTGAAATGCTCGCCGACCTCGTCGAGGGTGCGGGGCTCGCCCCGGTCGAGGCCGAAGCGCAGGCGCAGGATCTCCCGCTCGCGCTCGTCGAGGGCGATGAGCATCTTGTTGACCTCGCCCGACAGCAGGGCGGCCGCGGCCGCGTCGAACGGCGAGACCGCCGAACGATCCTCGACCACGTCGCCCAGCTCGGCGTCGCCGTCTTCGCGCAGCGGCTCGGACAGCGACAGCGGCTCGGCCGCGTGCCGCAGGATCTCGGTGACCTTCTCCTCCTCGAGCTCCAGGTCGGCCGCCAGCTCGGCGACCGTGGGGCGCCGGCCCAGCTGGCCTTCCAGCCGGCCCCGGGCCTTGGTCACCCGGGTCAGCAGGTCGCCGGCGTGGACCGGGCAGGCGCACGGTGCGGCCGGTGTTGGCGATGCCCCGGGTGATGGCCTGGCGGATCCACCAGGTGGCGTAGGTCGAGAACTTGAAGCCCTTTGCGCCAGTCGAACTTCTCGACCGCGTGCATCAGGCCCAGGTTGCCCTCCTGCACCAGGTCGAGCAGCGGCAGCTCGGCGGCCTGGTACTTCTTGGCGATGGACACCACCAGGCGCAGGTTGGCCTTGACGAACGTCTCGGCGGCCTCGTCGCCATCCCGGATCAGCCGGCGCAACTCCCGCTTGCGGGTCGGGGTCATCCCCTTGCGCCGCCGCCAACTCGGCCCGGGCCTCCCGGCCCGCCTCGATGGCCTGGGCCAGACGGGCCTCGTCATCCTTGGTGAGCAGGGCATGCTTACCGATGTCGTTCAGGTAGAGGCGGACCAGGTCTTCCTCGGGCTGAGCGGCGTGGTTGTTGGGCACTCGTCCTCGTCTCTCGATGTACCCGGACAGATCAATCTGCGCGGGTGCCGGCCGGTCCGCGGTCGGTCGTAGGCCCGGCCGGTCGAACCCGCCAACGGCGCACGTCAGATCGTCATAGTACCTGATCAGGGCCCATCCGTGAAGGGTGCTGAGCGCAAATCGCGACGTCACGCTGGTTGCGATCGCAACCGATTTAGCCGGGCGCACCGGTAGGCTCGACGGTGGTGGTTGCCGAGCCCGTCGAGTGGTTGACCCACGCCGAGCAGCAGGTCTGGCGCCGGCTGCTGTCGGTCGAGTGCCGGCTACGGGAGCGGCTGGACCACGAACTGCGGCCGAGCGCCGGGCTGACGCTCGGCGAGTACGAGGTGCTGGTGCACCTGTCCGAGGCCCGGCGGCAGGCGCTGCGGATGTCGGAGCTGGCCGAGCGCCTGCTGCTGTCGCGGAGCGGGCTGACCCGCCGCATCGACGGCCTGGTCCGGCACGGGCTGGTGGCCCGCCGCCCGTGCGACGACGACGGGCGGGGGGCGCTGGCGGAGCTGACACCCGGCCGGGCTCGAGCGTGCTCGAGCGGGCCGCACCCGTCCACGTGGCGGGCGTCCGCCGCTACCTGATCGGGCCGATGGCGGGATCGGGCGGCCCGGGGGCCTCGGCGGGCTGGCTCGTGGGCTGGAGCGGTGGCGCCGGCGCTCGAGCGAAGCGCTGACCGGGGTCTGCGGTCCGGCGCCTCGAGGTGGCGTGCCGAGACGCTGCACCTACGGCGCTCCGACAGCCGGCTCAGCGCGGGCTGGTCCCCGTCACCACCGGCCGCCCCGCTCGATCCAGCCGTTGGTCCCGCCGGCGACCGAAACGGCCGGTAGCCGGCGTCGACCAGGGCCTTGGTCGCGGTCAGGCTGCGACCGCCGACGGCGCAGATGACGTACAGGGGATCGCCGTCGGGGATCTCGTCCTGGCGGGCGGCCAGCTCGCCGAGCGGGATCAGCACCGCCCCGGGCACGTGGGCAGCCACGTACTCGTCAGGGTTGCGCACGTCGAGGACCGCCGCTCCCGTGGCGTGGGCGGCCGCGAAGTCTCCAGGTCGACTTCGAGCGATGGAGACTCGTCGGACATCCGCCAATTCTGGCCATGCCGAGCAGCACGGGTCTGCCTCGACGGTCCGCGGCCCCTGGCTGAGCTGACTCGAGCACCGTGGCGCGGCCCGCACCAGGCTCCCCGGCTCGGGTGGTTCGAGCCGCGAGTCACGGATTGAGCTCGATGCTCCAGCGTCCGCTCGCTCGGTAGCGCAACCGGTCGTGCAGGCGATCTGGCGGCCCTGCCAGAACTCGATCTCGGTCGGGCTGCGACCCGGAAGCCGCCCCACCACGGCGGCCGCGGCACCTCCTGTCCGGCGAAGCGGGCGGCGACGGCCTGAGCTGGCGTTCGAGCACGGCCCGGCTCGTCGAGCGGCTGGCTCTGGTCGGAAGCCCACGCCCCAGCTGGGCGCCGCGGGGCCGGGTCTTGAAATAGGCGTCCGACTCCTCCGGACGCGACGGGCGCGACCGGGCCGGCGACGCGGACCTGGCGCTCCAGCGTCCACCACCGGAAGGCCAGCGCGGCCCGGGAGTTCGCGGCCAGGTCGCCGGCCCTTGCGGCTGCGTCCGTTGGTGTAGAAGACGAAGCCCCGCTCGTCGAGTCCTCGCAGCAGCACGAACCGGACCGACGGCTCGCCCCGTCGGCGGTCGACGTCGCCAGCGCCATGGCCTCCGGCTCGGGCTGGCCCGCCGCGACGGCCTCGTCGAACCACCGCACGAACTGACGGATCGGGTCGGCGTCGAGGTCCTCCTCGAGGAGGGGTTGATCGCGCACGCCGCTCGTTAGAGCGGCGCGATGCCGAGATCGACCCAGGTCAAAAGGGGCCACCAATCGATCCCGGCCGCGGCAAAACGCTCGCGGACCGCCGGGCTGCGATCGAGCAGCGCAGTGGCCGCCACCACCTCGACGCCGAGCTCGCGGATTCGCTCGACCGCCCGCAGGAGCGAGGCACCGGTCGACACCACGTCCTCGACCACGACAACCCGGTCACCGGGCTATCAGGCGGGTCCCCTCCACCCAGGCGCCCCGGCCGTGGCCCTTGGGCTCCTTGCGGACCGAGAACCAGGCGGACCCGGACAGGAGGGCGACGCCGTGGGCCAGGGCATCCGCCCCCATGGTCGGGCCCCCGACCGCGTCGAAGGGGCAAGCCGACCATGTCGATGACCGCCTGGCTGGCCTGGCGCAGGCCGGCGCCGGTGGCGACGGCGTGCTTGCCGTCGACATAGTCGTGGCTCCATCCGCCGGACGTCAGCTGAAACGGCGGGTCGCGGAACTCGTAGCCGTGGCGGCGCACCAGGTCGGCCAGAGCGCTCCGGGCGTCGTCGTCGAAGGCCATGACACCGGGAGTCTACGAACCGGGGCAGCCCCTTCCCGCGACCTCGGGCAAAGGCGCCAGCCAGGCAACCCAGCCGACCCGGCCGACCCGTCGGCCGACCCGGCCGACCCCGGCCGACCCGTCGCGAGGGACCGACGCAGCCCGAACCCGGCTCTACCCGATCAGCTGAGGGGGCGGCCGATGTCGAGCGCTGCGCCCAGAGCAACCCTCGTTATTTTGGTATCTTTACCAGCTTATAGATGGTTTAGATACCAAAATCGGGGCGGCGACACCGACGTAGGCAGTGGGCCGGCCGCCCCGGGGCCGTGATTGGGGCGCGACATCGACGTAGGCGGGTGGCCGGCCGCCCCGGGCCGTCCCCGGGCGCGACATCGACGTGGGCGGGTGCGGTCGGTAACGAGATTCAGGCGCTGCTCTGGGCCGCGGCGGCCACCGGCGCGGGGAGAGACTCGGAATGGGCGATGGCCAGGTGCTGGGTGGCGCGGGTGAACGCCACGTAGAGGGCCCGCAGACCCTGGGGCGTCTCGCGGACGATCCGGGCCGGCTCCACCACCATGACCGAGTCGAATTCCAGACCCTTGGCGTCGTCGACGGCGAGCAGGGTGACCTGCTCGTCCAGGGCGCCGTCGCCAACCCGGCCGTACGGGAGGTCAGCCTCATCGAGGGCGGACGCCACGGCGTCGAGGAGCGAGGGGGGCACGATCACCGCCACCGTGCCCCCACCCCCACGCGCCGCAAAGGCGTCGAGTTCGTCGCGGACGACCTCGGCGGCGAGCTCGCCGAGCGCATCGCCGGGCACTGACCCGGCCGGCACCGACGCCCAAATGGTCCGGGGCGGGCGGCCGCTGGTGCGGACCGCTTCCGGCGGGCGCATGCCCGGCGCGACCTGGTCGAGGATGCGACCCGCCACCTCCATGATCTCGCTCGGCGTCCGGTAGTTGACCGTCAACTCGGCCAGCCGCCACCCCCGCCGCCCCGGAAGGTGCTCGACGACCTGTGCCCACGACGCCGGCACCCAGGACCCGGTGGCCTGGGCGATGTCGCCGACCACGGTCATCGACCCTGACAGGGAGCGCCGGGCGACCATGCGCAACTGCATCGGCGAGAGGTCCTGGGCTTCGTCCACCACCACGTGACCGTAGGTCCGGGCCTGATCCTCGCCGGCGCGGACCGGATCGCCGCCGGGTGGAACCGAGGAGCGCCCGGGCCTCGTCGAGCAGGGGCACGTCGGCGTCGGTCCAGCGCACCTGGCTGATGTCGGCCGACCGCGGCCGCCACAACAGCCGGCGCTCGTCCGGCACCAGGTTCTTCCCAGCGGCCAGCTCGATGAGCGGCGAGGCCCCGAACAGGTCGTGCAGCAGCTGCTGCGGGGTGAGCAGCGGCCACATCCGCTCGAGGGCGGCGACCACCTCGGGCTGGCGGCGCACGGCCCGGCCCAGGTCGTCCGCGGACAGGGAGTCGTCCGCCTCGTCGGTGTCACCGCCCTCACCTGCCGGCGCAACCTGTTCCAGCAAGGTGCCGCCAGAGCAAGCCCTCGACGGTGCGGCGGCGCAGATTGTGGGGGCCGGGCCGGCGCTTGGCGGTGGCCACCACCTGGGCGGAGATCCCGGGCGTGATACGCAGCACTCTCGGTCCGAGAGCTACCTCGACGGTGCGCCGCAGGGGGCGTTCCCGGTCGGCCACGGCCCGGGCCAGCACGCGAGCCATGCGGGCATCCCCCTTCAGGCGCGCCGTGTCTTCATCTTCCCGGGCTACTGCTCGCACTCCGGAGAACAGGCCGTTGACGGTAGACAGCTCGACGCCGCTTTCGTCGAGCGAGGGAAGGACGTGTTCGATATAGCGCAAGAAGGTGGGATTGGGGCCGACCACGAGCACCCCCTGCCCCTCCAGGGGGAAACGGTAGGTGTAGAGGAGGTAGGCCGCCCGATGGAGAGCCACCGCCGTCTTGCCGGTGCCGGGGCCGCCTTGTACGACCAGGATGCCCGGCAGCGGGCCGCGAATGATCTCGTCCTGCTCGCGTTGGACGGTGGCCACGATGTCGCGCATGCGGCCGGTGCGGGACCGCTCCAGGGTGGCCAAGAGGACCTGCGGCCCGGACAGGCCGAGCCCAACGCCCGTGTCGCTGCCCTCGACGTCAAACAGCTCGTCTTCCAGATCGAGAATGAGCGGGCCCTCGGTCAGGAAGTGCCGACGACGGTACAGGCCCATGGGATGAGCGCCCGTCGCTCGATAGAACGGCTCGGCGACCGGCGCCCGCCAGTCCACCACCAGGGGCTCTTGGTCACGGTCTGAAATGGCCAGCCGCCCTATGTGAAAGGCCTCCGTCGCCATTTCCGAGCCGTTCGCCGGCATGTCGGAGGCCCGGCGGTCGATACGACCGAAGACCAGTGACTCCCGCCCGATTTCCAGCTGCTCTAGGCGGTTGAGGCTGTTGCGGACCCGGATGTCGCGTTCGGTCACGGCCTGAAACGTGCCGCCCCGCTCGCTGAAAGCGTCCTGCAGCATCCGGGCGGCCGCGGCGCGCATGGCCGCCAGGCGCGCATACGCGAGGTCCACGTGGGCCTGCTCAGCCGGAAGGTCCGGGTGCGTCATACGGGGAAGGTCTACTTTGCGTGCTCGGGGGGCTGGGCGCAAGCCATGACATGACGGCCGCCCCGTTCTACCTCGCCGCTGGCTTGCCGGGAATGGCGTGCGAGGCGTGACGGCGCGGCTCCGAGCCGGGCGCTTCGAGGCGTGCGCAGCGCGGTAGGCGTCCGGTAAGGATACCGGAGCCGCCCCGCGTCGAGGCGGCGATCGAGTGGTTCGCTACCGTGGTCCCATGGACACCGCAGACGGCCAACGCGACCCGTTTCTGGCCGCCTGCCAGGGCCGGCCCGGATCGCGTACGCCGGTCTGGTTCATGCGCCAGGCCGGGCGATCCCTTCCCGAGTACCGGGCGGCCCGTGGCGAGGGCAGCATGCTCGACACCGTCAGGGACCCGGCCCTGGCGGCTGAGCTCACGCTCCAGCCCGTCCGCCGCTACCACGTGGACGCCGCCATCCTGTACTCGGACATCATGGTGCCGCTGGCCGCAACCAGCTTCGGCGTGGAGGTGAAACCCGGGATCGGACCGGTCGGTGGCGCACCCGTTCCGGTCGACGACCGACCTGGACCGCCTGCGTCCGTTCGAACCGGCACGGGACGCGCCGCTGGGTCGCCGAGACTGTCCGCATCCTGGTGGCGGACAGCCCCGTACCGGTTATCGGCTTCGCCGGCGGCCCGTTCACGCTGGCCAGCTACCTGGTCGAGGGCGGCCCGTCTCGGGATCACATCCGTACCAAGTCGCTCATGTACGCCGAACCCCGCCTGTGGGCGTCGTTGATGGAACGTTTGGCTGCCATCACGGTAGCGTCCCTGCGCGATCAGGTTGCAGCCGGCGCCGCGGCGGTTCAGGTGTTCGACAGCTGGATTGGGACGCTCTCCCCGAGCGACTACCGCGCCCATGTGTTGCCGGCCTCCCGGCAGATCTTTGCCGGGCTCGAAGATCTCGGCGTGCCCCGTATTCATTTCGGGGTCGGCACCGGCGAACTATTGGGGTGCATGGTCGAGGCAGGCGCTGACGTCATCGGGGTGGATTGGCGGGTTCCCCTCGCCGAGGCCACCCGGCGGGCGCCGGGTGCGCGGGCCGTGCAAGGCAACCTCGACCCGGCCGTGTGCTTGGCCCCGTGGGACGTGGTGGCGACCGAGGCCCGGCGCATCCTGCGGGATCGGCCCACCGGTTATGGCCATATCTTCAACCTTGGCCACGGTGTGCTGCCCCAGACCGAGCCGGACACCCTGGCCCGTCTCGCCGACCTGGTGCACGAGGAGGCCTCGACGTGATCAGGGTGGCCGTGGTGGGCGGCGGCATCGCCGGGCTGGCGGCCGCCTGGGATCTGCGGGGTGTGGCGGACGTCACCGTCTTCGAGCCGCAGCGGCTCGGGGGACGCGTCTCGACCACCGAGTTCGCGGGGCGACCCGTCGACGAGGGGCCGGATGCGTTCATCACCCGGACGCCCGACGCCCTGCGCCTGTGCCAGGAGGCCGGTATCGGAGGAGACCTGGTCAGCCCGGCGGCAGGGCAGGCTTCGCTGTGGATCGACGGACGACTGCGCCCTATCCCGGAGGGGCTGGTACTCGGCGTTCCCCGCCAGCTCGGCGGCGTGCTGCGCAGCGGCATCCTTACCCCGGCCGGCATGGCCCGCGCCGCCCTGGACCTGGTGCTGCCGCGGGATCGCCCACCCGCAACCCTGACCGTCCGCGAGCTGGTCGCGGCCCGGTTCGGCGCTCAGGTCGCGGACCGGCTGGTGGACCCGCTAGTCGGCGGCATTCACGCCGGCTCCACGGCGACCCTGGGGGCGGCCGAGGTCACGCCCATGATCGTGGCGGCGGCCGAACGTTCCCGCAGCCTCTTGCTCGGGTTGCGGCGCCTACCGGCACCTGCCCCCAACGGGTCACCGATCTTCGGGGCCCCCCGCCAGGGCGTCGGCCAGCTAGTGGACGCCCTCGTGGGGACGCTGCGGGAGCAGGGGACCCGCTTCGTGACAGCCGCAGTCGAGGAGGTGCGGCCCGCGGCCGGTGGCCGGATCGAACTCTCCACGGATCCGACGCCCTTCGACGGGGCCGTGATCGCGACGCCGGCGGCGGCGGCGGCGTCGCTACTGCCGCCAGAGGGGCTGGAGGAACTGGCTCGCATTCCGACCGCGTCGGTCGTGGTGGTGACGATGGGCTTCCCGGGTGCGGTAGGCCCGGCCGGCTCCAGTGGTTTTCTGGTGCCTCGCAGCCAGGGCCGGCTCATGACGGCCTGCTCCTTTGCGTCCAACAAGTGGCCGCACTGGGCCTCCGAGGGTCGCGCCGTCGTCCGGGTGTCCGCCGGTCGGGCCGGCGACGCCCGGGCCATGGACCTTGACGACGACGACCTCGCCGCCCGGCTCGTCGCGGAGCTCGGCCAGGCCCTCCGCCAGTCGCTTTCCCCCGACGCCATCCGGATCAGCCGCTGGCCCGAGGCCTTTCCGCAGTACCAGGTCGGCCACGCCCGACGGGTGGAACAGCTCGAAGCCACCGTGCGGCACGCCTTGCCCAGGGTGGCCCTCGCCGGCGCGTCCTATCACGGTGCGGGTCTGCCGGCATGCATCGCGTCCGGGCGTCGGGCCGCTCGCGCCGTGCTCGAGGCGGCCGGCGCCGCCACCCCGGCCGGAACCGCCTCGGCCCGGACCGCCTCGGCCGGAACCACCCCGGCCGGAGCCAGCCCGGGCGGCTGACGACCCGCGCCGCTCATGAGGTCGTGCCGGCGGCCGGACCTCCTAGGCGGGTTCTTGGGACAGCCGCCCAGCCACGTCCACCACGCTGGGAAGGGTCTCGCCCCGGAACAGGCCGGCGCTTTCTCCATACCCGTACAGGGCGTGGTCGGCGAGCATGACGGCGGCAGCCGTGTAGGTGCTGCGCTCACCACCAGGAAAATGGACGCATTCGGGATGCACGCACCCCGTCCAGTAGGCGCCGTTGTCGTCGCGCAGGTGCCGGGTCCAGCTGAGCAGCGTCCGGGCCCGGTCGTACATCCCGATGGCGTCGAGGGCCATAACGCATTCGGCGGTCTCGGCCGCCGTGACCCACGGCTGGTCCGACACGCAGCGCACGCCCACACCGTCGAGTACGAACTCGGCCCATCGTCCATCGATGCGTTGCCGGGCCTGCTCGCCCGAAACCGCGCCCGACAGCACCGGGTAGTACCAAT
The DNA here is from genome assembly GCA_963834775.1 of uncultured Acidimicrobiaceae bacterium. Classification (GTDB taxonomy): domain Bacteria; phylum Actinomycetota; class Acidimicrobiia; order Acidimicrobiales; family Palsa-688; genus PALSA-693. Next base: position 20,298 of record CAWICR010000016.1, read on the forward strand.
CCATCGCCCACCGCTCTTTGGGAGCGAAGCGAGCCGGGCGGTGCACGATGGCCTCCACCATGCGGTCGGCAGCCAGCTCCCATTCCGGTCGTTCGAGGCCCAGGCATTCGGCGATGGCGACAGCGCAGCGCAAGCTGTGATGAATGGACGACGTGCTCGTCAGCAGGGCGTAGCTGCTCAGGTGGCCGTCCGGGTCCATCGACCACAGCACCTCGCCGCCCGGTTGCTGGAGGCGCAGCACGAACGCTACCGCCCCTTGGACTACGGGCCACAGCTCCTCCAGCAAGCCCAAATCCCCGGTGCAGAGATAGTGCCACCAGACCCCGGTGGCCACGTACACGCCGACGTTGGGATCCCGGCGCGGATCTTCGACACCCTCGGCCAGGTAGTACCGGCACCAGGTCCCATCCGGTAGTTGGGTCGCGGCCAGCCAGGCGAAAGCCCGCTCGGCTTCCTGCCGGCAGCCGGCCAGTACGAGCGCCATGGCGCACTCCGTGTGGTTCCAGGGGTCGGCGTGCCCACCGGGAAACCACGGGATCATGCCGCTGGGCAACTGGACGGCGGTGATCCAGGCCGCGGTGTCCGAGACCTCGCCGGGGCTCAGCGGGCGATCGGCGAACCCCTTCACGTCGGCTTCCTGACATAGACGACGAGGCTCTTGCCGAGCGCCGGGTTGAGCACGGCCTCGGGAACACGCGTGAACGGGGTGCGGGCGGTGATATCCCAGACGAGCAGCCGGTGGTAGGCGCGGACCAAGGGATGGTCCTGGTCTCGGACTCCGACCGCGGACCGCAACCACCAGTACGGGCTGTGCAGGGCGTGGGCATGGTGGGAGCCGTAGCAGTCGAGGCCGGCGTCGCGCAGGCGGCCGACGAGCGCCGAGCGCCGGTAGATCCGGATGTGCCCACCCGGCACGTTGTGATAGTCGTCCGAGATGGCCCAGGTGAGCAGCTCAGGCCACCAGCGGGGCACGGTCACCGCCATCGTTCCCCGGGTCGCAGCACCCGAGCCAGCTCAGCAATGACCCGGCGGTCCTCGGGGATGTGCTCGAGGACCTCGGCGGCGATGATGCGATCGAACGCACCATCGGAGAAAGGGAGAGCCCTGGCGTCGCCAACAATGGCCGAGCCGGTTCCGCCCCGCCCGCTCAGGTCGGCGTCGCCCGCGGCGATCGCCTTCAGCATCGCCGAGACGTCCTTGGTCCCGGCCGCGTCAGCGTCCACGGCGGTGACCGCGGCGCCGCGCCGCAGGGCCTCGAAAGCGTGGCGGCCCCCGCCGGAGCCGAGATCGAGCAGCCGCTCCCCCGGCCGCAGACCGAGGCGCTCGTAGCGGACGGTCAACATGAGACGACGTGGCGGCGCTCGATCGCCCAGCGGTAGCTGTCTGCCGTGGCGGCGGCGCAGGCCTGCCAGGTAAAACGCTGCATGACCCGGCTGCGGGCGGCAACCGAGAGCCGGACGCCAAGCTCGGGTTGGGCCATGATCGTCTCGATGCCAAGGGCGAGGGCACCGGCGTCTCCGGGTCGGACGAGCAGACCAGTCACGCCGTCCTCCCCCACCACCTCCGGCAGGGCGCCACCGGTGGTCGTCACGAGCGGGACGCCACACGCCATGGCCTCCACCGCAGGGAGGGAGAACCCCTCGTACAAGGACGGAACGACCGCCACCGTCGCCTCCCCGTACAGCTCCACCATCCGGTCGTCGGTGACGGCCGACTCGAAGACCACCACCTTCGAGAGCCCCAGCCGCTCGATGGCGGCCGCGACGGGGCTGTCGTCTCGGAGCCGGCCCACCACCACCAGGTGCGCCTCGGGTCGCTCGGTCCGGAGTTTGGCCAGGGCCTCGACCAGGGAAAGGAGGCCCTTGAACGGGACGTCTGCGCTGGCCGTCGTCATGATCCGGCCGGGAACCCGGGCGATCTCGGGTCGGGGCCGGAAGTGCGTCGGGTCGACGCCGATGGGAACCACTTCCAGCTGTTGCGGGGCGACGCCGTACTGCTCGACGATGTCGCGCTTGGACGAGGTGGACACGGTGAGGATCCGGGGAACTTGGCGCGCCACCCGCTTCTGCATGGCCAGGAAGCCGTACCACCGCCGCAGGGTGGCCCGGCGCCGCCAGGTGTCCGCGTGTTCGAGATCGAGGGCTCGATCAACGGTGATCGGATGATGGCAGGTGCCGACCAGCGGCCAGCCGTCTGCCATCACTCCGAGCAGACCAGAGCCGAACGTCTGATTGTCGTGCACGACGTCGTACTGGCCTGCTCGGGCGGCCAGCTCGCCACGCACCCGCCAGCTGAACGTCCTTGGCTCGGGGAACCCCGCGGTGCACATCACGGCGAACTCGGCGAAATCGATGCGGGACCGGAATTCCCACGGCCGGGGCACCCGGAAGGGATCAGGCTGCCGGTAAAGGTCCAGGCTCGGCACCGGCACGTACCCCACCCCGTCGTCGAGCACCGGCCAGGGCTGACCGGCGAACACGGTGACCCGGTGGCCCAGATTGACCAGTTCGCGCGCCAGGTAGCGGGTGTAGACGCCTTGTCCGCCCGAATGGGGGTTGCCGCGGTAGACGAGGAGGGCGATCCGCAGCGGGGCGCTCCCGGTCATGAGGCACAGACTGTTGTCGGCTGGGACGGCTCGGTCAAGCTGACGACAGGAGGGTGGCCAGGCGGGCAGTCCGCGCCGCCAGGTCGTCCCTCGCGATCTCGTAATCCTTCGGCCGTCCGCCCATGGGGTCGGGGACGTCTTCGGAGACGGGAAGGTAGACCAGGCTGGCCCGGGTGCGATCGGAGGAGACTCGCTGCGCCCATTGCCGCACCGTCTCGGACCGCCGGCGGGGACCGGCAGATCCCGCCCGCCGGATCAGGTCCGCGAACGTGAAGCAGTGGACCCAGGCGTCGGGAGCCAACAGGGCAAGGTCGATCAGATGCTGGCGAGCCATGGCCACCACCAGGCCAGCGCCTGCGACCTGGGCTGGCGTGACCAGGCGACTGTGGTGGTCCGACAGATCAAGGCCAAGCTCGCTCATGGCGTCGACAACCTCGGACGGGGCCGGCAAGCCCTCCGACACGAAGCCCGCCGAGGCCACGGTGACCTGGTCGTCGTGTCGGCTCAGGCGGTGGCGCAGCAACGCCTCGGCCATAGGCGACCGGCACTGGTTGCCAGTGCAGACGAACAACACCCCCAGGCCAGGATCGCTCGACACGCCTATCCCGTACCAGGATAGATGGCGCGGTGCACCTGGGCAGAAGGGTTCGCCAGCCCGGCAGACTCCGGCCGCCTCCGGCTCAACGGAAACGTCCACTGATCGTGGTGTCGCGTTCCTCGCCGGACGCGGGTCAGGATCCAGGCCACCGCCAGGAGCAGGCAGGCCCCGATAGCGAACGGTGTGTCCCCGAGGTCCACATACACGGTGCGCCCGTCCCGGCGGGGCACGGTCGCCAGGACAACCTTCCGGGCGCCGAGTTGAGTCCGCTGCAGAACCTGCCCGGTGGGCCCGACCACGGCGGTGTAACCAGTCGGCGTCACCAACAGCGTCCAGCGGCCCGTCTCCCAGGCACGCATGCGGGCGGCGGCCAGCTCCTGGGTCGGCACCTGACTGCTGCGGTAGGACGCGGTGTTGCTCGGCACCACCAGGATCTGCCCCCCGGCCCGAACCGCGTCGCGCGCCAGATGATCGAAGAAGACCTCGTAGGAAATCAGGACGCCGAACGGCCCAGCGGGGGTATGCAGGATGCCGGGACCCGGCCCCGGAATACCATCGAGCGGCACGTCCGCCAGATTGAACAAATGCTTCAGAACACCGCGTCCCGGCACGTACTCGCCGAATGGCACCAGATGGTGCTTCTGGTAGCGGCCCACGATGGCGCCGTCAGGTCCCCATGCCACGACCTCCGTCACGTACCGGGTGGTGCCGACGTCCTGCTCCTCACCCGCCAGGACGGTGGCGTGCAGGCGCTGGGCTAAGGCGCTGACGGCGGCCGCGTCACCGCCATTCTGCAGCACGCCTTCCGGCCACACCACCAGATCGAGCGGGGGCTGCAAAGGCGCGCTAGCCGCCAGCTGGCGCTGGACGACCAGCTCCGAGTCGGTGTTGATCGCCCGGGTACCGCGCGGCCCACCCCCCTGCGCCAGCGCGACCTTGACCGATGGCAACCTCCCCCCCGCACCGGACGGCGCCACTTCGCCCCCGGTCACCAACGCCAGCACCAGGGCGAGCAGGGCGAACGCCGCCCAACCCGCGCGCCGGCCATCAGCGCCGGCGGCCAGCCCCAATGACCATGGGGACCGAGCCGATCGCCAGCCGAGGGCGGCGTCCACAAGTTCGGCGAGGACGACGCCGCAGAGGGCGGCTACACCGGTCAACAGGAGGCTGCCGCCGAGACGGAGCGTCGGCGCCAGCGGCGAAGCGGCCTGCCCCAGGGCGACTTCGCCGAGAGGGAATCCGCCCAGGGGAGCACGGTCTCGAGCCCACTCCGCGGCCATCATGGCCACCGGGAGCCCGATCGCGACCGACGATCGCCGCCCTGTCGGGACCGCCGCCACCGCCACGGCAGTGAACAGGCCGCTCACCACGATCAACGCGATCCAGCCCGGAATCGAGAACTCCTGGACCCACCAGAGTCCCAACATGAACTGGGCAGCCCCGGTGCCCACGCCAAGGAGCAGTCGCGGTCGAAGCGGCTGGCCCGGTAAGAGGAACGCGATCCCGCCGAAGCCCAGCCAAGCCAGCGGCCACCAGCCGAAGGGCGGCACCGACAGGCCGATCAGCACCCCGCAGCCCAGGCCGGCCAGCAGCCAGCCCCACCAGGCCCAGTCCGCCCGACGTCCGCCCGATGGCTGGGCCCGTCGCAATAACCCGCGTGAGCGGGCGGCCGGCCGTTCGCTGGACGTTGGGATCCGAAAAGAGTAAGGCGAACTCGAGGCCGAACGCCTCGCCCCTCCCTTCGAGGTCCGTTTTTGCGGCGGCCTCATGTCGCCATCGATCGTGACGCGCCCGGCGCCGCGAGGCCAGTCAATGCTGCCTAGGACTTGGCCGGACTAGGTCTTAGCATTGACAGGCCATGATCTCGATCGTCATGCCGGCCCACAACGAGCAGGGCTATCTGGAACCGGCGATCAAGGCCGTCGTGGCCGCGGGGCGCGACCGGAACGTCCGCTTCGAAGTCATCATCGCCGAAAACGGATCCTCCGATGGCACCCACGCCGAAGCCACCGGGCTGGCCGAAACTTTCGCTGAGGTCACGGTCATGACGTCTCCGGTGGCGGACTACGGCCGGGCGTTGAAGGCCGGATTTCTGGCGGCATCAGGCGACGTCGTTGTCAACTTTGACGTCGACTTCGTGGATCTCGGGTTCCTGGACCGGGCCGTGGAGCTGGTGGCAGGCGGTGAAGCCGACATCGTCGTCGGATCCAAGCGCAGCCCCGGCTCGGACGACCAACGGTCGGTTGGGCGCCGGGCGGTCACCGCCGTCTTCTCTCTGGTGCTGCGCGGCGGTTTCGGCTTGCACGTGAGCGACACCCACGGGGTCAAGGCGCTCAAACGGGTGATCCTCCTGCCGCTGGTGCAGTCGTGTCAGTTCGGTTGCGACATCTTCGACACGGAGCTGATCATCCGGGCCGAACGCTCGGGGCTGACCGTCCGCGAGCTGCCGGTCACCGTGACCGATCAGCGACCGCCGCGCACGCCGATCATGCGCCGCATCCCGCGTTCCTTGTCGGGCCTGGTGCGGCTCCACCGAGTGCTGGGCCGGCCCTGACGCCGGCGCTGGGGCGGCGCAGGACGCGGAGACTTCCGCAATTCAAGTGGTCCTGCTCGATCCAACCGGACGCTGCGGCCGCACGATACAACTCGTAGGGGGGGCGGCCCCCGTGGGCCGGGTCCGGGAAGACGTCGTGGATGGCGAGGTAGCCGCCGGGCGCCACCTTGGGCGTCCAGGCGTGGTAGTCGGCCCAGGCCACCTCCGGCCCGTGCCCGCCGTCTATGAAGAGAAAGGCCAGCGGCGTGCTCCAGACCGCCGCCACCGCGGTAGACGCCCCGACCAGGAGAATTACATCGCCTTCCAGGCCGGCTTCTTCCAGGGTGCGGCGCGCCCAGGGCAGGGTGTCCATGCGTCCGGTGCGCGAGTCGACGACAGTCGGGTCGTGGTGCTCCCAGCCGGCCTGATTCTCCTCCGAGCCCCGATGGTGGTCGACGGTCACCAGGACGGCGCCGGTCTCGCGGGCCGCCGCCCCGAGGTACACCGCCGACTTACCACAGTAGGTGCCGACCTCGAGCAGCGGCCCGATCGCCGAGCGCGCCGCCGTCAAACCCACCCGGTAGAGCGCCAGGCCCTCGTCGTCGGGCATGAAGCCCTTGACGGCCCGGGCTCGGGCGAGGAGTTCGGGATCCACCGCGGGCGGAGAGTTCAGGCGCGGACGCCGGACCGGCCGTCGAGCTCCGGCGGCAAATCCTCGAGGTGGTGCACGAAAAGCAACTTGTTGAAGATGATGAACTTGGCGATCCACAACACCCCGAAGGCGGCGATGTAGACCACGGTCACCGCAGGCCGTCGACGCCAGATGGCTGAAATGGTGCTGCTTGGCGTAGGTCTCCATCATGTGCACCGAGAACGTCGATACCGCCCAGCCCAGGAAGGCCAGCGCCCAGAAGGGCACAACCTCCTTCCACAGGTGACTCCGACCGGTCTTCCCCCACGCCCACTTCCGGTTCATCTCGTAATTGGGCACGGCGGCTATGGCCGTGGCCAGCGTGCTGGACACCCAGGCGCTGAGACCGATCACCCCGTTGAAGAGGACGAGCAGCACCACACTGCACACCACGGCCACAATGGACGCGCACGAATAACGGAAGAGCTTGCGGCCTTCCGGCCCCCGGAGCTTGTCCTTCAGGGCAGGGATGGTCATCGCCACGGGGTGTCAGACTAGACGAGAACTGGGCTCGCCAAGCGACAGGCCATCATGGGGGAGTGACCCCCGCCCTCGACGAGCTGCTGGAACTGCTGGATCTCGAGCCCTTGGAAGTCGACCTGTACAGGGGGTTCAGCCCGCCTGAGAATCGGTTGCGGGTGTTCGGGGGCCAGGTGGCCGCCCAGGCCCTGGTGGCAGCGGGCCGGACCGTTGCCGACGGCGCCGGCGTGGAGCGCCCGGTGCACTCCCTGCATGCGTACTTCCTCCGCCCGGGCGACCCAAAGATCCCGATCCTTTATCAGGTGGATCGCATTCGCGACGGGAAGTCTTTCACCACCAGAAGAGTGGCGGCCGTCCAGCGGGGCGAGGCCATCTTCCACCTGTCGGCCTCCTTCCACGTGCCCGAGGAGGGCGTGAGTCACCAACAGCAGCTACCCGAAGCGCCGGATCCGGAAACGCTGCCTACGTGGAGCGAGGCCATGGCCCCGCACGCGGCGTCCCTCGGCGACTGGTACAACCAGCCCCGTCCCATCGACGTCCGTCACATCGGCGAGCCCATCCGCACCTCCCCCGAGTCCGCCCCTCGTCAGCCTGCCCATCTGATGTGGATGCGAGCGGACGGCATGCTCCCCGACGACCCCCTGATTCACGCCTGCCTGGTTGCCTTCGCCAGCGACATGACACTGCTGGACACCGTCATGATGCCCCACGGGCTGATCTGGAACCGTGGCAGCCAGGCCAGCCTCGACCATGCCATGTGGTTTCACCGTCCGTTCCGGGCGGACGAGTGGCTGCTGTACGACCAGAGCAGCCCGACCGCCGCCGGCGCCCGGGGTCTGGCGGTGGCCACGATCTACACCCGGGAGGGGGCGCTGGCCGTGTCGGTAGTTCAGGAGGGGCTGCTGCGCACGCCACTCGGGTGAGGCGCGCTTTCGGCCCGCGCCGGGGCGGCCCCGCCGCCCAGATTGTCGGTTGGGACCGGCTGCTCCCGCTTTGGCCGGCGCCGCGTACCCCTGGGCGCTAGCCGCGCTCGGCGAGCGGCACGTAAGGGCGCTCGTCGTGGCCGATCCACAGCTGCCGGGGACGGTAGATCTTGCTGTCCTGCTCGATCATCTCCTGCCAGTGGGCCAGCCAGCCGGCGACACGCGGAATGGCGAACAGGACGGTGAACATGTCGGTCGGAAACTGCATGGCCTGATAGATGAGCCCGGAGTAAAAGTCGACGTTGGGGTACAGCTTCCGGGAAATGAAGTAGTCGTCGGACAGGGCGACCTCTTCCAGCTTGAGGGCGATGTCGAGGAGCGGGTTCTTGCCCGTCACCCGGAACACGTCGTCAGCGGTCCGTTTGATGATGGTGGCCCGAGGGTCGTAGTTCTTGTAGACGCGGTGCCCGAAGCCCTGCAGCTTGCCCTTACCGGCCTTGACGTCGTTGATGAACGCCTGCACGTTGTCGATGGAGCCGATGTCGGTGAGCATGCGGAGCACGGCCTCGTTGGCCCCGCCATGTCGGGGTCCATACGAGGGCCGCGGCTGCACCGGCCGCCGCCGAATAGGGGTCGGCGTGAGACGAACCGACGGTGCGCATGGCCAGCGTGCCGCAGTTCTGCTCATGGTCGGCGTGGAGGATGAACAGCACGTCCAGCGCCCGGCTCAGCACCGGATCCGGCTGGTAGCGGGGTTCGGCCACTCGCCACATCATGGACAGGAAGTTCTCGGTGAAGGTCAGTGAGTTGTCGGGATATACGAAGGGCATGCCCACGCTGTAGCGGTGGCACCCAGCCGCAAGGGTTGGGACCTTGGCGATCAGCCGGATGATCTGTTGGTGGCGGATCGCCGGGTCCTCGATCTGCTTGGCCTCGGGATAGAAGGTGGAAAGGGCGGCGATGCCCGATACCAGCATGCCCATCGGGTGGGCGTCGTAATGGAAGCCGTCCACGAACCGCTTGCGGAAGTTCTCGTGGATATACGTGTGGTAGCGGATCTCCTGCGTCCAGACATCGAGCTCCGATGGGGTGGGCAGGTCGCCGTTGATCAGAAGGTAAGCCACCTCCAGGTACGTGGACTGCGACGCCAACTGCTCGATGGGATAGCCCCGGTAGCGCAGGATGCCAGCGTCCCCGTCGAGGTAGGTAATTGCGCTCGAGGTGAGCGCGGTCGTCATGAACGCCGGGTCGTAGAACCAGACGCCCGGGAGCAGCTTCCGGAACTCGTCCGCGGAGATCCCGCCGTCCGTGATCGGGATCTCTACGACCTCGCCGGTGCGGTTGTCAGTCACCGTGATCGAGTCAGCCACAACTCCCCCTAGGAGATATGAAACGGATGCTCTTGTACGCCGCGCATGCTACCTCCCGCCCGACGGAGAACCTGAGCGTGAGCGGCCCAAACCGTGCGAGCTCGTGGCGACGAGCGCGTCGACGCGACAGGTGGCGGGCGCCTGCGGAGCCGGTCCGGCCGGTCGCCGGTCGCCGGTGGGGCCGGGCGGGCCGTCGGCGTGCCGCGGGCCGTCGCGGGCGGGCCGTCGGCGTGGCCCGGGCGGGCCGTCGGCGTGGCCGGGCGGGCCGTCGGCGTGGGCCCGGGCGTCAGGGTGCGGCCCGGCGCCAGAGCGTCCCGTCCCCCGGCCGGCCTTGCCATGACGGGTTGCCAGCTTTGCCATGATGGTTCGATGGACGACAAGACGCCCGAGACGACCGGCATCGCAGACCTGGCGACCATCCGGCGCCAGATCGACGATGTGGACCGCCGGCTGATCGCGCTGCTGGCCGAGCGAGGCCGGCTGGTCGGGGAGGTCGTCCGCTACAAGCGGGCCCATCACATGGCGGTGGTGGACCGCGGGCGGGAGGACGAGATGCTGAACCGGATCGCGGCAATCGCCAAAGACGAAGGCGTCGACCCACGCGTGGCCCAGCAAGTGTTGCGGACGATCATCGACGGGTTCACCTTGCTCGAGGTGGAGGAGCTGGGACCCGACAGCTGAATCTTCGCCGCGGATCGAGAGAGTCTCGTTCGGCCCACGGGAGCTATCAGCGCACCAGCTGCCATCCGCTGTCGACGACCCATACCTCCCCGGTCACCAGCTGCGACGTCACCTGCGCCAGCACAAGCTCTGACACGTCACTCGGGTCCGCGACCCGGCGCATGGGGGTGTTGGACCTGGCCACAGCTCGAGCCGCCTCCCAGTCAGCGGTCCACGGCGTGTCCACCAGCCCGGGCGCGACGGCGTTCACCCGGATCTCCGGCCCGAGCACTGCGGCCAAGAGTCGGGTCTGGTGATGGAGGGCAGCCTTGCTGACGGCGTAGGGGATCGATGAACCGACGGCCCGAATGCCGGCTAGCGATCCGATGTTGACGACCACACCTCCGGCCGGCGCAGCCCGCAAATGGGGTGCGGCCGCGGTCGTGAGCACGAAGGGGGCGATGACGTTGACGGCGTAGATCTCGGCCCAGATCTCGGGCGTGGCCGCCTCGAGGTTGGCGTGCGCAATGACGCGCGTTGTACCCGCGTTGTTGATCAGGATGTCGAGTCGACCGTGCTCGGCAACCGCGTCGCACACGAGGCGCCGCGCCACGTCTGGACTCGCCACGTCAGCCTGGCGGTAGCGGCCCCCGATCTCGGCCGCGAGCGCCTCGCCGGGTGCCACCGACGAACGGGAGTTCACGATCACCCGAGCGCCTTCGGCGGCTAGGGACCGGGCGACGGCCGCACCGATCCCGCTGCTCGAACCGGTGACCAGAGCCACTTTGTTTTCCAGTCGACGGAACATCAAGTTCCCATGTCGTAGCGGTAGACGTTTGTCTCTCTCGGCTCGAACCCCAGGCGCTGGTAAAGGCGATTGGCGGCATCACGCGACGGTCGAGACGTCAGGTCTACGGTGCGGGCCCCTGCTCCGGATGCGGCCTCCAGAGCAGCCGCGGCTGAGGGCTTCCCCGCACCCCATCCCGCGGGCCTCCTCGGCGACGACAACGTCCTCTATCCAGGCCCGTACGCCCGTAGGGATGCGCACCAGGATCAGGGTCAGCATCCCGACGATCTCGCCGCCAGTGCCGTCGCGGGCGAGAAGCAACGTGGTCGCAGGCGACGCCACGATCTCCTCCAGAGCTGCGGCGTCGGGCGCGGCCGCCGATCTGGACAGCTGCGGCACAAGGCGCGCCACCGCATCGACGACCTCCGGCGTGCATTCGTCTGCCGCGGACACGATCACCACGACGTCGGACTGTACTCGCCGTTCAGTTCGGCGAGTCTCTCGAGGCCGAGGGGTCAGACCGGCATGCTGGGCACAGAAGCCGGGCAGGAGACCAGCCAGGGTCGACGAGAAGTCGCCGGCGCACCACCGGCGAGGCTAGCGACGCGGCGCACGCACGTACCCACCGGCGCCAGCTGATCGTCGACCCGCAGCCGCCCCTCATGGCGGCGGGCGTAGCCCCTCATCGGGCGCCGTCGCGGCGAGAGCCGGCACCATCCGAAGGGCGAGCGCCGGACAAGCCGAGACCGCTCGCCGGGCGTGGTTGCGCTGCTCATCGGTCACCAGCCCGCTGATGACGGGAAAGCCCCAATCGTCGAGTCCAATTCCCTCCGGGAAAAGCTCGGCGCACAGACCGTGACCGTCGCACGCGATCGGATCCAGGACGAGTCGGAAACGACTCACGGCCCGACCCCTGGCACGGGCGTGGGCAGATAGCCGCCGTGGCGGCGCCAGCAGCGCCCCCGCAGATGGTCGGTCACCTCGATGTGAAGGACGTCGAGCGCCGATTCGACGAAGTGGGCTGCCCCGTCGGGGAAACGGCAGGCGCCGCGACCCTTCACCATCCCGGTCCATCTCCGAGCCGCGGCCTCGCCGGTCGGATCTCCATCGGCCAGTCTCCGCAGGGCACCGGCGATGTCGGCCAGCCCGAACCGGCAAGGTCCGCATTGCCCGGCGCTGTGCGCCGCGTACCAGGCCGCCACCGACGTCACCTCGGCCAGGGCGCAGGCGTCCGCAGGCACGGCCACGATGACGCCTGGTCCGGGCGCAGCACCCAAGGCCGCCAGCCCCGCACTTGACAGCCGGCCCCTGGCCACCTCGTCAGCGCCGATCCAGGCCCCGTAGTACCCGCCGACCAACACGGCCTGGACCGGCTCGGTCTCGACGTGGTGGAGGAGGTTGGCCAACGGGTAACCGACGGGAACCTCGTAGACGCCAGGGCGGCGCACGCCGCCGGCCATGGTGACCAGCATGGATCCGGGCTCGTCCTCTGTCCCCAGAGCCCGGAACCAGTCCGCTCCGAACCGGGCGATCAACCCGACGTGGGCGAGCGTCTCGACGTTGTCGACGAGGGTGGGGCGCCCGCCTACGCCTCGCTCGTACGGCCGGCGTCCGAACTCAGGGCGAGCATCTCCGGCGTCGATCCAGCGGACCAGGGCCGTCTCCTGGCCGACCACGTACCGGCTCGGGGTGGGGACGATTTCTATGGCCGAACCGTCACTTCGTTCACTCAGGGCTCGGCGTACGGCCGACATGGTGTCGGCGCGGATCTCCTCGATCGCCAGGATCAGGCGGCTGGCGCCGACCGCTGCCGCGGTGGCCACCATGCCGTCCAGCACCAGATGGGGATTTCCGATCAATAGTTCGCGGTCCTTGCCGGAGAGGGGTTCTCCCTCGGTGCCATTGGCAACGAGCACGGCGGGACCACGACGGCTCGCTACCGCCGCCATCTTTCGTCCCGTCGGGAAACGGGCTCCGCCGCGGCCTCGCAGGCCTGATGCCAGGATTTCGCGGATCAAGTTCGGTCCGCTCGACGGGAGACGGCCCACCCGCGCACTGTGGGCGGCCAGGGACGCGTCACCACTCGCTGGCAGCAACCGGGGCAGGCCGGTGGGAGGTGGACCAGCACCACCACCGCGGGAGGCGACCCCCGCGTCGGCCTGGCCTACCGTCGCTAACTCCAGTTCGGTCAACGTCACGATCGTCCTCCTGCGGTGGAGACCGCTGCCGCCGCTCGGGGGACGAAACGGGGTGGCAGCGGCGTGGGTATAGGAACAACACGGCGTCGGAGGCGCCAGAGGACGGCGGCCGCGACCGCCCCCAGCGAAACGACGTAGACCGCTTGAGCCCAGACGGTGCGGCTGTCGGTACCGGCCGCGAAGCCGTGCAGCAAGGCGAGGGGCCAGGATGCGTAGGCCAGCCAGTGGACGGCCCGCCAGATTCGATACGTCATTCGCGATCGCAGCAGGCTCGTCAGGACCAGGGCGATCATCAGATCGACCGACGCCGTGCCGACACCAACCCAGACGCGGTCCCACCCGGAGGTGAACGGGATCACGGCGGGCAGCCAACCCACCGACACGTACGAGTCGAGGGCCGCGGTGGCGATGTGCACGCCGAGGAAGACCACCGCCAACAAGGCCACGTTCCGGTGCAGCAGCGCGGTCATCGCTCGGGGCCAGCGAGGTGTGGCAAACCGGCGAGCGTTCGCGACCCCGCCGACAACGGTGAGGGTGAGCAGGATGAGGGCCACCAGGCCGCTGCCTCGCATCGCGTACCACAGCTCCCGGGATTGCGTCAGGGTGGCGGCGATCATGAAGCCAACCCCAGCGCCGGATCCGACGTCTCGGGCGGCCAGCCGGCGACCAGCGAAACGGCGCCATCGGCAGCCACCAGCCGCGCCGGCAACCGGCGGACAGCCAGCCAGGCCGGGGCGGCGTGCCCGAGCACGACGGCCGCGGTAGCGGCGATGTTGGCGTCGACGCAGGTGGCCGCGGCCACGCTCACGGTGCGCCAGACGACGGGTGCCGGTGCCCCGGTGCGGGGGTCGATGACATGGTGAAGATCGAGATCCCCCCGCCGCCAGCTGCGCACGGTCACACCTGAAGTGGCGACGCCGCCGTTGCGGATTTCCACCGTTTGGCCGGGTGCCCTCGGACCGGCGGACGAGTCGTCTGTCACTCGCACCCTCCAGCCGCCGTCCGGCACTGGACCGGCGACCGACACGTCGCCGCCCAGGCTGACCAGCACGCCACAGCCCACCGCCGTGGCCGCGGCCGTGGCGGCCAGGTCCGCGCAACGGGCCTTGGCGGTAGCGCCGAGGTCGACGCGCACGCCCGGAGGCACCCGCGCCAGACCCCGCCCGGCATCGACGCGGAGGCACTGCCAGCCCGGGACGGGGGCAAAAGTGACCGCGGGGGCCCTGCTGCCGCTGGCGATAAGGGGAAAATCCCGGTCGTAACCCAGACTGATCAGGGCCTGGCCGACGGTGGGATCTACCACGCCGTCGCTCAAGCGAGCGGCCCGGATGGCGGCCACGAGTTCGTCTACGAGTCGAGGCGACACGGTGACGCGCTTGCCACGTCCGTCGTTCAAGCGGCTGACGTCGGAGTCATCACGAAAGCGGCTACATGCCCGGTCGCACGCGGAGATCTCCGCAGTGACGACAGCCCGGACCGCAGGCAGCTTTACCGGGTCGGTAACCGCCACGGCCGCCGTGGTGCCAAGCGCGGGGAAGACTACGGAAGCGGTCATGGTTCACGACGCTCCCGACGTGGCATGCGCCAACGACGAACTGCTGCTCGTCGGGGTCGTGGTGGGCGACTGAAGCGTGGTGCTCGACGTCGAGGAGCTCGATGTCGCCGACGAGCTCGATGTCGCCGACGAGCTCGATGTCGTCGACGAACCCGATGTGCCAGCCGAACCGGTCGCCGTGGAGTTGACGTGGTGCGGCTCGGCCGCCAGCGCGGCAAACAGCCCGACTCCAGCGAGCGATCCGGCCGCCACCCAGCCGGTGGCCTTTCGGCTGCGACGCAGCCAGGTGTCGCGCCATGAAGGTGTGGTCATGACTCCTAGTAAGACCGGCCCGCCTCAAAGCCAGCTGAGCGCTCCCTCGACGCCGCGGTACAAATTGCTGGGGGCCGGCTGAGAGGGTCGGCGGGCTGGAACGCGCCCTGCGGTAACCGAACGGCCAATTTCGCCCTATCTGGACCACCGTGCTGGATGCGGCGGCGAGCCGCCCAGCAGGCGGATCGGCCTGGCGAATTCCGCCTGGCGCGCTACCTGTGACCGCGTTGAACCGGCCAGGCGACCCGAGACACCACCTATGGGTCGATTCCCGGACGGGTACGTTGTGACCAAATGGAACTCGTCCAATGGACGGAGCAGCCGGTCCTGCGCCGCCCCCTTTTCGTGATTGCGTTCGAGGGCTGGAACGATGCCGGCGACGCCGCCACCCTCGCCCTCGACTACCTGGCCCGTGAATGGGAAGCCAAGCCATGCGCGACCATCGACCCTGAGGACTTCTACGATTTCACCGTTACCCGGCCGACGATAAAGCTCACGCCGGGCGACCAACGTCACATCGAGTGGCCGCACATCCAGGTGCTGGCCGCCCAGGTGCCCGGCGCCGGGCACGACATGTTGCTCCTCCGGGGCGTAGAACCGCAGCTGCGCTGGCGAAGCTTCTGCCGGGCGGTGGTGTCCATCGTGCAAGGTGTGGGGGCCGAGATGGTTGTTGTTCTCGGCGCCTTGCTCGCCGACGTACCCCACACCCGACCGGTGCGGATCTCGGGTACCACGAGCGACAGGGAGCTGGCCCAACGAGCCGGGCTGGCCGCCCCAAGCTACGAAGGCCCCACCGGCATCGTCGGAGTGCTGGTGGAAGCGTTGCGGGAAGCGGGCCTGCCGGCTGCGTCTTTTTGGGCGGCCGTGCCCCACTACGTGCACCAGATGCCGTCGCCCAAAGCCGCCCTCGCCCTCGTGGAACGCTCGGCCGCGCTGTTAGGGGCCCGGCTGGATCCCGGGGATCTCCGGGTGGCGGCGGCGGAGTACGAGCGGCAGGTCAGCGAGCGGGTGGCCGATGACGAAGACGCTTCTGCCTACGTCGCCCAGCTGGAGGACGCCGAGGATCTCGACGCCGACGCCGCGGCCGGCTCCCTCGGGGCCTCGACCAGCGCGTTCGGGCCCATTGCCGCCGGGCGGTGCCGACGAGCTCACCGCCGAGGTGGAACGCTTCTTCCGCGACCACCGCCGAGAGGGATAGGCCTCCGCTTTCGATGGCGGGCCGCCGGCGACTGGTGGCCACGGCTCTGTGGCGCACCCAGCCGGAGGTGATCGTGGCGCTCGACGATCGCTTCGGGGAACCGGTCGACGCCTACGTCAACGGGTCCCAGGTCTGGCTTCGCGACGACGGCCCTGGCGGCGTGGTGCTCGAATGGCGCCTGCACCCGATCGCCGGGTACCGGCGGCCGCCCGGCACCGGAGTGTACGAGGTGTTCTCGGCAACGGCTCTGGCCTTGGCCACCGGGGGGACACCGCCGGCGCCGCTGGAAGCTTTGTGGGACGGTCTGGAGGTGTTCCCCGCCTACGGCGACGACGTGGAACCCAGCCCCCTGGCGGTCACAGCCAGCCAGGCGCTCGGCATCCAACCCGACGCCTTCGGGCTGGTGGACCACGATGCCATCGCCGAAACGTGGGAACGCTCGAGGGGCGCGGTATCGATCGTCGACGACCTGCTCCGGCAGTTGGACTCCGACGCCGGCTGACCTAGGTGCGCTCCGGCTCCGATCCATAGCGCTGATCCACCTGGCGGAGCACCCAGCCGAAGCGGCCCAGGGCGTCCACGACGGTCAACGCCAGCAGATCCTCTGGGTCGGCATCGGGTGTTCGCTCGTGAGCTCGATACGCCAGGTCGCAGACGAAACCGTCCCAGATCGGCTCTGGCACCGCCCGGATGCGCGCAAAGCTGCGCCGGCTCGCTTTCACCACCCGGTTCAGCAGATCCTGCGGTGGGCGGCCCCGCCGAAGTGGAGGCAGGGCGACAACCGGTACCTCCGCGGCGCCGAACGCTTCGGGGTCGCTTTCGGTGACCATGTGGGCCACGTAGGAACGGCTGACGATCTGTACCCCGGTCTCCGCCGTCAGCGTCGGGATGGGCCGGGCCAGGCGGTCCAGATACTCGAGCGCGAGCGAAGCCGTGAGCGGGCTCAGAGAGGACACTGAGCTGGCGGCCCTATCGACAGCTGCAATCAGGCGCAAGGTGGGTGCGGCGTCGTCACCGAGCCCGGCCAGGCAGGCCTCGAGCGCGCCGGCGTCGACACGCTCGTTGGCGGGAGCCACGAACACCGAGCGTTTTCGCCGCCTGGTCAGCCTCCCAAGAGGGCCAGTCGGGCTGGCACCCTCCCGATTCTCGTCTTTCACCAACCTGGCTAGCTCCGCGCCGACCGCCGGTCACACGGCGGGCTGCACCGGGTGCGGTCGTATACGCAGGCACCGCGGCCGGTCACGCCGCGTCAGCTCCGCCAGGTGGACTTGCGGGGCGAGTCGAAGACGACATCAAAACTCTCCCCCCGTATGGCCCGAAACGCCAGTTCCCGCCAGTGACCGCCGCCGGCCAACGGCTCGGGCAGGGCGTCCTCAGCGAACCAGCCGACGGCGCGGGCCTCGAGAGGATGGGGCCGCAGGCTGCCGCCCATAGCCTGGCAATGGAACACCAGGGAGTAGAAGGGGAGCCCCCGGGCGCCGAGTCGGAGACCGTCGAAGACGGCGACGAGCCGCTTGGGTTCCACGTCGATGCCCGTCTCCTCCGCCACTTCCTTGACCACGACTTCGGCCGCCGAATAGCCCACATCGGCCCAGCCCGTCGGGTACAGCCACACGCCCGAGTCGCCGCGCTCGATGAGCAGGAGTTCGCCTCGCTCGTTCCCGACGAGCGCGCCCACGGCCACCTTGGGAGTGACGTAGCCCGCCACCCCCTCCCCTACGCTGGCCATCCACCCGCTGACCAGCTCGCCCGAGGCGAAGCGTCCCTCGTCGTGGTTGGCCGCCACCCGAATGTCTGCCGCGACTCGCAGTACCTCCTCGAACCGCTCCCGCTCGTACAAGTTGGCGGTAAACGCCAGGCCCGTCCGGGCGATCCCTGCGAGCGCCTCGCTCCAACGCATCAAGTCGACGTCGGTGACCCGGTCGTCTGACATCGGCCCGACACTACCGGCTGCCTGTCACCTCCGCCCCGCAGAGCCAAGCAGCCCCACGAGGCCTGCGCCGAGCCAGCGATCAGAGGGCGGCAAGTACATCCCGAGCGGCCACTTGAACCGGATCCCAGACAGACGAGAAAGGCGGTGCGTACCCGAGGTCCATGCCAAGCAGGTCCTCGGCGGTGCAACGGGCGGTCAGCGCCACCGCGATCACGTCCACCCGTTTGGCGGCCCCGGCGCCGCCCAGGATCTGGGCGCCGAGCAACCGGCCGGCGCCGCGCTCGGCCAACAACTTCACGGTCAGCGGCCCGGCGCCCGGCATGTAGCCCGCCGTAGTCGTGCTGGTGATAGTCCTGGCCACGAACGAAAACCCCGCCGCCGTCGCCTCCCGCTCCGAAAGTCCCGTCCGACCGATTTCGAGATGACAGATGCGCGTGACCGCGGTGCCGGCGACGCCGCCAAAGGTGGCGTACCCGCCGCCGATGTTGATACCGGCCACCCGCCCCTGCTTGTTGGCTACCGTGCCGAGCGCCTGGTAGACCGGTTGTCCCGACACCACGTGCATCGACTGACAGCAGTCCCCGGCTGCCCACACGCCCTCAGCTGAGGCCCGCTGCTGCCGGTCGACGACGATGGCACCGCGGACCCCGGTCTGCACCCCGGCGGCGGCCGCCAAGCCCGAGTTGGGCATCACGCCCATACCGAGCACGACCAGGTCAGCGGCGATCTCTCCCGCCGAGGTATGGACCGCGGTGTCGGTGATGGCCTCGACCGCTTCGCCCGTGCGCACTGTGATGCCCAGGTCTCGCATGGCGCGGCGCCACCAACGCGCCGAGGTCAGGGTCAAGGGACGACATCACCTCGTCGGCTGCCTCGATAACCGTCACCGGGATCCCCTGCCCGGCGAATGCCTCCGCCAGCTCAAGGCCGATGTAGCCGCTTCCCACCACTACCACCCGCCGGGGTCGACGGGTTTTGACATCAGCCAGCAGGGCCGCGGCATCATCGAGTGTCTGTACGCCATGGACATGCGGCAACTCGAGCCCAGGCAACGGCGGCCGAACGGCTATTGCGCCCGTCGCTACGTGCAGCTTGTCGAAGCCGAGGCGGTAGCTGCGGCCGTGGAGGTGATTGCGGACCTCGGCCTGGCGCTGGTCGAGGTTCAGACCGGTCACCTCGTGTCCGGTACGCACATCGATCCGCATGGCCCGGAATTTGTCGGGCGAACGGGCGACCAGATCTTCCAGGCCGTTCACGACCCCGCCAACGAGATAAGGAATACCGCACGCTGAGTAGCTCGTCCAGCGGCCCCGCTCCAGCGCCACGATCTCCAGCCGGGGGCGCGCCGGCGGGCCTGGGAGGCAGCCGACATGCCAGCCGCGTCGCCACCGATCACCAACAGTCGCTCTGCCATCACCCAGACTGTACGGGCGCCGCAGCCGAAGCCCGGCCGGCTGAGAAGGTGCTGAAAACCGCGCGGCCGGTGCCGGCGACAGAAACCAGCGTGGCACCATGGTTGGCATGGGAGTGAGGGATGACTGTCGCCACTATCTGCACCGCAGCACCGCGGCGGGCGAAGCGGTGCAGCGGTGCCGGCTGTCCGCCAACCTCGAGCACCCTTTCGCCTGCCCCGACGAATGCCTTTTCTTCGAGACCCGCGTCGTGTCCGGGGCCGGTTGGACGCAGCCTCCGAGCCAGCCCATGAGCAACACCGCTGATGCGCTCAATTCCCTGCCCCAACCCCGGAAAAAGAGGGGCCGGAAGCGCCGCTAGCGGCGGTGGGAGCACAAGCTCGGGGGACAAGAAAAGCAGCGACGAATGCTCATAACCGATGGGTCCCGAGATGGGAGGCAAATCGGCATGGCAGCATCCGTCGCCTCCTTCTCTTCGGTTTAGCTGCTCACGTCACCGGCGCTTACCGCCGGCGCCGGCGTTTGTGCTCGAAGGCCTTGGCGGCCCCCCAGGTGATGCCAAGCTCGGTGAGGGCGGGATCAATGTCGGACCAGGTCGCCGCCGAGAGATCGTAAATGTCGTCCGGAAAGGCCGCCTCGGCGAACCGATCCCGCTCGACGGGCGGCACGCCGGCCTCACGGAGCACGGCCGTCGGGTACTTCACGGCCTGACGCAGCAGGGTCAGCGGGGTGGTGCGCTGCTCGTCGATGTCAGCCGCGAGCAAGGCCCGCACGGCATTTCCCGTTTCCACTTGGGCTTCACGGCCAGCTCGCGCCGCCTCGGCAGCCACGTCGGGGGGGACGTCGCCGGCCCACGCAAGCATGACCGCGCTCAACGCTGCGGATGACCCAGCCCGACAGCGTCGACTCGATCCCAGATGCGAGGGCCGCTGCGTAGGTTTCAACGGGAGCGGCCAAGGTCACCCGTCGGTACGGCCCATCAAGACGTCGTTGAGGTTTCCCGAGCGAAGCCCTTCGAGGTCGAGCGTCACATACCGGTACCCCGCGGCGCGCACGGCTGCGACCACCCGGGCCCGATCGCCGAATGCCCGTTCCAGGTCTGCAGTCCCGAACTCCAGTCGGGCCAGGTCCCCGTAATGACGCACACGCAGGTCGCGAAAACCGAGAACGCGCAGGGCCTCCTCGGCCGCAGCCACCTGACCGAGCGTCCCGAGCGTCACCGGAGTCCCGTACGGCACGCGCGACGCCAAGCAGGCCGCCGCTGGTTTGTCCCACACGCCGAGACCGAGCTCACGAGCCAACTGGCGCACGGCGTCCTTGGTGAGCCCGGCCTCCACCAGCGGGAAGACGGCGCCGCGTTCGCGGGCCGCCTGCTGCCCGGGTCGGTGATCGCCCAGATCGTCGAGGTTGACGCCCAGGGCGATGGTGGCCTGCTCGGCTGCGGCGATGGGCGCCAGGCGGTCCATCAACTCTGTCTTGCAGTGGTAACAGCGATCCGGCCCGTTGGCGACGTACTCGGGCCGGGAGCCTTCGTCGCTGGCCACTTCCATCCACCGCAGCTCCCACGCGTGGGCCAGCGCCCGGCAGTCGGCCCGTTCCGACGGCGCCAACGAGGCAGACACGGCGGTGACCGCCAGCGCCCGCTCCGGGCCCAGCACGTCGTGGGCGATCCAGGCCAGCAAGCCGGAGTCCACTCCCCCGCTGAACGCCACCACCAGCCGGTCCCATCGGGCGACGGCGCTGCGCACAGCGGCCAGATCCGAGGCGCGTTCCATCAGGCGTCCACCACCTGCAGGCGGATCCGTTTGTTGCCCTGGCCCTTCGACTCGGTCTTGACCACTGCGATTCGCCCCACCTCATCGGTGCGCCGAACATGGGTCCCGCCGTCGGCCTGCTTGTCCAGCCCGACAATGTCGACGACGCGGATCTCGGGTATCGACTCGGGGATGAGATTGACCTTGGTGCGGATCAGATCGGCGTCTAGGACTGCATCGGCGCGGCGTATGAAGCTGATGACGATGGGCCGAGCTGCGGCCAGTTCCTCATTGACTCGCTCCTCGACCCTGGCGCCGAAGCCTTCCGGCAAGGGATCGAACTCAAAATCCATGCGGGCCGTCAGGGGTTCCATGTTCCCGCCGGTTACCGCGGTACCCCACCCGTTCCAGATGACGCCGCACAGGACATGCAGAGCCGTGTGGGTGCGCATGAGGGCGTGGCGGTGGACCCAATCGACTTCACCATGCACAGCCTCGCCGACCGCGGGGACGGGGCCGTCGAGCGAATGCCAAACCCGGTCACCCTCCTTGCGGACGTCGGCAACCGAGGCGGTGCCGAGGGTTCCCGTGTCGTGAGGCTGTCCCCCACCGGTCGGGTAGAAGACGGTGCGCTCGAGGGCGACGCGATTCCCGTCGACGGCCACCACCCTGGCGTCTATGTCCGTGAGGTAGGCGTCGTGGAGATAGAGAAGGTCCGTCACCCTTCCATTCTGTCCGTTTGGCGTCCACGGCAGGGGCTTGAGTCAGCGACGACGGGAGCGACGCCCGGCGTCAGCGAGCTGGGCAGGTCGCCGGGTGATAGAGGACCGCCAGTCCGGCCAGGTCGCCGGCCTGGTAGCCGGTAAAACCCCGGTCGACAGGATTCATCACCACGGGTCCGCTGTAGTGACCCAGCCCGACGGCATGGCCGAGCTCGTGCAGCACTACCGGAACCTCGCCGAGCCCTGGCGACGCGCCCGTGGCCAGGTGCGACGAGATCCGCACGGTGGCCAACTCCACGTGCACACCGGAGAAACCCGAGGAGGTCCGGTAGTCGGTCTCGCCGGCCTCCCCGCTGCTACCCGGTACCGGGTTGTAGAGGGAAGGATCCCAGCTGATGCGGATGTCGGCCCCGTGGGCTACCGGTACCAGACGCAGCCCGGTGGCAGCCGCCACGGCCTTGATCGCTTGCCGGATGTCAGGCTGGTAGCCGGGAGGGGCGCTGGTGGCATCGACGCTGTAGGTCACTTGGCTGCAACGCGGCCAACCGATCGGCGTCCCCCCCGAGACGCATCGCTCAAAGGAATACTTCGCACCCGGCGGGTAGGCGCGGGCCGGACAATCTCCGGCCGACTGGAAGGCGTGGGCGAGGTTCGGCAACCGCACGGTGCTCGAGCCTGGTGAGGTCGGCCGGTAGAACGCGGCGTACGCCACCAGAGCCACGGCGGCGAGGGCGAGCAAGCTCAGGAAGGCAAGGGCGCCGAGGGCGGGCCCGTGCCACCCCGCTCGGCCCGAGCGCTCCCGACGCGGGCGACGGCGCGGCCTGCCCCCTTGCATGTCGGCGATCCGCCAGAGCCCCGGCTCCGACTTCGACGCCCACCGGGCGGCGGCGACGGCCGCCTGGCGCTCGGCCGCGGTCAGCTGAGAAGAGGATGGCGTGCTGATGTATCCGCTATACCCCGGAGCCGGCCAGGCCCTATCCGGCCGGGGCGTATCCGGCCCGGGGCCGACCCGGCGCTATCCAGGCCGAGGCCTATCCGGCCCGGGGCCGACCCGGCGCTGGCGCTAGACCAGCCCGACGGCTGCCGCGACCTCCTCGATAGGGCCGACAATCCCTGCGTAGAAGGGACCAAACTCCGCAAACCGGGCGGAGACCTCGTCGAAACGCATGCTGTACACGGTGTCCTTGAGATCGTCGGGGTGAACGCCGAAGAGGGTGACACCCCATTCGAAGTCGTCCAGGCCGGTGGAGCCCGTGATGAGCTGCACGATGCGGCCCGCGAAGCGCCGGCCCGACTTGCCGTGATCCAGCATGAGCCGTTTGCGGTCCTCAAACGGCAAGGCATACCAGTTGTCGGCTTCGTCGGAGCCGCGCCGCTTGGACATGGGATAGAAGCAGAAGGCCCGCTTCCCCTCCGGCGGCAGCCGCGGATACAAGCGGGCCCGCAAGTGCTCTTCGGGCAGGCCGCTCGAGTACTCGGAGAGCTCGGTCAGCGACACGTAGGAGGACGCCACCTCCAGTCCGGCGCCCTGCAGGGCCGCCTGCAGCCGGCGCAGCCGCACCCAGTCCGGGCCCAGGGCCATAACCCCCAGGTCGGCCTTGTGACCGAAAACGGAGAACGGCACGACCTGATGATCGCCTCCGGTGGCGGCTTTGACGGCCGCCACCACGGCCTCGCCATCGGTGCCGGGTTGGACCTTGCAGAAGAGGTGCAAGACGCCCCAACCGACCGAGGGTGTCAACGACTCGCTCATCGCCTCGAGTCTACGGCCGCCTGCCGGTCAGGCGACCGGCCGGCGAGCCGGCCCCGGGAGGCACCTGTCACCTTGGGGCGGGTTGGGCCCGGAGCATGGCCCGGGAAAGCGCGAGCCCGGGCGCGACGACGGCACCCGCCCAGCGGGTGCCGTCGCTACAACTCGCTACAACGTCGCTACAAATCAGTAACCGTGAGAACCGGACCGGACTAGAAGTCCTCCATGCCGCCGCCCGGCATGGCCGGCGCGCCCTTCTCCTCGGGCTTGTCCACGATCACCGCTTCGGTGGTAAGGAACAGCGCCGCGATCGACGCGGCGTTCTGCAGTGCCGACCGGGTCACCTTGGCCGCATCGATGACGCCCGCCTTGAACAGGTCCTCATATTCTCCCGTCGCGGCGTTGAGCCCCTCTGAGGCGCCCTTGAGGTTGCGGACCCGCTCGACGACCACGCCGCCCTCCAGGCCGGCGTTGACGGCGATCTGCTTGAGCGGCTCCTCCAAGGAACGCACCACGATGCGGGCCCCGGTCGCCTCGTCGCCTTCCAGCTTGTCGGCCCGGTCGCTAACGGTGCTCTGGGCCCGCAGCAAGGCGACCCCGCCGCCGGGCACGACGCCCTCTTCAACGGCGGCCTTGGTGGTCGAAACGGCATCCTCGATGCGGTGCTTCTTCTCCTTGAGCTCGACCTCGGTCGCGGCGCCCACCTTGATCACGGCTACGCCGCCGGACAGCTTGGCCAGCCGCTCCTGCAGCTTCTCCCGGTCGTAGTCCGAGTCGGTGTTCTCGATCTCGGTCTTGATCTGGTTGATCCGGCCCTTGATGTCCTGCTCGGATCCGGCGCCCTCCACGATGGTGGTCTCGTCCTTGGTGACGACCACCTTGCGGGCCCGGCCCAGCAGGTCCAGGGTGACGTTCTCCAGCTTGAGGCCGACCTCTTCGGTGACGACCTGGCCGCCTGTCAGGATGGCCATGTCCTGCAGCATGGCCTTGCGCCGCTCGCCGAAGCCGGGCGCCTTGATGGCCACGCTCTTGAACGTGCCGCGGATCTTGTTGACCACCAGGGTGGCGAGCGCCTCGCCCTCCACGTCCTCGGCGATGATCACCAGCGGCCGGCTGCTCTGCATCACCTTCTCCAGCAGCGGCAGCAGGTCGCGCACGGCCGAGATCTTGGAACCCACGAACAGGATGTACGGATCATCCAGGGCCGCTTCCATGCGCTCCGGGTCGGTGGCGAAGTAGGGGGCGATGTAGCCCTTGTCGAAACGCATGCCCTCGACCAGCTCCAGGTCCATGCCGAAGGTCTGCGACTCCTCGACGGTGATGACCCCGTCCTTGCCGACCTTGTCGATGGCCTCGGAGATCAGGTCGCCGATCTCGGTGTCAGCCGCCGAGATGGACGCTACCTGAGCGATCTGCTCCTTGGTCTCGGTCTCCTTCGAGATGGCCTTGAGCGACCCCACCGCGGACTCCACGGCGGCCTCGATGCCCCGCTTGAGGGACATGGGGTTGGCTCCGGCGGCTACGTTGCGCAGGCCTTCGCGCACCATGGCCCAGGCCAGCACGGTGGCGGTGGTGGTGCCGTCCCCGGCTACATCGTCGGTCTTCTTGGCTACTTCCTTGACGAGCTCGGCCCCGATCCTCTCGTAGGGGTCCTCGAGCTCGATTTCCTTGGCGATGGACACGCCGTCGTTGGTGATGGTGGGGGCGCCCCACTTCTTCTCCAGCACCACGTTGCGTCCCTTGGGGCCAAGCGTCACCCGAACGGCGTCGGCGAGCTGGTTCATCCCGCTCTCCAGCGCCCGCCGGGCGTTCTCATCGAAAGCTATCAGCTTTGGCATCTGTTGTTGGTTCCCTCCATTGGGCAGACCACGGTTAGCACTCTCATGTCGCGAGTGCTAACCAGTTAACCGCCTCCCGGCAGTTAGTGCAACCGCAGCCGGCAAAACGCCCGAGGCGAGTCGGTCAGCCCCCCGCGACGGCCGGCACGATGGACAGCGTGGCCCCGGCTGGCACCGGGGTATCCAGCCCGTCGAGGAAGCGGATGTCCTCCTCGGCGAGGAAGACATTGACGAAGCGCCGCAGCCGGCCGGTGTCGTCGAAGAGCCGGTCGCCGAAACCGGGGTGGGCGGCGTCCAGGCCCTTGAGGACCTCGCCGACCGTGGCCCCTTCGGCGCTGACCTCGTTGCTGCCCCCCACCAGGGGCCGCAACTGGGTGGGGATGCGAACGGCGACCGTCATATCAGGGAACCTCAGGCATGTCAGCGCACCTCAGGGATGTCGACGGCAGCCGCGAAGGCGGCCAGGGTGGGGGCGATGGTGGCGCTCGGGCGAGCGGTGGGGGCGACCACCTCGACGGTTTTCAGTCCGTTGCCGGTGACGTAGACGACCACTCGCTCGTCGGGCCGGACCACTCCAGCGGCCGCCAGCTGCGCCAGGGTGGCGATGGTAACTCCTCCGGCCGTCTCCGCGAAGATGCCCTCGGTCCGGGCAAGCAGACGGATGCCGGCGACGATCTCGTCGTCGCTCACGGAACCGAAGGACCCGCCCGACTCGCGGACCGCGTCCAGGGCGTAGAGCCCGTCGGCCGGGTTCCCGATCGCCAGCGACTTGGCGATGGTGTCGGGCCGCACCGGCCGCACGACGTCGACTCCGGCGGCAAAGGCGGTCGCCACCGGGGAGCAGCCGCTCGCCTGGGCGCCCGAGACGCGGACGTGCGGCTCGTCGTCCAGTAGGCCGACCCGGAAGAGCTCCTTGAATCCCTTGGCGACCTTGGTCAGTTGACTGCCCGAGGCGACTGGCACCACCACGTGATCGGGGGCCTGCCAGCCGAGCTGCTCGGCCACCTCGAAGGCCAGGGTGCGGGACCCTTCCGCGTAGTAGGTGCGCACGTTGACATTGACGAACGCCCAGGTCGGATACTCGTCCGCCAGCTCGGCGCAGAGCCGGTTGACGTCGTCATAGGTGCCGTCCACCGCGACGAGCCGGCCGCCGAAAACAGCCGTGGTCACCACCTTGGCGGGCTCGAGGTCTGCGGGGATGAAGACCACGGACTCCATGCCGGCCTGGGCGGCGTGGGCTGCTACCGAGTTGGCGAGGTTACCGGTGGAGGCACAAGCTGCCACCTTGAAACCGAGCTCCTGAGCCTTGGTGAGCGCCACCGAGACCACCCGGTCTTTGAAGGAGCCGGTCGGGTTGAGGGTGTCGTTTTTGATCCACAGCTCGCCGAGGCCGAGCTCGGCTGCCAGCCGGTCGGCGCGGACCAGGGGCGTAAAGCCGGCCCCCAGGCTGACCGCACCCTCGGCGGCGGCCGGCAACAGGTCGGCGTAGCGCCAGATCGATAAGGGTCCGGCGGCGATCGACTCCCTGCTTACGGCGGCGCGGACGGCCTCATAGTCGTACATGACCTCGAGGGGACCGAAGCACCACTCGCACACGTGCAGCGCTTCGGCCGGGTAGGCGCGCCCGCACTCCCGGCAGCGGAGACCTTCCACATACGGCACTTGAGCTCCTCCTTGGCACTCATCGAAGCGGGCATTGGCACCTGATCCCCGTGGGGATTGGTTGCCGCGGCGTCACAGGGCCCGTCCCTCAGCCGCTCTAGATGATGTCGATAGGTATGTTAGCCGGTGAAACGTGTGGCCACATCCCTTTGGCGTGGCAGGATGCTGCCCGCATGTTGCGCTCCTTCGACTACAGGGAGTTTTCCCCCGCCCGGCTGGTGGCCGCCAAGCGGGGCCGGCGGGTGTCCGTGTGCCTGCCCGCCCGCAATGAAGCGAGCACCGTGGGCCCGACCGTAACCACCATCCAGCAAGCTCTGATGGACGATCATGCCCTCGTCGACGAGCTGGTCGTCATGGACGATGGTTCAACCGACGGCACGGGTGAGATCGCCGAGGCGGCTGGGGCCAAGGTGGTGACGACCGCCGAAGTGCTGCCGGAATACGGCACGGAGCACGGCAAAGGCCAGGCGATGTGGCGGGCCGTGCACGTGACCTCGGGCGAGATGATCGTCTTCTGCGACGCGGACATCAACCAGTTCGACCCCGGCTTCGTCGTCGGCCTGCTCGGGCCGCTCATCACCCGTGACGACGTGGCCTTTGTGAAGGGCTTCTACGACCGGCCCCTCGGCGGACGTCCCGGCGAAGGGGGCCGGGTGACGGAACTGATGGCTCGGCCACTGATCTCGGCGTTTTTCCCTCACCTGTCCGGGCTGCATCAGCCGCTGGCCGGAGAGTGCGCGGCCCGCCGCGACGTCCTCGAGGCGGTCCCGTTCGTCGGCGGGTACGGGGTCGACCTGGGCTTGCTGATCGACGTCTCGGAGCAGTTCGGGACCGCCAGCCTGGTCCAGTGCGACCTGGGCGTGCGCGTCCATCGCAACCGCCCGCTCGCCGAGCTCGGCGTTCAGGCTCTGGCCATCTTGCAGCTGGCGCTGCTCCGAGCGGGCCTGTGCGAATCCAACGCTGCCGCCTTCGGGTGGACGACGCATCTGGTCCGCCCCGGC
The DNA here is from genome assembly GCA_963834775.1 of uncultured Acidimicrobiaceae bacterium. GTDB lineage: Bacteria > Actinomycetota > Acidimicrobiia > Acidimicrobiales > Palsa-688 > PALSA-693. Next base: position 48,280 of record CAWICR010000016.1, read on the forward strand.
ACCGAACCCGTCCCCGTGACCCTGGTCGAGCGGCCACCGCTCGCCGAGGTGCCGGCGCACCGCAAGACGGCCTGAGCGCGGCGGCAGGGAAACGCTGACCTACTCTCTGCCCGCCAGCACCTCGGTCACGAGTTCGCGGAGGGCGCCTAGCGGATCGGCCCACGCCTGTTCTTCGCCGAACGACGCGACCAACGTCCGGTACGGCACGTCGTGCTCGCCCACGGTATCGCCGGCCAGGACGACGGCAGGCACGCCCACCTCAGCCGCCAGCGCCACCACCCCGCCGACGGCCTTGCCATGGAACGATTCCTCGTCCAACAACCCTTCGCTGGCAATCACCAGGTCGGCTCCCTCGATGCGGGCGGCGAGGTCGATGCGGTCGGCAACCAGGTCGAAGCCGCACGTCAACGTGCCCCCTACGGCGGCGAGCCCTCCAGCCAGTCCCCCCGCCGCGCCCGATCCCTCAAGGTCCCGGACGTCGACCCCGAATCGCTCCGCATAGACCTGGGCCAGCCGTTCGAGGCGCCGGGTGAGCAGGATGACCTCCGCTGGCGTCGCTCCCTTTTGCGGGGAAAAAACGGGGCCGGCCTCGACGAAACGGGTGCGGACGTCGCACGCCACCTGCAGGTCGATCCCGGCCAGCCGGCTGTGAGGCTCGAGCGCCTCCAGCGCACCCCACCCGCCGTCTGTGGTAGCCGATCCGCCCATCCCGACCAGCACGTGACGAACGCCGGCCTTCACGGCGGCGGCGATCAGCTGGCCGGTGCCGGTGGTGCTGGCTCGGACCGGGTCGTTGCCAGCGGGACCGCCTACCAGAGTCAAGCCGGACGCCAGCGCCATCTCCACGGCGGCCGTCTCGCCATCGTCAAGGAGGTACCAGGGAGCATCCAGCGGTTCCCCGAGGGGTCCCCGAACCCGATGTGGACGAGGGCGCCCACCGAGTGCCGCCGCGAAGCCCTCGCCCCCGTCAGACACCGGGGCCGCGTCGGCGCTCCAGCCGGCCTTCTCCGCCGCGTCCACGATGGCCTTGGCTACCTCCGACGCGGTCGCGCTGCCTCGCCACTTGTCGGGAGCGGCGACCAGATGTGGCATCCAGCCAGTGTCGCCCATCGGATGGGTCATCGGGTCGCGCTGGCGTAGGTAGGGTCACTGCGGCATGGCTGGCGATAGTGAACTCCTGATCCTCTCCAACCGGGGACCGCTCACCGTGCGCCGGGGACGGGACGGGACGTTGACGACCCGGCGGGGCGGCGGCGGGTTGGTCGTGGCCCTCGGCCCCGGGGCCGAGCGCGACGCCGCCATGTGGGTGGCTGCCGCGGTCGGAGTAGACGATCAGGAGGCGGCCCAGCGCGGCCTCTTCGACACGAGCGGACAAGGCTTCCGCGTCCGCCCCGTTGTGATCGATCCGGCGGACTATCGAGCCTATTACGGCGTGGTGGCGAACCAGACGCTGTGGTTTTGCCTGCACGGACTTTGGGACCTGCCGCGCCGGCCCCGCTTCGACCGTCACTGGTGGTCGGCATGGCAGCGGTTTCGCGCCGTCAACGAGCAGTTCGCGGCGGCGGCCGCGGAAGCGGCGGCGCCGGGCGGCACCGTCCTCGTCCAGGACTACCAGCTGGCACTGGTCCCCGCGCTGCTCGGCGAGCGCCGTCCCGACCTGCGCACCGCAGCATTCGTCCACACGCCGTGGTGCTCCCCACAGGAGATGGCGGTGCTCCCCGATCCCGTGGCGGCGGAGATCCTGGACGGCCTAGCCGGTGCCGGCGCCTGTGGGTTTCACTCGGCGCGCTGGGCCGATGCCTTCTCCGCCTGCTGCCAGGAGCGTCTGGGCCGAGCCCCGGTTACGTTCGTGTCCCCCGCGGCCACCGACGTGGATGACCTCCGGTCCGTCGCCGGCTCTGAAGACTGCGCCCGGGAACTGGCTCGCCTCGAGGAGGCGACCGGCAACCGCCGCCTGATCGTGCGGGTGGACCGCATCGAGCTATCGAAGAACGTGCTACGTGGCTTCTGGGCCTTTGACGAGCTGCTGCACGAACGCCCCGATCTGCGGGGGCAGGTGGCCTTCGCCGCTATGGTGTACCCCTCGCGGTTGGGCCTGGCGGAGTACTTGGCCTACGGCCAGGAGGTGAAGGCTCTGGCCGCCCAGATCAACGCCAAGTGGGTGGCGCAGCGAGTGGCGGCCCCGATCCTGCTCGAAATGGAGGACAACCACCCCGGCTCGGTAGCCGCCCTACGGCGGTCGGATGTCTTGCTGGTCAATCCCATCCGGGATGGGCTCAATCTGGTTGCCAAAGAAGGACCACTCGTCAACGAGCGGGACGGTGTGCTGGTGCTGAGCCATCAGGCCGGCGCCTGGGATGAGCTCAGCGGGCACGCCATCGGGGTCAACCCTTTCGACGTGGCCGGCACCGCGACCGCGCTGGGCGCCGCCTTGGACCTGCCCGCCTCCGAGCGGGCTACCCGGGCCCGTTCGTTGCGGAAGGTCGCCGACGCCCGCTCACCCCTGGACTGGTTCGACGACCTGCGCGCCGCCGCTCGGAGGCCGAACTAGCCCGTATCCCGAAATTCTCACCCCTCGACCTACCCCCGCCGGTCGCTTCATGCGTCCTGGAAACTCCCGGAAGCGCTGCCATCAGGGAAACCTGCGGCCAACACTTCGAGCAGGTCGAGCACGCCATCCGGACCGTCGACGACCAGATCGGCCGCGTCGAGCACTTCGGAAGGGGTCTCGGGCCCCCCGACGGCCACTCCCAGTGTCTCCACGCCTTGGGCCCGCAAACGGCCCAGCGCAGAGAAGGCCGGCAGGTCGCCGGTGTCATCACCCGCAAAGCACACGGCGCCCAACCCGGCCGCCAAGGCCACGACCACCGTGCCCTTGTCGGTCGAGACCGGCGGGCGCAGCTCCCAGGACTGCTTGCCCGGGTGCGCGACCAGCCCGGTTTGGGCCTGCTGCTGGGCCGCGAACTCGGCCGCCCAGCGGCCGAATTGTGGCGCCTGTCGAAAATGGACAGTGACGGACACGCCCTTGCGCTCGACTCCCACAGCCGGCGGGGCGGCCGCCTCAGCTGCGGCGGCCACGGCCGCCACGGTCTCCGCCCAGCGCGACGCAGCCGGGTCGATGACCACCTTGGCGCTATGGGGAGCGGTGCGTTCGAGGCCATACAGGCCCACGAGCTCGGTGGCGCCGACTGCCCCGCCCAGGTATTCGGCCAGAAAGGTCACCGGCCGTCCGGAGATGACGGCAACCTTGCCGTAGCGCCCGGCTAACCGGCCGAGGACCGATGCCACTCCAGCCAGGGGTCGGGCGTCATCTGGGCGTTCCACGATTGGCGCCAGGGTGCCGTCGAAGTCGAGGAAGACGCCGGAGGCGGCCGGCGAGTCCAGCCACGGGCGCAGTCGGGGGGCGTAGTCGGAGAGCGTGGCCGGGGGGCGTGGTCGAGGGATCCGGCTCAGGCGCTACCGGCCAGATCTGGCCCGATGACCAACACCAGGTTGGCGGTGGTGCGTTCGGCGGTCGGGATCGGTGCGGTGGTAGGCGCCGGCACGGTCTGGTTGACCGCCGTGACCGGAAGGCCCACCGCGACCGCCAGAGCATTCGCCTCACGCTGGTAGCCGGGGGTGATGATGTAGATCTCCGAGGCGGCCACCCGGGTCGTGGCGTTGTCAGGCGGAAGGGTGTTGTAGCCCGGATTGGCCTTGAGCTTGGCGCTCCACTCGCTGGCCAGGTTGCCGGTCAGCACGCCGTTCAGCACCTGCAGCTTGATGCTGGCCGGCGGGATCAGGGCCGCGCCAGCGGTCGTCGGCGTGGTCGCCGAATGGATGGTGGTGGTGGCATGCGCCGCGGTGGTGGCGCTGCTGGCGACGTGGTTCGAAGGCGTGCTCCTGAGCAGCACCAGCCAGCCGACCACCACGACGACGGCGATCACCAGCACCGCCTTCCCGGTCTGGCTGATGCCCGAAGGGCCGCTCGGTGGGCGACCGGGCTGGGTCATCGGGCTCGCCCGCCTCTAGCCGGTCCACCTTCGTAGCGAGCGCGTCGCAACTCCTCGCGGCGACGACGCAAGCGGCGGACCACAAGCGGGTCATACGCGTCGGCCTCCGCCGAGTCCACCAGCCCGGCCAGCACCTGGCGGTAACGGGCGGGGGAAAGGCCGAGCCGGGTCCGTATCGCCATCTCCTTAGAGCCGGGTTGCGTCCACCACGACCCTTCGAATTCGAGGACAGCCCGCTCGCGATCGGAGAGTGCCATTTGATCGAGCCTGCCACCGCTCGGCGGCCCGGATCAAGCACCGCCACTCGAAGGCGTCTCGATCTGCCATGATAACCAGCTAAAGGCACGTAAATCCGTCATATCTTCGCCGATCGCGGCCGGCGATCATTCCGGACACCCAGGTCCCGACCGGGCCGTCGGCGGGGCCGTGCCGCCAGATCGTCACCGATGGCGGCCGCCGTGCAAGCTGGCCGTCCAGATGGGGTTTAGCGACGCCCGTGACCCACAATCTGACGACGAAGGTGGCGCAAGCGACAGCCGGCCGCCGGGGGGTCGGCGCCGGCTATCGTCAGGCTGGATTTTGGTATCTTTTACATGTTATAGCTGGTTTAGATACCAAAATCGCAGTAGCCTCCTGTCGCCAAGGTGAGTTCGCGATCACCAGAGGAGCCTGACATGCCCAACAGCAAAGGGAAATTGGGCTTTATCGGGTTGGGCCACATGGGCGGGAACATGGCGGCCCGCTTGCTGGCGGCAGGTTATCCCGTCTATGGCGAGGAGAGAAACCGAGAGCACGCCCAAACGCTGGAGGAAAAGGGCTTGGTCTGGTGCGCCACGCCGCGGGAGGTGGCTCAGGCCACCGAGGTGGTGTTCACCTCGCTTCCCGATGACCAAGCCCTGGAAGATGCGGCGGCCGGGCCCGATGGCGTGCTAGCCGGTCTCTCTCCCGGCCAGACCTGGGTCGATGTCAGCACGGTGAGCCCGACCGCCAGCCGGCAGATGGCGGAGCGGGTGCACGCCCAGGGCGGCCAGCTGCTGGACGCGCCGGTGTCGGGCAGCGTCCCCCAAGTGCAGGCGGGCACGCTGACGATAATGGTCGGCGGCGACGAGGCGGCCTATCGCCGCGTGGAGCCGGTGCTGCGCCACCTCGGCACGCCAAACTACGTCGGCGGCAACGGCGAAGGCCTGGCGCTGAAGCTGGCGATCAATATCAGCCTGGCGGTGCAGATGCTGGCGTTTGCCGAAGGTCTCCTGCTCGCCCAGCGTTCCGGCGTGGATGCCCAGCGGGCCCTCGAGGTAATGGAATCAAGCCCGATCGGTTCGCCGATGCTGAAAGCCCGGTCCGCGCTGATTCTGGATCCACCCGACGAGGCCTGGTTCGACGTGAGCCTCATGCACAAGGACATCCGGCTGGCGCTCGACGCCGGGCGCCGGCTGGCCATACCCCTCCCGACAGCAGCAAGCGCGGACGGCATACTCGAGCGCGCCGAAGCGCTCGGTTACGGCCACAGTGACCTGGCCGCCTTGTTCCAGGTTCTGCAACGGATCGCCGGCAGCACCTCATAAGGGCAAAACCACCTGGCCGCCCACACGGTACGGCTCGGCCCCCGTTCGATAATCGGTAAGGCGGCGTTCGTGGGCGCCATAGACGCGCACATCGCAAATGCCGGCGTCATCGGTCCGGACCACGAAGGCGCGCGGCAGGCGCTCGAGCCGTAGCCAATCTCGCATTTCGTAGTTGGCCAGGACCTCGGCGAACCAGACGTTGTCCTGATGCCATTGGGCCGTCACCTCATAGGAGGCGGAACGCAGATCGGCGAAAAAATGGGTGAGCAGGGCCCGCATCTCGTCCAGACCTGCCGCGCCGCGACCATCGGCCGTGGCCAAGCGGCAATCCGAGGAGCACAACGCCATCGCCCGGTCCACGTCCAGCTGGCCGAGGGCGGTGACCAGCGCCGCCAGCGGGGAGTCCGTCAGGTCCGCCTGGCTCACCACCGGGTCACCCCTAATGGGTCGCCACGATGTCGGCCGCCGACCGCCAGCCCAGGCACGGGTAAAGTTCCTGGTCCCGGTCGGCATCGGAAACGGGAACCGTCAGGACCTCCAGCCTCGTGTCGATGGTCCCGACCTCCAAGCTCTGGGTCGAGGCATCTGCGTTGGCGTCAGGGCCGCTCATCTTTCACCTCCATGCGGCGACCTCGTGGCGAACCAGCGTCGCACATCGAGTCTCCTCTCGCTGCGGTCGCGGTCCGTGGTTGGAGCCCGGGGCCTCCGGGGCGGTGTCGGGATCGAACCGACGACACCGGGTTCACTGCTGGCCCCGCTGGCTCGTGCCCCGTGCCCGTGCCCGACCCGCTCGCTCGTAAGCGGCCGCGCCTGCCATCAGGCTGATGACGAGTTGCCCGGCGCGTCGTTGCTGTCGGTTCGGGTGCGGGCGAGGAAGCTGAGCAAGTCGCTGCGAGCCCTCGCCACCCGAGAGCGGATGGTCCCGGGCGGGCATTCACACACTTCGGCAGCCTCGTCGTAGGACAGTCCGAGGGTTTGCGTAAGTACGAACGCCGCTCGTCGGGCTGGCTCGAGCCGATCAATGAGATCGGCGATCGCGATCTCCTGGCTGGCATCATCCACCGCCATCTCCCGTGGAGCCTCTTGCGTTGGTCGAGAATCGCCGCGGCGCCGGCGGCGGGATCGCGACCGGAGTTCGTCCAGGCAGGTGTGACGGGCGATGGCCAACAACCAGGTCCGCGCTGACGATTCGCCCCGAAAGCGCGGAATGGCGCGGATGGCCCGAACGAAGGTCTCCTGGGAAAGGTCGTCGGCGCTTTGCTCGTCGACGAGGGTGGCGCACAGGCGCCAGACCTGTCCATAGGCGGCGCGGACGAACGCCTCCAGCGCGGCGTTGTCACCAGCCCGCGGCCGCCAGGGCCATCGACGTAAGGGCGTCCACTCGGGCCACCCTAAGCCTCGTTGGCAGAGCCCTCCAGTCGGAACGCGACCGAGGACGTCAACGTTTTTGGGGAACTCGGACCGTGGCCGGCTCGACCACCGACTGTGACCTGTGAGATAGCCGGGGAGGTCATCTCCGCCTTGTCCGACATGGGGAGCAGCCGGATCCAGGGTTGGCAGCCGCCAAGCCCAGCCCGGGCCCAAACAGCGGAGCGACCGTCTGGCCCGAGGCCTTCACCGCCGTCCACAGGAAGAGGGTGGTCTCCAAGCCCTCGCGGCCCACCGCCAGAAACGCGGTGACGGCCAACGCGCCCGTACCGATGATCACCGCCCGCTGGACCTCGCCCCGCAGCTGCACCGTCAAGTGCGCGGCGGTGCGCCGCATCCAGAACACCATGCCGGTCACCAGCGCCACCGCCAGAATGCTCAAGATCCCGCCCACGGCTTCGTGGGCTTGGGAGGACAGCACGTTGGTCGAGTACGTCAGGACGGCCGCAAGACTGCCCGCCACGCTCGCCGCCGCCAGAACCCCGAGCCAGATCGACGCCGAGGAGATCCGCTCGCCCGCTGGCGAGCTCCTGCGCAGCGCCGCCAGCAGGATGCTTACCACCAGCCCTGCCTCGAGCCCTTCGCGTAGTCCGATCAGCAGATTCGGCAAGGCGTCGGACCAGGACACAGGTACGTAAGATAGGGATACCTAACTTTTGTGTAAACCGCCCTTAAACAGGGGCCCCGGCCGGCCTCAGTCGGGATTTGCGACACGACGTCACTGCCTGTCGAGGACAATCGCTCCAGCTGCGCGTACGAGCACGAATGGCGCACGGCCGGCCGGGGATGACCGCCCTTCCTGGAAATGGCCTCCCTTGCGGTTTTCCGTGAGCCGGGTGTCGGGATCGAACCGACGACATCTTCTTTACAAGAGAAGAACAGGGGGTCTTTGGTGGACGTCTGCGGACTAAAGTAGCTGGTCCGAGGGGGTGCGCGGTCGCTCGGGCGAAACGAGCCCGGATTGGACCGGACGTGGGATAAAACGTGGGAAAGTTAGCTACCCTCAGGAAACAGGGTGGCCCCTCAGCCATCAAGCGGCGCCCGACGTTGCACTGACCTCGTGCCACTGACCTTGTTTGGGCGACTTTCCGTACAATCAATCAAGAGGCGGCGGCTGCGCTGGCGCCTGGCCGCCCTCGCCTCCTGCCTCCGCCCCGGTCGTGCGGCCCCAGGAGTAGCCCCCACTCGATGCGTTCGTAACCCTCGCGGAAGCGACCCACCCCCGTCCCGCGGATCGGACCGACAGCACCGCCTTCACACGTCTTCCGGACCAAACGTAGGGCCTGACTAGGGATTATGCACTTCAAGCGGGTCCGAAATCGGCAAAGTTATACGCTGAAAGTTGCCTCTCGCAGCCCGGCCTCTCGCCTCGTGCTTCACCTTGCCGAAGGCGGGTGCAATGCGGTGTCCGGTCAGTACTCCGAGCTGTACAGGGAGCCCCTTCGACTTGGCGATAGGCGCTGTACGCGTGGCGACGTGGCCATCAAGCTAAATGGCGCGGAGTCTCATCAGTGGTCGGGTTGACGGAGGACTTCCGTGGAGGTAACGCGACTCAGTCGGCGAGGAACCAGCCGGACACGTCGGCGATCGACCTGGACGGTGCCGCTCGAGCCGTTGTAGAAGTCGACCTGGCCGCCGCTGCCGACCTTGACCACGACCAGGTTGGGGATGGTTTCACCGGCGCCGAAGTTGAGGTTGGAGACGGTCGGCCGGGCCGCCCCCTCGGGCCACACGGTCAGGAAGCCGTGGGATGTGGGCTGGGTGACGGTCACATTCAAGACCACCGCCCCCACCCGGCGCCGGGTAGCCCGCCTTTCCCGAGCACCGCTAGCTTCACAGCCTGGACCGGCCCGATGGGGCCAGACACCCCCAGCGTGGCGCGGGTATACGATGATGCGAGCCGGCGTCAGGGGAGTGAGACCCCGGGGGCGGGGCTGCCCGAGGCGAACCAACCGGACACGTCGGCGATCACCTGGACGGTGCCGCTCGAGCCGTTGTAGAAGTCGACCTGGCCGCCGACGCCGACATTGACCACGACCAGGTTGGGGATGGTTTCACCGGCGCCGAAGTTGAGGTTGGAGACGTCGGCCGGGCCGCCCCTCGGGCCACACGGTCAGGAAGCCGTTGGTGCTGGGCGGGTGGACGTGACATTGAACACGACGGCGCTCACCCGGAGGCCGGTACGCCCCGACGCCCGCCACCTTCAGCTGATAGAGCGATCGATGCCACGGGCCGCAGATACCGCCGGTGCCGTTGCGAGTATCGATGATGCGAGCTGGCGTGAGCGGAGTGAGACCACCGGGGGCGGGACTGCCCGAGGCTAACGATCGCGAGACATCGGCGATCACCTGCACGGTGCCGCCGAGCCGTTGTAGAAGTCGACCTGCCGCCGGCCCCGACATTGACGATGACCAAGTTGGGCATGGTTTCACCGGCGCTGAAGTTGAGGTTGGAGACGTCGGCCGGGCTGCCCCTCGGGCCACACGGTCAGGAAGCGTTGGATGTGGGCTGGGTGACGGTCACATTCAAGACCACGCCCCCACCGGCGCGGCAGCCGCCTTTCCCGAGCACGCCAGCTTCACAGCCTGGCCCGGCCCGACGGCGCCAGACACCCAGCGTGGCGCGGGTATCCATGATGCGAGCCGGGCGTCAGGGGAGTGAGACCGCCGCCGGCGTCGGTAGCACGTTTCGCCGGGTGTCAGCGTCCCGGATGCGGGCGATGATCGGCGTCGCTCGTGTAGGAGGCTGTGACCGGATGGATGCGGTCTCTAGGGCCGGCGGCGGTGCACGTGGCTTTGAACTGGTGCGCCCACCAAGGATAGAGGAACGGCTTCGCAGCCTGTGAGCGCGGCTGCGCATCTGTCGGCGTCGAACGCGACGTGCCACCCCCATCGGTCGGACTCACGTGGCTGCTGGAAGGTCAGGGGCTGACCGGCATAGGTGGGATTTGCCCACGAAGCCCACGCGAGCAGCGCGTTGGGGAGGCGGAGGAGCCGGCCTGGTCGCTCAGCACAAGACATCCGCCTGCTGCTTGGGACCGACTGCCGCGCCGCCCCTCCACGGTGACGTGCACCTGTCCGGCCAGCAGACTCGAAAGCGCGGTCACCAGGAGTTCGGTGGGACGACATGTCGATGATGGAAGCGGAGGGGGTATTCCCAAACTGGGTCCCCACGATCCGGCCAGGTTCGTCCCGGTGACGGTAACTGCGTGCCTCCGGCGGATCGGTCGGCTGGCAGGGCTAATCCAGGTTATGGATGGCGAACCGGTCTGGCTCGTCGGGGCGATGTAGGTGTAGGTGTCGCTGGCCGAGGTCGGACTGGTGCCTCCGGGCGTAGTGACGGTCACGTCCACCGGAGAAGACCTGGGCGCGACCGCTGCTACTGTAAGGAGAGAGGACGGTGACGCTCGTTGCTGCCACACTCCCGAAGTGCACCGCGGTGGTCCCGCCAAGACCGGTGCCGTTGATCTCGACCTACGGCCCCCCCGGCGGTCGGACCAATGTTAGGGGTGAGTCTCGACACCGATGGCGGCGGGGGTGACGCGTTGGGCACTCGAGGGTGATGACGAGTCGACTGCCGGCGGGGCAGAGTGAAAGCAGGCGTGTGGCGGCGGGTTGCGACGGGCTACCAGGCGCGTGGGGAGTGCCAGGAGCGCTGCCTGCACCTAGGTCCCGGCAAGCGCATCCCAGTCGAACTCACCAGAGTTCCCGTCGTCTCCGGGTTGACGTCGGACGGATCCAGCCGCCGAGGCTGGCACGAATTGAACGGGCCGCCAGGACTCGCCTGCTGCAACAGTGTCACGTTGCGCCGACAACGGAATTGCCGGTGAGTATCGACGACTGTACCGCTGGGATCAATAAACAAGTCAAAAGCAGGCCAGAGCCGTCACGAAGACGACAGCGGAGAGAAATAAGCCAGATCCAACGTACCAATGAAATACAGCGCTCGGATACAGCTCCCTCACCTCCAGCGACATCCAGCAAGCTATCCAGAGCAGGCCCGATAACATTTACGCTGTCAACAGTCACCCAGCTCCGTTGGCCATGAGATTTGCCCGTAGGAATTCCGCCAAGGCCAATCAGGTCGGCAGCGCATTGCATTATGTCGGACGAGCAGTGGGTGATGAGGGGACGTTCGCTGGCGGCGGAGCAGGGTTTCCCGTATAGGTGAAGTGGTCGGCTCGGCTGGGCGCCGACGTGCCGAGGCCATTGATCACGATCACGTCGGCGGGCCCGCCTCCTGAGATGCCGGAGCGTTTACGACAATCTCATTCGGGTTGACCACTGAAGCTGAGACGCAGGAATAAAAGGTGCCGCCAAAAACAACCTTCACGTTTGCTAAGCTTGTCCCATGATCGTGACCTGCGACCCACCAGTTGCCGGGCCAGAGGTAACAGTTAAGCCGTCACCGATATATACGTATAGGCACCGACCTGCGCCGACCCCACCGACGCTCAGCGGCTAACGCTCACGGTACCTTCCCCGCCGGGCTTATGGCAGATATCAGGCTATCACTCTGGATGTCGAACTCAAGCTGGCCGGGACCGACCCAAAGAACACTCCCGTCGCCCGGAAAACCTAGCCACCAGATCAGGACGTGATTACCACCTGAGTCGATCCACCATCGGGAAGATCGAGTTTGCTCAAAACACTGGATCGACGACCACCACCGACCTGTGCCATGAATCGGTGCCAGAGGTGCATTTGGCCGACATAAGTCCCCGAGCCGGCCGGCGATTCAGGAGAGGAACCTACAGCAGCCTCCCTGCTAGTGCTGGTGTTGGTGCCGTCGACTGTTAAGAAACCAAAACCGCCTTGCAGCCAGTGACAGTGTAGGTAATCGGGTTGCCTCTGTTTCACAGCGGGTACATCCGTTGGGTCGCACCGCCGCTGGTCAACGTCGACCGTGCATGACGCGTTGGCCGGTAGTTGCATTTGAATACCGGTGACGGCGTTCGGATAGGTCACATTGATCTGTACCGGCGGACTCTGCTCGCCTCCTGCGCCGCCGGGGGATATGCGATGACGTGTAGGCGCCGGAATGCAGGCCAATGACAGTGAATGTCCCGTCCGACCGGAAGTGCCGATTTGGCAGGCCCCACCGACATGGGGCAGAACTGACCAACGTGCGGATATAGGGTTGTTTTGGCGTCCAGCACGATGCCAGATGCGTGGTGTGGGCGTTTGTGTAGGTCCGGTCGAGGGGAGGGTTCGATGAGGTGGACACGTCACCGACTGGTTACCGACGGTGGGCGGGTTGGTGGCTCCGTTGATGTCCACCGCAAGGTGTCGCCGGGGTTGATGACCACCGCCGTTGAAGGTGCTCGAGATGCTGTTTGGATTTACAGCCGGACCCGCCCACCCCCTGGTTGGTGGTCACGTCGGTCACCGTCACGCTTTGACGTGCAGATGTCGCTCCGGCCGGGAACTCACGTCCAACTAGACGTCGGCCTGGACAGACCCCTCGTGGCCGAGGTGGTGAAACTGACCGAGATATTCATCCCGCAGTCCCGGCCCCGGTGTCGCTAACGGATACGAGCGGTGTCGATACGTGTGGGTGGCCACGATGGCGAAGCTTTGGCGGAGGTGACCGGCGTGGTGTCGGGACTGGTATAGGCCTGCACGGTGTAGCCGCTGGCCGGGGTGGTGGGGTTGTAGGCCCCGTTGATGTCCACCCGCAAGGTGTCGCCGGGGTTGATGACCACCCCGCCGTTGAAGGTGCTCGAGATGCTGGTGTTGGATTTACAGCCGGACCCGCCCACCCCCTGGTTGGTGGTCACGTCGGTCACCGTCACGCTGTTGACGTGGCAGACGTCGCTGCCGGCCGGGAAACTCACCGTCCAACTAGACCCGTCGGCCTGGGACAGGCCCCCCGTGGCCGAGGTGGTAAAACTCACCGAATAACCCGAACGGGCCCCCGCCGGCGGCGGGTCACCCCGGTCAGGCTCACCGCCAGATTCGACACCGGGTTTTGGGCCACGATGGCGAAGCTGTTGGCGGAGGTGACCGGCGTGGTGTCGGAGCTTGTATAGGCCTGCACGGTGTAGCCGCTGGCCGGGGTGGTGGGGTTGTAGGCCCCGTTGATGTCCACCCGCAAGGTGTCGCCGGGGTTGATGACCACCCCGCCGTTGAAGGTGCCCGAGATGCTGGTGTTGGAGTTACAGCCGGACCCGCCCACCCCCTGGTTGGTGGTCACGTCGGTCACCGTCACGCTGTTGACGTGGCAGATGTCGCTGCCGGCCGGGAAACTCACCGTCCAACTAGACCCGTCGGCCTGGGACACACCCCCCGTGGCCGAGGTGGTAGAACTCACCGAATAACCCGAACGGGCCCCCGCCGCGGGCGGTCACCCCGGTCAGGCTCACCGCCAGATTCGACACCGGGTTTTGGTCAACGATGCCTCGCTAGCTGTTGGCGGAAGTGACCGGCGTGGTGTCGGAGCTGGTATAGGCCTGCACGGTGTAGCCGCTGGCCGGGGTGGTGGGGTTGTAGGCCCCGTTGATGTCCACCCGCAAGGTGTCGCCGGGGTTGATGACCACCCCGCCGTTGAAGGTGCCCGAGATGCTGGTGTTGGAGTTACAGCCGGACCCGCCCACCCCCTGGTTGGTGGTCACGTCGGTCACCGTCACGCTGTTGACGTGGCAGATGTCGCTGCCGGCCGGGAAACTCACCGTCCAACTAGACCCGTCGGCCTGGACAGACCCCCCGTGGCCGAGGTGGTAAAACTCACCGAATAACCCGAACGGACCCGCCGCGGCGGTCACCCCGGTCAGGCTCACCGCCACATTCGACACCGGGTTTTGGGCCACGATGGCGAAGCTGTTGGCGGAGGTGACCGGCGTGGTGTCGGAGCTGGTATAGGCCTGCACGGTGTAGCCGCTGGCCGGGGTGGTGGGGTTGTAGGCCCCGTTGATGTCCACCCGCAAGGTGTCGCCGGGGTTGATGACCACCCCGCCGTTGAAGGTGCCCGAGATGCTGGTGTTGGAGTTACAGCCGGACCCGCCCACCCCCTGGTTGGTGGTCACGTCGGTCACCGTCACGCTGTTGACGTGGCAGATGTCGCTGCCGGCCGGGAAACTCACCGTCCAACTAGACCCGTCGGCCTGGGACAGACCCCCCGTGGCCGAGGTGGTAAAACTCACCGAATAACCCGAACGGGCCCCCGCCGCGGCGGTCACCCCGGTCAGGCTCACCGCCACATTCGACACCGGGTTTTGGGCCACGATGGCGAAGCTGTTGGCGGAGGTGACCGGCGTGGTGTCGGAGCTGGTATAGGCCTGCACGGTGTAGCCGCTGGCCGGGGTGGTGGGGTTGTAGGCCCCGTTGATGTCCACCCGCAAGGTGTCGCCGGGGTTGATGACCACCCCGCCGTTGAAGGTGCCCGAGATGCTGGTGTTGGAGTTACAGCCGGACCCGCCCACCCCCTGGTTGGTGGTCACGTCGGTCACCGTCACGCTGTTGACGTGGCAGATGTCGCTGCCGGCCGGGAAACTCACCGTCCAACTAGACCCGTCGGCCTGGGACAGACCCCCCGTGGCCGAGGTGGTAAAACTCACCGAATAACCCGAACGGGCCCCCGCCGCGGCGGTCACCCCGGTCAGGCTCACCGCCACATTCGACACCGGGTTTTGGGCCACGATGGCGAAGCTGTTGGCGGAGGTGACCGGCGTGGTGTCGGAGCTGGTATAGGCCTGCACGGTGTAGCCGCTGGCCGGGGTGGTGGGGTTGTAGGCCCCGTTGATGTCCACCCGCAAGGTGTCGCCGGGGTTGATGACCACCCCGCCGTTGAAGGTGCCCGAGATGCTGGTGTTGGAGTTACAGCCGGACCCGCCGACCCCCTGGTTGGTGGTCACGTCGGTCACCGTCACGCTGTTGACGTGGCAGATGTCGCTGCCGGCCGGGAAACTCACCGTCCAACTAGACCCGTCGGCCTGGGACAGACCCCCCGTGGCCGAGGTGGTAAAACTCACCGAATAACCCGAACGGGCCCCCGCCGCGGCGGTCACCCCGGTCAGGCTCACCGCCACATTCGAGAGACTGGTGGCGGTCGCAGCCCTGGCTGCGGTGGCCGGGACGATCGCCGCGACCATGGCCGTAACTGTGAGGCCCACCACACTGAGGCGGGCCGGCCTGAAGTGACCTGCCGTTGTCCGCCAAAGCCGTTTCAGCATGGACACCCCCTTCTGCTCAGTTCTTGCACAAATGCTCCGGGTGCAAGGTGAGCCCCACCCCCCCAAATACACCTCCCGGCAGGCACCTGTCAAGGTCCCGACGCATTGACCTGCTGGCTGGGGTGCGGCCTTCAAACCGGGGCCGGCCGTCCCTCCAGGTTGATACAGGCGGTACTGGCACGTCGCCCGGCCACATCGCAGCAGTCGAGCTGACCGCACCCAAGCGGGTGCGCGACCGTTACCCCGGGGCGAGAACGGGGAAGCTGCCTGGTGGGGGGTGTCCGTGGGCGTGCCCGGCCGCTACACGCAACCATCCTCGGGGAGCGGCCATCCGACCCGTGTGACGAAAGCGGCGTGCAGTACCGCAATGTCGGACGACCCCCCCGGCCGCGTGGGTTGTCGTCGGGGTCCGAACGGGCGGCCGCCCCGCCTCCGGTGCGCCGACCCACAACCCAGCCACCCCGAATATTGAGAGCACCGTCGCCCGCGCCGCTTGCGGGATCGGCCGTAAGACCCTGCCCCGCGAGTCAACTCTGCATTACGGAACGACATCTCGATGCCCGGCGAGCGTGATGCCGGGGGCTGGTGCTGGGGTGCGGGCGCGAAGGCTTGGAGTTGCTGCCTTTGCGTGGCCGCTCGGCGTATCTCGGCGGCGGAGGGGAGGCCGTCGAGGTGGTCGCGCTCGGCGGCGAGGCGTCGGGCGAGGTTGCTGGCGTGCCGTTGCTGTTCGAGCCCATGGTCGATGACCGTTTGGCTGGCGGCGAGCCGACGCTCGAGACGGTTGGCGGCGCCGTCGAGGCTGGCCTGGTGGCGGGCGATCTCCTGGTCGAGACGGGCTGATCGACGGGCGCAACGTGCGTCTTCCCACCGCTGCTCGGCGTCGACCTCCCGCTCGCGCCCAGAGTGCGGCTTCCTTCCGGGCGGCGTCGGCGGTCCCGCCAACGGGCGCCATGCTCGGCGGCCAGCTCGGCCTGTTGGCGTGCGCTTGGCGGGCCTGGGCGAGATCCCTGACCGCCTGACCCGCCTCGCTGGTCTGCCACACACCGCTGCCGGTGTCGAGGTCGGCCCGGGCTTGTCGGGCTTGCTGCAGGGCCGCTTCGGCTTGGCCCAAGGTGGCGGCCCGATCCGGCAGGCCGATGCCCACGACGGCGGCTCCGGCGAGGGCCGTCTCGGCGTGCAGGAGGGCGGCCGAAGCGCGCCTGCTGGTCGGAGGGGAGCGCTTGGAAGGTGCTCCCGGGTGAGGGTGGCTGGGTCGGGCAGGGCGGTGTCGAGGGCCCAGGTGGGCGTGCGCGGGGTGGACCAGTCCCGGCGCAGATCGTCGATGGCCTGGGGCAGGTCGTCGGCCACGGTCCACACGTGGGTGGACTCCCGGGCCCGGGACATGGCCACATAGGCGAGTTCCCGGCCGCCGCCGTCGGCGAAGAGGTGGGCCCGCTCGGTGGTCGATCCTTGGCAGCGATGGACGGTGGTGGCATACCCGTAGCCGAGGCGGTCGGTCGCTAGCTTCCTCCTGGCCGAGGCGGCACGTGCTGGCCGTCGTCGGTCCGCAACGTCAGCGTCTGGCTCGGACAGATCGACGGCTGCGACGACGGCCCGCTGGGAGGTGACCAGCCTGCCGTCCGCCCCGGCGGCCAGGGTGACGACACGGTCGCCGGCCCGGTAGGCGATGGCCGCCGGGGCAGGCCAGTTCCGGGTCCGGACAGCCGCCCGGTGGCGTCCATCCAGGCCCGGGCCCGCTGGTTGAGGGCGGCCACGTTGGCCCGCCGCCAGGCGTACAGGCCCGTCTGGTGGCCGGCCGGCCACGTCGGCGGCCCAGGCGTCGACGGCCTGCTGGAGGGCGACGTCCCGGTCGGCGACGGCGTGGAGGCGGCCCTGGCTCGTGATACCAGGAGACGGCCTTGGCCGACGTCGGCCATCCCGCAGCTCGGCCAGGGTGCGCGCGTTCGCGGGGTCATGCTGTCGGCGGTTCTCGGTCAGGTGGTGGACGACGTCGGGGTGGCGTCGGACCAGGGCGGCGAGCGCCCCGCCAGGGCCGACCGCACCCAGCTGATGGTGGTCGCCGACGAGCACCAGCTTGGCCCCGGCGGCCTCGATGCGGGCGGTGAGGCGCGACCAGGTGGGCGTCCTCGGTCATGCCCACTTCGTCGAGGATGACCACGGCTGCGCTCGTCGAGGCGCAGCCGGTCGTGGTCGAGGCGCCACAGCAGGCTGGCCAACGTGCGGGACTCGCCCAGCTCCGCCTCTCTGCCCAGGGTGCGGGCCGCCTGGCCGGAGGTGGCGGTGCCGACCACCCGGCAGCCGGCCGCCTCGAAGGCGGCCGCCACCACCCGGCAGCAGGGTGGTCTTGCCGGCGCCGGCCACGCCCACGATGAGCTCGGCGCCCCGCCCCGAGCGCGCAAATGCTCTCGGCGGCCTGGCGCTGCTCGGCGGACAGGGCGGCGCCGATGGTCTGTCTCCGCCGACGGCGATGGCCTGCTCCACCGCGGCAGCGGGGGCGACGGGGGCGTCGCTGCGCTCCAGCTGGCGGGCCGATGGCGTTGGCGATGGCCTGCTCGCGTGGCCAGCACCGAGGCCAGGGCGTGGGGTTGTTCGCGGGCCCCGGCCACACCGACGAGGGGGATCACTTCGGGATCCTGCGAGGGCCCGACCGACGAGCAGATCGAGCAGCTCGGGGGTCCTGGCCGAACAGGTGCGGGGCCAGTTCCACGAGCACATGGCGGCGGGCAAAACACCTTCCGCCGGGCCAGTTCCCCGTCCGATCCGAGAGCACCTCGCCGAGCATCCGGCGCACGCTCTTCAGCGTCAACTTCGGGGGCGGCCCGACCTCGCCGAGCGGCGCCGTCGATCGCCGCGCCCAGCCGCTCGACCGGCCATCCGATCGACGCCAGCTCGCCCCGCCAGCGGGCCACCAACTCGCCCTCCACGCCGTGTTCTTTGGCCGGGCGGGTGGTCCGGGCGGCCACCGCCCGGGCCCGCGTAGGAGTGGTCGCCCCGGCGTTGCGCATTCGGCGTCGATCTCCGCCGCCCGCTTCGAATGAACATCGATCACCTCGTCCGGGACGCCGGCGATCCGCCAGTGCCGCAGCCGCCCCGACGGGCCCGGATCGGCCTCGATGGCGTACCCCAACTCGACCGCCACCCGGGCCGCCGCGACCCGGCCGACCATGGTGGCGGCGTGCAAATGCTCCCGCCACAAGGCCGTGTCGGCCGCCTTCCACCCGCCCCGGCTCATCGCGCATCTCGACCACGTTGGCCAGCAGCACATGATCGTGCGGGCAAGGGTCGCCGGCCCGTGAAGTGGCGTGGCGGGTGTGGGCGTAGATCAGCCCGCCGGTCGCCGTCGGCGGTGGCCGCTCGCCCTCGTCGGCCGCCCACCTGGCGGGTCACCTGGTCCAGGTAGGCGAGGGTGGCGTCGCGCTCGGCGTCCATGATCTGATGCATGTGCTCGGCCCGGCCGATCACCCCCAGCTCGGCCACACTCTTATGCGCCGAGATCACCAGTTCCATGCCCGGCCGCGGGCCGTCACCAGCCGCTCCCCGCTTTCGGGATGGCGGGCGCCGCCCGGCCCGAAGATCGCCTCGTACGCCTCCGGCGACACCGGACCGTCCAGGCCCAGCGCCGTCGGCTCCGCTGCCGCCCCAGCGCAGCGGGGTCTCCCCTCTGGAGGCGTAATAGGCCAGCGCCATGCCCGGATAGTCGTCGCCCCGTTCGAGCACGGTGCCGCCGGTGGTAGGCCACCGACTCCGCCCCCATCATCCGCATCCACGCCACCGGCCTCACCTCCTCCTCGCTAGGCGATCCGCCCGTCGGCAACCCACTCGGGTTGCAACCGTGTTGTTCGCTGTTTTGGGGTTATACCAGTGAGGAGTGACGTTGTAAATGGTTCTGTTATGTGAGCGGTAAGTAGAGGTTAATAGAGGTAGAGCAATGGCGAGGTGTAGTAGAGGTGAGCGGGACTGGGATTGTGGATGATCCATAGGTGTGGTCTGGAAAAAAAGATTCAAGGGTACTGTCTGGGACTGGCTGATACAGAACGATACTAGGTGGACTTGTGCGGACTATCATTGGACGCTAAACATGGGTCTGTGATGGCGCAACATTTGGTCGGATGTCCATGGCACTATTTGGACGAGGACAGATCACAGGAGGCGACCATGGTTGTCCAAGACGAACTCGACCCGCAGGGCGGCGGAACCCGGGCCGGCCCTGCTGACCGTCAAGCAAGCCGCCCGGGTGCTCAACCTGGGCCGCAGCACCGTCTACGAACTGATCGCCGACGGCCGACTCGAAGTCGTCCACATCGGCCGCAGCACCCGCGTGCCGACCGACGCCATCGTCAAGCCCATCCAGGGGCTGCGAGACGGCACGGACGGTCACCGCCCGGTCGTAGGCTCCCGTCCGCGGGTGGAGGAGCGATCATGATAACGGCTCGGCTACGCAAGAGAGACGGTCGGCGGGTCTACGAGGTGCGCCTACGCGACCCAGAGGGTCGCGAGTACAGCCGCACCTTTGCAACCAAGAAGGCCGCCCAGGACTATGAGGCCGACGATCGAATAGCCCGACGGCGTGGCTCGTGGGTCGATCCGCGTTTCGGCGACCTGACTTTCGAGGAGGTGGCCCGGCGGTGGCTCGAAGCGAATCCGGCCAAGCGGCCTTCGGCCCGGGCCGCCGACGAGAGCATCCTGCGCGCCCATCTCGGTGCCGGCGTTCGGAACCCGCCGCATTGCCTCGGTCACCCCGCCCGAGATTCAAGGCGTCGTCAACGAGTTCTCCGGCTCGGCTGCGCCGAGATCTGTCCGCCGCAGGTATAGCACCCTCCACGCGGTGTTCGCCTATGCGGTCGCCTCAGACTGGCTCGGGCGGTCCCCTTGCCGTGGCATCAACTTGCCGGCCGTCACGACCACAAGATCTCGCAAGCTCACCGCCGAGCAGATCGGGTCAATAGCGGCCGCCCATCGCGACAGTTTCTACGTCCCGTGGGTAGTGCGCTACCTCGAGGCGGTCGTATCCGAGAAACCATCTCCCATTCAAGCGTTAGCAATGTCCTTCGACACCACCGAAGACCGCGCAGCAGAGATCCTCCGCCAGGCTCACCGCCGCCAGCTCCTCCCGCCGGCGACAGCGGACTGGGCTAAAGACAACATCATCGACCATTCGCGCCGGTTGCTCGCGGGCCCGGGTACCGGCAGCAAGGTCGGCAAATACGAAGCCATGGTCTGGCTTGGCGCGGTGATCGGTTTGCGCTGGTCCGAGGTGGCCGGCTTGCGGATCGAGAGGATGGAAGGTAAAGATAGCGTAAGTAGAATGGTTGTATTGGATGCTGTGAAGAATAGGGGGCGAGCAAGGGGAATGGTGATGATGTTGTTTTGGTTAGCTGTGTGCGGTGGAGGAGTGGTGGTGGTGGAGTGGTGGAGGATTTGGTGGTTTGGGGTGGTGTGAAGGATATTGCTAAGTTTGAATGGGAGAATGTTCGGATATGATGCTGAGGTAGCGCACTACGTACGGGGATGTAGAAAACTGTGCGATGGGTGGTGCGATATACGGATCTGCTCGGCGGTGAGTTTGCGAGATTTGTGGTGTGACGGCTGGTAAGTTGATGCTACGGCAAGGGGACGGCTTGAGCTAAGTCGAGGCGACGGCATAGGTGAACACGGCGTGGAGGGTGCTATACCTGCGCGGAGATCTGTCCGCCGCAGGTATAGCACCCTCCACGCGGTGTTCGCCTATGCGGTCGCCTCAGACTGGCTCGGGCGGTCCCCTTGCCGTGGCATCAACTTGCCGGCCGTCACGACCACAAGATCGCGCAAGCTCACCGCCGAGCAGATCGGGTCTATAGCGGCCGCCCATCGCGACAGTTTCGACGTCCCGTGGGTAGTGCGCTACCTCGAGGCGGTCGTATCCGAGAAACCATCTCCCATTCAAGCGTTAGCAATGTCCTTCGACACCACCGAAGACCGCGGAGCAGAGATCCTCCGCCAGGCTCACCGCCGCCAGCTCCTCCCGCCGGCGACAGCGGACTGGGCCAAAGACAACATCATCGACCATTCGCGCCGGTTGCTCGCGGGCCCGGGTACCGGCAGCAAGGTCGGCAAATACGAAGCCATGGTCTGGCTTGGCGCGGTGATCGGTTTGCGCTGGTCCGAGGTGGCCGGCTTGCGGATCGGCTCGGTCGATCCGCTCCGTCGCACGCTCACCGTGGCCCCGACGGCGCGGTGACCCGCGACGGCAAGGGGCGGCCCGTGATCGGCAACCCCAAGTCGGTGGCCGGGGCTCGCACGATCGCCATTCCCGCCAGCCTGGTCGAGGTACTGGCACGGCATCTGGCGGCTCGTCGCCTGACCGCAGCCGATCTCGATCGACTGCTCTTCGAGGCGCCACAGGGTGGACCGTTGCGCTACTCGAACTGGCTGCGGCGAGTGTGGCGTCCCGCGACCGTGGCGGCCGGCTGCGAGACCGCCGGCTTTCACGATCTGAGACGGGCGAATGCCACGGCCATGGTGGCGGGCGGAGTCGATGTGAAGACCGCCCAGAACCGGCTGGGACACAGCGATCCCCGCATCACGCTCGCGATCTACGCCCAGGCCGTCGAGGAGGCCGACCGCCGAGCCGCCGACATGGTGGGCGAGACCTTTCTCGGCTCATCGCATGGCCTCACGATTGAAGCCCCGCCCGGCTGACAACCCAGCAGGCCGCATGCGACGGTCGAGCAGCTACCAGACCACCTCCACGTAGCCGGAACGCCGGATCGCCTCGTCCCTGGTGACTGAGGGACACGCCTTCTGTGACCGCGGTCGCCACGATGAAGCGATCCCAGGGATCCGGGAGCACCCTACGCTCGAGTCGCCGCCAGGCCTCGAAGACATCCATCCCGATGGACACGAGATCGACCGCTGTTGACTCGTCCGCGATCAAGCCCTGCACTTCGTCGAGGTCCCGCGTGGTGAACGCCCTTGTCGTCTGGGTCACGTACCACAGGTCGACGAGAATCGCAGTCGACACGACGATGCCATCGCTCCCCTGCGCTTCCCGCAGGGCGAGGCGAGAATCCGCGGACAGAAGAGCTGAGCCCCGAAGAAACCACAGGAGGGCATGAGTATCGACCGCCGCCCTCACCAGCGGTGGTGACCGGCTTCCGCCTCCTCGCTTGCAACCCGACTGGCTTCCTCGAACTGCTCCCAGGTCACCTCGGGGAGGCGCGGCAAGAGCCCTTCGACGGACCGGCCTCCGGTGCCAAACGGTTCGACGTAGACCCGGAGGTGGGTGCCCGCGGGCAGCCGGCTCGGCAGTTGCTCCGCCGGGATGACCCCGTTGCCGTCCTCGTCGATGACCGCCTCTACGGCAGAGCCTCCATTCCGATGCTGAACCACAGCCCAAGTGTACGACGAGGCTCCGAGCGGACCGATCCAGGGTGGGGTGGATCGGCCAGTTCGCCACCCCATCGGACGGCTGCGGACGCCCAGAGACGGACATCTGCCGCGGGACGCCGCGGGATGGACGCGGGATGATTGATGCTGCAGGTCGAGATCCCCTTGGGGGCTAGCGCTCTTATACAAGCACTTTTATGGAGCCGGGTGTCGGGATCGAACCGACGACATCTTCTTTACAAGAGAAGTGCTCTGCCGACTGAGCTAACCCGGCGGGCGCCGGTCATGGTAGCGGTCCTGACCTCAACGCCCACCGCTCGTCGAGAAGTCGCTGTCTCAGGTCAGCGCCTCGGCGGCGGGGTTGAAACCGGAATGGAGATGGGCGGCGTCATTAAATGTACGAACGAGCCAGCGGTCGGTGGTGATCACCAAGTGGCTGATGGAAGCGTTATCGGCGCCGGAGAACGCGAAGGGCCGGGAGGCGGTCGCCTGGGCCAGGGCCTGGCCGATGACCCCACCATGGGTGAAGACCGCCACCGTCTGGTCGGGGTGCCGGGTCGCGATGTGCGCCAGTGCACCCCGAACCCGGGCGGCAAACGCGTCGGCCGGTTCGGCGCCGGGAATGACATCCCACCTCTCCATCTCGATCATCTTCTTGGCGATCGGGTGTCCTTCCGCCACTCGTACCCGGAACACTCCTCCTTCCCACTCACCGAGGTGCACTTCTCGTAAACCGGCCTCCACGACGAGAGCGACGCCGAGCCGGTCGGCCAGGGGTGCAGCCGTCTCGGCGGTCCGGCGCAAGGTGCTCACATAAATGGTGGTGATCGGCTCGGTCGCCAGCCGATCGGCGACACGTTGCGCCTGGTCCCGTCCGGCGGGAGCCAACTCGGGATCACCCTGCCCATCGACCAGCGCAAACGGCGCATCGAGACGCGGCCGGCGCCGATTCGCCGTGCCGGATGAGCAGCAGACTGGTTGCTTTCGGCGGGCGTACGAAGCGGAACTGCCGGATTTCGCCGGCTGCGACGGCGGCTGGTTCGGTCGGGGCGGCCGGATCGGCCGGCGGGATCACTTCGGCGCTCACCCCTTGATGCTATGAGGACTGGCCGGCGGCGCGAATCCGGGCCACCTCAAAACAGGCCAGGGTGGCGGCGGCCGCGACGTTCAGCGACTCGAGTGGCCCCCACATGGGAATCCTGACTGCGAGCTCGCAGCGCTGCCGGACGAGGCGAGAGAGACCGCGGCCCTCGCCACCAACCACCAGGGCGACCGGCTGGGTGGCCACCCCGAGGTCCCAGAGGTTGGTGGCGGCGTGGGCGTCCACGGCCACGGTCCATACGCCCGAAGCGGCCAGCACGGCCAGGGCAGCCGGCATGCCCGGGACCACCGCTACGGGCAGGTATTCGGCCGCGCCCGGCGGCCGATTTCAGAGCGGCCGGAGTGAGGGGGGCAGAACGGTGGCGTCCGGTGACGAGGCCGGTCGCCCCGGCCGACAGGGCGCTGCGCATGACCGCACCCAGGTTGTGGGGATCAGTGACGCCGTCGAGGGCCACGAGGAAGGGAGCGGCGGCGTGGGCCAGGACGTCGAGTCGCCCCTCGGGCAACGGGTCGGCCCGGGCCACCACACCCTGCGGCGCGTCGCTCCGAGCCATTTTTCCCAGCTGGTCACGAGAGAGGCGATGCACGGGCACCCCTGCCGTCCTGGCGAGATCAAGAATCTCAGCGAGCGAGGCCGCCTCCTCACGGCCGTCCGCCACGGCGACCTGGTGGACGCGCCGCTGGCCGGCTCGCAACAGTTCCCGAACCGCCTGCCGTCCCTCGACCTGTTCACCCCCGAGCGTCACCGCGGCATCAGTAGGGCCACCGCCAGACAAGCGATGCCCTCCCGCCGCCCCAGGGCGCCGAGCGCTTCGGCTCGCTTGGCTTTGATACTGACCGGTGCGCCTACGACCTCAGTCAGGCGGGTCTCCATGGCCTGCCGGTACGGGGCCAATTTGGGAGCTTCGATGACCACGGTGACGTCAACATTGCCGATCTCGTGGTGGCTGGTCACGCTCAGCACCACCCGGCTCAGGAGATCGATGCTGTTGGCTCCGGCATACGTCGGGTCATCGTCGGGAAAATGGGTGCCGATGTCACCCAAGCCGGCCGCCCCCAGCAGGGCGTCGGTAATGGCGTGGGCGACGGCGTCGGCGTCACTGTGACCGGACAAGCCCGGCCCCTCCACGGTGACACCGCCGAGGATCAGCGGCCGATCGTCGTCCGGGCTGAACGGGTGGACGTCGAAGCCCAGACCGACGCGGGGAATCACAAGTCGACGCCCGGCGCCAGCGCCGCGGCCAGGATCAGGTCCATCGGAGTGGTCACCTTGAGGTTGTCCGGGGGGCCGTCGACCAGCACCACGCGCCCGCCCGCCGCCTCGACGAGGGCGGCGTCGTCGGTGGCATCCCCCCCGTCGCGGTGCGCTCGGCGCAGTAGCTCGGCGCGGAACGCCTGCGGGGTCTGCACCGCCACTAGGCGGGCCCGGTCGAGGGTGACCAGGCGGCCATCCCGGCCGACCTCTTTCACCGTATCGACGACCGGCGACGCCGGGATAGCGCCGTCGGCGCCAGCGACCACGGCGTCGAGGACGGCCTTCCACAGCGCCAGGCGGGCGAGGGGCCGGGCGGCGTCGTGCACAGCGATGATCTCGGCGTCCGCGGGAACGGCTGCTAGTCCAGCTCGCACAGACTGCGATCGCGTGGCCCCGCCCGGGACGACCCGGTCGGCGAGCCAACCACCCTTGGGCGACTCGGTGGGGACCACGAGTACCACGCCATCGCAGACCTGGTGAGCGGCGTCCAGGGACCAGGCGGCGAGCGGGCGGCCGTCCAGGTCGGCGAACTGCTTCAGGGCGCCGAAGCGGCTACCGCTCCCGCCGGCGACGACAATGGCCCACGCAGTCATGGTGTGCCCCGACTGCTACGGGAGGGCGTCGTCCAGCTTCTTCTCGGCCTCGGCCTCGCTGACCCCGATAGCGAAGGTGAGCTCCGACACGAGAATCTGGCGAGCCCGGTTGAGCATCCGTTTTTCGCCGGCGGACAGCCCCTTGTCCTTGTCCCGGTTGGAGAGGTTCCGGACCACCTCGGCCACCTGGTAGATGTCACCTGACTTCAGCTTCTCGACGTGGTTCTTGTAGCGCCGGGACCAGTTCGTCGGCATGCGCACGTCCTTCTTGCGCAAGACGGCGAAAACCTCTTCCACTTCCTCGTCGTTGATGACCTCTCGCAATCCGACGTCGTCGGTGTTGTCCGAGGGCACCATCAGTGTCAAGTCGCCGTAGGCCAAGCGCAGGACGAGGTACTCCTTCTTCTCCCCGAACGCCTCCTTAAGCTCTCGGCGTTCTACCACGGCCGCGCCGTGATGGGGATATACGACCTTGTCTCCTACGTCGAATGACATTCTGCTCCTGGGACAGCACACACACAGGGGGTTTCACCAGGATACCAGCCACTTCCGGCAGGCCGGCGCGGGCAATCGGGCGCTCGGCCAGCACCGAGGGGCCCGGTTTGACCGCCGAGAGTGTATCCCCGTCTATCGCCCGGGGTGCTGATGGTGGCGGTCCTGGGGACCGGGAGGTGCCGCTTTCGGTATTGTCGCTCGCCGACATGGACGACATCGACCTGCTGGCCCGAAGCGACCTGTTTTCTGCGTTCGATCAGGAGACGCTCGGAAAGCTGGTCGGATCGGCGCGGCCGATCGAGTGCGAACGCAACTTCGTGGTGTTCGAGGAGGAAGACCAGGCGAGCGAGATGTTCGTTGTTCGCAGCGGCCGCGTGGCCGTGGGACGGCGATCCATCGACGGGCGGGAGTCGTTGGTGGCCCTCATGGAAAAGGGCGATCTGTTCGGGGAGCTGTCGCTGTTCGACGAGGGGACTCGTTCGGCGTCGGCGCGGGCCCTGGAGCATTCGCGCATGCTCGGCATCCCGTACGGGGTGGTCCGAGAGGCGCTCGACGCCCAGCCGGAGCTGCTGTGGCAAGTGGTGCGGCTGCTGGCCGAGCGGTTGAGAACCACCGACTCCGCCCTGGCCGACGCCGTTTTTCTGGACGTGACGGGACGCACGGCCAAGCGGCTGCTGGAGCTGGCCGGAGACGCTGACGATTTTCAGTTGCCGATCACCCAGGAGGAGCTGGCCGGACTGGTAGGGGCGTCGCGGGAACGGGTCAACAAGTCGATCGCGGCCTTCATCCGGCTGGGTTGGATCGAGCAGCTGGACCGGAGGTACCGCATCGTGGCCCGGGACCGGTTGGCCCAGCGGGCCCGCTAGCGGCCTGGCGACCGGGGAGGGGATGGTACGCCGGACAGCGGCGGGTGGCGGTTGACGGGGATGGCTAGCGGCGGGCGCCGGGCGGGCGGCAGCTGGCGGGCGGCGGTGGCGGGGCTAGCGGCGGGCGGCAGGCCCGGGCGCCGGGCGGCAGGCCGGGGGATCCGGGCGTCGGGTGGCAGGTGGCGGTGGCGGGTGGCGGGTGGCGGGGGCGGGTGGCGGGTGGCGGTCTCCGCCGACGAGAGGACGCGGGGTGGGCCCAGGGGCGGCCGGAGGCTGGCTCTGGCTGAGCGAGGCCGTTGGTCCGCCGAACTGGAACGGAGATGTCCACGCTTCGCGTCTCCGTCCACGCGGGACGCGAGGCGTGGGCGCCAGATGGCACGATAACGCGCTCTGACGACCACACATCGCGAAACGCTGTGGCGCGCCCGCGAGGCGTGGACACCGGCGGGCACCACTCGACCCGGCCGTCAGCCGTTCCCGCGGGTCACATCCTCCAAGAGGGCCTTGCCTGTCGGCCCGAGCGGACCACCAGTGACGGTCGGCTCAGTCCGGACGGCAGGGTGCCCTCAGCTGTAACGATCCAGGATGCTGGACTCCGCCAACCGGGCCAGACCGTCCTTGACGACGCGGGCGGTACCGGACTCGACCCCGTGCACCACTTCCAGGTCGTCGGTTGTCGCTCGCATGACCTTCTGGAGACTTCCGTAGCGGCCGACGACGTGATCGACGACTGACTCGGGTAGTCGAGGTATGCGGGCCAGCAGCCGGTAACCGCGCGGTTGAAGGCTGGATTCCAGGTCCGCGGCGGGGTCGAGTGGCAGCACGTCGGCCACGGCTTGAGGAACGAGCAGACGCTCCGTCGGCAAGGAGGCCAGTCGGATCACGGCGTCGTCCGCGGCTTCGGGATCGTCATTGGGCAGATAGTCACGGACGACGAGTCGACGCTCGTCTTCGACCCCGGCGAGGAGTTCCTCCAGTTGGAGGCTGGCTAGCCGGCCGTCGGCGCCCAACTCCACGATGTATCCCTCGATCTCCTCGGCGATGCGCCGCACCATCTCCGCTCGCTGCAGCACGGTAACCACGTCGCGGACTGTTACCAGGTCCTCGACCTCCAACGCCGACAAGGCGCTGGTCACGGTGTCAAGTCGATCGCGGTAACGCTCCAGCGTCTGCAGGGCCTGGTTGGCTCGACCCAGCAGCCGGGCGACGGAAGCGAGAGCGTGCTTGACGTCGCCGCGATACAGGGTGATGACCGACATGTCCTCCGACACTGCGATCACCGCCACGTCGATGGAGCGGGCGACCCGTTCTGCGGTGCGATGCCGCGTCCCCGTCTCGGTGGTGGGGACGTTCGGGTCCGGTACGAGGTGGACGTTGGCCCGGGCGATGCGGCTGGCATCGGAGGCCAGGATGATGGCGCCGTCCATCTTGGCGAGTTCCGAAAGTCGCTGGGGCGAGAATTCGGCATCGAGCAGAAATCCGCCTGAACAGATCCCCAGTACTTCCGGCCCATCGCCCACCACGATGAGGGCGCCCATATTGGCTTGGAGAATCCGGTCCAGGCCGCCACGCAGAGGTCGGCCCGGGGCGATGGCGCCCAACGCCTCGATCATGGCGGCCCGAGGGCGATCCAACACCGAGCCAGCCTACCGGAAGGCACCCGCGTCCTCAGCGAGAAAGTCGGCCCGTAGCAACGGCCGTTTGGTCCGACCAGGCCGAAAAGCGGGTCGCCGCTCGCCAAGATTGTCCGGCCCAGGCCGACCAGCTGGCGCCCTCACCAAACCAGGCTGCCCTCGGATCTGTCCGGCGAGGTGTGACCGCACCTGCCCGCCCGGTCGGCTTCGTTGGTACCGTCGCCGGCCCGGTGCTGCGCCAAGGCGGACGCCACTGTCGACAGCCGCCGCAGAGGCAAGGGAGCCTCATCCGGCCCTCGCTCCGGTACCCAGGCCTGCCGGAAACCCAACCGAGCCGCTTCGGCCAGGCGTCGCGGCGTGTGGGCGACCTGCCGTAACTCCCCGCCGAGCCCGACCTCGCCGAGCACGACCACCTCCGGTCCGACGGGCTCGCCAGCGAAGGCGGACGCCACGGCCAGGCACACGGCGAGGTCGGCGCCGGGGTCGGCGATGCGTACCCCGCCGACGGTCGACACGTAGACGTCGTAGGCGCTCAGCTTCAGGCCGGCCCGCCGGTCAAGCACCGCCAGTAGAAGGGCTAAACGGCCGGAGTCGAACCCGGTCGCCGAGCGCCGCGGGCTCGGTAGGGACGAGCGAACCACGAGCGCTTGAACTTCGACGAGGAGGGGACGCTGACCCTCCAGGGCGGGAAAAACCACCGAGCCCGGCGTGCCCGACCGCCGGTCCACCAGGAAGAGCCCGCTGGCGTCCGTCACGCCATCCAGGCCGGACCCGGTCATCTCGAAGAGTCCCAACTCGCCCGTCGGGCCAAACCGGTGCTTGACGGCGCGCAGCAGCCGGAGGGCATGATGTCGGTCCCCCTCAAACGACAACACCGTGTCCACCAGGTGCTCAAGCAAGCGGGGCCCGGCCAGAGAGCCATCCTTGGTGACATGCCCGACGAGGAGGACGACCGGACCGTCCGCCTTGGCGAGAGCGGACAGTTGTTGGGCGCACCCCCGGACCTGCACCACGGAGCCGGGCACCGAGTCCAACTCGGAGTCGACGACAGTTTGAATGGAGTCAATCACCACGATGTCGGGCTTGGTTTGCTCGACGGCGGCTCGGATACCTCGAACGGAGGTCTCGGCGACCAGCCATAAGCCCGGCACCAGGGCGCCCAGGCGCTCGGCCCGGCCGCGCACCTGGGCCGGTGATTCCTCGGCGGAGACGAGCAATCCCCGCCTGTCACTCCGGGCCACGGCTGCCAGCGCTTGCAACAGAAGCGTCGACTTGCCGATGCCAGGTTCACCACCGAGCAGAGTCACCGAACCAGGCACGAGTCCGCCACCAAGCACCCGGTCGAACTCGGGTACTCCCATCGGGATGGGCGCCCCCCGTTCGGCGGCGATGTCGGCCAAGGCGATCGGCTCGAGAACGGGGACCGCGCCGACCGCACCAGGCGGGGTGCAACGCTCGATCTCTTCGACTAACGAGTTCCACGCCCCACAGGCCGGGCAGCGCCCGGCCCATCGAGTCGCAGGGGAGCCGCACTCGGTGCAGCGGTGCACGCTTCGCAGACGGGTCACGCCGGCGCACCGTACGACGCGGGTGTGACAGTCAGGTGCGTCGCCCGGCTCCGGCCCGGAGTGCCATTGGAGACGAGCCGGGCCCGGGCATGCTCCCATACGCCGCTCCGCCACGGCGCCTCGCCCCAAGAGAAGCCCTGAGCGGCGCCTGAGTCCGGCCTTAGGAGTGCGAGACCACCGTCTCGGAAGGGCTACCTCGCTTCCGACGGTGTTGGCCGCGCTTGCGCCGACGGTGGCGCAGCCACCAGTAGACACCCATCGCGGCCCCCAGGACCACAATGGCGCCCGCGGCCAGGCTGGCTCCCACGAGGCGGCCCGTGTTCCAGGTGCGCGTGAGGGCGGCGAGCTGAATTTGCTGCCCCAACTGCGGCGTCCACTGGACGACTCCACCGGCGAGGGTGGTTCCATTGCTGTTGACCACGTGGCCGGGGAGATGGGCGTCAAGCGCGAAGCTAAATACCTGGTCGGACTGCTGCCCGGCCGCCGCGGCCAGTGCACTTGGGTTGACCCCGGTCGGGAACCCCAGGGCAGTCGTGAGCCCCGAGTCGCCGAAGCAATCCACCCCGCACCTGAGATCGACCTGCCCCCGTAAAAGCGTTTCGTCCCGCCAGAAGCTGTGCCGCTTGGTCAAGGACAGCCGAAAGGGACGAGTGGCCGCCGGGCCGCTTCCCGCCAGCTCGGCCATCAGGGAGCTGGCCTGGGCCGGGGTGGTGAAGGCGTGGCTGGCGAAAACCACCGTCGTCGACCCTGGCCCCGACGCAGGGCCGGTTACCACCCACCCGGCGGCGCGCAGGTCTGCGTACTGCAGCTGGGCGGCCAGGGCGCCCGTCCCCCCGACCGCGGCCAACGCCGAGCGGTCCAGGCTCACCGATACGGTCACCACTCCCTGGCCGGACGCGGCCTCGGGACACGGTGACCTGGGTGTGGACCTGGCATCCGGTAAGCGACAGCCACGCAAGCAGCGACGCGCCACACCGGCGAGCGGTCGGAGCCCACCGACGACCGGCGGCGGGGGCGAGCGCCCCCCGCCGTTCGGAGCTATTCGCCGCTACCGGCGCCGGCCATCTCGACCGGCGGGGGCTGAAGTCCTTCGATGGACCGGAAGACGATGACCTGCTCGCCCGTTTCGGGGTCCGGCTCGATGTCGACGATGATCGTCTCGCCGGCCCGGAACTCTTTCCACAGGATCTTCTCGGAGAGGGGATCCTCGACGAGGCGCTGCAAGGCCCGGCGCAACGGACGGGCGCCCATGGTGGGGTCGTAGCCCTTCTCCACCACGAAGTACTTGGCCGCCTGGGTCAGCTCCAGGGCCAGGCCCTGGCTTTCCAGGCTGGTGCGCACCCGCTTGATCATCAGGTCGATGATCTCGGTGACCTCGTCCTTGGTGAGCTCGTGGAAGACGATCACGTCGTCGATCCGGTTGAGGAACTCGGGGCGGAAGTGCTGCTTGAGGGCGTCGTTGACCTTGTTCTTCATCTTCTCGTAGGTCACGGCTTCGCTGGTCTTGGCGAAGCCGACCGTCGCCTTGCGCAGGTCGGCCGTCCCCAGGTTGGAGGTCATGATGATGACCGTGTTCTTGAAGTCGACGCTGCGACCCTGGGAGTCGGTCAGCCGGCCGTCCTCCAGGATCTGGAGGAGGGCGTTGAACACATCGGGGTGGGCCTTTTCGATCTCGTCAAAGAGCACCACCGAGAACGGCTTGCGCCGGACGGCCTCCGTCAGCTGGCCGCCCTCTTCGTAGCCCACGTACCCGGGAGGCGACCCGACGAGCCGGCTCACCGTGTGCTTCTCCATGTACTCGGACATGTCGAGCTGGATCAGGGCGTTCTCGTCGCCGAAGAGGAACTCGGCCAGGGTCTTGGCCGTCTCGGTCTTGCCGACGCCGGAGGGGCCCAGGAAGATGAACGACCCGCTCGGCCGCTTGGGATCCTTGAGGCCGGCCCGGGTGCGCCGGATGGCCTGAGAGACAGCCCGGATGGCGTCCTGCTGGCCGATGACCCGCTTGTGCAGCTCGTCCTCCATGCGGAGCAGCTTGGCGGTCTCCTCCTCGGTCAGCTTGTACACCGGGATGCCCGTCCAGTTGGACAGCACATCCGCGATGACCTCCTCGTCGACGACGTCAAACAGGTCAACGCCCTCGGCGCGCCACTCCTGCTCCTTGGCGGCCTTGCGCTGGAGGAGCTCCTCCTCCTTCTCGCGGAACTTCTTGGCCTGCTCGAAGTTCTGCTTCTCGATGGCCAGTTCCTTGTCCTTGCGGACCCGGGCGATGTCGTCCTCGATGGCCTTGTAGTCGGGCGGGGTGGCCATGCGGCGGATGCGCAGGCGGCTGCCGGCCTCGTCGATGAGGTCGATGGCCTTGTCCGGCAGGTAGCGGTCGGCGATGTAGCGGTCCGCCAGGTTGGCGGCGGCCACCACGGCCTGATCGGTGATGGTGACGCCGTGGTGCGACTCGTAGCGGTCGCGAAGACCCTTCAGGATCTCGATGGTGTGGCTGAGCGACGGCTCCTCGACCTTGATGGGCTGGAAGCGGCGCTCCAGGGCCGCATCCTTTTCCAGGTGCTTGCGGTATTCGTCCAGCGTGGTGGCGCCGATGGTCTGCAGCTCGCCGCGAGCCAGCATGGGCTTGAGGATCGATGCCGCGTCGATGGCGCCTTCCGCCGCCCCGGCGCCGACGAGCGTGTGCAGCTCGTCGATGAAAAGAATGATGTCGCCGCGGGTCCGGATCTCCTTCAGCACCTTCTTGAGGCGCTCCTCGAAGTCGCCGCGGTAACGGCTGCCGGCCACCAACGCACCCAGGTCCAGGGTGTAGAGCTGCTTGCCCTTGATGGTCTCGGGCACGTCGCCGGTCACGATCTTCTGGGAGAGACCTTCGACGATGGCCGTCTTGCCGACACCGGGCTCGCCGATGAGAACGGGATTGTTTTTGGTCCGGCGAGACAGGACCTGCATGACCCGCTCGATCTCGCGGTCCCGGCCGATGACCGGATCCAGCTTCCGTTCCCGGGCCAGCTGGGTGAGATTGCGCCCGAACTGGTCGAGGACAGGCGAGCCGCTGGGAGCCTCCTGGCTGCTCGAGGGGCCGGCGCCCGTGCTCGCACCTTCCTTGCCGCCCGGCGACTGGTAGCCGGACAGGAGTTGGATCACCTGCTGGCGCACCCTGGGCAGATCGGCGCCCAGGCTGACCAGCACCTGGGCTGCGACGCCTTCACCCTCCCGAACCAGGCCCAAGAGCATGTGCTCGGTGCCGATGTAGTTGTGGCCCAGCTGGAGCGCCTCTCGCAGCGACAGCTCCAGGACCTTCTTGGCGCGAGGCGTGAACGGTGGCGAGCCGGTCGTCGACGAGCCGGCTGGACCGATAGTCTCCTCTACCTTTTCGCGCACCGCTTCCAGGCTGACCCCGAGTGACTCGAGCGCCTTGGCTGCCACCCCTTCGCCCTCGTGAATGAGGCCCAGCAGGATGTGCTCGGTGCCAATGAAGTTGTGGTTGAGCAGTCGGGCCTCTTCTTGGGCCAAGACTAGGACTCGACGAGCTCGGTCAGTAAAACGTTCGAACATGCTGGTCCTCCGTACTCCTAGTCTACCCGCCGGACCCCTGTTGCGTCCGGCGGTGCCGCTGGCAGCCCGTCCCCGGGGTCTATGGGGGTGGACTGTAAACGGACCAACCGACTGCTCGGTTCGTGCAAGGTCTGTGTCGTCGCGTACTGTCGCCTGGAGTGAACGTCGTAGACGGACTGCGTCTTCCCGGGCTTGAGCAGGCCTTGGGCCGGGTGGAGCAGAGCTTGGCTGGCGCCACCGCGGCGGCGGATCCGTTCCTGACTGACGTGACCGGCCACTTGGTCAGTGCCGGGGGAAAGCGTCTGCGGCCGGCACTAGTTGTGGCGGCGGCATGCGTGGGCGGCAGTGACGGCGGTGACGGCATCCCGGTGATCGCTGTGGGCGACGACGTCATCGATGGTGGAGTGGCCGTCGAGCTGGTGCACCTCGGATCGCTGTATCACGACGACGTCATGGACGAGGCCGAGCACCGCCGGGGCGTGCAGAGTGTCAACGCCCGGTGGGGGAATCTGGTGGCCATCCTGGCCGGCGATTTCTTGCTGGCCCGAGCTTCGGAGATTGCCGCGTCGCTCGGCACGGAGGTGGCCGCTCTGCTCGCCCGCACCATCGGCCAGCTGTGCGAAGGCGAGGTCAGCCAGCTGCGGTACGCCTTCAACCCAGCGCGGCCCGAGCCCGCCTATTTGGCGTCGATCGCCGGCAAGACCGCCTCGTTGATGGCCACTTCAGCCCGCATCGGCGCGCTCGTGAGTGGGACCCCCCGACCCTGGGTGGATGCCCTTACCGACTACGGGCACGCGCTCGGGAATGGCCTTTCAGATCTGGGACGACATCCGGGACCTGGTCTGTAACGATGAGCACCTCGGCAAGCCGGCCGGACACGACATGGTGGAGGGCACCTACACGCTCCCGGTGCTGCGAGCCCTGGCGATGCCCGGTGTCGGCGACGACCTTCGGGCCCTGCTCGGCGGCCCGCTGGACGGACCGACGCGTGAAAAAGCTCGGGACCTGGTGCTCTCCACTCCGGCCGTCCGGTCATCCGTCGAGGATGCGCGCCACTGGGCTGAGAGGGCGGACCGGGCGCTCGATTCCATGCGCCGTGACGGCGAGCGGAGCCGCGGTGAGGGGCTGGAGGTGCTGGGGAAGGTCGGGCATCACCTGATCGACGAGCTCGACATTCCTTAAACCAGGCGAGGCCGGCAGGGCGAGTGCAGTTCATGGGCGGCGGGCCCAAGGGTGCCGGGGTAGGTCTCGAAGGGGGCCCACCTAAGCCTCAGCCCAAGGAGGGGCGCCGCGATTCCGCCCCTGTCGAGGTCGGTGTGAACGCCGCGTGAATTCGCCGGTCGGCACAACGTCACAGCTGGTAGTCGAGCGGGCCAACCCGTTGTGACATCTGAAGGCGAAAATTCGCCACAACGTCACGACGACCGCACACCCACGCCCCTAGATATGACGAAGTGGCGGGGTGGCCGGGCGAGGGCGACCGGACGAGGTGCGACCGGGCGAGGGCGACCGGGCGACGGTTACCCGGCGGCAACTGCCAGGCGCGGCGGGGACCTAGCGAGGGCGACTAGGCAGGCGCGGCCGGGCGAGATTGCCCGGCGGGGGCGACCGGGCGAGAGTGACCAGGAAGGCGCGGCCTGGCGAGATTGGTCGACACGGGTGGCGAGGCGGTGATGGCCTGGCGGCGGCGACCCAACGGCTCAGGCGGCGCAGCCGGCGCAGGCGGCGCTGCCGGCGCAGGCGACCTAGCGGCTCAGGTCTGTTCCGGGCGCAGGGTGGGGAAGGCGATCACGTCCCGGATGGCGTCAGCGCCGGCCAGCAGCATGACCAGGCGGTCCATGCCGATGCCCAGGCCGCCCGTCGGCGGCAGCCCGTACTCGAGGGCCCGCAGGTAGTCCTCGTCGACCAACATGGCCTCCTCGTCCCCCGCGGCCCGCTGGCGGGCCTGCTCCTCGAAGCGGGCCCGCTGCTCGTCGGGGTCGACGAGCTCGCTGAAGGCGTTGCCCAGTTCCCGCCCGGCCACGATGGGCTCGAAACGCTCCACGTAGCCGGGCCGACTGCGATGATCACGGGCGAGCGGGGACACCTCCTTGGGGTAGTCCATGACGAACACCGGCCCCCACAGCTCGGATTCGGTGGTCTGTTCGTAGATCTCCAGCAGGAGCTTGCCCGGACCCCATCCTGGCTCCACGCCGGCCCCCACCTTGGTGGCCACCGCCCGCAACTCGTCGATCGGGGTGTCAAGGTCAACGGCCACACCGGCGTGGCTGGCAATGAGATCGGTCATGGTGGCTCGCCGCCACGGCGGCGCCAGGGAGAGGGGCCGACCGGCGTAGCTGAGCTCTGTCGTGCCAAGCAGGGCGTCGGCCAGGCCGGCGACCAGCTGTTCGGTCAGCTCCATCATGTCGGTGTAGTCGGCGTACGCCTGATACAGCTCCAGGATGGTGAACTCGGGGTTGTGGCGCGGCGACAGGCCCTCGTTGCGGAACACCCGGGCGATCTCGAAGACCTGCTCGAACCCGCCGACCACGAGCCGCTTGAGGTACAGCTCCGGTGCGACGCGCAGGTACAGGTCGATGTCCAGGGCGTTGTGGTGGGTAATGAACGGCCGGGCCGTGGCGCCGCCCGGTATGGGATTGAACACCGGGGTTTCCACCTCGACGAAACCCCGGCCCTCCAACCAACGCCGGGTCCACGACATCACCCGACTGCGGAGCAGGAGAATCTCCCGGGACCCGTCGTGGGCCCACAGGTCCGCATAGCGCTGCCGGTAACGCAGGTCGATATCGGAGATGCCCTTCCACTTGTCACCGAACCCCCGCCGGGCCTCGGCCAGAAGCACCCAGGACGAAATTCTCACGGAGAGTTCACCCGTGCGGGTCCGGACCACCTCGCCGGTGGCACCGATCCAGTCGCCCAGCGACAGGCGCCCGAACCCCTCGAAGTTGTCGGTCCAGGCGGCGCCGGCAAAGAGCTGGATGGAGCCGGTCCAGTCCCGGAGGGTGCCAAACGCCAACCGGCCCATGGGGCGGCGCAGCATAAGCCGGCCCGCCACCGACACCGTCACCCCGGTGGCGCCCTCCGGCGGGAGGTCGGCGAAGCGCTCCTGGAGCGGCCCGGCCGACGCGTCCCGGTCGAAGCGGTACGGCACCTCGGGGGCGCTCAACGATCCCGCCTCAACGTTCGTTGCGCCCGAAAATGATGCGCAGCCCGTCCAGCGTCAGCCACGGGTCGTGGTGTTCGATGGCGGACGAGTACGGGCCGATCAACCCGGCCAGGCCGCCGGTGGCAACGACCGTGCAGCGTCCGACCTCATCCTGCAGGCGCCGGCACAGCCCGTCGACCTGGGCGGCAAAGCCGTAGATCACGCCGGCTTGCACGGATTCCACCGTGTTTTTGGCCAGGACGCTTCTGGGCTCGACGAGTTCGACACGCGGCAGGAGCGCCGCCCGGGCGGACAGTGCCTCCAGCGAGATCTCGATGCCGGGCACGATGATCCCGCCCAGGTATTCGCCCCGGGCGGAGACGACCTCGAAGGTGGTGGCGGTACCGAAGTCGATGACGATGGTGGGCCCGCCGTAGCGTTCGAAAGCGGCCACGGCGTCGGCGATGCGATCCGCCCCCACCTCCTTGGGGTTGTCGTAGAGGATCGGCATCCCAGTGCGTACGCCCGGCTCCACGATGACGGTGTCGACCTTGAACCACCGGTCGCTCATCTCCCGCAGCGCCGTGCGCAGCCGGGGCACCACTGACGCCACGGCGATTCCCGAAATCGACTCGGCCGGATCCAGTCCTTGCAGCTGGAAGAGCTGGTCGATGAGGAGCGCCATCTCATCAGCCGTGCGGGAAGCGACGGTAGCGGTGCGCCAGTGGTGGAGCAGTTCGGTGCTGCTGCCACCGGGTCCGTCGCCGGGGCCGTACAGGCCCATAACGGTCTGGGTGTTGCCGACATCGATGGCCAACAACACCGGGTCAGCGCTCCAGGTCCAGGCCGATGTCCAGCACGGGGGCGGAGTGGGTGAGGGCTCCTATGGCGATCAGGTCGGCGCCGGCCGCGGCGTAGCCGGCCACATTCTCGAGGGTGACCTGGCCCGACACCTCCACCGGGACGCGGCCGCCGATGAGCTGGACGGCGGCGGCCACGTCCGCGGCATCCATGTTGTCGACGAGGATGAGATCGGCCCCGGCGGCCGCGGCCGTCTTGACCTGGTCGAGGGTGTCGCATTCCACCTCGCACGGCAGGCTGGGCCAGCGCCGCTTGGCCTCCAGCAGGGCGGCCTCGATGGAGATGCCGGCCAGGTGGTTGTCCTTGAGGAGGATGCCGTCGGCCAGAGACGCCCTGTGGTTGACGCCGCCGCCGGCCCGCACAGCCGCCTTCTCTAGCGCCCGCAGGCCGGGCGTGGTCTTACGGGTATCCCGGATGCGGGCGGTGAGGCCGGCGGCGTCGACGAACTGCCGGGTGATCGTTGCCACGCCCGAGAGGTGCCCGAGTAGGTTGAGGACCGTCCGCTCGGCGGTGAGGACCGACGCCAAAGGCCCGGTGACCTGGCCAAGGACCCGTCCCGCCTCGATGCGGTCGCCGTCGGCAGCCGACCAGCGCAGCTGGATAGAGGGATCGACGGCGGCGAAGGTCTCGGACGCCGCCAGCCGGCCCGCGAGCACACCGGCAGCGCGGGCCGCGATGGAGGCGGAGACGGTCGCCGTGACCGGCACCAGGCTGGCGGTCACGTCCCCGAATATCCCGAGGTCCTCGGCCAGGGCCCGGGCCACGACCTCGCGCACCGCCGGGAGCGGAGGGTCCAGCCAGGTCGCCGTCATTGCACGAACCTATGTGAAAAGACCTCCGACGTCGCGGGGAAATCCTGGCGCCGGTGCCCGCCCCGGCTCTCCTCCCGGGCGGTTGCGGCCGCGATCAGGGCCCCGGCCACCTCGACCAGGTTGGCGAGCTCCCCCGGGCCGGGGGATAGCTGGGCGATGTCGAACGCCGCCGCGGCCAGCGACTCGGCGGTTCGGACCACGCCGGCCCCTTTGGTCATGGCTCGCTGCAGCAGTTCCAGTCCCTTGCTGTCGTCTATGTGCTCGCGGGGGGCGGTCGTGGCCTGTGGTCTGGCGAGCCAGACGGCACCGATCTCCCCCCGTTCGAGGCGCCCCGGTGCAGAACCGGACGGAGGGCCCCGGTCGCGGCGGCTTTCTCTTTTCCCGCTAGCACCGCCTCCACAGCCCGGGCTCCGAACACCATGCCCTCCAGCAGGGAGTTCGACGCCAGCCGGTTGGCGCCATGGACGCCGGTGCAGGCCACCTCACCCGCTGCCCAAAGGCCGGGCAGCGCGGTCGCCCCGTCAAGGTCGGTGAGGACGCCGCCGCAGAGGTAGTGGGCTGCCGGGGCGACGGGCAGCCAGTCGTGCCCGGGATCCAGACCGATGTTCCGGACGACGGCTGCCAGCGTGGGAAAACGGGTTTCGAAGTCGGCGACACCCGATACATCGAGCCATACGTGGTCAACGCCGTCCTCGCGGATGCGAGCTGCTACGGCCGCCGCCACCACGTCCCGGGGCTGCAGCTCATCGACGAAGCGGTCGCCGTGGTGATCCCGGAGCAACGCCCCTTCGCCGCGCAGCGCTTCGCTCAGCAGTGGGCGGGGGCCGGCCGCCGAGCCGTGCAGGGCGGTGGGATGGAACTGCACAAACTCCACGTCCGCCACCGGGACCCCGGCTCGCAGCGCCATGGCGAGCCCGTCGCCGCTCGACTGGGGCGGGTTGGTCGTGACCGCGTAGAGCTGGCCAGCGCCGCCGGTGGCGAGCAGGGTGTGGGGGGCGCGCAGCTCGGCGACCCGACCCTGGTCGTCCAGGGCGAGGACGCCCCGACAGCGGCCGCCTTCGATGATCAGGTCCCGCGCGAACCAGCCCTCCCAGATGCGAGTGGCGGTTTGTCTGGCCGCATCTACCAGCGTCCGCTCCACCTCGGCACCAGTCGCAGCCCCTCCTGCGTGGACCACCCGCGCCGCGGAGTGTCCTCCTTCCCGTGAGAGGTGCCACACCCCCTGATCGTTGCGGTCGAACACGGCGCCGAGGGCGGCGAGTTCACGCACCCGGGCCGGACCTTCCGTGACAAGGACGTGCACGGCGGCGGCGTCGCACAGGCCGGCCCCCGCCGCCAGGGTGTCGGCCGCGTGGAGGGATTCCGAGTCGCCGGGGTGCTGCACGTCTGCTTCCGTGTCGTGCAGGACGGCCGCCACGCCGCCCTGCGCCCACTGGGTCGCCGAGTCGGAAAGGGCGTCCTTGGACAGCACCCCTATGCGCATCCCGGGCTCTTCTTCGGCCGCCCGGGCCGCGGCCGATAGGCCGGCGACGCCGCTGCCGACGACCAGCAGATCGAGCTGCACCGGGGCGCTCACGGGCGGATCCGGGGAACGGCCATCAGGAAGCTTCGGCACGGGGGGCAGCCGCAGTGGCAGGAACGTTGTCGATGAGGCGGGCCCGGCCCAGACGGGCAGCCATCAAAAGCCGGATATCGCCCTGGATAACCTTGGGTTCGGTCAGGTCGCCGGGATCGGCCACCTCTGCGTAGTCCAGGGTGAAACGGGGCTCGCTGGCGAGGGTGGCGGCCATGATTTGGGCCACTTGGCGCGGGTCGCGCTCCTCGTCGTCTTCCACGGCTCGCTTTCCGGCAAGCAACGCCGAGTAGAGCCGGGGCGCGGCTGCCCGCTCGGCAGGGTCGAGGTAGGCGTTGCGACTGGACAGGGCCAGCCCGTCCGGGTCGCGGACGGTGGGGCAGCCGACGACGTCGATCGGCAGGGACAAGTCCCCGACCATGCGGCGGATGACCGCCAGCTGCTGGAAGTCCTTCTCGCCGAAGTAGGCGGAGCACGGCCCCGCCAGGGCGAACAGCTTGGCAACGACGGTGGCGACTCCGTCGAAATGGCCGGGACGGGACTGCCCCTCGAGACGGTCAGTAAGTCCTTCGACGCGTACGGTTGTCCGAGGCGGATCTGGCCACATCGCCTGGGTCGTGGGGGCAAACACGAGGTGCGCCCCCACCTCAGCCGCCAGCCGGCAATCCTCCTCGAGATGGCGGGGATAGCTGCTGAGGTCCTCGGCGGGGCCGAATTGCAGCGGGTTGACGTAGTCAGAGACAGCGACCAGGTCGCACTCGGCCGCAGCCCGGCGCACGAGCGAGAGATGCCCGGCGTGCAGCGCGCCCATTGTCGGCACCAGTCCCACCCGCTGCCCTGTGGCGCGGCAGGCATCGAGCTTGGCGCGCCAAGCCGCTGGCGCTGCGATCAGTTCAAAGGTCACCGTGTCTCTCTGACGTTCCAGCCCCGGGGTGGGTGCCGTTCGTTCGGGTTAGAGGTTACCGGCGGCACGGATCCCCCTGGCAAGATCGGACGTCAGGTGGCCCAGCACCAGCTCTGGGGCCAGGTCGCCCAGGGGGACCAGCACGAAGCCGCGGCTCCACATGCGAGGGTGGGGCACCACCAGATCCGCTTCTTCGATCTTCTCGTCACCGACGAGGAGCACATCGACGTCGAGCGTGCGTGGACCCCACCGCTCGACCCGGACCCGTCCCGCTGCCGCTTCGGCTGCCTGAGCGGCCGCGAGCAGCTCTCGGGGCGTGCGGGAGGTCCAGAGCTCCGCCACACAGTTGAGATAGGCGCCCTGACCGGGCGGTCCCCCGACCGGGTCGGTTTCGTAAAGGGGCGAGACAGCCACGACGTCCGGTAGCCGTTCCACGGCGGCGCGCAAGTAAGCACGGCGGTCCCCGAGGTTCGAGCCGAGGCCGAGAAAAGCCCGTACGGGCGGGCGAGGTGCGCGACGCTCTTGCAGGGCGCGTTCCGCGGTCGGGGGCGGGGGGGCGTCCCCGACCGGCGATTGCGGGCGGCGAGATTCGGGAGCCTGACCGTGCGGACGCCGGCTGGCGGCCGCGAAAAAACAAGCTTCAGGAACGAGAAGGAGGCGAGAGATGCTGTTTGACCGAGAGAGGCTGAGATGACGGGGAATAGGTGACAGCACCCGTCGCCTCCTTCTCTCCGTCTGGCTTGTTTTTGGCGGGCACCTAGCGGCCAAGACGTCAGGACACCAGGTCGTCGCGCCGGCGGTGGATGGTCACTCCGGCGGAAGCCAGTTCAACGGGGACCGGAGGACGGGTCTTCCGGACCTTCACCGTGACCGCGGTGGCGTAGGGAGCGCCAGAGGAGAGGGCAGCGGCGGCGATTCGTTCGGCCAGGTGTTCGAGGAGGGCGGCGTGAGGCCCGGTCACCACGGCCGCCACGGCGGCGGTGACGGCGCCGTAGTCGACCGTGTCAGTCAGGGCGTCGGACCGCCCGGCCGGACGCAGATCGACTTCGAGGTCCAGGTCCACCTCGAACGGCTGAGCCCGGTCCAGTTCCTCCGGCAGCACACCATGGGTGCCGAGGGCGCGCAGGCCCCGCAGCTCAATACAGTCCGAATCGGCTGGCGGGCGGTTGGAAGCACTCATGGCGACGCGACGCGTTGCGTCTGTGGCATTCAGTGACCCAGTGTCTCGGCGTCTCGGGGGCCGTTGAGAGTCGGTGCCAGCGCGACCAGCTCGCGCCCGGCGGGGCCCATCTGGCGTCCGAGGATCTTCTCGACCACGGCGATGGCCTGCGGTCCGCTCGGCACCATCCCGGACCAGCGCAGGTATCCACCGACCACGCCCATGAGCCGGTCGCTGAGCTCTTCCTGGTGGACGAGCAGACGTTCACCGTCTGATAGCCATTCTTTGAGGCGGGCGTACAGGTCGGCGAGCACCACGTTGGGATCGTCGTGGGGGCCGAAGGGGATGTGGCTCCAGGTCACCCCCAACTCGTCGTAGGCGTGCAGGTTGTGTGGCGACGGGAGCAACGAGACGACCCGGGTGAAGCCCTCACCGCGGAGCCACAGGATCTCTTCCTGGCGGCGGACTTTGCGATGGTTGCGGGCGTATCCGCCCGGGCGC
The DNA here is from genome assembly GCA_963834775.1 of uncultured Acidimicrobiaceae bacterium. Lineage (GTDB taxonomy): Bacteria > Actinomycetota > Acidimicrobiia > Acidimicrobiales > Palsa-688 > PALSA-693. The sequence goes on from CAWICR010000016.1 coordinate 90,822, forward strand.
TCGCTGACCGCCAAGTGGCCCTTGATGATCCAGGCGAAGAAGCGGGGCGGAATGCCGCGCGCCCATTTGCCTTTCATGGCCGCGATCCCCCGGAGGCCAGCGCCGGACAGGCGACCGGGCCGGCCAAGGTGGCGGCTTGCACCGCCGGCGCCACGTCATGCACCCGCACGATGTCGGCTCCGTGCACGATGGCCCAAGTGGTCGTGGCGACGGTGCCTTCGAGCCGATCGGTCGGCGGTGCTGGGTCCCCGCTGGCGCCGGGCGCCAACGGGCCCAGAAAGGATTTGCGACTAGTGCCGACCAGCACCGGAAAACCCGTCGCCACCAGGACCTCGAGGTAGCGGAGCAGGGCCAGATTGTGCCGGGCGGTCTTGCCGAACCCGATCCCTGGGTCAATCCATACCTCGGTCACGCCGGCTGCGCGGGCGGCTTCGGCGCGCCTCGACAGGTAGTCACGAACCTCGCCGACGACGTCGGTGTACTGGGCGTGCTGCTGCATAACCGACGGATCGGCCGGCGTGTGCATAGCCACCCAGCCCGCGCCCAGTTCGGCGGCGATTGGCCACAGCGAGGCGGAAATGTCGTTGATGATGGTCGCCCCGGCGGAAACGGCGGCGCGGGCCACGCTGGCCTTCCTGGTGTCGATGGAGACGCGGGCGTCGCCCGCCAGGGCTTCGACGACGGGCAGGACGCGTCGCAGTTCCTCCTGCTCCGGCACCGGGCTGGCCCCGGGACGGGTCGATTCGCCTCCGACGTCGATGATGGCCGCTCCCTCGCGGACCATCTGCCGGCCGTGGGCGATCGCCGCGGCCGGGTCAAGCCAGAGGCCACCGTCAGAGAACGAATCCGGCGTCACGTTGAGCACGCCCATCACTCGGATCATTGATCCGTAGGGTACAGGCGGCGATGGCGACTGGCCCCTCAGTTGGCGCCGGCGTTTACCGGGTGTGGATGAAGCTCATCGCCTCGCTGCGGGTCACGGCGCTGTCTCGCATTAGGCCCCGCACCGCCGAGGTCACGGTTAACGTCCCCGGCTTGCGCACCCCACGCATGGACATGCACAGGTGTTCGGCCTCGACCACGACCAGCACCCCGCGGGGCGCCAGTACGGCTTCGAGGCGATCTGCCACCTGGGAGGTCAACCGCTCCTGGACCTGGGGCCGCCGCGAGTAGCCGTCTACGAGCCGGGCCAGCTTCGACAGGCCGGTGATGCGGCCGTCCTCGTTCGGGATGTAGGCAACGTGGGCTCGACCAAACCAGGGAACCAGATGATGCTCACAGACGCTGTACACCGGGATGTCTTTGACCATCACCATCTCTTCATGGTCGGCCTCGAAGACGACCGACAGGTGCTCGCCGGGGTCCTCCCAGAGCCCAGCGAAAATCTCCTCGTACATCTTGGCGACCCGGTGGGGGGTGGCCAGGAGGCCGTCCCGATCGGGGTCTTCGCCGATGGCCAGGAGGATCTCGCGTACGGCGCGTTCAATGCGGGGCAGGTCGACAGTGCGGCCGCCACGGCGGTCGGCCGTCTGGTCGTCGACGAGTCCGAGATAGGCGGATCTGCCCCCGCTGGCGACGTCCGCGGTGGAACTTGATGGGCGGTCCGCGGCGCTGGTCATGGTTGCGACCGCCTCCTATCTGCTCCGTTGGCGCCGGGGTCGGGCCTTCTTCATGAGGTGCCCAGGGTAGCCCCCACTCCGCTTGGCCCGGCCTCCCCCTTGTACACGGCAACGAACGGCAGATTGCGGTAGCGCTCAGCTGCGTCGAGGCCGTAGCCGACGACGAACTCGGGAGGGATACGAAATCCCTGGTAAGCGAGGTCGAGATCGATGGATTGCAGGCCCTCTTTTATCAGCAACGCCACCACTTCCAGCGAGGCCGGATGGCGGGCAGCCAGGTTGCGCCGCAAGTAGGACAGCGTCAGGCCGGAGTCGACGATGTCCTCGACAATGAGGACATGTCGATCCGTGAGGTCGACCTCCAGATCCTTGAGGATCCGGACCACGCCGCTGGTGTGGGTGGCGCTGCCGTAAGACGAGATAGCCATGAAGTCGATCTCGACCGGCAGGTCGATGGCGCGGGCGAGGTCGGACAGAAAGAAGCAGGCGCCCTTCAACACGCCGATGAGCAGCGGATCCCGACCGGCGTAGTCGGCGGTGATCTGCTTCCCGAGCTCGCGGACCCGACGTTGGAGGTCGGCCTCGGAGACCACGACCTCACCGACAGCCGGATCGAAACCTGGTCCGGACGAGGTCGGCGCGGCCGGGTTGCTCACGAGCGGCCGACCTTAGTGCCTGCGAAAAATCACCGGCGCGTATCGGCGACGCGCAATGCTGCCCGCGTGCCGTTCGACGCGGCGCCCGCCTGCGAGCTCGCAGGCCCGGACGGTCCCGCCTGCCACGCCCAGCACCCGGGCTACCTCGGCAGCAGAGGGCGGGTGACACTCCGGGTCGGCGCCGGCCTCGGCGGACCGCAACCAGCGCCGAATGGCCCGCCGAGCCAGCGGGAGCGGCGCCCGGGCGACGCGGCGGGCATCGGTGGGATCGAGAGTCGCCGAAAGCGACTCCAGCAGTCGAGCGTCGTCCGCCAGCAGCTCAGCCTGACGGGCCAAAACGGGGACGAGGTCCCGGCCGGCCACCTCCGACAGCAACGGCAGGACCTCGGCGCGGACGCGGTTGCGCCGAAAGCGGCCATCGTCGTTGGTGGGATCGACGACGGGAACGAGGCCCTCGGCGGCGCACACCGCAGCTGTCTCCGAGCGGCGCAGACCGAGAAGGGGCCGCCGAGGCCGGGCGCCTGCCGTGGGCCCGGCCGGCCGTCCCGGAGCCTCCGTCCGCCCGGCCTGCATACCCGCCAAGCCGTCGAGGGCAGCCCCCCGCAGCAGGGCCAGCAGGATCGTCTCCGCCTGGTCGTCCATGGTGTGGCCGGTCAAGCACGCCGGCAGGAAGAGCCTCGTAACGGGCCCGTCGGGCTCGGGCCTCGAGATCGGGTCCGGGCGCCACCTCGACCCTTCGCGACTCGAAGGCGGCACCGTAGCGGGCCGCGGCGGCCTCGACGACCGCCGCCTCGGCGTCCGAGCCGGACCGCAGCCCGTGGTCGACGTGGATAGCCAGCACCTCGCGGCCGGCCCGGGCGGCCAGGACCAGCAGGGCAAGGGAGTCGGCCCCGCCCGACACGGCCAGCGGCAACCGGCCATCCCCGACGGCTTCGTCCGGCCGGGGAAAGTCGCAGCGGGAAAGCAGCGCCTCGAACGGGTGGCCGCTGGCCAGGTTGGCGACGGTCGAGGTCTGACCCCGCCCGGCCGTCAAGGCCGTGCCCGCCGGGCCGTCAAGGCCGTGCCTGCCGGGCCGTCAAGGCCGTGCCCGCCGAGCCGTCAAGGCCGTGCCTGCCGGGCCCATCAAGGCCGTGCCCGCCGAGCCATCAAGGCCGTGCCCGCCGGGCCATCAACCGAGTGCGACCGGCGCCGGGCCGGTGCCCTCGCCGGCCCGGGCGATCCAGTCTGCCGGCTGGCGAATCTCGGTCCAGCTCGGCAGCCACTCCGGGCCCTGCCAAACCTTGTCTAGGAATCCACGACCTTCGGCCGCCTCGACCGCTTCGATGAAGCGTTCGCCCTGTTCGTACTGGCGAAGCTTGGCGTCCATGCCGATGAGAACGCTAAGGAGCTTCGTCAGACCGCGCTGGCGCCGACGGTCCTTCAAGACCCGGCTGAACCACTCGGCGTGGGGAACTCGCTCGGCGCCGGCCCGATCCATGGTGATATCGCCATGCCCCTCCAGCAGGCTCATGAGGCCGCCGATTTCCTGGATCGCGGCCCGCTGCTCGGGACCGGCGATCACCGTCAACAGGCCGCCGTCGTCGAGCGGATTGTGTCCAGACCGGATCTCCTCGAAGGAACGGCGCGCCGCGGCCAGCAGCTGCTTGGGGTCCGGATCGATACCCTCCAGGGTCTTGCCGACCAGTGAGAGAAAGTGATCCCGCATCCACGGGACACCGGTGAACTGGGCCCGATGGGTGACTTCGTGCAACGCCAACCAGAGCCGGAACTCCCGGGGCGGAAAACCGTATCGACGCTCGATCGACACCACGTTGGGACCCACGTAGTAGACAATGTCCTGGTCCTCAGGCTGCTCTTCCTCGATCAACAGCTGGTCGTACTGGCCCAGGACGCGAGTGGACATCCAGCCGAGCACCAGGCCGACCTGGAAACCGGTGACCCGGCGCGACGCCGAGGCCGGCATCGGACTCCAGGCCGGGTTCTGTTCGAGCTGGGCACCGAGCTTGTCGGTCACCGGACGCAGTAGCCGCTGAAAGGACGCCACGTTGGCGCTCACCCACTGGGGCCGATCGGCCACGCGGGCCCGGGCCGGGCCGGCGAGCGACCGCAGCCCGGTCTCGGCTGCGACCAGCTCCTCGGCTTCCGCAGTTACCTGGCCGAACTCCGTCTCTAGGGCGCCGCGCTCCGCTGGCGTCAGGGGCTCCTGGCGGCGAGCTACCCGGGTAGCGACGTTGGTCGCCGTATCCCAGGAGATCAGGTCAGCCATGAGCACGCCATTGCATGGCGTAGCGTACCGTCCGGCCCCCGGCATGACGATGTCTGCCAAAGCCGGTCCAACCAGGAATCAGGCGATCTTCTTGCCGCGGGTCCGTGGCACGGCCATGGGTTCGTGCTGGTAGCAGTACTTGCCGTTGTTGTAGATCGACAGCTTCGTCCCGCAGCCCGGCTCCCGGCAGGTCCTACCCTTGGAAAATGATTTCGACGGCCGCTCACTGCCGCTGAGGGTGTGCCCTCCGAGAGATCTTTCACTCATCACCATCACCTAACGCTTACCGGCGCCGCCGGATTCCTGCCCTCCTATACGAATCTTCGGGGCGGTTCGGATGCTCGGGCCAGGACATCCGCCACCCGCTGCCGCAACCCCTCGGGAACCTGGTCCCGGCAGCAGCGGGCTACAACCAGCTTGAGCTCGGCCTCAAAATCGAAGGCCTCCAAGACACGGGGAACACTCGTTGAGGTGACGCTGGATCGCCTGGCGCCGGGCCACGGTGAGTTCGCCATCTAGGAAGTAGTAGAGGGTGCGCAGGGCCTGCTCGCAGTCCCCACTACTTGCCGATTCACCCATAGTGCGATCGCCTGCCTGTCGTCGATGGCCTAGATCTCGACGGCTGGCGCAACCAGCCCTCGCTGCATACCAAAATCGTGCAACGTCTTCTGCAACGACTTTCTTCCGCGATGCAGCCTGCTCATCACGGTGCCGATTGGAATGTCGAGGATTTCGGCGATCTCCTTGTACGAGAACCCCTCGACGTCCGCCAGCAGGACCGCCATGCGGAATTGCTCGGGCAACGCCTCCACAGCCGCCTTGACCTCGGCTTCGGTGAAGTGCTCGAGCACCTCTTCTTCGGGGCTACGCCCGGCGTTGACGGCTTCCAATCCGCCGAGACGGCGATAGAGGTAGAGGTCCTCGACGTCGTCGATGTCTGTTTGCTCGGGCCGCCGCTTCCGGGCCCGGTAGGAGTTGATGAAGGTGTTCGTCAAGATCCGGTACAGCCAGGCCTTCAGGTTGGTGCCCTCCTTGAAGGAGCCGAAGGCCCGGTAAGCCTTCAGGTAGGTCTCCTGCACGAGATCCTCGGCGTCGGAGGGATTGCGCGTCATGCGGAGGGCCGCGCTGTAGAGCGACCCCATGTACTCCATCGTCAAATCGGCGAACTGGGCCTGGTCGGCCATGGCGGCAACCCTACCCCGGGGGTGTGACGGCATCGGTCCGGGTTTTCCCGACCTGTATGCCACCGCTCGTCAGCCGCGCCTGGCGCCCCGTTCCCCTAGGTTGTAGGCACCCAGCGCGTGGGGGTGCGCCGATGGATGTGACCATTCTGGGAGCCGGATCGTGGGGGACCACCGTCGCCTCTCTCATCGCGGCGCGCAACCCGACCACGCTGTGGGCCCGCCGGCCGGAAGTGGCGGCCGAGATCAACGACTCGCGCACCAACAGCGCCTACCTCCCGTCCGTCACCCTTCCCCGACGCCTGCGGGCCACGGCCGACATCGAGGAGGCGGTTCGGCGTGCCGACATGCTGATCGTCGGCGTCCCCTCCAAGGGCTTCCGGGCTGCCCTAGAGGACGCCCGTCGCTGGGTCCGACCCTGGATCCCGGTCGTCAGCCTGACCAAGGGCATCGAGTCGGGCAGCCTCCTGCGGATGACGCAGATCATCGACGAGTTGCTGCCCGGGCATCCGGCCGCCGCCCTCAGCGGCCCCAACCTGGCCCGCGAGATCATGGCCGGCCAAGCCGCCGCCAGCGTGATCGCCACCGAAGACCTGGGGGTCGCCGCAGCCCTGCAGTCGGTGCTACGGCACAAACTTTTCCGGGTGTACCGCAACCACGACGTCGTGGGCTGCGAGATCGGCGGCGCGTTCAAGAATGTGATTGCCATCGCGGCCGGCATCGGCGAGGGCCTTGGGGTCGGCGACAACACCCGGGCGGCGGTGATGACCAGGGGCTTGGCGGAGCTGACCCGCCTCGGCGTTGCCATGGGGGCCGAGCCCCAGACCCTGTCGGGACTGGCGGGCATGGGTGATCTGATGGCCACCTGCATGAGCCCGTACAGCCGGAATCGTACCGTCGGTGAGCTGTTGGGCCGGGGCAAGCCGCTCGACGAAATCCTGGCTGAGATGCACATGGTCGCCGAGGGGATCGGCACGGCCCAGACGGCGCTCTCGATCGCGAAGCGCTATCACGTCGAGCTGCCGATATGCGAAGAGATCAACAAGGTCGTGCTCGGCAAGCAGCGGCCCGTCGACGCCTACCGGGGCCTGCGGGCGGCCGGACATGAGGCCGACCCTGGTTGACGTCGGGACGCGAGTTGACGTCGGGAGCCGAGTTGACGTCGGGCCAGTTGACGTCGGGCCAGTCAGGCCCCGATGGTTGGCGGCAATCCGCCAGCCGGTCGCCGACCCTGCACCCGAGCGGCCTCCGACCGGATGCGCAAACCGGCCCGTAACACGCTGACCGCTAGGGCCGCGCCGGCGCCCTCCCCCGCCCGGAGGCGCAGGTCCAGGATCGGCTCCAATCCGAGCGCCCCGAGGATCAGCGGGTGGCCGGGCTCCCGGCTGCGCTGCCCTCCGACCAGGTGGGCCACCACGGCCGGTTCAAGCTCCGTGGCCAGCAAGGCCGCCACTCCCGTCGCCAGACCGTCCAGGACCACCACGCCGCCGGCCTCGGCGGTACCGAGCACCACGCCGGCCAGAACGGCGAATTCTCCGCCGCCCAGGTGGACCAGCGCGGCGGTCGGGTCGGAGACCGGGCATCGGCGCACGGCAGCCACCACGGCGCGCCGCTTGGCCTCGACGATAGAAGAATCCGCGTCCGCCCCCCGCCCGACCAGGCGGACGGGATCGACGCCGAGCAGCACTGCCGCCAGAGCCGCCGCCACCGTCGTGTTACCGACCCCGACTTCGCCGAGAGCGACCATCGACCCGGCGGCGCCCACCTCGGCGCCGAGGGCCTGCCCGAGCCTCAGCAGCCGCACGGCATCGGGCCGACTGAGACCGTCAGCGGTGACGAGGTCACCCCGGGCATCAATAGGCCGGGCCTGACGGGTTCCCGGCACGGGCGGCCCGAGGACACCCGCGTCGACGACCACCACCCCGAGTCCCGCGGTCTGGGCCGCCACCGCACCGACCGAGCTCCCCGCCACCGCCGCCTCAGCGACATGGCGGGTCACGCCCGGCGCGTAGGCGGACACGCCGTAGCGCGTCACCTCGTGGTCGGCCGCCGCCAGCACGAGCACTCCACGCGCCGGTGGTGGCCCCAGGGCCAGGATCCGATCGATGGCCCGGTCGAGGACGCCCAGCGACCCGGGTGCCGTGAGAATCCGGTCGCCGCTGTCGTGGGCCGCCACCACGGCGGCCTGAGTCGGCGGGACGAGTAGGGACCGGGGCGCCGGCGAGGCCGTATCCGCCGCCGAGGTGCCGGGGGCCGGGTGGCGGGAGAGGGAGCGGTATGGCCGCGGCGTGGTTTCAGGGGATGTCGAGGGTGGGGAGCCTGCGGCGGACACATCGGGGGCCAGGCGGGACGCCGGCGGCGCGGGGGCGTCGGTCGCGACCGGCCACCGCTCGCGGATCAGCAGGGTCGAGAGCGGGAGCTGCTGTGACCACCCACGTCGTTCCAGGCCGGGCGTCGGGGGACGCTCGTCGGGCCAGCCCAGGCACAACCATCCAAGCGTCTCCACCCCCTCAGGGGCGCGGACCAACGCGGCCAGGTCGCCGGGCTCGAACAGGGTCACCCAGCCCACCCCCAGACCTTCGGCCCGGGCCGCCAGCCAGAGGTTTTCGATTGCGCACGCACAGGACCACAGGTCGGCGTCAACGAAAGTGGCACGACCGAGCACCCCGGCGGGCTCGGCCCGTCGATCGCACGCCACGACCAGTCCGAGCGGAGCCTCGCGGATTCCTTCCAGATCCAGGTCCAACAGGTGACGAGCCGAATCGGGTGCCATTTCGTCCGCCTGAGCCAGGCGAGCCCGGTCGGCGAGAAGCGCAGCCCGGGCCCGGGTGACGGGGTTGGCCACCAGCACAAACCGCCAAGGCTGCGAGTGCCCCACCGACGGAGCGGCGTGGGCCGCGGTCAGTACCCGCTGTAACACCGTCTCGGGCACCGGGTCGGCACGGAAACGGCGAATGTCCCGCCGGGCCATCACGATCCGGTGCAGCGCCTCGCGATCGTCGACCGGGAAGGCCCAGCCCCCCGGGTCGGCCCCTCGCTCGTCGGCGCTCGACTGGTCGCCGATGGTGGGGACAGGCCGAGGCCAAACGCTGCACATCCGCCCTGGAGCGTACGGCGCGGCCGGAACCGGCGCGGTCGCTAGCGTCGCATGCCGTGATCCGACCGCGCTTCGCGTTCCTCGATCACCCCGGCCCGATCGCCTTCGCCCACCGGGGCGGTGCCCTCGAAGGGTTCGAGAACACGTGGAAGTCGTTTTCCCACGCCCGCGATCTTGGCTACGTCTATCTCGAAACCGACGTGAATGCCACCTTGGACGGCGTGGTGCTCGCCATCCACGACCCGTTCTTGCACCGGGTTACCGATCGCCACGGACTGGTCCGGGAGCTGACCTGGCAGGAGCTGTCGCCGGTCCGACTGAACGGTAACGAACCCATACCCCGCCTCGACGAGTTGCTCCACGCCTGGCCAGAGGCGCGCTGGAACATCGATGTCAAACACGACACCGCGGTCGACCCCCTGGTGGCCGCCGTACAGCGCACGGACGCTGTCGACCGAGTGTGCATCACCTCGTTTTCCGACCGCCGGCTCACCCGAGTCCGGCGGGCGCTGGGGCCAGCAGTCTGCACCGCCCTCGGCCCAGCCGCGGTGGGCTCCTTGCGGGTCGCCAGCATGTTGCCTCGTGCCGCCGCCATGCCCATGATCGCTCCGCTGGTCAGGTTTGGGGCAGCCCAGGTTCCGGTACGCCGGGGCCGGCTGCCCCTGGTCGACGACCGGTTTGTCAAGACGGCCCACCGGGCCCAGCTTCAGGTGCACGTGTGGACGGTCAACGACGAGCTAACCATGGGCCGCCTGCTCGATCTCGGGGTGGACGGCATCATGACGGACCGCCCCTCAGTCTTGAAACGGGTACTTCAAGCGCGACGACAGTGGCCCTGAGCGAGCCCCACGTGACAGTTTGCAGGTCCGGATCCCCCATGACCCAAGAACCCGTAGCGGTCTGGTCTCTCGTTGACCGAACTGGCCCCGGGGTACGCGGTGACGCCCCGCCCCCGGCAGGAGCGGACCAGCCCGACGCCAGGGCACCGCCCGCCATAAACGGACGAATCGCCCTGTACCACACTCAAGCCGAACAGGTGCCTATCGTGTAGCAAGCGTTACGACGCCTCCGGGATCCAAACCCGGCGCACTACACGTCCAATGATCGGGGGGTCTGAATGAGTGTGACCGCTGCTGGCTCGATGGAGGGACGCCGAGGGGTGTCGTGGTTGTGGAACCGGCAACTGGACACCTACCCGGACACGGGGCCCCGGATCATGTATCTGGGCATCACGGTGCTGTCGACGATCATGCTCTACTACGAGCTGTACGTGGCCGGCTCGGTGTCGACCCTCTTTTTACAGAAGCTGCACATGACGTTCGCGTTCTACGTGTACGTCCTGGCCGTCGGGAACCTGATAGGCGCCTTCGGATCACTCTTCGCGGGCCTCACCGATCGCTTCGGCCGGACGAACATCGTGGTCATCGGCCTCTTCGTCACGGGCCTCTTCACGGCGTTCATCATCCCGGCGTCCACCAACAAGTGGGAGTTCGCCATCTTCGGGTTCGTCGTCGGCTTCGTCGAAGGCATCTGCCTGGTGGCGACCCCAGCTCTGATCCGAGACTTCTCGCCCCAGGTGGGACGAGCCACGGCCATGGGCTTCTGGACGAGCGGTCCGGTGCTAGGAAGCCTGGTCGTCTTCGTCGTGGCCAGCCACACTATCGGCGGCAACCCCAGCCCGGCTTACTGGGTCCACGAGTACCACATCGCCGGGATCGTGGGCCTGGTCGTGTTCGTCATTGCTCTGCTCGGGCTGCGGGAGCTATCCCCCGGCCTCCGGGACCAGCTGATGGTGACGATGCGTGACCGGGCGCTGGTCGAAGCTCGAGCCAAGGGCATCGACATACAGGAATCGCTCCGCAATCCATGGGGTCAGCTGCTCAAGGCGGACGTAGTGGTTTCCGCACTCGGGATCGCGGTCTTCCTCTTGATCTATTACACGGCCGTCGGCTTCGCCCTCGTCTTCTTGAACACAGTTTTTGGCTTCTCCGTGCATGACGGCAACGCCTTGGGTAACTGGAACTGGGGATTCAACGTCATTGCCGTGATCATGTTCGGGTTCATCTCCGACAAGCTGCGGGTCCGAAAGCCCCTGATGATTGCCGGCGGGGTCGGCGCCGCCATCATGATCGTCATCTACCTGTCGCAGATAGGGCACAAGGTCACCTACTACGACATCGCCGTGATCCTGGCCGCGTTGGCATTCTGCCTGGGCGTGGCCTACGTGCCGTGGATGGCGAGCTTCACCGAGACGGTCGAAGCGCGCAACCCAGCGCTTACCGCCACCGGGCTCGCCATCTGGGGCTGGATCGTCCGGATCGTCATTTTCGCTTCTTACATGCTGCTCCCGACCATCATCAACACCACGACACCGCTGGTCAATTACGGTACGCAGGTGCAGGCGCTCGTGGCCAAGTACCCGGCCGCCGCGCTCCCGCCCGCCACGCTCGCCGCCCTGCAGAAGAATCCGGCCGATTTGGCTGCCCTGGCCGAGGCGCACGCCCAGTTAGGGCCGAACTTTGTCAAGGATCTCCTGTCGCTGGCCGCCGCCCCGGCGGCTGACAAGGCCTTCTTGGCCCAGCACGGGACGGCAGTGGCCAACGCGGCCAAGAAGACCGGCGACCAGTGGAAGACCTGGTACTGGATCTGCTTCGGCGGGGTGATCTTCTTCCTGCTGTCGGTACCGATCATGCGGGGGAGGTGGTCGCCCCGAGCCGCGAAAGCCGACGAGGAGGCGCACGAGGCGATGGTCCAGGCCGAGCTGGCCAAGCTCTCCCAGGCCAGCGTCTGAGCACGAGTACCCGGCACGGCCCGGGCTCCTTGCGACCCGATGCGTGCGTCCGTCGGCGGCCCGGCAGATGCCCGGCTGGGGCCACAGATGCGTCCGGGGCGTCGGCAGGAGAAGGGACGAGCACGGCCGGTTTCGGTTTCGCGGGACATTTTGTGTTTCCGCGCCACGCTGGCGACACGCGCTGTCGCCCTGAGGCCCAAAGGACAGATGTTCCACGAAAGGCAGGCCAAGGATCAGAAACAATTCCGAAAAACCGTGGTAGGCGTTAGCGCCGCTTTCCCGCCGCACCGTTCCCACATCCGCCTCGCCCCGTCCCCGCCTTGCGGACGGGGCCGGTTAGCCGGACACCCAGAGCGATCTGGCCAGGACGATGAACTCCAAGTCAGCCCGGGTCGGAATACCGAATCGTTGATTCCCGTACGGAAACGGCTCCGTCTCACCGGTGGGGCCATAGCCGAGGCGCTGGTACCACGCGATCAGGTCGTGACGTTGGCGGATAACGGTCATCCGCATACGGTCGGCACCCCACTCGTCCCGTGCCACCCGCTCGGCCTCAGCCAGGATGGCGCGGCCGCGCCCACCGCGTTGCCTGGCGGGGGCGACAGAAAACATGCCGAAGTACGCCACCCCGTCCCCGCGCTGCTCCAGTTGGCAGCACCCGATCAGCTGACCGTCCTCCTCAGCGACGAGCACTCCCCCGTTCCCGCCAGGATGATGTCGCGGACAGCCTCGCTATCGGTCCGCCGGCCCGCCAAAAGGTCGGCTTCGGTCGTCCAGCCGAGTCGGCTCGACGGACCGCGGTAGGCCGACTCGACGAGGGCCACGATGGCCGCGATCTCCTCGGTAAGGGGCGAGCGAAGCGGAAGTTGAGCGGCACCGCCGCATTGTGCCAATCGGACCGGCCGACCCCGCACGATCACGGCGAGGGCTTGGCCGGGGACACGGTCATCGCTTCAGGAGCGTACGAATGGCTGGGCGGCGGCCCAACCGGGTTGGCTTCGCTGCGAACTTCTCGGACATGGCCAACAACCATGGCCGCCACGAACAGCGCAAAGGCGGCCAGCAGATCGAAGGTGAACCAACCCGTGAGCGTCAGGTGCAGCCGGAGTCCGAGTTGGTTGGCCTGGGTCGGCGTGAGCCCGGCGACGGACGGCGGGACCGTGGTGTCGACCTGCACCAAGGCGGAGGTGAACTGCGTCGCCAACACGATCAGCGAGCCCGCCACCAGGGCGGCACCGATGGCTCGAAGACGCATTCGAGTGGCGAGCACCGATACGGCGACCAGCGCCACGGCGACAAAGACGGTCCCGATGACCAGCTGCCACGGCCCTGAGAAGGCATTCCCCAGGTTGAACGCTACGGCCCGTCCAGTCGTGGAGACCAGCCCGGAGTAGTGATCCCAGGCAGGCAGGAAGGCACCGGCTGTCGCCAGGGCGAGCACGACGATGAGAACGGTCGGGGCGGCCCCCGAGGGAGCCGGTCGCAGTGGAGGTGCCGTCCAGGGGCGAGGCACTGGCGCGGGTCGTCGGCAGCCGGTCGGTCGCATCCGGGCTGGCCGCATCGAAAGGCGAAGTCATGTCCGAGCCGGCAGCGAGCGGCGCCGTCACGTCGGGGGCGTGCGGCGCGCCCAGATACGGAGCGAGCGGAGCCGTCACATCAGGCGCGGGTCGCGGCGTCACATCAGCGGCTCGCAGCGTCACATCAGGCGTCGAGCGCGCCGTAGATAGCGCGCGGCGGAGCCGGCGGGCCGGCCGACGAGCGGCTGGCGACAGCCGGTGACGCCCAGGCATTCCTATCCGCGGCGCCCCCGACGCCCGCAGGCCGCCACGCCTCGTCCTCGTCGGCGCCGGCGCCGGCCACGCTTGGCACGGCCAACCCATCCGGGTTTGCAGGGGGTGCGGGCTCGAACTCGTGGCGCCGGGCCCGGACGGCCAGCACCGCCAGCACCGCCCCGGCCGCGCCGGCCACCCAGGCGGCAATCATCAGCCAAAGTCCGGCGCCGGCGGCCCTTGATCCATACCGGCAGACCTCGCCCAGGTCAGACACACGAAAGCCGAATTCAGCGGCCGCCAGACCAACCGCGAGGGCCGCTGCCAGCCGGGCCCGGGCGGGGCCGCTAAGCGCCATCCCGAGCGCGAGGGCCCAGCCGCCGGCCAGCAGCAGGTACTGCGCGGCCTGGTCTGGTTCGGACCACAACGAACCCTGCCCGGCGCCCCGGTAGTACGGCGGGAACACGGCCACGACGTGCAGGATCACGGACGCCGCCAGCAGCGCCACCGCTGACAGGGCGAGGACCGTCGGGCGCCGCGCCCCGTCCTGAACGGGAACGGGCGAATCGAGGACGGCTGCCTGCATTCTCCCGATTCTTACGGCTCTGGGCCGGACCGGGACAGTCAGGCCCACAACCGCCGGGTCAAGCCAGACGCCCGAGCGACCGGGCGCGCCGACCGCGGCCCGGATGGACTGTTCGCTGCCGGCCAGGATCAGGCGCTCCCGGGGCCGGGTCACGGCCGTATAGAGCAGCTCACGCGTCAGAATCCGGCGACTCGGGCGGAGGAAGCACGACGGCGACCTCTTGGAACTCGGATCCTTGCGCCTTGTGGACGGTCATGGCGAAGACCGTCTCCGACCGACGAGAGCCGGGACGGGCTGACCGATACCACGTCGTCGCCCTGGCGGAAGACCACGCCCACGCCGCCCTCCGGCCGGGCGACAACAGCCCCCGTATCGCCGTTGAAGAGCCGCAAGCCGTAGTCGTTGGCGGTGACGATGACCGGTCGTCCCAGATACCACGTCCCGCCCGCCGTGAAGCCCGCCACCGACTCGGAAAGCCATTCCTCGATCCGCCCCGTCCAGGTGTCCACGCCGGCGGCGCCGCGCCGGTGGGCACACAGCACCCGGAACCGCGCCAGCAGCTCCAGGGCCGCGCTTGCCGTCACCCGCGGTGGCCGCCTCGAGCAGCGCGGCGCCGGCGCTGGTCACCGCGGCCCGAATCGGTTGCCAGGTCGCCGAGGTCTCGCCCTCGGCGCCAGCATCGGTCGGCAACCACAGGCTGGCCGGGTGCCCCCCAGACAGAAGGTCGATCACCTGGTCGTCCTCGCCGGCTCGCACCGCGGCCGCCAGCGCGGCCAGATGCCCGCCAAAGCGGTGGTTGGCCCGCAGGACCACGATGCCGTCGCCAATGCCAACCCCGGGGGGACCGCGCAGGACGGCCGGCCGGGCGCCCGGTCGACTTTCTCCAGTTCGGCGCAGGCTTTCGTCGTCAACTGCGGGGCATGGGAGGCCGGTCCGACCATGTCGCCGAGCACGGCGCCGGCCTCCACCGAGGCCAGCTGCTCGGGGTCGCCCACCAGGATCAGCCGGGCGTCCGGCTCGAACCGCCTCGGTGAGCGCGGGCCATCAGCGACAGGGACACCATCGAGGTCTCGTCGACGATGAGGACGTCATGGGGCAGGTGGTTGTGGCGGTCGTAGCGGAAGCGACTGGAGCTGTCCGGGCGCCGGCCCAGCAGGCGGTGCAGCGTTGACGCGCTCACGAGCCAGGATCCGGGACCGCACGTCGGGGTCGATGTCCATTCGCCGCGCCTCGCGCGTGCACCGCCTCCTCGAGCCGCGCCGCGGCCTTGCCGGTCGGCGCGGCCAGGCCCACCAGGGGCGGTCTGGCGCCGACGGCGACCGCTTGTTCCTCGAGGAGGGCCAGGACCCGGCCCGACGGTCGTGGTCTTGCCGGTGCCCGGGCCGCCTGCGATGACCGACAGGCGCCGCAGCACGGCCGTGGCCGCGGCCCAGCGCTGTTCGCCGGAGCGCGTCGTCCGGAGAAGAGCCGTGTCGAGTCCGTCCGCCAGCACTCTGACGGTCGACGTGGGGGATACCCGCTCGGCGCGGGCCAGGAGGTCGTCGGCCACCGCCCCTCGTCCCGCCAGTAGCGGTCGAGGTACAAGGCGGTCCCGACCAGTCGGAGCGGCCGGTCGGCTGGACCGCGTCGTCGCCGACCGACACCAGGTGGCTGGCGGCCAGGGCCGGCAACCACTCGTCCTGGATCGGGCCAGGGAAGGGCGTCGAGATCGACGTTGTCCTCGACGTCGGTGGCGGCTGTCCCGGATGGCAGCCAGATCGGCGAACACGTGCCCAAAGCGTGGACCGCGCACTGCCAGGGCGGCGGCCAGTGCCACCGGCTGGTCGTCTCGCCCGCCAGCCGGGCCAGACGGCGGGCGACGTGGACATCTGCGGCCGCCAGCAGCCCAGCGCGGTTGAAGGCGCCGAGCAGGCCGGATGCCGTTTGGACCAACGTCGGCGTCCAGGGGGTCGATCCCGCGTGCCGCCGGCCTCGGCAGCCGACGACTCATCCTTCTTCAGCGCCGTATCGAGGAGATCGGATAGCCCGGTCACCAGCGCAACCGGCGGGCTGCCAAGCGAAGACGCCGATAGGCGTGCCGCCGATCGCCGGGGTGTCGGGTCCGAGCATCCCGCGCAGGAAGGCGTAGAGCGACGCCGCCCAGGTGGGCGGCCGGGTCATAGCCGGGAAGGCGCCACCGCAGGTACCGGTGAAGCGCGACCAGGTAGAGCAGGGCCTGAAGCGGATAGTGGGCCCGTTGCATCTCGGCGTCGAGCGCGGCCGGGCGGTAATGCCAGGCGCTGAGCAGCCTCGCCGTCCGGCGCCAGCCAGTTGGTCTTGTAGTCGACGACCAGAAATCGGGGCGGATGGCCCTCGTCGGCGAGGCGCATCACGAGGTCCAGGCTCCCGGTGAGGTAGCCACGCAGGTGGCCGGCTAGCTCCGGGCTGTCGCCAGCCGCGTGCCATAGCCGCCGAGCGGCGGAGCCGGGCGGGGTGTGGGCCGCCAACGAGCCGAGCAACGTCGGCCATGAGGACCTCGCCGCATGGATGGTCGCCGCCGGCGAGCGGCAGCTCGAAGCCGAGCTCGTCGATGCGATTCTGCCGGCCGCAAGTCGCGGAGGGGCCGTCCTCCGGCCAGCGGGCCGAGCGGCGTGGCAGATGGCGGCAGCTCAGCCCACGCGGCGAGAGCGTCTCGGCGCGCCCACATCGAGAGAGAGCGGTCGGGCCTGCTCGGCCGCGATCGCCGCCGCTCACCGCCGCGCTCGAGGTCGGCGGCCGTGAAGTCGACCCGCTCGAGCACGCGATGCACGAAGGTGCCCACCTCGGCCCCGCCGGGCATGCCCGCCAGAAGAGGCACGGCGCAGCCGTCCCGCGAGCCGGAGCGTCGGTCGGCGGCAGTCGTCGGCCGCAGGCCGGCGCCGGAGCCACCGGCTGGTGTGCGGCTCGTCGGTGGTGCCGGGCTCCTCGGGCTCACTGCCGACGGGGTCTGCCGTGGCGGTCGGAGGCGGTGATGCCCGTGTACGACGTCCGTCGCCACGACAGGTCGAGCTGGCGATCGAAGCGAGGCCGGAGCTCGTATCGGCGGCGATGACGGCGGCCCGGCTCCCAACGGGCGGCCGGTGTACTCCGATGCAGCGCTCGACGCTGATCAGGCCGGGAGCACGGCAGGCGAGCTCCTGCGAGCTGCGCTTGCGACCTCGACGTCCCTGGGGCGAGTACCGGCCGCTCGGCGGGACATTCCCCTCCGCATCCCGGAACATCAGGAGACGGCCGAGCGGCGAGTGTTGCGATTCGTAGCGCGCACCCACCAGATCACCGCCTGGTGGCGGGCCCGGGTCAGCGCCACGTACAGAAGGCGGAGGTCCTCGCCTCGCTGCTCGTCGTGGGCTGCCTGCAGGTGGCGTCGTAGGACGGAAGGGGCTGTCGCCGACTCCGACGTCGAGGGTCCGACGCGTTGTCCGTGCTCGTCGGTCGTGGAACACGACGGGCTGCTCCGACGTTCGGGCGGCTCCGGCGTCCCACAGGTACGGGCAGTAGACGACCGGGAATTCCAGCCCCTTGGCGCGGTGGATGGTGAGGACCTGGACGGCCTCGGCGTCGGAGTCGAGCCGCCGGCTGCGGTCCTCGGCGTCGGCGGTCTCGGTGTCGGACTCCTCGATCCGGCGGGCCAGCCAGGCCCGCAAGTGCGGGGGGCCCAGTTGGCCGGCGGATCCCTCGGCGTGAAGCAGCTGGCCGACGTGCCCGAGGTCGGTGAGCTGCCGCTCGCCGGCTGCGTTGGCCAGGACCCGCGGCGGGCATCCCTCCGCAGCCAGCACGGCCCGGGCCAGCGCGGCCACGCCGAGCCGTCGCAGCGATGTCCGCCCAGCGATGCAAGCGGGCGTGCAGTTCCTCCCAGGCGGCCTCGTCGGCTCCGGCGACCTCCGCGGCGGTCATACCCACGAATGGGGTCAGGGCCACGGCCACAGCGCGGGATCGCGAGGCGGGCTGCTCGAGGGCCTCCAGCAGCCGGAGCCAATGCCCGGCGCCGGCCGGACGCGAAGACGCTCTCGGTGCTGCCGACCACGGCGGGCACGCCGCGCCTCGGAGCGCGGACTGCACGCAGCGGCCTGGCGGTTGGTGCGGACGAGCACGGCGATGTCGCCCGGCGACCAGCTCGTGGGTGCGGTCCCGCCGGCCGCCCTGGCTCGACCAGGCGGGCGCCCGCGATCGAGCAGGCGCACGACGTCGGCAGCCAGGTCACCGGCGATCCAGTCGAGGGCGGCATCCTTCTGCGCGCCCTTGGTCGTCGACCGGACGAGGCCGTCGGCGGCGTGCAGCACCCGGATCCGGAGCGCGGCTGCTGCCGGCGCGCCATCAAGCCCGGGCTGCCGATGGGCGGCAGTGGCGGCCACCGTGCGGTAAGGGATGTCGGGATGACCGACGACGCAACGGGATCGAGCAGAGCGTCGTAGGCGTCCAGCAGCGCCTGGTCACTGCGCCAGTTCTCGGCCAGGGTGAAGCGGCGGTCGGCGACGCGGGCGGCGTCGAGATAGGCGTAGACATCCGCGCCGCGGAAGGAGTAGATGGCCTGCTTGGGGTCGCCGATCAGCACCAGGGTCGTGGTGCCGTCGCCGAAGGCCCGGCGCACCACGTCCCACTGCACCGGATCGGTGTCCTGGAACTCGTCGACGAGCACCACCCGGTAGCGCTGGCGCAGCAACTGGCAGGCCGCGGCGCCGGCGCGGCTCCGGTCGGCCAGCGCGTCCCGCAGCCGCACCAGCAAGTCGTCGTAGGTGAGGAGATTGCGGTCGAGCAGGCGGCGGGCCACCTCTCGTCGAGCGGCGTCGGCCAGGCGGCGTTGGCGACCCGGAACGCTGTCGCCGGCTCGGCGGCTCGAGGGGCGTGGCCGGGATTGGCCACCACGGCTCCTGGCGATCCGCGAGCCACGGCCAACGACGAAGTCGGCGGAACGCCCCAACCGAGCACCCGCCGCAGGTACAGATCGTCGACGGCCTCGTCGACGACATCGTTGGCGTCTTCGACCAGCGTGGCGCCCACGCCGACCTCGCCCGGCGACGCCGAGGCTGGCCAGCACCAGCTGACAGAACCCGTGCGTGGTCGTGATGGTGGCGGCGTCGAACGCGCGCCAGGGCGTCGGCCAGCCGTCGGCGCCGGTCGGCTACCTCGGCCGGGAGCCCGTC
The DNA here is from genome assembly GCA_963834775.1 of uncultured Acidimicrobiaceae bacterium. Lineage (GTDB taxonomy): Bacteria > Actinomycetota > Acidimicrobiia > Acidimicrobiales > Palsa-688 > PALSA-693. The sequence goes on from CAWICR010000016.1 coordinate 109,946, forward strand.
GCCAGGAGACGCACCACTGATCTCCACTTCGGTGGTGACGCCCCGGTGTCGAGGAAGAGACCGAGCGCCCGCTCGGCGGAGACCAGACGAGCTCGCACCCGATCGCGAAGCTCGGCGGTGGCCATGCCGGGTAAACGTGACAGCCAGGATCTCGTCGATGGGGACGCCGGCGGCCACGAAGCGGGCGGTCAAGCCGGCGATCGTGTACGTCTTACCGGTCCCGGCGCTGGCTTCGAGCACTGTCACCCCCGGGCCCGGCAGCGGCCCGCACAGGTCGAACGGGCTGGGTTCAGGTGTCACGACTGGCTGCTCCTGATCGAGCAGCCGGTCCCAGAGCCGCCGGGCCAGGCACCCGAAGCGGGTCGGCTCGCCTTCGGCCCAGCCCGGCCCGGTCTCCTCAGGCAACGTGGGCGCGGCCAGGATCGACTCGAAGGGCCGCACGCCGCCAAAGACGAGGACGTGTTCGCGCTCCCGGTCCTCCCGGTCGAAGCCCCGTCCCGAAGTCCAGGCCCGCCCGGCGGCCTCGGGGGCATCCGCGCCGACGTGCCGCGCCTCGGCCCACGCCGCCGAAGTCTCGGATACCAGGGGCAAGGGCTCGCACATGCCGCGGTCGTACAGCTCCACCAGCTCGTCAAGAGCGGCCGTCGCCGCCGACCGGCGTTGCGCCGGTGTGGTGCCCAGCGGCCGCAGTAAAGAAACCCGGACCCGGGGCGGCCCGTGACGTTCTCGGCGGCCCCGGCCGATGGTCACCGCGCCCACCTCGAGGTCCGGCCAGGCGGCGCTCAAGGCCAGGAATCGAACCCAGCTCGACAGACGGTGCTTGGGCGCCAGCGTCGAATACAGACAGCGCATGAGCGACCCCGCGTGAACTCCCGGCACCGTCCCGATCAAGGCCCTGCCGTCGGAGAGGCGCAGATTGATCTCCACCGACTCCGCTCTGGCGCGGGCGCCGGGCAGAGCCCCGACGGTGGCGACCAGCGCCTCGACCCACGGGCCGACCTCTTCGAGAACGCCGTCGGCCAGCTCCCCTGGTGGCAGGATGCCGCGGGCTCGCTCGGCGGCCAGGGCGTCTGCGGCGTTCGTCCCGGCCAGGCGCGTCGGAGCAGGCGGTCGCCGACCGACCATTTCTCTAGCCCGTCGAGTTCGATCGGCAGCTCGTCGTCGATTTCGTCGGCACGGTCGCTGGTGTACAGGCTCAGCCGTTCGCGGAGGAAAGCCCGCACGGGATGCTCGACGAAGCGCACCAGTGCATCGAGGCGAACCACTTCGCCGCGGCAGCCCGGAAGCGGTTGCCCCAGGAACGGGTCGGGCTCGGGGCGGGGCCCGGCCAAGGCCAGGGCGCCCTCCAGATTGAGAGGATCGAAGCTCCAGGGACCCTCTATGCCGAGTGCGCCGGGAGTGAAGTTGCGGGAGTCGAACGACTGCAACGGGTGCGAAACCAGCACCCGGTCCCGGGCGAGGCGACCTTCGGCGACCCGAACGCTGCGGTCGACGGCATCAAGCAGTTCGGCGATGGGTACGGCGGGCGGCCGTTCCTGATTGGTGCGCTCATCACGCCCGTTGAAAGTGATGATCAGGTGCTCGGTCGCGGCCAGCATGGCGTCGAGAAGCAGCTGGCGATCCTCGCTTCTCCTGTCCCGGTCGCCGACGCAAGGCGCCTCGAGCAGCAGATCGTCGCCATCTTGCTCGGTGTGGCGGGAAACACACCGTCGTCAAGACCGAGGAGACCCACCACCCGGTGGGGCACCGAGCGCATCGGAACCAGCGTGCACACGGTGAGATCCCCCGTCCGGAAGTTGGCGCGGGTCGGTCGACCTTTCAGGCGATCACCGAGGATCGATCGCACCTCGGCCAGGTCAACCGCTGCCCCGGGGCTGCCCCCGTCTATCAGCTCGGCCAGGACCTGGCGCAGTTGCTCGCGCTGCCAGGCGTCGGCGGTCCCCACGACCGCCAGCCCATCGATGCCGGCCGCAATGGCGTGCGCCCACCCCTGGATTGTCTGGGGGCGGCCCAAACCGCCCAGCGCCGTCCGCAACCGATCCACCAGCTCGGCGAAGCGGCCCGCCAGGTCGACGCTCCCGCTAGCGACGTCATCGAGGGGCAACACGCCACCAAAGAGGCGTTCGTCCTCCTCGCTCATGGCCACCCCGAGCAGCAGGCGGTCCAGTCCCGCGGACCAGCTGTTGGCCGAGAAATCGGGTAGCCCCCACCTGGCCCGGTGGGCGCCATCCAGGCCCCAGCGGGCGCCCATCTGCCGGACCCATCCCTCCAGCTGCGACAGGTCGTCGTCGTTGAACCGAAAGCGTCGCCGTACCGGGTCGCGGGAGATCAGATCGAGCATCTGGCTGGCGGTCAGCCGACTCCCAGCCAGCTCCAGCAGGAAGTCCGCCAGGCTCAGCAACGGGTTTGTCTGTCGCAAAGATCGGTCGGCGAGGCGCACCCGTAGTTGCGGGACCCCGGCGGCTGCGGGGCTGCCGTCATCGGTTGCGGGACTCCCGCCAACGCGGCGTGCAGCAATGGCGCGTAGTGCTCGATATCCGGACACATCACGATGACATCGCGGGGCTCGAGGGCGCCGTCGGCCGAGAAAAGGTGCAGGATGGCGTCGCGCATCACTTCCACCTGACGGAAACGGCCGTGGCAGGAGTGGAGGCGCAGACTGTCATCCGACTCAGCCAGCAGGGGACGGGGATCCGTGGCGCCTGGCGCGGCGGTCGGCGGCGGGGGCCGGTCGGCACGAATGTCCGACTGGATCCGCGCCAGCAACGACAACCCGCCTTCGGGAACGGGACGGTGTTCGGCCTCGCGTATGTCGTGGGCGCCGAAGACCAGTTGCATCTCGCGGGCATCCCGGCCCCAGGAGCGAAGCAGGGGATTGGCAGGCAGCCGGGCGGTGCGATCGTGGGCCCGCAACATCCGCAACGGTGGACGCGGCTCAGTCGCCGCCACCTTTTCCCATAGCGCCGCAGAGGGATACAGCAGGAAAAGGTGGACGTCCCGGGCGGAGGCGATGGCCCGCAGGATCTGCACGTGGCTGCCCGGCAGGCGGGTCAGACCGAACATCGAGATTCTTGACGGCAAGTCGAGCAGCCCGGGATCGCGCTGCAGTCGGGCCACGGCGCTTTCCAGCCGCTCTGCGGGGCTTTCGACTCCGATGCGGGCCCGCAAACGACGCCACAACTCCGCCTGCCACCAGCCTCGGACGCCCGCCCCACCGGCGGCGTCGGAAGCGGCCGCCCAGTCCCGCACCATCTCGGGCCGGTGCGTCCCGTAATGGTCAAAGAGATCCGCCAGATGCCGGACGGTACCGAACCGCCGCGGGCGGGCGAGTTCCCCGACGTTGCCAGGCGGCCCGGCGCGGCGGATGTGTTCGGCGAGCGGCTCGAGGAACGGGTCATCGAAGTCCCGGTCAACGACCTCGAGCAAGGGCCACACGGAACGATCCGATGGCCAGGGGTCCTCCTGCGGGTCGATGCCGGCCCCGAGCGCCACCGCCGCACCGATCAGGCCTCCGGGAAATGGGAAGGCGAAGTTGGCACAGACCCCATCCCGACTGTTGGGGCTCACGCCCAGGCGATGCGAGAGGGACTGGGTGAGCCACCGCTCTACTCCGCGGGTAGGGACGGACACCACCTCGGGCACGAGCGGGTCCGCCAGCGGCTCGGCCAGAACATCTCCCAACGCTGCCAGTAACTGGTCAGCGCGCTCAGAACGGTGAGCGTAGAGCACTCGTCTTCCCTCCTCCGATGGGTGCCAGCGTAGAGATCAGGTGTGACCGTTAGTGGTTCTGCGGCCAGTCGAGGGGGAGGCCACTTAGGTTTCGGCCAGGTGCTGCTCATGGCCGGCCGTCACGGCCGGACCTCGTAGTAAAGGTTGGCCGGATCATCGAAGTCGTGAACCTGGAACCGACTGAAGCCGGCCTCTGCGCACATCTGCTCAGCGAGTTGGCGGTTGAACCCGAGCGTGCCGAGGCCGGCCCCCTCCGGCTCGGACAGGGCCGACGACATGCAGGTTGCCACCGAGGTGCCGTACATCAAGGCCAGCATGGGGTTGCGTTGATTGTCGCCCCATTGGGCGCTGGACCGTATGTCCTTGATGAGCCAGGTTCCGTCGGCCGTGATGGCTCGGCGGATCGCGGCGATGGCCTCAGCCGGTCGGGGCATGTCGTGGATGCAATCCAGGGTCACCACAAAGTCGTAGGTGGGCCGGGTCGGGAGGTCCGCTGCCCCGGCTTGATGCAACGCCACGTTCGCGAGCCTGGTCTCGGCCACCTGGGCCCGAGCCCGTTCGATGGCGTAACGAGACGGATCAAACCCGTCGAATCGCGATTCGGGAAAGGCGGCCGCCATGGCGAGCAGGGCCACCCCCGAGCCGCAGCCCACGTCGACCACCCGAATGCCCGCCTCCAGGCCGTCGCGAACTCCCTCGAGGGCGGGCAAGATACGCGGGACCAGCGCCAGGCGTGTCCAGGGTGCCAGCGTACGCTCGACACCGTGCGCCGCCACCGGACCCAGATCGTCGTAGCTGAGCCCCCTACCGGTATGGAACGCCGCAGCCAAACGGTCGACGACGTCGGGAGCAGCTACACCTCCATGGAACGCCCCGGCCGCGAACCACAGGCTGCCCGTCTCGTCGGCGAGGACGGCCGCCCCCTCGGGACTCAGCGCAAACTGGTTGCCATCCGGGGATTCCAGGATCCCGGCTGCCGCCTGCCCCCGCAGCCACTCCAGGAGCCAGCGCTGGTGCAGCCCGGTTCGCTGCGCCAGGCCGGCCGCGCCCATGGGACCCTGTCCGGCCATAGCTCGATAGAGCCCGAGCCGATCCCCAAGGTGGATCATCAACGAGACCACCTCACCCTGCTTGAAGTTCCACACCCGCAGGGCGAAGGGACCAACCAGGTTGGGGTCGAGGTCAACCATCGGCCAACCCACGCCCGCCTGGGCGCCACGCCGTCCGCATCCTCACCGGTCCGACGCTAGCGCCCGGTCGTGTCCGAAACCCCCCGCCCGAGACGTGAACGGCGCGGACGCCGCGCCCAGCCTGTTCCGGACGTGATCAAACCGGGCCTGCGGGTGCTGTTTTGCGGGATCAATCCGGGCCAGATGTCGGGCGCGTTGGGGCAGCATTTCGCCCGGCCTGGCAACCGCTTCTGGAAGGTGCTTCAGCTGGCGGGCTTCACCGACCGGGTCCTGGCTCCTGCTGAGCAATGGAGCCTTCTGGATTGGGGCGTCGGCATCACCAACCTCGTACCGCTGGCGTCGCGAGCGGCTGCCGAGCTAACCAGCGCTCAGCTCCGCGCCGGAGCCGACGACCTGGCGACGAAAGTGGCCGAGTGGCACCCGGCGTACGTGGCCGTGCTCGGCATGCAGGCGTACCGGACGGCATTTCGCAGACCCCAAGCTGTGATCGGCGAACAATCCGAGTTGCTCTCGGGGGCGCGGCTGTGGCTTCTCCCCAATCCCAGCGGCCTACAGGCCAGATACCGCCTGGAGGAGATGGTCGTCATGTTCAGCGCCCTACGGGAGACCTCGGGCGTCAGGCGAAGCGGTGGTCTCGGTTAGAGGGGAACCCGGCCCGCTCTCCTGGTCGCGGCCCGTAGTCTGCGGAGTCATGTGCCGCAACATCACGACGCTTCGTGGCCTGGAACCGGCCGCCACCGCCGAGGAGGTAGAGGCGGCCGCCCGGCAGTATGTGCGCAAGGTCAGCGGCGTTCAGACGAAGTCTGCGACAACGGACCTGGCATTCGAGCGAGCAGTCCAGCAAGTGGCGGCCGCGACCGCGGCACTATTGGCGGAGCTGCCGCCCCGCCGGCAACCCCCACCGACCTTGCCACCGCTGCGCAGAATCGCTGCCCCTCAACAGTTCTGATTGCCAGGCCGGCGCTGCCACCTCCACGAAGGTGTCGCCGACCGCAAACACGGCGTTGGTGAGGCCGAACTCCCCCACCCCGGGATCGTGAAAGGGCTCGGTCCAGCCGAAGTGTTGCTGAAGCTCGCTCACCACGAGGTCACAGTTGTGGGCGACCACCGCCACCTGTCTGAGGCGGGGTCCGCGAAGCACAGCTCCGAGACTAGGGCCGAGTCCACGCTTACTGGTCCGGCGCCGCCCGAAGACGCCCGGGTGGGTATCCGGCGAACGATTCTTTGAACACGCCGAAGTGCACCAGGATCTCCGCAACTGGTGTTTGGGTGTCGGCGTCACTCAGGACCGTCCTGGTCCAGTACGACTCAGTTCGGCGACTCTCGCTGAGGCCGACAACCTCTCGCTCGACTTCATACCCCTGATCGACGAACAGCGGTCCGCTCAGGAGTCGGATCTCGAGGTCCAGGAACAACCCCAGAGCGGGACCGCGGACGGGCCACACTCCGCCTTCCTTGGAGGCGAGCACGCTGATCATTTCCATCGGCAACAGGGGACGGCCGTAGGGCGACGAGCCAGCCCCTTCAGCGGTGTACCACGGATGCGGCTCGCTGATCTTATCGAGCTTCTCCGACAGCGAGAACGGATAAGCAGGCCCGTTGCCTTCGTCGAAGTGCATCGTCACCGCGCCGTCGCGCAGGCGCATTCCCACCTCGAGTTGGTCAACAATAAACAACTCCCGGGGCTCCACCTGCGCCGCTCTCCGGGTGTCCAGCTCGGTCACTCCAAAATCAGGACCGACTGACGCCGTCCCCGTCAGAACGGGTGTGCCGTCCGCTTTGAAGACGGCCACGCTCGCGGGGCCGCCACCCCTGGTAGTCAGCGTGGCCCGGACCTGGTCCCCCGCGACGACCATGGTCCGGAAGTGACAACTGATGCAGCCCCGCTCGAACCAGTCCCGCCCCCACACCAGGGTCGCCAGAGGATCGATCTGGCTGAAATGCGTGGGGGCCTCGATAGGTGCCCCCACCAGACCCAAGGACGCGGCCGTGCCGGCGTCGTGGACACTGATGTGGCCGTCGATCTCTTGGTCAGCCAGCATCTGAGCCGGCGACCGCAGCGGCCCGGCCAAGGTGATTTCCGTGGCAAAGCGCATGCGCGGACCCTAGCCTCGGCCGGCTCCAGGCCGGATCGGGACATCGCTCTCCCCTGCCCTCGTTCGGGGCGAGTCGGTCAGCGCAACCCGGACCTGCTCGGGGTCAGGCTCAACGACGCCACGCCTTCCGGTACCGGCGTCAGTTTCGACAAACAAACCGGCAACCGTCACGGCGGCCGCAGCCAACCGGGCTGGGGGAATCGAAGCCGAGCCTGTCTGGCCCAGCTCTTCGCCATGCCGATCGAGGAATGCGGCCGCAGCCCGAACCGCTTCGTACTCGACGTGATCGTCCGGAGTCGGGAACGCGAACCGCCACCGCCGGGCCCGCCGGCCGATTTCTTCCTGGGCGCCCTCGGCGTTCAGGCCGGTGGCCGCAAGGACCCGGCAGTCGTAGGTCCGGCAGGTGCGGGGGCGATGCTCGTAGATTGAGCAGCGATTGTCGACGAGCATCGGGCAATGGCCGCGCTCGTCGTAGCCGAGGACCATATGACCGGCGGGGAGCCGCGGAGCCGGTGACAACAGCGCCGTCGGAATGTGGGCCAGAGCGTCGGTTTCGTCCGGGCCGATCTGAATGAACTGGGACGAGGTGCAGCACGCCGTGCATCCTCCGCAGGGCACGTCAGAGCCGCCTTCGCCACGGATCGCGGCTTGCATCCGGGCCAACCAACCGGAGAAATCTCCGGCCGGCAGGTCCGGCTGAGCGTGGCCGCTGTCGCGTCCCGGGTCATCCATGCATTTCCCTCTAGTTTCCTTTAGTTCCCTTCGTTCCCTCTAGGTCACCATGATCTCACTGGTCTGCATGACCGGGGTAATCGTCGTGGGCCTCGCTTTCGGCTATGGGTGCGCCGTCCGGCTGGCGCGAGCAGACGCGGTCGACCCGGCGGTCTGGCTATCCGGCGGTCTGGCTATCCGGCGGTCTGGCTATCCGGCCGTCGGCGGTCCGTTCGTCCGGCCGTCCGGCGGGCCCGCGGTCCGGGCGTCCGGCCAGGCCCGTGTTCTACCGGGGTCGGCAGCCGGGCTCGATCCGGCATGGTGGGGCGCGTCCCGAAGTGTCCACGCTTCGCGTCTGGCGGGACGTGAACGCGAAGCATGGACGCGAACACGCGTCATCGGGCCACCTCTGCTCCATACTTCGCAGAGATACCGGCAGCGAGGCGCAAGGCGTGGACATCCGGCTCCCAAACGCGTCAGGGAAAGAAGCGGTCGACGCCTTACGCAACCTCCTTTGGAGTTTTTCCCAGTGCTATTCGGCGGATTTAGGCGGTGCTCGGCCAGCGGATGGTGATGACAACCGAGTCCTCTTCGGCTCGCCAGGAATGTCCGATGCCGGGTCCCCATATGGCGTAGTCACCTTGTTCGGCAAGAACCGCGGTGCCGACAGGTAGGTCGATCCGAAGACGGCCGCTGACGAGCAAGAAGACGGTTGTCCGCTTGTCGTCCTCGAACCAATCCTCTTGCCAATCGCCGGCAGTATAGGCGCCCCATCTGATCTCCACGTCCCGCGACGTCCGTACGTTGCCGGGATCGAGCAAGGCTCCGACGAACCAACCGCGCCGCTCGTCGCCGTCAACGCCAGCGTTCCCGAAGTGCCATTTGGGGATGTCGCTCATCGGGCAGTGACCTTAGTGCCACTCGCGGGGGGATGGAACGGCTCGAGAAAAACGAGGCAACCGGCGAACCGCCGAACCGACACTGGTCCTTGTCATCGCGTTGTCCCAAGCCGGCGGTGAAATGAACGATCGACCAAAAGTAAAAGTGGGGACCTCTTCCGCAATTCGACACGCGGCGAGCGAGTGAGGTATCGGGTCAGCTCTCGGCCAGAGCGGGGGAAACGGCCACGTTCGGCAGATCGTTGGTACGGGCGGTAATCGCAGTGGCGCTGACGATCGCGGCCAGACCCAACAGGCTCGCGCCCACTGCGAAGGCCACGGTGAAGCCATGCACCACTCCTGCTTGGGAGAACGCCGGACCGTGGCTTGCGATGTAGTTGGCCGTGGCCGTGGCCGCAATGGTATTGAGCAAGGCGGTGCCTAGTGAGCCTCCGACCTGCTGGGTGGTGTTGACGAGGGCGCTAGCCACGCCGGAGTCTCGTTCCTGCACCCTCGTGAGGGCGGTACTGCTCAAAGCAGGAAAAGCCAGGCCGAGCCCGACACTAATGAGAATCGAGGGCGGCAACACGTGCGTCCAATACGAAGTGTGCACGCCGATCTGTGTCAGCCAGGCCAAGCCCAGGGCCGCAGCGACCAGTCCCGCCGTCATGGGGAGACGGGGACCAACTCGAGGCACGATGGCAGTCGAGGCGCCCGCGGCCAGGATGACCCCGGCGGCAAACGGCAGGAACGCCACGCCCGCCTTGAGGGCCGAATAGTGCAGCACCTGCTGGAGGTAGTAGCTGAGGAACACGAACATGGCGAACAGTCCGGCTCCGGTGAGCAGCGTAGCCACGTACGAACCGCCCCTATTGCGATCGGCCACGACCCGCAGCGGTAGCAGCGGATGGCTGGATCTGGCCTCAACCAGGACGAACGAAGCCAGCAGCACCACCGCAACGGAAATCAAAAGGAGCGTCGGGGTCGACGCCCAGCCGTCCGTGTCCGCCTTGGTGAACCCGTAGACCAGGCAGACCAAGCCGGCCGTGGAGAGCAATGCGCCCGGGACGTCGTACCGTGTGGTGCCGCGGGCCCGGCTCTCGGAGACGATGCGGGTCGCCGCCACGGCTGCCAGCAGGGCGATGGGAACGTTGACCAGCAAGCACCACCTCCAGGAGGCGTACTCTGTGAGGACGCCACCGGCAAGCACGCCGATGGCTCCTCCTGCGCCCGACACCGCCCCGTAAGCACCAAACGCCTGGGCCCGTTCGCGGGGATCGGACTGGAACGTGATTGTCAGGATGGACAGCGCCGCGGGCGCCATCAAAGCGGCAAGCGCACCCTGCAGGGCGCGAGCCCCGAAGAGCATAGCCTGATTCGTCGCGAAACCACCAAGGGCCGATGCGCCGGCGAAGCCCAAAAGACCGATGATGAACATCCGCCGTCGGCCGCCGTAATCGGCAATACGACCTCCCAGGAGAAGCAGTCCCCCGAAGGCCAGGGTGTAGGCCGTAATCACCCACTGCCGATTGGCGACCGAGATATGCAGGGCCCGCTGCGCCGACGGGAGCGCAATGGTCACGATGGAAGCATCCAGCACCACCATCAACTGGGCCACCACGACTACCGCCAGCACGCCCCACCGTCGGGGATCTGGCCCGTCGACACCCGAATCTGCGGGGACAGCCTCACCAGCTGAGCTCATCTCCGACTCTCCTTGCCTGCATCGTCCCGGCGCCACGGAGAGGGTCGCTTCCTCACACCGGAGTCGAACATCGGTGGCCGCTCCAGCATTCCGGTTCGCCACAGTTCGGCGCCGGAGCAGCTCGCCATCGGCCGGCGCTCGGATCTGCTTGCCGCGGCCGCCCCTGCCATGCGTGTCGATGGTGTCCCATCCGCGCCGGCGATCGACGCCATCTTCGCGGCTGTCGCTGCCGTCGACAACCAAGGGAGGGGACTCCACTGCCGGGCGGGGCTCGTCGCGCCGAGTTTCTCCAAAAGAGGCGACGCGGTCACTGGGCCCGCTGGCAGCGTCATGGACATGCTGTTACTGTCCGCTGAGTGATCGAGATCTATAAAGAGCAGATGGCACCGTATGTCTCTGACGTGAATGTTTCGGATCGCCAGCAGACGATTCGGCAATGTGCCGATCTAATTCGTCAGATAGGTGTTCGCCTGATCGATCCAGGTCTGGGAACCGCAGCCCTGACGCACTTGCAGAATCACCTGTCTGCCGCAATCGACGCCGCCTCATCGGACGACCCGGAGGAACTGCCCGAGGTGCACGGTTCGGAAATCCATCCGTGGGTCGGTCGATCCAACTCCATCGCGCCGCCAATGCAGTTTCACCTCGAGGGCGACGTACTCGTCGGCATCGTTGAATGCTCCAAAGCGTACGGTGGTACCGAGGCGCGGGTACATGGCGGCGTCATCGCCGGTCTCTTTGATGCCATCGTTGCCACCAGGGGTGCATTCTCGGGCACCAAGATGACCGCGAAGTTGGTTATCGACTACCGACGGCCGGTCCCCGTGAACCAAACGCTCCGGATGGAAGCGAACGTCGACCGTATAGAGGGCCGCAAGCACCATCTTTGGGCCCGGATGCTTGACGGGGACACCGTCCTGGCGGAGGCCTACGCGCTGACGCTCTTGCCCAAATCCTGAGCGCCGCCGGTCGTCACCCAGCGTCGCGCCCCCGGCCCGGAACTGGAGCGGAGCCTCCGCTCCGGTGTTAGGATCGGGGCCAGCGTCGGGAAACGAGTCGGAGGACGGGTTGGCGACAGAGCGACGGGCGGCGAGACGCAATTATCGCGTGATCTTCGCCGTGCTCGTCGCCGCGGTCATCGGCTATTCGCTTTTGCAGTCGCTTGTCGTTCCCGTCCTGCCCACGATCCAGGCCGATCTTCATACCTCTCAGGCAAACGCCACTTGGATACTCACGATCTACCTCTTGTCCGCATCGGTTTGCACCCCGATAGTCGGGCGCCTGGGCGACGTGTGGGGGAAACAACGTCTGCTCATGGTGGCCCTAGCCGGTATGGCGGCTGGTTGCGGCCTCTCGGCTATCGCCGGCTCGATCTGGCTGATGCTGCTGGGACGGGCTATTCAGGGTATCGGCGGTGGGGTCTTGCCGTTGGCATTCGGGATGATCCGGGAGGAGTTTCCGCGAGCGAAGGTCGCGGGGGCAGTTGGGGCCACCGCCGCCGTCGCCGCAGCCGGGTCCGGGGCGGGGCTCGTGCTGGCCGGGCCGATCGTCGGAGCTGTCTCATACCGATGGCTGTTCTGGATACCGATGGTGGCGCTCTTGGTGGCAGCCGTCGCCGTCAAGTTCGTCGTCCCGGCGTCGGTGGCGACCGGCGTAGGGGGGGTGAGTTGGCGAGGCGCGGCCCTGCTGTCGCTGTGGCTCGTGCTCCTGCTCGTGCCACTGAGCGAAGGCCCGCAATGGGGATGGACGTCCCCACAGGTCGTGGGGACGTTAGTCGCCGCGGCCCTGTTCGCCTGCGTTTGGGGCGTGGTAGAGCGTCGGTCGAAACATCCTCTCATCGACATGCAAATGATGCGATTGCCGGTCGTGTGGACGGCCAATCTCGTCGCTTTACTCTTTGGCGTCGGACTGTATGCCATCCTCGCCTTTCTCCCGCAATTCCTTGAGACGCCCAGCTCGGCTGGCTACGGGTTCGGTATGACCATCACTGAAGCGGGGCTGGTCCTATCGCCTCTGGCCGGGGTCATGTTCGTCGTCGGCATCCTGTGCGGGCGCCTAACGACGCGCTTCGGTGGCAAGGCGCTCCTGGTCGCGGGGTCCGTGGCTAGCGTGATCCCGTTCGTCGTGCTGGCGACATACCGCTCCCAGTTATGGGCGATTGTGGGAGCCTTAGCGATTCTGGGATGTGGATTCGGGCTAGCCTACTCGGCGATGTCGAGTCTCATCGTGGAGGGTGTGGCTCTAGACCAGACGGGCGTGGCCAGCGGGATGAACGCCAACATTCGGACCATCGGCGGATCCATCGGGGTGGCCGCCATGACCAGCGTGGTCACGGCGACGGCCCACGGAACGGGATTGCCGACCAATGCCGGCTACACAAAAGGGTTCGTGCTCCTCTGCATCGCGGCGATCGGCGCCGCGGGAGCGTCATTCCTCGTGCCGAGTCGATTGGCTGCTCCGACCTCGGCTGAGCTCGAGGAAGCGCTCCCTCACCCGGAGTTGGGGATGGTGGCGGGTGGTACCGTGTTAGGAGACCTACCGGAGTGACTCAGATCCAGACGACGCCAGTCCGCCGGGATGCGATTAGGAACCGCGAGCGGCTGTTGCGTGCCGCCGGTCAGGTCTTTGCGGAGCGCGGTCTTGAGGCCGGAGTCGAAGAGATCGCGGTGGCTGCCGGGCTCGGAATGGGGACCCTGTACCGGCACTTTCGTACCAAGGAGGTCTTGATATCGGCCTTGGTGGAAGACATTTTGCGTTCGACGCTCGACTTGGCCGGTCAGGCCGCCACCAGCGTGGACGGTTCGGGTCTCGAGCAGTTCCTCAGCGGCGCCAGCGCGTTGCATGCAGCCAATCGCGGCTGCCTACCGCGGCTGTGGTCGGTAAATGACGACAGCGAGGCCCGGCAACAGTTGTGGCAACTCATGGCTCGGCTTTTGAGCGATGCCAAGCGGCATGGCCGCGTCCGTCCTGATCTCACCGAGACCGACATCACCATGATCCTCTGGTCGATCCGAGGGGTGATCGAAACGACGGGTGAAATCGCCCCCCACGCCTGGAGACGGCACTTGAGCCTGTTGCTCGCGGCGATGCGCCCCGGTGGGCCAGCCCTCGCCCGCCCGCCGCTGACAAGGGAAGAAGCTCGGCGCATTGCCTCTGGAGGCTGAAGAAAGGTGGTCCACATGAAGACGATGACGTACGTGGCATTCGGTCCGCAAGAGGCGCACCGATGACTACTTCCCCCATTCGTGTCGGCATCGTCGGGGCGAACCCCGAACGAGGCTGGGCCCGGGATGCACATATTCCGGCGCTTCAGGCCATACCGGACTACGAGATAACCGCCGTGAGCACGACCCGGCGCCAGTCGTGCGACGCCGCAGCGGCGGCGCTGGGGGTGACGGCCGCCTTCATCGACAACGCTGAGCTCGCGAACTGCGCTGAGGTGGACCTGGTCGCAGTCAACGTCAAGGTGCCCGACCACTTCGGGGCAGTCACCGCTGCCTTGAACGCGGGCAAGGACGTATGGTGCGAGTGGCCACTCGGTCGGACCCTGGAGGAGGCGCAGACACTGGCGGACATGGCCCGCCAGCACGGTGCGCGCACGGTGGTCGGGCTGCAGGCCCGGGCCGATCCGACGCTGCTGCACGTCCGCGACCTCCTTCGGCAAGGCACCATCGGGGAGGTGCTCTCCACCACCATGGTTGCGGCCATGCGTCCCGGTACCAGCCTTCCCGTCGCGTATGACTACATGGCGGACGCCAACAGCGGGAGCAACTTGCTGACCGTAGTAGGCGGCCACGCCATGGACGCCGTATGCATGTGTCTCGGCGAGCTCACCGAGCTGTCCGCAACCGTGGCCACCCGGCGGGCCCAGGTGACAGTACAGGAAACCGGCGAAGTACTTGACAACACTGCGCCGGATCAAATAGCCATCGCGGGCCGGCTGGACGGCGGTGCCGTGGCATCCATCCACTTTCGGGAGGGGACGATCGGTGGCACCAGATTCTGGTGGGAGATCAACGGGCGAGAGGGCACGCTCCGCCTGACCGGACCGAGCGGGCATCCGGGCACAGCGCGGCCTACCCTTACCATCGAGCGGCCGCCACAGCTGGAGCCACAGATCCTGGTGCCCCGCGACGCCTACGAGCAGGACCGCCCGCCCTTGAACTTGTTGGCCGGGGGACCTGCCTATAACGTGGCGCGTTGCTACCTAGGGTTCGCTGGCCAGCTGTCGAGCGATGAGCTCCCGGTGGCGGACTTCGCCCATGCCGTTCGCCGACAGCAAACCATCGCGGCGATCGAGGCCTCGGCTCGCGAGGGCAGCCGTCAAGTGGTGAAGATCGGCTGATCACCTCGAGGCGAGCCCGGCCGTGCTCGCGCAACGGGACTACCAGGCCCGTTGGCTGAATGTGCAGCTGTCCCGGAAGTCGGTGCCGGGGTCCTCCAGGCGGTCATAGCTGGACTGGAGTCCGACCCGCCCCGGGCCATCGACGCGCAGCCAGAGGTAGCGGTTGCCCCAGGTCCGCCAGAGCTTCATTCCTGCCGCGGGATATTCCACGTGCATCGCCATCCCGACCGTCGGGTCCTTAAACAACAGCGCTGGGGGTTTGACCAGGATCGATTCACCCTGCTCCAGGTCGCGAACGAAGGCGTTGCCACCCACCTGAATGAGGACCAGGCCGGGACGATCGCCCGCCACAAATCGGTCAACGTAGCGGCCCACCGGGTAGTGCCACTCGATCTCGTCGCCGTCTCGATCGTCATCTCCGCTGTCGGTGGCCAGGTCGAGACCCAGTTTCAGAAGGCCCGCCCCGCCGGACTGAGTAGCTCCTCCCTTTCCGGAGGTTGTAAACCATATTCCGCTCTCGTACCAGTCGTAGTTCACGCCGAGGGTGGCTGACACCAGCTGGTGCTCGCGTACGTCGATTGCGCCACCAGGCGAAAGCGGCAGAGCCACCATCTCACCCGCGGTGTCGTGCGAGAAGGAGATCGTTCCCGGGCCGACCGCTTGGAGCATGACGACGGGCAAACCGGCCCGCATCCGGTCCCACCCGCCTCGCAACGACATGGTGGTCACCCCGACGTTCGGTTCCTGCCACAGCAGGGTGTAGTGAGGGAAGAACACACCATCTCCTGGGGCCAAGCGGGCGTCCACCGCCGGCACCACTTTGCCCATGATCTGGGCGGAGGACTGCCCGAACTGGAGACGGGTCATATCCGGTATGGCCGGCAGCTCGGTCCAGCCCGACGTGGTGCGTAGGGCCACGTCGACCGATGCCCCGCAATTCGGGCAGGTCCCGCCTGACCCGTCCGACGTTTGGCGGCAGTACGGGCAGCGATACGTCGTGGCGGGATCGGACATCACGCCGACCCGTGATGCTGGTACATCGATTGGATGCCGACCCGCCCTGGGCCCCGCAGGCGCATCAACGTGATACCAGGCCCGGTTACGACGCCCGATGCGGTCTGCAACACGTCCCCTGAGAGCAGGCCACCGAGGCCTTCCTTGCCGAGAGCGCGGGCAGCCCTGAGACCAGCGAGTCCGCGGCTGGCCAGACCCTTGGCGCTCTGCATGCGGGAACCGGCCGCCTCGGCGGGCACCATCGAATAAGGGACAGCTTCCACTCCGACGGTGGCGTCCTTGTAGAGAAATCCCCCGGGTTCCACTTGAATCGTCTCCCCCTCGCCGAGCGTCCGCTCGAACACATTCCCGTAACCGTGTAGGACCAACAGGCCGGGGTCGGCTGTGGCCCCGAAGCGGTCCAGATACATGCCAGTACCGGCCGCCATCGTCGCCTTCAGACCGGCCCCCAGTTTCTCGAAGCTGTAGGTGAGCGCGGTGGTCGCCACCACCACGGCGTGCTCGCGGACATCGATCTCGACCCCCGGGTCGACCGGCTTGACCACCAGCTCACCCGGGGAGTCCCGGGAAAAGGACACCCGCCCCGGCCCTTGGGCCACGCTCAGCACGAAGGGAAGCGTGCCCAGCAGCCGCTTGGCGCCGCCCGGCGCGGTCATCACCGACATGTAGACGTCGTCGTCCTTCCAGAGCATGACATGATGCTCGAAAAACACGGACGCATCCGCGCCCAGGTTGACGTCGGCGACGGGTACCACCCCGCCGTCGATTTGTAAGACGCTGCCCCCGAAGCTCACTTCCGTGAGGTCCCGAAGGCGAGGCGCCGCCCGCCAACCCGAATCCGTGACGGCGTCTCGCACGTCCAGCGGGGCTCCGCAGCGTTCGCACGTCCGGGCTGAGGAGGGACTCTGGGCCCGGCACCACCGGCAGGCCAACCGTCGGTCAACGTCGCTCACCGCCACACGGTAGACCACGCGGGCTCCGCTAGGAGAGATCAATGGTCGATCGGTTGGCCCAAACGCAATAATCCCGGCTTGCGTTTACTTGAGGAGCTCGGGGTAGCACTGTTCGACGAGCATCCGACAGCCGTCACGCCATCTGACCTCGGCGTGCCCCAGAACCTCATGCATGAACGTGGTATCTGGGACCAAGGCGCCATACATCTCGGGGGTGTACTCGAAGATCGGTTCTTTGCCGATCAGCTCGCCCATGTAGGTGCAATATTCCTCCGCGGAGACGGTGTCGTCCCCACACCAGTTCACCACCAGGGGGGGCACCCGACCTGCCTCGAGGGCCGCCACGCCCAGGCGGGCGCAATCCGGCTCGAAGATGGGACGCAGGTAAGTCGGCTTATTCGGGTGCAATCGAATGGGGACGCCCTGGACGATGCAATCGAGCCGGTCCCGCATTGGACCGCCGTCGACACCCGAAGCGCTCCCAATGCGAATTATAGTGGCCGGAATCTCGAGACTGCGGGACAGGTACGTGACCACCGCTTCGTTCGCCACCTTGGTGAAGGCGTAGGCCGGGGTGGTGTGAAAACCGAAGGGCCGGGTTTCCGGGACTGGCGTGTCACCACCGGGCGGGTCGTATGCCGAGATCGACGACGCAAAAAGAAACCCCTTTGCCGGCCGACAATGAGCCATCAAACGGCCCGTGGACTCGGCGTAGGCGTCAAACGAATTGGGCCAACGGCCCAATGGAGCATAGGTTGGTAGAGCCGTGTGATAGATGTAATCGAAATCGGTGGGCAGATCGTCAAATGGTTGGTACAGATCGTGAGCGATACAAGTGATTCCGGACGCCTCTAACTTCTCGCGGGCCTGCGGGTTCGAGAAACGGGTCATGGCGTAGACGTCGTTGTCCGACGACAGCAACCGGGCTGCCGGCGCGCTCACTGGTCCCTGGCCACCAACGAAAAGCACCTTCTGTCCTTGCACGTCTTCCCTCCTGCGTCGGCTTGCCTCCGTGTGGTAGCGAGATTATGCGCACCGAGTGAAACTCCGCAAGGTCGATGGCCGTCACCGTGACGGCAACACCACGCATCGTGTAACACCACCGAAGGCACCTATACCTCGCTTGTCCCCGACACGACGTTGATGCACTAGGTGCTCGGCACCGGCGAGGTGAGTTGGAAAAAAATGTGCAAGAAATTGGCCGAGTTGCGCGCCTGGGAACAGCGCTACGAAAGAAGCTATTAGACTAGCCACCACGAATACTGACGTCATGACACCCCGTTGGGGATTTTCGATCTAAGCGTTCATTCCGCTGCCTTCGATAACTATGGTGCGACCCGGACTGGAACACCAAGCCGGGTGTGTTCCCGGCCGCGGGATGGCCGGACGAGCGGTAGCAAGTGCGCCTGTTTTCTTTGGGGCGACGGCACTTCCGAAACTGACGAGCAAGGGGGGCAGATGGCAGACCGGGGCCGGCCAGTGAAATCGATAACGCCAGCAGGGCGCCACGCCTGGGGCGGCCGCGGATAGAGTGGGAACATGGAGTCAGGTGTGCCGACGAGGCAGTCTGGGGGTGGTCGCAAATCGCCGCGGCTGGTGCGTCGGAAGGTGAGCGATGAGGTGATCGACTATTTGATGGCTGAGTTATTCAACGGCCATCTGCGCAGCGGCGATCGTTTGGATGTCGCAGCCATCGCGGCGTCGCTGGGGGTGAGCCCGTCGCCAGTGCGCGAGGCGCTGGTGGTGCTCGAGCGGGATGGCGTGCTGACCACGGTGTACCACCGCGGTGTTTTTGTGGCCCCGTTCACAGCAGAATCAGTGCTCGAGAGCTTCGAACTGTTTGGGGCCTTGAGCGGGCTCGCGGCCAGTAAAGTGGCGCGGGACAGTGACCCCGAAGTGATATCGATGCTGGAAACTCTGGTCCAAGAGGAACGCAAGGCGGCCAGCGAAGAAGTGGTGGTACAGGTGCATTGGGAGTTTCGTAACGTACTGCATCATCATGGAGCCAGCCAGCGGGTGAGAAACCTCCTGCGAAATTTTGTGGGGATCATACCGGCCTCCGCATCCATCCTGATGGTCGCAGAAACGCCGCGGCAGCGCAGCGCGGATCTGCAGAGGATGATGCGAACGATTCGCGCTGGCGACCCCGACGAAGCCGCCGGGGCCGCCTACGATATTTCGGCCCGGGCCGGCCGCCGGGTGGTACAGGCCTTGGAGGAGCGCGGCGTCTTTGAGCCCAGAGACTCGAGCCGGCCACCATCGGTCACGATGGGAGCAGACGACCGCCGCTCGTTCATGCGACTGCTGTCGTCATCTTGATGACCCCGGCGGGGGCGGACAGGATCTGCTGGTCAAGGCGGAACAGCGCCACGTGGCGGGTCGCTAAGTCAACCGAGATCCAGTAGGGGGTCTCCGCGACGGTGACGTCGGTCTGGCGGACCCAGCCGATCGACCCGTTGGGTCGGGTCGCCAGGCGCACCAAGAACCAGCCGCTGGGCGACCACCGGCAACGCCGAGACTGCCCCATACCAGCTGGCCGGGATCGTCCCCTCCTAGAGCCCGCCCGGGCCGGCGTAGCGGGGGATGGCACCCTTGGTGGTGGCGATGAGCGTCCACCCATCGCTCGCCGCCGACCTCGCCGGCGGGGCGCCGGTAGCCAACCCGGCGCGCTCGGTCTGGCCGGCGCTGCCGGGGTGACTTCCGCTGCCGCTCCAGCCGCGCCGATTCCGCTTGATGAGCCGGCAGAATGGGCCCCGGTGCGAAGGAACCGTTCCGAGCTGCAGGGAAGGAGCCACATGAGCGATGGCGGTCGCCCCGCAACTGGAGGTACTGTCCCCTTCAGCACTCCGACCTCGGTGACCGGGGCGGTCAGTTGGAATCCACGCGTACCGGGCCACGGACCCGGGAAATGGCAAAGACGAGGAAACATGCCGCGGCAATCTCCGGTACCTGACGAGGTGGACGCCCCCTACTTCGAGGCCGCCAACAACGGCCGACTGGTCATCCAGTACTGCTCCGCCTGTGACCGATACCAGCATCCGCCCGACCGGGTGTGCTACGCGTGCGGTTCCGCGGACAATCTCACTTGGCGGGAGGTCAGAGGTCGGGGCACGATCTACAGCTACGGGGTTGTCCACGATTCGCCGGTAAAAGCCCTTCAGGTCGACCAGCCCTATAACGTCGCCGTCATCGATCTCGACGACTGTCCGGGGATCAACGTGCTGTCCCATTTGCCGGGCACCCCGGTGGACGAGGTCCCGATCGGGGGCAAGGTCGAGCTGATGTTCCTGAAGACCGAGGCAACGGGCCAAATGGTCCCCGAGTGGCGGCTCGTCGGTTGACGGCGATTTCATGGTCACTGCCGGTCGTGGCGGGGAAGGGTTCGCAATGACAGTCACAGTTGGAAATCCGACGACCATGTTTCGGGTCAAAGAGGGCCTGGGCGTCTGGGAGCATCGAGGCAAGGTCGCCGCGGTCGGGTTGGGGCATTCTCCGACCCTCCGCCGATGGGACCAGAAGCCGGAGAACACGGTCGGCGCGTGGGCGATCCTGGCCATACGGCGCGCGATCGAGGATGCTGGGGTCGAACCGTCCCAGGTCGACGGGCTGGCCATCTGCGACTCCACCACCACCGGGGCGTACTGGACGCCGGGTCGAGAGGTCCCGCAGGACTTCCTCGACGCGTTCCACCAGACGAGCGACCCGCTCGACGGTATCGCCAAGCTCAGCGTCGACTGGATCCTGAAAAACATGCCCGAGCTGACCAACATCAAGTTCGTGATGACGGTTCCCCAGTGCATGAGTATGGTCCTAGCCGCCACTGTCCAAGCGGTGGGTGACGGGCTCGCCAACACTTGCGTTGGCGTAAAGGGCTGGCACAACTTCGATGGCCGCTATTACCAGAGCGGCGCCAACGTCGAACCCACCGTGTCCGGGCCCGGAAAGTGGACTAACGCGCTGGCCGGTCCCGCCTCATACACCACTGCAATGCAGTTCCAGCGCTATCTCCATAAGTACGGCGGGAGCCACGAGATGATGGCCCCGTTCGTCGTCAATTCAAGGAAGAACGGGCTGCTGATGCCGGAGGGCTATTGGGCGCAGCACCGACCCGAGCCGCTTACCGAGGACGACTACATCAACGCCCGCTGGATCGCCAAGCCTGCGAACTTGCTGGACAACGACCTGCCCATTCAAGCCGCGGCGGCCTACGTGATCACGACCGCCGATCGAGCCAAGGACATGAAGCAGAAGCCCGCATACATCCTTGGTCATGCGGGGGCAGGCCGAGTCGGGCCCGCAAACTTTTACGGTGGAACCAAATCCCGTAGCACCATCGAAACGCTCGAAGAGGCAGAGACGAGCGCCGCCTCGACGGGCCGGAAGCTCCTCGAAGCGGGAGGAATCAACGCCTCTGACATCACCTTCGAGAACATGTATGACGGTTTCAGCATGTTCCACGTCTTCCACATCGAAGGGCTCGGTTTTGCGGGGCTGAAACGGGGCGAGGCACTCGACTTCTTCAAGACTGACATCAGCCTCTCCGGACCAAACCCGGTGTCGCCGAGCGGCGGGAACATCGGGAGTGGCCGCACCCGCTGGTGGGGCCATACCGACACCATCCAGCAGATCCAGGGCCGGGCTGGCGCCCGCCAGATTTCGCGTCCCGCCGAGATCGGCATCACGGGAGGCTTCATGCCGTTCATGAGCAACTTCCTGATCATGAGCGCCACCCCTAACTAATGGGCCCTGTCCAACTCAAGGCAGCGTCGGTGATTGGACCCGAGCCGACTGGTCGGCCACCCGGCCGGCTCGTTCGGCCTCGTGCCTGGCGATCATCTGTGTGGCGGCGCTGACGCGCTTCTCGACGAGTTCATTCTGATTGGCGGTCACCCAGTCGTAGGAACCGAAGCGGTTGGCGTTGACGCCTGAGAAGTGAGGAATGACGTGATGGGCGTACAGCTCGACGGATCGCTTCAGGGCAGGCCAATCCGCCCAGTTCGTGATCTGCAGCAACACTGCTCCAAACTCGCCCTGCTTCTGCTGGAGCCTCTCGATGCGGGCGATGGCATCGTCCGGAGTTCCGACCACAGCAATCTGCTTCTCGATGACCCAGTCGACGTAATCGGCGCCGTCCGGAACGTCGAAACGAGGCTGGTTGTTGTTGAAGTAGCGGATGAACTCCTCGCACCCATATCGGATATCGGCCCTTGCCTGTTGCCGGCTGTCGGCGAGATGCATATTAAGGACGCACCTCAGGCGGTTGCGGTCCATCTCCCGACCATTCTCGGTCGCAATCTCGCAGGCCACTTTCCAATTGGTGTCCAGGGCGTCGAAGCCGGCCCGCTCCCCAGCTGCTACACATAACATCCCAAGGTCGTACCGACCGGCCAGTCGACCGCCGGAAGGGGTGACCGCACTGGCCACACACACCTCCGGATAGGGGTAGGTGTATGGCCTCAAGTGGGTCCGAGCGTCGCGTAAGGTGTACCAATCTGTGGTCTCGTTGACGGTATCGCCTGCCAAGAGACGCAAGATGACATCGAGCCCCTCCGACAACCTGTCCCGTGTCGTCTCCGGCTCGATGCCCATCATCAGCGCGTCCGACGCCAGCAGCCCCGGTCCGGCCCCGAACATCACCCGACCCCGAGTCATGTGATCGAGCTGCACGATCCGGTTCGCGACGTTGAGGGGATGATGGTACGGGAGCGAAATTACCCCGGTACCCAACCTTATATGCTTGGTCCGCTCCGCCGCTGCTGCGATAAATACCTCAGGCGAATCGATGGTCTCCAGACCGCCGGAGTGGTGCTCGCCAATCCAAACCTCGTGGAATCCCAGCTCATCGAGCCACGCGCACAACTGCAGGTCGCGCTCCAAGGCGAGCGTCGGATTTTCCCGAATGGAGTGAAACGGCGCCAAGAATATGCCGTGCCGAAGGGGAATACTCATGGGTGCCACACTAACGCACAACATTCGTGGCCCCTATGGCGACCCGGCCGGGTCACGCTTAGGTGGCGGACGCCGATGCGGCGGACTCGACCCGGCATCTCGTGACGGGCTCGGAGGACCGATCGGGAAACATGGTGGCTTTGGCGAAAGCAGCTCACTCCCGAACGAACCGGGCTGCATCCGAATATTCGCTGGGCGTGAACGGCGACGGAATTCACGTCGTTGCGTCACGAAGTAGTCTTTGGGGCTCTGGTCCTAGCCACGGAGGTCCATATGACCGTCGAAGTCGACCTAGTAACGGATCGCCCACGCCGAAGCCCGCTGCGCACCCCGGGGGCCGACCTGAGCGGAACCGTTGCTGAGCTTGTGGCGAAGGTGCTGGTCCGCCACGGCGTGGAAGTCATTTTCGGGCAGAGCCTGCCATCGGCGCTTCACTTGGCGGCCGAGCACATGGGGATCCGCCAGATTGCTTACCGCACCGAGAACGCTGGGGGTTACATGGCTGACGGGTACGCCCGGATGAAGGGGGTGCCCGCCGTCGTAACCGCCCAGAACGGACCTGCGGCGACTCTCCTCGTACCTCCCCTCGCCGAAGCGATGAAGTCCTCGGTGCCCCTGGTAGCCCTCGTTCAGGATATCGCCCAGACGTTCACAGAGAAGAATGCCTTCCAGGAGCTGGACCACCTTCGTCTTTTCGACGGCTGCTCGAAGTGGACTCGGGTAGTTAATCATGTCGATCGCGTCGACGACTATCTCGAACTTGCTTTCACCATTGCGTGCTCCGGTCGGCCCGGACCGACGGCGCTCTTGTTTCCCGCGGACCTGCTCAATGCCGTGGCGCCGCCAAGCTCGCGAGATGGAACGATCACGACATTTCCTGCGGATCGACCAAGGGCGGACCGCGCCGAGATCGAAGCCGCCGCCCAGATTCTCGCCCAGGCACAGCGGCCGGTCGTCATAGCGGGCGGCGGGGTACACCTGTCGCGAGCGCACGACTCTCTTGCCTTACTCCAGGAGCAGTACCACCTACCAGTCGCAACGACGCTCATGGGCAAAGGCGCCGTGGCTGAATCGCATCCCCTCTCCGTCGGCGTCGTGGGCTACTTCATGGGCCCACGGGGTGCAACCCATGGGCAGCGCGAGCTAATCACCGACGCCGACGTCGTCCTCCTCGTTGGTACCCGTACCAACCAGAACGGCACAGACTCCTACCAGTTGTATCCCAAGAATGCGATCTACCTTCACGTCGACATCGACGGGGCTGAGGTCGGACGCAATTACGATGCTCGCCGATTGGTCGGAGATGCGCGCGCAACCCTCGACGAGCTGATCGGAGCTTTGAGTGAAACCGATCTCCGACAGCTGCAAGGCCGACGCTCACGACTCGAGGCGCAGATCCGGGAGGGAAAAGCACTGTTCATGGATATGTCGGCGGAGGTGCGGCTCTCCGACGCTTCTCCCCTCAGGCCTGAACGCATCATGAGTGAGATCAACCAGATTCTGACCGATGACACCGTGGTTGTATCCGACGCCAGTTACTCCTCGATCTGGGTGGGCAACTACATCACCGCACGACGAGCCGGTCAGCGCTTCCTCAGCCCTCGGGGACTGGCCGGATTGGGCTGGGGCTTTCCGATGGCTATCGGCGCCAACCTGGCGCGGCCGGACGCTCCAATCATCTGCATCGTGGGCGACGGCGGCTTTGGGCACGTGTGGTCCGAAATGGAGACCGCTCGACGGGTAGGCGCTCCGGTCGCCCTGGTCGTGCTCAACAACAGCATACTCGGTTACCAGAAGCACGCCGAGAACGTGAAGTTCGGCGAACATACGACAGCCGTTGATCTTCTCCCTGTCGATCACGCCGCGCTCGCACGTGCGGTCGGATGCGAAGGTATCCGAGTCGACCAGCCCTCTGCCCTGAAGGAGGCTCTGATCCACGCCTCCCAATCAGCCCGGCTGACCGTCATCGATGCCGTCTGCGATCCGGACGCCTATCCGCCGATCACGTCGTTTGGCGGCATCGACTGAACCTCGCCGGCTCGATGGCACGTTCGCTCTCGCCCCGATGCCAGGCCGCGCTTTTCACTTTTGACGCCCTCCCCGGCCTTCGGCGAGAGGAGTGACGCCCGTTCCCAGCTTTGCCAGGCCCAGACGACTGGCTCAGTGGTCGAGGTGAAGATTCATCACCGGTGTCTCGTCAAGGAGTTCCTCCATACGCGAGAGCAAGTAGTGCTGACCCTGGATGTCCATCGTGATATCCGATGCCCGTTTGGCCTGCCGGTACGCCAACGGGTCGCCACCGGCGACTGTCTCGGCGAAGGCGAGCGTCTCCGCCTGTAGCGTACCGACGTCGGGGTACAGACGGTTCACTTGACCCATCTGATAGAGGCGTGACGCCGGAAGGCGCATTCCCGAGTAGAGCATTTCCTTGGCGAGACGAGGCCCGTAGAACCACGTGTGAAGATGTGACTGGATGCCTCCAATACCCATCTTCGCCGTCGGATCAGCGAAGAATGCGTCCTCGGTGCAAAAAACCAGATCACACGGCCAGACCATGCGCTGACCGCCACCGATGCATCCGCCCTGAACCGCCGCTATCGTCGGTTTCGGGGTGCTCTTGATGAGGCGAATCTCCTCCCACGGTTCCAGTATTCTCGCCCCTTCGGGTGCCGGTTGAGGGCGGCGCAGCTCCGCGCCGGCGCAGAAATGCCTTCCCTCCGCCATCATGACGACGACGTTGCTGTCGTCTCGCCTGGCCCGTTCCCAGGCTCCTTGGAAGAAGACGTGAAAGGCGGCGTCATAGGTGTTCAACGGCTCGCGGCTCAGAGTAATGACGCTGACAGCACCCCGGAGCTCGTAACGGACGAGGTCGTAGTTATCCATATCAGGGACGCTAGCTCGCGTGGCCCATGCGA
This sequence comes from uncultured Acidimicrobiaceae bacterium, assembly GCA_963834775.1. GTDB lineage: Bacteria > Actinomycetota > Acidimicrobiia > Acidimicrobiales > Palsa-688 > PALSA-693. The sequence continues at coordinate 135,431 of CAWICR010000016.1, forward strand.
GGAAGGGCCCGGACGGCTCGCAACCCCGAACACGGGAAAGCGCGCCGGGACCGGGGGCTTGTGATCCCAATCCCTGCCGACCGGGCGCGCCACTCCTTGCGAGCCTAGTTCGACGGACTCCTGCAGCCTCTCAGGGACGGGGTGGGTGCCAGGAAATTCTCTAGTTATCCCGCCTGATCCGACGCTGATCTGCTTTCCAAGAAGGTACTCAGCTTGGGCGCTGGCCTACTGATCCGAGAAGGTGAGCCCCTCACCGTGAGGAAGGTCGGACCCGAAGACGATGGGCTCAATTCCGGCTCCGCGACCACACGGCTGACGTTCTCCTCAGGAAAGGGAGCCACGATGAAATGCTCTCGGAATACCTGCAACGGGCGGCGACCGAGGCCAAGTGGTATGCTACGCGGGTTCAGTTGCAGTGGCCGGGTCGACGCCTGATGAGGAATTGTGCTGCCAGAACAACCCCTACCCCTTGACGATTTCGATGAACGCGAAATCATTATTGCCGCGGCTTACCGTTTGGTGGGGAACCAGGTGAGGCCGACACCGCTGCGAGCCATACTCGACGAGGCCGGCCTCTCGACGCGGGCCTTCTATAGACATTTCGACTCTAAAGATGACCTTATATTGACGATGTTCAGGGCTCGATCTGGCGAGACTATTGACAATTTCCGGGCCATCGTGGAGAGTACTCATCCACCGATCGAGAAGCTAGAAGCCTGGGTGCGGCGAATGATCGGCGCCATTTTCGAGAACACTCATAGATGGTCGGTGGTTGTATCTGCAGAAGCATACAGCGTACCTGGATATATCGAACTTCTCTACGCGACCAAGGCTGAAGTGCGGGAAACGTTGCGGAACATTATTGAGGAAGGTGTCGCTGACGGGTCATTTCATACTCAGTGGCCCGCCCGGGACGCCTACGCAATAAATGCCATCGCCGAGGCCTACGATCGAGGGCATATTGCCGGGATAGAGAAGATTCCGATGGCGGAAGCGATTTCTGGTGCGTTAGAAGTGGGCAAAAAGATCGTAGAGTACGATTCGGCTTGGCATAAGCCTAAAAGGCCCCGTCGCCGTTGATTTAACCACGCAATGTTGCCGTGGTGCCGTGGTTCCATTTTCGGTACAGACATCGGGCGTATGGGTGTGTGACAAACCTGCGGGTGACAGCCACCCCCGGCGGGTGACGCACCGCGCTTCCTTGGTCCCGAGATGGTTACAGACCGGCTGACCAAGCGTCTCCCCACAATCGTCTTCTCCCGTCTGCTCGCCCTCAAGCTCCTGCCGCCTTGGCGTCATGGACGTTAGCGCCGTTGCATTGAACTCCTGCCACCGGTGACAAACCTGCTCTGCCCGGCCTCGAGCGCTGCCCATTATTTGTCTCTCAACGAGCCGGCCAGACAACCCTCGGCGCCTGACTCCCTTGACAGCAGCGTCGCGTGACGTTAGTCTGAAAACGAGTGTTTTCAGGTCGTCCGGCAATTGGTAACCGCGCCCGAGGCGGGCGATGTGACGCGTGTTGACACGTTCTGACCAGCTTTACTGACACCGCAAAACGGGGAGACAGACCGGATGGTTACGCCAATGAGAGAAGGAGATACTCTCCCGGGTAACGGAACCTCGACCGACGAGTTGGGGCTGAAGTCCGGATCGTTTAGGTGTGTGATTTGAAAAAAGGTTAGCCACTTCAGCATGGTGGCGCGGCGAAAGTGACCCACGATTGCGCCACCCGCAGCTACCGCGCTGCTTGGCCTGTCCTTACTGCTGTCCCGTCATGGACTGACGGTCTTCGATCGGCAACACCGTCTGGAGGTTGCCCGTCGGCTGGATCTCGACACGGTCAGGGTGACCGTATTTGAAGGAAGCAAGGAGTGAAGGTAGGATGATTTTCCCTGTTAAACGGTGGCCGCGGGGCGTCGGCTCGGCTCGACGTTCGGCGCCGGCACTGGGTAAGAGGCTCAGTCTGTTGGCTGCGGTCGTCTTGACGTTGCCGTTGGTGGTCGCCTGCGGCTCGTCGACCCATTCGGCAGGATCGTCTGGTGCGAATTCAACAACTGCTTCGACCTCGGTTGGCAGCGCCTCGCCTGCATCGTCTGGGACCTCGGGATCGGCCAGCCCCCAGGGCACTCCTTACGTGCTGTATGTCACCGACAGTGGAGGCCAACAGAGCTTAGCGCCGTCGCCGGCGATTGCTGATTCTGTCAATGCGGCGGGCGGTATTCACGGTCGGCCTCTGAAAGTCATCGAGTGCCAAGACCACTATAATCCCAACCAGACGACCGCTTGTGCAAGGCAGGCTGTCGCTAACCCGAACGCGCTGGCGGTAATAGGGAATTCCGCTACCTGCGGCTCGGAGCTTTTCAACGTCCTGGCCGCAGCTCACATGGCATCCTTCGGTGACTCAATGGTCTGCCCGGAGTCCTTCACCTCTCCGGCAGTGTTCGCCTTCGATTCCATCTCGCTGGTGCCTGCCGCAGTCGCTATTCTCGGCATCCAACAGCTGCACAACAAGAACGTGGCGGCGGTGTCGACCGATGTGCCGATTGGAGCTCAGTACCCGCCGGAGGTGCAGAAGCTGGCGGCGCCCTACGGAGGGAAGGTGACCGGTGTACTCGTCCCCCTGGGGGCGGCCGACATGGCTCCCTACGCGGCGAAGATCGTAGCCACGAATGGGTTCATGCTCGAAGGGACCGACGCCGCCACGGCCGTTCGACTGTATAAGGCTTTGAAGCAACAGGGGTACACGCAGCCGATTCTGTTCAACCCTACCACGTGGAATGTCACGAACGTCAAACAGCTATTGGACAATCCCAATAACGCTTATATAGAGACGCCATACGATCCCAACTCTGCAGGGTGGAAGGCCTACATCGCTGACGTACAGAAGTACGATCCCTCCAACATCAACTACGGTGAAGAGGGGGCCGATCAGTGGCTTGCTGCTCATTTGATAGCCGACATGGCCAACAAGATGGCCTCACCGTCGGCCTCGCAGATCTTCACCCAGTTGTCGCACACGACCGCGCTCCAGACACTTGGGCTCACTCCGCCGCTGGACTATACGAAGCCGGCCAACGTTCTGGGTGGAGAAGTTACCCGACCGATCAGTCCGTGCCTCGGCCTCTACAAGTACGACAACGGCCAACTCACCAAAGTGGGACCATTCATCAATGTGCTTCCATCAGCGGGTACCACGATCGACTGCTCGAGCCTGTAGCGGCACGACCCACCGGCTGCCACGGTGTGCCACACACGACCTGCCACGCACGGTCTGCCAAGGACTGTGCAACTGACGTAGGCGCCTTACACGCAGGTCTGGGTCTTCTGGCGTAGGCGTTCGTAGGTTGTCTGGCCCCTGAGGCCGCCGTGGGCGCGACGGTAGATGTAGTAGGCAGACTAGGCACGGTTCAGGCGGGATTTCTAGCGGTGACCGACACCGAAGGTTGGGTGCCGCGGACGCAGGCAGCTGCGTCAGAGGCCATCTGGCGGGCGTAGCGCCGGACCGTCCGTGGCCCGCGGTTCTGGCGACCTACTCTTGCGTGCCGCGGCTGTCTTGCACGTAGAGCTCGTACAGGGGAATTCCGCGGCATTGTGCGGGACCGACCATGAACTCGCTCCTACCTGGCGGCGTCCCGCCGTGGACCTCGCGGCGCCCTCCATGACTTGCGATGGTCACATTCCCGTGTCGTGGGGGGTCATGGGTATGACCGGAACTTCCCGCTGATGGTGACAAGGAGACCGCCATGAAAGCCGTCCGCATCCACAAGCTCGAGGGCCCCGAGGGCATTGACGGCCTCGTCTACGAGGACGCTCCGGATCGCCGGCCTTCGATAGGCGACGCACTAGTGCAGGTACGGGCCGCCAGCTTCACACCGACCGAGCTGACGTGGCCCATCCAGACCGATCGCGACGGACACGACCGGGGACCACGGATTCCCGCTCACGAGGGGTCAGGCGTCGTGGTTGCGCCCGGCTACGGAACCGCAGGGGTGTCTGGCGATGAGGTCTACGGTCTCATCGACGGGTACCGCGACGGGTGGGCCGCCCAGTACGTGACCATCGAGGCTCGAAGCCTGGCGCCCAAGCCCACGACCGTGGACTTCATTGAGGCTGCTGCGCTCCCACAAGCGGGGCTCACGTCGTGGCAAGCGCTGTTCGACCACGGCCACCTGGAATCCGGGCAAACGGTAGTGATCCACGGAGCAGGCGGCGGGGTCGGAGCAACGGGCGTGCAGCTGGCCCGGTGGGCCGGCGCCCGAGTCATCGGCACCGGTCGGTCCGGCTCCCGCCAGCGGGTTCTCGACCTGGGCGCCGACGATTTCGTCGATGTGGAGCGGGACGGTTGGGAGACGGGTGTCGGTCAGGTCGACCTGGTCTACGACGCCATCGGCGGCGAGGTGCTCGCCCGTTCACCGGCGATCGTCAAGCCGGGCGGTGTCGTCTCAGTCATGAATCCACCGCAAACCGATCGAGACGATATACGCACCGTTCACTTCGTACGCGACCCGAGCGGTGCCCAGCTGCGGGAGATCACCCGCTTCGTCGACCAGGGCATCGTGCGACCCCAGGTTGGCGCGGTCTACCCGTTCGCGGAGGCCTGCGACGCTTTCAAAGCCAAATCGACTCAGCACATTCCAAGCAAGGTCGTTTTGACGCCCTGACAGCTCACCCCAGCGCCGTGCGGCCGAGCGGAGTAGGCCGCTCATCGCGTTCTTGGCCGTCTGGGGGTGGCTTTCCGCCCAGGCCACGTGGCGGACCGGTGAGATAATCGTCTGATTGCTCTGCTCGCCGCACGCGACCACATCGTCCTGTGCCGCCCGGGTCCAGATGAGATTTTCGGACGTGCTTGCCAGAGCAAGCTAGTTGGTGGTTCGCCTCAGCTACGACCTCCCACCGAGCCAGCGACAGGGGGCGATGCCGCCAAGCACCGCGAAAATATTTGACCAGGCCCGTGGCTACGGAGCCGAGATCTGGTGCGCTATTTGAAAGACGTTACCGAAGGGGTCGCGCACCATCGCACGTCGATCGCCATATGGGGTATCGAGCGGCGGTTCGAGAGTGGTCGCACCAGCTGCGAGCGCCCGCTCGTACGTGGCGTCGGCATCTGGGACATAGACGTAGAGGAAAGCTGGGAACGCGTCACGCTCGGTGCTGGACGACACCATGATGAGCGAGTCACCGATGGCTATCTCGGCGGGGCGGCCAGATTCGACCGAGCCAGTGCCGTTGAACACCGTCCTGAGGAAATCTACCTGTCCGGCGACATCGCTCACGACGATGCGCGGCGTGACGGAGCGGTGCCCGGCCCGCCGAGGTTTTACCGGCATGACCCAAGTCTCCCACGAGGGTCCGCTTGTCCGCTCCTTCGAATGATCCCTGAACCGCCGTTACACGGGCGACTCGGCCCTCCCCTCTTATGGGGACACTTCCCTCGCCCAATCCAAGGCGCGCTTTCGTGCCGTTTGGCGAGCTGCGAAGTGACTGTGTCAACTGAGGAATAGTCCGTCGAGGGATCGACCTCGGCCCGGACTGACCATCCCTGCCCACGAGGTTCCCCCCTACTTCGGCCAGGTACGTCGCGGCATCTTCGTCACTGAGGTACGCGTCGAAGGGACGCCGCCGGGCCGCCCTATCGGTTGGTGCCTCGCCACCGATCCACCGGCCCTCTGCTGCGACAGCTTCATACAGACGGAGGCAGTCCTCAAAATCGTCGGCCACGCGTCCCGGATGGCAATGTCAACGAACGCGCTCATCGCACAAGGCTGGTAAAACGCGCCCGCGGTCGCAACTTCCTTTCCGTTGCCTCTTCGGCACATCTAGGTTCGACTGAGTAGCCGGTTAGTTCTGTCGCGTTCGGCATGTGGTCGGCACGGAAGTAGCAGTGATGTGACGGACCTTCGGTGGTCAGCGGGTGGAATGGAGTCAAGCGTGGTGCACTCACACAGAGACGCGATCTGGAAACCCGGGCGTTGAGTTGGCTCCAGGGCGCGGAATTGAGGGCTAGACAGATCGACCGCCGGCTCGAGGAAGCACTTCCGATTCAGGTGGACTAAGCGAGAGCTCCATCGGCTGGAGTGGCGAGGGAGCCGCCGAGAGCGCAAGCCGCTGTTCGGTGTCCTAGCTACGAGCGTCGTCGAGCATGTTCATATGCGCCAGGTTGTCGAGGCGCTACGCCTGGAACACGGCGTCTGAGGCGAGATAAGGCTGGAGGTCGCCCTCGTCCAGGCCGAGCCAGTCCCGGAGGATCTCCGTGGTGTGCTGCCCGAGCCGCAGGCCTGGCCATCGGGCTGCCCCTGGCGTGACGCTCATCCGGTGGGGGCATTCACCGTAGTAGTGCGACCCGAAATCGGGATTGTCCAGTTCGACAATGGCATGGCGGGCCCACAGCTGGGGATCGTGCCACAGATCCTCCATGTCCTGGACGGGCCCGGCGGCGACGCCAATGCGTTGCAGATCCCGCGCCGCCGAGGCGGCGGTCCGCCCCGCGGCCCAGCCCGCCAACGCGGCGTCAAGAACGGGCCGCAGCTGGGCGGCCTCGCTAGCCGAGCTCGCCTCGGCCGGCACGGCGAGCCACTGGCTCAGCCGCGTCCAGTCGCCGAGGTCCTGGACCTCGACGGCGACCCACTCGTCATGGCCGGAACAGCGGTAAACGCCGGAGAGAAGCGAACCCGCGACGTCGTTGCCCGGAGGCGGCGCGTCCCGGCCGTTGACGAGGGCGTCGAGGACCAGGTCCGGCATGAACGCCGCCATGACGTCGATTTGGGCGGCGTCGATGTAGACGCCCCGGCCGGTCTCGGCCACGGATCGCAGCGCCCCGAGGGTGACGATGGCGGCGTGGTAGCCGGTCATGTAGTCCGACTGCGTGCCGTAGCTGTGGTTATTGGCGTAGGACAGACCCACGAAACTCGAAATGTTCGCCCCGTAGGCGACATAGCCCGAGCGCGGCCCGGTCCGCCCATAGCCCGAGAGCGACGCCAGGACGATACGCGGGTTCAGGACAGTGAGATCTCCGAAGGAGAGCCCCAGGCGGGCAGCGGCGCCCGCACTGAAGTTCTCGATCACCACGTCGGCCTTGCCAACCAGGCGCGCGAACAACTCGCGCCCTCCTGCGGTGGTCAGATCGATCGCCAGATTCCTCATCGACCGGGCCAGCGACAGCTGTGACGCGGTCATCATGGCGCCAGACGGCTCCGTGACCATCCCGCTGCCGCCGTACATCGACGAACGAAGCGCGGCGGGGTGGGTGAGGCTCTCGAGCCGTATAACGTCGGCGCCGAGCTCGGCGAGCACGTAGGCCACCGCGTTTCCAGCGACGAACGTGCCCAATGACAGCACTCGAAGGCGCTCGAGCGGACCAGCGGCCAACCCCTGGCCAGCCAGCGCCGGCGTCCCTCGAGGGGCCTCTCGAGGCGCCCACACCACGGTGTCGCAACCAGGCGCTGCTGGCGCGGCGCTTCGAGAGCAAGCCAGGGCGGGTACGGTCCGGATCCCCGGTCCGGGCATCGGGATCTCCCCAAAGGACGTTGCCGACCTCACGATCACGCCCCGCTCTCGGAGCTGCTCGTCGGCGACGAAGTCCGTGGGGCGGTTCAGCAAGCTGCATGGCAGCCCGGCGGCTTGGCCGCGCTCGAACAGATCTTCGCGGGAGCGGGACTTGAGCAGATCCTGGATCGTGGCGCGCAGCTCGGCGAACCGCTCGCGCCGCACCAAAGCTTCGTTGAGCGCCGGGTCGGCTAGCTCCGGCGGATGGCCGACCATCTCCAGGAACGCCTGCCAGTGCGATGCCTGGTACGCAGCCACCTCGAATTGGCCGTCGGCACAGTGGTACCTGCCGCTCGGCGGCACACCGATACCGACGGACCGGACCGCCGCCCCGACTCCCACAACGGGAGGCATACCGTTGATGTCGTACCACTCGATGTACGAGTCTCGGTATGCGGCGACCTCGTGCACCGACAGGTCGATCGTCTGCGGACCGACCGCGTCACGCGCCCGCAGGGCGGCGAGCACGCAAACGGCCGCATGCAAACCGGCCTCGTCCCACTGCTGCTGCCCCGGTACGGTGACCGGCGGTCCCTCCGGAGGGCCGATGCGAATCATGGCGCCGCCCATCGCAAAGGAAATCATGGGAGTCGCCCGCCAGTCGCGGTACGGGCCGGTCAGGCCAAACGGGGTGATGGCACACACGATCGCGCCTGGCGCCCATCGAAGCGTGGCGGTCTCGGGATCCCAGCCCGGTGTCTGCGTCGCGGCCGAGGGCGAGAGGACAACCACGTCAGCCGCTCCTAGTTCGGCGAGCCGCTCGAGGTCATCGGCGCCTGCGACCACGCTCCGCTTGGAAGCGTGGTAGTAGGCGAACAACAGCGGCGCCGCCGGGTCGTCGCCGCGGAACGGCGGTCGCCGCCGCAGGGGATCACCCTCGGGAGGCTCGACGAGCACGACGTCCGCGCCGAGATCAGCCAACACGCGCGTGCAGTAGGCGCCGATCGGGCCGCTCAGGTCGAGCACTCGGACACCGATCAACGGCGAGGTCAGCTGCTGCTCCACTAAGGTCACTTCTTGAACTTACTTTGTGAGATCGGCCGCGGGTCAGTCGGAGCGGTAAGTATCACGCTTCAATCATCGGCGCCATCTGGGAGGGGAGACATCGAGGTTACGGCCGGCGCAACACCTGCGATCGCACTCTCACCGGTGCAGGCGAGGCACTTCCCAGGTCTGGGCAGCCCGCAACGCGGCGGAGCCGGTCCTCGAGTTCGACAGCCCAACGCGGTCATCCGGCAGGAGCTCGAAGAATCCATCACGCCGATGGACGGATCCCAGCTCCTGGCGTTCCTTTAGGCTGACGACGAATGAATTGTCAATGCCATCCGAGCCTGGTTCTCTGAACTCGTTTGAGTTCGGGGCCGACGGCAACGGAGTGTGGGGTGCCGCCCAAATAGAAACCGAAGTAGCCGGTTCGATCGAGTCCTCGCTGAGCATCGCCGCCTCTGCGAGTCAGGTGCACGCCACGGCCGACGCTGGAGGGTCGAGCGTATCAGCGAATGGTCCATTTAAGGTCCATGTTCCATTCGCATAGTGATAGAGAGCCACACAGGGATTCACCGCTTGGGATGCTACACCCGACAGAAACGTGGCCACTTCGCGGTGGGGCCTACGTCTTGAAGGTCCCCGACGACTTTTCAGCCAAGAGATGCATCACCGGTTGAGCGCAAGGAATGCCCCCACTAAAAGCAACCCTAAGCCTTGCTTGTCTGGAAGCAAACGCAGATCGCTCTCGTTCGGGCGAGGCACGCCTCTCCAGAGTGCGACGTCCGCGGCAATTCTGGAAGGTACGGTCATTACCTGGTTCACCAGAACACCCCGAAGACTTTGAGAAGAGCTTCTGCCAAGTGTTTGGTCTCGAACTTGCAGTGAGCGGCCCTAACCGCTCCGGGCACGAGATTGTGGTAGCAGCCGATTGCTTCGGCCGACTTTGCGTGCTGCACTTGGTTGCGCGGGCCGGCGACATCGACGGGGATTATCGTCTGCCTGCCGATTCAGTGAGCTCGACGGTCCCTTCCGCTTCGCCTTCTTGGGGGTAGCGGACTTCTGACTGAGGCAATACGACACCGAGATGTCGGCAATCTCCGTCACCTCGGCGAGAAACGCTTTCGGGAGCTGATAGTGTACGCGGCCCGAGATAGTCGCCGCGTAGTGGCCGGACCGCTTCGGCTTGCCAGCAGAGCGGCGCAGCTTCGAGGAGGAGGCACTGTGCAAGTCGGGGTGAGGTTTCCCTACGAAGAGATTGGCAATGACCCTGACTTGTACGCGGCGTTCGCCCGGCGGGCCGAAGAACTGGGCTTCGGGTTCCTGGCGTTCGTCGACCACGTGCTCGGCGCCGAGCACGCCCGGCGGAATCCTCCGTTCGAAGGGCCGTACCACGAGGAGTCGATTTTTCACGAGCCGATGACCCTGATGGCATGGCTGGCGGCACAGACCGACCGAATCGAGTTGACGACCTCAATCCTCGTCCTTCCCCAGCGGCAGGCGGTGCTGGCAGCCAAACAGGCTGCTGAAGTCCAGATACTGTCGCGGGGCCGCTTACGACTCGGCGTGGGCATCGGCTGGAACTACGTGGAATACGAGAGCCTCGGGGTGCCCTACCGGGACCGGGGCGCCCGGCTGGAGGAGCAGGTCGAGGTTATGCGCACCTTGTGGACCGACCCGCTGCTCGACTACGAGGGGCGATTCCACCGCATCGATCGGGCCGGCTTCCGGCCCGTTCTGGGGGAGCTGGTACCAATTTGGTTTGGCGGCTTCGAGCGCGGCCCAACAGGACCGCTGCGCCCGAATCGGTGACGGCTTCACGTTCATGCGAACCTCACGGCTCGCCATACGGGCCATCGCCAACGTGAAAACCCGCGCCGCCGAACTAGGCCGAGACCCCGATAGCCTCGGTTTCGAGACCATCGCCACCGATAGCAGCGGCCCCGGCCTCTTGGCGGAGATCGAACGGTGGGGCTCAGCCGGCGGCACCCACATCGGCGTCCACGTCCCCGGCCGCGGCGAGGAACTCCTCGACGGTCTCGACACGGTGGCCAGAGACCTCACCGGCGCGCCAAGCCAGCCTACGTAGCGGTCCCGCGGCGAGTCGCTAGACGTTCCAGCGGAAAGAGCGAGTCAAGCGATGAGCTGGCAGAGGAGGTGGTCGATGACGACCATGCCGCCGACGTTTGTGGGAGCTCGCCGCTTAAACGAATCAAGCCGTAGTCTCCATCTATTAAGCTCGGCACCGAGTGAGTCGATACGGGGGGTCGAGATTGACTCTTCCTCTGGACTCTTCACTGACCGCCACCAATTACGGCATACTTCTGGAAACGTTTCGCTGCCGGTTCGCGCCGTCTCTTGGTTAGGTTTTCTGGGTTTCGTCCACAGACGCGGTCCAGCTGGCAAGCAGATCGAGAGCGTCCCGGGAAGGCGAGCCGGTCTCGGCGGTATAGACCAGTATCTCTAGGTCCTCACCGCGTAGCTCCATGTACTGATAGCTGAGATGGAGTTCGCCCACCACCGGATGGAGCAGCACGCTGTCCCCCCTTTGGAACAAGCGCACATTGTGGGTGGCCCAGCGAGTACGGAACGACTCGCTGCGCGTCGACAACTCGCCCACGACGTCGCTGAGAGCCTTGTCGTATGGATGGCGGCCCGCCTCGATTCGTAGCGTGGCCACCACCGCGTTGGCGACCCGCTCCCAGTCAACGAAGAACTGCGTTGATCGAGGATTTAAAAAAACAAACCGTGCATTATTGGCGGGCTGCGCCGCGTCGGCGAACATCTCCGAGTAGAGCGCATAGCCCAAACGGTTCGCTGATAGTACGTCGTGGCGGGCATTGCGCAGCAATGCAGGTGCCCCCACCATGGCGTCGAGTATGCGCTGTACGCCTGGCGGGACTCGCAAAGCAGCGGGACGCCTTTCCCAGCCCGGAGCGGCGTTGGCGGCGCGGGCCAAGTCGAACAGATGCGCCCGCTCGGCCTCGTCGAGCAGCAGAGCGCGTGCCAGAGAATTCAGCACCGCTTCGGACGCGCCGTGCAGATGTCCCCTCTCCAAACGGGTGTAGTAGTCGACGCTCACCTGAGCCAGCATCGCCACTTCCTCCCGGCGCAGCCCGGGAACACGCCGATTCCGTCCGGAGACCACCATCCCAGTCTGTTCGGGTGTGAGCCGGGCTCGCCTGGAGGTTAGGAACTCTCGGATCTCGACCCTGCTGTCCACGCCTGACAAGAATACCATCCGACGAGCTCCACGGGCAGAGCCTTTCGATACATCCCTGAACGTGATCAACCCGGCTATATTTCCCGCGGCCCGCCTCCCCGCCCGAGACCGACAACTTCTTCTGCCGTCAAAGACGGGGCTCAGCTGTGCGGCGCCCACGGCGCCCTCCCCGCCGAGGCACGCTCATGCGGGCCGAGCCCAGATGTGGCCGAAGCGGACCGCGGAGAAATTCCATGAGTCGCGCGTGCTGCACAACAGTCTGGGGACGACAGCGAGTTTACGGCTTCGGACATGGCACCCTACGTAAATGGCGCAGCCGTCCAAGTGACACCCTTCGAGAATCTCCTGCCCTAACACGTCGGACCTTAGATTCGTCGGAAGTGTGGTCGAGCAACGTGGCTCGCCGGCTACCCTTTTTCGCCAAGAGTGTCCATGCCCGAACTGGACTCGATGATGGATGTCGCCACAACACGACGGCAGCATCTTGGATGCCTAAACCGCGATGTCGTGTGGGTCAGCGGTCGGGCAGTTGGGAGTAGTCGGGGAAGTTGCCGTAGAGCCGTTCGTCGGATCCGTGCGGGCCGTGGGTGACTGCTTGGACTAGGAGGTCGCCTCCGACGAAGGCTCCTTTCCAGGAGTAGCCAAGCCCGCCGAAGACCTCGTCACGGTCGCCGCGGCTGCGGGGCTTGTTGATCCCGACCTTGAACGCCTGCAACTGTTCCGCCGTGCGGGCCGCGAACTCGAGGTCGTCGGTGGCGAGGGAGGCCACCAGCGATCCGTTGCTGGCATTCATGGCGGCGAGCAGCTCCGGCTCGGTATCGACGATCACGACCGAGTCCAAGGGTCCGAACGGCTCGGCGTGGTGCAGCGACCAGTTGGCGGGCGGTTGTAAGACGCACGCTGGGGCCACGTAGGCAGAAATGTCCTGGGCGTCGAGGAACGAGCCGTCGCCCACGCTGCCCTGGTAGAGAGGGATGCCGCCCCCGCGTAGGGCTTCGTCGAGCTTCTGGCTCAGGTCGATCGCTTTGGTGGCGTGGATCATGGGCCCGTAGTCGAGTTCGGGGAAGGGCTCGTCCGCATGGCCGACCGCCAGCGGATGCCCGAAGCGGACCGAGCGCACCACGGGCAGGTAGGTGTCGAGAAAGGCCGGGAACAGCCGGCGCTGGACGACGTAGCGGGGATACGCCGTGCAGCGCTGCTTGGCGTACTCGAAGCCTTTGCGCAGATGCTGGGCCAGCAGGTGCCACTGACTGAAGTCCCAGATACCCCAGGTATTGAGGCCTTCCTGTTCGAGCATGTGGCGCCGCCCGGTATCGGCCAGGGCCACGGCGGCCTTACGTCCGTTGGCCCGGCCCCCCACGAAAGCCAGGCCGCCGATGCCCTCCGAGCGAACCAGCACCTCGCCCAGATGGGCGCCCACCCCCGAGAGCAGCGTGACCGGTAGGTCAGCGCGTTTCATGAGGGCGTGGGCCAGGGTGAGCGTGTGGAAACCTCCTTGGCTGGGCGTTTTGGCCAGGACGGCGTTGCCGGCCAGCAGCTGCACCAGCTCGGCGTGCACCTGCACGCTCATGGGGTAGTTCCAACTGGCGATGTTCGATACCGGTCCCGGCAGCGGACGCCGCTCGTTTGGCGTGCCGAGGGCTAACTGCCGTTCGATCTCGCCGACGTACCAGCGCACACCGTCCACGCAGCGGTCCACGTCCGCGCAGGCCAGTCGCCACGGCTTCCCGATCTCCCACACCAGCAGCAAGGCGAGCAGATCCCGATGTTCGGTCAGAGCGTCGACCGCCATGGTGACCCGGTTCCGACGCTCGTCGAGGTCCATCTCGGTCCACTGGGCGTGCTCGGCGCAGGCAAAGCGCACCGACTCGGCCGCCTCGTCGTAATCCACCCTGGGCGGACCGGGCATCGCACTGCCATCCACCGGGTTGACGTGGTCACCCGGTATGCCCACCCTACGCCACTCACCCCTCGTCAGGTTCCGGAGCCGGTCCGAGTCGAAAGCCTCCGGGGCAACCGACACACAACGAGAGTAAGTCTCCCACCACGAAGTACCGGGCTTCAAACAGAGCGTCATATTCCACCTTGATCGTTGTCTCAGGACCGTCCCTAAACGGTGCCTTGGGCTGATGTCGCCCAATCTGAGGCCGAGGAGTCACCAGTGTTAGCAGGTCGGAACATCGGCGGTAACTCCATCTGGGTTTGAACGTCGCCCCAACTGGTGGGGCTTCGGGTGAGTACCGCCTCGTGTATCTCGTTAGCGGCCGGTTCATCGGCAAAGGAGGTCGACCTCACCCATCTCCTCTGGCGTCAACCCCGGCGGCTGCCGCGCCGTTCTGCTGGAGCTGACTCTCAGTTCTGGCGCCGGCAATGACCGACGCTACCACGGACTTCCCCATCAACCAGCCGATTGCCAGCTGCAGGAGGGTGTGACCCGAGCGTGCGCCCACCCGGTAAGCGTGTCAACGATGGCGAAGTTTCGATCTGACAACATAGTTACTTGAGGAGTTCCGGATAGCACTGCTCCACGAGCATTCGGCAGCCATCACGCCACCTGACGTTGCAGTGACCAAGCGTCTCATGCATGAACGTCGTATCGGGAACCAGCGAGACATACATCTCAGGGGTGTACTCAAAGACTGGTTCCCTGCCGATCAGCTCGCCCATGTAGGTGCAGTACTCCTCGGCGCTGACGATGTCGTCCCCGCACCAGTTGACCACCAACGGCGGCACGCGGGCCGCTTCCAACGCGGCGACTCCGAGGCGAGCGCAATCAGGCTCGAACATTGGGCGGAGATAGGTTGGCCTGTTAGGGTGCAATCGAATAGGAGTGCCGTCGACGATAGAGTCCAGCCGAACTCGCATCGGTCCGCCGTCCACGCCAGAAGCACTGCCGATCCGAATAATCGTCGCCGGAATATCGAGACTACGTGACAAATAGGTGACCACGGCCTCGTTTGCTACCTTGGTGAAGGCGTACTCGGGTGTTGCGTGCACGCCAAACGGTCGGGTCTCGGGTACCGGGGTGTCGCCACCCGGCGGATCGTACGCCGAGATCGTAGAAGCGAAGAGAAAGCCCTTCGCGGGCCGACAATGGGTCATCAAGCGCCCGGTGGCTTCGGCGTAAGCATCAAACGAGTTCGGCCACCGCCCCAAGGGAGCGTATTTCGGGAGAGCGGTATAATAGACATAGTCGAAGTCGGCAGGCAGATCATCGAACGGTTCATAAAGATCATGCGGTATGCAAGTAATCCCGGCTGACTCCAGCTTCTCCCGTGATCCCGGACTGGAGAAACGGGCCATCACATAGACATCGTTATCGGCAGCCAGCATCCGGGCTGCCGGCGCACTCACCGGACCCTGCCCACCCACGAAGAACACCTTCTGTCCCTGCATATCGTTCCCTCTCTAGAAATTGATGCTGTCGGCCCTTACATTGAGACGTCGAACACGCTCAATTCAGTAGGTTTGTTAGTGACCTTTCTCCCAGACACGCAGCTCCGCGAGCTGTTCGCACATCTCCTTCCAGCCCACCTCGCACGGACCGAGCCCCTCGTTCCTCAGGGTCGTGTCCGGGGACCAAAGAAGTGGAGGTACCTTCCTCCTGGTAGACGACGCGCCGCGTCTTGCCGACGAGTTCGCCCATATAAGCGCAATACTCCTCGGCGCCGACGACGTCATCCCCGCAGGAAATTGACAGTCAGTGGCGGACGCTCCTACTAAAGAGGTCGAGCATGACCTCCAGCGGGAAACGACTCCATCGACTCATGGGCCATAAGGTTACGCCTGCCATGCTGATTCTGGGAGGTTCTGTCAATACCTGGTTGAGCAGACCCTGGCTAACGGCCGCTGACGCGTGTTTATCTAGTCGAGAGCGAGGTCGGCGTAGCAGGTCAAGCCATCCTGAGCCCGTACGGCCCGAGCGAGACCGCTAGCCTGAGCGGTTGGTTGAGACGAGTCCTAGGAGGGTCGCATGGCTGTCAAGTCACACGTGCTAAAGGGGGAGAAGATCCTCGTGACCGGGGGCCAGGGCCCTTCCGGCCTGCCGCCGGCCCGGCTGTTAGCCAAGGATAACGAGGTCTATGTGATGGCCCGGTTCAGCAATCCGAAAGTGCAGGAGAAGCTGGAAGCGATGAGGATCCACTGTCTTAAGCACGATCTGCTGGACCCCTTTGACGACCTCCCCGACGACTTCACCTACGTGTGGCACTCGGCAATCCCGCCCCGCACGCCGCCGACCTACTACCCGAACACGTTCGACCACGCTGCTGACGCCGCTGCCCGGCTCGCGTACCACTGCCGGACAGCGAAGGGTTTCGGGCTGGTGTCCACGGCCTCGGTGTACACGCCGGACGGGCACAACCCGGTGAAGGAGGACCGGGCCCTCGGCCATCATGTGGCCGGGACCTACGGCGCCTTCTCCAAGGTGGCCATGGAGGCAGCGTGCACGTTCGTGTCCCGCCAGTTCGGGCTGCCGATGACGATCCTGCGCATGGGCAGCCCCTCCGGCCTCGACGGCGGCACGATCGTGGCCCGGCTAGAAAAGATAGTGAAGGGCGAAGAGATCCGCCTGCACCCGGAGAAACCGAACGTGTTCCGGCCCCACTGGGAGAAGGACCTGGCCCGCATGGCCGTCAACGCCATGGTCGAGGCCAAGTCACCGCCGCTGATCGTGAACTTCTGCGGCGACGAGAGCGTCAGCGCCGAGGACTACCTGGCGTACATGGGCGAGCTGGTCGGCAAGGAGCCCAAGATCGTCTACACCACCGAGGGCACCTACGTCTCGCTCATCCCCGACACCACTTACATGCACGAGATCCTCGGGGAGTGCGAGGTGCACTGGAAGGACGCCTGCAGGGAACTGGTTGAGAACAGGGTCTGGGAGAAGGGCTATGTCCAGGGATACTGACGAGCAGCTCCGGCAGCGACGCTCGGCCGACCGCGACGAGATCCGCCAGCTGGCCGACCGCTACGGCGTTGCCGTCGACTCAAAGGACCTCGAGTCCCTCAGCGCGCTCTTCGACAAGGAGTCCAGCTTCGGCAGCTGGGGCAAGGGGCCGGAGGGCTGCAGGGTGTTCTACGACAACACCCTGCGGTCCTTCTACGCCTCTATGCACATGGTCGGCAACCACGTCATCGACTTCGACGACGACGACCACGCCCGCGGCGTTGTCTACACCCGGGCGCACCACCACTACGTCGAGCCCGACCACTGGGCCGACCTAGCCATGGTCTACTTCGACACCTACCTGCGACGCGGCGGGACGTGGCGATTCCTGGCCCGCCTCCCGAAGTCGTTCTACCGGCAGACCTTCGGCCATCCCGAGCGCGGGACCGAGCGCTCGCTCACCACGGGCGACGGCGCCGGCCCGGTCAGGGGGACCCAGCTCCCGGAGTTCTTCCCGACCTTCAACGCGTTCTGGGAGCACGAGCCCGCGCCCAAGCCCCCCAGCTGTCATAGCGGCCTGCGGTCGAGGAGCCGACATGTCTGCGGCTTGGCATCGACTCGCAGCGCGCATGCTGCGCTACCCGCAGCCACTTCATGACCTCACTGGAGTCGGCGAGCTACGGTTTCGTCACCAGGCCCGAGTCTGTGAACAACTCAGCGGGATAGGAGGGCGTTGCTGGGTTGCGAGGCTCGCTCGATATCGAGAATCACCGCATCGCTGCCGGCGCAGATTCCGAGGTGCACAAGGGACCCGTCTAGTTCCAGCGTCTTATGCTTGACGACAGTCGCTCAGCCGAGGTCGTCTGGGCCGACATCGTCGGGTCGAAGCAGACGACGGAAGATGCTGCTCTCCTCCTGCCCGCTGCCAAGGATCTCGTAGCCGTCGGTCACCATGACCTCGTCGTGGTGCTGGCGGAGGTCCTCGATCGTCAACTCGGCGTTGAAGTAGCCGCGGGTGCGGCCGACGAAGAACCTGGCGACGTGTCCGCCGCCCGTCGTGAGGATCTCGCCCGACAGCGGGCAGTCCTCGTGCACCAGCCACGCCGCCATTGGCGCCACGGCCCTAGCCGTGAGGCGTTCCCGGTACCAGTCCGGCAGCTTCGACAGCGCGACCGCGCTGGACTGGACGGCCTCGACTGACCGGGGGGTGACGCCATTGGGGGCCAGGCAGTTCGTATGGATCCCGAGGGGCCGCCCCTCGATGTGGAGGACTCGCATAAGACCCAAAAGCCCCGTCTTGGCCGACCCGTACCCCGCCCATATCAATGCGATGACAGCCGGTAGGACGCCGCCGCTGATCGTCAACTTCTGCGGGGACGACTTCGTCAGTGCCGAGGAGTACTGCACCTATATGGGCGAACTCGTCGACAAAACGCCGCGCATCGTCTACCAGGAGGAAGGTACCTGCACTTCTTTGGTCCCGGACACGACGTTGATGCACGAGGTGCTCGGTCGGTGCGCGGTGGGATGGAAGGAGATGTGCGAGCAGCTGGGGGAGCTGCGTGTGTGGGAAAAAGGTTACCAACAAACTTACTGACTTGAGAGCGTCCGACGTCTCAACGTGCAGGCCATTATTCCAGTCGAGCAAGTCGACGCCCTGCCGAACCAACCAGTGGATCGGCTCTGACACCAACCCGAGCTCCCAAAAACGCCCAGGGCGACCAGATGTGCGGAATCGGGTCTAAGGCACCGCGCTCTCAACCACCGAAAGAAAGCTCACTCGCCAGCGTTCAAGACTACGCGAAGGGGCTCACCAATTTAGATGTCCCATTCCAAGCGTAGGTATTGCATGCTGGCCACACCCGCGCTATAGGTTATCTTCTCGCGCTGGGATATCCGGTAGTCAGGGATCGCCTCGTGCCACTCCTGTAGGCCGACCGCGAGCTCGTGGCGGGCGAGGTGCGATCCGAGGCAACGATGGGTGCCCGCCGAAAAGGCCATGTGCTTGTTGGCCTTCCGGTCGAAGTCGAGTGTCAAAGGGTCGTCAAAAACTTCGCTGTCGCAGTTCGCCAAGAAGATCACCGTGTTGACTCGGTCGCCAGCCTTGATACTCGCTCCGTGGAAGTCCATGTCCTCAGTGGCGCGCACCTCGTTGTTCATGGTCACCGACGGGAACCGCCGGAAGAACTCCTCGACCGCGCCAGGAATGCAGGCTGGGTCCTGCACGATCCGGTGTCGATGACCCGGGTTGTCAGCCAAGAATCGCAACGTCCAGCCGATGTTGGACGGCAAGGTGTCGAGGCCGCCCACGAACACCGTCGACGCCAGATTGACAGCGGTGTCGAGATCGACCAGCTCCCCGTCTATACGGCCATGAGCGATGCCGTTGAGCATGTCGTTTTGTGGCGATCGCCGTCTCGCTTCAAGCTCGTCCTTGATGATCCCCTGGATCGCGACCCAGGCATCCGCCATCTCGTCCCTGACATGTAGGAACACTTCGGCCAGCTGCCGGAACTCCTCACGCCGCTTGGCGGGAAGGCCGAACAGGTCACCGAATACTGCGATCGGGTACTTGCGAGCGAACTCTGAAACGGCGTCGCAATGGCCACGGTCCTTGAAGCCGTCGATCAGCTCGCGGCACACCTGATGCATGCGCGGCTCGAGGGGGTCGATCGCAGCAGCCGTCATGAGCGGAAGCACGACGCTGCGTAGCTTGGTCTGGTACGGCGGATCGAAGAACGACGGCATCAGCGGCGTGGGCAAATCTACAGACGGGACCGCGTGGGTGAACCTCCGGTAATCCTGCTGGACCTCCCGACAATGTTCGTACCTGGTCACGACCCACGAACCTTCGTTCGAGTCAGTCCAAAACGGATCGGCCTCACGCGCCTGAAGCAGATGCTCGAAGGGGTCGACCGTTACCGAGCCCCTGAGGATCTCCATATCGCGCACCGGATGCCTATCGGCGATAGTCACGTTCGCTCCTTTCAGCCACACTCACCCCAAGGGACCAGTATGCCCGGCCGAACGAAGGCCGGCGAGACGGCCGCCGGAAGGTGAGTCCGTGCAGGCGATAGTGGCGCGGAGATTGGGCTCCGCGATCACTTGAACGGTCGTTGATCACGCACTACCGCGGCCGCCTCGCCTGGCTCAAGCGATCACGGCTGGTGGAATTCGTCGACGGGATCCTGCTGATGGGGGTACTCACAGACCCTCCCCGATGAGCCCGCGGTTAGTACCTTTGGCTCGGTGGATGGCAAGAGTGAGATCCGAGAGTTTCTGACATCCCGGCGGGCCAGGCTCAGCCCTGAGCAGGCGGGATATCCACTTACGGCAGGAACCGGCGCGTTCCGGGGCTTCGCCGCGAGGAGGTGGCCCTGCTTGTCGGGGTGAGCGTCGATTATTGCTCCCGCTTGGAACGGGGCAACCTGGTCGGCACCTCGGACGAGGTGCTCGATTCGCTGGCGCGGGCGCTTAATTTCGACAAGGCCGAGCGGGCCCACCTGTTCACCCTGGCCCGAGGCGCCAACACCGCACCAATCGCCCCCCGCCGGCCCCGCGAGCGGGTTCAACCCACTGTGCAGCGGATACTCGACGCCACGGTCGGAGCGCCCGCCTTGGTGCGAAACGGCCGGCTCGACATCCTGGGCAGCAACCGCCTGGGCTGCGCCCTGTTCTCGGACATGTTCGCAGACCCGCACCGGCCCGCCAACCTAGCCCGGTTCGTGTTCCTAAATCCGTGATCCCTGGGGTTCTTCGTCGACTGGCGAGTCGTTCCCAGCTGCCTGGGCGGCCCACAACGTCCGCTCCTACCGTACCGGATCCTCGCAACTACACCACCCCGAAGTTGGCGATCTCGATTTGAATTTTCAGTTCGTGAAACTACTCGGTGAGGACCTAACAGTTCTGGTCTACACCGCGCAGCCCGGATCCGCCTCCCAGGACGCGCTTGACCTGTTGGCCACCTGGGCTGCGACTATGGACCAAGCCGAGCGGACAGAAACCGAATTTTCAGCCGCTCGGCCGTCCTTTCCCCACCGTGACGGGACCGGCTAATGGCCCCTTTGAGCCCCCGGTAACCACTCCACTCTGGTTTCGCGATGCCGCCGGGTTTCACCTGGAGCCCGTCAGTGATCAAGATCGCCGGTCGAAGGGGAGCCCTCTCAGAGTCGTGTGTGCGAGGCCCAGCGTGCACCAGGCGAGATACTTAGCTGGGTTTGTTGGTTACCGCGTGTCGGCCGATGTAGACACGCACCTCCCAGATGACCTGACCCTGCTCGTCGGTGAGGTTGGTTCCGTCTTTGGTGCACCGCTCTCTCACCGTTGCCATCGCCCGCGCTGTAGTCCGTGGGCGTAGTCCGTGAGCGATGGAGTCGGGAAGGACTAGCGATTAACTGGACAAAATCTCTCGGCCGTGCAGGCTCCATCACCGCTCAGGAGGGATTATTACGCATTACGAGAGGGTCAGGTGCTTCTTGGCCCAGTCTGCGCAGACCAAGTTGCGCTGAACTACATGCCTGTGATTATGGCCAAAGGTGGATGACGGTGAGAGTGCGGGGACGTGTGGGGGACGCGGAGCCCAGGCTCTCGACAAGCCGGCGAGGGCGGCGGTCAGGGACGCCCGTCTTGAACGTTCTCGGCTAGTTACGGCTTCAGGGGTATGTCACCAGGCCGGCGTTGGAGGACATGACGGTGCCGCGATTATGGGCAGACAATCTGGGACACTTCGGCTCGTGCACCCAGGGTGCGGGATCCGTCGATAGGGCGCGTCACACTGGCGTCAAGAGCCGATGATCTGCATGTCTGATCTCGGACGTCAGCAACTAGCCGTCGCAGTGTTAGCCGGATCCCTCTGCAGTTGCGCCCGCTTGGCTGCCGAAACATGGAGACGTGGGAACTTGAGCAGATCCGCCGGTCGATCGCCATGGTGCCCGAAGGGTCCCGGGCCGCTCGGGCTTTGAGCGCCTCGAGGACAAGCGCCGTCGCCTGTTCCGTGGTCAATGCGCCCGCGGAGTCCAGCGACGACGGCAGCACCGAGAAATAACGCGCATGGAGTCGAACGCGCCGCTTTTCGTAGCGAGAGTCATTCGGGGGCTTCACCGCCGTCAGAGGAAACACGCCGAAATCGGTGGCGAGACAATCAAGAGCGTTAAGCTCGGTAGAGACGACGCCCGGGTACGGGGAGTGGGGGTGAAGCGTGGGTAGCGCAGCGGATTCCGAGTCCAGCGAAGCCCTCAGTCCGGTGGTCCAGGATCTCGAGCACGGGGCTGCGGCTGCCGCCCAGGTGTCACAGGTGGCCGCAGGGCAGGCTTCCCAGGTGGGTGGCGAGGTGTCCGCCGCGGCCGAGAAGCTGGTCGAGGACGCCAAGGCCCAGCTGCGCCAACGAGCCCAGACCCAGCTCGGTCAGCTGGCCGAGGGTTTGGACGTGTTGAATCGTCAGACCCGGGCCCTGGCCCAGGGCCGCCTCGATGAGGCTGGCCCCCTCGTCGACTATGTGCGGGAGGGAGCCGACCGGCTGGGTGATCTCACCGAACGCATCCATAGGGGCGGACTGGACGGGGTGGTCGGCGACATCAAGCGCTTCGCCCGGATGCGGCCGCTGGTGTTCTTGTCGGGGAGCGCACTCGCTGGTTTGGCCGTCGGACGGTTGGTGCGAAATGAGACTGCCGCCGTCCAGGGACGACGGGTGCAGAAGGAGTCAACCGGCGATGAGACGGCGGGCGCGTCCGCGGCGCTGGGGCCAGATGCAGCCTCGAGCTCGGATCGAGCGTCGGCGGATGCCGTGTCGGCGG
Organism: uncultured Acidimicrobiaceae bacterium; assembly: GCA_963834775.1. Taxonomy (GTDB): domain Bacteria; phylum Actinomycetota; class Acidimicrobiia; order Acidimicrobiales; family Palsa-688; genus PALSA-693. The sequence goes on from CAWICR010000016.1 coordinate 157,860, forward strand.
CGCCCGCTGTGGAGGAAGGACAATGACGTTCCCGGGCCCGCCGACAGGTGATGGCAGGCCGGTGAGCGCTTCTGGCGCGGCTGCGGATGTCCCTGCGGACGCTGGCCTCTTGGATTTGGTCGGCCGCCTGGGTTCGGATCTGACCCATCTGGTTCAAACCGAAGTGGAGCTGGCCAAGGTCGAGATCAAAGAGGAGGTGACGAATACCGCCATTGCGGCCGGGCTCCTGAGCGGAACAGCGCTCTCTGGCTACTTCGTCTTGTTGATGCTGTCGTTCGCGGCCGCGTACGGGCTGGCGGAGGTCATGCCCGCCGGGTTTGCCTTTCTCATCGTGGCGGTGCTCTACGCGCTGGTCGCCGGGACGGTCTATGTGCTCGGCCGGAAGAAGTTGGCAACCGTCACGCTCGTGCCCAAGAAGACGGTGCGGACCATGAAGGAGGACTTGTCGTGGCTCAGACAGCAGATCAGTTAGAAGCCGATATCGCCCACACGCGTGAGGACATGTCCGCAACCTTGGACGGGATCGGGGATCAAGTCAGTCCGAAGCAGGTGGTCAGGGTGAGCAGACGGCGGTTCGGGCGCTGGATGCAGTCGGCCCGAGACGGGATCATGGGAAGCGTCCCGGATGGCGAGGGACAAACCGGCGAGGGTCTGGAGGAGCTCGGCGACGGGGCGGGCCAGAGTAGCCAGGAATCCGGGGCAGTGGCGGGCTCGCAGGGGAATCCCATTGCAGCTGGCCTTATCGCCTTCGGTGTTGGACTGCTCGCGGGCTCGCTCCTTCGTCCGACGAAGGTCGAGCAGAAGGGCTTGTCAGCAATTGCCGACAAAGCGGAACCGGCCATCGGCGCGGCCATGCAGGCAGCGTCGGAATTGAGTCACGGTCTGGCAACGTCTACCGAGCAGGTGGCGAACACGGTTGGCGGGGCGATCACAGCAGTGGGCCAGGAAATCGTCGAGCAGACACAGGCCTCGACCGCTGAGGCGGAAGGGACCGTCAAACCGCCCGACTGATCCGAGTAGACGTCGGCCGTTCCCATCTCCCGCCTACGGTCCGTCACTCCCGCCAGTCAGATCATCACCGTCCCGCCGGGTGACACAATCCAACTAGTCCACGGAGGAGAAACGGGTCGCTCACCTGCCACCGGGCGGTAGTCAAGAGTTTCCCGGTCCCCACCCCGCCAACCCAGGCCGTACGGCCAGAACTGCAGGACGCACAGAATCGCGCTTCCAGCATCCGCCCAAAGGCACGCTGAGTCGGCAGGGAGTGTCCCTAACACGCGGCCGACCCGGCGTTGGGGGCGACCCAGGCGCCGCGGATCAGGGACGATTGAGATGCGTGTTCTGGGGCATGTCTTCCGTCGCCGCTCGGCCAGCCGAGGCGCCGGCCCGCTGTCGAAGGCGGCACAGATGAACCGCTCGGGATGGATGGCCCTCCTCGGTCGTTGCCGCCCTCTCAGTTTGAGAAGCGCATGGATCGGCGTGGGTTAGCTCTGTGTGATGCATGTAGGCGGTTGGGGTGAGTGTCTACGCGCGCCCGAGGCGTCTAGCTGGGCTGCTGGTCGGCGAGGGTCTGGGTCGACTGTTGGCTGTGGTGGGTTACCACCAAAGGGATGCCCTGGTTGGTGTTGGTCCAGTTGCCGAATTGGAACTGGGCGCGGTCTCCGCCGGCGAGGGGTATGGCGTCGTGGTTGAAGACTTGGACGCCTTGCTGGCTGGAGCGGGTCATCTTCAGGTTCACGCTCGAGGTGGTGGCCGCGCCGACGGATTGCAGATCGAGGTTGCCGCCTTCGGGGGGCAGGCCGATGTTGAGGGTGGTGCCGGTCTGGTCGGCGATACCGGCGATTTGGAAGGAGTAGTCGGCCCGATTGTCGGAGACGCCAAGGGTTAGCGTGGGGGTCTCCTTGCGGGAGCTGGTGTAGCTGAGCTGGGTGGCGTCGGGTTCGATGACCAGGGTGTCCTTGTCTCCCGGTCGCATGGGGATCGGACCGACAGAGAGGTCGTAGCTGGGGCCGGTGATGGCCAGGGTTTCGTTGTCGGGCGCCCTCAGGCCGGTGCCGTCAACAGTAAGCGTGTATTTGACATCGGCGGGCACAAAGAAGTCCGGGGCGATGCTGTCGGTCCAGTCCCCTGAGATGACCTGGTCGACTTGGGCCCCAGGGATCTGGTTGACCAGGTTGCCGTTGATATAGCCGAGCTGACGCCCGGCGTCGTCGGTGACCACCAGGGTGGCGTGCTCGGTGGTGTCACCGGTCAGGGTGATCTCTTCGGTGTTGTCGCCGGCCTTGGCGGTCCCGGTGGTCGGCTCTTTGGCGCAGAACGGGCAGGGCTGGGTTCTCAAGCCAGGTGAGGTGGGGAACAGCGAGACGGTCTTGGTCTGCGCGTCCCCCTCGTAGACCGAGTCGGGTACACCGGGGTTGGCGGCGGCATCGTAGGTCCAGGTGTCGGCCTTGGTGTCGAAAGAGATGGCCCGAGTCTGATCCGGCCAGTTGTTGTCATAGATCAAGACCTGGAACTTCCCGCCGCCCTTGTTGTCCACCGCGTAGGGGGTGACGGCATGGCCACCGCTGCCGTCACGCTTCCAGATGGCGATGGTGTAGGTCTGGGAGGGGTGGGGCTTGAGCACCTTCTCCAGCTTGGCCAGGATCTGATTGGGGGTGCCGGTGATCCGCTCGGACTGCACGGACTGGAGGGTCTGCAGGGCCCAGTCGTAGGCGATCTGGCGCTGCAACGTCTGGTTGTTGTCGATGGCCAGGCTGGTGGTGGCCGCCGCCCCCAGGGTGCCGACCTTCAGCTTCCCGTCCCACACCAGCTCGGAGAGCACCGAGAAGCCGAAGCAGTGACCGCCGGCCATGGCCTGGTTGGTGTCGTTCAGCCACGCCTGGGCTTCGGGGATCAGGTCGCAGCGGCGCAGGTTTGCGTCCGCGCACACCCCTGGACCGAACAGTTTTTCCACGTCCGCGGCGGTCAAGTTGGTCGGGGCGGCCCCGTCCGACAGCTCGGCCCCGTAGTTCTGGAACGGCAGCCCGTTTGCCGGAGGCCGGAACCCGTTATCGGCCACCGTACCGATCGGGGTGCTCGGCGACGAGCCGCCACACCCCGCCGCTACTAGCAGCGCTAGCGTCACACCGACTGCGGCGACACCTCGCCAACCCCTGATCATGGTCCCCCCGCGTCGAGCTTCACGGCCTAGCCGACTCGCGGCCAGGACTGAAGCCTACCCGCGGTCGGGCCCGATCGACCAGGTGAGACAGCCTATGTTGAGACATGAAACACCATGGAAACATGGCACAGAGGCGGCTCATTGCGAAAGCGCCACATAGGCGTCCCACGCATAGCCGCGACCAGACAGCGGAGAATACCGATCGCAACGGGGGGAGTAATGCCCGATCCATCACCGATCCGAGACCGTGCAGACGATCGCGCCCCGAGACCAGAGACGGACGGAGACAGGGGGGCCCGATACCAAGGGTCGTTCGCCCAGGACCTGGTTCGTGGCCTTCGGGCCGTGGACTTCGGTGACCGGATCATCATCTTCGGGGCCTGCCTGTTGGTCTCCGTCCTGCCGCTCATCATTGTTTTGAGCGCGTACGCAAGTCACCATGTCGAAGACGACATCGCACGCCACCTCGGTCTGAGCGCCCAGGGGGACCGCATCGTGGAAGGCTACACCGACGCATTCCGTGATCGTCTCAGGTGCGGAGGTACTCAGTTCCCGCTGATCCTCGAGACGTCCTTGGCGGCGCTTGGCTGCCTCTCAGGAAATGACGTAGGTCACGCCGTGCCGGCGGCTCACCATGTCGACGAAACGGCGCCCGCTCGTCCAGCCGGAGTCTGCTCGAGTCCACTCCGCTGCGGTCGTGTCGCCAGGTGGAACAGCTGAGCCTGTCGACATCGCCCCAACCGGTGGGTTACCACGCGGCCCTCCGACTAAGGAGGAGTCATGGGGAACCTGAACGTGGTCATGATCAACGTCACCTCGCGTGACGACGGTGTTCGCGTGTTGGACCGCCTCGATACGGGAACTGAGACCGGCGAGATCCACGTCGAGGATGTGGCGATGGTCTATAGGACCGATAAAGGGAAAGTGAAGATCCAGCAGAGTGCTGATGCGACCGCGGCCAAGGGCGCCGTCAAAGGCGGCGGGCTGGGTCTGCTGGTCGGGATCGTCGCCGCGCCGCTGGTGCCGGCGGTGGCGGTGGGCGCCGGCATCGGGGCGCTGGTGGGCAGGGCACGGGAGAGCGGGATCTCCGACGAGCTCATCCAGCTAGCCGGCAAGGCCATCGAGAACTCTGCTGCCGTCGTCTTCGTGCTGGCCGACCAGGCCAACAGCCAGGTCGTCACGAGGCTGATCGACGACGCCGTCGCCCGCGGCGCCACCGTGGAGTATCAGGTCCTTTCCGAGGATGCCCAGGACCTGCTTCGCATGCAGCTCAAAGAGGGCACCAAGGTGGGTGTGGGCGTGCAGGTCGAGTTGAAGGGCGTGACGCTCGACCAGTACGACGGAATGGTCAAGCAAATGGGTTACGAGCCCCTTGGTGCGGGCGCACCAGGTTGCCTGTTCCACTGGGTAACCAAGACGCCTGATGGGATCAGGGTGACTGACGTCTGGGAGAGGCAAGCGGACTACGAGACGTTCGCGACGGAGAAGCTCGGACCGGTCACTCAGAAGGCCGGCATCCAGGCGCAGCCTGAAGTCCAGTATTGCGACGTCCACAACTACCTGACAGCAGGCTGAACGACCGGGTCGGCACCCGACGCGGTAGCCGTCCGAGTCCACACAGACCTGGCAGCCAGGCAGAGCCGGCCGCCTCGAAGAGACGACCGTCGGGAAACGTGAGGGTCGGATCTACGCCGACAGGTTCGCCGAGCGCGAGGGGGCCGCAAAGCCCACCTGACCGCACGCGGCGATCCTATGATCACCCACCCATCCACGCGGTCTATCCGGACCGGTTGGAAGGGGTCCCGTCTAAACCTTCTGCCCGCGCTAGGCCGACCTCCCGACGATCCAAATCGGGAGGTTGGCCGTTCACCCCGGCAAAGGGTGGGGCTAGGTCTGCTAGGCGCGGCGGGGGAGGCCGCCATCAGGTGGTACTTCTCTCCCACTGGATTCACCCGCCGGGGTACTCCGAGCAGCGGGGCTACGAGATCGTGGGTCGGGTCGAGCAGTACCCGGCGGGCAGCGACGCCATCTGGTACTGCAAGCGCCTCCCGAGACCGCAACTCGGTTCGCGGCGGGGAACGCAATGAGACCCGCGTCAACCCTTCAACCCCAACCCTGTCGACAGGTAGACACAAACGGCGACGATCGCCAGCAGGGCTAGAACCCCGCCAGCAGGGCTAGAACCCCCCACGCCAGAGCCGACCCGTGCGCCGCGAGCGGAGTCTCAGGAGAAACCCTCGCCTCGGGCCAAGCGGCGAGATTTCGAATGCCCGCCCTTCAACCGATCCTGCCGCCAGGCCGTTCATGTAGCCGATCATGGTGGGCTTGGAGAGCAGGTCGGCGACGAACCCCGAGCCGCACGATGCCGGCCAGGGCCCGTCATCGCCGCCACCGGCAGCGCCAGCATCGACGCCAAAGCGACGGTCCGGGCGGGTCCCCGTTGGCGCCGACGAAAGGAAGGATAGTGGCGGCGATCATGGGCCCCAAAGAGCAGGCGGGTCCCAGGACCAGTATCTTGAACGGCCCGAACAGGGCGTGGCCGACCAGGCAGAGTATCGAGGTGTACAGACCGGTGATGGAAGGAAGGCCGGCCGAGCTTCGCCCGGTCGGGGACGTGCAGGGCGACCACGGCCGGATCGGCGCTGGGTGCTTTGGATAGCCCCAGCGGGCCCGTACGACCCGGGCATGCCCAGTGCGGGAATGAACGACGGGATCAGCCCGACCGTTCATCGGAGACGCCGGTCCGATGACGGACGTGATCACAGGTCAAGCTGGTCGTTTCCCTCCCCTGGCGCTCGGGGTAGCATAGGCGGCGCCGCAAGAGAAGATCGCTGGAGTCGAGGAGCTTGCTGGTGCACAAGGGGGCCAGATCGAACGGTGCCAAGCCCGCCGTCGGGCGCCGCCTGGCCGCCCTGCTGGCAATCGCTGGCCTGGCGGGGGCGCTGGTCGCGGTCGGCTTCGCCGTCATCCGGGGCGACGCTTGGCGGTTGCCGTTGGTCCTGGTGGCCGTGGCCGCTGCGGTGGTGGGCCTGTGGTATGCGTTGTCACGCCGCGGTGCGCCCAGCTGGGTGGGGATACTGGTGGCCGGCGCTGGCATTGTGACCCTGGTCGTGGTGATCTTGACCGCCGACTATCGGGGCCTCCCCTTTGTGGTGGCGGTGGTGTTGATCCTGGTGTCGGCGTCGTCGGCCCGTTACGCCCTGGGCCGAGATCCGCCCACCCTCCGTGCCATGTCGCCGGCGGGCACGGTGGTGCCACCTGCCCGTCACCCGGTCCTGATCATGAACCCGAAGTCGGGCGGGGGCAAGGTCGAGCGATTCCATTTGGTCGACGAGTGTGTGGCGCGGGGTATCGAACCGATCGTGCTCGAACGCGGTGACGATCTGTTGCAACTGGCCGCTGACGCCATTACCCGGGGGGCCGATGTCATTGGCATGGCCGGGGGTGACGGCTCCCAGGCGTTGGTGGCCACGGTGGCCTCAAAGCATGGGATCCCTCATGTGTGCGTGCCGGCTGGTACCCGCAACCACTTCGCTCTGGACCTCGGTCTCGACCGCGACGACGTTGTCGGCGCCCTGGACGCCTTCCGCGGCGGCCTGGAGCGCCGGGTCGACCTGGCCCGGGTCAACGGACGGGTCTTTGTCAACAACGCCTCCATGGGCTTGTACGCCAAGATCGTGCAGTCGCCGGCCTATCGGGACGCCAAGATGAAAACCGCCGCCGATTTGCTGCCGGACATGATCGGCCCTGACGCCCGCCCGTTCGACCTGCGCTACCTCGGACCCGGCGGTGTCGAATACCCCACCGCCCACCTGCTGCTGGTGTCGAACAACCCTTACGAGCTGACCCATCTCGGCGGTCGGGGCACGCGCGCCCGGCTGGACCTCGGTACCCTCGGCGTGGTCGCGGCTAGCATCGCCGGCCCGAAAGAGGCGGTGACCTTCGTCGGCCTCGAGGCGACCGGCCGGATACGAAGCTTCCCAGGGTGGCTCGAATGGGACACCCCCATCTTCCGCATCGACTCGGCCGGACCGATCGAGATCGGCGTCGACGGCGAGGCACTACTGATGGATCCGCCGCTGGTCTTCGAGTCACTGCCGGGAGCCCTGCGGGTACGCATCCCCAGCCACGCTCCCGGTTCGGCGCCGGCGGCCACGGCTGTGCAACTCACGGGCTCGACCATCGGCGACCTCATCCGTACTGCCGCCGGACGTGCGGTCGGACCACCCTGAGGGCCGGAACGCAACCCATCGTCCGTGTCATAGATCCCGCTTTGGCAGTCACCAGCGTCGGCCCTGCAAAGGCCTGCCGCTGGGACCGTGGCCGTACCAAGACAAGCACGTACCGAAGACCCGAGAGCCGGGAGCCGAGAGCGGGATTTGGACAACCGATGTCCTCGTCAGTGTCGTCGTTGTCGCCGTGTCGTCGTTGTCGCCGTTTAGCCGAGAATCGTCGGAGCATCGACTGGGCCCGCCGACCGTAACGCCACGCTGATCTCGTCAGCCCGGAGGACGCGGCTCGGGAGCGCCCGCTCCGGAGCGGCTAGCGCTGTCTGACCTGGGACAGCAACGTCCGCGAGCGCGGATTCCAGTACCGGTAGCGACAAAAGCGGGCTCGAGGATGTTCACGATGAAGTGTCAACACTGGGTCATCGAGGCTAGGGCTACTTCAACGGACCCCGATTTCAGACGTCGGTGATGGCCTGCAGGCGGCCCGACCGGATGGCCTCCGCGAAAGCCTGGTAGTCCCGTTCGTTCTGGTCGGCGTAACGCTCGGAGAAGTCGGTGATGGACCGATCGAACTTGTCGCTCTTGCCCAGGTACTCGGCCAGGGCTACGGCGTCGCCGGACCGGGCGTGGGCCCGGGCCAGCGTCCAACCGCAGATACCGGCGTAGAACCGCAGGCCCAGCGGGGTCATCGCCTCTACCACCGCGGAGCCCTTCATGTCGCGCAGCTGGCGCCAGTAGAGATAGCGGTTGGCTTCGATACCTCTGGTCCAACCCAGGTAGATGTCGCTGGCCGCCTGCATCATCCGCTGGCCCTGAACGACGCGTTCGCCGGGCTGCTTGAACCGGCTCTTGGGCAGGTGGTCTTCCAGTACCGAAGCGGTGGCCTCCTTGACCTGCAGGAACAGCGGGTCGCGCTCGTCTCGGCCCTGGAGCAGGACGATGAACGCCCGAGTACCGACGCTGCCCACCCCCACCACCTTGCGGGCCATATCGACGATTTCGAACCGTTCCAGCAAATGCCGGCGATCAGTCTGCAGGGTCATCCGATAGGAGCGGAACTCCTGGTGAATAAGGTCCTGAATCTGCTCGGCCGAATACCCGTACATGGCCTCCAACTCGCGGGCGGGAACCACCACCGGCGGCTGGCTGACGATCCGGTAGCGACCGTCCACCAGCTCCCCGAGCTTGGACAGCGCCTGCAGACTGTCACGGGTGTGCGCCTTGGTCGCGGCCAGCCGGGCCACCGTCTGTCCCTGCTTGGCCTGGGCTGCTTCCCGCTTGGTCTTGGCTTGTCCGGCCGCGGCACTGACGGCCTTCATCAGGTCATCCTCTGACAGGCGGGCGTACCAGATCTCCATGTTCCCCATGGCCGCGAACTGCGTCATCGCCTCGCGGTAACTCGCCGCCGAGGTCAAGGTGGCGACCCGGGTGTCGGCCCTGGTGAAGCCGTTGTTGCGCCCGGCGATGGTGAAGCTGGCCGCCATGCGTTTGACGTCGTACTCGAACGGGCCCGGCAGTGTCTCGTCGAAGTCGTTCAAGTCGAACAACAGGGCCCGCTCGGGTGAGGCGAACACACCGAAGTTGGACAGGTGAGCGTCGCCGCACAGCTGCACATTCAGGCCGGCTATGGGGGTGTCCTTCAAGTCGGCGGCCATGATCTTCGCCGCACCGCGATAGAAGGTGAACGGCGAGACCATCATCCGGCCGTGGCGTACCGGGATCAGGTCCGGTTCTCGGGTGAGGTTCTGCGCCTCGAGCAGCGCCACCGGGTCAGGACGGTCATCCGCCGGTCCCCACCCGCTATGGCCCGAAAGCGGGGACCGTTGCCGCGCCCCCTTACCCTTCGCCCGACGCTCCTCGACACTGGGATGGGCGACCTTGGCAATGACCATCGGTTCTGTCTCCCCTCGTCTCGGGGAAGAATCCCCATCTCGGGTCCGGGCGGCTCCCGGCCGTCGCACGGCGGGAGCCCGGCTGGCAACAGCGCCGCCCCAAGTCTCGATCCGTGGATCGGCGTCTGTCGCTCACCAGCGTCATGGGACCACCGGTTCCAAATGGCATGGGGCCAGGCCCGGCCAACCGACAACGATGGACGCCGGCGGCGTTGCACTGAAGGGGTATGTGGGTGTCCGTCGGCGGGGGCCGGGGTTGTGTGCCGATGTCGAGGCCCGAATTTTGGCGATTGCGGTAGAAGTCGCCGTCGGGGACGACTTCATCGGCGACCGTTTGGAGCCGCTCGATAGCGGGCTGGGCTAGGATCGGGCGGCCAGCTGGGACAGTCGGGCGTAGCCTTACAGGGCAGCACATCCGGCGGGGCTGTAAAACCGCCCCGCATTGCGGGTAGCGCGCCGGAACGACTGCGGCGCCCGCCGACTTCGTCGGGCGTCCGCTCCCCAATGGCTGTTCAGCTGGTCGGTGCCGCACGATCAGCGTGCCCGTAATCGAACTCCAGCCTCTCACGCAGGCCTCGCCATTCCATCAAGCCCGCCACCGCTCAACCTCGACGTCCGGGGGTGATCGGCGTGGACCTGGCTCCGGGGGTCAGCGGCGGTCGTCTCTTCGGTCGCGGCGATCCTCCCGGCGGTCCTGCCGCCGGTTGACACCGTGAGCGACAACCGCCGCGGTCCCGACGACCGCGGCGGTGCGGGCGACGGGCGCCCCGATGACGCCACGCCTGGCCCTGCGTGCTGGTCGCAGCATGTCAAGCTCCTTCGGTTGATTCGTCGGCTTCGAGTGAGGCGAGAATAGCTTGGATGGGGATGCGGCCGCTGGCGATGAGCTGGCCGCCGGCCCGACGGGCCGCGGACGCGAACGGAGCCGCCCACAGATTCTCCCACACCAGCACACCGGCGACGGTTCCCGCCTCCATGGCCGCAGCAAGACGGACGACATCTTCTTCGGCGAGCAGTTCGGCCAGCTGGGTCTCAGCCACGCGCAACTCGTCGACCTGGTCCAGATCATCGATCTCCAGGGCCTCGACCGTGCCGTCGGCGTCCTTCTGCAGGATCAGCAAATCCAACACCCGGATCAGATTCGAGTCCACCAGCCTGGCGATCTCGGCGGCCATCTCGCCGGTGAAGTTGGCCGCTCCGGGTGGGAACTCCACCACCAGGTAATCGACCGGTCCCAGTTCGTCAATGTCTTGACTCGTCATGAGCTTCACACTCCCAGGAGATCATCGACGGCACAAGTCAAGATGGTGGAGCAGCCTGCGTCGACTACACCTGTCCCATCGGTGCCAGGCGACGGCCATTCTGGAGCCAGAACGGCCTTGGCTTCGACGTGGCCTCGGGAGCGACCCCGATCGCGGGTAACTGAGCCGGAGGTTCCAACCGGCGTTGGCCGGCCGCAAACGTCGCCACCCCTGTCAACACCGACACCAGACGCGAGACAGCCAGACGGTGTCGGCCGACAAGCAGGCCAAGCGGGTCTCTGCAGCACCGAGCCGGTCCCGAAGTGCCTGCCACTGGTGTGCGAACCGGTGAGGAGATCGACGTACTGCGAGCGGACGGCTCCCACGCCAGGTTCGTCATTTCGGCGTAACCGAGGTCAAGAAGACAGCCTTTCCATCGACCGCCGTTTTCGGCCCAACATCAGGGGCCACCATCCGGCTGATCACCTGCACCGGCCCGTTCAATCCCACCAGCCGCCACTATGTCGATTCGCTGATCGGCTGGGGTGTGGCGGGGTGATCCTCTTCCCGCCAACCCACCGTGACCTCTAAGGGACGAGTGAACACAGCCTTGGTGATGCAACCAGTCCTGGGCCTCGTCCGCAACTGAAGGCACCGGGCTGGCATTGCACGTATGAATCAAGCTCTGGGCCAGACTCGGCGCAGACGGAAGCGGGGCCCGGCACGAAAAGCCGGGCCGGACGCAGACGCGTCAGCGAACTGAGTGGCACGATGACCATCTCGTCCATCGCATCGCCGACATCCCGATAGCGACTGCTGGTGCCGCTTCAACGTCCTCCAGCCGAGATCCTTCGCGGAGGGCCGCCGCCCGACGACCAACTCCTCGTCGTCCGGGGTGGACGCAACAGCCTGAGCGACGCCAACTTGGAGCGGGCGAGCGGTGACTGCTGGGAACGGTACCTGCGGAAGCGCCCGAGAGCCCGAGAGGGGAATCGAACCCCTGACCTACGCATTACGAGTGCGTTGCTCTACCGGCTGAGCTACTCGGGCCTGACCTGCTATTTAACGCCTACCTCATGCGACGATAGCACCTCTTGGACATAGTTTTGGACATATACTCGGCTCGGAGGAGAAGATGCGAGGCTCGCTCAGCGAATGGGGTGGTCCAGGCAGCGGCAAGTGGAAGTTGCGCGTGTACATGGGTCGGGACAGCCGCAATCGGCCGGGCTACCTGTCGCGCAACTTCACCGGTTCCCGGCGCCAGGCCGAGAGCGCGCTGAGCAAGCTCGTTGCCGATGTCGAGCGAAGGCAGGCGACCACCAACCATGGTGGCAGCGTACGCGACCTGCTCACCCGGTGGCTCGCCGACATCGAGCCGACCCGCTCCCCCAGCACCATGCGCGAGCACCGGCGCAGCGTCGAGCGCAACATCCTACCTGCCATCGGATCAGTACGCCTCGATCGACTCACCGCCCGGCACCTTGACGACCTCTACCGCTCGCTGCTCGCCCGGGGGCTCTCCCCCGCCTCCGTCCGGCGTCATCACGCCATCCTCTCTGCGGCGCTCCGGCGGGCGGTGAAATGGGATTGGCTGGCAAGCAATCCGGCGGAGCGGGCTTCCCCTCCGGGGATCAGTCGTCGCTCGACAACGACACCTTCGACCGAAGCCGTCCAGCACCTCGTCGTTGCCGCCCAGGAGGAGGACCCCGTACTCGCGGCTGCCATCGTGCTCGCAGCCGTGACCGGGGCTCGTCGAGGAGAACTGTGCTCTCTTCGCTGGTCGGACGTGGACTGGGAACGCGGCACACTGGCCTTCGCGCGATCCCTCACCGTCATCGGCCGACAAGCCAGCGAAGGCCCAACGAAGACCCATCAACGAAGGGACGTCGCCATTGACGACGCGCTCGGCGGATTTATCTCCCAACGACAGCTCGAGCAGCGAGCCTACGCAGAGACGGTCGGCGTGGAACTCGTCAAGGACCCGTATCTCCTGAGCCGCTCGTCGGACGGAGCTATGCCTTGCCTGCCGGACGGGCTCACACACGGATACTCTCGACTCGCGGCCAAGATCGGCGTGGGCGGGCACTTCCACGAATTGCGCCATTATGCCGCCACGACATCCATAGCATCGGGAGCTGACGTACGTACTGTTGCCGGCAGACTTGGCCACGCGGACCCATCGACGACTTTGCGCATATACGCGCACGCCCTCGAGGCCAGAGACCGCGAGCTAGCGGGCATTCTCGGGACGGCCGTTCTCGGACCCATGAACGGCAAGGGCCAGTCTGACGGCGCTCACCCGCCATCGGCGACCAAGGCGAAAAGCACCCGGTAGTTCCCCACGTCGGGCTAGCTCATAGGCAAGATCCTTCGAGATACCCAACCGCTCGGCCGCTTGCGGAACGGACAGCACGTTCGGATCAGCAGCGATGAGCACGCGAGGGCCTCCGCAGGCGCAAGTCCGTGGTTACCAACGTTGCTTCCGTGCGTGCCCGCCGGCGCCTGCTCTTCCACCAGTGCAGTTTTGTCACGGGGTCACCTCCTCCGTGTACAAGGGGCAGGAAGCCGTCAGCGACGGCGATCTTGGTCGAGCTCGTCGAGCTCCCGTTGTCGGTCTCGTTTGGCGTCTCGGTCGTTGTAGGCCATTGATTCGAGGTAGGTCTTGGGGCCTACGGCTTTGATCTTGGCGGCGAACTCGGCGAGGAACTCGGCGACCTCGTCGAGGCGGTCGCCGTATTCGCGTTCGACCTGGCGCAGCCGTCGTTTCCGCCACACCCTGAAGTGGTCGTGCCAGGCCCCGGTGGCGGTCTTGGGACCGAGCACTGCCACCATGGCCTGGTCGGCTTCCTCGGGGTTCTTGATGCCGATCTCGGCGAGTCTCTCGTCGAGGGGGGCGAGCTGGCGCTCCTGGCCGAGCACGGCGGCGTAGAGGGTGGACAGCCAGTCGCCGGTGTCGGCCAGATGGGTCCGCTCGCTCCCGGGGGGCGGGATGAAGAAGTAGGCGATAGGCACATCGAAGAGGACGGAGAGGAGGTACAGCTCGTGGGCGTCGAAGCGGCGCCGGCGTTCCCCGTCGAAGCCGCGTTCCATAGCCGAGATGGATGCCTGGGGCAGGACGTGGCCGGTGAGCCGCCCAAGGTTGTCGGCGACTTCTTGCTGGGTCCAGCGGCGGCGCTCCCGGATGGCCCTGAGGTTGTAGGAGACCACGGCGTTGACGTCGATGCCGGTATCGGCCCCGATGGGCCGAGGCGCCTCGACTGGGTCGGTCTTCTTACGGGCTCTCACGATCGCATTCTCTATCGCTAGCTGCGTTGGTTCACAACAGTATCACATACAACGGTTATGATGTACAAGTGACGTTGACCATAGCAGGAGCCTGTGACGATGGGTACGGCCTGACCGGTGACCAGACCACTGCGACCTGCCGTCCGAGCTACTCCGGTTTCTCGTCCTGGGTGAAGAGCGATGGCAGAATGCTTCGCCCCGGCCTGGCCGGTCAGGTCGAGGTCAGCTGATGCGCTCGCTGGTAGGACACGCCCAAGAGCTTGCCCACGTCGCGCAAGGAAATCCCTTCTTCGCGCAGTGCCCGGGCCGCGGCGCGTACTTCCCTGGCGGCGGCGGCCTGGGCGCTGGCCGAGTCCGTCCGCAGCTTCTCTGCCCGGGCCAGATGCTTAGCGACTTCTGGAGACAGTCGGAAGTCGTAGGTGACCGCCGGGCTGGACTCACCGGTCATCACTTCGATCAGATCAACGGTCATGGCCTCCAGCTCCCGCAGGTGCCGAGCCTGGGTCGCCCCCACACCCGGGACGGTCACAATCCAGAACCGTTCGCCACGTTCCACTGTCGCCGTCAACTCAGCCATCACATCCACCACCTTCGACCCAGTTCGGCCTCGCACTCTTTGAAGATCATCTCCGCCAGACGCCGATCGATCTCGGCGTGGCGGGGGATCGGGATCATCGACGAGCCCAGTCGGAACACGCTGTGGTTGGCGCCCTCTCGATCGAGCTTCCACTCGACCCCGGCAACCTCGGCGGCCCGGCTGATCGTTCTGATGACCTCCCTCCGCCGCACCATCTTAGTCTATCCCGCCCTAGACAGTAAAGTCAAGGGCGCACTAGACGAAACCAGCTGCACCCTCCACCGCCTCCACTACCTCTCTTCCCCAAAGCTTTCCTCACCTCCACCACAACTTCCGACCCCCAACGACAAACCCCAAACGTCACCCGCTCCATCTCCTCCCCAACTTTGCACCCCCTTCTCCTTCAACCCAAAATCCTCGAACACGATTGCAACCGACTGGTTGCCCCTTGCTGGAGCCCGTCTGAGCGGGCCGAGAGATAGGAGGCGGACGCCATGGCGTGGATGAGAATGATGGGCGTCGACTCGGTCAATTATCACCGCGAGACGGTGATGGATCGAGCCGATGACCACCCCCGAGCGGCACTCGAGTACTACGCGTCCCGGGGTGAGACCCCGCTGGTTTGGGGCGGCTCCGGCGCCGCCGAACTGGGCCTGGAAGGGCCCGTCAGCGAGGCCGAATATGACGTCATCTTCGGTCCTGGCGGGGCGCAGACGCCGTCCGAGGGGGCCCGATTGGTGGCCGCAAAGCGGCCGGGGATGGAGCTGGTGGTGGCCGCCCAGAAGTCGGTGGCGCTGCTGGGCTTGATCGGCAGGGCGGAGGACATGCACGCCATCTTGGACGCCGAGACCGATGCCACCCTGGCTTATCTCGACACGTGGATGATGGTGCGGGGAGGGCGGCGCGGGCGCTCGCAGACCCGCGGACCGACGCATGGTTTGGTCTGGGCGCGCACCCGTCACGCCACATCGCGTGCCGGCGATCCTGAGCCTCACGATCACGTGTTGATCGCCAATATGTGCCACATGGCCGACGGCAAGGGGGGTTGGAAAGCCGTCGACACGGCGGCCCTGCGGGACATCCTGCACGCCGCGACAGGGTTCGGCCGGGTGGCGTCGGCGGCCAAAGCGATCGAGCTCGGCTACGCGATAGAGCCTGACGACGGACCGTCGGGAAGACTAGGGCATTGGCGTATCGCCGGCATGCCCGAGGGGGCGTGCCAGTTGTTCTCGAAACGCTCAGCGGAGATCACCGCCGCGGTCGAATCCAAGGGCTTCGACACTTATCAGGCCCGCCAGACCGCCGCCCGGGACACTCGTAAGAACAAGCGGCACACCCCGCCAGCCGATCTGATGGACGGATGGATCCTCGAGCTGTCGGCGGCGGGCTACACCCCTGAAGGCATCCTCGACGACATTGTCGATGCTGCGGCGAACAACCGCAGGACGCAGCCACACGTGCTATCAGCTCGGCAGCTGACCGCCCTAGCCAGCTACGCCCTGGGCCCCTCGGGGCGGCTGGCCCAGCAGAAGGTGTTCACCCGATCCGACGTAGCGGTCGCGCTGGGTCCGCTGCTGTTCGGGTTCACGCCTCGGGAGCTGCTACGGGCGGTCGAAGTTGTCTGCGGCCACCCCGACGCGGTGGCGCTGCTGGGCGTCAAGACGGCCCGGGAGCAAGCCTACGCCCCGGCATGTGTGATCGCCACCGAAACCGCCATCGCTCTGAAGGTCGCCCTCCAAGCCGACCGGACGGGTGCGCCCGCTGTCGGCCCCGAGACGGCCGAGAAGGCGATCAGGGCGAAGGAAGACCAGTTGGGCGTCCGGTCGCTCACCGACGGGCAGACAGCCATGATCCGATCGGTGGTCACCTCCGGGCGTCCGGTGGAGCTGATCGTAGGGGTGGCCGGCTCGGGGAAGACAACCGCCCTCGAAGCCGCCCGCCAAGCGTTCGAGGACGCCGGCTACCGGGTCGTGGGCACTTCGATCTCCGGGCAGGCCGCCCGCACCCTGGGCGCCGAAGCCGGTATCGACGAGTCCCGCACAATCGCCTCATTGCTGTGGCGGCTCGATCACGGAAAAGCCCGCTTGGACAGCAGCACCGTGGTTGTCTGCGACGAGGCGGGCATGACAGACGACCCTGCCATGCTGCGCCTGCTCGCCGCCACCGACGCAGCCGGATCGAAGCTGATAATCGTGGGAGACCACCGCCAACTCGGCGCCGTCGGCCCTGGCGGCAGCCTCCAAGCGCTCGTGGCCAGGCACACGGGCCGCGTGCATGCACTACGAGAGAACGTGCGCCAAGCCGACCCTGAAGAACGGACCATGCTGGCCCAGCTGCGCGCCGGAAGCGTCGAGCAAGCGGTCAACTGGTACGCCGATCACGGGCGGATCACCACCGCCTCCAACCGGGAACAGGCGCTCGAGCAGACCGTCGCCGCCTGGGTCGACGACCTGTCAGAGGGAAAAGAGTCAGCCATGATGGCGTGGCGGCGGGCTAACGTCGCCGCCCTCAACGCCCGGGCCCGACAAACCATGCAGCAGACCGGAAAGCTGACCGGACCGGAGCTGAACGTGGGCGGCAACGTGTACCAGGCCGGGGACAA
The DNA here is from genome assembly GCA_963834775.1 of uncultured Acidimicrobiaceae bacterium. Lineage (GTDB taxonomy): Bacteria > Actinomycetota > Acidimicrobiia > Acidimicrobiales > Palsa-688 > PALSA-693. Next base: position 174,846 of record CAWICR010000016.1, read on the forward strand.
GATCGTCACCCTCGCCCCCTCCGCCCATGGACAGCTGGTCACCTCGCAGCGAGGCCGGGTGGTTGGCGTCGACTTGGATGCCGGCGGGCTGACGGTGCGGATGGACGACGGCCGGACCCACGCCCTGGGGGCCGACCAGATCGGCCCCGACCAACTCGCCCTCGGTTACGCCACGACCGTTCATCGCAGCCAGGGGGCCACGTTCGATACCGCCCATCTCTTCGCCGACGGCGGCGGGCGAGAGCTCGGATACGTCGCCATGAGCAGAGCCCGAGACAGCGCCCACGTTTACGCCGTCGCGGACAACGTCTACCAGGCCGTCGAAGACCTCACCTGGGACTGGAGCCGTGAGAAGCGACAGGCCTGGGCCATTGACACCGGCACACCCGAAACCCAAGGGCGGCATCCACTCGAGATAGAGGCTGACAAGCAAGCCCCTGAGAAGCTGCGAGCAGTGCTCAGCCGGGCTCGACTCAAAGCCGAACGAGCCGCCCTGGCGGCCGCAGCATCCGACCAGCCCGACCCGGCTGTCCGGCGTCACGTCGCCGGCCTCGACCGGCACATCCAGCTCCTCAACCAGCGCCTCGATCCATCGAAACACCCGTTGGCAAGACAACCATTCTCGACCCCAGTCGAGGCGCCAGCCCCTGAACGGAGCAGCGGACCGACTCTCTGACGCCCGGTCACCCTCGGCTTATTGTGGCAGTCACACGCGAAAATCGAGGGTGACATTGACCGGCACTTATTCGGGTGATCCACCCGCTGAGCACCTCGCTCAGGGAAAATTTCCTCGGGCGGAGCTCGGACAGGGAGGATCATCATGGTCTGGTCTCCGCAGGTTCGCCGGCTCGCTCGTGAGGGTGGGGGCGAGCGTCTGGTTGTGGGTCATTGGCTGGTGGACGAGTTCTTGGAGTTCGCTGCTAGCCGGGCCCGGCCGAACACGGTGTTGGCCCGACCTGAAGTCGTTCTTTAGCGTCGTAGCCAAGGAGCCGGTCGAGGTGCGACCAGCGGATGTGATGGCGTTTGTGACCGCGCAGCGCCAGCCCCGCCACGGAGCAGAGAAGGTGGTGCGAATCTCTGATCGGGAGTCGGGATTATCGAGCTCGACAATCCGCAGGCGTTTGGCGGCGGTGTCGGCGTTTTACGGCTATCTGGTCACCCGCGGGGATGTCGGGGTGGAGACGAACCCGGTGCCCAGGGGGTTGCCGACTCGCAAGACTCGCCGAGAGCTGCGGGGTCAGCCGCTGATACGGGCTGTGCGTCGCCTGCCGCGCATCTTGGATCCCGAGGAGCTGGCCGTGCTCATGGCAGCACTACGCACCGACCGTGATCGGGCCATGGTGCAGGCCATGGCCCTGGGCGGGCTGCGCCGGGCCGAGGTGATCGGCCTTCGCCTGGAGGATCTGCATCTGGGTGAGTGGCGGGTGTTCGTCGCCGACGGCAAGGGCGACGTTTCACACTGCACCTCCTTGTTGTTGGTGGTGACAATCTGCGGTGGCGGAGGCGCGGCTGGCGAGGCGCACGCCTTGGTGGGGGACGGGTGGGTCGTCACTAGGACGCTCGTAGAGCCATTCGGGCCGGTCGCAGCATCGGTGGGCGGGCAGGAGCCCGGCGCGGCGCCATCGGTTGATGGTGTCGGCTGACACGAGGAGCAGGGCGGCGATTTCGGTGACGGTGAGCATTCCTTGTGCCCGCATGCGTTGGTGTCGGCTTGGGAGTTGGTGGGTGCCGCGGATGCTTTGGATCATGGAGCGACGGAACGCTTTGTGGTCGAACGACGCGATGCCGCGCTGGTTGAGGATTGTGGCCACTTCGCTGTCGGTGTGATCGTTGAGGAGGCGGTCGATCTCGGCGACCACGTCGGGTGATGTGCGGCGCAGGTCACAGGCGGCGAGCGGAGCGGGGAGGGACAGGCTGTGGGTGGCGCCGCCTTTGAACCGGACGTGGAGGTCGATCTGTTCGCGGCGTTGGATGGTGACGTCTTCGATGAGGAGGCGGACCATTCGTTTGCGTTCCCGTTGGGCGGTGTGTGGGTCGTTCCACAGCGCCGGGAAGTCGGCAGCGAGTGACATGATCCGTCGGCGTTGTTCGTCGGAGAGGCGGGCCCGGTCGGCGTTTCGTGCTTGTTCGTAGTCGTGTTGGGCGGCGGAGAGCTCTCGCAGCGATTCGTTCCAGTCCGCCTCGAGGGTGTCGGCCACAAGGCGGTTGTCGGGATCGACGGCCATGTAGCGCCGCCGTGCGGTGTCGGCGTGGTAGCGGGCTCGTTCGACTTGGCGGTGGCGTAGCTGGTCGGCGTCTTCGGCGCGCCCGTCGAGTTCGTCGGAGACCGACAAGGCGACCTCGAGGGCCAGGGGGGTGAGGGTGGCGAGGAGGAGTTCGCCGACGGCGGCGTCGATGCCGCTGCCGGGGACTCGCTGGCAGAGGACGCCGGCGGCTTGGACGTAGTCGGCCTGGCATATGTATTCGGGGTGGGAGGCGTTGCTGCGGGTGTGATAGCGCACGGTCATGCGGTCTCCGCACGCGCCGCAGACGACGAGTCCTTGGAGCAGGGCGGCGCCTTCGCGGGGTGGGCCGGCCCGCCGATCTGCGCCTTGTGTTTGGGAGTTTTCGGCGAGGCGGGCCTCGTTGGCTTCGAACTGCTCCCAAGTGATGTAGCCGGGGTGAGCGTCGGGGATCAGGGCCAGCCACTGGTCACGGGACGCGACCTCGCGGGTGGGTCTGTCTGGGGTGAGGCGGCGTTGGCGTTTGCGCCCGAAGAAGAACGCCCCGGCATAGCGGGGGTTGTGCAGTAGTTGGATGGCCCGCCACTGACGCAGCGGGACCCAGTTGAGTTCTCCTTTGCGGGGGCCGGTGTGGACCAGCGACGGGAAGGACAGCTTCTCTTCGGCGAAGGCGGCCATAGTGGCGCGCGCCGAGCCGGTGCGGGCGAAGGTGGCGAAGAAGTGGCTGATGATCTCTCGGACCGCGGTGTCGGGGTCGAGGGCGACTTTGCCGGCGGGGTCGTAACAGAAGCCCACGGGGAGGGGGGCGGCCAGCTCTCCCCGCCGGGCCTTGGAGATGATGCCGCCCCGCAGCCGGGATCGCAGCACGTGTAGCTCGGCTTCGGACATTGTCCCCTTGAGGCCGAGGAGGAGGCGGTCGTTGAAGTTGGCCGGGTCATACAGGCCGTCCTCGTCGAGGATGAGCGTGCCGGCTAGCGCGCAGATCTCCAACAGTCGGTGCCAATCGGCGTTGTTGCGGGCCAGGCGGGAGACTTCGAGTCCGAGCACGATCCCGACCCGGCCTAGCCCGACCTCGGCCACCAGCAGCTGGAAGCCTTCCCGGTCGGCGGCCGACGCGCCGGACTGGCCCTGGTCGCAGTCGATCACCACGATCCGTTCCGTGGGCCAACCCAGTGCCACGGCCCGTTGCCGCAAGGCGTATTGGCGGTGGGTCGACTCGGTGTTCTCCAACACCTGACGCAGGCTGGACTGGCGGATGTAAAGGTAGGCGAGCCGCCCGAGATGCTCAGAGGTGACCTTGGAATGCGCTTCGGTGTCCATCATCGGGCGGCCGTGCCGATCTGGGACAGGGCCGCGTCGGCTAGCAACCGCACCAACTCGCTGTGGTCAGTGACGGGCCGGCCGCCCCGAAGCGCGGGCGGGGGCGGGGGAACCTGGGCCCAGGCCCGCATCCAGGCCACCACACCCTCGCGGACCAGCAACACCAGGCCTCGCCGGGGGCCGGGCGCGCCGGCCAGGGCGTGGTCTCGGAGCTGCTCGTATTGGCTGGCGATGGCCTCGACGTCGGCCGGCGGGGCCGGCCGGGCGGCCCTCATGGCGCTTTTTTTGAGTGACGGCGGGCCAGCGCCCGGGTGATCGAGCGGGGGTGGACACGGACACCGAACCGGTCCGCGACCGCCTCGGCTAGTGGCGCCGCCCCCAGGTCGGGGTCGACGTCGAGCGCCTCCTGGACGAAGTCGAGAACCTCGTCGGTGAGCTTGTGTCCGCCTTTCGGCCCAGGTTTGGCCGGAGCCAGGGCGGGCAATCCTCCCCGCTCGAGGGCGTCCTGCGCCGCGTAGAAGGAGGGGCGACTCAATCCGAACGCGGCCGCGCTGGCCGACACCGGCCATCCTTCGAGCTTGGATCGCCGCACCATCTCGTACTTGACCTGCACCAGATCGCGGGCGTCGAGGAACTCCGAGCGGGCGAACGACTCATCGCGGACCTCCTCTGGATGCGGGTTAAGGCTGCCCGAGGACCGCAACGCCTCCGCTTTCGGATCACTTGCCCTGCGCTTGGCCACCAGTGACCTCCGGAATCACACGAATGTAAGTATGATTATGTGAGAGAACTATGACTGTCAAGCGTCTCTTGGCATCCAAGCATGAAACTCAAGGATTTCCTGGAGCAATGACGGTGATTCTCCGACCAGAGGACGAAATCATCTTGACAGAGCGAACCGAATCTTCTTTACACTTCGGCCCCTGGCACGCCATCCCGCAACCGGGCGACCAAGTCGGCCAACTCGCAGAGCTCCCTGACCCGGAAGGCCGATCGCCCGTCGGCCACCACTACAAACGGGTCCTCAGGCCCCTCACTGGTCCAACAAGCCGGCATGGAACACAGCTGCCCGTCGCTGTCGTGGAAGTAGACCCGGTCCTCTCCCCAGTTGTGGCGGTGGCACACAAGCTCGAAAGACCGTCCGACAAGCGGGTGAAACGGATGGGTGACCTGGAAAGTCTGCACATCCATAGGCTCACCAGGCGTAGTTGAGAGTGCCGTCCAAGGGCGGCCATCAACGGCTGGTGCCGGTCTCGCCCAGTTTCTTCGCCACCGTGGCGGCGTACATGAACAGCGAGCGACCCGCGAAGGCGCCGACTGACCGGCTGTTCGTGGTGCTCAAAGGACCCCGTCGGGGCCAGCCGTTGTCGCTGGAGGGCCTGGATGAGATCATCTCCGGCGCCCGGGCCCGGGCCGGGATCGCGCGTGGCACCTGCCACGAGCTGCGCCATACCTGCCTGACCCGGCTACGGGAGGCGGGCATGTCGATCGAGGCGCTGCAGGCTCAGGCCGGGCATCGCTCGATCGCCTCTACACAGGTGTATCTGCACCTGGGGTCGGATTGGCTGGCTGGCGAGTATCGCCGGGCGGCTGAGGTGATCGAAGCCCAAGCGGCGATGGGGCTGGCCCGATGAGCGCCGCTGCGGCTGCTTCCGCCACTGCTGCACCAGTGGTCGAACTGCCCTGGGCTTGGGCGGAGATCACTCACCGGGCACCGAAGCTGGCCGAGACCATGACCGCCTATCTGGAGGAACTCTCCGGCCGGCTCTCGGCGGGCAGTGTGGCCTCGGCAGAGAGCTGCCTGCGCCAGTTCGCTCTGCACGTGATCGCCACTGACAGTTTCTGCACCTCGGCAGCCGATGTCACCGCCATCCATGTGGGCAGCTGGTGTGTGGGGCTGTCGGCTCGGTGGGGTTCGCGCCGCAAGCGGCCCGTGACCGCCGCCACCATCAACCACAAGCTGGACGTTCTGCGGCGGTTCTTCGAGCACATCCGCGACGCCGGCTATCCCGACGCCCCTGAGCAGCTGCCGATATTCCGTCCGCCGCGGAAGCCCCGGCGACCCAAACCCAACAAGGCTGCGAAGGAACCAACACCGAGCCGGGCCGTGCTGCCAGAGATCAGCTGGGACCAGATCGCCGCTCGAGCGCCGCAGATGGCGGCCACCATGGAGGCGTACCTGGATCAGATCTCGGTCTCCCAGCGGGCCACCAGCGTGGGGGCGGCCTCGCTGGCGTTGCGTCACCTGGCCGCCTATCTGATCGTCACCGAGCCGGACTGTTCGAGCGTCGCATCGATCACCCGATCCCACATCGAGGGCTACAAGCTCGCCCTCGCGGCCCGGCCGGGACAGAAAGGAACCATCTCCAAGACCGACTATCCGCCACAACCTGGGCATGGTCCGCACCTTCTTCGAGCGGATCATCGACTGGGACTGGCAGGACGGCCACGACGGGTGCCGATCTTCGCCGGTGACATCCCCAAAGCCGACGAACCTCTCCCCAAGTTCCTGGACGACCCCACCGCGGCCAAGTTCATGGCCACCCTGGCCGTCGACCCCGACCGGCGCCGACGGCTGCTGGTCGAACTGCTGGCCCGCACCGGGATGAGAGCCGGCGAGCTCGGCGGCATACGCGATGACGCCATGTACAGGGTCGGCGACACCTGGTGGCTGCGCATCCCGATCGGGAAACTGCACAACGACCGCAACGTCCCCCTCCACCCGCTGCTGGTCGGGCTCATCAGCGACTACCAAGCCTGGCGGGGACCGTCACGCAACGGGTATCTACTCGAACGAGAGGACGGCCAACCCTTCGACCGGCGCACCATCCACCGCTACGTCGAACGCGTCGCCAAACGGGCCGGGGTGGGGCCAGTCCACCCTCACCAGCTGCGCCACACCCTGGCCACCCAGTGCCAAGTGAGCGATGTTGCAGCTGGTGCATCATTGGACCTGCTTGGTGATCGTTGCCCTGTAAGGGGTTTGGGTTTGTCGTCGTTGGTGGCTGTCGGCTGAGTTTGTCGTAGATTCCCTGGTGGGTGGGGGTATCCACCACCTGCGTTGAGCTGGATGCGACGGTGTGACATCTGTTTTTGTTGCGTCGGCCGCCGCAGGGTTGCGTCAGGCGCCTCAGTGTGGAGGTGCGGTGTCTGATGGTCAGGAGAGTGGCTGGATCGGCGGCGCTGGTGCTGGCGGGAGAGGCGATCCCGCTGCACCCGGAGGCGGCGTTGTTCGAGGCGATGATCGAGGGCTGGCGGCGTCAGCACTCGGCTCGGCGCCTGTCGCCGTCGATCACCCGGGCGAGGGAGCGCACGGTGCGCCGCTTCGCCGAGTACGTGGGTGGGTGGCCGTGGCAGTGGCGGGCGGAGCAGCTCGACGCCTGGGTGGCCCAGGGCGGCTGGGCGCATTCGACGGTCCGGGGCTATCAGGGTTCGGTGGCGTTGTTCTTGGACTATTTGTGCGATCCGCATTACGGCTGGGCGCAGGCGTGTATGGAACGGGTCGGGGAGATCCCGAGCCAGATCTGCCATGAGTGGAACAGCGCGGTTCATGTCAGCGTGTCGGAGGGTCGGCCCGAGCGGCGTCCGTTGACCCGCGACGAGTTGCAGAGGCTGTTCGACGTGGCTGACGATGCGGTGGTGGCGATCGCCCGCTCGGGGCGGAAGGGTTGGCTGGCGGCGTTTCGGGACGCCACGCTGTTCAAGGTAATTTATGGGTGGGGGCTGCGCCGAGCTGAGACGGCCATGCTCGATGTCGGGGATTTCACCGTCAATCCGGCGGCACCGGAGTTGGGCCACTTGGGGACGTGTTCGGTTCGCTATGGCAAGGCCATGCGGGGCAGCCCGCCCAAGCGGCGTCAGGTGGCGTCGGTGATGCCGTGGGCGACCGAGGCGTTGGGCCAATATCTCGAGGAGGTCCGTCCCCGATATGGCACGCCGGCTTTGGGGCCGGCGTTGTGGCTGTCGGAGCGGGGGGAGCGGATCTCGGCTCGGCGGATCGATGAGCGTTTCGCGGCGTGGCGGGTTTCGGCCGGTCTGCCGGTCGAGTTATCGGTGCACTGCCTACGGCACTCCTACGTCTCGCATCTCATCGAAGAGGGTGTGGATCCGCTGTTCGTGCAGCACCAGGTGGGGCATTCGTGGGCGTCGACCACCGCGGTGTACACCTCGGTCGGCGCCGATCACAAGAACCGGATGCTGCGGGCCGCGCTGGCCCGGGCGTTCGCCGCCGACGACGACAGTAATCACATCAAGGAGGGACCGCGATGAGAGTGAGAGTTTCGTATCGGTGGCATCTCCGCCAGTTGATGGCCGCTAGAGGGATGTTCGCCACTTCGGATCTGGTCCCGCTGTTGGCCAGCCGGGGAGTGAAGCTGTCGCGGGAGCAGGTGTATCGGCTGGTGGCCAGGGTTCCCGAGCGGCTCAGTCTCACCACTTTGGCCGCGCTGTGCGACATCTTGGAGGTGTCACCGGCGGAGTTGATCGAGCCGGTGCGCGACACGCCGGTCAAGGCCGCCGCTAAGAAGGCCGCCGTCGGGGGGCCCGGGTCGGTGAGCGAGTTGCGGCCCCGGCGGGCCAGGGTGGCGGTGACGAAACGCTGATGGCCGCTGTCCGATACTGCCCGGCGGGACATGATCTCGCCGCGGGTGGGGGCCGGCAGAGGGCGTGCCCGCGGTGCCGCAAGGACATGATCGTTGCGGTGGTGGCCGTGGCCTGCCCGGAGTTGCCTGCCGATGAGATTGCCTCGGCGGTGGATGCGACCATCACCAGCGTGGCGGTGGCCCGGGACCTGGCCAAGGCGTTGGCCGACGGCCCGCCGGTGCTTCATGGAGGCGCCCCGCCAGTGGTGGGCCGGCTGGTGGGCCAACTACGAGCCCGAGGATCGGCGTTGGCTGTCCCTGCCTGCGCGCACTGCGGCCGGGTCGAACTGGACTTGATTCGGGTGGGGACCGTCGGCTTGTGCGGGCGCTGCCGGGCCCATCAACTGGCCGAACCCTGCTCGAGCTGCTCCCGCAAACGGGTGGTCACCGCCCGCGACGACCACGGCGGCGCTCTGTGCTTCGCTTGCGCGCCCCCGCCCGGCCCGGCGGTGCGGGCGGTGCGGGCGGGTGGCGATCATCGCCCGCCGAGCTAGCGGAGACCAGCCCGACATCTGCAACAGCTGCTTCCGTCCGCCGGCGGCCACCTGCGGGCGTTGTGGGCGAACCAGGCCGTGCTTCTTCGTGGCCGACGGGCGGCCGATCTGCCATGCCTGCTCGCCTAGGGCCACCGCCGCGTGCTCCCACTGCGGCCAGCAACGCCCGCCGTGTGCCCGTTGGCCCGAAGGACCAGTGTGCGAGCCGTGTTATCGGGCCGCTCTGTCGCGGCGGGGAGCCTGCCAGGCATGCGGAAACCAACGTCGCTTGATGTTCCCGCCCGGCGTCGACGCCCGCCTGTGCGCCGACTGCGCCGGGGTGGCGCCACTGGCTCGATGCTCGACGTGCGGGATCGAGGACCGCCCCTACCACCACGGGCGCTGCGTGAACTGCGTCCTAGCCGACGCGCGCCGCCCGCCTACTGGCCGGGCCACGCCCCGAACTCGTCGCCGTCCACGACGCCATCGTGGCCGCCCGCCAGCCCTACTCCGCCCTCAACTGGTTGCGCTCCGCGGTCGCAGCCAGCATCCTCTCCGAGGTCGCCTCGGGCGCCCTGGCACTCACCCACGAAGCTCTCGACGCGCACCCCCATCCCCGAGCGGCGGGGTTCCTGCGCCAGTTGCTGGTGGCCCACGATCTGCTGCCCGCCCGCGACGAAGCCCTGATAGCCCTAGAAGCCTGGGTGACCAGCGAACTCGGTCGTGTCGCCGATCCCTCCCAGCGTCGACTCCTACGTTCCTACGCCACCTGGCGGGTGCTGCGCCGAGCCAGGGCTCGAGCCGCCCGCAAACCCCGGCCGCGCACCGCTACCCGCTACGCCAAGACGAACCTGCTGGCCGCCATGGCCTTCCTGGCCTGGCTCAACCGGCGCGGGATGCAACTCGGACACGTCGGCCAGGCCGACATCGACACCTGGACGGTCGAAGGTGGCCCTTCGGCGCACGAGCTCAACGATTTCCTGGACTGGGCCATCAGGCACAAACATCTCCCTCCCGTCGTCCTGACCGGGCGACGTCCTCACCCCGGGACGACGATGAACCCCGATACCCGATGGGACATCGTCGATCGTCTCCTGCACGACGATCGCCTCGCGCTCACCGACCGGGTGGCCGGCTGCCTGGTCCTGCTCTACGCCCAGCAACTCACCCGCATCGTCGCTCTGAGCGTCGACCAAGTAATCACCGCCCACGACGGTGTGTACCTCAAACTCGGTGCCAGCCAAGCGATCATCCCCGAACCCCTCGGAAGCCTGCTCGTCCAGTTGGCAACCAACGGCCGTTCTCATGCCGGCGTCGGTTCACCTGCCCACAGCCGCTGGCTGATCCCCGGCCTGCACCCCGGCCGTCCCCTCCACCCCAGCGGGCTCGGCCAACGACTACGCCGTCTCGGCATCCCCACCATGCCCGCCCGCCGAGCCGCTCTCATGCACCTCGCCGGCCAACTACCCGCTGCCGTCCTCGCCGAGATCCTCCACCTCCAACCCGCCACCGCCGTCCGCTGGGTGGCCACCGCCGGAGGCGACTGGAACAACTATGCCGCCGAAGTATCCCGGCACCGGTGATCGCGAACCACGTCGAATACCCGCTATCAACACCTCCATCTTCAAGGCATTCGACATACCCCGAACATCGCCGCGTACCAGTTTCAACCGCGGCATGAGCCTCGAAG
>CAWICR010000017.1:0-48462 GCA_963834775.1 uncultured Acidimicrobiaceae bacterium
GCATCTCCGACCGTGTCGTCGCCGACGAATACGCATCGGTGTGCGAACAGATCGACAAGCTCTACGCCACCGCCGCCGCCCCCGGCGCCCCTCCCGGCCGAACTCGAGACCGCGGCCATGACCAAGCTGCGCACCCAAAGCCACGCCCGCATGCTCGGCAATGGCATGTGCACCCGACCTGTCGAACTCGACTGCCGCATGGAATCAGCCTGCGAGACCTGCGCCTACTTCCAGACCGGAACCGAGTTCGTTCCCGTCCTAATCCGCCAAAGAGACCACGCCCGTGACCACAACCAAGCCGACCGAGCAGCCCTCTTCAGCGACCTCATCAACCGGACCGAAGGAACACTCTCTTGACACGGATCCTACGTATAACGCCGGCTGCGGGCGCCCACGATGACGTCCTTCGGGGCACCACCACAAGGTTAAAACGGAAATTCAGCGTTACGCGAATCTTCGGGCGAACCTCGCATGCGATGCGGGAATGAATGGCGGCGTCGCCTGGACGCCGATGCTCGTCGGAACTCCTGCGACAGGAGCTTGGAAAGCCAGGGATCCCTCAAGGGGCGCGGTGCTCACGCAGCGTGACCGAATGACACTGTTGTCAGCCCCTCATGACGGATGCTCTGCCGTCCTGGTGTGTCATGGGTGTGTCATGACACGACAGGAGCCCCTCGCGAAAGGCGCTCCTACCAGCATTTTTACTCTGTAATCGATGGTGGGATGATCATGGCCGGTGACCACTACGATGGCGAAGGGAAATGCATTCGCAGGGCACCGGCAGGGGCGAAATGCGATCCTGTCCTGTCCAACCGCCGAGTTCCTGCAGTTGGACTGACTGCTGAGTGTGCACCTTGAGTGCAGTTTCTCGGCTGGACAGATCACGCCCCCAGCGTGGCGGAACCAGCGCAGACATCGCAGGCTAAGGCGAAGGGCGCTGTCCCAGGCGGGGATCCAGTCAGGTGTGTCGAAGGCGGCGCAGCGATCATCGCTCGCTGCCAGCCGCACAAAGTCAGAAACGTTAAGGCGAAACTGCTCAAAGGCCTGGCTGACACCGTGGCGTCGAAGATGCACGCCGCCTACCGGCTCGACTCGGCCTTGTCCGCCCAGGCCGCGCTGGAGGACCTGCCCCGTCAGCCTCATCAAGGCCCATCCCGGCGCCGCCGGGTCGCTGCGCGAGGGACTCCAAGAGATCCTCACCGTCATGCACCTCGGCGTGCCGCCCACCCTGGCCAGGACGCTGCGCTCGACGAACCCGATCGAGTCGCTGATCGAGATCTGCCGTGATCACAGCAGAACGTCAAACGCTGGCGCGACAACCAGATGGCCTTGCGCTGGTGCGCGGCGGGACGCTCGAAGCCACCAAACAGTTCCGCAAGGTCAACGGGTTCCTACACCTGCCCGCCCTACGCCGGGCCTCAACGCCAAGGTCGGCAAGGTGACCGTCACACCCACCGATTACGATCAAGTCGTGGCCTGAACAGCCAGAGGACCGTCACCGAAATTCTACGGAACTCGGGACATCTGCGCTCAACGGGGCTGTGGGGGTGGGCGGGTTGGACGTTGGACGCGTCAGAGCGCGCACAGAACATCGGAACTCCGCCGATACGTCGTACGCGAATCGGGATCGCAGTTATTCCATTCGCAGATGGTTGCCTCAGAATAACCTCCTCCCTGGCGGACCTTGGTGTTGGCCGAAGCGATGAGACGGGCAACGTCGCTCGTCGTGATCACCCCGATCGTGCTGATGCTGGTCCGGCTCGGCCTTCGGGCGGCGCAGGTCGGGCAGAGTTTGGATGACATCGACTGGCGTGTCCTCGAGATCGACGTGTCCGGCAACGGGGCGTTGCACCGAGCGGCTCCCGCTGGCGGTACATGCGGGCGAGACGATTGTCGCCTACCTCGAGCATGGAGGCCCAATGACGGTTGCCCTGTTTAAGGGAGTGGAGCGGGGAGTCATTGATCGAGATGACAGTCATTCAGTGTACGACTGTGACACAACTGTTTCATGTTCCGTACCATCATGGAGACTGCCCCGGCACGTGACATGGCCAATCGCTTGTAAGCGACGCTCTCGTCGATCGGATCGCTGAATATGGTTGGGCCATGCGGCAGTTGCGAGACGATGTATTTGGCGGCATCCTGGGGCGGGATTGGGTTGCGAAGCCGGCTCTGCGACGTCGCTATCAGGTCGTCAGTCTCGGTCGATTCATCTGCAGTTGGACCGACGCCCGTTCGACGTGCCAGGAAGCGTGGGGTGCCGTCGCGCCCGGTAAGACACCCGCAACATCTCTACCCTTTGGTTGCAGCTCAGCCCAGAGCCCTTCCGCCAGGATCCAATTGAACGCCGTTTCTAGCGCCGTAGCCTACAATGAGAATTGACCCCTGGCTTGCGCTACGCGACGAAATGAGAATGATGGCACCGCGGCCCTGCTCAACCATCGTAGGACAGAGTAGATGGTACAAACGCATAGGCGTCTTGCAGTTGCCGAGCACTTCCTGCTCGTGTCGTGCCCACGGGACATCAAGAAACGGCGCGATCGACTGGACAGCAGCATTATAGGCGAGTAGACCGATTGACTTTCCTTCGATCAGTTCCCCGATCGACTTGACGGCTTGATCAGGGTCTGCCACATCTGCGGGAGCAATTCGCGCTTCGATACCGTAGCTCGACCGGAGTAACGATGGGTTCCTGGAAGAGATCTCTGCGTCGTGCCACCAACGCCACGTTCATTTCCCCCTTGGCTGCTTCGACTGCCATGCTCGCACCGAGGCCGCTCGAGCCGCCAACAACAAGAGCCCAACGCCCGTACTTCTCGGCTAGTGTCACGTCGACCTGCGATCTAATTAAAAGGGCTGATCTTGCGCAGGAAATGAGCCACATCAGCGCTGTCTTAGTCCGCGCACCGTCTGCACGGATCTTCGCGGCGAAGCCGAGCTCCCCCCTAAAGAAGCATATCCTCGAGCGGGGTGATCTCCGTCACGGAACTGGTGCCGTTCACATACTTGTACTCCGCGACATCTGCGTTAGCCGCTCTGGTGTCCACGCCATTCAAGGCTGTGCTGGGCACAGTAAAGTTTAAGGGATGCGTCATGCCGAACCTATTCAGCGACTTGGCTGTCGACAACTAATGGAACAGGGCTGGGGCGGAGACCGTCGGCAGGCTCTTTGCGACTGCGGCGACGACGTTAGCTCTCAGCCAGGCTGAGGAGATCGGTCGCCGTGGAGGTGCTCCCACCACTAACTTCTTCATGTCGGACAGAAACAGCTTGTACCCGGAAGAGGATAGGTTGAAATCTTCCGCGATGTACTCATTCGGGACCTTTCCTGCGTTCGTTTGGAGATAGGCCGGCCAAACGACGGTGGGGGCGCCAAAATTCTGGAGTCGACCACCAGGAGGATCACTAACGCCCCCTTCTGTGTGTTGCCGCCGACGGCCCACGAAAGGAGAGCCAGGGACCTAACGCGTTCAGGCGCTTCCGGGTGCGGATAGTCAGCGCCAGCGAGCTCAGTCGGCGAATTCAGGCATGATCTCCTTGGCGAAGAGCTCCATCGACTTGAGTACTTCCGCTTGTGGGATGCCGCCGCCATTGTTGAACCACAGGATCAGATTCGGTACGCCCGCAGCCTGATACTTAGCCACCTGGTCCCGGCAGCGCTTCGGATCGCCCACGATGATGGAAGGACTGTCCCGGGGATCAACCTTGGGAAGCTTGGCGAACTCCGCGAACTCCTCTCCGAAATCGCGGTGCGACGAATATTCCTTTGAGATCGTGCCATCGGCGCGACGAGGAGTCCCGTACTTCACAAGGTCTTTTACGCTTGACTCCCAGCTGGCTTCGGGAATCTTGACCGCCATTTCATCATCTTCGTGGACGAAACACTTGGCCAGGGCCCAGACGTCCACCGTTTTGCCCCCGCCCCGCTCCGTCTTTAACTCGTTGTACGTCGCCAGCGCCTCCACGACACCCGGGGTCGGAAGCATAGGGGTTGCCCATCAGGATGTTGTAATCATGATCCAGTGCGTACTGGAAGGACGAGGGGGTCCGCATCACAGCCATATAGATGGGCGGTTGCGGTCGCTGGACCGGCTTTGGTTTGAGAGTGGCGTCATTGACCGTGAAATATTTTCCCTGGTAGGAATAGTTATCGGTCGCCCAGAGGCCCTTGATAATCGTCAGGGTCTCCTCAAAACGCTCCCGCGACTCATCCATATCGATGTTAAACGACCGGTACTCCTGGGCTTGATAACCGCGACCAGCGCCAAAGTCGAACCGACCGTTACTCAACACGTCGAGCATGGCGGTCTGCTCGGCGATCAGGATCGGGTGATGAAACGGCAACACCACCACCGCGGTCCCGATACGAATCCGTTGGGTCGTCGCGGCGACCGCGGCACCGAACAGCAACGTGTCCGGCATGATGCCATACGGGGAGAAGCGGTGCTCCGCCAACCAGGCCGCATGGTAACCGAGCTCATCAGCGACCTGGATCTGCTCGAGGGAGTCTTGATACGCCTCCGACTCGCTCCGCCCGGCGAACTGCTCGAGCAAGAAGAACTGGCCAAACTTCACAATGTCCTCCCTGACGCTAGAGAGTTCGGTGTCCCTATCTGCCTCTGCGTACCCGATTCATCCTGGCAGGTCGATCCGCGGTGCGCAACACCATCAACGGCCTTTTCAGCCGCCGTTCAGGAACCTTGAGGCAGGAGGTCCTCGAATGGTGTCACCTGGACGAGGGAGCCGTTGACATAATGATACAGCGCAAGGTCAGGCCAGACGGCCCGGGGAATCTGACCTCCGTACGCCATTTGGGGGACCGTGAAGTTGAGCGGCGGCGTGAGTCCGAACGTGTTCAGGCTCTTCACCGAAGACATGTAGGAGAAAACTGCTTTGGCCGTCAGATTAGGAAGCGACTTGGCTATCTCGGCCACGACGTTGGCGCCCGGCCCAGGCGTTCAGCAGGTCACCGGCTTCGTAGGTCGACCCATGCTCGTACGTTGCCATGTCCGACTCGAACATCTTCCACCCGGGTGAGTTGACATCAAAGTATTCCGCCAGGTAGGCGTTATTTGGATTCCCGATGTTCGACTTGATCCGGGCCAACGACCACACCGTCGGGTTGTAGATAGTTGGCCGGTCATAAGCGATGCTTTGGAGTGCCTGGTTCAGCCGGATACCGGTCGCCAGGTCGTCGCCCTCCGTCAGCACACCCTTGTTCGAGGCGATCTGGGCAGCATACGGTGCCAGGTCTCCGTTACCCAGCGGGATGAGCACTTTGGCAACGACCTTGCCGCCGAACGGCTTTATGGCGGTCTGCACCAGGCCCGCATACTCGAGGGCTCCGGGTGCATCTACCGTGACAAATATAACGTTCGGATCCTTGAAATACTTGATTCCGATTGCCGAATCATCCGCGGCAGTGAGGGTGCCCCCGGTGAAAGGGAAGACCTGGGGGGACTTGAAGTCCTCCGGACAGAAATAGGTATCAGCGATCGAGGCCATCTGGGCTCTCGTCAGAATGGGCAGCAGCTGCGAGCTACACGTCGAGCCGTTCCCAATGATCGCCAGCACTCTTGGATCCGCCACGGCCTCTTGGCCGCACCGGGTGGCTTGATTCGCGTCGCCGTTGTCGATGCAGTCCACAATCTGCAACGGGTGCCCGGCTATCCCGCCGCGGGCGTTCACCCCGTCCTCGATTGCCGCCATGTACTTGGAGCTTTCGGACTGGAGCGTTTGGAGCCACACCAGCTTGTACGGGGTGCCATGCACCTCAGACGACGCCGACGTCGAAGACGTAGCCGACCCAGCCGACCCAGCCGAGCCCGTGGTTGGTGCCGCCGTGGTTGGCGTACTGGTCGACTTCGAACTGCTGCTACAAGCGGAGATCGCTAACACCACCGCACCTGCGAGCACCGCGAACCTCCATGGACCGATTCTCATCCTCGGACTCCTCCCCAATGGTTAGAGCAATGACTATCTGGGTAATCGACACCCAAGGTGCGGACATGCTAAGGTAGCAAATTATCGAACGGTGTCACTTGAACAGCTGAGCCGTTGACGCCTGGCATTGTGCGAGTATCTCGGCGTCGATCACATCGGTCTTGTTCGCGCCCGCGATGGCCTTACGCAGCCGAGCGGAGTCGGTGTTCTTCACAAACGCGAAATGGCAGCCGAAGCTCTCCACCGCGTGACCCAACGCCAGCCATGTACCCCCTGTCGGCTCGACCACCACCGTCGAACCCGCGAACGCCGATAACCGCTCCGACAGGCGAGCCAGACCGGCCAGCGTCGCTGCCACCTTGAAATCCTCCCGGACACCTGGCCCGCGAATGGCCACCTGATGGGCGGCCACGATGGCCGCGTCCAGACCAATCGACACGGCGCTAGGGTCAACTACTGTCATCGAGGGCTCTCCCTTCGACCACGGCGGGACCGGACCGCCTGCCTGCCAAGCTCGAACGGCCCGACCACGCCTTGGTTGGCTTCTTCCACTGGGAGAGCCCTCGAGCGCGCTCAGACCCGTGACGGCCGTCATCCCGACACCACCCCGACATCCCAAAGGTCAAGGCCAGCAGCCCACCCAGGCATGTGAGTCATACGGTACGACAGGCCCCGACCCTGGGTCTCGACAGGCCCCACCAATTTCCTCAACCGGGTCTGCTCGGGAGAACGGACCCCAACGACAATCAGGTCAACGAGCCCAAACGCTCGGCACTTATCCCTCACCGTCAGGGTCCCTCCCCAGGTCACGCTACGTGACCACCACCCCCAGACCAGGAGGCACCGCTAATTATACAGCCATTATGTGCCGTGACTGTTCGGTGATATCCGCCATTTCAGCGTCCGGGACGCTGAGGCAGCGGGGGCGAGCCGTGACGCTCTCGGCCGTACTGCCTGCAGCCGACGCGGCCAGTTGACGCCGGGAAGCGTCAATGCCGGCGGGCGCAACGTAGCCTTGGCCCGCCAGGCGCTCGCTTCTGCAACCGCGGGCGAGAAAGGTGGCAGCAAACGATCTCGCCGTGACCCGAGCGTGACCTAACGAATGGTCACGATCGATGTTTTGCGGTAAATGACGGTCAACAAAAACGGCCTCTGAGCTGTACCTTTGCACTTAAAAGCCTGGTAGGCGCCCCTGCTCATTCACCCTTTCAAGGCGGTAGAACCAACGAGATGCCCCATGATCGGTGTCCTGAGTCCGTCAATATCAGTCCCCATCGGGCTCGGAGTTTGCGGCACCAAGGGGGTATGGGTTTCGGCTGAATAATGATCTCCAAGCACGGGTCGGAAGCGTTCCTAGTGAGTCACTTGTGAGGCGGTATTCTCGACTCGGCGATACCGCCCATCGGTCACCTCGGGGACGGCATAGAAGCGACCTCGTCCCGCCGTGTGCCCCAACCGCTACCCCGCGGATTCAGGGAGGGACGCCAGCCAGCTCGAGCAACGCCCACGTTAGAGACCAAAACTATCCGGTTGCGGTCGAAAATAATCTGCAAAAACGCTGTTGAACGCATCGCCCACTGGGTCCCGAATTAGAAGTTGGCGCCTTGCTAAGCGAAAGGTCGATGCCCAACAGCGGTGGGACACCTCCGCGGCTCCCCCATGAATCGGCTGGACTAGAAGATCGCCCTCGGACAGCGCAGCTCGGGAAAGCGGAACGTTCTGCGCCCTCCCTTCAGAAGCTGGCGTGGACCACATTGCCTTTCCCCCGGCCGGCGAGCGCGGCCTCCAGGCGCTCGCCGAACGATTGAGCCAGAGCCTCGTCAAGCTCGGGGAAGAGGTGCCCATAGCGGTCGAGGGTGACGTTGATCGAGGAGTGGCCCATCCGGGTCTGGATGGCTTTGGGGTGGGCGCCCTCGGCGATGGCCAGAGCAACGCTCGTATGTCTCAGATCGTGAAATCGGCAGCGCACGTCCGGCTTTCGCCATGGCCGGCGAGAAGACGTTGTTCCAGAAGCTTGACGAGATCGAGCGGGTGTGCCGGCCCGGTTGGGGAACACAAGCCCGTCGAGACCCGGCAAGGCGAAGCGGTCGAGATGGTCGGCGAGCACGTATGCGGTGAACGGCGAGATGGTGATGGAGCGGACCGAGGCGTCCGTCTTGGGCTCCTTCCGTATCCACTCCCCTGCCTCCAGGCGGATGAGCTGCTCGGTCACCCGCACCTTGCGGGTCCGCAGATCGAGACGCGCTCGGCGCAGTCCGACCAGCTCGCTCCAGCGCATCCCGGAGTCCACGGCCAGGTAGATCAGCGCCCGGTAGCGCTCCGGGTGGGCCTCGGCCAGGGCGACCGCTTGCATCCCAGGACAGGAAGGCCATGTCCCGCTTCGGGACACGGGGCGGCTGGACCCGGTCGCACGGGTTGGCCGGGATCTTCTGCTTCTCTACCGCCACCTGGAGCATCCGCCGCAGTGTCCGGTAGTGGCGATGGACCGAGCTGGGGGCGATGCCGGCGGCCACCTCGTCGTTGAGCCAGTTCTCGATCTCGTCGGCCGGCAGCCTTCCGATGCGGTATGAGCCGAAGCGGGGCAGCACGTACTTGTCCAGGTCGCGCCGGTAGGTCTGCAATGTCGTCGGCGACAGCCGGCGGGCGAGGGCCAGGAACTCCGCCGCCCATTTGGCTAGAGGCATCTCGGCGCTGATCGTGGGTCGAGCCAGGCCCCGCGCTCGATGTCGACCTCCATCTCCCGGACGAACCGCTCGGCGTCGGCCTTGCGAGGTGAAGGTCTTGCACCGCTGTCGACCGAGCGGGTCGCGGTACTTGGCCCGGTAGCGCCGTGCCCCGCTTCTCGATGAACCCCACTCTTTAGACCTCCCTTGGGAGCGAGACGGGGAACAGCTGGGAGCAAAACCAGGGGTTTCCAAGGGTCATTTCGGTCTGTCCACCGGTCGCTACCGGTAAAACCAAAAATGGCCCCTGACCAGGCATTATACCTGTCAGGAGCTACTGAGGCGGCGAGCGGAATCGAACCGCTGTACAGGGCTTTGCAGGCCCTTGCCTAAACCACTCGGCCACGCCGCCCGGCATGCCAGGTCACCATGCTAGTCGTCGGGGCGCCGGGCGCTGCTGGGGCGGCTACGGTCGTCAAGCGCCGATGACCGCCCCTGCCGCGCTGCGACCGCTGAAGACATCCGACCGGGTCACGCTAGTTGCAGCGGTCGTGTTGACGATCTGCGCCGGCCTGGTGACGGCGCTACACGCCGATGCAGTTGTTCGCTTCGCCTTGGCGGGCCTGGCCCTGGCGGCACTGGCGGCTGTGATCGGCCAGGCCATCGAACAGGTCGGGGAGCGCATCGGCCCCAGCGCCACGGGACTGTTGCAATCGACCCTCGGGAACCTCCCCGAGTTGTTCGTGAGCATCTTCGCCCTCCAGGACGGCCTGACCAACCTGGTCCAGGCTGCACTGATCGGCTCGGTGCTGGCCAACGCCGTCCTGGTCCTGGGCTGCGCCTTCATCGCCGGCGGTCTCCGCCACGGCACCCAGCGCTTCGACCCGGAGGAGCCTCGGCTGCACGCCTCGCTGCTCGTCCTGGTGGTGGCGGCCTTGCTCGTCCCGACTCTGGCCGACCACCTACACACCCCCGCTGCTGATCACGTCTCAGCCCTCTCGGATGCCTGTGCCATCGCTCTTCTGGTTGTCTATGGGGCGAGCGTTTCGTTCTACTCTCCGCCATCGGGCCCGCGGCCGTCGATACCGAGCCGGCTGAAGCCGGACCCGAAGACCACGCCGCATCCTGGCCGCTCCGGCTGTCAGTTGGCCTGCTCGCCGTCGCCAGCCTGGGTGCGGCCTTCGCGTCGGACTGGTTTGTTTCTGCTCTGCAGCCGGCCATCAAGACCCTAGGGCTGTCACAGACGTTCACTGGTCTGGTCGTGGTCGCCATCGCCTCCAACGCGGTCGAGCACGTGGTGGGCATTCGCTTCGCCCTCAAAGCCAAGCCGGAGTTCGCCATCAGCACCACCCTCAACAGCCCGTTGCAGGTGGCGTTGCTGCTGACGCCGGCCCTGGTGCTCCTCAGCCGTTTCATCGGACCAACGCAGCTCAACCTGGTCTTTCCGCCCCTTCTGGTGGCGGCGCTCGGCGTGTCCGCGGTCGTCGTGGCCCTGATCATCTACGACGGCGAGTACAACTGGGTCGAAGGCGTTGCCCTGGTCGCCCTCTACTGCATCGTGGCGGCCGCCTTCTGGTGGGGCTAAGTCCACCGCTAGGTTGTTCACCTATGTCCCTCGCGGTCTCGCCTCGGCGACCCCTTTCCTCTCGGTGCCACCTTCGACGGGCTCGGCACCAACTTCTCGTTGTTCTCCAACGCCGCGGAAGCAGTAGAGCTGTGCCTCTTCGACGAGCACGGCGACGGAGGCTCGGTACCCCCTCACCGAGGTCGACGCCTACTGCTGGCACGGCCACTTCGAGGAGGTGGAACCAGGGCAACGCTACGGCTACCGGGTTCATGGACCGTACAAGCCCGAGGCCGGGCTGCGCTGCAACCCGGCGAAGCTACTGCTTGACCCCTATGCCAAGGCCGTCGACGGTGAGGTGAAGTGGGGACAGTCGGTCTACGCCTACGACCGCAGTGCGGACGACCTGCACATGGACAGCACTGATTCGGCCGCGGCCATGCCGAAGGCGATCGTCGTTGATCCGGCGTTCGATTGGGGCGCGGACCGCCCGCCCCGCACCCTCTGGGCCGACACCATCATCTACGAAACCCACGTGAAGGGCTTGACCTGGCAGCATCCCGCCATCCCCGAGCACCAGCGAGGCACCTACGCGGCGGTGGCTCACCCCGCCATCCTGGAGCACTTCGGCAGACTCGGGATCACCGCGGTGGAGCTGATGCCAGTCCACCACTTCGTGCACGACGACCGCCTGGTGAAGCTGGGACTGCGAAACTATTGGGGGTACAACTCCATCGCCTACCTGGCCCCATATGCCGGATACGCGTCGCGGGGTGGCCATCGCGCCGTCAACGAGTTCAAGGCCATGGTCAGAGCGCTGCACGCCGCCCACATCGAGGTGATCCTCGACGTCGTATATAACCACACCGCCGAAGGCAACCATCTCGGTCCCACGTTGGCTTATCGAGGCATCGACAATCCCAGCTACTACCGACTGGTCGACGGGCAGCCCCGCTTTTACAGCGATTCCACTGGGACGGGTAACTCGCTCAACGTTCGCAGCCCCCATGTCCTGCAGCTGATGATGGACTCTCTGCGCTACTGGGTGCTGGAAATGCATGTCGACGGGTTCCGTTTCGACCTGGCGGCCAGTCTGGCCCGACAGTTTCACGAGGTCGACCGTCTCGCCGCCTTTTTTGACATCATCCAGCAGGACCCGGTTATCAGCCAGGTCAAGCTCATCGCCGAACCCTGGGATGTCGGGGACGGCGGATACCAGGTGGGAAACTTCCCGCCGTTGTGGTCGGAGTGGAATGGCAAGTTCCGCGACACCGTGCGCGATTACTGGCGCCAGAGTGGCGCGCCCCTCGGCGACCTGGCCGAGCGCCTCACCGGCAGCTCCGATCTGTATGAGGCCACTGGGCGCCGCCCCTTCGCCAGCATCAACTTCGTCACCTGCCACGACGGGTTCACGTTGGCCGATCTGGTGTCCTACAACGACAAGCACAATGAGGCGAACGGTGAGGAGGGCCGGGACGGCACCGATGACAACCGCTCGTGGAACTGCGGGGTCGAGGGCCCGACCAGCGACGCCGAGATTCTGGCATTGCGCCGGCAGCAGGTCCGCAACTTCCTGGCCACCCTCTTCCTGAGCCAGGGCGTGCCCATGTTGCTCGGCGGGGACGAGCTGGGTCGCAGCCAGGCCGGCAACAACAACGCCTACTGCCAGGATGCCCCGGTGTCCTGGTACGACTGGGACGCGGTCGACGAGGAGTTGCTGGCGTGGACGCGGCGCCTCATCGCCCTGCGGCAGGCGCATCCGGTGTTCCGCCGGCGCCGCTTCTTCCAGGGACGGCCGTTGCGCCGGCCAGGCCGGATGGGCCGGGACCGGAAATCGACCATCTTCCCGATATCGCCTGGTTCCGGCCCGATGGGGTGGAGATGACCGACGCCGACTGGGAGGTCGGCTACGCCAAGTCCCTTGCCGTGTTCCTCAACGGGGCCGCGCTACCCGACCCCGACGTCCACGGACGGCCGCTGGTCGACAACTCGTTCTACTTGCTGTTCAACGCCTGGGACCAGGAAATTGATTTTCTTCTTCCGGCGGCGCGCTGGACGGCGTTATGGGATGTGGTCCTGGACAGCGCCAACGGTTTCCACTCTGATAGCAGGCATTCGGCAGCACGCTTTCGGGCCGGGCATGCCGTTCGCCTCTCCGGTCATAGGCTGCTCGCACTGCAGTCGGCCAACGGATCCGATCGTTCTGGCTGAAGTTGCCCGGAAGTACAACCCTGCTGAGCGGGTATCGCTTCTCACAGCTACGATTGAGTAACGGGAGGTGCCACCGTGTCAGACGAAATCCCGCTGTCCTACGCCCGTGCCGTAGGTGACCGGTTGCGGAACCTCCGCCGCCAGCAGAGCCTCTCGCTGCTGGCGGTCGAGGAGGCGTCTAGCCGCGAGTTCAAGGCCTCTGTGCTCGGTGCTTATGAGCGGGGCGAGCGGATCATTTCCGTGCTCCGCCTGCAACGACTGGCCCAGCTGTACGGGGTGCCTGTCGACCAGCTGCTGCCGCGGCCGGCGTCGCCCGGACCGGACCTCGACAGCCGCCCCTCGAGCAACGGTCAGCACCCCGCGGCGGCCCAGGAACCGGTAACCATCGATCTTCTCCGGTTAGCCGCCCTCGACACGCCCGAGAAAGACGTGTTGCACCGCTACGTGACCATGATTCAGATCCAGCGAGGGGACTTCAACGGCAAGGTGATCACCATCCGACGCGAGGACGTCTCGGCGTTGGGGCGGGTGTTCGAAAGGGACGAAGCGGGCATGCGGGGCCGGCTCCGCGACCTGGGCCTGGTCGACTGACGTCCGCTGGCGCCCTCCGCGGCCGCAAGCGGGCGACTCAGCTGCCGAACATCGTCAGCCAGGCCTGCTTGGTGGGCGGCTTGAACACCATGTTGATCTCTTTGACCGCCGCCAGGGTGGCCGTCGAGGGCACCGAATAGCGGTGGCCGGGGTAGACGACCGTGTCGTCAGGGAGGCCCGCCAAACGCTGCAGGCTCTCGTACATGGCCTCGGGATCGCTTCCCGGCAGATCGGTGCGGCCGCAGCCTTCCAGGAACAGGGTGTCACCCGCGACGAGCATGCCGTCCACCAGGAAGCATTGGCTGCCGGGCGTATGGCCCGGCGTGTGGAGGAGCTCGACCTCCACCGCCCCGACGGTGACCCGGTCCCCGCTGTCGTGGGCGATCACCTCATCCGGCTGGAGCCCGGTGACCTTGGCGACTAGAGCCGCCTCCGCCTTGTGCGCATGGACGGGCACCGACTGCCGCGTCAGGAGCTCCGCCAGGCCCTCGATCCGGTATCCCATCATGGCCCCGCCGACGTGATCGGCATGGTGGTGGGTGACCAGGGCGCCCACCACGGAGATCCCGTCACCCGCGGCCACATCCAGCAGGTCCCCGACGCCGTAGGCGGGGTCGACCAGGAGGGCCGCGCCCCGCTCCCGATCTCCGATCAGGTAGGAAAATTGACCATTTGGGTGGCCAGCTGGTCGGCGACGGCGAAGTCGCGGCCAGAGAGCAGCTGGCGAAAGTACAAACGTTGGGAATCAGGCACAGCCCAATGGTAGGGGCCCAAGGCTGTGAAGACTTCCTGCAGGGCCACGAGGGAACCATTCCGGCAACGTGTCTGGACTGTCGCCAAAAACCAGGCACACTGGAGGCGTGGTTGTGAGGGACCGCCAGACCGCTGCCGCCGGGCGTGAGCGGCTGTCTGCCGGCCGGGCGGGCTGAGGGGGCGGCGTGGCAGAGGCGCGAGCGGAACGACGCTTCTCGTTGTCGGAGTTGGTGGCGCGGAGCGGGGTGCCCGCCAGCACCATCCACCACTATCGCCGGGCCGGAATGATCCCGCCCCCCATCCGGGAGACCGCCAACCGGTTTGGCTACGACGACCGTCATCTCGACGCCCTGCTGCAGATTCGGGCTCAGGCTGCGGCGGACCCGCCCGAGTGCCGGGCCCGGGTCGTGGCGGCTGCCATCGACGCCTTCCAGACTCGTAGCTACAGCGAGGTGACCATCAGCGACATCGCGGAAGCCGCCCAGATGGGCAAGGGCACGGTCTATCGCCACTTCGCGTCCAAGGAAGACCTGCTCACGGCGGCCATCGAGACCCTCCTGGCGGATACCGAGTCTCGCTTCGCAGCCGCCGTGGCCGCCCTCGGCGGCCCGACCGGTCTGACCGACGACCCCGAGAAGGCGGCCATGGTCTTCGGGCACCTGGTGGCCGATGTGCTGCCCATGCTGCTGGAGCTGGGTGCCCGCGCCGCCAAAGGACACGATCCCAGCGCGGACCTGGCTCGCCGGGTGTTGCGCACGCTCGCCGAGGCCGGCGGTCGGCCCTTCACGGGTCGTGAAGCCGACACCGAGGCGGCCATCCAGGCCGGCCTACCGGTTATCGAATCGGCGTTCGCCACCGTCCTGGCCTGGGCGGTCGGGCCCGACTGGCCTCCCGACTACGAGCCGGGCGCCGCCGCAGCATCCCCCACCTGAGTCTCACAGCGCGGGATCCTTGACAGGCGCCCTCCGAGCGCGTACAAGTGGTGACCACGCGGTCAGGCTCTTACACCCGTCCCGGCTCTCGAGCCGCCCTCGGTCCGACCGGACCCGGCTGTGTCGCGCCCGCCGATATCCCGGGTGAGGACGAAATCATGGGGCGCGCCCGGACCGAGAACTTCCGCGTGGCATCGCGCCTCCTGCCCAGCCGGGCCCGAGCGCAGCTGATGGCCTTCTACGGCTTCGCCCGGCTCGTCGATCAGCTCGGCGACGCCTATGGCGGTGACCGGGTGGCGGCGCTCGACTGGGCGGAATCCGAGACTCGCCTGGCGCTCGCGGACCCCGAGCGGCCCGGCCTGCACCCGCTGGTCGCCCGGGCGGCCGCGGCCGTACGGGCGGTCGACGCCGATCCGACGCCGCTCACGGACCTCATCTCGGCCAACCGGCAGGATCAGGTGATCCGGCGCTACGCCACCTTCGACGACCTCGTCGCCTACTGCCGGTTGTCCGCCAACCCGGTCGGACGGTTGGTGCTGGCCGCCTTCGAGGTGTCCACCCCCGAGCGGCAGCGCTGGTCCGACGCCGTCTGCACCGGATTGCAGTTGGCCGAGCACTGGCAGGACGTGGCCGAAGACGCCGGGGCCGGTCGTATCTATCTGCCCGCCGACGACATGGCCCGGTTCGGAGTTTCCGGCCCCGACTTGACGTCCCACCCCCGGCGTCAACCGGCTTGCGAGCCCTGCTGGCCTTCGAAGTGGCCCGGGCCCGCCGCTATCTGGAGGACGGGGCGCCGCTCGTGGGTTCCCTGCAAGGCCGGCCCCGCTGGGCGGTCGCCGGATTCTGGGCTGGTGGGGCCGCTGCCCTCGATGCCGTGGCCGGCCGAGGCTTCGACCCGCTGGCGGGAGCACCACGGCCCGCGGCGAGTCGGGTGGCGCGCCATATGGGAGCCGTCCTGCGGGGCTGGCAGCCCCACCGGGAGGCGGCGTGAACGTCCAGGAGGCCTACGCCTACTGCGAGAAGCTGACGACCACCCAGGCCCGCAATTTCTCCTATGGAATCAAGCTTCTGCCTGGTCCCAAGCGGCGGGCTATGTGTGCTATCTACGCCCTCGCCCGGCGCATCGACGACATCGGTGACGGGGTGGCGTCTGGTCCTGACAAGCTGGCCGCCCTCGCCTTAGCCCGTAAGGACGTGGCTGCCCTCGCCTCCACCGCACCTTTTGCGGGCGGGGATCCCGTGCTGGTCGCCCTGGCTGACGTGCGCCGGCGCTTCTCGATCCCGCTGGCGGCTTTCGACGACCTCATCGACGGGTGCGAGATGGATGTGCACGGCACCGACTACCTCAGCTTCGAGGACCTGGTCGGCTACTGCCGGAGGGTGGCCGGCAGCATCGGCCGCTTGAGCTTGGGTGTCTACGGTTCCGACCGCCCCGATGAGGCCGAGCCGCGCGCCGACGCCCTGGGCGTGGCGTTGCAGATCACCAACATCCTCCGTGACATCGTGGAGGACCGTGACGTCATGGGCCGGGTGTATCTGCCGGCCGAAGACCGGGCCCGCTTCGGGGTGGGCGCCGACGGGCGCGGCCCGACCGACGCCCTGATGGCGCTCATCACGTTCGAGGCGGGGCGAGCCGAAGAATGGTTCGACCGCGGGATGACGCTGCTGCCCATGCTCGACTGGCGATCTCGGGCTTGCACCGCTGCGATGGCTGGCATCTACCGCCGGATCCTCGTCCGTATTCAGCGGGATCCGGCGGGTGTGTTGCGGGGCCGGATGTCGTTGTCGGGCAGCGAGAAGGCCGCGGTGGCGGCGCGCGCCCTGATCAAGGGCACGGCGTGACGGGCGGCCGGCATGTCGTCGTGGTGGGAGGTGGCCTGGCCGGGCTGAGCGCTGCCCTCGAGTGCGCCGACCGCGGCGCCCGGGTGACGCTGCTCGAACGCCGCAACCGCCTCGGTGGTCTCACCTGGTCCTTCCGTCATGCGAGGCCGGTGGATCGACAACGGGCAGCACGTTTTCCTGCGCTGCTGCGACCAGTACCTGTCGTTCCTCGGTCGCATCGGGGCGGCGGCCGACGTCGAGCTCCCGGAGCGGCTCGACATCCCAGTCGTGGCGCCGCCCGCTTCGCCGGGCCGCCCGCCGCAGTGGGGGCGCCTCCGGCGCACGGATCTACCCGCCCCGTTTCATCTCGCCGGAACCCTGCTGCGCTACCCGCACCTGAACCGACGGGAGCGATTGAGCCTGGGCCGGGCGGTGTGGTCGCTGCGGGCGCTCGACCTGCGGGATCCGGCCCTTGACCAGGAGACCTTTGGCGGCTGGCTGACCCGGCACGGTCAATCGACAGGGGCCATCGCCGCCTTGTGGGACCTCATCACGGTACCGACCGTCAACCTGCCGGCAGCCGAGGCGTCCCTGGCCATGGCAGCGAAAGTGTTCCAGACCGGTTTGCTCACCGACGCCAGTGCCGCCGACATCGGGTGGAGCCGGGTGCCGCTCGGGCAAGCGCATGGCGAGCGGGCGGCTGCGGCCCTGGCGAGCGCCGGCGTCGAGGTGCACCTCGGTGTCCAGGTGCAGCGGATCGATTGGAGTGGCCAGCGGCCAGGGGCGCGGGGGGCGTTGGGCGGTGCGCACCGCGGACGGAATCGTGGGCGCCGACGCCGTGGTGTCGGCCATTCCCCACGACGCCGCTCCCGGCGTTTTGCCACCCGGTTCGGTTGCCTACCAAGACCGGCTCGGCCATCTGGGCACGTCAGCCATCATCGACGTGCATCTGGTATTCGACCGGCCGGTGACGCGCTGGCCGCTGGTGGCGGGGCTGCATTCGCCCGTGCAGTGGATTTTCGACCGCACCGTGTCGTCCGGCCTCGGCGCGGGCCCCGACCGGGCCGGGCCCCAGTACGTAGCCGTGTCCGTCTCCGCCGCCGACGGCCTGGTCGCCCGCCGGCCCGACGATCTGGTCCCGTGGATCACGGGAGAGCTGGCCCGGCTCCTGCCAGAGGCCGGCCGGGCCCGCCTGCTCGACTCGCTGGTGACCAAAGAACGCAAAGCCACCTTCCGGGCCCGGCCCGGGACGGCGGCGCTGCGGCCTGCACCGCGGACCGCCTGGCCCGGCCTGGCGGTGGCCGGGGCCTGGACCGACACGGGTTGGCCGGCGACCATGGAAGGGGCAGTGCGCAGCGGCCGGGCGGCCGCGGCCGCCTGCCTCACCCCGGAGAGCAAGTTCGAGTACCCCCACACCGAGGAGGTGGCGTGACCCCGACCATTGGCGTCCCCGAGGTACTGGCCCGTTCCCGGCGGGTCATCGGCCCGGCCATGACGGCAGCCGTCGAGCGCTTGGCCCCGGAGATCCGCCGGTTGGCGTCGTATCACATGGGCTGGACCGACGCGACCGGCAACCCCGTCGAGTCGCCGGGTGGCAAGGGCATCCGGCCGACCCTGGCCATGCTGGCCGCGGAGGCGGCCTGGGCCCAGCCCCAGGTCGGGGTGCCCGGAGGGGTGGCGGTGGAGTTAGTGCACAACTTCTCGCTCATCCATGACGACATCATCGACACCGACGCCGAACGCCATCACCGGCCGACCGTGTGGGCCACCTTTGGCATTGGTCCCGCTATCGTCGCCGGCGACGCCATGCAGATCCTGGCCCATCAGGTGCTGCTGGAGAGCCCGTCGGGGCGGGGAGCCGCGGCGTCCGCGGCGCTCGCTGACGCCACGGCCGCCATGATCGCCGGCCAGGCGGACGACATCGCCTTCGAAGATCGCCGGGATGTGACGGTGGAACAGTGCATGGCCATGTCCGCCGCCAAGACCGGCGCGCTGCTCGGCTGCGCGGCGTCGATCGGAGCCATCCTGGCCGGGGCGCCGGCCGCGACCGTCGGGCGCGCTGCGCGACTATGGCCGTCACCTGGGGCTGGCCTTTCAGGCGGTCGACGACCTGCTCGGCATCTGGGGCGACCCCGCTCGCACGGGGAAGCCCGCCGGGAGCGACCTGCGCCAGCGCAAGAAGTCGATGCCAGTCGTGGCCGCGCTGGCGGCCGGTGGACCCGAATGCGACGAGCTGCGCGAACTGATCGTGGGTCCCGCCGGGGCGGCGCCGCACGACCGTCAACCCCTCGATACCGGTCAGATTGCCCGCGCCACGTACCTGGTGGAAGCCTGCGGCGGCCGGGAGTGGGCGGCGGTGCGGGCCAAGGCCAACCTGGACGCAGCCCTCGGGGCTCTCGAGCGAGTCCGCCTGTCGGCCATCCCGCACCGTGACCTGGCCGACATAGCCGTGTACGTGGTCGAGCGCGAATCGTGAGTGCAGTCGCTTCCGGCGCCGGGCCAGACCACGTGGCGCGGCCTGATCGTTGGCAGCAGCCACGCCACCTGCCGCAGGCGGCCGCGGCGCTGGAGGCGGCTCGCGATCATCTCCTCAAGCGTCAAGATCCGGCGGGCTGGTGGAAAGGCGAGCTCCAGACCAACGTGACCATGGACGCCGAAGACCTGCTCCTTCGTCACTTTCTGGGCATCCTCGAACCGGACGTGCTGGCCGCGGCGGCCAGCTGGATCCGCAGCCAACAGCAGACCGACGGCACTTGGAACACCTTCTACGGAGGACCGCCCGACCTGTCCGCCACCGTCGAGGCTTACGTGGCCCTGCGCCTGGCCGGCGACGCCGCCGACGCGCCGTACCTGCGTGCTGCCGCCGAGTTTGTCAGAAGGCAAGGCGGCCTCGAGGCCAGCCGGGTGTTCACGCGTATCTGGATGGCGCTCGTCGGCCAGTGGGACTGGGAAGAGCTTCCCGTGCTGCCACCCGAAATCATGTTTCTGCCCCCGTCGGCGCCCCTCAACATCTACGACTTCGGGTGCTGGGCGCGTCAGACGATCGTGGCCCTCACGGTGCTCATGGCGCACCGGCCCGTCCGGCCGCTCCCCTTCGCGATCGACGAGCTGCGCGCCACTACGGATCCCTTGGGTGGGGCGGCTCCGGAGCGGCTCCCGCTGATCAGCAAGCCGGACCACCCGACCGCGCCGATTGCCGGGGAGCCGCCCGGCCTGCGCACCACAGCCGGCCGGTTCCTCGCCCTCGACCGGTTCCTCCACGCCTACGAACGACTCCCCCGCTGGTTCGTCCCGCGCCGCCTGATCCGCCAGGCGGCCCTGCGCCGGGCCGAACAGTGGATCATCCGACGCCAGGAGGCCGACGGGCTCTGGGGCGGTATTCAGCCACCGGTCGTCTATTCGATCATGGCGCTGCACGTGCAGGGCTATGCGCTCGGCCACCCCCTCCTGCGCGCCGCCCTGGCCGGCCTCGAGGACTTCGTTATCCACGATGACCGGGGACGCCGGGTCGAAGCCTGCCAGTCGCCCGTTTGGGATACGGCCCTGGCCATTGTCGCCCTGACGGACGCCGGGCTCGAATCCGATCACCCCGCGATCAGCTCGGCGGCCGAGTGGCTGCTCGCCGAAGAGATCAGCTACCGAGGGGACTGGGCGGTGCGCCGGCCCGACCTGGCACCCGGCGGTTGGGCGTTCGAGTTCGCCAACGACTACTACCCCGATATCGACGACACGGCCGAAGTGGTTCTCGCCCTCCGCCGTTGCGCCGCCGACATCGACGCGGCATGCCGTCGCGGCGTGGACTGGTGCGTCGGTATGCAGAGTCGAGACGGCGGTTGGGGTGCCTTCGACGCCGACAACGACAGCACTCTCGTGGCCGCCCTGCCGTTTTGCGACTTCGGCGAAGTCACTGACCCGCCGTCCGCCGACGTCACTGCCCATGTCGTCGAGATGCTGGCCGCCGAGCCTGGTGCGGCACCGGACGCGCTCGCCCGGGGGATCGCCTGGCTGTCCGGGCAGCAGGAACCCGACGGCTCCTGGTTCGGGCGGTGGGGAGTCAACTACGTCTACGGCACGGGTGCCGCCGTACCGGCCCTGGTCGCCGCCGGGGTGCCGGCCACGGACACCCGTATCCGCCGGGCCGTACGCTGGCTGGAGGCGCACCAGAATTCCGACGGCGGCTGGGGCGAGGACCTGCGCTCCTACGTCGACGATGACTGGCGAGGCCGGGGCGAGTCGACCGCCTCGCAGACGGCATGGGCCTTGTTGGCCCTGGTGGCGGCGGGCGAATCCGCTTCGCTCGTCGCTCGCCGCGGGATCGACTGGCTGGTCGCCTCCCAGCGCTCCGACGGCACCTGGGACGAGCCCTGGTTCACGGGAACCGGGTTCCCCTGGGACTTCACCATCAACTATCACCTGTACCGCCTCGTCTGGCCCGTGATGGCCCTCGGGCGATACCTGGATGCCGCGGGAACTCCTCCATGAGCGGCCCTGATCTCCTCGTGCTGGCCCCGCTCGGCATCGAAGCCCGGGCCCTCAGGCCGAGGGCTGCCGGCACCCGGGTCGTTCGGGCTGGCGCCGGCTTGCGACGCGCCGCTCGTACGGCGCAGCGCACGCTCCAGCAGCCCCGCCCCGGCGCCGTCGCCGTCGCCGGCGTGGCCGGCGCCCTGGCGGACGGACTGGTACCGGGGCACGTCGTGGTCGCCAATCGTGTACTCGACGAGCACGGCCAGACGCTCCCGGTCCGCCTCGATGGGGCACCACTGGTGGCGGCCGCCCTGCGCCAGCAGGGTCTCACTGTCCACGTTGGACCGATCGTGTCGACGCCCCATCTGGTGAAAGGCCCACGCGAGCGGGCCAGGCTGGCGGAGCTCGGGGCTCTGGCCGTGGACATGGAAACCACCGCCCTGCTGGGCGTGCCCTGGGAAGCGCCGGTGACGGTGGTCCGCAGTATTTCCGACGCCTCCGCCCGGGAGCTCCTGTCACCTGCCGTCATCAGAGCCGGATGGCGGGCCTTGGTTTCCCTGCGGGCCACCACTCCGGTACTGGAGGAGTGGGCGGCTGCAGTCGGGCCCCGCCGGGTGCTGCTCGCCGGACCCCGATCCTTCTGCGCCGGCGTCGAACGAGCCATCCAGGCGGTGGAGCGGACTCTGGATCGTTTCGGCACGCCCGTCTACGTTCGCCGCCAGATCGTCCACAACCGGCACGTGGTGGCGGATCTGGAGCAGCGGGGCGCCATATTCGTCCACGAGCTCGACGAGGTGCCCGACGGGGCTACCGTGGTCTTTTCGGCCCACGGTGTGGCACCCGCGGTCCGGGTCGAGGCGGCCCGGAGAGGGTTGCAGGTCGTGGACGCCACCTGCCCGCTCGTGGGCAAGGTGCACCATGAGGTGCATCGTTTCCACCAACGCGGTTACCAGGTAGTCCTGATCGGCCACGCCGGACACGACGAGACCGAAGGCACGCTCGGCGAAGGCCCCGGTATCACCCTGGTGGAAAACGCCAATGACGTCGCCGCCCTGGAAATCGACGACCCGGACCGGATCGCCTACGTTACCCAGACCACCCTTTCGCCAGACGACGTCTCTGGCCTGGTGGAGTCGCTTTCCAAGCGGTTCCCGGCCATAGTCGGGCCGCACGCCGCAGACGTCTGCTACGCCACCCAAAACCGGCAGGACGCGGTCCGGGCCATGGCCGCCGATTGCGATCTGCTGCTGGTCATCGGATCACGCAACTCGTCCAATACGCTCCGACTCGCAGAGGTCGCCAACCGGGCCGGATGTCGGGCCGAGGTGATCGACGACGAAACCGAGCTCCGGCTCGGCTGGCTGCGAGATGCGTCGACGGTCGGTATTACCGCCGGCGCCTCGGCCCCACCGGCACTTGTCGATCGACTGGTGGCCGCATTGGGTCAACTGGGTCCGCTCGACATCGAAGAGCGCGCCGTGCGCACCGAGCACGTGAACTTTCCCCTACCTCTGGAGGTCCGCTAGGTGCCGATCGAAAACCACGCTTCGCCAACGAGAAGGAGGCCAGGGATGCTGTTGACCCAAACGCGCCAAGATGACACAGGGAAGTGGAGATGACCGGATCCGTGGCCGCCTCCTCCGTGTCGACCTGGCTCTTTCAGAGGCGCTGAGCGAATGGGAATCCCGCTGCGTCAGAGCATCAAGATCGGCAGCTACCTGCTGCGCCAGAAGCTGGCTGGGCGCGACAAGTTCCCGCTCATCGTGGAGCTGGAGCCACTGTTCGCCTGCAATCTCGCCTGCAACGGTTGCGGCAAGATCCAATATCCAACCGAAGTCCTGCGCCAGCGACTGAGTGTCGAGCAGGCCGTCGCCGCCATCGAAGAGTCCCGCGCCCCCATGGTCTCGATCGCCGGCGGGGAACCCCTGCTGCATCCCGAGATCGACCGTATGACTCAGGCGCTGATCGACCGGGGCCGCTTTGTGTACCTCTGCACGAACGCCCTGTTGCTGCAGCGGAAGCTGGATCGCTTCTCCCCCCACCCTCGCTTCAGCTGGGTCGTGCACATCGACGGCTTGCGAGAGCGGCACGACGAATCCGTCAGCCGCGAGGGCACCTTCGACAAGGCGGTCGCAGCCATCCGGGCGGCGCAGGACAAGGGCTTCAAGGTCACGACCAACACCACGTTTTTCAACACCGATTCGCCGAAGACGGTCCGGGATGTGCTCGACTTCCTCAACGACGAACTCGGTGTCGACCAGATGATGATCTCCCCCGGCTATGCCTACGAGAAGGCCCCGGATCAGGTGCACTTCCTCAACACCGGCCGGTCGAACGACCTCTTTGCCCGGGCTTTCGAGGATGGCCGCCGGAAGCGGTGGCGTCTCAACCACAGCCCCCTCTTTCTCGACTTCCTGGAAGGGAAGGTTGATTTCGAATGCACGCCGTGGGGCATACCGAGCTACTCGGTCTTTGGCTGGCAGCGGCCCTGTTACCTCATGGCGGATGGGTACACTGAGACGTACCAGGAATTGCTCGATACCACCGACTGGTCGAAGTACGGCCGGGGCAAGGATCCCCGCTGCGCCAATTGCATGGCTCACTGTGGGTACGAGCCGAGCGCCGTTCTGGCCACCACCAAGTCGCTCAGGGAGTCGCTGCGCGCTGCCATAAAATCTTGACTCGATGGGCTTTGATCTCCTCAGCGAACTGAAGACGCGCTCCGGGGAAGGGGCGCCGCTCTGGGCTCGCTATCTCAATCCGCAAACCGCCCGGGTGGTCCGCTCGATCGGCTTTGATCGCCGGTGGATCCGAGGTGAGGGGTGCTATCTCTACGACGACGGCGGCGCTCGCTACCTGGACTTTCTGTCCGGGTTTGGCGTGTTCGGCGTGGGTCGATCTCATCCCACGGTGCGCCGGGCCCTGCACGACGTCCTCGACGGCGAACTGCCGGACATGGTGCAGATGGACACACCTCTCCTGGCTGGCCTACTGGCCGAAGCGCTGATCGAGCGGGCCCCGGATCTGGACCGGGTGTACCTGTGCAACAGCGGCACGGAAGCGGTCGAAGCGGCGCTCAAGTTCGCCCGGTGCGCGACCGGCCGGCCCCGCATCCTCTACTGCGATCACGGCTTCCACGGACTGACCGCGGGATCGCTCTCGGTGAACGGGGCCCGAGAGTTCCGCGATGGCTTCGGGCCCCTCCTCCCGGGAACCCTGGTGCCCTTCGGCGATCTCGACGCCGTGCGCCGGCACGTGCAGCGAGGCGATGTGGCCGCCCTCATCATCGAACCGGTGCAAGGCAAGGGCGTACGGGTGGTGCCCGACGGATTCCTGGCCGATGTCTGTTCTTTGCTGCACCGGCACGGCGCGCTACTTATCTGCGACGAGGTGCAGACCGGCCTGGGCCGCACTGGGCGACTATTCAGCTACGAGTACGACGGGGTCCAACCCGATCTGGTGACGGTGGCCAAGACGTTGTCGGGGGGTTTCGTTCCCGTCGGGGCGACACTCGGCAAGTCGTGGGTGTTTCAGCGGGTGTACTCGTCGATGGATCGCATGCTCGTCCACGACTCCACCTACGGGACCAATGCCCTGGCCATGGCCGCCGGGCTGGCCACCTTGTCGGTGATCGACGACGAAGGACTGATCGCCAACACCGCTATCGTCGGCGCCGAGCTCATGAACGGGCTGCGAGCCGCGGCGGAGCGCTACGAGCTGGTCTGCGACGTACGGGGCCGGGGCCTGTTGATCGGCATCGAGTTCGGACGGCCCCGCTCCCGCCGGCTGCGCACGCGGTGGGGCCCGCTCACCATGGCCCGGCGGGGTCTCTTCACCCAGATGGTTGTCGGGGCCCTTTTCGAGGACCACCGCATCCTGACCCAGACGGCTGGCGATCACATGGACGTACTGAAGCTGCTCCCGCCATTGACCGTCACCAGCGAGGAAGCGGCCGCCTTCCTGGCCGCCTTCGTGGAGGTCATGGATTCGATCCACGACAGCGCCCGCCCGGTCTGGCACTTCGGGTGGGGGCTTACCACTCGGGCGGCGCGGGGGGTACCGGCGCCCGGGGCCAAGCGGTCCTAACTTCCCGCTAGAAGGCCAGGCCCAACCCCTCGACTGCCGCCAAAAACTGGGCCGGCGCCAGGTGCGCTTCGCGCGCTGGCGGAACTCGGAAGCGGTCCGGGTCACGCACAAACGACCGTACGGCTCGGGCGATCGAGTCCGGCGTCGGCATGCAGGCCGTGGCGCCACCCAGCTCCAACTCGTGCAGAAGGTTCTCTCGGCCGTGACCGGGAACCACGTCGAGCAGGACGATTCCCCGGCCCAGGGTGCGGGCCTCCCGACAGGTATCGCCCGAGCTGGTGACGACCACGTCGCTGGCAGCCATGAGCTCGGGGACCCGGTCGGTGTAGCCGAACGCGAGCACGTGCGGGCTCCGCAGGCCGACGTCTCGCAGCTTGCGCTCCATGGCCGCGTTGGTCCCGGCCACGGCCAGAACCCAGGTGCCGTCTTTGGCGAGTTCGGCGGCGGCCGCATCGAGGGGACCCAGCCCCCACGCCCCGGACATGAGCAGCACGCAGGTCGGCGTCGGCCGGGACGCCGAGGTGATCGCGGGCGACCCGGCGGCTCGGCGCCGAGTAGAACTCCGGCCGGACCGGCGCCGTGATCACCTCGACTCGAGCCTCCGGCCAGTAGCGCCGCACCGACTCACCGGCGGCGGGAGAGGTCACCAAAAACAGGTCGGTGGATTCGTGAACCCAGAAGCGATGGGCGAAAGAGTCGGTCATGGCTACCACCGAGGTGATGGCGAATCCTGCTGCCTTGAGTCGAGCGGCGGCGCCCGCCCCGGTTGCGAAGACCGACACGACGAGCTGCGGATCGAAGTCGTCCATCCGCTCGCGCAGCTGGGGGAACATCCAGTCGACGGCCAGGCGATCCAGCCGCCGGGCCAACCGGCCGTCGTCGCGCATCTGGGAGAAGTGGAAGGCGTCGTAGACGGCGTTTATGGACAGCAGGCGGCGGAACACCCAGTCCCCCACCGCGCCGGGGCCGCTGCCCAGCATGCGCATGGCGTCGACGGTCTGGCACTCCACCCCCCGGGCCTGCAGGGCGGCCGCGCAGGCTTCTGCCAGCACGTCGTGCCCCTTGCCGAGCGACCCGGAGATGAACAGGGCCCGGTCGAGGGCCCGGGGACTCACGAGCCGATCCCGGTCATGGTCCTCCCCGCGGCGCTCACGACGGCCGCCGCGGCAGGGTCGTCGTCACCGCCTCGATTACCCGTTCCACTTCCAGGTCGGTCATGTCGGAATGGATGGGAAGGCAGATGTGTCGGGCGCAGATGTCGTCGGCTACGGGATAGGCGCCGGTGGCGTACGACGCCAAAACCGGTTCCCGGTGCAGCGGGGTGGCGTAGACCTCACCGCTCAAGGACACACCGAAGTCCTCTCGCAGCGCCGTCTTCACGGCCGCTCGGTCCACACCGGGCTCGAGCAGGGCTACGTACTTGTAGTAGTTGCTGCTACTCCCCGCGGGCTCCGACAGGGCCGTGAGCGAGCTGCAGGCGGCCAGAGCCTGGTCGTAGCGGGCCGCGACCCGACGGCGCACGGCGATGAACTCGTCCAGCCGGCGCAGGTGCACCAGGATGACGGCGGCCTGCACCTCGCTCAGCCGCCACGCCGACCCGAGCCGCACGTGGCCACCGGCCAGGAACGACGCCTTCCCCTGATCCCGGAAGATGCGCGCTTCGTCGTATAGGCGCTCGTCCCGGGTCAGCAGCATGCCGCCCTCGGCGCCGGCGACCACCTTGGTCGGATAGAACGAGAACCCCGCCGCGGCCGACCACGATCCTGCGGGCTGGCCGTCCAAGGTCGACCCGTGCGCATGGGCGGCGTCTTCGACCAAGAGCAAACCGTGGGCATCGCAGAACCGGCGCACGGCCGCCACGTCCGGGCTGATCGTTCCACCGATGTGCACGTGGACAACCGCCACGACCTCGGGCGTGAACGCAGCCGCCACGGTCTCCTCCGACAAGGCCAGGCTGGCTGGGTCTACGTCGGCGAACCGGGGCCGGCCCCCGGCGTGCAGCACGGCGGCGGCCGTGGCATAGAACGTGTTAACCGGCACGATGACCTCCCGGCCCGCCACGCCGATCGATCGCAGGGCGATCTCCAGGGCGCTGGTGCCGGAGCTGGTGGCCACGGCCAAGGGGTCGCCGTGGCACGCCGCGAACGCGGCCTCCAGTTCCGCCGTCAGCGGCCCCAGGGTCAGCTGGCCGGATGCCAGAGCGGCGTCGATCAGCTCCAGGATGCGGGCCCGATCCTCGGGGGGAAAGACCACCCGCGCCGCCGGGATAGCCGGCGCCGTCAAGGGGCGCTGCCGACCGGTTCGGGGCTGGTTGCCACGCTGGCGCGGCTGAGCACGATCAGGCAGGCGGCCATGAGCGCAATGCAAGCCACCACGATCGGCCCCCGCATTCCTCCCAGGTGCAGCGCCTCTCCGAAGAGGGCGACGCCGATGCCGCAGCTGACCAGCGGATCGGCGACGGTGATGATCGGCAGGGACACTTTCGGCAGGCCGGCCTGGTAGGCGGTCTGCGTAAGGAGCATCGCCACCAACCCGGCGCCGACCAGGGCGTAGGGGATCCAGGCCGTCACGACAGCCACAACGCCGTTCTCGGTGCTGTGGGCGAAGGCCTTGGTGAGCACCGCCATCATGGCGTCGCCCAGGCCGGCGGCCAGGCCTAGGGCGGTGGCCCGAGGGCGGCCGCTCCGGCGCAGCCCGACCCAGAGCAGCAGGCCGACTCCGGCCGCGATGGAGAGACCGGTGACGATCCAGTCCGAGGCGTCGGCCGAACCGGAGCTCTCTTCGCTCGGATGGGCCACCACCAGGAAGAGGGCCAGGCCGACCACCACCCCGACCACGGCCAACCATTCTCCCGCGCGCACGCCGCTTTCGCTCCAGCGAGCGGCCAGGGCGATCGTGAACAGCAGGGAGGTGGTGAGCAGCGGCTGTACGACTACCAGTGACCCGTGGCGCAGGGCGATGATCTGCAGTACGAACCCCCCGATCTCGGCCACGACACCGACGACCCACACTGGTTGCTGGGCCACTCGGATGAGCAGGCCCGGTCGGGCTGCCAGCTCCAGAGGCACCTCGGACGCGGGCCGTTGCTGCAGGGCGACGCCCGCGCCGAAGAGCGCAGACGAGAGAAGCGCCAGCAGGATCGTCACAACGCGTTCAGCCTAGGGCGTCGTGATGTTCAGCCTGAGGAAAGCGTCCGACCGAGCGAGTTCGCCGGGTGCGCGCCTCGACGGGCCCACCGCCACCTTGATCGGCAGATAGGGCCGGCCCCACACCACAGACATCAACATGAACAGGGCAGCCCCCCGCCTGGTCACCGTTTGCACCCTACACTGGGGGCTGACCATGCGGCCAAAGACTCCCTGGGGGGCGTGGGCCGCCAGACGCAAGGAGCGAAGCTGCCACAAGGCAAAGAAGACGCAATCGTGCTGGAGGGCACGGTGAGCGAGGCCCTCAAGAACGCCATGTTCAAGGTCGAGCTGGCCAATGGCCACGAGGTTTTGGCGCACAACTCGGGCAAGATGCGCATGAACCGTATCCGGGTTTTGCCCGGTGACAAGGTTCAGGTCGAGATCAGCCCCTACGACCTGACCCGGGGTCGCATCACCTACCGCTACAAGTGACACCGGGGCGCACGCCGCGCCCCGCGCACCTCATCGTTCCGGCCCGGTTGCGACGGCGAGCCCGCTAGCGGCCCGCCTCCTCCGTTTCGTCGTCTGTTGCTAACAGCCCGTTGGCTGCGGCCAAGGCCGTGGCGGCGCGTACGGCTTCCTCGTAGACCGCGGTGAGGTGCCGATCGACCACCGCGGTGTCGAGCGCCAGCGGCGCCGACCCGAGCGAACGCACCAGGACGGCCGGGTCACCGGTCGGCCGGATGGGCGCGGGCGGCTGAGACGGCGGGGTGGCCGTTCCCCAGAAGCGCTGTTCGGCGACGCGGCGACCCACGCCGGGCCGGCGCCGCTTGCTCATGGCCGCCTCCGACCGATCATGCTGCCTCCTCCTGGCCGGAGTCCTCCGAAGTCGGTTCGTCCTCGACCAGCTCGTCGGCCCGTAGCCCCAGCGCCACCCGCAGCTGATCGGCGTCGAGGTCGCCCAGGCTGCTGCGCGCGGGCAGCACCATGCCGGCGACCCGCCGCTTGCCCGCCACGATCTCCTCCACCCGCTCGTCCACCGTTCCGGTGCAGACCAGGCGGTGGCACATGACCGTCGACGTCTGGCCGATACGCCAGGCCCGGTCCCGGGCCTGGTCCTCCACGGCGGGATTCCACCACCGGTCGTAGAGGACGACGTGATTGGCGGCGGTCAGGTTGAGGCCCGAACCGCCGGCCTTGATCGACAGCACCAAGGCACCGGCGCCGGTGCCGGACTGGAAGTTGGCGATGAGCTCGTCGCGTACGTTGCGGCTCAGACCGCCGTGGTAGCACCCGATCTTTTGTCCCGTGCGTTCGCTGAGGTGCTTGGCCAGCACCTCGCCCCAGCGGGCGAAGTGGGTGAAGATGAGGATGCGTTCGCCCGCGGCGAACACGTCGTTGACGATCTCCTCGAGCCGGGCCAGCTTGCCGGATCGCCCCTCCAGGCTCGGCTGGGTGTCCTCGTCGCGCAGGTAGGCGGCCGGATGGTCACAGATTTGCTTGAGAGCGGTGATGGCGGCCAGGACGGCACCCTTGCGTTGATTGGAATCCCCGTCCAGGCCTTTGTCGATCAGGCGGTTGACGACGGCCTGGTACAGCCCGATCTGCTCTGTGGTCATGCTGCAATGGTCCAGCTTGTCGACCTTGTCGGGCAGCTCGGCGGCGATCTCCGGCTCGCTCTTGGTGCGGCGGAAGATCAGTAGTCCGTTGAGGGCTCGCAGGGCGTTCTCTTCGGAGCGGTGGGCGGCCGGTTGGGGCCCGGCCGGTCCTCCCGTCCCCGCCGACCCGTCGTCGGGCCCCGCCACCGCCTCGGACGTGCGCGACAGATGCTCGATGAAGGCGTTGCGCGGCCCGACCAACCCCGGATTGGTGAAGTCGAGGATCGCCCACAGATCGCCGAGGCCGTTTTCGACCGGCGTGCCGGTGAGGGCGACCCGGGAGTGGGCGGAGAGACGCCGCAGCTCCTGGGCGGTGTCGCTCTGATAGTTCTTGATGACCTGCGCCTCGTCGACGGCGACCCGACGCCACGTGACCGCCGATAACGGCCCGATGTCGCGTACGGCGGTGGCGTAGGTGGTCAGCACCAGGTCCGAGGTGGCAGCCAGACGGCCGATGGCCTCGCCCTCGGCCCGGCGGGGGCCGTGGTGGACGGCCACCTTCAGGCCGCGGGTAAAGCGTCGGGCCTCGCTGGCCCAGTTGCTGAGGACGGCGGGCGGGCAGATGACCAGAGTCGGACCGTGACCGTGATCGACCAGGAGGTGGGCGAGCAGGGTGGGTGTCTTGCCCAGGCCCATATCCATAGCCAGACAGCCACCGAGACCGGCCCGATCCAGGAAGCCCAACCACCCGGCCGCCTCGGCCTGGTAGGCCCGTAGTTGACCGGCGAAGCCGTCGGGGGTGTCGATCGGCGCCGGCGGATGGGTCGTGGCGCCCCGAAGGAGGTCCGCGGCCCAGCCGCTTCCCTCCACCCGCACCGGGCCGGCCAGAGCTGTTCCCTCGAGGCCCACGGCGTGACGGATGACGGCCGCCCCCGAGAGTTGGGTGATCGAGGCCCGCTCGGCCAGCGCTGACGCGGCGGCATTGAGATCTGCCCGGTCGATGTGAACCCAGCGGCCCCGCACCTGCACCAGGGGCTGGGCTTCCTTCGCCAGGGCGGCGATGCCAGCGGCGTCGAGTTCGAGATCGTCGAAGAACACCGACCAGCGCACGTTGGCGAGCTGCTGCACACCTACTTGCGACGGGCCGACGGCTTCGGTGAAAAGACGCAGCTGCGGCCGGGGCCGGCGGGTCGAGACGACGGGCAGCAGGGCGTCGAAGCCGGCAGCCGTCAACGACGGTCCGACGGTGAACATCAGTTCCACCGCTTCGTCACCATCGAGCACCACCTGGCCGCGGCGGGTGCTGGGCCGGCGCAGCACCGGCAACAAGCGCTCCAGGCGTCGCAACTGGGCCTCGACCTGCTGGGACTTGGTGCTCGACGCCACGACCAGGGCGTGCTCGACCGGCAGCGGATGCTTGTCGACTCCAGTGGCCTCGACCGAGAGGAGCCATCCGCCATTCTCCTGGGGCGGGTCCAGCCGCACCACGAGGCCCACGCGGTGATTGGCGGTGACCGGCGCGGCCCAGCGCTTGAGATCCTCGCCGACCCGGGCGGCCGGCTCGGCGTCGGCCAGGAACGGCCGCCCGTCGAGCCCCGATAGCACCGCCTCGGCGATCTCGGTGCGGGTGGCGGCATGGGGCGGCGTGGCTGGGGTGACGAGCCGGCTGGCGCCGGCCCGGCAGATGGCGTCGACCACGGCGGCCAGCACAGACCGACATACGGCGTCGGCCTGGGCCGCGGGCTGCAGAGCGACGACCGAGGTCGGCATCCTGGTCACCAGGTCGTGCAGACGTTCGCGGGCC
This sequence comes from uncultured Acidimicrobiaceae bacterium, assembly GCA_963834775.1. Classification (GTDB taxonomy): domain Bacteria; phylum Actinomycetota; class Acidimicrobiia; order Acidimicrobiales; family Palsa-688; genus PALSA-693. Next base: position 31,559 of record CAWICR010000017.1, read on the forward strand.
AGCAGGGCGGGCACCCACCTCACCCGGTGTCGTCCGGCGCCCTGCCGGCCGCCGCCGGTGGTGGCGCCCCGCAGGACGGGGATCATGCGGCCCTGGGCCACCAGCTCGGTCCCCCACAACGCGATCTCGCCGGCCCACCGCAGGCTCGGGCCAATGTGATCGCCGGCCTGGCCGGCGCCCACCCCGACGAGCCAGCCCAGGATCTGGGACAGGGGCGCGGAACGGGCTTCCGCCGGCGTCCGCCCGGGGATGGGGACGGCCGGATGGCGCTCCCAGGCGATGCCGTTGGCGTCCGCCTCCTCGAGCAACTTCTCGAGGTCCTCGGCCGTAGCGTCCGCGCCCGGGCCGCCGGCCCAGACCACGATACGGCCCTCCGCCCAGCACGCCTGCAGGACGGGCGGCCCTGACTCCGGAGTCGGCCCAGCCGCGGCGGCAGGGGCAGGTGCGGGGTTGCCCGCGGCGCCATCGGGCCGGTTGGCGGTCGCCGTATCGGAACCGTTGGCAGAGGGCAGGACCGGCGCCTCGATCTGGTCGCCCGTCAACCGCAGCAGGGTGGCCGACAGGCGAGCCCGTTCCTCACCGAGGTCCGCCATGACCAGCTCGCGCAGGTCTCCGGTCAGACTGTCCGCACTCCGGATCCCGTCGTCGGTTTCATGAATCAGCCGGCGGAGCGTCGCAGCCCAGGCGAGCGGATCGGACTCCAGCCGGGCGCGTTCCGCGCTCGTCGTCCAGCCGCCGGCTTCGGCGACTACCGCGGCTTCAAAAGCAAACCGGTCCAGCTTCGTCTCCAGTCTCACGTGTGGTCGCGCGGTTCGCGCTTGCAGGTCCAACCGGCCCAACCCGGTCCCTGCGCTTCCCTTCACCACCCAAAGGCCCCGGACCTACCCGGGCCTCCTAAGTAAACGTCCTCGGGTTTCCTTCCATTCCGGGGAGCCCAGCCTTTGGCACCCGTACAACCCCTGAACTTGCTTCCGCTGGGTTCCACCTCGCCCAGCTATTTTCGCCCCAGGCTCTTAGTGTAGCGCGGACCCGAGCGGAAGGTCGAGCATTGCCGGTCCTGGACGAGACGGACTGCTGGACGCGGGTCGAGGTGGCCCGCCACGGTGTCCTGTCCACCGTGCACGACAGCCGCGGCGTGGACGCCGTGCCGGTCGTGTACGCCGTCGTCAGCGGTCTCATCGTGGTGCCCGTGGACACCGTGAAGCCCAAGCGCCACCTCGAGCTGGGCCGCCTGGCGAACCTGGCCGGCGACCCGCGCTGCGTCCTGCTCGTCGAGCATTATGCGGACGACTGGTCGGAACTCTGGTGGGTGCGCGTTCACGCCACCGCCTCGGTGCCGGTGCCCGAAGGGGCCGATCCGGCCTCCACCTGGTTGTCGGCTCTGGCGGCCCGTTACCCGCAGTACCGTGCGCCCGGGGCCGTGGCGGCCACCGTCATCTTGCGGCCTACTGCTGTCACCGGGTGGGCGGCCCAGGCGACCGTCGCCCCCTCGGGCGACTAGCAAGTTCCACGCCGGCCCGACCTGGTGACCAAACTGGCCGAGTCGAGTTTGCCGACCCGAGTTTGCTTGACTGCGGCGGTGAAGAAGCTCGCCGGTTACGGCCTCGACGACCACCCTGCAGACGATCCCGACAAAGCGCGACTGGCGTGGGCAGTCGCTGCCCTCGATGACTGCGATGGCTGCGGCGATCTCCGCATCGAACTCACGTTGGAGGAGGTGGGTCGTCCCGGGGCCGGCCTCGTCGCCCACCTGGCCCCCCCGTCCGCTCGACGGTTGCGGTCCGTCCTGGCTCAGGCACTCAAGGACATCGGCGAGGCGCCGGACGAGTGACCACAGTGGCGCCAGAGTGGCACTTGGCGCGAAAGCCGATTGTCAACGCGTCTTGCCGGGTACAGACAGGTCAACAAGGACTATCTGTGCCAGGAGCCAACCATGCTTCACACGCCGCCCGAGAGTCCGGGCCCCGAGGGCAGCGACAGCTTGAGGGTCGCGTCACCTGATGATCCCACGGGTTTCGATCACCGTCCGGTTACGGCAAATGGGACCGCGGACCCGGTCGACGGAGTCGATGACCGCCTGATTGCCGCCCTCGACCGGCTGGCGGACAGCGCCGAAAAGACGTGCGCCGAACAGCAGGTGATCGCCGACTCAGCCCGGACGATGAGCGAGCAGCGCCGTCGGGGCCGCTCGTGGAGCGCCATCCTCGCCGGGGAAGGTCAGCCGACCGTCCTAGCCCTGCTCGGCTCGAGCCTACGCCGGCTGACCCAGACGAGCAGCCGGGTGCGCACCGCGGTGGCGGCTGCCCTGGTGAAGGAGGGGCTGTCGACGCGGCAGGTCGCTTCACATCTCGGCGTGACTCATCAACGGGTGTCCGCCATGCTGAATCGCCCCAAATCCTGACCTCCGATCCCCGAGCGTGACCTGATCAGCGCGGCCCGCTCCCGCGGGCGAGGTCGTGCGCGGTGCGGTGACCGATAGGTTTGGGCAGCGTGGGCCAGGTCGTGACGGCGGTCGGCGTGACGAAGAGGTGGGCCGCCACGCCCGCCCTGTCGGGCGCCACCTTCACCGTCGGTGCCGGCGTCACCGGCCTGCTGGGGGCCAACGGAGCGGGAAAGACCACCCTGCTCGGGCTCATCCTGGGATTGCACCGCCCCGACAGCGGGACCATCAGTGTGTTCGGCTGCGACCCCTGGGAAGCAGGGGCGGAGGTCCGTATGCGCCTGGGCTATGCGCCTGAGCACGACGCCCTACCGCCGGACGTGGCCGCCCACGACGTCGTTCGTCATGTGGCCGAGCTGCACGGCCTGCCCCGCCGGGAAGCGACGTCGCGTGCCAGCGACGCACTGTGGGAGGTCGGCCTCGGCGAAGAACGGTTTCGGCCCGTCGGCACCATGAGCACAGGTCAGCGGCAACGGGTGAAATTGGCTCAGGCCATCGCCCATGACCCGCACCTGCTCCTCCTCGACGAACCCACCAACGGCCTGGATCCAACGCAACGCGAGGACATGCTCGGCCTTATCCACCACGTCGGCGCTGACCTCGGCATGCACGTGATCGTTTCGTCGCATCTCCTGGAAGAGGTCGAGCGGGTCAGCACCGCGGTCGTGATCCTCGACGCTGGTCGGGTAGTCGCCAACGGTGGTATCGCCGAGCTGCGCCAAACCGCTCCGGAGCTGATCGTCGAGCTGGATGCTCTCGACGGACCGGATCCGGCCGGGGTCCTCGTGTCGGCTCTGGTCCGATCCGGCCTGTCCGCCACGGCGGATGGGCCCAAGCGGGTGGTAGTCGTACTGGAGACGGCTGCGGTCTACGACACGGTGCGCGACGTACTGGCCGACGGGGGCTTCGCGTTGAGGAGGCTGGAACGCCGAACGGCCAGTCTGGAAGACGTCTACCTGGCCAGCTCCGCGGCAGGGAGTGCCCTGTGAGCGAGCGGGATGCCGACGTCATCGCAGCCGATGCCGCGGCGCGCATCTTCGAGCCCGGCTACCGCCCCTATCGCGGTGTCCGTCTCGGACTCTCGCACTCGGTCTGGGCGTTGGCCCGTCACACGGCAGAGCGGATCATGGGATTGAAGCGGCCCGCCCGGTACAAGGTCCTGCCTTTCGCGGCCGTGGCCATCGCCTACTTACCTGCGATCGCCTTCATCGGCATCGTGGCTTTTATCCCCAACGGCGTCTCGCGCCTTTCCAACCTGATCCCTGGTCCGGGCCGTTACTACGGGTTCATCACGGCCGCCATCATTCTGTTTGCGGCACTGGCCGCACCTGAAGCGCTGTGCCCAGACAAGCGGTCGCGCTTCCTCGGCGTGTACCTGTCATCGCCCCTCAACCGCTCGACCTATCTGCTGGCCAAGGCCATAGCGGTGGTCGGGGTGCTACTGCTGGTCACCCTGGGTCCACCCCTGCTGTTGTTGATCGGCCTGGCCCTGCAAAACGAAGGACCTCACGGCTTCGCCGCCTTCATCGGCACTTTGGGTCAGATCGTCGGCGCCGGCGTGGCCCTGTCCCTCATGTTCGGCGCGATCTCCTTGGCCATCCCGAGCCTGACGGATCGGCGGGCCCTCGCCTCGGCCGGATCCCTCCTCCTCATCGTGGGGTCCGGCGTCATCACCTCGGCGGTCGTCTTCGGCCTCGGCGGCCCCAAGAACCTGCTTGCCCTGGCCCTCAACCGCCTGCCCTTCGAACTGGCCTTGCGCATCTTCACCCTCCGCGGGCTGCCGACCGGACCGGACCGCGGGCTCGCCGTGCTCAACAACTCGCCCCTCTCCACGGGCGTGGTCGTGGCCGCCAGTTTGGCCGTCACGGTGGTGGCCGCCGCCGTGACCTGGTGGCGGGTCGTCGGCACCGAGGTCACCAAGTGATGGCATGACGGGGGTCACGATCGAGGCCCGACAGATCTCGAAGTGGTTCGGATCCGTGGTCGCCCTCTCGGAGGTGAGTTTTGACGTCGGGCCCGGCGTCACAGCCCTCCTCGGTCCCAATGGCGCCGGGAAGTCCACGCTGTTTCGAATCATGTGCGGTCTGGCGAACCCCTCGCGGGGCCGCGTGCGGATTTTCGGAGAGAACCCCCGGGCCAACCCGACGCTGACCCGCCGCATCGGCATCGCCCCCCAACAGGAGGCCCTCTTCGAACGCCAGACGATCGCGGAATTCGTCGGCCTGGCCGCGACGTTGCACCGTCTGGCCGATCCGGATCGGGCTTCCCGGCGGGCGATCGAAATGGTCGAGCTCGACCCGGAGGACCGCCGGCCTCTGGCCACCTACTCGAAAGGGATGCGCCAGCGAGCCAAGCTCGCCCAGGCTATCGTCAACGACCCCGAACTCCTGGTGCTCGACGAGCCCCTCGAAGGCCTCGACCCGCGGCAGCGACTCCGGTCCATTGAGCTGTTCCGCCGGCTCGGCGAGGGCGGCAAGACCGTGATCGTCTCCAGTCATGTCCTCGACGAGGTCGAGCGTTTTGGGTCGCGCATCCTGGTCATCACCCAGGGTCGTTTGGTGGCGGAGGGCCCCTTCTCGGCGATCCGGGACCTGATGGACGACCGGCCCCACCACCTGCGGATCGGGACCGACCGGCCGCCCGCCCTGGCCGCCGCTCTGCTCACCCGGGGTGTGGTCCTTGGCGCCCGGATCAACGACGGCTGGATCGAGGTGGAGACCAACGATGCGGCCGCCTTCCGCCGGTGCGTCGCGGCCGTGGCGCGAGAATGCGACGCCCGCCTCACCGAAGTGCGGGCGCTCGATGACGACCTGGAGAGTGTTTTCGCCTACCTCGTCGGGCGCCGATGACCGCCCCTTCGACGCGGACCACCCTGACCGCGGTGTGGCGGGTGATCGTTCGTTCGATTGCTACTCGGGTCCGCCTGGCCGGGCTGGGACTGCTCGGTCTGGCTGCCATCGCCCTGGGACTCGCAGTCCACCTGGCCCAGCCGTTCAATCGGGCCAACGCGGCGTGGACGCTGGTCGACTCCTACGGGCTGTCGTTGCTGATCCCGGTCGTAGCTCTGGTGTTCGCGTGCGCCTCGCTCGGCGACCTGGCCGAGGACGGCACGCTCGTCTACCTGTGGCTGCGACCGCTTCCCCGGTGGCAGCTGGCCTTAGCCGCCTTCGCGTCGACGGTCACCGTCGTCATCCCCACGGCGGTGCTCCCCCTCTTGGTCGGGGCCGCCGTCAGCGGCCAGGGGGCCCGACTTGTCGGAGCGGCGGCTGCCGGCGGGCTGCTGGCCACGGTGGCCTACTCGGCCGTGTTCTGCGGACTCGGACTCCGCGTCCGGCGGGCGCTGGCCTGGGGATTGGCTTTCCTCTTAATCTGGGAGCAAGCGGTGGCGCGGGTGTCGCACGGGGCGGCGCGCGCTTCGCTGTTCATCAATGCTCGCTCTGTCGCTGCCCACCTGGCCGGCCATCCGCCACCCCACAATGCCGTTGCCTGGACCACCGGGGTGATCTTCCCGCTGGTGGTCACCGTGGTCGCCCTGGCCGTGACGGCACGCTCGCTCGACCGGGGCGAAGTCGCCTAGGAGGTCGCCGGGAAGCTCGCCTAGCGAGCAGCCGCAAACGACGCCGCGAAGCGACCGGCGACCCGATTGAGCCGCCGGATTCCAGCGGATAGTTCGGTAGGCTCAATATGGATGGCCCGTCCGGAGATCAGCCAGAAGGTCGCGGTCGGCGCCGTGTTCGTAGCGGCGATGTTCATGAACATCATGGACGTGACGATCGTCAACGTGGCCCTGCCGACGATCGGCCGCGAGTTCCACGTGCGTCCCGACTCGGTCGACACCGTCGCAATCGGATACCTGGTGAGCCTGGCCGTCTTCATTCCCGCGTCCGGCTGGCTCGGCGATCGCTTCGGGGGCAAGAGAATCCTGCTGACGTCGATCGTCATATTCACGGGCGCCTCGGCGCTGTGCGGGGCGGCGGGCAGCCTGGGCGAACTGGTAGCCTTCCGCGTCCTGCAGGGCGTTGGCGGCGGGCTGATGGTTCCGGTCGGTATGGCGATGCTGTTCAGGACGTTCCCGCCTGCCGAGCGGGTGCGAGCCTCGAGCATCCTGGTGGTCCCCACCGCCGTTGCCCCGGCGCTCGGGCCGCTGCTCGGCGGCCTGTTTGTGACCAACCTGTCCTGGCGGTGGGTGTTCTACGTGAATGTGCCCATCGGCGTGGCCGCACTCATCTTCGGGCTGCTGTTCCTCAAGTCGCAGCGCCAGCCCGAACCCGGCGAGTTCGACCTGATCGGCTTTGTACTGGCGGCTGCGGGACTGGGTCTGGTCATGTACGGCGTCTCCGAAGGTCCGTTCCACGGCTGGGGCAGCGCCTTGATCGTGAGCACCATCACGTCCGGTGTTGTCCTGCTGGCCACCCTGATCTGGTTCGAGTTGCGCCACGCCCACCCGCTCATCGACTTCCGCCTTTTTTCGGATCGTCTGTTTCGCAGCGCCACCGCCGTGCTGTCGCTGGGGGCCGCGTCCTTCATCGGCGTCTTGTTCCTGGTGGCCCTGTTCTTTCAGGACGGTCTCGGCCTGTCGGCTCTCCAGTCCGGGCTCAATACCTTCCCGGAGGCGATCGGCGTCATGGTCGGCGCCCAGGTCGTCACCCGTATGCTGTACCCGGTCTTCGGGCCGCGCCGGGTCATGGTCGGCGGCACCCTCATCTTGAGCGCCTCGCTGGCGGCACTGTCCCTGGTCGGGTTCCACACCAACCTGTGGTGGGTACGGGTGGACATGTTCGTGGCTGGCTACGGCATGTCGCACGTGTTCGTCCCGTCCCAGGCGGCCGGCTTCGCCACCATCTCGCCCGCGGACACCGGGCGGGCGTCAACGCTGTTCAACGCCCTCCGCCAAGTCGGCTCGGCCGTCGGCGTGGCCCTGCTCACCACGGTCATCGCGGCTGTCGGCCCGGTGCGGGTGGTCGACGGACACGTTTCGCCGAATCTGACCGCCTATCACGTCGCTTTCCTCGTCGCCGCCGGGGTGGCCCTGCTGGCCGGCGTGTCTGCGCTGACCGTGAGCGACGCCGACGCCGCGGACACCATGGTGCGCCGCACCCGGACTCGCCGGCGGGTGGGGACCGTGGCCAACGAGGCGCCCCAGCCCGTGCCCGCCGGCGGCTAACGCCCCACATCCGGCCAAATGGCCCTTCGCCACATCGTCACATCGGGTCGTTTCGTTGCGGTGCCGCTGTGTCAGTGTGGCGACATAGTGCACGCCGCGTCACAAGCACTGCGCGAGTTGCGGGAGTGACTGTGACGAAGTGGCGCGGGGCGGCTCTGGCCGGCGACCGCCAGACCCGCTCTCGAGATTGTGGCCTCCACGGACCGGCGAGCCCAAGGCGTGCCACCCGGCTTGCCTCCGCACGTTTTACTGGGGCGGTGGCCGCCGGGCTGTGTGTCTTCGGGGTGGCCGCGGCCCAGCTAACGCCGGTCCCGCCACCAGCCGATTAGCACCCGGTAGAGGACACCTCGGTGCTGGGTCTGGCCGGTCGGCGCCTGCGCATAGAACCGCTGGAACGCCGCGGTATCGTCCGGGCTCGGCGCTCCGCCTTGAGCTTCATCCATGGCCGATACTCTAGAAACCAGCAGCCCCCTCGTAGGGGATCCTAGAGGTTGGGACTGCGATGCGGCCCTGCTTCGCCGCCGGGCGCGGATTGGGTGAAAGGCCACGGTCACGTGGTCGTCGCCGGCCTGGATGTGGTCCGGGTGACCGGGGGCGGGCACCGCCGTCCGGCCCGGGTTTCGCATTCATGGCGATCGGGTAACTACCTCTTCAACGTCGGGGGGCCGCGACAAGGGAGTGAGTGATGGGTGCGGCTGCGCCGCTGTTGCGCGACTGGAATTGGCTGCAGGAGCAAGTTATCCCTCCCCTCCTCGACTCACGCGACCCCCGTTCGACCCGTACCTGGTCGATCGGCAGCACCGCCGACGCTGTGGCGGTGACGGTGGCCTTCGCCCACGCCGCCGGCGCTCGATCCGAAGGATTCCGGGCATTCGTCAGCGATCCGTTACCCGACTCCGGGACGGTGAGCTTCGGGCGAGCGGATCTCGGCGTCGTTCCCCCCGCCGGCCGCGCGGCTTGGTTCCGGCGCCAGGATCACCGCTGGATACCCGAACCGGTCATAGCTGATCACGTGATCATCGGGCCGCCATCCGGTTCGGTCGACTTGGTAACGGTCCGCGCCGGCGGCCGAACGGACAGCCTCGTGGCTGCCCTGAACCACTTGAAGCGAGGCGGCCACCTGCTTTGCGTCGAACCTCCCGATCACCCGCCCGATCGTCTGCGTCCGGTGGACCCCGAGGGCAGACTGTTCAAGAAAGACGGGACCTCCCGGACGCGGGCCGAGCCACCGCCCGCGGACTCCGACGTCCTCGACACCCTCAGTCGCCGCCAGATGCAGCAGGACCTGGTGACCCGGCACGTGCGCTTGGCTCGAGCGCTCGCCCATCGCTTTCTGCACCGCGGCGAGCCCGCGGACGAGCTCGAGCAGGTGGCATTGCTGGCGCTCGTCAAGGCTTCGCACCGTTTTGATGCGGGCCACAACGCGACGTTCGCGACTTACGCCACTGTCAGCATCGTTGGCGAGCTGAAGCGCCACTTCCGTGACAAGACCTGGATGCTGCGCGTGCCCCGCTCCACCCAGGAGCTGTACCTGTCCGTCAAAGAAGCCCGCGAGGAGTTGGGCCACCAGCTCGGGACGCCGCCCACTGTTGCCCAGATCGCCGTGCATCTCGGAGTGGGCGAAGAGGCGATCCTCGAGGCCATAGAAGCGGGGGGAAGCTATTGGGCGGCGTCGCTTGACGTTCGCGGGCCGGACGGCGAACGGACTATCGACATCCCCGTCACCGACCGGGGCCTCGACCAGGTCCTAGACCGCCACCGGTTACGGGTCTTGTTACCACGCCTCAACGAGCGGGAGCAACTGGTCCTCAAGCGCTTGTATTTCGATGGCTACACCCAGCAGCGCGTCGCCAACGAGTTGGGGGCGAGCCAAATGCAGGTTTCTCGGCTGCTCGCCCGCACTATCGCGAAGCTTCGGCACTGGCACGATACTGACGATGCATCGTTTGTGGGGACGACGGACCCGGGCTGACGCTCGCGCCGCCCAAAATGCGCTCATTCCGCTCTCTGGGCCTCCTGCACTGTCCGAGCGCCGTGTACCCCACTCGAAAGAGGCGGCCGTCAACCGCACGAGTCCCGTCCCGCCACCTCCAGGAACTGCCGCGTTGAGGTATGCCACAACGTCTTTTAGCATTTTCTCTTGGGTCTACCGACCGAAGGTACCCGGCCCCCAGGCAGAAGTCCGCTGCGCTGGGAGGCGACTCTGTATATGGCACGTCTGAAATCTCTCACCGACCGTTGGCGCTCGTACGTAAGTGCAGATCATCGCCAGCTGGGGCCGAAAGAAATTCTGGTCTTCTTGTTCACGGCAGCGATCCTGTCATCGGCGGCGGTTTTCGGAATCATGTCGGCAGCGGGCTGGGGCGCGGTGACCGATACCGCTCGAGACGCCCATTGGGGTCTGATCGTCCTGGCGCCGGTGGCGGTCATTGTCAGTCACGTGGGCTACGTCTTCGCCTACCGCGAAACAGCCCGCGCCGACGGGGGGACGGAGCTGGCGAAAGGCGAAGCGGCTGCCCTCGTCACTACCGGGTTCGGCGGTTTTGTGCCGCGAGGTGGGTTCGCTCTCGACGCCAGAGGTCTCCGGGATTTCGGCTTACCCCGGGAAGATGCCATGCTCCGCGTCCTCGTCCTCGCCATCGCGGAGTACGCCGTCCTGGCCCCCGTCACGCTGGTGTGCGCCCTCTATCTGATCGACAAGGGGCTGCGCAGCGAGGGGGGCGTGCTGCAGTCGTGGGCGATCGGCGTTCCGGTCGGCGCCGGCATTGCCGTCGGCCTCTTGCTGTACCGGCGACGCCGCCGGGGCCGGCCTCGCTGGTGGGCGCCAATAAATCGCCAGCTGGATGCGATCGAGATGACCCTCAGTTTGCTGCGCTCGCCTCGCGCCGGTCTGTTCACGACCGCCGGGATGGGGCTGTATTGGGCCGGTGACATCGGCACCCTGGGAATTTGCTTGCAGGTGTTCGGCGCTCACGTCACCATTCCCACCCTGGTGGTCGGCTACGCGACCGGCTATGCCCTCACCCGCCGGTCGCTGCCGCTCGCCGGGGCCGGCGCCGTCGAAGCGCTCCTGCCCTTTGCGCTCGTATGGGTGTCGTATCCCCTCGCGACCTCCGTGCTGGCCGTGCTCGTGTACCGGTTTTTCAACCTCTGGCTGATGGCCATCCCGGCGATCATCGGGCTCAGCCGACTCCGACGCGTCCAGAGGCCGGTGCGCCGCTCCTGTCTGCGCCCAGAGGCGGTGCGGCGATCCACCGACGGCGCCCGAAGTTGATCCGCTCAGTAGCGCCTGCCGCAGGACGGACGCTACTCCGCCAACCGGTCGAGCAGCCAGGTGGGGCCTAGGACTTCGGCGCCCACCGCCTGCACCCGGCGGCGCAGGCCTCGATCGGCGGACACCAGGATGACCGGGCCCGTTGCAACCGTCGCCACTTGGGCAATGGCATCGTCGCCCGCTCCGGCGGCATGGACGACCTCCACTCCGTCGGCGACGCCCGGCGGAACGCCGCGCCGCGCCGCGCCTTCCAAGACGACCACGATGGGCGCCGGGAGCCGGGATGCCGCGGTGGCCGCCCGGATCCGCTCCACGAGCTGCCGGGCGGCGCCGGGGCGGTCGCGCCACCATCCAGTCGGGCGCGCCCCTACGACATTGGCCGCGTCCACGATCAACATGACGTTCCCACCTTCGCGCCGATGCGTCGGGACCGCTACCGCGACGTCGTAGCGGAACATATGTTCGGCTAGCATCTATGACGATGCCGACGGCAATCGGGATGAGATGACCACTCCCGCCAGCATTCTGCACGCCGACCTGGACGCCTTTTACGCTTCGGTCGAACAGCCGCTCGACCCGGCGCTGCAGGGGCGGCCAATTGCCGTGGGAGGTGGTGTGGTGCTGGCCGCCTCGTACGAGGCCCGGGCCTTCGGAGTCCGGAGTGGGATGCCCGGTTGGGTAGCCCGGCGGCTGTGCCCGACCTTGCAGTTTGTCGCCGGCCAGTTCGGCGAGTACCAGCGGCTCAGCGATCAGGTCATGGAGGTGTTTCGTGACTTCACGCCACTTGTCGAGCGCATCTCCATCGACGAGGCGTTCCTTGACGTGGCCGGAGCCCGGCGCCTCTTCGGGTCGCCGCCGGCCATCGCCACCGCCATCCGGCACCGGGTTCGCACCGAGATCGGCTTGGCGCTTTCGGTCGGCGTGGCTCGGACAAAGCACCTGGCCAAGGTGGCGTCGCAGGTGGCCAAACCCGACGGGCTGGTCGTGGTCGAGCCCGACGGCGAGCGGGACTTTCTGGCGCCCCTGCCCGTAGAGCTCATCTGGGGAGTCGGCCCGGTGACCCAATCGCGTTTGGGCGAGATGGGCATTCGCACCGTCGCGCGAGCTGGCGAGCACATCCCCTGACATTCTGGAGGGCTTATTGGGCGCCGCGGCGGGCGCCACGCTAGCTGCCCGGGCCGCCAACATCGACCCTCGGCGCATCGAGATGTCCCGCGGGGCGGCGTCGATGGGGGCGCAGGCGGCCCTGGGCTCGCAGGCCGCCTCAACCGACTTGCTGCGAGCCACGCTCGGCTACCTAGCGGACCGGGTGGCCGGCAGGCTGCGGGCCGCGCAGCGGGGGGGCCGGACCGTGACGGTTCGGGTTCGCTTCCGGGGTTTGCGGTCGGTGACCCGGGCGGCAACGGTGCCGTCGCCTATCTCGACCACTCGGGTTCTCACGGAACTCGCAATAGAGCTGGCCGGGATCGCCCTGGCGGACAACCCTCGGGAGCGGCTGGTCAGCCTGCTGGGGGTGTCGGTATCCAACCTGGTCGATGAGCCCGCCCTGCAGCTGGCTCTGCCGTTACCGGGCTTAAGTGACCGTTACCAACCTGGCTCCCGACTCGGGGCTGCGAGGTGGGCCGCCGACCACTCCGTCGACGCCATCCGGGCCCGCTTCGGCCGGGCCGCCATCGGGTACGCCAGCGTGGTGTTCTCGGACGTGGGACGAGTACCGGAGGCCTTCCGGGAGCTGGCGGAACGAGACACGAGGCCGGCGCCAAAAAGCGGAAGCGGGCGCCGTGATGAGGCGGCCATAGCCAATCAATAAACACCAAAACAGCTCGGCTTCAGGGACTCACGACGCGGCACAGCAAGCTGGGTGCGAACCTCTGGTCACCGCTGAGGCACCGTTGCCCCGGCCGGCGGGCGGCCGGCTCCGACTGAACCGGGCGGGACACTAGGGTCCAGCGCATGCGCTTCGGGATCTTCTTTGCCAACACCGGGCGAGCCGTCAGCCCCGACGGTGCGGCGGCCCTGGCCTCCATCGCGGAGGAGAACGGTTTCGAGTCGCTGTGGGCGGTGGAGCACGTCGTGGTTCCGGCCGACTACCGCTCCACCTATCCGTACGATCCGTCGGGTCGCATGCCGGGGCGGGAAGAGAGCCCTATCCCGGACCCGCTGATCTGGCTCACTTGGGTGGCGGCCGCTTCGGGCACCATCCGGCTGGGCACCGGGATCCTTATCCTGCCTCAACGCAATCCGGTCGTGCTGGCCAAGGAGACGGCCACCCTGGATTTCCTATCTGGGGGCCGAGTAATCCTGGGGATCGGCGTGGGCTGGTTGCAGGAAGAGTTCACGGCGCTCGGCGTACCCTTTCCCGATCGGGGCGCCCGGACGGACGAATACATCGAGGCGCTCCGAGTTCTCTGGCGCGGCGGGGAATCGAGCTACCAGGGTCGGTTCGTGGACTTCCAGCGGGTGCAGAGCTACCCCAAGCCGGCGCAGCCTGGCGGGATTCCTGTCGCGGTAGGAGGCCACTCGGAGGCGGCGGCCCGCCGGGCCGGCCGCCTGGGGGACGAGTTTTTCCCAGCGGTGGCCAGTATCGATGCACTCCAGCGCCTGATCGAGGTCATGCGTGCCGCCGCCGTCGAGGCCGGGCGTGATCCCACCGGTATCGGGATCACCGCCACAGGGGCCAACGACGTCGACGGCGTGAGGCGGTTAGCCGAACTGGGCGTGACGCGGGTCGTCGTCCCGAATCTCGGGGAGATCCCGAGCGCTGGAAGGCCCGGCTTGGCGGTTACGCCGATCAGGTGATGGCGCACATCCTGTGAAGTCGTGGCGCGACGCCTGGCCGGCCGCGTGTCCGTCCGCGTCTCCGCTTGCCCCCGGGTCTGCGTATGAGCCCGCTCGCTCGTCGCGGTCGGCGCCTCGAACGACGCCGTGACCGAGCAGGAGACACCCCTGGACGGCGGGAGGCTCAATCAGGTCGTGCGCATCGGCGCTACCGTGCGCCGACCCGCAGGCCCATGGACGACCACCGTGCACGCCCTGCTCGAACATCTGCGGTCGCAGGGCTTCATGCTCGGACCCCGGCCGCTCGGTTTCGACCCGGCTGGCCGCGAGATCTTGTCCTACCTGCCTGGGCAAACCGTCGGCAATGCCTGGCCCTGGCCGGACTGGGTCTGGGCGGAAACGCTGCTGGAGAACGTCAGCCGGGCGACGGCTGACTACCACCGGGCCGTCCGTACCTTCCGCCCCGCCGGGGTGCTGCCCTGGCGCTGGGGGCCGGCGGAACTCCGATCCGATCAGATCGTCTGCCATCACGACCTGGCGCCTTACAACGCGGTCGTCCGCCACGGCCGCCTGCGCGGCATCATCGACTGGGATCTAGTGGGGCCGGGCACGATCCGCTCGGAGTTGGCGTTCGTCGCCTGGCAGTGGGTGCCACTGCAGGATCCCGCGATCGCCCGGTTCTTCGGCTGGCGCGGTCCGCCCGATCTGGTGCGGCGGGTGCGGCTCATTCTCGACAGTTATGGTCTGACCGACCGGGCTGGCTTCATCGATGACGTCATTGACCGGGTCCGGCTGAACCGGGACGTGATGGTGCGCAAAGCGGCCGAGGGGGACGTGGCCTACCGGCGGCTAGTCGAGCAAGGCCACGTGGCCGGCATGAACATGGCGATTGGCTTTCTGTCGGCCGAGGGCGCCGAGCTCCAGGCCCGCATAGAGTGACGACAGTCCATAGCCTGCGCCATCCGGCGTCGTCGAGCGATGCTACCCACTCCTTCCATACCTCGGACACGGCTCGCCGCCGTTCACCTTGAGCGGGTGAGGTAGGCCTCCACGCCAAGGTTCAATACTTCCTTTCGAACACCATCAATCCCGAGGGGAACACCGATGACAGGATCGAGACGCCGGCGTAGGACCATCCGGTCCGCCACGGTGGACCTGCTTGGCGGTCTCGGGCCGACATCGGCCGATGTGGCTTCCACGTTGGAATCGGCTGGCGTCCGGGGCGTCCCGCGCAGCGGTACCTCGTCGCCTCGCTCGCTACTTGAGCGCAGTGATGGTGGCTGACCCGGAAGTGCAAGACGTCATGGTCAGCTGCGAGGGCGTCACCGTGTCGGCTCGCCAGTGGTGGTCCCCCGACATCATGGTGCCCGTACCCACCCCGGTTCGGCAGTTCATCCGCCAGTTCGACAGCGGTGACTTCTCGGCTCTGGTGGCGGACCGGGACAGGGAACTTCGACCGTAGCAGCACCACATCTTCGAAAGGATCAGCCATGTCATACACCTCGATGCCCGATACGCCTGTGGCCGGGACGCTCCTGGCCATGACGGCCGCCTCACTCGAGCGCAGCGATCTCCCCGACCGCGAGATCATGTTGGCCCGCCTCGCCGCCCTGGCGGCCGTCGATGCTCCGCCAATCTCCTACACGCTGAACACCAGCGCCGCCGCGGACAGCGGCCTGACTCTCGAAGACGCCCAAGGCATCCTGGTCGCCGTCGCACCATCGTCGGCACGGCGCGGACGTGTCGGCCGCCGCCGCCATTACCGAGGGCCTGGGCCTGGCGATTGCCCTCGAGCTCGCTGCCGAGGAGGCCGAGCTTGAGGGTGAGGGCGGCTGACCCAAAGGGGAGGCCCAAGGTGGGCGTTGACGAGGCGAAGTGGTCCGCACCGGTGGAGAGAAAATCATGAACCTGCGTTGTTTCAACCCACAGTTCTTCATTGGGTCTCGGGTCGGTGACGTGGCGCTAGACCAGGAACGGGGCCAATCGGGCCGGTCCTACGACTACCGGCTGGACGTCCTCATCGAGGCCGTCAACGTCCTCGCTGCTGCTCTGCCGCCTGAACGCCTGACACCGGCCGACCAGCTGGTTCTCGAGCAACTCAAGGCGCTGGCGCCGGCCCATCCCCATGAGCGAACCGCTCCGTCCTCGGAGCGCCTGGCCCTCCGGCGGTGAGCGTCGATGTACTCGCCGCGGCCCGATCTAGTCTGGCCATCTTGTACGCCCACGTGAAGGGCACCGCCTGTTGAAGGCTGCCAAGACGACGACATCCGTGCCGAGCACGTCCGCCGAGGAGGTACCGGCGATTCTCAGGGCGGCAGGCTAATCTCCGCCATATACAGGTCCGCAGTGCCAAGGCGCGAAACACAAGGAGTGGTCGTGACAGACGAAGAGCAGACTCTGGGCCCGATCAGTTACCTGATCGTGGAGTTCACGGGAAACAAGATGACCGGTGAAGGATTTCCGATTCTGATTGACCTGGTTGACCGCGGTTTGATCCGAATCCTGGACCTGCAGTTCGTCACAAAAGGTGCCGATGGTTCGGTCCAAGCCGTGGAGTTGATGGACCTCGATCATGACGGCACGTTCGACGTCGCATTGTTCGAAGGAGCCACCTCGGGGATGATGGACGACAGTGACGTCGCCGATGCGGCCGCGGCGATCGAACCGGGATCGTCGGCGGGAGTCCTGATCTTCGAGAACCGGTGGGCGAAGCCATTCGTCCAGGCCCTGCGCCGCGGCGGCGCGGAGTTCGTCGCGGCCGGTTACATCCCCCAAGACACGTTGACGGCGTCGCTGGACGCGACCGAGACGGCAAGTTCCTGATCGACGAAGGAGGGAGAACCACATGCCTGGACTTATGCGAGGCGTGGCTCGGACGGCCGTGGTCGCCGGCACGGCGACGGCCGTATCGAACCCGGTGTCGCGTCGGCAAGCTAACCGTTGGGCCTCGCAGGACGACCAGGCCGTACGACCAGCAGCAGCAGCAACAGTACGCCCCCAGCCGGAACCAGCTCCGGCGCCGCCGGCGCCTGCTAAGGATCCCATCGAACAGCTAAAGGAGCTGGCCGAGCTCCACTCGCAGGGCATCCTGACCGATGACGAGTTCGCTGCCCAGAAGTCGAAGATCCTCAACTCCTAACCAGGCAGCCCTGCGGTCACGACGTGCTCTTCCTGTATCGCCCCAGGCAGACCTGGATGCCCTACCGGCTGCCGCGGCAGCGGACGGAGCAAGCTGCCTACAACCGGCA
>CAWICR010000018.1:0-170442 GCA_963834775.1 uncultured Acidimicrobiaceae bacterium
CCGAAAGGTGTGATCCTGGAGTAGACAAGCCCTGGATTCAACTTGGCGAGATCTTTGTATCCGATGTCGCGGTCGGACATGTATGACGGTGGGCGGGTTTCAATGACACCGCGCTGGCTGCCAGCTCACGAAATGCCTGTTGCCCGTCAGCGGAGTCGAGATCGAGCTCGATCCCCTGCTTGCCGAAGTTGTAATGCCAGGAGAGGCTGCCATTCGGGTTGGGAATATCGCGAGAGCACGGACCCGGCAGACGCGTCATCCGCCCCGGCGGCTCACCTTCGCCACGTCTGCGCCGAGGCCGGCCAGCACTTTACCGCAATCCACCCAGTTCTGTCTGCTACCTCCAGAACCCGGACTCACATGGATATAGCCCTCACTCACCGGTGCGCCGCCCCGACTGGCCAACGGTCACCTCTTCGACTTGATTCCGGTCTCTGATGTGTTGGATGCGCACCACGGCTGGTCGGCCACGTCATCCGGCCTATCGTCCCCGCGCGACCTTAACTAAGCCGTCCAAGATTCTTTGGGCCAAGATCGACGGGCGCGAATGGCTTCACCGCGCTCCGGGTTCCTGAGCCCACACCTCATCGACGGTCTTTAGGAGCTGGCCGACGGTATGCAACTTGTGAGAGAACTCGCCCTTGAAGGCATCGTCGATGGGTCGGACATCGCAGGCTGGCGAGGTGACGGTCGGCTGACCAACTCTGCTAGGCGGCGCCACTAGGCAGAGATTCGTCGCCAACCAGACGAATATGCTGGCCGGTTACCCGGCGCGACAGATCAGATACGAGCCAAACCACCAGCGGTGCGACGTTTTCGGGAGGCGGAGCGTTGGCAGGACCCATGCTTGTGCTGGCAAACGGTGAAATGGCGTTGACACGTATGCCGTAGGGCGCCAGCCGCTCCCCGCCCAGCTGTATGTTATGGCGAGCACCGCCGCGCCCTTCGAGGCACTATAGGCAGCGCCGCGAGCTGACCCGATAGCGGAGCCGGAGGCCGTATTAATAATGTGGCCAACGCCCGTCTTCTTCATCTCGGCGATGGCTGCGTTGCCCGTCCACATTGTGCCGAGGACGTTTGTAGTGATCAGCTCCGCCTGACGCGCTGGGTCGTCAGCCCAGGCGTCCACTGAGTAACTTTGCGCAGCGTTGTTGACTAGCGAGTCGATGCCGCCGAATCTTTCGACGCAGACCGAAATCAGCGCTGCCGCGGCCGCTGGGTCAGACACAGAAAGGGGGCTGACCACCGCCTGGCCGCCGGCCTTCTGGATCATCGGCCACCTCGCTACCGAGGTCGGCGTTGCGGGAATTGACGACGGCCGCCCCAGCGCGCCCGAGTGCGATCGCGTAGCTCCGACCTAACCCGTGGCCGTGCCGGCAACAACTATCCGCTTGTTGCTCAAATCGACGGAGCCGGACATCAAGCTTCCTTCCTCAGATCCTCAGTTTGTCACCGCAGTCGGCCCGAGCGGCGCAGTCGCACCCTTGCGTGGCGGAAAGGCCGCAGGCCTCGCCGAGGCCGCAGCGTGATCATTAGCTAGGTCATATAGATTACTAAGTTATCTGATCTGGTTGGAAGGGTCAACAGCCTCGAACCGACTGTTTCTCCACCGAGCGCTCCGGAGCACTGAGACGTGCTCAACGATGAACGCGCACCCACCGGCGAAAGGCGCCACGCCGCACCGCGGGCGGAGCGGCGGCATCAGCCGGGCTCGGCCTCGGGCGGGTCCGCGGCAGGGCCGCGGACCAGCGCCTGCTTGAGCTGTGATCGGCTGACCTTCAGCGATGAATTTAGCGGCAGGACAGGCATTATGACTACCCGTGCCGGTACCTGGGACGGGCGAGCCGCCCTCCACCCAGGCCACCAGGTCCTCCTCGCTGGTGGCAGGTGCAGCGGAACTCAGGACCACCGCGGCAGCCGGAACCTGACCGAGTCTCGCGTCCTCAAACCCGACCGCCGCCGCCCTGGCATGCCCGGAAACGTCAGCAGCGCCTTCTCGACCTCGGGCAGCGGCACCTTGAAGCCGCCGCGGATGATCACGTCGTCAGTTCGGCCGTCGATATAAAGCCAGCCGTCTGAGTCAAGTCGGGCCAGGTCGGATGTTCCCAGCCAGCCATCGTGCGCCGCAGAGAGAGGCACGGGCAGGCCGACGCACCTCAAGGACGCCCTGCTCGTTCGGCGGGAGCGGACGACCGTTTTCCACGTCCGCCACGCAGCTGCACCCCTGGACGCGGCCGACCGCACGAGCCTCGCTTAGCCCTCGACAGGGCGCGTCTGTCCTCGACCGACCAGCTGGCTACCGCGCCGCCAAGTTCCGTCGCGCCATAGCTCACAAGAACTGGTATCCCGTAATGGTCCTCGAAGCTCTCGGCGAGGTCGGGCTCTAGCGGGGCCGAGCCGGTGACCCAGTACTCCAGGCTCGAAAGCTTCGCCTTCGGCACGCCCGTGTCGAGCATGGTCTGCATGGCGGCGGGAGGAAGTCCGGCGCTTCTGGGTTGGTAGCTGGAAACGAGTCTGCCCGGCGATGCACGTCGACTCGCTCCATGAGGGTTACCCGGTGTGGACGCGCCAGACAGGGCCCGATGATGTTGAGGCCGGTAATCGAGGTGAGCGGCAGTGCAACAATGACTGTCCGCCGCGGCGTGACCTCCGGCCTCCCGGCAGCCGGAACGAAACGTTCCATATGAGCCCACGGGATAGGAACAAGAGTGGGAGCGCCAGTGGTGCCGCTCGTTCCCACGATCGCTCCCGAGCCCTCCGGCGCGCGGTAGTGATTATTCCCGCGGCGATCCTCAATGCCCGGTACCCAGCGGCAGGAAACTTCGCCGCTGTTGTCCGCCAGCTGCACAGCGGCCGAGCCCACCTCGGCCGTGGCCTCGGCAAGCTCCGCCGACCAGTCCAGACAGTCTGCAATGACCATCGCCGGCCGGAGATGGCGATATTGTCGGCAAGCACTTGGCGTGCCTGAATGGGGCTAATCAGGATGGGACACCGTCTGGGCCGCCCACACTCCGGCCAGCGCACTTACCGCAGAAGGCCTGTTTCTCAGGATAATCGCAATCGCCAGCTCGTCCGGCAGCGCCGTCTGCGCGATGGCCTGGGCGAACCAGTCGCCTGCCCGGCCAAGCTCGCCCCACGAGTAACGAGCATTCTCGAACTCCGCGAACCAGTCATCGTTTCCCGCAAAGACCACATCTCGCACTCTCGCCGCAAAATCCAAAGCCGCAGCCCCTTCTCGCTGGATGCGTCGCCGTCACCGATCATTGGACTGAGGCAGGTGTGTCCTTCACCAGCTCGATAGAGATGCCACGCGCTCGCGGTGAACCGTAGGCTCACCAAGGTAAGCGTGGTCGAAAAGCGCGCGGCGGTAATACACCTGGAGCGGATACTCCCAGGTGTAGCCGATTCCGCCGTGAACTCTGATAGCGGATCGTGTCACCGAAGTGAATCGATCCGCAAGGTGTGCCTTTGCGTGCGAAGCCAGTCGCGCAGATTCGCCAAAATTGCGCTCGAGCGCATAGGCCGCATACCAAACAAGCGCACGCGCGGGTTCCACCTCGATGGCCATGCCAGCAAGCTGGTGCTTGACAGCCTGGAATCGCGCTATCGGTACACCGAATTGCTCACGAACGGTCGCGTACTGGCAAGCCATGCGGAAAGACGTGCCCGCCCCGCCGAGCGCATCGGCTGCCACCAACATCAGGGCTATATCCGTGAGCCTGTCCGCTGCATGCGGTCCGCACAGCGGACTTCCGGGAGCGCCCGCGAACCGGACTCTCGAAAGACGACGAGTGCGGTCAACGCACTGGAGTTCTTCAACGCGAGCGTTCCCCCGCTCGACGAGGGCCAGATCGCCGCCGCGCAGCCCGACGACGTACAAATCGGCAACGTCGCCGCCGAGCACGAAGCCTAGATTGCCATTGACCGCGCCGTACTCCTCGGTGGCCACCCATGTGCTCGGCAGCCAGCTGTCACCGAAGGCGACAGTCGCCTTCGTCTCTCCGGTCAGCACGGAAGGCAGCCACTCCTGCCGAAGTCCATGGTCTTCCGATGCGGCCAGGGCGTAGGCTGCCATAACCTGGCCCAGGAATGGTCCCGGTGCTGCCACCGCGCCGAGGGCCTCCATCACCACGGCGGCGTCTACGATGCTCATGCCGCCCCCGCCGTACTCCTCAGCGACAAGCATTCCCGCGATTCCCAGGCGCATGATTGCGTTCCACACCGGAGCATGCATGCCCGACGGCGCGTCTAGGACCGCACTCAGGTCGTCGGCTGGAAGTGCCGTGCGGACAGCTCCCGTGATGACCTCCTGCATGTCCTCCTGTTCGTCGGTGAGATGGAACCTCACAGCCGCTCACGATCCCTTCGATCAGCTCCTCGGGAGCCCAAGACCGCGCTCCGCGATGATGTTTAGTTGGATGTTCGAGGTTCCCCCCGCGATGGAGATCCCGAGCGAGCCCACGATCTGGTCGACCCACTTCTCGTCGCCGCGCCCCTTACCAGACTCTGATCGTTCCGGCTGCACAAGCAGCGCGTTGCCAATGATCTTCTGCGCCAGCTCGGCCATGTCGTCTGAGATGCGGGTCGTCAGCTCTTTCTGAACCAGGCCGACGAGCCCGGCGTCTTCCCCTGCCAGCGCGAGCGAGAAGCGCCGCAGCGTAGAGAACTTCTGCGCGAGGATCCAGGCTTCCAGGCGCACTAGCGCCTCTCGGATACTGGGATCATCAACCGCCCAGCGACCGCGGCGACGCTGCCTGCGCGCTGTGTCTAGGAGCTTCGCGAATCGTTGTTCAGTGAAGTCGGATCCGCCGATGGTGGCGCGCTCGTGCACGAGCGTTGTCCGGGAAATCTCCCGCCGCCCCCCCGGGCGCCGACAAGCCACTCCTTCGGGGCCTTGGCATCATCGAAGTAGACCTCGCAGAACTCGCTGCGACCGGTCATCTGGCGAAGCGGCTTAACAGTCACGCCGGGCTGATCGAGTTCCAGCAGCAAGTACGAGATGCCAGCCTGCCGGGGCAGATCCGGCTCCGTCCTGGCCAGCAGGAACATGTGGGTGCTGCGATCGCCCAGGCTCGTCCAGATTTTCTGGCCATTGATAACCCAGGCATCCTCGTCGAGGACTGCCCTGGTCCGCAGCGATGCCAGGTCCGATCCGGAATCCGGCTCCGAGTACCCCTGCGCCCATGTGAACTCGCCAGAAACGGTCCGGGGTATGAAGTACTTCCTCTGCAAGTCGCTGCCGTGCGCGAGCAGCGTGGGCAACACCATGGTGGTGCCGTTACCGGGGATCTCCAGCGGGGCTCTGGCCCGGCCAAATTCTTCCCGTATCACCTGAGCGCGGATTAGATCCGGATCTTGCCCAGATCCTCCGTAAGCCCGCGGCACCGACCGGTACAGGTACCCGGCTTGGATCGCCTTGGCTCGGAACGCGGACACGATGTCGGGCCGATGTCGTTCCGGTGAATCCAGGGGCGCCCAGTTCGCTGCCAGGAAGGCGACGATTTCGGCCCGGAAGGCCTCGCTTGCCTCCCCGTACTCCAGGTCCATGTCAGCGAGCCTCCGGCTTGGTCTCGGCTGCACCGATTGCGTGCACGGCGAGGTCCAGCTCTCGACGATTGTGGGCGATCATGAGCTCGCTGGCCTTCTGCTGAAGATCACCGGGCGGCTCAGGGAGAACTACCGGGCCTGCCTGACGGCTTGGCAGCGCTACCGTTCCGGTCATGCTGCAAGTGGTGTCTCCCCGCTGGTTCACGCCCCAGACCTCAACGTCCACCAGGCGCTGGCCGCCCTCGGCGCGCTTGCCCGTGACCTTCCCCCGCATGACATGCAGATCGCCAAGGTAATTGAACTTGCGGATCGTGGAGTCGGAGCTCATGAGCCAGCCTTCGTCCCCCATCCAGTCCGTGACGACATGGACCATCCAGCAATCACGCAGCACGCCGTAGTCATATGGCATCGGGTTCCCGTTGGCCTGAGCCCACTCTTTGTCCCAATGCAGCCGCATCGCGATATCCGGCACACCCTGGTCGTTAGGGATGTAGAACGCCGGGATGCGCCGCCGATTGCGGTAGCCGATGCGGCCCGTCGCCGGGTTGTAGTGAAAACCGTATCCGCCGGCGTGGAAAATCACGAAGTCGGTAACAGTAAGCGGTCCCTTGGCGAGCGGTGGCAGTTCCAGGCCAGCCTCTACGTCTTCCCAGTAACGCGGCTGACTGCCGCGAATATGCTCGGCGGCGTAGATCGCGTCGTGCCTCTCTATATCTTCCGGCGTATAGCTAGCCTGCTCCAGGGAACCGTACTTCTGCCGGTCCCGGGCGGCCTTCCGCTCGGCATACACCGAAGTGGTCCGGTCGATGCCGACAACCTCAGCGCCGGGGTCGATGTGCACGTTAGCCGAACCTTGACAAAAGACCGGCCGACGAACCTTCGACTCTTTCTCCGTGAACGACTCGGTGCCGCCGTAGCTGTACAGTATGTCGCCGTCCCGCACGGGCGCGTACCAGGTATTCTGCGAGCCTGTGTACTCACTCTAATCCCGCGCAGCGGGGTCTTACGCGGCGCGGGCTCGCCACGGAGCGGTCGGTTCATTACGCGCATCAGCATCGGCGAGCCGATTTGGCCCGCCCACCTCGTACGCTTGCCGTAATAAAGATCCGCATACAGCGGATTGTCGTCGCCATAGCTCCGGGCAAAATTACGCATGCTGTCGTGGCTTGCCTGCGTATTGAAGTCGCAAATTAGCTGGCATGAAGCTGTCATGAGGCTCTTCTCACGCTCATTATCCCCGTTCTCGGGGGCATAGCTGACCGCCGCGCCGATTCGACCGCTGTCCGGCTCAGGCACAAGTTCCCCCAGCACGTTCTCGGGACGCACGCGGGATAGCGTGCGCAGCTGACCTTCTCCGCCTGGTCACTGGCTCTCGCTGAACTGCACGCGAGGAGGAAATCCTTGGCGTATTGCTCGTGGTGATATGCCGCCGAGCCGAACAGCAGCGCGGCAACTCTTATGCGCCGCAGGAGAAGATGTATGCCGCTCTCCCACGACATGCCGATTCCGCCATGGATCTGAAGCGCCTCTCCGGCCAGCGAGGTCAGGAACCGGCTCGCAGCAGACTTTGCTACCGCGGCGGCGGCGCGAATCCTGCTTCCTGGCTGTCGTAGACCATGGCGGCGTAGTATGCCGCGACCGTTGAAGCCTGCAGCGAGATGCGCATGTTCGCGCATTTATGCTGGACCGCCTGGAAGGAACCGATGGGCTGTCCGAATTGATGACGCTCCTTGGCGTAGCGAGGTCATCTCTAGCAAGGCAGACGCTGCCCCCACGGCGTCCGCGCTTGCGAGGATGGCGGCCGCTGCGCGAACGCGGAGCACGTGCTCCGGGGAGGCGCTGATACGTGCTCCGGTGTCTGAGCGCGTGGTCCAGGCCGACCCCGCACCACTGCCGGGACAGATCGAGCGTGCTGAGCTGCCGGACTTCGGCGCCGCTGGCGTTCCGCGGCACTATGAACAGTTCGGCGGTACCGACGGCATCTGCGCTGACGATGAGGCTGTCCGCGTCAAGGCATGCTCAATCGGAGACTTGGTGCCGGTCAGAACCCAGCCGTCCGTGTGCTCACAGCATGTGTCTTCATGGTGTTGCTCTCCGCGCCCACTCGGCGTCGGCCCAGGCAACGACCGCACGGCCGTTCGCTATGGTCTCTGCCACCGCAAGGACGGCCTCGGACTGTTCCTCGGCCGACGGCGGGGCGACAGCGAGGCCGGCAGAATAGTCGGCGCGAGCGGAAGCGGAGACGCGCGCCGTCCCACTTCGATCGCGACAATCACCGCATTGGCCAGGCTCTGGCCTGAGCCCCCCAGCCGCTCCGGCAGAGCAAGACGACCCCACCCAGCATGGCACTCGCCTCCCACGATCCAGCCTCGAGATCGTTAAGGGCATCGCCCCGCTCTGGAATCATCGCGCTGGCCAGCGTGCCTCCACAAATTGCCGAGCATCTCAACGCCGAGATCCTTGTAGTTCTCCGCTGTCCGGTCCGACGTGTTGACCAACCAGAGCTTGGGGTGCTTGACACTGAACGCCTCTGTCAGGGATCTCAAGAGATCTGCAGGTGGAAGCGAAGTACCAGAACCAAGACCCGGTCAGCCCGCCGGAGGGCCTCGTAGGCACCCCGCCAGATGGCGCGGATGATGCCGTTGCTGAGGTACCCGCTCTTGGTCGTCGTCGGCGGCACGATCACCGGGAGCTTGCCGGGCACCAGCGATGACGTCAGCATCATCGGCAGAGCGATGGAGGGACCAGCCCGATCCCTGGCCCACGTCGATCATGGAGTCTGTGGACCGCGTTCCGGTCGTCCCAGTACCACCTGGTCGATCCGTGGAGCTTGCAAGCGACATTTCTGTTGCGTCATATCCTGGAGCCGTCGGCATCCGAAAGGATTGCCCACGGGCGCACGGCATGGGGTTGAGTGGGATGAGTCGTGGACCGATCGATAGCGACCACGCCTTCGCAGTAGGGTCCTTGTGGCGATTGCAGACCACGGCTTCCACTGTGGACTCCACAAAGGTGTCGTAGTTGAGCGTTACCACCGGGGTTTCGTCGGCTATCCAGCGTTCTACGAGGACGAGCAGCCAGGAGGGGGATCGCTTTGACGTCACCCACCCGGCGGTACCGTCGATCTCCATGGCAAGGATCAGGCCCACCAAGTGTTTGTAAACGGCACGGCGCTCGGAGAAGTAGTTGTCCGGTTCGTAGAGGTACGGCTGCGATCGGCTAGACGGGAGCTCACCTCAAAGCTGGGCGCAGGCCAGGTCCCGTTGACCACATCGGCGTGTTGGAGGAGATCCCGTCGCAAATGTCACTGTGAGTTTCCCGCTCGCATGGATGGACCTCTGACGGGACAGAGCTATCTCACCCAACGTGTCGGTGTTGGGCAAAAAAAAAAAAAACATGGCCCGATTTGAGACAGCGATCGAGAACCCGGCACCGAGGATGAAGGCGTCCATGGTGACGACTGTAAGCAGGATGGGTGACCGTGTGGTGCTGGAAGCCTGGCCCGTCACAGTCGGCTGGGCCGAGCGCGGCCCCGTTGCCGATCGTCCCGAAAGCGTCGTTCATGAGCTTGGGGCCGGGACGGTGTCGTCGACGGGGGTGCCACCGACCCGCGCCGCCGTCATCGGCGTTCTACCCACCTCGACGCTGGTCACCGTGCAGGACCCGGGTGCCCCGTCGAGGAGGAACTGGTAGATCGCCGTGGTGTAGCCACCGGGCAGCACGTCGCTGTCCTTGTTGAGGCTGGGGGTGTTGACGTTGGCGCTCGTACAACCGTCACCGGTGTAGTTGGCGCTGACCTCCAGCACCGAGGGCAGGGTCACGGCGGAACTGCCCTGGTTGATGATTCCCAGGGTCAGTTGCGTTCCCCGATCCAGGGCGACCAGCGCAGTCGGGGTTGGTTTGTTGGTCGTTTGCGGTGAAGGTTATGAGGGTCTCCCAGCTGTTCACGGTGAGCGTCAAGGGCTGGCCGTCCACCGTGAGGTTCTGAGGCGCCTCGGTGGACGGGCTGGATGGGCGCGCCCGTGGCGGGTGCTGCTGATGTAGCTGGCGGGACGGGTCGTGTTGCTGCTCGACTGGGTCTGGGGTGGACGAACTGCATCCCGTCACTATGAGACCTATCGCCGTAAGCCCAGTCCCCGACCGACACCCACCATGATCGTCTTCTCATCCCACCCACCGCCTCCCACCGGAAGTTGAGAACGTATTCATCACTGATCGTGGCCGAGGAGTGGTTTCCCGTGGTGACTGCCGCGACGACAAACACCTGTTCGCATGTGGTGACGACAATAAGACCTACCCTGGGACCCATGTCAGAACCAGGGGGCCTCAGGTTGCGGCGCGTCCACGGAGGGGAGAGACGATCGTCTGGGCAGAGCGCAGGCCCTCGCACTGCCCAATCAGGCCACCCACTGGCCCCGGGCCAGGTGCTCGTCGGTTGGCTCCCGTGCCGCTGCAGCTACCCGTCCGGGCCACCGCACCTTTTTGTGCCGGTACGTGGTGGACGGGAAGGAGTGTGGGCTGGTTATCTTCCAGCCAAAGCACCGTGGGTGACTCCACCTTCCGAGCGCTGCCGACCGCACTACCCGCCGACACCCCGATCCTGTGCTCTCAATCACTTTGTGCAGGGGAGGCGGCGGCGCATTTGGCTCGTATAGATACCTCTGGGCGTAGCCTGGGTTGTCAGACGCTAAGGCGATGGTGATGCATTCGCCTTGGCGAGAACTCGGGAATGTCCGAGCGAACTCCGACAGCGTCGGTCTGCAGTCGTACGTATTGATGTTTGGCATCACCTGCCTGTCCGCACCCACAAAAACTCGCTGTCTTTCTCACGATGTAGTCGAACGTCGATGTGCATGTGTCGGCAGGGGTGGCTGCGCGGGGCTGCGGCTGTGGATGGGGCCGCAGTGCTGCTAGGTGTCAACGCTGGACCGCTGTTGGAGTGATGGTGGGTGGCATAGAACGACGCACCGATGGCAATGACCACCAACAGGATCAGACTCCCCAGGATGCTGCGCCGCCGCCGAGCCGAGGCGCAGGCGGGGCAGATGTTCTCCACGCGGCCGTGTACACCCGCCAGGGACCACGGCCCGTGGTCACTGTCGTGCGCTGGACGTGGTCCTGATCGACTCTATGACCACACTGCCAGCACTGGTAGGTATGCCCCTGCCTCACCGCCATATTGCTGCCCCTTGTCTACCTGATGCCCCGGTCGATGCTGCCCACCCGGACCGCAAAAATCAACGAAAAATCCCGCTCAGTCGAGCCTCGACGGTGGCCTTTTTTGCACCCACCGTGCATCCGCCTGAAGTCGGAACGCCCGCTCCCATCGTTCCCCCAGCCGCTGCTCCGCGGCCAACGACCGTCTCTGGCGCCGCTCCAGCCGCTCCACCTCTCGCTGCTCTTCCGCCGCCGAGGGCGCCCAGGCATCTGTCGCCGCTTGAGGCGCCCGTACGGACTCGGATCTGAGCGGGTGTCTTAGGTCATGGTGGCGGTGTCGCCGGGGCGACTCACGTTGGAGTTCCTTCGTTGGCCTGGCCAAACCGCCTGGGTGAGGGAGTGTAGGTGGCCTCGTGATGTACTTCCGATGCTTGCGACCTGGCCTTATGCTGGCTGGACTGTTCAGTAGGGATAAGGAGGTTGAGGAAATCGGCGGCTCGTGATTACGAGGCGCATCGCCCGCCATTGTGTCCTACCCGACGCCTGCGAGCGCGCCTTGGCAGGCGGGGCCTGCCGCGTCAGGCCAGCTCCGGCCGGCCTACTCCTAATGTTTCCGATTTCCGACTGTCGGAAGCCCGGGCTGGGCGAGGCGGAGCGGTTTGGCGGAGTGCAAAACCGGCCCGCCAGCCGTCCGCGATATTCGGGCCCGAAAGTGGCCGCCAGGTGTCCGCGACACGCGGGGCCCGAAAGTGGCCGCCCGGTGTGGACGCTTGTGCCCACGCCCGCGGAGCCCAAAGGGGCCCTCAGAAGGCCACGCCAAGCGGGGCCGAAAACGGCTCCCAGGCGTCCACGCTCCTCTCGACCCCTGGCGGAACGAAAAGGAAGCCGCCAGGTGTCCACGCTTGTCGGGGTCCCGCCCCCGGAGCGCGAGGCGTGGACGTCGGCGTGCTCGTTCAGGGGCTTGGCAGTCCACACGTCGCGGGCCAACAACCCCGGCTCGCGAAGCTTGGGCGGTTGGACGAGGCGTCGTCACACGACAAAGATCCCTCTGCCGCGCCGACAGCAGTGACCTTGCCACTCAAAGAGGGACCAACGGCCATCCGTCGACACCTGGGGGCGCCGCCGACGTGGCGGACGGTGAACCAGCACGCGCATCGGTGACCGGGCACAAGGCGGGGCGCAGCGCCGGGCTCCGCGAAACGGGCACCAGTCACACATAGCCTGGATGACCTGACAACCGCCTCTCCCACCGACCGACGAGAATCCGCCCCGTTCTGGCCTTTGCCGGCCCGGCGGGTCCGGTCATTGGAAACCCCCGCAAGGGGGCCCACCCCACCGCCGGCTCCACTGCCGGTTGATCCCGGCGGTTGGGGTCGTCCTGCCGGCGTCAGGCCCTCTCCTCTCCCGCCATGGGTTCCGGTAGGCGTCCCGCCCCCGCCACCGCCCCCGCCGGCGCCGGCGCCGGCGCCGGACGAAAGTCCGCTCGAACAGGTGGACGGTCTCGATTCGGGCCCCCTCCCCCCTCTCGATTCGGGCCACCTCCCCCCTTTAGCCTCCCGATTACCGTTCAGACCGAGGCAACGCCGCCGGCATCGAGGGTGGTGGACGGCAGTTGGGGAAGCAATAGTGGCCTTGTTCATCCTTCTGGCGGTGGCTTTGGCGAGCTCGCCCAGCGGTTCTCGCCGGGCCCCGTCGCAGGCCCCCACTCCGATTGGAAGCTGGAATCAGCAAGCCGTACCCATCGTGATCGCCTTGGTCGACGATCTGCGCTCCGTCGAGAGCGACACGGCTGATGCCATGCACGCCGATCCGGCTTCACTGAGTTCGGATGACGCCCGCCTGCAGGCGGACCTCGGCGTCGCGCAGCGTCTCCAACCTTCACCCGACGCGGACCTACGCCGCAATTGGACCGCAGCGCTTCGTACCCTGTCGCTTGCCCAGCGCACCCTGCACGCCGCCGCCGCCAGTCTCGACCCGGCAGCCGTCGCCCTCGCCCACCAGCAGTTCACCTCGGCCGGCGACGGTCTCCTGCGCGTTGGGGAGGGGATTTCCGCCGGTGGTTGAGGCGTAGGCATGGCGAAGCGGCGCTGAACGGAGGCAACAGGGCGAGCCAGGCCGGCCTGCGGCGAGCTCCGGCAACTGGGGTGATCTGCGCTTCGCCGCTCCAATCGCCCAAACACCCGGCTCACCCGTCAGGAGCACGTCAGCGGCAGAAGCGGGCTTGATGACATGGTCGTGTTCGAAACGGCCAAGTTGTGACCCGTGACGACTGCCTGCACATCTGCCATGACGTGGCGCTGGCCGAAGCCAGGAATGGCCCGGCCGAACACTTCGTCCACCACCGCAGTGCCCCGCAGCCGAATGGCTGGGCCGTTGACCGCCATCCACAACCGGATCCCGTGCAGGTTGCTGTCGGACTGCGCGGCCACGGCGAGACACACGACCTGGCCCGCTGCGCGCGGGTCGATGCTCACGGCCCCACGGGAGTAAAAGGACTGGTTGGACAGCCCGGCCGTGACCGCATCGTTCGCGGCCGCGACCAGCGAGTCGTGCAGTTGTTGTTGGGCCAGATACGTGGCCGCGCTGTCGACTGCCAAGGCAGCCAGTGTGACCAGCACGAGAAAACCCGCCGGTACGAGCATCAACACACTGCCGCGCTGGCTCCGAGCCTGACCCCTCACGCGCACGTCGAAGTTCCCGGTAGCCCGCTGCGAAAAGGATCCACCAACTCGGAGTGATCGGCGCGCACCCACTCGGCCGTACCCACTCGGCCAATCCACGGCAGCATCAGCACCGGCGCCGGATAAGAAACCTCGATGGTGATTCGATGGCAGCGCCCGAAACTGCCAGAGGTCAGCTGTACCCGGGCCCGAGCCCCGCTGCGACCGTAGCCAGCCAGCGCCGCCGCGGCCGCCTGGTCCGCTTCCGAGGCAGCCGCCGCGGGCGATGCCGCTTCCACGTAGGTGCGGGCGGCTTGACGGGCGGCGGCCTCGGTGGCCGCCTTGGTGTCGACGACCGCCCAGGCATGGATCGCCAGCAGAGTGCCGACGACGAAAATCAGCAGACCGAACAGCAACCCCTCGAAACCTCCAACGAACCCCGCATCGGCGAGCGGAGGAGGCAACCGGCGGGCGTCTTCTCGCCAGGAAGCCGGACCGGTCAACGGAAGCGTTCGGCGCGCACGGTCACCGTCCGATCGATCGTCCGCCAGCTACCCGGCAGCGGCAAGAAACCGGGGCTCTCGCCCCTGACCTCGAGCACCACCTGCTGAAGATCCGCTTCCTTCCACAGGAACCTCGTCCGGGTGGCGCCGAAGACTCCGAGGCCCGAACGGGCCGCCGCTTCGGCGTCTGGCACGGCTGCGGCAGGGTCGGGCGCCTCGGCGACCTGCTCGGCGGCCCGGGTTGCTGTTGTCGTCAAGGTGGACGTGGCGTACAAACGCACCAAAAATTGCGCCGAGAACAACAACAGGGTCAAAAAGATGGCGAACCCGACGAAGGTTCCCACCACCCCGGTCCCACGTTCGTGTCGGCGTCGTTCAGCAGGAAGTGCTGGTCTGACCGATGCAGTTAACCTGGTCGTCGACATGCTTGGCGGCATGAGAGAACGTGGCGTTGAAGGCGACCCACATACCGACTCCTATAAAAGCCATTACGAGAACCGCGATAGCTGCGGAAATGACGCCTTCGCCCCGTTCGTCATACTTCTTTCGGCCCCCGGGATAGCGGGCCTTGGTAACGGTCATGGCGGTCCTTTCGTGGGGGCGATAGGTGACCGAAATGGGAAAAGGGCCAGGCCCGCTGCTAGAAGCCGGGTCGAGAGCCGAAGTGGCCTCGGTGGAAAAACCTGGGGATGTCGCACCTCGAGTCCCCCAGCCCACGTGCCACAAGCCGAAAGTTATTCAAATTGCCGTCAATTCGTCAACGGCTCCTACCTGCCCATTTGTCTCTAAGCGGATGCAACGTCATTGAGTGGTTGGACGTGCGCTGGCGGCGCTTTAGGCCTAAATCAGGCTATTCGGTCACTGTTAACGACAGAATGCACCCAGGCGTCCCTTCTTCGGCGGCGAAAGTCGCGGCACAGATCATCCAGGCGGGCGGATCAGCCGCCCCGGACGAGCACGCCGTGGAGGATGAGCGCGGAAACGCCGCCATGATTACTCATGCGAGAGAACCGTTCGGCCGCCTCGATGTCTTGGTCTGCAACGCCGGGATCATCGATTTCGCCAACATCCTGGACCTGGAGAGCGGCCACTTCAACGAGCTCATGGCCGTAAACTTCTGGGCGTCGGTCGACCCAGTCATCGCCGCTCGCCGGCGATGCACCGGCAAGGATACGGGCGTGTGGTCGTGACGATCTCCACCGCCGAACTATTCGGTCAGCCGAAATCGGCGACGACATGTCCCTCGAGGTCGAGGAATCGTCGGTCGACGAGGCCGGCGACGTGTTGCGAGCGGGACTTGGCTGCGGTCCGGATGCCGACCAACTGGTACGGAGTCCCCTCGGCAGGCCGTAGAGCTCTTTCGGCGAAGGAGTATAGCCAAAGCAATTGGCGACGGCCCGCCGCCAAATTGGGTTGCAAGCGATGCGGTTCGCCAACGAGGGACCTCGGCTTCGGCGGCTTTGAGTGCGCTTCTTCTGGTTCGAGGTTCCACTCCGATGGCTTCACCTCGGGGTCGACATAAGGGATCTTCGCAGGCATAGCCTCTGAAGGGATGGCTGACTGGATCTTCGAGGACAGCCCCCGCCACCACGGCCTAGACGAGGAAGTGGCCGCCTCCCGATTGCACTGGTGGGGCACGCCCCGCTACCGGGACCGGATGGCAATCGGTGACCGGGTCTGGCTGCAGATCACGGGGCACCGGGACCCGGGCATCTACTACATCGCGACCATCGTCTCCACGACGTACGAGCACCCTGTTCAGCCCTCCGATCCCGATCACTTCCGGTGGCGGACCGACATCAGGTTCGACTACCGCATCCGCCCTCCACTCCTCAGGTCGGAGCTGCTCGAGGACCTCCAGCTCGGAACGTTCCGCCCCTTCCACGGCTTTCAGGGCTCGAACGTACCGGTGCCGCCAGACGTGGCCGCAGCCCTGGCAGCCCGAGCTGCCCCGCGCCTACAGCCGGTCCCAGACGAGAACGGGTGATGCCCGTCCGCAACTCGCTTACTCGGGGCCCAAAGCCTCAGTTCAGAGCCTAGATGTCGGAGTAGAGCCGCCACACGAAAGGGGTCCGAAGGTGTCAGCTCCACCAGTCTTGGTGGAGGGCGCCGGTGTCAGAGTCGCGAGTGAAGACATGAAGCTGCCCGCCATAAACGGCTATGGCGTTGTCGGTGGCGACAGAATGGGTGGTATGGCCTGCCCACGTGCTCCCGGGTCCGTCCAAGGTCTCGAAGTGCCAGGTGTGGCCGTCCGACCCGTCGTGGCGCAGACTGCCGCTGGTCGTGTCTTGGGTGAATACGTGGAGCTGATTGTTGTAGACGGCCACAGAATTGTTGGTACCGACTGAGTCCCCGGTGTGACCCAACTCGGCGCTGGTCGGGCCGTCCACATACCGGGGCAGAGACCAGCGGTTGCCGACCCACACCATGTCAACCAGATTCTCCTGATCGGACCCTCCAGAAAGAGCCGTGCTTGGCGGCCGCTCGTAAAAGCTGGCCATCGTAAACGGTGGCAGCCGCACTTTTGTTCTTGGTGCTCGTTCCCTGCCGCAGAACGACCCCCTCAGGGTGAGACCGACCCGGACGCGAACTGGGGCGCACCGGCCGATACGGCCCAACGGGCAGTCGGGCTGAAACCGACTTGCCAGCTGTCCCGGACGTGACCGGGGTCGAGTTCAGGCAGTGCTCGCCCAGATCATGGCAAAGCGGTCGCCAGGGCCAGTGGCGCGGCTCGGAATCGCCGCCGCGGTGTTCGTTCCACGCTCGAACTTCTTGTCGTAGAAAGCCTCGACGTCCAGGAGAGCGAAGTTACGGTGCCGCGGCGCCGAGACCGAAACAGGCGGTTGGAAAGATCTCTTCTCGCCCGTCCCAGGCGCACTTGGCGAGACAGCCCGCTGGGCGCAGCGCTGCGCGGGCGCAGGTTTGGGCGGGAAATGGGTCAGCCACGGCTGTTAGCCGACATAGATCTGATTTGTGGAATTGGTGACCCATGGGAATCCGGCTGGCCCGGCGGCGATGCTCACGGCTCCGCCCGGCACTGCACTCCAGCCATTTCCGGTCCACTCGTAGATACCATGCCCGCCCGGCACGGTAGGGGTGCCCACGACCCATACCGCCCCATCCGCGCCCACGCCGACAGCACTGGCTGCGCCCGGATAAAGGACCCAGCTGCTGCCGACCCGGTGATAGATCTGATCTGTCGAGTTGGTGACCCATGGCGAACCGTCCGGGCCGACGGCGATACTTACTGCTCCGCCCGGCACTGCACTCCAGCCGTTACCGGTCCACTCGTAGATACCATGCCCGCCCGGCACGGTAGGAGTGCCCACGACCCATACCGCCCCATCCGCGCCCACGCCGACAGCACTGGCTGCGCCCGGATAAAGGACCCAGCTGCTGCCGACCCGGTGATAGATCTGATCTGTCGAGTTGGTGACCCATGGCGAACCGTCCGGGCCGACGGCGATACTTACTGCTCCGCCCGGCACTGCACTCCAGCCGTTACCGGTCCACTCGTAAATACCATGCCCGCCCGGCACGGTAGGGGTGCCCACGACCCATACCGCCCCGCCCGCGCCCACGCCGACATCACTGGCCGCACCTGGCAATAGCTTCCAGCTGAGCGACGATCCGGAGGCAAACTGGATCAACTGTTGATAATTACCCGCAAAGGTATCCTGATCGCCTGGGAACACGCCTTGGTCGGCAAACTGCCAAATGGTGTAAGACAACCACGACTCGGGAAGGGGATAGGGACTACTCCCATAATTCGCTATGGCCAATCCATCTGCGAATCCGGACGCATTGCCAGTGCATGTTGCCCACCAGTCCGTAGTCGTGTAGATGACAGGAAGGTTCCCAGTCAACTGGAGGTATTCGGTTACAAACGAGTCGATCCAGTCGATCATCTGCTGTGGGCTCAGACCATAGCACACCGGGCCGTATGGGTTGTACTCCACGTCGAGCATGCCCGGCAGAGTGTGCCCATCGGGTATCCATCCGCCACCATCCGCGACGAAGTAGTCCGCTTCCGCGGCGCCGGTCGAGTTATTCGGTATGGCAAAGTGGTACGCACCTCGTACTAGCCCGGCAGAAAAGCTACTATCATATTGTTCGGGGAAATAGGAGCTATCATAATAGTAAGTCCCCTCTGTCGATTTTGCGTAGACGAAAGCCGCCCCCGCAGACCTGACCTCGCTCCAATTAATGGTGCCCTGATAGGAAGAACATCCAGCCCAGGCTGGGTGGCATTCGCGTGAGCGGCCTGGGTTGACGATGCTTGCATTGCGAGTGGACTGAGCGGCTGACTTTCGACGCTTGGGTGATCTGCGTCCGCGTGCGTCAACTGTTCCGGCGTACCTGCGTGCGGATCGGCGAGATGCTGCGCAAGTCGGGCGTTCGCACTTGCGACTTCGTTGTCCATGGTGGACTGCCATGGACTGGTGGAGTCGACCACCGCGGCCTGTGCCGGTCTGGCCATAAGGATCCCGGACGCCGACGACACCACGAAAACAACTAGCAAAGGCCTAATGGCTATAGATAAATCCATCATTTGTCCACCCGCCTTGTTGAACCAGATTAGCCAGCGATACACCGGCACCACTGGCACATCGGAAATCCCCCGTAGATGCTGAACGGGGTGGCCCACGATCCATTCAACGCCGCCGTCGACGAGGTTAATGCACTAACAGGTCAGGTGTCAACGGCGGATGCCGCCGCCAGGTGTCCACATCTCTCGGGCCAATAAGTCCCATAAGTAGTGAAGATCCGGATTGTCCATCCACATGTAAGGTCGTATGGCGAACATTGGGACACACCGCGCTGTCTATGGGTCCGATCGAGACGAGCGTGCCGATTACCAGCTAGGGCGGTAGCTGACGTCGGTCGCGGCCTAAGTCCGCTTGATATCCCAAGCAAACGATATCGATGATGCCGGAAAATCTGGGGGCTTCGCCTCACGCCTGCGCCCAGCGAGTGCTAGACGAAGCGCACCAGTCCGGGCTGCCACCTGTCCTCCTTTATGAGGACGCCCCATCGATTCTCGTAGCGATAGCCTCGAGATGAGAAGTAACCACCCGCCGTGCCGGCGCAAGCGCAGCGGACGGGGGATGCGAGGGGCGCAACGACTGCCTGTGCCGAGGTCTTCTCGACGCTAATAGCGGCATGGGTGATCTGTTTGCATCAAGTCGTAGCAATGAACGCGACTCGTCGCAGCGCTCTGTTCAGAAAGTCTGGGGTAGCTATTTCCTAAATGGCGCTGATCCATTTTGGAATCAGGCCGATCCGCCGCACAGGGAGGGAGAGCGACAACAACCCTTAGCATCGGGCAAAACAGCCCACGGCGACCTTCACTTCGGCCAGGACATCAATAGGGCCACTCCCCTCGCTGGCGGAGGACGCTGTCACACCTCCAACTGCATGTGGGAACACAGGACATCAACGACTCATCGGCACCAGGTGGCCCTGTCGCTAGTCGGCACAGGCAGAGGTCCACCGCCATTCTTCATGGCCGGAGGCGAAGCTACGAGCGCTCAAGTCAGGGTTACGGTTGACCAGCGACCTCCCATACATCGGATGGGTCGCGCTACGGATCTCGTGCTCGATCGTGAAGAGTACCTCGCCGCTGTCGAGATCAACGATATCCTTGGTGCGATACTGCCACTGATTGCTTTCCTCGAAGATCAGACCACGGTCGTTCAGCTTCTGATGCGGACCAGAGAAATTGGCCACGTAGACCTGTACGTGATGGCCGTCATAGGCAGGTAGCGGGCGATCAGTTTCGCGATAAATAAAGTATTGGTCGTGCCCGACCGAGCACGTGACGAAGCAACCATCGTGGTCCTCACTGACTTCGGCAGGCGCCTCGAGGATCTCGCGGTAAAAGCGAGCGATGGCGGCGGCGGTTCCAACCGGTACGTCAAACTCAACATAAGGCATGCCCAAGCTGATGTGACCGAAGCTGGGATCGGGCCCGAAACAACGCAACCGGTTGCCCCATGGCGAGATCACCTCGACAAACGCACCGTGCTCCACGAAAGCGAAGCACGACCCATCGAGATCGCCTTTTACCTTGGCGAGGCGATTGAGCAAGGCGTCTTGGTCGGGCAATACCAGGCCGACATGGCCGCGCAGCACCTGAGGATTGCCGGTCGGCAAGTGGAACTGGCTTCGGCCGATGTTGATCCACATGTTGTCGACACCGGTCATCAGGTAAGGGTCCCGCGTCAGACCCATCCCGCTGATATAGAAGATCGTGGCGATGCGCTGGTCCGGAATCTTTACATTTACATGCTCCAGCGCCACAACATTGCCAAGATCCTCGACTGCACGATCGTACCAGTCGCCCATCTTGCCCTCGCCTTCGTATTCACTGTCGAACCCTCGCACGACCAGGTGATTGATCCTCCAACATAAGGTTCCTGATCATAGCTGCGCTCGCCTGCCCACGGTGCTCAACTCTGGCGTCGGCTCGCCGCCATGTGCCCCTCACCAGGCGCGCCAGAGCGGCTGGTGTGGGCCGATAACAGCCTGGCCTGGCCCTGGATGGAGGCATGCCACCGAGTGGTCACGAACCGAGGCCGTAAGGATGGTGTGCCGGGATGGAAATCTCACCAAGCGGCAAAGATCACCGAACAAGCGGACATAACCATGCCTGCAGCCGCCGCTTGCCGGGATGCGGTCTAGTGCGGTTACCGGAACTGGCCTATGTTGCGCAACACCTCATTGAACGGGAGGTCGCGGTCGGAGGAGGGTTCGCGGGGGAGGCCAGAGCCGTTCGCTGATGATGTTCCGCTGCATCTCGCTCGTGCCGCCGGCGATCGTGCTGCCTCGGGAGCCAAGCCAAGAGGTGCCAGCGTTGTCAGTCCTGACGTCGTCGCCCTCCCAGATACACCATCGGCACCGAGCACGGCCAAGCTGGCGAGGAACGGATTCGTGGCCCGAGACCGACCTCCGGAGCTTGGACAGCGAGCCCCATTGGCCTTGTAGGTCCCGGCCCGCAGTCCGGTGGTGATACGTTCGCTGGTGAGGCGGCCTACCATCTCCTCGATGTAGGCGTCGGCAACCAGTGGCTGGCGCCGGTCACGCCCCGCCGAGCGCGACAGCGGCCAGCTCGCCGGGCTGGCCGGGAGGCCCATTCCGGTCGCTGCCGGCGCCGACCCGGCCCTCGGCCGCCGAGCGGCCGGTGTAGCCATAAGCCGATGTCGCCGACGGCGTTGCGCTCGTGGAACAGCAGCGTCTGGGCGACTGCCCACCCGGAGTTCTCCTCGCCGATCAGGTTGTCGCCGGGAAGGTCGACGTCGTCGAAGAACTCCTGGCAGAACTCGCCGGGCGGCCGTTGGCCGCCCGGATCCGCTCGATGGTGACGCCGGGGGTGTCCTTCAGGGGAACGGCGATCGTCGACAGGCCCCGGTGCTTGGGCGCGTCCCAGTTGGTGCGGCACAGGCACAGACCGTAGTCAGCTACGTAGGCGCCGCTCGACCACATCTTCGCCCCGGTGAGCACGTAGGTTCGCCGTCACGGGTCAGCCGGCAGATGGTTCCGGCCATGTCCGAGCCGCCGCGGGGCTCGGAGAGCAGCTGGATCCACAGCTGCGTCGCCGCGTAGAACTCCGGGCAGGAACCGCAGCTTCGCCTCGTGCGAGCCATGGTCGAGGAGGGTCGGGCTCGAGCATCCCGATCGAGACCATGTAGCTGGGCGGAACCTGCCGGCCGAGTTCTGTCGTCAGGTCGAAGAAGGCCCGCTGGTGCTCCAGCGTCAGCCCGGCGCCGCCGTACTCGGCGGGGAACGCGATTCCGGCGAAGCCGTTGTCGAAGAGCAGGTTCTGCAGCTGGCGGTCTGTCGCCGATACGGTCGCCCACCGCCGGGAGGTTGGCCTCGATCCAAGGCCTGGCCCGGGCCGCGAACCTCGGCGACGGACTCGAGTCGTTCTCGCTCATAGGACCCCGCTCTCGAGGAGCGCCGTCAGGCGGTCCTTGTGCTCCTCCGGCGTCCCGTAAATCGCCCGGTCGACGGCCGCCCGCCGGTTGTACAGGTGGATGTCGTGCTCCCAGGTCACCCCGATACCGCCGGTGATCTGCACGCAGTCGTCGACGATGTCAAGGCAGTGCTCACCCACGTACGCCTTGGCCACGGCGGTCAGCTTGGCGACCTCGGCTCGTTGGCGTCGATGGCGGCGGCCAGCGCGTCGTGAGACCGCCTTGGAGCCCTCGAGCCACACTGTCATGTCGGCGATCCGGTGCTTGAGCGCCTGAAACGAGACGATCGGCCGGCCGAACGCGAACCGGTCGCGGCCGTACTCGAGGGTGAACTCGAGGGCCCGGTCGGCAATGCCGACCATCTCGGCGCACTGCAGCGCCAGCGCGAGGCGGAGTTGGCGCTCAACGGCCGGGGCGGCCTGGCCGGGCTCGCCCACGATGGCACTGCGCTCGGCAGGCGGGCGCCGGCGAAGGCAACCGTGCCGAAGCGCCGGGTCATGTCGATGCTGCGGCCGCCGTCCACGTCACCCTGGCGGTTTCCGCGGGCACGAGTACCTGGGTAGGCCCTCGCCGCTGCGGGCCGTGACAAGGAGACGGGTCGGCGACGCCGACGGCTTCGACGTAGGCCTTCGGTGCCGTCGAGTACTACCTCGTCGCCCTCGAGGGTGGCGGTCGTGGCCACAGCGCCTCGGGCTCCCACCGCGACCCCCGGCTCGCAGAAGGCCCAGGAGGCGACTGCGTCGCCCGGAGACGAGCCCGGGAGGACGTCGGCCTGCTGGGCTGTCCGAGCCGGACCAGGCGAAGCGCCGCGGCCACGACGTTCACGGGCAGGAACGGGCCCGGGGAGACCAGCCGGCCCATCTCCTCGGCCACGATGACCGCGTCCCGGGTGGGATCGCCCGACAGGTTGCCGCCGCCGTGGGCTTCGGGGACGAACAGTGACGTCCAGCCGAGCTCGGCGGCCTTCCGCCACCATCGCCGCTCGAACCCATCTCGGCTCTCGTAAAGCGCGCGGACGGCCGTCAACGGCACCTCGCTCTCAAGGAACTTCCGCGTCGTCTGCCGGAAGAACTCTTGGTCTTCCGTCAACTCGAGATGCACATGCCCTCCCAGCCCTTTTCGACCTCCTCATCCTGCCAGTTGAGGTCGGTCAATGCCAATGGCTCCGATCAGCGCGCCAACCCTCGGCAGTAAGACGTCGCCGGGGCCGCCTTGACCCATTAGCAGTGAGGTGGGCGCACTCCGCTGGTGCGACACCCTGGCTGTCACCCCCTGGTATCGAAGGCTGGACCGTTGCGGTCTAGAGAAGGAGGGCGCCGCCGTCTACCGGCAGATAGGTCCCGTTGATGTAGCCCGCCGCGGGTGACAGCATGAAGACAATGGCGTTCGCCAGATCCTCAGGTTCGCCGATACGTCGCATAGGGTTGCTCGCAGCCGCCGCCGTCAGCAGCTCGTCACCGTAAACTTCCGTGCGCGGTGTGCGCGTAAGGCCAGGGCCAATGCTGTTCGCCCGGGGTTTGCCGCCGCAGCGCACGGCGACGCTGCGGGCGTAGCCGGCGACCGCGGCTTTCGCAGGGCCGTACCAGTTCGCGACGCCCATGACCGCGGCGATGGAAGCGATCATCACGACGGAATCGGCAACGTCGCCGTGGCGGGACAGCCATTCCTCGGTAACCACCGCCTGGCTGCCTGGGCCCTGGATCAGGCCCTCCATGTACGACAGGGGGGTGGGCTGCGCGGGTCCAGCATTATTGACCAGGTAATGAGGGGCGCCGATCGAGGCGGCCTGGTCCCAGGCCCTCTTCACCGCGGCCTCATCGGTGACGTCCGCTATGGTGGCGACGGCCTGGCCGCCCGAGTCCTCGATCTCCTTGACCACGGCGGCCAAGGATTCCTGGCTGAAATCCCAGGCCCACACCAACAGGCCTGACCGTGCAGCCAACTTGGCCGTGGCCCGGCCGATCCCGCTGGCAGCTCCGGTGATGACGCAGACGTCGCCGGCGTTGAAGCCGAGCTCGCGCATATTGATTTCCATTGTGCTCCCTCGCTCGGACGCCGCCCTTCCGAGCGGTCAGATCTCTTCTTATTAGCAGGCCACCGGCCGACGAGCCAGCCGACGAGCCAGCGACCAAGCAACGGCGTACCTTCGAACTGTGTGCGACACCGCCGGTGTCGAGGCTCCTGTTCCAGTGTTCCAGACCAAATCACGGCGCGACCGGAAGCGAGAGGGCGAACACGTTCGTGGTGTAGTCCCGGTTCGTAAATGTCAAGTGCCCTACGCCCTCCATAGTTACCGTGAGACATGTCGTGCATCGACACTATTGCACGCGAATCAGTTGAGTAATAGCGACGGCGTTGTTCTCAGATTATCGTATGTGGCTGCGTCGTCCTTTATTACACTCTGACGGCCAGCCTCGGTGACGTTTTCCCCACGAAAGAACAGTCATCATTAACGGACCTGCGC
This sequence comes from uncultured Acidimicrobiaceae bacterium, assembly GCA_963834775.1. Classification (GTDB taxonomy): domain Bacteria; phylum Actinomycetota; class Acidimicrobiia; order Acidimicrobiales; family Palsa-688; genus PALSA-693. The sequence continues at coordinate 24,308 of CAWICR010000018.1, forward strand.
GGAATAGATAAGCAAATGTAGAGCGCGAGCCCGATATGACGTATGATGCGCAGACGGTGTCATTGGGTGTGCCTCTAGGAGAGGAATAGATGAGCACTGCGACGGAAGAGCATTACTCCCAGGCTATCGGCATCACGATCACCGCTGACGCGGCGGGCACCATCGGCCGGCTCCCGATCACTTCACCGGTCCTTTCGCCCGACGCCATCCGTGCGGGAGTCATCGGTGTGTTCTTTCAACAAACCTGCGGGAGGGTCGCGTCCCGTGTCAGTGGATACTCGGTAGTCATCGCGGATATGGATCTCTCTATCTTCCGAGCTGGTTTGGCAATTAGCCGAGCTTCGATCAAAAGGTCGTCTCGTTCGAATCGCCCCCTCAGGAGTGACCTGTGAGGCATGGCTGTACGGCGATGACCGTGACGATCCTTTCGCCTATGGCACCACGAGGTGGGTCGTGAGGCGTGAGCACCCGCGCGACTCGAGCCACACTCAGATCCAGAGCGACGGCGACATCCGCACAATTGGCAATGCGTCGGGTGTGCCCACGATTCAGCGAGACATTCTTGCTGTTATTGGCTTCGAGACTACGCCAAATGGCCTTGATCTCGGCGAGGTGCGAGAGGCAATCGCTCATCCAGAAACAGGTCGTCTGCGGCTGCACAGCGGCGTCCTGCAGCTTATGGCCGAGGAGGGCGGCACGGGTGGCGGCCCGAGCCGAGAAGGGGTAGTCCGGTTCCTGGGTGACCCATACCACGATCAGGTTCCGGCGTGCTGGCACGCGAGGCTCCATTCCACGCGTCCGCGGAGTCAATCACGACTACCGAGGACGAGGGTCTCCTGCGGGTAACGATCAGTGACAACGGACCACCGGGTGACCCTGTCCTGCTCGCTGCGACTCGGTTGGTCAGCGCCTAACCTCGGGCTCGGCACGGCGTCGGCGACATAAGAGGGTCGACGAGCTCGGGGGGAAGACGATCAGGCTTGAATAGGGCTGGGCTCGAGCGACCCCAGCACATTTTTAGGCGTTGTCCACCGTGAGCACATCCCACTCCAAGGGCAGGTACTCGATGGTGAAGTTGCCCCCGCTGTAGAGGATCTGCTCGTTCGGGGCAACCCGATAGTCTGGGATGGCGGCGTGCCATTCCTCGAGGGCCACCTCTAGCTCGTGGCGGGCCAGGTGCGATCCGAGGCAGCGGTGGGGCCCGACAGCGAAGGCGATGTGCCGGTTCGGGCGCCGGTCGAAGTCAGCCTCCAGCGGGCGCAGGAACTCGTTGCCGTCACGATTGGCCAAGCCGGTCATCACCGCGATCCGGTCGTCGGCGTGCATCGCAGCCCCGTGGAAGTCGATGTGGCGCGTCACCCGCCGCGGCTCCCTGGCGGTGACGGTGTAAAGCCGCAAAAACTCCTCCACCGTGGCCGGGACGATCGTCGGCTCCCCGATGATCCGCCGGCGTAGCTCGGGATGGCCGGCCAGATGGCGCAGCGACCAGCCGATGTTCGAGGCGAGGGTGTCAAGCCCACCCAGGAACACGGTGGAGGCCAAACTCACCGCCACGTCGAGGTCGATGAGCTCGCCGTCGATCCGGCCGTGGACAATGGCACTCATGAGGTCGTCCTGGGGCTGGGCCCGCTTGGCCACCAGCTGCTCGCGCACGATCGCGAGGATCGCCGACCATGCCGCCGACCGCTGGTCGTAGTCGTGCAGGAATGTCTCGGAATGGGCTCGGAACTCCTCCTGGCGTTCGACGGGAAGGCCGAAAAACTCGACGAACATCCGGATGGGGTATTGCTGAGAGAACTCCCTGATAGCGTCGCAGCGACCGCGGTCCTTGAACGCGGCAATGAACTCCCGGCAGACCCGGCGCATCTTGGGCTCCAGAGGAGCGACCTTCTTCGGCGTCATGTGAGGTAAGACGATGCCACGCAGCTTCTGCGTGTCAGGCGGATCCGCGGACGACGGCAGCAACGGGCTCGCCAACGATACCCGCGGAACGCTGCCATCGATCGAGGAGAACGTCGACGCGTCCTGGAGTAACTCGCGGACATGCTCGTAGCGAGTCACTACCCAGAAGCCACCGAAGTCCTCGCACCAAAACGGGTCGGCCTCGAGGAAGGGCTCCATGGCAACGAATGGATCGCGAGTCGTCATGCGATCCATCTGCAAGTGGAACTCCGAAAGCGGCGTTCCGGTGTCGACACTCATCTGGCTACCTTGCTGATCGGGTTCTCACCGACGTGGGGACTTGTCCGCGCCGGCAGCGCCGGATGTGGCACTACCGACAACCTGTGGCACCGACAGCGGGCGCTCGTAGGAGAGGTCGGTCCGATCCCAAGTGCTCGACAGGAACACCTCGGGTGGCGCCGTCATCTCAGGCGGCTGGCCCCCTCGGGCGTGCCAGTCCATAAGCACCCGTCGTACCGTGATGGCCCATCGGCCGTCGCGACGCTCGAGCCGGTCGATGTAACGACCCCCTGCGGTCTGGAGCGTGCCACCGTCCCGGAGCCGTCCGACGAAGAGGTAGTAGGTCTCGCTGTGGGCGACGTCGCCATCGAGATCGACCACGTGGTTGGTGAGGTGGTGCTGTGTACACAGGAAGTTATCGTGGGCGCCGACGGTGCTCTCGGTGCCGTTGAGGTAATCGATCGCGTCATAGGCGTTACCGCGAAACGTCCCGTGGTCATCGAAACCGTCAGGGTGGTAGGAGGCTCGCATCAGGTCGACGTCGTGGCGGTCCATGCCGCGGGCCAAACGTTTGAGGCAATCGAAGATCGCCTGTCGGTCGATGAGCTCTTGGACCTCGACGGGCAAATTCTCGTTCACGCATGCAGTATAGACGCCCGCGCCCGTGCTGGCCCGCCTCGCGGACCGAACGGCCGAAGGAACGATTCCTCGAGCGGCACCGACGACACAGCAGGTGCGGCCGAGATCGTCTTCGACACTTGCCCGAGCCGATTGACAGGGGTCCCTGAGGTTCCCGGTCTTCGTCATCTCTTCGACGTTTTTCATCACTTCCTCGTCGGAGATGGGAATGCCCTCGCTGGCCGTCTGCTGTTTGAAATGGGCGAGCTCACCTCGGAGCGCGCTCCGGACGCGGCGCCTGCCGGGTTAGGGGTCCATCGATCAGCGCAATCAGAGCGGCGTATTCCGCCACATTCTTGGCAACTACTTTTACGGTGATGCGCGTACCTTCCTCGACCTTGCCAACGATTCCGCTGCCTCCGAAGACTCTTCGCAGGAAGTAGGGGCCCCTCGACGCCCCGGGTCGTTCTCGTCCATACTGGTCGAGATGGGGACGCGTCTATCCGCTTATCGATGATCGGCTGGCAAAATGGCTCACATCTCAGCCGGTCTTCTTCGTCGCCACCGCTCCGCTCGCGGGCGATGGACACCTCAACTGCTCTCCGAAAGGCAATAGGGGCGAATTCGCGGTGCTGGACGGTCGTCGGGTCGGGTACGTGGATCGGACCGGCAGCGGCGCCGAGACCATCGCCCATATCAACGAGAACGGCCGCATCGTCGTCATGTTCTGCGCATTTGAGGGGGCGCCCCGCATCGTCCGTCTCCACGGTCGGGGCCGAGCCATACTGCGCGACGAGCCCGAATTCGCGGCCCTAGCCGCCGAGTTTGCCGCCGATATGACGGTCGGCGTCCGCTCCGTCATCGTGGTAGACCTCACCCGGATAGCCGACTCGTGTGGGTACGGCGTTCCTATGATGGAGTTCAGCGCCCACCGGACGACAATGGATGAGTGGGCCGACCGCAAGGGCGGTAATGGCATCAGGGCCTACTGGGCCGAGAAGAACGCCGAGAGCATCGACGGACTAGCGGCCGTACTGCCTCCCGCCTCAATCTAAAGGCGTTCGAGCCCGGGGCAGTCGCTCCGGGCTGCGCAGTATCCCACGACCGTCGACCACGAACAACCATTAGGGTTCGTCCTAGATCTGATTTCCGCCCAGCGTCGTACCACAAGACGAGCAGTAGGCGAGCAGCCACTGGATCGACCTGCCATCCTCGCCGCGAGAAAGGACGGCTTTGTGGGCCAGAGTGGAATGGAGGCTCGCCTGGCAGATTGCGCAGCGAGGGGTCACATCCCCGATGGCGCGACGACGGGACCCCGCCAGATCGACCCCCTTCTCCCGTCTCGCCGCAAAAGTGATCGTCTTACGTACGCAACTCAGATCGACTGAAAGGCCGCGCAGGACCTGCCCGGCGGTCCCTTCCACGTCCAGCACACTCAGCAGGACGTGCTCGGCCTCGACATACGGGCACCGTTGGCGCAACGACAGCCGCGTGGCGTGCTCGCAACGCTCGCGTTGCCCTATCGGTCAGGGTTAGCTCTGACCCTGCAGTGGTATGCCGCTTGCTGGCGGCGGCCTCCGCAACCTTGGCCCGACAGCCCGCAAGAGTGGCGCCACACGCAATGAGGGCCTGTGCCGCGTGAGTGCGGCCCTCGTCCAGCAGCCCCAAGAGGAGGTGTTCGGTCCCGACCTGTTCGTGTCCAAACGACCTGGCTTCATCGAAGGCGGCGTCGAGTGCCTGGCGAGCCTGGTTGTCGAATCGTTCGAACACGACGGAACAGGCTACGCGCCGAACGGGCGACGCACGCCCCCGAGTCAACTAAACTTACCCGCAGTGACCGAACGGCTGGAAGTGCAGCGGGCCATCGCAGCCGAACCGGTAGCGATTTTCCGGCTCCTTGCCGACCCCCACGGCCATGTTGCGATCGACAGCTCCGGGATGCTGATGGATGCGTCCGGATCGTCTGTCCGAGCCGTCGACGATTCTTTTGTTGTGCGTATGGACCGTGAGGCCCTGGGCGATCACCCCTTGGGGCTCTATGATGTGACCGTCCGGATCGTGAGATACGAAGAGGACCACGAGTTGGCTTGGACGGTCCAGGGCAACTTCAACCTGGGACACGTCTACGGCTATCGCCTGGACGCCATCGATGGCGGGACGCTGGTCACGTCGTACTATGAGTGGTCCGGCGTGGACCAGGAATGGAAGGACGCCAACATCTTTCCTGTAGGCAACGCTCGGCATCCTCGCCCGTACCGTTGCCCCGGGTAGGCCCCGTTCCGGCGCCTAGCAGGACCGTGGCCGCCGCCAATGGCTGGGCTTGAGCCGGTGCGACGCTCCGACTGGCGAAGGCCGCCGGGCGTCACGGGACCCGTTTGTGGAGGTCGTGATGCGAAGCAATGCCGCGAACGTTGTCCGCTACATCACCGAACAACCGGAGGAGTGGCAACCGACGCTCAAGAAGCTCCGGACCGCGTGCCGTAGCCAGCTGCGCGGCTACACCGAAGGCATGACCTACGGAATGCCTTCCTACTCGCGCCGCGGCCAAGTCGAAGTGAGCTTCGGAAAGCAAGCTCGCTACCTCTCGCTCTACATCTTGAAACAACCAGTGTTCGACGCTCATCGGGCCGAGGTCGCCGGGCAGAGCCTTGGAAAAGGATGCATACGCTACCGCCAGCCCGACCAGGTCGATTGGACTATCGTTTCGAGGCTTCTTGCAGACACCTACACGAGCACGGACAGAGTGTGCTGATTTCTCAGGCGTGGCTACGTCGAGTGCCGAGGTGCCTCGTCGTGTGATAGGACAAGCCCGTGCCCGGTCGTCAGTCCGCCTCGCACTACATCGCCGCCGGGTGGCAACTGCTGATCGGGCGTCCCCTCCCGCACTCGGCCCTGGTCGAGGAACAGATCACGCCGGTCGAAGGACTGTCCGCGCTCTCCCTCGACGCGCTGACCTCGGTCGCCTACGGCCCCGAGGCGATCATCGTCGTGCTCGCCGTGGCCGGTGCCGGCGCGCTGCACCTGGTCCTCCCGATCACCGTCGCCATCGTGGTCGCTCCTGGCCATCCTGGTCTTCTCCTACCGCCAGGTGATCGCCGCCTACCCGGGCGGCGGCGGCGCCTACGCCGTGTCTCGGAGCCAACTTCGGCGCCGACGGTCAGCCTGGTCGCCGCGGCCGCGCTGATCGTCGACTACACCCTGACCGTCGCCGTGTCCATCGCCGCGGGGGTCGGCGCGCTCACGTCCGCCTTCCCGGCCTGTCACTCGGCTACGGTGCCGATCTGTCTCGGCATCCTCGCCCTCGTCACGGTGCTCAATCTCCGGGGCCTGGGCGAGACGGCCCGGGCCTTCCTCCTCCCGACGCTGGTCTTCATCGTCGGCCTGCTCGGCGATCATCGCCGTCGGGCTCGATCCACCCCTTGGCGTCGCAACGTACCCCAACCCGGCCATTCGACTGCTGCCCACCCACGGACTCCAAGCGGTGACGTGTCCTGCTGGTGCTGAAGGCCTTCTCGGCCGGATGCAGCGCCCTGACCGGCGTCGAGGCGATCGCCAACGGCGTCCCGCTCTTCAAGGAGCCCCGAGCGAAGCGGGCCAAGCGCACCGAGATGCTGCTCGGCGTCATCCTCGGTGTGATGCTGCTCGGCCTCGCGGTGCTGGCCGAGCGCTGGCACATCGGTCCCCGGTCCGGCCAGACCGTGCTCAGCCAGATCATGGCCATGGCCGTCGGCCGGCATTGGGCGTACTACATCGTCTCGCTCACGATCACGCTCGTGCTCGCCCTGGCCGCGAACACCTCCTTCGGCGGGCTGCCCGATGCTCGCCAGCCTGCTGGCCCGGGACAACTACCTCCCCCACTTCTTCGCCCTGCGCGGCGACCGGCAGGTGTTCGCGAACGGCATCTGGGTCCTTGCCGTCCTATCGGCGCGTGCTGCTGATCGCCGTCGGACGGCAACACGAACGACCTGATCCCGCTGTTCGCCATCGGGGTGTTCACCGGTTTCACCCTCGTCCCAGAGTCGGGCTGGTCGTGCACTGGTGGCGACGCGGCCGACCGGGGTGGCGGCGCCGAGCGACTATCAACGGGATCGGCGCCGTAATCACCGCTGTCGACCACCTTGGTGTTCCTCTTCACCAAGTTCACCGAAGGGGCATGGGTAGTCGTGATCGCCGTCGCCGCTCTTTATTTGCTCTTCTTACGATCCACGTCTACTACCAGCGGGCCGGCCAGATCCTCGAACTGGGACAGGTCCAGCCCCGACCGGCGGGCCAAGCGCACGGAGGTCATCGTCCCTGTCGCCTGCGTGTCCCGCGGCTCGCACGCAGCATGCCATCTGGACGAAGCCCTCTCCTTGGGCCAGGAGGTGATCGCCGTTTACGTGCTCCTCGGCAGCGACGACGAGGTCGACCAGGAGGAATGCACTCGAGAGAGATGGACGCAATGGGATCCCGGTGTACCGCTCAAGGTGCTGCGCACCGAGTATGCGTCGGTGGTCGAGCCGCTGGTGGCATTCATCGACGGGAACGCGAGACGCCACCAAGATCAGATCGTGGTCCTCATTCCGGTGGTCGTTCCCGACCGCTTTCGTTACCGCATTCTGCACAACCAGATCGACCTGGTGCTTTCGCAGGCACTCAAGTCTCGGACGGACCTAGTGGTGGCCCGGGCCAAGATGTCGCTGGACCTGCATCCCGAGACCAACAGCGGTCCCGGCGAAATCGAATCCATCAGCCCGCCACTTGACTAGTCCAAAGGCAATCGCCTGGCTGGGCATGACCAGCGCGGATTGTGAGCCGACCTAAATCGCACGGTTGCCAGATGGTGTGGGGCAGCGGTTCGGGTACTTCCAGGACCCGACAGGAGGGCAGCTCTAGAAATGGATCGGGACGATACGTAATGCGGAAGCAACCGAGCAGTCCGCGGTGAAGCGAAGTCCGAGACGTGGCGCGGGCCGCCTGTGCTTCGGTAAGGGGAGGGCGGGGCCGTGTCGTTCAGGGTGGGGGGTCGTTCGGCGGGACGAGTCGTTTAAGCGAAGGGTCGTTTAGGGTGAGGGCCAGGAGGAACGAGCGTAGGCCCGCACGTCCCGGGCCGAGTCGTGCTCGATGCCGAAGGCCACGAACGGCTCGAGCTGGAGCCGTTCGAAGGGCGTGATCAACAGCTCCAGCTGCTCACGGCCGACCGCGGGCAGCTCCTCGCCGGTGGCGTGACGGGCCGAACCCTTGGCCGTGAAATGCTCGTACATGATGTACCGGCCCACGTCACCATAGGCCCGAAAAGCCGTGTAGCTCTTCACCTCCCCGGAGGAGAACTCGTCATGGGCCATGGCCACCATGATCCGCTCGAACACGTCGTCCGCCCTGGCCGCGTCCTCGGGGGCCACCCGCACCGTAAAACGCCACGCCTCGTCGCCGCTGAGATCGCCGCCCACCGGCTTGGCGGCACCCCACAAACCCCTCGCGACCGGATCCAGACGCACCCGCTCAAACGGCGTGATCATCCGATCCAGCACCGACTTGTACGCCTTGCGGGCCGCCGGCCCCCGAGATGGTCCCGCTCCGCCGCCGTCGTGTACTGCTCGAAGATCTGAAAGGCCCCCACATCGCCAGGCACCCGATGCACGGCGTAGGTCTCCACCCCGCCCGAGCCGAACTCCTCATCGGCCAAGCGCATAAAACAAGCTCGTCAGGGCGATCTCCGTCTGGAACGCCGTCTGGGGCGCCGCCCGCAGCGACGTCAGATACGCGACATCACCCACCGAGACCCCCAAGCTAACCCAGGCCAGCACACCACTGACCGCTCAGCCCGGCAACGTAGCCGCAACCAACCAAACCCGTCAACCACACCGCAAAGCCCGACCACCCCTACGCCCCGCCCGCTCAGTTGCCGCCCGGGCGGACCGCCGGCGCCGCTCAGGCCCTACCGGGTGCCCGGCCACGACGGCTCGGCTGCCGAGGCCGTCGTTCCCCACGACCGGTGGTCGACACCATAGGCGTGCAGGGGGTGAAGCAACTGGCGGGCGAACGGGTTACCCGATGGCTAGCAAACGGCTGGCCGCCACCGTGAGGGTCGGGCCCTTGGCGTGGCGGGCCGAGCCCAGCCCGCTGAAGTGCTCGTACATCACGTAGCCGCCCGCGTCACCGGCGATGCGGTGCCCGGTGTAGCTCTTCACCTCGCCGAACCCGAACTCGTCGATGGCCATGGCGTCCATGATGGCGTCCATGGTGGCGTCGATGACCTCGGCGCTCTCGGGCAGAGCCCGGATGGTGAACCGCCACGCCTCGTCACCGGTCAGGTCGCCGCCCACCGCCTTGGCCCTGCCGAACACCCCCAACGGCTCGAGCAACACCCGCTCGAACGGCGCGATCACCCGCGCCAGCAGCGCCCCCCACGCCTCCCGGCTCTGCGGGCCGCTCAGATGCCGCTGCTCCGCCGCGCTCGTGTACTGCTCGTAGATCTGGTACGCCCCCACGTCGGCAGGGTCGCGGTGGATGGCGTACGTCTCGACCCCGCCGGCATCGAACTCCTCCACCGCCAACGCCTGAAACAGCGCCCGCATAGCGCCCTCGGCCTGGAAGACGTTCTGCGGTGCCACCCGCAACGACGTCAGGTATGCAACATCAGCCACCTGCCAACCCCCGGTTCCACGACGTGCCGACCGAATCGGCGCAGAACACTAACGAGACGCTCACGATCACGCCACCGGCGGGCCAGGACCCCGACACATCCTGCCGAGAAACGCAGCTCGCCCACGCAACCTGCCGAGAAACAGCGCGTCGCCCCGCCGTCGCCACGCACACTGCCACCCTGCGACCACCGCCAGGCCCGTCAGGCCCGTGAACGCCCGTACGCCGCCCACCCCGACAACCAGCCCATGTCCCACCCATCGTGAACGAGCCAGCCGTCGTCAGCGGGCCGCGGTTCACTTTGGGCGGCTCTATAACAACAAGGGTGTAACTACCTCTGGCATGCTGGGTCGATGACCCGGCGGAAAGGACAGGTAGTGACCGACACGATTGACCTTAGGAGCAACGAGGTCAACGCTGGTGGATCGGGGCCGGAGCGGCCGAGTCTCGAGCAGCTGGCGGTGCAGTTGATGGACCGGGCCCGCGACGAGGGGGTGAGTTTGGTGGGCCCTGGCGGCTGTTGGCCGGGTTGACCAAGACGGTGCTGGAGTCGGCGCTGGAGGGCGAGCTGACCGAGCATCTGGGCTACGACCCTTACGACCCGGCCGGTCATCTGTCGGGCAACAGTCGCAACGGGGCCCGCAAGAAGACGGTCCTGACCGAGATCGGCCCCATCGAGCTGGAGGTGCCCGGGACCGGGGCGGCAACGTTTGAGCCGATCATCGTGCCCAAGCGCCGCCGGCGGCTGAATGGGGTGGACGCGCTGGTGTGCTCGTTGTCGGCGAAGGGGCTGACGCACGGGGAGATCTGCGCGCACCTGTTCGAGATCTACGGCGCCCAGGTGTCCAAGGAGACCATTACCCGGATCACCGACCGGGTGTTGGAGGGGATGAGCGAGTGGCAGAACCGGCCGCTGGACCCGGGGCGGTTTCAGTCGGTGGTTGCGAACGTGAGTGTCTGATCGTGTCGCAGGAAGTCTGCCAGAGCTTCTTCGGGGGTGCGGTCGTCGAGTACGAGCCGGGGCCGCTGGTTGAGCTCGGTGGCCGTCAGGTCGAGAACGGTCTGATCGTGGAGGCGCAAGTCGCTGCGTTTGGGGAAGTATTGCCGGATCAGCCCGTTGGTGTTCTCATTCGACGGTCGCTGCCACGGTGAATTGTCGAGATTCTAGAGATCACTGACAGGTCTGTCGCGGGACATCACTGACACTCGAGCTGTGGCCAGGTAGCCCATGGGCATGGCGCAAAGGGTGGTGTCGATGGAAGCGAAGCTGTTGGCCGTGTTCTCCAGTGGGGTGCCCTTGAAGGTGACGGCGTTGTGCCGCGACCTAGAGATTTCCCGCCAGACGCTCTACAAGTACCGCCGGCGGTTCGAGGCCGAAGGACCGGCTGGCCTGGTGGAGCGCTCTCGCCGTCCTCGGTCCTCGCCTAGCCGGGTGTCGGTTTCTCTCGAAGAGGCGATCGTGCGGCTTCGCAAGGAGCTGCCGCTGGAATGTGGCGCCCAGACGATCGCCTACCACCTGGCCCGTCGAGGTGAGATCCCACCTTCGGTCGCCACCATTCACCGTGTACTGGTGCGCCGGGGCATGGTCGTCCCCCAACCGCACAAGCGACCCAAGGCGGCCTGGAGACGGTTCGTGTGGCCACGTCCCAACGACGCCTGGCAGATCGACGCCACCGCCTGGGCTCTGGCCGACGGGCAGACCGTGTGGATCATGGACGTCCTCGACGACCATTCACGGGTCCTGGTCGCGGCCCGGGTCGACACCGGCCCCACCGCCAAGGCCGCCTGGGACGCCTTCACCACGGCCGTGGAGGACTGGGGACTACCCGCTCGGGTCATGAATGACAACGGCAGCTGCTTCACCGGCCGCCTCAGCCTCAACGGCGAAGCCGACTTCGAACGGATGCTGCGCTCAGTGGGGGTGGTCCAGATCTGCTCCCGGCCGGCTCACCCTCAGACCTGCGGCAAGCTCGAACGTTCGCACCAGACGACCAAGGCCTGGCTGCGGATCCAGCCGCCGGCAGGATCAGTCGGTGAACTACAAGACCAACTCGACCGTTGGCGAGACCACTACAACCACTCCCGACCCCACCGAGCCCTGCGCGGCGACACGCCCGCCGAACGTTGGGCAGCCTCCGTCCCCGCCCAACCAGGACCGGCGATCGCTGGACCCATCCGGGCCAGCATCCACACCGTCAACAAAGGAGGGCACATCGGATGGAGCGACTTCGTCGTCGGCATCGACAGCCGCCTGGCCGGCCAACGTGTCCTCGTCACCGCCCGCGACTTCACCCTAGCCATCTACGGCCAGCAAGGACTCCTCCGTCGCCTCACCATCGACACCAGCCGCCGATACCAAGGCACCGGCCGACCATCGGGCCGTCGTCGTGACTAGTGTCAGCGATGTACTGACCAAAACCGTCAGCGATGTCCCGCGACATCACAGCTGCCACGGTGAATGGGGGTCACAGAAGTAGACGTCGATTCCCGTGGTCTCGCTGAAGCGTTCATGGAGGACCATCTCGTTGCCGCGGTCCCAGGTGAGCGATTTGCGGATCTCGGCCGGCAGGACCTGGAACCGGCCGGTCAGTGCTTCGAGGAGCTGCGGGGCTTTGTATCCGTAGGGGAGGCCGACCAGCATCGTGTAGCGACTGGCCCGATCGACCAGCGTGGCTATCGCTGAGTGCTGGGCTCCGATGATTAAGTCACCTTCCCAGTGGCCGGCCTCGCTGCGATCAGCCGCCGCGTCCGGCCGGTCGGTGACGGGTCGGATGTTCTTAATCCGAGGCGGTTGGCGCACTCCCCGCCGCTGGCGTTTCCGGCATCGCCGCCCCGTGCGCAGCTTTCCTTCTTGACGTCCGAGCCGGCCCGCGTAGATGGCCTGATAGATCGCTTCAGGCGAGCAGCGCATCTCGGTGTGGTGGGGAAACTCCCGCTTGAGGTATCGGGATATCTGCCCGGGTGACCACTTCACCGCGAGCTTCTCAGTGATGGCGGCGTGTAGCGGGCTGCCATCGGTGACGCAGAACGCCTTCGGCCGTCGGCGGCACGACATGGCCTGATTGTGGGCATACCAGGGCTGATAGCGGCCGTCGGGCTTACGGTTGCGGCCGATCTCGCGATAGACGGTCTGGAAACTCTTGCCGATCGACGCGGCGATCTGCTTCACTGGCCGGCCGGCGGCCAGGCCGTCGGCGATGGCGATGCGGTCGTCTTGGGACAAGAACCTGGGCGATATCGGGATGTCGGGCGGAGCCATGCTGCCGGAGTCGATAAACCACAGCGACCCGCAACTGGTGGATACTCCGACCCGCCGGGCCGCCGCCGCTCCCTTGAGTCCGGAACGGACCAGCTCGAAGTATTGGCGGCGGATCGAGGACGGAAGCTTGTTGTGAGCCCAACGGGGCATGAACCTCTCCTTCGCAAGGTTCGCAACCACCGCTGGAACTCAAGCCGTCTACCCGGTCATCTTCGTGGACGCGATACACGTCAAGATCCGCGAGGGTCAGGTGGCCAACCGGCCCATCTACGTGGCCATCGGGGTCACGGTGGACGGCACTCGGGACATCTTGGGCTTGTGGGTCGGTGACGGGGGGGAGGGGGCCAAGTACTGGGCGCACGTGTTGACCGAGATCAAGAACCGGGGCACCAAGGATGTGTGCATCGTGGTCTGTGACGGCCTGACTGGCCTGCCGGACGCGGTGAACACGGTGTGGCCCCAGACCATCGTTCAGGCGTGCGTGGTGCACCTGCTCAGGAACTCGTTCCGCTACGCCTCCCGCAAGGACTGGCCGGCCATCGCCAAGGACCTTAAGCCCATCTACACAGCCCCGACCGAGGCGGCCGCGTTGGACCGCTTCGCGGAGTTCTGCGAACGCTGGGAGGCCCGCTACCCGGCCATCGTCAAGCTGTGGGAGAACGCCTGGGCCGAGTTCGTCCCGTTCCTGTCCTACTCGAACGACATCCGGGAGGTTATTTACACCACGAATGCCATAGAGAGCGTGAACGCCAGAATCAGAAAGGCGGTCAAGGCCGGGGTCATTTCCCGACCGAGCAGGCGGCGCTCAAGTGCGTGTACCTGGCCGTCATGAGTCTCGATCCTACCGGGAAGGCCCGTCAGCGCTGGTCGAATCGATGGAAGCCAGCATTGAATGCCTTTACAGTCGCCTTCCCAGACCGTATAATAGCCACGACGAACTAACCGAGAAATCCCGATATCAATTGAGGACCGGTTACACCGTTAATGTGACAGACCCCTTTGGGCGTGTGATGTCGCGGGACATCGCTGACGGTTTTGGTCAGTACATCGCTGACACTAGTCACGACGACGGCCCGATGGTCGGCCGGTGCCTTGGTATCGGCGGCTGGTGTCGATGGTGAGGCGACGGAGGAGTCCTTGCTGGCCGTAGATGGCTAGGGTGAAGTCGCGGGCGGTGACGAGGACACGTTGGCCGGCCAGGCGGCTGTCGATGCCGACGACGAAGTCGCTCCATCCGATGTGCCCTCCTTTGTTGACGGTGTGGATGCTGGCCCGGATGGGTCCAGCGATCGCCGGTCCTGGTTGGGCGGGGACGGAGGCTGCCCAACGTTCGGCGGGCGTGTCGCCGCGCAGGGCTCGGTGGGGTCGGGAGTGGTTGTAGTGGTCTCGCCAACGGTCGAGTTGGTCTTGTAGTTCACCGACTGATCCTGCCGGCGGCTGGATCCGCAGCCAGGCCTTGGTCGTCTGGTGCGAACGTTCGAGCTTGCCGCAGGTCTGAGGGTGAGCCGGCCGGGAGCAGATCTGGACCACCCCCACTGAGCGCAGCATCCGTTCGAAGTCGGCTTCGCCGTTGAGGCTGAGGCGGCCGGTGAAGCAGCTGCCGTTGTCATTCATGACCCGAGCGGGTAGTCCCCAGTCCTCCACGGCCGTGGTGAAGGCGTCCCAGGCGGCCTTGGCGGTGGGGCCGGTGTCGACCCGGGCCGCGACCAGGACCCGTGAATGGTCGTCGAGGACGTCCATGATCCACACGGTCTGCCCGTCGGCCAGAGCCCAGGCGGTGGCGTCGATCTGCCAGGCGTCGTTGGGACGTGGCCACACGAACCGTCTCCAGGCCGCCTTGGGTCGCTTGTGCGGTTGGGGGACGACCATGCCCCGGCGCACCAGTACACGGTGAATGGTGGCGACCGAAGGTGGGATCTCACCTCGACGGGCCAGGTGGTAGGCGATCGTCTGGGCGCCACATTCCAGCGGCAGCTCCTTGCGAAGCCGCACGATCGCCTCTTCGAGAGAAACGGACACCCGGCTAGGCGAGGACCGAGGACGGCGAGAGCGCTCCACCAGGCCAGCCGGTCCTTCGGCCTCGAACCGCCGGCGGTACTTGTAGAGCGTCTGGCGGGAAATCTCTAGGTCGCGGCACAACGCCGTCACCTTCAAGGGCACCCCACTGGAGAACACGGCCAACAGCTTCGCTTCCATCGACACCACCCTTTGCGCCATGCCCATGGGCTACCTGGCCACAGCTCGAGTGTCAGTGATGTCCCGCGACAGACCTGTCAGTGATCTCTAGAATCTCCACAGGTTCACTTTGGGCGCGCCGAGACTCGAGATGGCGCGCCATGAGTCCGATATGGTCCCCGCCGAGGCGACCGCCCCGCTCGTCGTGGCGGACGGGCTCGAAGCGAGCACATACGGCTGATCGAACATCGACGGGTAGTTCGGAAGGTTTTCGACGCTTATCCATCGCTGGACTACCTCATCACCTTTCGATTTGAGTCCTCGCGATATGTCAATCAGGGACGTCATCCTCGGCGGGGAGACGGACTGCGTAGATGCACTACGGCGGTGGCTCGGTTGCTCAGTTCCCGACCGTCGATGCCCAGCGAATAGCTGGTCTCGCGTTCGCGCCCCTCCTGCCGGCGCCGACACCTGAGGCTAATCCCTCAGCCCGGGCCCTAATCCCTCAACAAAGGCTATAGTGGAGAGGCATGTCGACAGAAGGTGAGTGAGGAGCCCGCATGTCCAACGAGTCGGCCAGGCGGTCGCGCCGGGATAAGAAAGGATCCCGAATGGTGTGGCAGGGCAGCGGGCATCAGGCAGCCGTGTACATCAGAGGCCTTATCTTCGACGGCGAGTTGGCTCCCGGAGCAAAGGTCCCCCAGGGCGAGATTGCCAGAGACCTGGGCATTAGTCGTATACCCGTTCGCGAGGCTCTCGTGGCTCTCGAAAAAGAGGGACGCATTACGATCGAACTGCATCGCGGCGCTTTCGTAGCCGCGATCACTGAGGAATCAGTTCGCGACACGATGGAATTTGCAGAATTGGTTTACGACTTCCTGCTTCGTCGGGCTGCGGAGCGGGCGACCCCCGAGTTGCTCGACGATCTGCGAGCCGTTCAAGCTGACATCGATGAAACGGACGACCCCCGTGCGATGTGGGAGTTTCACCAGGAGTGGTGGGACTTGGTCACGCAGGCTGGGAGCGCCCCTCGAGTGGCCCGCGCCCTGAGTGGTCTTCGGGATCTGGTTACTGAAAACCATTACGTTGTCGTTCCTGGAGCATTCGAAGCGGCTCAAAAGGGAACGCATGCCATCACAAAGGCGATCTTGCGGCACGATCCGGTCGGAGCTGCGCGTGCAAACGCCGCATTGTCTCGAACTGCCAATGCATGCGTTCTAGAGTTCTTCCGAACGAACGGCATGTTTAAAGCGTCGACGGCGGAGACCGCAGCGACAATTTAGGAATCAATGGCGGCCAGGCCCAGGCCGGGCTCGGCGAGGTTGATTGATCGGCACGCCGTGAACGGGACGAGGCTCCATTCGGGCGCCCGGCTTCGTTAACACATACGCCCTTTCAATCTTGTCGCCGCCTCGGTTGGTTGGTCAGGTCAGGGCACCATGAGGGGAGACTCGGTGCCCCGACCTGACCCGGCTTGCGGTTAGGCGGGGGTCTCGGTGATATCCGCGGTGAGATCCAGGCCGTAGAACTCGGCCGGGTTCTCCAGCAGGATCTTGCGCCGGGTGCTCTCGTCGAGATCGGCGAAGGCTTCGCGGATGTACTTCTGGGAGTTCGGGAAAGTCCCCACCGAGTGCGGGAAGTCCGAACCCCACGTCAACCAGTCCAGGGGCATCAGCCCGGCGGCCGCCGCCTTGATAGCCGGCACCTCCTGGATCATCCCGAACAAGCAATGCTCGGTGCAGTACTCCGAAGGAAGCTTCTGCAAATTTCCCTGGAACCAGTCGTTGTACTCGGTGTAATCCCGGTCCAAATAGTACAGCATGGCCGGCAACATCGACGCGTTCGTCTCCGCGAAATGAAGTCGCAACGCCGGGAACCGATCGAACACGCCCGCCACGATCAACTGCGCCAAAGTATAGCCCGGTATCAGACCACCCGAACTGTGCTGCGCCATCCCCGCCTGGAGGGGGTACAACCGCTTGTCGTGCAAAACCAACTGACCGCCCGGGAACACCGGCATAGGATCACCAAAACCCACGTGGGGAGAAATGGCCACCCCCAACTCCAGGGACTTCGCCCAGAACCGATCATCCTCCGGCTTCGCCGTCCCCCCACCGTTGGGGAACTGCTGGATCACCACCGTACGCAACCCCACCGACTTGGCGAACTCCAACTCGGCCACCGCGTCATCGATACCCGACACCGGCACAAAAGCGTTCCCGATCAGACGATCCGGCGCCACCGCACAAAAATCCTCCGCCAAAAACGTGTTATACGCCCGCACGATCGCCAAATAGGCGCTCCGGTCGCCCAGCAACCCCTCGATGAAACGAGTGGCGAACACCGGCGGGAACAACACCTCGGCGTCGATCCCGTCCTGATCCTGCTCGTGCAAGCGTTGCACCGCGTCACCCGTACCCGGCCGAGGCCGACCATCCGCAGTCGTATAACTACCACCACCAAACCGCACCGGACCCGGGCCCGTCACGTTCTGGCCCGTGTGCAACAACGGCCGACCCTCCACGATCCAGGCGTCACCCCCACCATCAGGCAAATGAATCAACCGAGGCGCCCGCTCCCGGTACTTCTCCGGCACGTGGCGCACCCACGGATCCGGAGGCGTCTCCAGATGCCCGTCCGACGAGATGACCTGATACTTCCTCCCCATCGTGTCTCCTCTCCCTTCCCACACCAGGACTACCCACCCAGATAGCGTATATCGTATATGATCCCCGGGTCGATTACCAGAGCCGGTTTTCGTCGTCACCACCCACCCCGCCCCCGCCGCAACAACACACCCCCACCACCGCCAACCCCGGCGCCCGCCGGACCCGCCACCACCACGCAGGTGCTCGGCCCGGCGCCCCCGACCGTCACAGCAACCCCTGGAACGCCTTCGGCTTCACCGCCAACCCCACCGCCGGACGGGCCGTAGTGTGGGTCACTCCCCCATCGGACACTATGGAGTGCCCCGTCATATACGACGACAGATTAGAAGCCAGGAACACGGCCACCCTGGCCGTTTCCACGGGCTCACCCAACCTCCCCATAGGCGGAGCCGCGTTGGCGGGTCGCGGTGTCACGGCGCGCGTCCGTTATTCCCTGACTTGGGTCCCCACCGAACTCCGGATCAATCCTGGCGACGTACTGATTCGGTTGGCGCACTCTTTGTTTGAAAAGCTCAGGACGGTAATGCGGATTTCTGTTTGCTCTCGTCGGTCCCCGACGCTCCGGGTTGAGGTTTGGAGCGCAAGAGAAACGGCGAGAGAACCAGGGCGAGCAGGACAGACACTGCCGCCAGCAGCAGGGCGTCTTGATAGCCGTGCGTCAGGGCAGTAACGACGTCGTGGCCGGCGTTGATCAGCGACTTCGTGCGATTGGCTGCGATCGTGCTCAAGGCGGCCAGCCCCACCGCTCCCGCCAGTTGCTGCGACACATTCACCAAGCCCGAGCCCAAGCCGGCGTCGGCGTGGGGCACCTCGGACATGGCAATTTGCAGCAGTGGCATGAAGGAGGCCCCAGCGCCTACGCCAATCATCAAAAAGGACAGGAAGATGACAGGGAAGTAGCTCGCATGCGCTCCAGCGGAGGCGAAGAGCGACAAGCCAGACGCGGCGAGGACCATAGCCGGGTACATCACCGGTTTCGGTCCGAAGCGATGCACTAACTGCGCGGTGACGCCAGCGGACATCGCCCCCATGCCGACCGCCTGTGGGAGGAAAGCCAGTCCGGTCCGGACCGGACTGTAGTGGAGCACATGCTCGAAGTAGAGGGCTCCGATGAAAAAGGTGGAGAACATCCCGATGACGATGAGGCCCCGGACAACGCTGGACCCGGTCAGGGTCCGCAGCTTGAGAATGCGGGGGGGCACAATCGGATTCGATAGCCGCGACTCCACGAAGATGAAGCTTCCAAGCAAAGCGACCGCCAAGCCGGCGGACACGAGAGTGTGCATCGACCCCCACCCGTACGTCGAAGCCGTGACGATGGCATAGATGAACGCCATCGCCGACACGGTAACCAGCACTGAGCCGACCACGTCGACACCCTGTTTGATACCTAAGCCGGCGTTTTCGGGCAGGAGGATGGAGCCGAGGACCAGCGTGGCAGTGCCGATGGGCACATTCACGAAGAAGATCCAGTGCCAACTCAGCATCTGCGTGAGGACGCCGCCAGCGAGCAGCCCGATTGAGCTGCCCCCGACCGCGACGAACACGTACGCGCTCATCGCCTTGGCCCGCTCGAAGGCGAGCGGAAACTCGGTGACGATGATGGCGACAATTACCGAGGACGACAATGCTCCGCCAATGCCCTGGACGAAGCGCGCTCCTATCAACATGGTCTGGCTGTCGGCCGAGCCACAGGCAAGTGACGCCAGCGTGAACACGGTCACGCCGGCGAGGAACACCTTCTTGCGGCCGACAAGGTCGCCCAAACGCCCGGCCATCAGAAGGAAACTGCCAAAGGAGATGAGGTAGGCGTCGACCACCCAGGTGAGGCCGGACTGGCTGAAACCTAGACTGCGCTGAATGTCCGGGAGTGCCACGTTCACGATGGAACCATCGAGCGTATTCATGAACATGGCTAGGCAAACGACGACCAGAGCGATCCAGCGCCGGCGGTCGCCGCTGCTGGCCGGTGTGCTGGACCTCGACGTGCCCGACTCGGTCCTCGATCGCGAGATAGTCATGATTTCAGGACTATCATAGGGCCATGTGCGATATCGCCGTCAAGGCGGGCCGGGGATCATGAGCACCAAGGGCCCCACCGCTCGAACCTCCACCGGGACCATCGTGCCGCTCACCCAGCTAGCCCGCGTTGTCTACCTGCGCAGTTCTGTCGACCTGCTTGGGATGAACTTGCGGAACATGGTCGTGCTCGCCTATCTGCGTGATCATCCGAGCGTCTCTCAGCAAACGATGACGGAGCACTTGTCCATGGACTCGAACATGGGGGTCCTGGTTCTGAACGACCTCGAGGACCTCGAGTATGCAGAGAGACGCCGGGACCCGGCCGACCGACGCCGGCACCTGGTGGATATCACCAACGCCGGACTCGACGCATTGAAACGAGCGGAAATTGCTCAGGAGGGGATAGAGGACGAAATCCTCGGTGGCTTGAGCACAGACGAGCGTCAGACCTTGGGAATGTTGCTGCTGAAGGCGCTACAAAAGCATTAGCCGCTTGGCTTCCAGCTGCTCGGCCGCGGAGGGCGGAGGTCGTAGCCACCCCGTGCGGGTCAGCGAGCTCCGGCGGCGAACCAACCTTCGTAGAGAACCGGTATACCAAGTGGACGTGAAGCTAGTGTCAGCCTGGTGTCCGGAACACCGACATGGATAAACGTAACCACGGCAACCTCCCCGGCCGATCGAGCCCGCAGTCTCGTCGACGTCGTTGCGACCGAAGCCGAACAAGGCGAGGCGCTGGGGAGGCTCACCGACAAGACACTGGAGGCGCTGCATGGCAGTGGGCTGCTGCGGCTTCAGATACCCCGTTGCTTTGGCGGCCTGGAGGCCAGTCCCCTGGAGGCCCTCGAAGCGTTTGAGATCGTGAGCTACGCTGACGGTTCCGCCGGGTGGGTCCTCATGGCCGCCAACCTAGCCACTGCGACAGCCGCGAGCTACCTGCCCGATGCAGGCGCAGCTGCGGTGTTTACCGAGACGATCCCCGTCATCGCCGGGCAGGGCGCGCCACGAGGGCGCGCCGTGCCCGAAGGTGACGGCTATCGCATCTCCGGTCGCTGGTCTTACGGGAGTGGCCTATTGCATGCCGATTATTTGCACACCGGAGGTATGGTCTTCGAGGGTGATAAACCGGTTGGCCCGTTGATCTTCATCGTACCGATTCATGAGGTAAAGTTCTTAGGCGGCTGGAATGTGATCGGCCTGAAGGCCACGGGCAGTATCGACTATTCGCTCGAGGACGTCTATGTACCGAGGGAATTCACTCACTCGCCGAACGCGGTGTCCCCAATGCGAGGGGGCGACACCTTCCGACTGGGGATCGTAGGGTTGTCGCCGATCGGCCACGGCGCTTTTGCACTTGGCGTTGGCCGACGGGTCCTGGATGAGGCTGCGACCTACGCGAGCGACCCCACATCCCGACCCGGATCGTTATCCGATAGTCAGACCTGGGAGGCCTTCCAGGAAAAGTACGCGGCTGCTGAGGGGAAGCTCCGCGCCGGACGCGCCTTTCTTCACGAGGCGTATCGAGACGTCGAGTCCACCCTGGAAAAGGGAGACCCAATCTCGAATCGCCAGATCAGCCTCGCCCGCCTGTCGCTCAACACCGCCACCGTCGCCGCCATGGAGGCCTGTAACTTCGTGTACCACGCCGGCGGCGGTTTATCTCTTCGGGACAGCGTTACCCAGCGTTGCTTGCGAGACATGCTCGCGGGCTCAGCGCACCGCATCGTCTCGGATTTCATGTTGCGTCAATGTGCGAAGGAACTGCTCGGTATGGCAGCCAATCAAGTCTGGACGCCGTGGGGCCTCGTCGATCATCCCTAAGCGAGGCGCACGGGCCTAGATTTTCGACTGGTGCCGAACGTGAGTGCTCGACACGACGCGTGCTTAGGTGCCCGGTGTCGATGCCAGCGACTCAACGATTTCGAGTAGCGCCGTTTCTGGCAGCGACAGGTCAATTGGCTGTTGGTAGGGTTGGGGCCATTCCCTCCCGGTTGGCCAGTAGACCTCGACCAGGTTCCCCTCCGGGTCCCGGAAGTAGCAACCGATGGCGTTGCCGTGACTCACGACCCTGTCGATCGTATAGCCGCCCTCTGTAATCTCCCCGTAGAAGGCTCGCAAATCCGCCAACGAACTGACCTTGAATGACAGTTGTTGGAGATCACTATGGCGCGTCTCGTCCCTGAACAGCACCAACTCGTGGTGCTCGACTTCAGATCGGGCGCTCAGAAAGACGATGCGATCGTCCTCGGCTCGATCGGTGACCGTGAGGCCCAGGAACTGCGAATAGAAGCTAACCATGGCGTCCACGTCCGTGACGTAGATGCCCACGTGACCCAGTTCCGTGACTCTGGGCATCGCGATTACTCCTCCCTACCGCCCAAGGCTTCCGACGGTTGCCCTGCTCCCGGTCCCGACCCGGCAAAACGCAACTATCCCCACATCCCAAGTCTGGCACGCCTCGGGGCGGGCCGCCAACTGCACGGGTGGAGATCTGCGCCACGGGCTCCATACCCCACTCCAGTCCCCGGCGGCGTCCGGATCGACCACAGGGCCCAGAGCGGGCCGAACTTGCGATAGTTGGCACCGGAGCCCCGGTCTTCCCCTGGTCACTGTGGTAGCGTGCGAGATGCAGACCTTGGTCATACGTCGGGTATTTTGAGAACCTCGGGGAGAAGCGTCGACATGCTCGCATTGCCCACCGATGAGCAACTGCTCCTCAAGAAGACTGCGGAGTCACTAGCTGGCGATCATTCGCTGTCCAGTCCCCGGGATCTCGAAACGTTTGATAGGCAGCGAACGTGGAACGCGCTGGCGAGTGCAGGGCTCTTGAGCCTTCGCTCAGTGGATGATGGCGAGGCGCCATTGGCTTCTGGCATCGACGTCATGATCGTGGTCGAATCGTTGGCGGCGCGATTGGTGCCCGTTCCGTATGTCGGTTCGGCCGTGATGGCGCAAGAGCTGCTGCGAGTCACGGGCGCGCCGGCCGCATGGTCGTTGGGAATGGACGATGGTACGGTTCGTTCAGCGGTGCTGCTCGCGTCGGATCTCGTCGAGATTGGGAGCCGAGACCATCTCGATACGTCTTTTGCCTATGACTCCTGGAGTTCCGCCCGTGTCCTGTGCGTGGGAGAGAGCAGTGAGCAGAGGACGCTCGAGTGCTGGGAGGTCCAGTCGCTCGAGGACATCGAATGGATAGACTTCACCCGCAACGTTTCGAGGGTCGTCCTCGGCGGGTACTGCGGGAGCGTGCCGTTGACGGATTCAGCCTGGAAGCGTTGGATTACTCTGAGCTTGGTGGCGACCAGCGCCGACATGGTCGGTGCGATGCGCGGCGCTCTTTCGGGTGCGGTGGAGTATGCGAAGCAACGCGAACAGTTTGGCGTTCCCATAGGCAAATTTCAGGCGGTGCAACACTTGTGCGCGGAAGCGCACGTGTCCATTGAGGCGTCCCGCAGCTTGATCAACTACGCGGCCTGGGCTGTCGATGAACTCGAGCCTGATCAGTCCGTGCTGGCGGCCCGTACGGCCAAGGCTTATACCTCCCGAGTAGCACGCGGAGTCTGTGAGACGGTGATGCAGGTCTACGGCGGTATCGGCCAAACCTGGGAAGCGGTAGCTCACCTCTATCTCCGCAGGACGCTCGGAAGTCGAGAGCTGCTGGGCAGTGAGAACTTGCAACATAGCGCCATCGCTGATCTGAGGCTGAGGACGGCCTGATGGACTATCGCGACAGTCCGGACGAAGCGGAGTTCCGTGCTTCGCTGCGGACATGGCTGGGAGAGAACGTCGCGGAATGGAGAGCCTCCACGACGCCATCCGCCCGCGAGGGGTCGGATAAAGAGTGGCATCGGCGCCTCTACGACGCCGGCTACGTGGGCATGTCCTGGCCGGTGGAATATGGCGGGCGGGGGCTGAGCCCGGTCTACGATGCCATCCTCAACGACGAGCTCGCGCCGCGGACGCTCCGCCCTACGCGGCGGCCAACCATATCGGGCGAGCCATTTGGACGCACGGTACCGACGAGCAGCAGCGCCGGTTCCTGACCCCCACCCTGCGGGGAGAGATCTCGTGGTGCCAGGGGTTCAGCGAGCCGGAGGCCGGTTCGGATATCGCATCCCTGAAGACCCACGCCAGCCTGGACGGCGAGCAGTGGACCATCAACGGGCAAAAACTCTGGGGCATGCGTCCCGACACCGACTGGTGTTTCTTGCTGGCCCGCACCGAACCCGAGCTGTCGAGGCACAAGGGTATCTCGGCACTCTTCGTGCCCATGAACTCACCGGGCTTGACCTGCCGAACCATCCGCATGTCCAACTGGGTACACGAGGTGGGGGAAGCGTTCTTCGACAACGTTGTCGTGCCCGCTGACCACATCTGTGGCCGACGGGGCGATGGCTGGAGTATCGCCATGACCACCTTTGCCTACGAGCGGGGCCCGGGCGACGTGGGATCGAGCACCAAGTACCAGCGCATGTTGGCCCGTCTGGAGATCCTGGCCCAGGCATGCGGGCGGGCCCAGGAGCCCGAGGTCAGACGGCAGTTGTCGCTCGCCTATACCCTGGGCGAGGCCATGCGCCTGAACATCCTCGAGCAACTATCCAAGCGCCTCGCGGGGAGACCGCCCGGTTCGGAAGGGTCGGTAGGCAAGCTGCTGTGGAGCGAGGCGGAGCAGACCATCAGCCACATTGCCATGGACCTCTTGGGCCCCGACGCCGTTCTGGGCCTAACGCCGGACTGGCTCGCCGACTACCTTTTCTCCAGAGCAGTCAGCGTCTACGGGGGAACCTCACAAATCCAGAAGAACATCCTTGCTCAACGTGTGCTCGGGCTGCCCCGATGAGCGCTGACTCGGGCTGATTGCTCTACTCAGCTCAGCGCTCGACCGCTACGTCCGCCCGTTCGTCGGCTTCGAACGGCTGGTTGGTTTGTGGGTTGATCTCGAAGGCGCTGTTCAGCTCGAGTTCCCGGCCTATCTCCCTCACGGCTGGCAGCACGTACTCACCCATGTAGCGGATACCGCGCATGGCGTCGTCGTGGGTCATGTCCCCGTCTCCATGCCAGAACAGAACGTTTCCCGGCCGGAGCGTTTCGAGGACATGGCGGATCTTCGGGACCACCGAGTCCGGAGACCCGACGATAGCCGCGTAACGCTCGAGCACACTGTCCCAGATCCGGTAGCGCCGACGAGTGTGTTCCTCCTCGCTGACATCCTCGTGCCGCCACGTCTCTTGGTCCAAAAACGAGCGGGACTGCTCACCCGTGGCCACCCCCCGACTCTCCGCGATCAAGTTGTACTGCACGGTGGGCAGATAGTTGTTGGCCGCCCGACTGCTCATCCCCGTCAGCGCCTGGGCCCACGGATTGGCCTTGCCGTTGCTGCCATCGAGAAACACATTCCCCGGGCCCTCGATGAGCTTGCGGCCTGTCTCGTACGCTCTCTCGTCGCTATCGTCGACATGAACCCGGAACATGTAGCCCAGGTGCTGCGGGCCCGCCTCATACCCGTAGCGGCGGGCCTCTTCCCGGTAGATGTCGAAAACCTGCTGGGTCAGATGCAACTGGCTGTCGAGCATCACATACACGTAACGGTGACGAGCACACCACTCCACCGTCGACCGGCTGATCGCGCCCGGAACCCAAATCTGGGGATGGGGCTTCTGATACGGCCTGATCCAGGGATTCACGTAGCGGTACTGGTAATGCGTGCCCTCCCACCGGAACGGACCCGGAGTCGTCCACGCTTTGATCACAAAATCGTGCGCCTCCTGAAAACGCTCCCAGTTGTAGGTCGGGTTGGCGTTATGGGCCAGACTCTCCCGGCCCGTCCCCCGCACCCAGCCCGAAACCAGCCGGCCCCGGGAGATCACATCGATCATCCCCAGCTCCTCGACCAGCCACAACGGATCATCCCAGATAGGCAGAACGTTCCCCAGCAGAATGATCTTCAGCTTCTTGGTCATCTTCGCCACGATCCCGGCCTCGACATTCATGGGGCCGCCGCCCATACAAAAGGGTGTCGAGTGGTGCTCGTTGAGCATCACACCGTCAAACCCCATCTCCTCGACATACAACTTCTCGTCGAAGTAGCGATGATACAAGTCCGCCTGCAGCCTCGGATCAATAACCCCGTTGCTCAAACCGAGATCCATGATCGGCAACGCACTCTTGTACCAAGAAGCACTCCGGTCCTGGTACGGACGCTCCGTAAAATAACCCAGAAACATGGCCCGACTCCTATTTAGCTAGACGCTTGCCATGGCGAAATCGGTAACGACCTGTGCCAAACGCTCAGGCTCCTCGAGCTCCACGGCGTGACCGGCACCGTCGAAAATCTGAAGCGTAGCGTTGGGAAGGGTCTCTGCGTACTGCCACCCGCAATCGACCGGAACGATCTGATCCTCGCTTCCCGAGATCACGAGCGTCGGAGTCTGTACGCCCCGAAGGAGCGCCGGGAGGGTCAGGTTCCACATCCAGGGCCTCCAGGTGATACGGACGGTCATCTCTCGGCTGTAGTCCCACAGATCAAGTAACGGCTGGGGCACCTCTTGGCCGAAAGCGGCGACGAAGCGGTCGTTGTCTCGAAAAGCCCGCCGAGCGTAGTCCGTCCAGCTCTCCGTCATCGGGTCGTGGATGAAACCCTCCCGAGGCTTCACCCCAGCCGCGCCGACGAGGGTCAGACTTGCGAAGCGTCGCTGATTCATGGCCGCCATCTCGGCGGCAACCCACCCTCCCAGCCCCAGTCCGATGAGGTGCACGTGATCGAGTGCCTCAACATCGAGCAACTGATGAACAAAAGCAGCGAGATGAACCGGATGGCGGGCTGTGACCGGTCTAGTCGATTGGCCGTAGCCTGGCATGTCCGGAGCGATGACCCTGAATTCCGTCGCCAATATCTCACAAAAAGGGCTCCAGAAAGGACCCGTTGAATGATGCAAGACTACGAGCTCGGGCCCCGCACCTTTTTCGTTGACGTGCAAGGCGAGTCCCCCGACGTCAATGGTTCGCTCGTCCAGCAATGAACCCTCTGACATCATCCGGATCCTCCTGATGCGAGAGGCGGCATCTTCTTGTCCCGAAGATTCGCCGCGCAAAGTAACCACACTGCGACGCACATTGTCAAGCTGTGTGCCGTTCGAGCTGGCCGGACAATCTCGTGAGGACCCGGCTTCTTGATCGGCACTAACTCAGGGCGGCGGGATCAACAACTAGTCGCGAGGCAATGTGCTTTGCTTCACCTGATCAACCCATGCCCCGACGGGGCGATCCGGTCGCGGGGAGCGCTGGCTCGGGCACGTCAGCCCGTCACAAAGTTACCGGGCGCGGTCGGCTTACTGAGCGACCGTGACGAGATCACCTACCTGTAGGTGGGAGAAGACCACCTGGGCGGTGGAGATGGGAAGCTCCACGCAACCCAGGCTCTGCGGCCAGCCGTACGAGCCGCGTACAAAACCATGGACGGCGTCGCCGCCGTTGAAGTAGTTGATCCAGTAGACCGGGTCGTCGTAAGTGCTGCCGTCGGGATTGGTCGCCGGACATGTAGTTGAACGAATACTGCACGTAGATCGGAAATGTGCCGTTTGCGGTGGGCCGGATCGAGATGCCGGTATTGGCCGGGGTGGTGAGCACCACCGAGCCGTCCTGCCACAGGGTTAGCGTTTCGGGTAGGTTCTGCGAGACGTAGACGTACGAGTAAGGGTCGAGGGTCGGCCTGGTTGAGTCGCGGCCGCCTGGAGCAGTGCCTGCCAGGTGGATGCGTCGGCGATCTGGGCGACGTGTCTCAGGTCCACCTGGAAACCGTCGAAGTTGCTGGACGATTGGCCAGAAACGACATCAGGGCGCCCTTCACGAGCACGTTGTCGGTGCCAACCGACCACTGGTCCGTCAGCGGCTGACGGCGTCGACGCCCAGCGCCAGGAGAAGGTGCCCGCGAGCGGCTGGGACATGGTGCCCACTTCTTCCGTGAAGGTGGTGGGTTCGTGTGCACCCGGCGCCGGGCGTGAACGGCAGCGGGAGGTAGCCGAGCTGGGCGAGGATCTGCTGCAGCCGGAGCATGGAGCCGGGGCGGTGCTGTAGGAGTACGTGGTGGACGCGCGTGGTGAGGGTGTCTTCCGTGGTGTCGCCCAGCACCGAGACCGGCCGGTCGAACGTGACGGTCACGTTGGTGCCCGGCCCGAAGCCGAATCCACTCGGAGTGAACACCAGCGTATTGGCCGTCGGCTCGGACCAGGTCCCCGGCACCGCCGGCGACACGCTCGGCCGAGTGTTGCCCATCAGGGAGGCGACGGCTGGGCAAAGGTGAGTGAGATCGGGGCGTTCGGCGAGGCCGTGGTCGACCCGGGCAGGGGCTGGCGAGCGCGGCCGGGCCCTTCACGATCGGGGCCGCGAACCAGCGTCACGCTGCTCGGCTGGGCGGCGACTGTCTCCCACGGCGAACGGAGCCGCCGCTAACCGCAACGACCCGCCCGCCGCGTGGGAGGGAACTGGGATGTCGGCGACCGTGGAGGGCCGCGACAGCTTACGGTCCGGGACGGGCCGCCGGCCGGCTGGTAGCTGGACGACGCTGACGGGGTGATCGAAGCTGACCGCCACCACTCCCGACCGCGGGCCCAGAGCCATCGATGTCGACGGGGCCGCGGTGGGCGTCCGCAGGGTCTCAGTCTTCGAGACCGGGCCGCCAACCAGCCAGTGAAGCCAGGAGGGACCGGTGGCCGTGGCCGTGACCCGCACGACTTCCCCTGAGGCAGATGCTGGGCCGGCACCTTGCCGCCGGGGCGTCCACCAGGGCGACGGGTCGGCCATCACTGGTGGCCTGCCCGGAGACGACCTTCGTCCCCCAGGCCGCTCAGGTGCACCTCGAACATCGCCGGGCCGGACGCCGACACGGACACGCCGGGCCGGTCCAACAGCAGCAGGAGCGCCACGCCGACGCCGAACAAGACGACAGAGTCCCGCGCACCGACTGCCAGTCGGGTTGCCCAGGTCCAGTCCGCCGTTTCTGGTACCGGTGCTTCGGAGTTGGCTCATCCCGCTCCACCGTCTCTCTTTCGGGCCTGGCCCGATCGGCATAATGATGCGCGCATGCAGGGACCTGGGTCCTCCGAGGTCGTTTTTAGAACGGCTTCGTGCAACAGGACGCTATTCGATGCCGAATTTCGTTTGTTCGCGCCCCACCCTGCTACTTTCACGATTCCCGCGCGATCACATCGCTTCTCAAGTATTGTCAATCAAGACCATCGATGACGCTACCGGGGCGCACAGTTGCCGATCGGTGACGGACGGGTCTATCGACGGGCGTCCCAATGCGCCGAGAATCGGTCCCGATCCGGCCGGCCTCCGGTTGACGACTCGGGGCTGACCGACCTACCCAGGGGTCTGATAGCCATCCCACTGCAACGGCAGGTAGTCGATGGCGAAGACCCCGCCGCCGTCGTAGACCAGCTCGGCGTCCGGGGCGATGCGGTAGTCCGGGAGGACGGCGTGCCACTCCTCGAGGGCCACCTCGAGCTCGTGGCGGGCCAGGTGGGAGCCCAGGCAGCGGTGCGGGCCGACCGCGAAGGCGATGTGGCGGTTGACCTTGCGGTCGAAGTTGGCGGTGAGGGGGTCGTCGAACTCGGCGCCGTCGTGGTTGGCCAAACCGGTGAGGACCTGGATGCGGTCGCCGGCGCGCATGTTGACACCCCGGAACTCCACGTCGCGGGTGGCGATCCGAGCCTCCTTGGCGGTGACGGTCCACAGCCGCAGGAACTCCTCGACCACCCTGGGCACGACGGAGGGCTCGTCGATGATGCGCTGCCGGGCCTCGGGATGCTCGGCCAGGTAGCGGAAGGACCAGCCGATGTTGGACGGCAGCGTGTCGAGGCCGCCCACGAATACCGTCGAGGCCAGATTGATGGCCTCGTCCATGTCGATGAGCTCGCCGTCGATCTGGCCATTGGCGATGGCGCTCAGCAGGTCGTCCTGGGGCGATACCCGCTTCGCCTCGAGCTGCTCGCGGACGATGGCCCGGATCGACGACCAGGCTTCCGGCGAACGCGCGATGTCGTGCAAGAAGGTCTCGGCGTGGTCACGGAACTCCTCCTGCCGCTCGGCGGGCAGGCCGAAGAGGTCGGAGAAGACCCGGATGGGGTACTGGCGGGCGAAGTCTCTGATGACGTCGCAGTGCCCCTGGTCTTTGAACCGGGCGATCAGCTCCGAGCAGACGCTCCGCATCTTGGGCTCGAGCGCGTCGATCTTCTTCGGCGTCATGTGCGGTAGCACGATGGCCCGGTACTTCTGGGTCTCGGGTGGATTGACAAACGAAGGAATCAAGCGGGTCGGACAAGGTCCGGGCAGGAACGGTGGCTCTCATTCCGGATGCGAAGGTCTCCGCGTCTTGGAGCAGGTCCCGGACGTCTGCGTAGCGGGTCACCACCCAGAAGCCACCGAAGTCCTCGCACCAAAACGGCGGGCTCTCCCGCCACTCATCAAGGGCAACAAAAGGATCGTGATCCTGGATCCGATCGTTCTGAAGGTCAATCGCCCCCACCGGCGACCGCACATCAACCGTCATCCAGCCCTCCTTCGGCCCTAGCCGCGCTTGCTGCCTGATAACAGAATAGCCCCACACCTCCATAGATGGCACACCGCGTTGGTGCCGCCACAGCCGGACGGCTCGGCGCTACGTCACCAGGTGCGCCCCGTATCACGCCACCCAGGACCTGGCACCCGACCACGTTCCGCCATCATGGGTTCCCCGGAACTCGGGATGCCCGAGACTCACTTGGAAAGCGGCTACACGATCTGCCAGTCAGCCAGGATGGCTCGAAGGGTCTCAATCAGTGGCACCGGTTGATCGAGCATGACATGGTGGTGGGCTCCCGCGATCTCCACGAGCGTCGAGGCGTGGTCCAACTGAGCCTGCATCTGGCGCCCCACCTCAGCTGTCAGAAAGCCGTGCTCTGCGCCGATGAAGGCGACCCGGCAGGCGATCCGTTGAAGATCTGGTAACGATCCGTCGTCGCGTCGCGTCGCGATGGCCGGGTCGAACTTCCATGACCACCCTCCAGGAACCGACCGCAGCGACGCCCGGGCAATGTGATCCAGAACAAAAGGTAGACCCCCTGAGGAGTCCGGCCACGGTCGAAATCGTTGCACCGCCGCTGACTCGCTGGCGTACACCCTTCCCCGACCAAAAGCCCGGGACCGGCGGGCGCTGGCCTCCAAACCGCCCTTTCTGCCGGCGGACTCCAACAGGATGAGGCCTCCGAGCCGGTCATCCATCAAGAGCGCGGCTCCGATGGCGGCATGACCGCCCATGCTGTGCCCGAGGACAATAGGCAGACCGGGATCGGCGAAGGCCTCCAGGACCGACGAGATTTCCCGAGTCCAAACGTCGAAGGAGTATTCGTCTCGCCGGCCGCTATCGCCATGGCCCGACAGGTCCAGCGCAACCACACACCAGCCGGCCGCCAGATGGGGTGCGACGTGATCCCACCATCGGCTGTGAGCACCATTTCCGTGCACGAGAAGGACAGCGGGCATGGCGCGATCGCCCCACCAGCGGAAGAAAATAGGGCAACCGTCAACGTCGATGACTCCCTCGTCAACGCGAGTTGCGAGCGCGTGACGAAACCACTCCGGCACCCCGGTGTCCTCAACGTCCTCATCGACGTTGGCCAACTCCGACACCGCAGCTCCCTTCTGCCCTCCGCCAGGCGACTCTAGCCTGCACGAGATCGGTCGAGGTTGGCCGCAACGGGCTTCCTCCGTCAAACTCCGCTACGGCAACCCAGCGGTCGCGACCTCTGGGATCGAGGCAGTCCCAGCTCGATCGCGAACGAACTGCCCGCCCGACCGGCCAGCGTCTCCCTTATGCAGATAGCCGCCAGCCTCTGTGCGGCGCCCCTCCTATGAGCACATTCTGATAGCTTCGCGGTGCTCGAGAGTTGTCGGGCCTGCAGAAGGGCGCGTCATGCAGAGCGGCCGCCAGTTCGAGATGCTCGGTGGAGGACGACATGAGCGAGGGTCAGTTGACCGCAGTGGACCCCGCCGCTGCCGAGCCGGACCCCAGGCGCTGGGCGATCCTCGTCGTCGTCGTCTTGGCGCAACTGATGACCGTGCTGGATGCAACCATCGTTACTCTCGCGTTACCTTCGGCCCAGGCAAGTCTGCATTTCTCGTCCGCTGAACGTCAGTGGGTGGTGACCGCTTACGCCCTGGCCTTCGGCGGTCTTCTGCTCCTTGGAGGTCGCGTCGCCGACTTCCGAGGCCGCAGACGAATGTTCATCACGGGCGCAATAGGCTTCGCGGGCGCCTCCGCTCTCGGAGGTTTAGCGGTCAATTCGGCGATGTTGTTTGGGGCTCGGGCACTTCAGGGCGCATTCGCAGCCTTAATGGCGCCCGCCGCATTGTCGATCTTGACAATCACGTTCCAACATAATCGGAGTGAGCGGGCCAAGGCGTTCGGTGCCTACGGTGCTGTTGGTGGCGCGGGCGGTGCGGCCGGGCTACTGGCAGGTGGAGTCCTGACCCAATACGCCTCTTGGCGCTGGTGCTTCCTTCTCAACGTCCCGATTGCGTTGTTTGCGGCCGCGGCCGCGGCACGGGTTATGCGCGAGAGCCGCTTGTCGGGAACGACCGCGTTACGACATCCCTGGGGCACTTCTTTCAACCGCGGGTCTGGTCAGTCTTGTCTATGGCTTCACGAAGGCCGAATCCGACGGTTGGGGATCCACATCAACGCTGATTCTCTTGACGACTGCCGTCGTCTTGCTCATCGGCTTCGTCGCGCTCGAAAGCAGGTCCAGCGCTCCCTTGCTACCGCTCCGTCTGATCCAAGACCGCAACCGGGGTGGCGCATATCTTGCCGCATTCCTGGCCGCAGCGGGTCTGCTCACCACCTTCGTGTTTCTCAGCTACTACCTCCAGGAGGTATTGCATTACTCGGTGATCAAGACCGGGCTCGCTTTCCTGCCATTCTGTGCCGCCATAGTCCTGGCAGCCACGGCGTCGACCGCGCTCGTGCCGCGTTCTGGGCCCGCGGGTGCCGATGACCGTGGGCCTTTTCCTCGGAGCCGTTGGCCTCGCCGGGCTCACCCGAATCGGAGTTCACACTGCTTACGTGACCCACGTTCTCCCCCCGATGGTTTTCCTTTGCATCGGAATTGGCCTGGCGATGCCGGCCCTGACCAGCACGGCTCTGACCAGGGTCCGGGATCGTGACGCCGGCGTGGCCAGTGCCTTGGTCAATACCACACAGCAAGTCGGAAGCTCGCTGGGCATCGCCCTGCTGAACACGCTGGCCGCAACCGCTACCGGCAACTACATCGCCCGGCACGGTCCCGCCTCTGTCGCTGCCGGCGACGTTTATGGGTTCTCCGTAGCGTTCGCAGTGGCGTCAGTTTTCCTTGTCCTGGCCGGCACGGTCACCGTCGTATTCGTCCAAACCGGGAAAGGCGAGCTCCGCGAGAGTACCGTCGCTCCCGCGCCGGCGACCACCTGAGATTTTGCATCACTGGTTGACTGTCCGGGCCAGATCGAGAAAGTCATCCCAGAGAGCGCTGCGCTCGTCGACCGACCCACGCCCGGAATCGCAGACAACTATCTCATCGACGCCCGCCCTGGCGTATGACGCCAGGAGATCCGGTGCTTCGTCGACTCGCATGCTCATGACAGTGCTAGAACTGGACGAGGCGGCAGGCGCGTCCTTACCCGTCAAGAGCGTATTCACAGAACAACGGATTGCTTCAGCGTCGCGCCCAACGTCGACGCAGTATCGTTGCAAAATTGACCACTTATGCGCGAACACCTCAGGAGAGCCCCATATGTTCCACTCATCGGCGAGTCGCGCCACAATTTTGAGCGTGACTTGCTCGCCCCCTCCGCCAATAAGGAGTGGCAAATGATCCTGAAACGGCTTCGGATTGAACGGGGCATCTGAAAGCGAGTAGAAACGCCCAGCGTAGTTCCGCAGGGTATCCCGATGCGGGTCGCCGTGCAGCAACGCGACCAGAATCAGACAAGCCTCCTCGAGCCGCGCCAATCTCTCCCTTTTGGGGGGGAGATAAATATCGAAGGCGACGTGCTCATTGCGCTGCCAGCCGGTACCGACGCCTAAAACGATCCGACCTCCACTGATGTGATCGGTCGTAGCGGCCTGCTTGGCAAGCATCGCCGGATGTCTGTACGTGTTGCCACTGACCAGTGAGCCGAGCCGGACTCTCGGCACGCTCGCCGATAATGCGGCCAGAGTCGTCCAGCACTCCGAGACGGGCTGATGGAGGTCGCCGGCCACCGGCATCAGATGGTCGGCGTACCAAATCCCGTCCCACCCCTTCTCCTCGGCGCGGCGGGCGAGCAAGAAGGTTTCGTCCCAGGTGTTGCGGTGGCTCAACCACAGACCGAAGTGCATCGCAGTGCCCCTCGAACGTGGGTACGGCGGCTACCCGGAATTCCTTGTCAACCTGATATGGCTACGGCTTGGAACGCCAACCGGGAACTGCTGTTCGACCGTGTCGGCCAGGTACCCCGGACCGTCCGGTGCGGTCATGAACCAGCCGGTTGGGCACATGGTGAGAATCTCGACGAAACTCATACCTTCGCCCCTCAGTTGGGTCTGGAAGGCGGACTTGATGAACTTCTTGGTGTGTGCGATGGACCCGGCGTTGTTTACCGCCCCGCGGGCGACATACTTTACTCCCGGCAGTTGCGCCAACAGCGAGGCGACAGGAATGGGATAACCATGCAGGTCGGCGTCGCGGCCCTCGATGCTCGTCTTGGTTCGTTGGCCGACGACAGTTGCCCCAGTCATCTGCCCACCAGTGTCGCCGAACACACCGTTGTTCAGCATGAAGCAGGTGATCTTCTCCCCTCGCCCGCCAGCGTGCAAGATCTCGTGCAGTCCTTCGCTGACGAGGTCGCCATCGCCTTGGACGCAGAAGACCACCGCGGTGGGCTGGATGCGTTTTATGCCGGTAGCGACCGCCGGCGACCGCCCATGGAGGCATTGCATGAACTCGACGTCGGAGACCGTGGCGATACCGGTATAGCAGCCATGACCTGCGGTACCGATGGCTCGAGTCTCGATTCCCAACTCGGCTATGGCTTCGAGCAGGATACGAAACGCCACCGGGTGCCCGCAACCGGAACAGAGATGGTGCTCGTTATTGAGTTGCAGCGACGCCAGCGAGCTGGCGATCTTCGTCGCCGGCACTATCGGGAAGCCCCGCAAGAGAAACGTCAGTCACGACTGCCCTTCCTTTCCATCAAGGTGAGCCAACACCCGATCACGGATCGGCCCTACATCCAGAAGCGGCCCCTGGCGCATCATGCTGTAGTCGACACTGACACCCCCGATGAACACAACCTTGGTTCGATCCGTCACACTCAACCGCACATCATCGATCATCTGACCAGCGTTGAGTTCGAACACCAGCACCTTGCGACATCGAGCGGTGGCCGCCTCCAGCGCCGCCTCCGGAAACGGCCATAGCGTGACCGGACGGAATGACCCGATGCGAACACCATCGCTACGCAGCTCGTCCACCACGTAGTCGACGAACGGTGCCGACGTGCCCCAGGACACGACCACGTAGTCCGCGTCCTCCACGAGGTAGGACTGGTGCCTCGCTTCGATCCGGTTGATCTCGTCGAACTTGGCAGCCACCCGACGCCAGTGTTCGTCAGGCTCAAGCCGGGATGGTTGGCCTTCCCGACGTCAAAGGTCCACAGGACCCGCGTGTTCCTCGTTCCCCCTCGCTGCGGGTCAAGCGCCCAGTCCTTCGCAGGCAACGGACCGAAGTCACGCGGGGCCACGTCGACGCCCATGGTCGTGTCACCAATGAGATAGTCCCCGAGCAAGATCGTCGGCGCCCGATACTGATCGGCCAGATGAAATAACAGCTGCGTGTGCTCGGCCGCCTCCGTCACGTCCTTGGGCGCCAGTGTAATGGTGCGGTAATCGCCCCATCCGCCTCCTCGGGTGCACTGGAAATAGTCCTGTTGGCCCCGCGCCATGGTAAAAATCACCAAGGGAATCTGGCCCGAGCGCGGATTCCGCGATCGTTTCCTGCATCAATGCCACACCCTGGCCGGTTGAGCCTGTTCCCGATCGGGCTCCGCCGCGGCCGCCCCCAACGCCATGTTGGCACCTTCTATCTCGCTGGCAGCATTGAGACACACCCCACCGCTTCGCGGCAACGCGAGAGAAACTCTCGAGGAGCCCCGTGAAAGGGAGCATCGGATAGCCGCTGAAGAACCGGCAGCCCACGGCGATGGCCGACTCTGTCACGGCGTCGTAGCCCTGCAATAACTCCACCCTCTTGGATACGACCGTCACGCTGCGCCACCTCCAGAGATAGTTGGAGCATCATCCGCTCCCACTTCTATCGGGGTCTTGTACCGGAAGACTTCAAAGACGAAGTCAGGGCACACGTCGAAGCAAGCTTTGCAAGCAGTGCATCCCGCCTCGAGCAGCGGATAATGATAGCCCCGGCCGTTGACGCCCTCGCTCATGAGCAACACCCTTGGACGGCAGGCTGGAATGCACAACTCGCAGCCTTTGCACTGCTCAACGTCGATCGACACGGTGCCCCGGGTCAGCACCTTCGTCATGACGCGACCGGGGCGACAGGCCAGACTGGGGCTTCCAGCTTCGGGGCGATCTCACTCCCGGCCTGCAATGCGGCGGTATTGGCCAGCTATATGCTGGGTGCGATAGGGGGGTACGAGCTCAGTCATCGCCGATATCAACGAGTCCGTGCCGACCATCCCGGTAACGACACAGTACGCCGAGAGCAATACCATCGCCGCGCTCATCGGCGTCCGCGCAGCCCTTCTGCGATCGATACGGCCGAGATTTGAAAGTGCTGACAGTCGTCACGACCCAGGTGACTTCGCTCGACCAGATCACTGTTGCTGATGATGACGCCACCGCTTCTGATGTGGTCACGAGTGTCATACCAATAGTCGCCGTGCATGACGACTGCAGACCACGCCGACGGCAAGATCGGCAGCGCCCGAAGACCCTCGTCGGCTACCACCACCGAAGCGTCGGTCTGACCGCCGCGCATGCTGCCCGCGTAACGGCCTATGAGCATGGTCTCCCGGCCTTCCCGCGACGCCGCCAACGCCAGGGTCTTCGAGACTAGTTGGATCCCTTGACCGCCGATTCCCGTAAACATCACCTCAGCCTGCATGTCGCTGCCCTTTCACCACTCCTGCTAACTCGTCGCACACACGTGACTCCGGGCCGATCCGGGGCCGCGTGGCCCGTATTCCTCTCCTTTTATAGATCCCAGAACCTCTCCCGTCCGCTGGCAATGAACTGGGCACGTAACGAAGCCTCAGCGGATGTATGGAGCGGGACAGGGTATGCGGCGTTACGATCCCATAAAAAAACCGGGTCTTCGCCGACTTGGTCCAAACGGAACTTTTCCCTCATCAGAACCCGCTTGAGCACCTTGTTGGAGCCGTTCAGCGGCAACTTCGCGCGTCAGTCTCAGGAATACGCGGCCGCCATTTGGGGCTCAGATCGGCCTGATTGCTTATCCAGTACGCCAGCTCCTGAATGTCGAACACTTCTGGATCTTTGACGGCCACGCAAGCCATCACCTGGTCACCGGACTCCGGATCCGGAACCCCGTAGGCACTGGCCATGATGACGTCCGGATGACGGGCGATTATCTCCTCTATGGGCGCCCCCAAGAAGTTCTCGCCATCGACCCTAATCCACTCCTCACCCCGCCCGGCAAAATACACATACCCCTCTTCGTCTATGTAAGCCAGGTCGCCGGTCCATAGCCAGCCCCGGCGGGTGTACTGCCCGCGTCGCTCCCTCGTTTTTGTAGTAACCGGAAAATGCTCCAACCGGCTGAGTTTGAACCAACAGGCCGACGCATT
This sequence comes from uncultured Acidimicrobiaceae bacterium, assembly GCA_963834775.1. GTDB lineage: Bacteria > Actinomycetota > Acidimicrobiia > Acidimicrobiales > Palsa-688 > PALSA-693. The sequence goes on from CAWICR010000018.1 coordinate 61,730, forward strand.
CCTCCGCGTTGATCAGTCGCCCATGCTGATCGAATCGGGCTTTCGGCATATCGTGTCCGTCGTCATCGACCACCTTGACCCCGGGGGGACACGGCCCCAAAGCATACGGGGGAGTGTGCTCATCCCGGCGGATCGCAATACCACCTTCGGAGGTCCCGTAGACTTCAAACATCTTCACGGCGAACCGCGTGGCGAACTGCGTAATACGAGGTGATGCTCCCTCGTTTCCGAACATGATCCGCAAAGGATTGTCGGCGTCGTCCGGCTGCTCAGGTGTTGCCAGCACGTACGTGATCGGTTTACCAACGTAATTCGCGTAGGTCGCCCCGAAGCGCCGGACGTCCGACAACCAACGCGACAGCGCTAAATCGCCGGACCATCCCAATGGTGGCACCGATCGTCATAACGGGTGCCCAGTTGCACACTAGTGAATTGGCGTGAAAGAGGGGCATCGCCATGTACGCCACGTCGCTCTCCCGCAGACCTATCGACTCGGCCAGCGGCCTCGTCCCTGCGAGGATCCGCCGATGGGTCCACGGAACGGCTTTCGGCGCACCTGAAGTCCCGGAGGTGAAGGTCAGGGTAAGCGTCTCCTCGGTGCCCGGGCTCGCCCCGGGATCATCCGAGGTGACACCGTCGAGGGCGGACTCCAGGTCGTCATACTGGTCTGCTGGGAGCCGCACTCCTGGCGACCCGGGTCCGAACCGCCGACTCACCAACACCCGCTCGGCCGGGAGACCCAACTCAGCCCGAACGTCGGTGATCAGATGAACGAAGTCCTCATCGACAATAAGCAGCGACACGTCCGTGTACTGGACATCTCTGACCAGATGCTCATCGCGGCGCGTCAAGTTGAGGGTCACGACGCCGCAGCCCGCCAAGGCGGCTCCGCCAAACGCAAAAAGGTAATCCGGCGTGTTCTCGGCGATGATACCGACGTGCCGAGGACGACCAGGCGGCAACCTCAGATTGAACAGGTTGCCAAAGCGGCAGCACTCCCGGAAGTACGCCTCGTAGCTCCACGACCTCGTCTCGAACCTCAGCAGCACCTTGTCTCTCGTCGCCGGGGCGGCCGCATTGTGCCGCAGGAGGTCCGCTACCGTCAGTACCTGGTCCGCCGTGGCCCCGAGATCCGATGCGAGTGCCAACTGGTATGGCCTCCTATCTACTCACCCGAGCCAGTTGACAGGAGATCCGGATGCCGCACCCTTCGGTTCGGCGCCGGAACGTCAACGACGTCCGCAGCGTCCGGTTATAGACGCAAGAACAGGGCTGAACGACAGCAGACTGGCGAACGGGGACGTCACGACACGTCGCACGACCCTGAACTCCCGCACTCCCGCATTGAGACCCGCGGCAAGAGATTTTGTTGCATCTGTACCTCGCGTGACACTATCGTGTCATACAGTGTTCATAGTGTCAAGGGTGGCATGGCGTGCCACTGGGGCCCGACGTGCCACCGGGGCCCGACGTGCCACCGAGGCCCGACTTGCCACCGAGGCCCAACTTGAGAGAGTCCATTTCGTAGCGTGAACGTCGACGTGGTTTTGGTGGTGAGGGGATGACTGAGCTCGCCAGCGTCCCCGCGCCGCCTCCCATGGCGGCCCGGCGCCGCGAGTTCGTGACCCGAGAGATCGAGCGAGCTGGCATCGAGTTGTTTGCCGCAAGGGGCTATGACAACGTCAGCATCACCGAGATCGCGACAGCCGCCGGAGTCTCCCGGCGAACGTTCTTTCGACACTTCGGTTCGAAGGCTCAACTGCTCCATGCGTATGCCAGCACGCCTGAACCTTCGGGTCGTGGCGGCCCTCCGACGGCGACCCCTCGATGAGCCGGCGGCAGAAGCCCTTTGTAGAGCCTTCCTGGAGTCGGCAGAGATGACCGCCGAAGAGGAAGCTGCCTCCCGCCTGCGCAACCAGGTCCTTATGCAAACCCAACAAGAGACGGCAGTGCCACCTGAGATAATCGAGGAAGTTGTCAGCCTCATGGCGAACCGCCTCGATGTCGATCCGCTGACAGACGTGCGTCCCCGGCTTCTAGTGTTTACCACCTGGGCCGCGGCCCGGGCGGCGGCGACGATGTGGGTCGAGCAGGGGGGAACCGGGACTCTCTCCGAGAACATGCGGTTGGCATTCGAATACATGTTGACGGGGTGGCGCTCGATCTAAGGGGGTCTATAAACCGTGCCAGACGAGTACGACTACATAATCGTTGGATCCGGAGCCGGAGGATCCACTCTCGCCTACCGCTTGGCGCAGGGCGGCTCCGACAAGATCCTGGTGATCGAGTACGGTCCGCCCGATCGTAATCCGATGCACCGTATCCCGAAAGGCTTCTATTTCACGCTCAACGGAAACAGATACGCCTACCACTACCGCGCCGAAGCGATTCAAGGAAACGACTCCCCGGAAATCTGGACTCGCGGCAAAGTTGCCGGAGGCTCGACCACTGTCAACGGAATGATGTACAGCCGTGGGTCCGAGCCGGACTTCGAGGCGTTGGCGTCTCACGCCGGCGCTACGCACTGGGGTTGGCCAAGAGTGCTGGCCGCATACCGAGCCATGGAAGATCACGAGTTGGGCGAATCGCCGATGCGCGGAGTGGGCGGTCCGCTCGGTATCTCGACCGCCAAGAATGATGGTGAACTGACCGAACGCATACTCTTGGCGGGCTCGGCGCTGGGTTGGAAGCGGGTCTCGGATCTCAACGACAGCGACGACGAGCGTATCGGCGGCACGCCCTCGACGTTGAAAAATGGGCGCCGGGTCAGCGCCGGCTCCGCTTTCTTGAAACCAGCTCTGCGGAGAGGCCGAGTCCGGCTCCTAACTCACACACGCGTTGTCCGGATACTTGTCCGCGAGGGAAAAGCCTACGGGGTGGAAGCGCGCCACAAGAACTCAACCCTCGAGTTCCACGCACGCAAGGTGGTGATCATCGCCGCTGGAGCAGTCGAGTCACCACTGCTCCTGGAGCGATCCGGCATCGGGTCGCCGGAAGTTATGCGCCGACTAGGACTCGACGTCGTCGTCGAGTCACCGCGAGTGGGTGAAAGGCTCATCGAGCAGCACAGTCCAGCCACAGTCCAGGTACGCTTCAACCGACGGCTTGGGGCCACCGAGGATCTCAACACCCGGATCAAGCAAGGATTCCAAGGCACCAAGTACCTTCTCACTCGACGGGGTGAGATAGCGACGGCCGGCTATGACTTTTCTTTTCACTGCAAATCATCAGCCGAGCTCGACCGCCCGGACCTGTACGGCGCCGTGTCGTCATTCGCGATCGATCCGTCCGCCCCGAAGATGAAGCTCGCGGACCATTCCGGCATGCTCATCGGGATGTACCAGACGCGTCCAGAAACGATGAGCTCGGTCCACACGTCGAGCGCGGACCCTGACGCCCCACCCGTGATATCGCCGCGGTATTTCGAAACTGAGACGGATGCTCACGCCGCAAGTCGGGTGCTAGGCCTGATACGCGAGTACGTCGCCACTGGCCCGTTGGCCGAAATAATCAACGGCGAGGAGTTTCCCTCAACGGCGGTGTCCTCGGACCCCGCCAACGCCCTTGAGTTTGCCCGGCGTCGACCCGGGGGCACGATCTACCACGCGGTTGGCTCGTGCGCGATGGGCCCCCATGACACCGACGTTGTCGACGATCAGTTGCGAGTCCGAGGCCTCGAGGACCTGCGAGTGGTGGACGCCTCGGTCCTGCCTTTTCAGGTATCGGGCAATACCGCCGCACCGGTCATGGCGGTCGCCTGGATAGCAGCGGATCTCATCGCCGGCTAGGCACCAGGAGCTACTGCCAGAGCAGACCTGATCGACTTGCCCGGTGGTTGTCGATCTCTTGCAGTCGCGAACCCATCGCATAATTGCTCCGGCGCATCGCAGACAGGAAGGTGTGCGGAAAACCCATATCTATCGCACTCACCTCGTCGAGGCGGGCTTCCTGGTCCGGACCGAGCGTCACGTCGACCGCGGCCAGATTCTCCCGAATTTGCGACTCCCGCCGGGCACCGACAACGGGAATGACGACACCGGGCCTGGCCTGCAACCAGGCCAGCGCAACTTGGGCAGACGTGGCGTCCAGCTCCGAGGCGACTTCACCGACAACCTTGGCAATCTGGAGACCACGCTCAGAGCGCGACGCCGCCCGATTAGGGTTCGCCAGCCGGCCTTCGGAGACGCCATCGTTGGCGTACTTGCCGCTCAGCAAGCCCATGCCCAACGGGCTCCAAGCCGTTACCGCCACATCGAGGGCCTGTCCCAGGGGGACGTATTCGCGTTCGATCGAACGCTCGATCAAACTGTATTGCATTTGCATGGCGACGAACGGCGTCCATCCACGTTCCTCGGCCAGAGTATTCGCCCGAGCAATAACCCACGCCGGCGTGTCGCTGATCCCGAGGTAGAGAACCTTCCCCAGGCGGACCTGATCGTCCAACGCCCGCATCACCTCAGTGATCGGGGTGAAGAAGTCCCATTGGTGGATCCACAGAACGTCCACATAGCTCGTGCCCAGTCGCTCGAGACTTGCGTTGAGCGCGGCCACGAGGTTTTTACGATGATTGCCGGTCGCATTGGGGTCAGCCGGGTCGCGGGCGAGCGTGTACTTCGTCGCCAACACAAACGAGTCTCGATCCCGGCCGAGTAATTCGCCGAGATACTGCTCGGAGCGTCCGGCCGCGTAGAAGTCCGCGGTGTCAAGGAAATTGCCACCGGCCTCGGCGAACGTCTCCAGGATTCGGCCGCTCTCCTCCTTTGAGCAACCCCATTCCGGATCCTCGCCGAACGTCATCGTCCCCAGGCACAGTTCAGAAACACGCAAACCCGAATTTCCCAACAACTTGTATCGCACAAACCTGCCACAGTAGAGGCCCGCTCGACCTTCTGCCAATGAGCAGTCTTCCGGCGGCGGCGGTGACCCGATTCGAAGCGGCGACGTCCACGGCGCCGACGTCGACGCGGCAGTTCTCCAACCGCTTGTGCGCGAAGAAAGGGCTGGTCAGAGGGGTGTCGGTCGGTGACGTCACGGGTCCGCTCCCGTTGCTGGCGCGGGCACCTCCGGGTGATGCGGAAGCGCTTGCGGAGGTGCCGGCCTCACTGGGCCAGTAGATAAGATCGGTCGCCAGTCGTCGTGGCGGGGAGCAGGCCTCGCCCCTCGAGCCTCGGACCGGAAGGACATCGCCATGCGCATGCGTCCCTGAGCGTGCGATCCCGCCACCCGGTCGGGCGGCGATCGCCTTTCGGTGTGACAATGACTGGCGCAGCCGGTTAACACGTTCTGCCGCCCGTCGACCAGCAACTCTTCGTACCCGCCCGCGTCGACAAACAAACCCGGTGTCACGACATTCTGGGTTCGCGGGCCAGCCGGTTACTTCATGAAAGGATGAATATGACCGACTACCAGGACGCGCTGCGAGCGCGTGATCGACGAGGTCGTTCGCCCGGACGCTCGCACGGTCGATGCCGACGCCGTCTTTCCCCGCCGCGGTATCGAAGCCCTGGGAGAGGCAGGCATTCTGGGCCTCACCATCGCCGAGCCTTTCGGAGGCAACCGCACCCTGGGGGACGCTGTCAAGGTGATCCGCGGCCTTGCCGGGGTGTGCGGCTCGACGGCGATGGTGGTGCTCATGCACTACGCGGCGGCCGCGCTCGTCGACCGCTACGGCGACGATGGGATCCGGAAGGCCATCGGTTCCGGCCACCACCTGACAACCCTGGCATTCTCCGAGTCGGGCTCTCGCAGCCACTTCTGGGCGCCGCTGTCGACAGCTACCCGAACCGACTCTGGAATACGCCTCGACGCCCACAAGAGCTGGATCACCGCTGCTGGCGAGGCCAACAGCTACGTCTGGTCGAGCCGGCCCGTCGGTGCCGAGGGCCCGATGTCCTTGTGGCTGGTTGCGGCAGACGCGCCGGGGCTGTCGGCTCCGGGTGCCTTCGACGGCCTCGGCCTGCGAGGCAACCGCTCGGCGCCAATTGAGGCCTCCGGGGTGGTGGTGCCCGAGCACGCCGGTCTCGGTGCCGACGGAGCCGGCCTCGACATTGCGATGGAGGTGGTGCTGCCGTGGTTCCTCGTCCTGACCGGCGCCTTCAGAGTGGGCATTATGGAATCGGTGACATCCGAGAGCGGCAGCCACCTGAGCGCACCCGCCTCGAGCACCTGGGCCAGCGTCTGATCGACGAGCCGCTCGCCCGCGCCGACCACGCCCGCATGCGGATCGGCACCGACCAGACGGCAGCCCTCGTCAGCGAGGCCGTGGCGGCGATAGCTGCGGGCCGGGAGGAAGCGCCCCTCTTGGCACTCGAGGTGAAAGCCGCGGCGGGCGAGGCGGCCATCACGGTCACCGAGCTGGCCATGAAGGTTTGCGGGGGGGCAGCCTTCCGAAAGGAGCTCGGCATCGAGCGGCGCTTCCGTGACGCCCAGGCCGCCCGGGTGATGGCACCCACGACCGACGCCCTACTCGACTTCGTGGGCCGGGCTATCAACGGAATGGCGCTGCTATAAATCGGCCGCTGCTCATGGGAGCGGTGGCCTACGACCCCAAAGTGGTTACCATCTGGGCAGGCTTCCGCCAGTGGTTTGCCGACCGCAGCCTGAACTTCGACTACGTCCTCTATTCTCACTACGAGCGCCAAACGGAGGACCTGGTGGCCGGGCGCATCGACGCCGCCTGGAACTCCCCGCTGGCCTGGGTGCACACCCGTCGCCTGGTACCCGAGGCGCGGGCCCTGGCCATGCGCGACACCGATCGAGACCTGACCTCGGTCCGCTCGGCCTCGATGCGGGCGGGCATCTGCTGCTCGACCACGCCCTCGCGGACCTGCTACCTGGCGAGCGGCTACGGGTCAGGGGACCGGCTGGCAGCCGCGGTACGACGACGCCACGACGTGTTGGCAGCCCCGGCCGGTTTGTCGGACTCCGTTCACGACGCTCTCGTCGTTCTAGCGGCAGGCGAATGGTCCCGGGAGGCCATCTCCCGCGGGTGGGCCAGGGTGCAGCAGCTCCAGGCCGATATGGACCAGGGGCGCCGCCGCCGTCTGGTTCGGCTCGGCTTCAGCGATGATGAGGCCGCCGAGCTCTCAGTCCTGCACACACGCAACTTCATGTAAGAGGCGCGGCGCCGTCCGGTCTGCTGACGCTCACCGCCGGGTCCTAGCGGGGATCCACTAGCGTGAGATGGTGACCCTCGACACAGCAGCCAGCTGGGTGGAGCGAGACCGCCGCCGGGTCTGGCACGGCTTTACGCAGATGGCTGCGTACACGTCGAACTGTCCGGTCATGGTGGAGCAGGCCGAAGGGCGAGAGCTGATCGGCGTGGATGGTCGCCGATACCTGGATGCGATTTCCAGCTTATGGGTGACGACGCTCGGCCATCGGGTCCCCGAGCTGGACGTCGCCGTCCGGAATCAGCTGGAGCGGGTGGCCCACTCCACCCTGCTCGGCAATGGTAACCGGGTGGTGGTCGAGCTGGCCGAGGCGCTCGCCGCAGTGGTACCGCTAGACGATCCGATGTTCTTGTTCGCCTCTGATGGAGCGGCCGCCGTGGAGCAGGCGTTGAAGATCGCCTTCCAGTACTGGTGGAACCAGGGCGTGCACCATCGCACCGCTTACCTGGCTTTGGGGGATGCCTACCATGGAGACACCGTTGGATCGTTGTCAGTGGGTGCGGGGGGTTTCGGAACCGACTTGTTTGACCCGCTGCGCTTTCCGGGCGTCATTCGCACTCCCGGTTATCGCGAGCCGGGCTGGCTCGACGCGGCACTTGCCGCGTTGGCGAAGCACGGCCCCAGGCTGGCCGCGGTCGTAATCGAGCCGCTCGTGCAGGGCGCCGCGGGTATGTACGTCGGGCCGCGGACGACGTGCACCGGCTGGGTGAGGCAGTGCAGCGGTCTGGTGTTCTCCTGGTGTGCGACGAGGTGGCCACCGGCTTCGGCCGTACTGGCAGCCTGTTCGCGTCCGAGCGATGCGAGTTGCATCCCGACCTGATGGCGATTGGCAAGGGCCTGGCGGCTGGCTATCTACCAATGAGCGCAACTGTGGCGGGTCGGCGCGTCGCAGACGCTTTCTTAGGCGAGGATCTGGGCCGTCAGACCCTCTATCACGGTCACAGCTTCTCGGGTAACGCCCTGGCGGCGGCCGTCGCTTTGCGCCAGCTAAGTCTGTTTGAGGAGTGGAATGTCTTGGCCAATGTGCGCGCCCGGTCGGAACAACTGGCCACTCGTTTGGCGCCGCTTGCCTCGTATGCGGCGGTCTCGCAGGTCCGGGTGTGCGGCCTGATGGCGGGGGTCGAACTGGCCCCGCCGGGACAGGGACTCCGCTGGGGTCGACTGGTGTGCCGGGCCGCGACCGAGGCCGGGGTGTTGTTGCGACCGTTGGGAGACGTCGTGGTCGTGATGCCCATCCTCACCTCGTCGGCCGGCGAGATCGACCGCATCGCCGACGTTCTACAGGTGGCGATCGAGTCCGTCTGCCGGTGAGCCGAGCCGTGTGGAACGAGTGGATCGACTGCCAGGCCGAGTCGGTCAGAGCCCAGGGTCGGTGGAGGCAGCTGCGGCCCCTAGAGGGGTCTGGACCTGATTTCCGGTTGGCTGATGGCGCGGCCGTGGTGTCGTTCGCGTCGAACGATTATCTTGGCCTGTCCGCCCACCCCACGGTGCGGGCCGCGGCCCACGACGCCCTGGAGCGCTGGGGTGCCGGGACGGGCTCCTCGAGGCTGATCGTCGGTGACCGGCCGATCCACGCCGCTCTCGAAGACGACCTCGCGGCCTGGCGCGGGAGTGAGGCCGCGCTGGTCTTCCCGACCGGGTTCCAAACCAACCTAGGAGTGCTCACCACCTTCGGAACGGGCGCCCGAATCGTCTCTGACGAACTGAATCACGCGTCGATCATCGACGGCGCTCGCCTGGCCAAAGCGGAAGTGGTGATCTACCGCCACGGTGACCTCGAGGAGGCGGCCCGCCTCGTCGCTGGTGCGCCAGGGCGGGCCATGGTCGTCACCGACACCGTGTTCTCCATGGACGGCGACGTCGCCGACGTCGAGGGCCTGGGCGAGATGTGCGCCCGGGCCAATGCCTTGCTGGTGCTCGACGATGCCCACGCCGTCTTCGACGAAGGCGCTCTTGCGGCGCACAACAAGACGTACCTCCGGGTGGGCACCCTGTCGAAAACACTCGGCTCCCAGGGCGGCTATGTGACCGGGCCCCGGTCGTGGATCGATCTCCTGATCAACCGGGCCCGCAGCTTCATCTTCACAACCGGCCTGGCACCTGCGAGTGCCGCGGCCGCCCGGGCCGCTCTGGCCATCTGCCGGTCACCCGAAGGCGTCACCCGCCGAACCATTCTGCGGGGCCACATCGATGCCGTCCGCCCCGGTCATCCCACGCCGATCATCCCGGTCCTGATGGGCGACGAGACCGCCGCCCTGCACGCGGCTGACTGTCTGCTGCAGCGGGGGCTGCTGGTCCCGGCCATCCGGCCGCCCACGGTACCGGCCGGGACCAGTCGGCTGCGGGTGTCCTTGTCTGCCGCCCACTCTGAGGCCGATGTCGCCCGGCTGGTCGCAGCCCTCCGGGAGCTGGGATGAGGCCATCCCTGGTGGTCGAGATCACGGGTACCGGAACCGAAGTGGGCAAGACCTTCACCGCCGCCCGGCTCCTTCGCGGGCTCGCAGGTCAAGGCTTGTCCGTCGAGGTACGCAAACCGGTTCAGTCCTACTCGCCCGGAGATACGACCGACAGCGAGATCCTCGCTCGGGAAACCGGTGAGCCAGCTCAAGTAGTGTGCCCAGCCCGCCGCTCCTACCCGTTACCTATGGCCCCACCCATGGCAGCCGAGGCTCTGGGCAGGACACCCAGCGGCATCGATGATCTCGTCACCGAGATCGCGGCCAGCTGGTCCAACCAGCGGAGCGATGTGGGCCTGGTCGAAGGCGCCGGCGGGTTGGCGTCCCCTCTGGCCCCCGACGGAGACAACGCCACTCTGGCGTTCCGTCTCCCGGTCGACGTCGTCGTCCTGGTAACCGAGCCGGGCTTGGGTGTGATCAACCTGGTCCGGCTGTGCTGCCGGGCGCTCGAGCTGGTTCCGACCATCGTCCATCTGAACCGTCTGGACCCGGCCAACACCCTGCATCTCCGCAACCTGGACTGGCTCGTCAACAGGGAAGCTTTGACCGTCACAACCTCCCATGAGGATCTGCTGGACGAGATCCTCACGGTACTGTCCGAGAAGACTGACCGGAGCCGGCTCTCCCGCCTGTCGCAGCGCCGCCCCGAGAAAAGTGCCGGCCGACTACTCTGATTCCGTGCTTCTCTCAACACCGGACACCGCCATAGCCCGAGCCATCAAGGGCCGACGCCTGCTCGACCACCCCTACTACCGGAAATGGCAAACTGGCGCGCTCAGCCTCCAAGACCTCGCCCTCTATGCCGGGCAATACCGGTATTTCGAACGGGTCCTACCCGAGGCGCTGGCCAGTGTCGCCCGCCAGGTCGAGGACGGGCCCACTCGTCTGCTGATCGAGAGCAACCTCCGCGACGAGCTCACCTACCCGGAACCCCATCTTGACCTCTTCGAGCGCTTCGCTGCTGGAGTCGCCGCCTGCACTGAAGACACCCCATCTCGTGCGACCCGAGAGCTCGTTGACCTCTACCACTCCAGTGCGGCCGCCGGCCCAGTTGCCGGACTCGCAGTGATCGCCAGTTACGAAGTGCAGGCGGCCGATATAGCCGCCACCAAGGCCGACGCCCTCCGCCGTCATTACGGGTTGGGCGTCGAGCACACCCAGTTCTGGGACGTCCACGCCCACGTCGAGCACGCCCATGCGGCATGGACAAACGAGGCACTCGAGCTGGTGGGAGCGACAGCCGACAACGTCGAGCTCTGGGCCGCACGGTCGGCCGTAGCGTGGTGGACTTTCCTCGACGAACGAGACGCCGCCAACCCGAGCTAGTTGAAGTCAACGAAGCTGCAGCTCACGCAGATCATCCATCTCGCCAACCGCGGCGACCCGTAGAGTTCGGGTGCCTCACTTTTCGCGGCAACACTCCGCGGCGAAGAGTTGCGCCTGACGAGCTCAATCTCCACGATGTCCGCGTTCGGCGCCTATGGTTGCCGCATGCGAGTTGTCGTGTTGGGCGCAGGATTCGGTGGCCTGGAACTGACTTCGAGGTTGTCGGAGAGGTTGGAAGGCGATGCGGACATCGTGCTCATCGATAAGGCTGACGGCTTCATCTTCGGCTTCTCGAAACTCGACGTAATGTTCGGTCGGACCCAAGCGGAGGCGGTCCATCATCCGTACACGGCCCTAGTCAAGCCGGGGGTGCAGTTCGTGCAGGCGAGCATCACTCGTGTCGATCCGGTTGCGAAGATCGTCGAATCCACCGCGGGCGAGTTCACAGCCGACATCCTGGTGGTCGCGCTGGGCGCCGACCTGGAACCAGACGCGACCCCAGGACTGCTCGATGGCGGCCACGACTTCTACACGCCCGAAGGCGCCTTTGCGCTGCGCGAGGTACTCGCGAACTTCGAGGGAGGCCGTGTCGTCGTCGGTGTCACCTCAACACCATTCAAGTGCCCCCCTGCCCCCAGCGAGACAGCGCTTCTGATGCATGACTTTCTGACATCGCGAGGTCTGCGTGCCCGCTCGGAGATTTCGTTGGTCATGCCGCTGCCGGTACCCATCCCGCCCTCGCCAGCCGCATCAGAAGCGCTCTTAACGGCGTTCGCTGACCGTGGGATCGGGTGGTATCCGAACGCCACGGTGCGCCGGCTTGATCCGACCCGAAAAGTGGCGATCTTCGCCGATGGGTCGGAGATGGCCTACGACCTGTTTCTGGGCGTGCCGAAGCATCGAGTGCCGACCGTAATCGCCGAGTCCGGTATGGCCGTGGAGGGGTGGATACCCGTGAACCCACTGACACTGGAGACCTCATACCCAGGGGTCTTCGCGGTCGGTGACGTTACCAGCGTTGGTACACCGAAAGCAGGGGTGTTCTCGGAAAGGCAGGCCGTGGTGGCCGCCGATCGCATCGCCGCACTCAGCAGGGCTGAGCCGAGCACGGCGGCCTACGACGGGCTTGGGATGTGCTACCTCGAGTTCGGGAATGACGAAGTCGCGCGAGTGACGGTTACGTTCCTGAGCGGGCAGACGCCGACGGGAACGTACGAGGCGCCATCGACTGCACTCGCGCAGGACAAGATGGAGTTTGGATCGACTCGCATCCGACGGTGGTTTGACCGAGAGTGGAGCGCGTGAGCAAGCATCCGGCTACCAACTATCGCCGCCCCTGGGCTCGAGGCCTCCTGCGACGAATCCGGCCAGCCCATGGACCACCTGGCGACCGAGGCGGGATACGGTGTCAACGCTGCATCTGGCTGGAGCACGTTTGCGTCCGTACCACACGAGGAGCCGACTGATATGGCCGCTATCGACCAGGCGCTAGCCCGCGCCGGGCCCGTATCCGTCCCCGGGTCAGGCCCGAGGCGCTGCTCGCGGCGGTAGGGAATGGGGCTCTCGTCATCGATATTCGACCCACCGAGCAGCGAACCCGGGATGGAGAACTCGACGGCGCGGTTGTGGTGGACAGGAACGTCCTGGAGTGGCGGCTCGACGCGACCTGTCCCGATCGGCTGCAGGCGATGGATGATCCGGACCGGTGGGTGGTCATCGTTTGCAATGAAGGGTATGCGTCGAGCTTGGCTGCCGCGATGCTCCGCGACGTGGGCCTTACCAACGTGACAGATCTCGAAGGAGGATTTCAGGCGTTGCGATCGATTGGGCTCGCGGCCGGCGGCTAGGCCGGACGGGGGGCCATTGGTCTGCGCACAACGCGAGCGGTGGCCCCACCAGTCGACCGCCGCCTCCTAAACGGCGCCTCCGAAACGGCCGAACCTCAGGCGTTGGCGAAGAGGTGCAACGCGGACAGGAAAGGCACGGCCAGCAGGATGACACCCGGCACCAGAGTGGCCACCGTGACCGGCACCCACACCTGCTGGGATCGCCGTTCAATGGTCTCGATGGTGCGGCGCTGCAAGTCCCGGCGGGCCTGGCGAGCCTCGGCGGATACCAGACGGCCCAGATCAGCGGACTCGGCGTGCAGTGCCAGCACCCCCACCAGGCGGTTGACGCCTTCGACGCCAGCGAGCTCGGCCCACTCCTGCAGCGCGTCGTTTTCGGACAGGCCCTGGCGCATGCGATTGACGGCACCGGCCAAATCTCGGGCCGCGCAGCCCCGTCCTCTCCCCGCCAGGCGCACCAGAGCAGCACCGAGCGAATAGCCAGCATTGAGCAACATGGCCAGGTGCTCCGCTACGACGGGCAGTTCGAGGCCAAGCGTCTGCTGCCAGCGTTCCGAAGCACGCGCCAACCGCTGCTCGAGGACCAAAAACGCCAGCAGCGGTGCACCCACCACGGCCAATATCGCCACCGGTGCGGGCAAGCCCAAGCTGGCGAGAACCGCCGCCGCCACCAGTGCCGCTCCCGCCAACGCCAGCTGGCGCACCCGGAAAGCCGTGACGCCCACTGACGAATGCACCCGCCGCAATCGAACCGCTAGCGCCTCATTGACGCCGAACAACGCCGCCACCCTATCGCCCGCGGCTCGCGCCAACGGGCCCACCACCTCGTGCAACGACTCAACGGAAAAGAGTCCCCCCTTCGGCGCCAAAGCGGAACCTCCGGGACTGAATGGTCGCAGACGCTCCACTAGTCCCGGACGCGTCCAGCGTCCCCATGCCGATAGCAATAAGGTTGCCCCGAGCCAGACCAGCAGGGCGGAACCAACCGCGAGCCTGTTCACTTCGGTGTCCTCCGCCTACACGCTTCCTTGGGAGCTGGGTGGTGCGCCTTCCGGCCCTTCACCGGAACACACGGGGTTGCTCCGGCACACCCATCAGGCGCCCCGACCACACCCAGCAGACTGCGACCGCCAGCAAACCGGCGGCCACCGCCACTTGACCACCGGGGGTCTCATAGGCCTGGCGCCCGGCCCCGATCGACAAACCCGCCAGGGTCATGCCCAGCGGAACGAGCAGCACGAAACGTCGAGCGAAGCGCACGCCGGCCAGGCGGCTGGCTGCATCTTTGCGGCCTTGTACATCCATGCGTCGGTCCTCGACCAACGCCTCCAGCCGGGCGTCCAGGCCTGATCCCCCCACTTCGTGCGCCACCAGCAGCGTCTCACAAACCACGTCTGCCGTCGGATCGACCAGACGGTCTTTCAACAGCGCCGTCGTGGCGGCAAAGTCCGTTGTCAACAGCCACTCGCGCTCGGCCGCGGCGAAGCCCGCCCTCCACTCCACGGGCGCCCGCCGGCCCACCTCAAACAATGCCTGGGGGATCGACCGGCCGGCCGCTCCGGTTAACAGCCGCAGTTCCTCCAGCAGGCGCGGCCACGCCTCGCTGGCCTCGGCGAGGCGGCGCTGACGCTGGCTCCGATACCAGGACAGAGGTACGCAGGCGGCCAATCCGGCCCCTACCACCGGAGCCACCCAGCCACCGAAAAGCACGAACGCGCCGAGGCCGCCCACCACGCCCAAGACCAATACCGCGGCCACGAACTCGCTCGTCCCGACGTCGGCCAACCCCGCCTGCGTCAACCACACCCGGACCGATCGGCGCTCGATTACCCTGCGCTCCGTCGCTCGCGGCCCCAAGCCGCGCCAACGGTAGGCCGCCGACGTATACAGCAAATAGACGCCTGTCGACGCCAGCGCGGCCGCCACCACGCCCCAGAGCAGCGACGAGCTCACCCCATCGCCTCCCTCGAGGCGAGCCCGCGCACGTCCCAGCCCGCCAGCTCCAGGGCCCGGGCCGCCCGCACCGGCAAACTGCCCGTCCACGCCAGGGGATCCCCGAACCGGGGCCGTACGAACAACGGCGTCGTCGTGAACGCCACGCTCCCTGCCCCCACCTGCAAATCCTCCACGGCCAGCACCTCCGTCACTCGCAACTGCGACCCCCGGCGGGCACAATGCACAACCACATCCACTGCCTCGCTCACCAATGCAGACAACGCTGACACGCTCAATTCCGAACCGGTCTCCGCCAGCTGGCAAATGAACCGCAATCGCGACAAGGCCTGCCGCGCCGAACCGGCATGAATGGTCGTAAAACCCTGCACCCCAGACGACAAGGTCAGCATGAGCGGCATGGCCTCGCGATCTCGCACTTCGCCCACAATGGCCACGTCCGGCGCCATGCGCAGGAAGCCGGCGACCAGCCGCCGAAGATCGACCTCTTTGCGATCCGGGCGCGCCGGCCTGGTTTGCATGTGTGCCACGTTCGGTAACGGAATGTCGCTTTCAAACACCTCTTCGGCAACAACAACCCGCAAGCTCGGGTCCAGCTCCGCGGCCAAACAGGTGAGCAGAGTGGTCTTACCGGAACCCGGCGCCCCCGCCACCAGCACCGAAAGACCGCTGCGCACGCTCGCCTGCAGAAACCTTGCCGTGGTGACATCCAGCATGTCCCGGTCGATCAGCTCAGCAACAGAGCGGTGAAGCACACCAGAGAACTTGCGAATGTTGACCAGCAAGTGCCCGTCCCGGGCGACGTCTGCGTGCACAACGTGGATGCGAGCGCCGTTGTCGAGTTGGGCGTCCTGCAGGCCCTCAGCAGGATCGAGCTTGCGGTGGGATCGGCTGGCGTCGTCCAGTATTTTGGTCAGAACCCGCACCACATGGTCGTCGTCGTAAAACACTTCGTGGTGATATCCGCCGGCGCCGGAATGCCGTTTCGTGAAAATTGCCCCCGGCCCATTGACCATTATTTCCCACACATCGGGATCTTCGAGAAGGGGTTCGAGTGGTCCGTATCCCGTGAGATTTCGCAATGCCCGTTCGACTGCGGCCTCGGGGTCCGCAATATCGAGCGGGCGCAAACCCTTTCGATATTCGGCCCGCCAGCGCACGACCTCCTGGTCGAGGAGGGCCCGCAGCTGTTCGCGGCCGTCCGGGGCGCTCATGTCAAGGGCCCGTCCCTTGGCTACCTCCTGGGCGGCTCGCTCGACGGCTCGTAAGGGCGACACCCATTCGCTCGTGGTAGCGGAAGTCACTGGCCGCTCGCCATGGGCCGCAAGCTACTCACCACCGCGCACTCCAGCAAGAGGCGCGGGCATATATTCCAAATGGCCGTGGCTGCGGAAGGGTCGGGGTGCGGTCGGTACCGCGGCGAAAACGGAAATACCACCAACCGCGCCAGCAGGGCCACGTCCAGTGCAGTCGCCGAAAAGTGAGCTTTAGGCGATCAATGTGCAGGTGTGGATTGTGTATTTTTGTCGCTTTGAGCAGCGTGGCCCCCGGGGATTCGGTCGGCACGTCGAGGGCAGGACTGCCGTCGACGCGCCGAACAAGATGACTGGCTCGCCACAACGTCACAACGGGTTCTATCGATAACCGACAGGCCGTTACGCAAGGGGCACTATGTCGCCACGACGTCACGGCGGGTGCCGGATGGCTCAAAGTGGTTGTGACGAAGTGGCGAAAAGCGGTCTGCGCCGTCCCGGAAACGTATCGGGTACTGAGGGACGAGCCAGCCCTCGGCGCCCCGACGGACGACCGGCGCGTCGGGGGACGGACTCGAGCGACCGGCGAGCGCTCGAGCCAACGGGCGACGGCTCGAGCGACGGACTTGAGCGACACCACGCCCGCTGGCCACCCCACCCGTCGCGCCACCCCGTTGCGCCGGGCCCCTCTTTTTGATATTTTATGTGGTGTGGATGTACTAGATGATTCTTCGACCGGTCTGGTTACAAAGCGGGCCGGGACACGTGAGGAGCGCGGCCGGCTCGGCCGCGAGGCGGAGCTGTTGCGGGTCATTGCCCATCCCGGAGTTGTCCAATTCGTCTCCACACAGGGGGGCGATCCTCCCAACGAGCTGATCCTGCGACGGGTGGCCGGTGGAAATCTCGGTCGCCTGGGCCCGCAACCTCTGCAGGTCATCGCCGGCCTCGGCGCGGCCATTGCCACCACAATTGCTGATTTGCACGACCTCGGTATCTGCCACGGCGCCATCGAGGCATCGCACGTGCTGCTCGACGAGGAAGGCCGCCCGGTCCTCTGCAGCTTCGGCCAGGCCGAGTGGGAAGCGCCTCGTGCGCTGGTCACGACACTCCGTCGGGAGGACACCCGGGCCCTGGCCCGGCTCCTGCTGATTCAACTGAACGGGCCGGTGCCTGCCGGGCTACGCAGAACCTTGCGACGCGCCGCAGCCCCAGGTCGGCAATCCCGATCCGTTGACGCCCGCTGGCTCGCCCACCAGTTATCTCAGCGCGTCCCAGGGGCACGTTTGCCCGACGGAACCAGCCCAGCGGTGCCAGCCCAACCGAAACAAGCGGAGCCAACTCCACCTGACCAGCCCCCACGATTGTCAAGAGGGCCGACGTGCCCGCCAACCACGGTCCACAGCCGGCGACGGCCTGTTGCGGCTCTCCTTCTCGCGACGGGATTGGGCTGCATGGGCATCGTCGTGTTCGCCCTCCACTTGACGACGTCCCGTTCAGCGCTCGATCTGCAGCCGCCGTGCCCACCCGCAGATTTCGGGTGTGCTCCCCTCCCCACTCCCGGCGGGGTGCTCGTCACTCCAGGCGGGCGCTATCTGGTCGGCCAGAAAGGAGACGTGGTAGTCGTTGGCCGGTGGCGGTGCGGCTCGACAGCGCTTCCCGCCGTCCTTCGCCCTGAGACAGGCCAGCTGTGGACGTTCGCCACTTGGCCCCAGCCGCGGCAGGTTGTGGCAGGCCAACTCGCGGCGAGCCATCTGGCCGGCGCCACAAGCATGCGAGTGCTGGTGCAGTCGGCCGGGTGTGACCGGATCGAGGTCGAGCGGCGCGGCCGGGCGCCCCTGATCGTCGAGGTCGCGAGGCGTTGAGCCGCACGCCTGTAGCCCGCTTCGGCCGGGTGGCGTTGTGCTGGTTGTCGACAGGCGCCGCCACGGCGCTTTTGTACGTGATGAGCCGGCATACGCTGCCGGGCCCGTCCCTCCGGTACATCAGCCAAGTCCCCAGCTGGTGGAGGCAATCCGGGCCGGTCTTGGCCACATTCGGAGTGTTGCGCGCGGTGCTGTTGGGGGTCGGCTGCTACCTGGAAGTCCTCTGGACGGTGGCGCTGGTTTCGGCGGCTTTCTCTCACGCCCGGGTGCTGGTCTTCTCCTTGCGCCTCCCTCTGCCGGGGGTCCGGATCGTCGCCCGGATCACGTTCGGTCTCACCGCCGCCAGCGCCATTTGGGCAGCCAATGCCGAAGCGGGCGTGGCCGCAGCCGCCAGCAACAGCTCGGTCCCGGCGCCGTCCGCGCCTCCGGGGGCTTCGACGGCGGCGCCTGTCCTTCGCTATTTGGGACCGGCGGTGACACCGAAGCCAGGCCCGACAGGCGAAATGATCCCTCCGTTGACCGGTGGGCCGGCGCCGGCCCGGGGGCTGCCCCGGACCAAGCCGCCTCTGGTCGCGCCGCGCCGATACTCCCCGGCCATGCAGACAGACCGACAAGCGCCGGCACTCCCAACAGCCTCGGCCTCGCGGCGCCGGGAAGCAGCGGCGGGAAGCACGCCGGGAAGCACGGCCGGAAGCCCGGCCGGAAGTGCCCCGGATAGTCCAGGAACCTCGCCACCGGCCTCGCCTGTTCCCGCGCCAGCTAGGTCTGGAGCACGGTCGCGGCGACCGCTCGCCGAGCCGGCAAGCCAGTCGACAGACCACCCGTCAAGCCCTCGTCGAGAGACCTCCGTCGCTGGCGGCCAACCTCCACCGACCCCGCCCGGACCAGACCAACCGGTGAGGCGAACACCGCCGGCGCTCGGTGGCGCCCGCGGGACGGCAACGGCCTACGTCGTGCAACCCGGTGACAACTTGTGGTCGATCGCGGCCGACACGCTGGCGGCGACCTGGGGCCGCCAGCCCGACGACAGTCATGTCGCCCCCTATTGGTTGCAGATTGTGGAAATCAACAGACCCCATCTTCCGAACCCAGCCGATGCGAACTTGATCTTCGCCGGCGATCGGATAGCCCTCCCGCCGCCGCCGGCGGCGCCCATTTAAGGCGGCGGGCGCGGATGCGCGGAGTCCCCGCGCCGACGCCGCGACCGTATGGGAGGCCGGAAAGGGAGCGGGAGATGTCCCGGGCGGTCGGCATACAAAGGGCAGACTGGGGTGGTGCGTCGGCGACCGGATTGGCAGCGTGGCTCAGTTGTTGCCCTGCGCTACGTCGGGCTGGGTGTGGCGGCGGCCGCCTTGCTCGGGGTAGTTGTTGGGGAGACCGCCCCGACCACACTGACGTCCGGCGTCGCGGCGGCGGAGACCAACGTGCAAACCACGTCGCCCCCGGCCACCCGCCCGCCCGGTACGACATCTCCCAGCCGCATCACGACGCCCCCCGCCACGATCCCGCCAAATACCGTGGCGCCGACCACCATCGTGGCGACCCCCCCCAGCCCGGCCCGTACGCCCGTACCCACCCCCCCACCGGCGACCTACTACTACCGGACCGCGCCCACCTACTCGTACAGCACGGTCCCACTCACTGCCGCGCCCACCAGCACCACTCCCCCGACGCCGACGACCATCGCGCCGATCGGCGGTCACATCCCGGTGCCACCGTCGACGCTGCCGCTTCGGACCAAGACCCAGAGCGCCCACGTCAGCCCGGTGTTCCCGGCCCTGTCGGGGGTCGGCTTCTTCGTGGCCTTCCTCATTGTGGCCGGGAGGTTCGTGATGACCAGGCCGGGTCGGAAGCGCTGACCAGCGCAGCCCACCACGCTACACGCTGAGCCGAAGGGCGACCTCGTTTGCCAGGAGCCGTCCCCGGCGGGTGAGGGCCAACCGGCCCGGCCCGGCGGGCTCCAGCAGACCCGATAGCTCGTGGTTGTGTTCCCAGCCCGGGAGCGCGGCGGCGGGGACTCCCGCGCGGGTGCGCAGGGCGAGCTGAAGACCTTCCAAGCGACGGGTGGCGGTGTCCAGATCTTCCCCGGCAGCCTCCGGAGACTGGCCGGCCTCGACGAGCCGGAGGTAGCGCTCCGGCGTCCGTACGTTCCACCACCGACGGGACCCGCCGGCGGTCAGGGCGTGGGAGTGGGCGCTGCAGCCGACTCCCCGGTACTCCCCGCCCGCCCAGTAGAGCTGGTTGTGCCGGCACTCGGCGCCCGGCCGGGCCCAATTGGACAACTCGTACCAGACCAGCCCGGCCGCGCTAAGTACGTCCTCGGCGAGCAGGTACTTGTCGGCCTGATCATCGGCGTCCGGATAGCGAGATCGGTCACGGGCCAGCGGGGTTCCTGGCTCGACGCTCAACCCGTAGGCGCTCACGTGTTCTGGTGGCGGGTCGAGTTCGAGGACAGCTGACAGGCTGGCCGCCCAGTCGGCCATAGTCTCCCCCACGCTGCCGAAGATGAGATCGACGCTATAGGCGCCGGTGAACCCGGCGACCGCGGCGACATTCACGGCCCGTTGCACCGCTGGCACATCGTGGAGCCGACCGAGGGCAGCCAGGACGTGCGGGACCATCGACTGGACCCCGAACGACAGCCTGGTGACGCCTACCTCCGCATACCCGCGAAGCCGGGTGGCGTCGACCGTCTCCGGATTGCACTCGACCGTCACCTCGGCCCCCGGACATCGGGGGATAGCGGCCAAAACCGCCCCCAGTTGCCCGGGCGGCAGAAGCGACGGAGTTCCGCCCCCAAAAAAGACAGAGGAGGCGGGGCCCATCCCCGCCGCCACGGCGCCTTCGATCTCGCGCCGGCAGGCCCGCACGTAGGCCTCGGCGAGGTGATGGCGGTCGGTCCATGTCGCAAAGGCGCAGTAGTCGCAACGCCGGACACAAAAGGGCACGTGCACGTAGACGCCGAACGGAGCAGGCATCACCTCGTTCACCCGGACCGAACCAGACCGGCGCGCAACGCGGTTAGCAACACACCCGCGGCTACCGCCGCCGACTCGGTGCGCAGAACGGTGGGACCGAGGCTCACCGTGGCCAGGGCTGACTCCTGCTCGATGTCGGTCCAGCCGCCTTCGGGACCGACCAGCACCGTCGCGTAGTCCAGGGAGGGCGGCCTGCCACCCGGGGTAGCCAGGGCCACACCCGGCTGGCTGGCCACGGCCTCCGCCCGCTGCAGCCCAGTTATCTCGGGCAGCCAGACCTGGCGGCTCTGCATCGCCGCCTGGCGGGCCACGAGCCGGAACTTCTCCAGATGGCGGCCGGTCCGTTCGGGGTCCCAGCGGACCACGCTGCGCTCGGCGGTCAGCAAAAGGATGCGGTCCACGCCGAGTTCGGTCAGCTTCTGGATCGCCCACTCCGGGCGGTCGCCCTTGACGGGCGCCATGCCGACGGTAATTGTCGGCGCCGGCCGGGAACGTCGAAGCACGTCGCCCTCGGGCCGCAGGCCACCGCCGGCCAAAAATGAGCAAGGGCGCCAGCCGCCCCGCCCGTCGGTCACGCCGACCGCCTCGCCCGGGCGCAGCCGCAGGACCGACACCAAGTGGTGGTGGTCAGCGGCGTCAAGCTGCGGCGCCTCGAGGTCCGCGACGATCACGTGAGCGCCGGCCCGGCGGGCGGCTGGAAACGGATCTCGGAGCTGATCAGCCACACCCCGCTCGAGCCCACTTGCGATTTTGGTATCTAAACCAGCTATAAGCTGTTAAAGGTACCAAAATCCGATTGGCGTAGGGGCCCAAGCAGCCGAAGCGGCGGAATCGGCCGAGGCGAAGCGGCCGCCCACAGCGAGCGCGAGGCCGCCCCAGCGGGCGAAGCCAGCCCACCGGCCCGGGCCCCCCAAGTCGCCCAGCCCGCTCGAGCCCCTAAAGCCGCCCACCGTAACCGGCTACTTGAACGCGCTGCGCAACTTGGACATGAAACCCGCGTCGGGCGGGCTCACCTCCTCCCCCGGGAGGCGGCCAGCTGGCGCAGCAACTCCTCCTGCTCTTTCGTCAGATCCGTCGGCGTGTCGACAACCACGCTGACGATCAGGTCGCCCCGGCCCCGGCTCTGAAGGTGCGGCACGCCCCGGCCGCGCAACCGCAACTCGCGACCGCTCTGGGTGCCGTGCGGGATCGTGAGCTCCTCGTCACCGTCGAGGGTTTCGAACGCCACCGAGGTGCCCAGGGCGGCCTGCGTTGCGGCGACGTGCACGACGGCCAGGAGGTCGGTGCCCTGGCGGGTGATGGTCGGATGGTTGCGCACCCGCAGGTGGACGTACAGGTCGCCGGGTGGACCGCCCCGCAACCCGCCGGCGCCGCGGCCGGGGAGCCGTAGGGTCTGCCCTTCGTCGACGCCGGCCGGCACCTCGACGACGAATGTCCGCTCCTCCTGCCGCCGGCCTTCGCCCCGGCAGTCGACGCACGGCGAGGTGATCTCTTCGCCGCTGCCGCCGCAGCGGGGGCACGGCGTGGCCGTCACCATCTGACCCAGGATCGACTGGCGGACGCGGCGGACCTCACCGGCGCCGTGGCAGACGCTGCAGGTGATCGGCGTGGTACCCGGCCGGGCGCCGGTGCCGAGGCAGGTTTCGCAGGTCTGTGGCAGCCGCACGGTCAGGTCCCGCTCCACGCCGAAAACGGCCTCGGCGAACTCCAGGGTCATGGCCGCCTCGGCGTCCTCCCCCTTCCTCGGTCCGCTCCGGGTCCGGGTGCCACCCATGCCGCCCACACCCCCGCCGCCACCTCCGAAGAAGGCGTCGAACAGGTCACCGAGCCCGCCCCCGAACCCGGCAAAGGGATCCCCGGTACCGCCGGCACCCGCCCCGGCCATGCTCCGCAGCCCCTCGGGACCGAACATGTCGTACTGGCGCCGGCGCTCTGGGTCCCGGAGGGTCTCGTAGGCCAGATTCACCTTCTTGAACTGCTCCTCCGCCCGGGCGTCACCGGGGTTGGCGTCAGGGTGCAGCTCGCGCGCCTGGCGCAGATAGCCGCGCTTGATCTCGTCCTCGCTGGCCTGGCGCGAGACCCCGAGCAGCTCGTAAAAATCTTCGACGTCGGCCACAGTCAACTGACCCTACCTGTCCCTGTTCCCTCGCTGAGCACTTGACCCAATCGTTTGCTAACAACCGCCACGGCCGCCAGCGCCTGTTCGTAGTGCATGCGCGTTGGGCCCAGGATGCCGACGCTGCCGGCCCGCTCCCCCTCGATCTCGTAGGGGGCCAGGACGATCGAGCAGTCCGCCAGTGGCTGCACGCCGTGCTCCGCACCGATCGCCACCGTCAGGCCCCGGTCGAGGAGGTCGCGGATCAACGTAACCAGCACGAACTGCTGCTCCAGGATGTCCAGGACCTGCCGGATGGTGCTCACCGCGTCGAACGCCACGGCCATGCGGGCTGCTCCTCCGACGAACACCTGGGCGCTGCTGTCGGCCTGGGCCGCCCCGCGGCGGAGGGCGGCCTCCGCCAGGCCCACCAGCCGGTCAATCGCCATATCCTCGACGGGCGGTATCGCCGGCAGGTGTCCGAGCGAGGCGCCCGTCAGATAGGCCGCCAGATGGGCCGACGCCGCGGCGACCTGGGCCTCGCCGACTTCGTCGAGCAGTTCCAGAATGTGTTTGTCAACCGCCCCGCTGCCAAGCACCGCCACCACCACCGCGACCCGCGGGGCGAGACTGACGATCTGCACCGAGCGAATGTGGGCCGGATCGTCGGCCTGGCGGGTCACCACGGCGGCGTAGTCGGTCAACCCGGAGAGGAAACGACTGGTGTCGGCCAGCATGCGCTCCAGCTCACCGTGGGCGGTGGCGAAAAAGGCCCGGATCTGTTGAGCCTGGGTGGGCCCCAGCCGGCCGGAGCCGGTGATGGAATCGACGAAAAACCGGTAGCCCTTGTCGGTCGGAATGCGGCCCGCGCTGGTGTGAGGTTGAGCGAGGTAGCCCTCCCGTTCGAGCACGCCCATCTCGTTGCGGACCGTGGCTGACGAGACCGACAGCTCGGCGTGGCGCGAGACCGCCCCCGACCCCACCGGCTGGGCGGTCTGGATGTACTCCTCTACTACGGCCTTGAGGATGGCGGCTTTGCGGTCGTCTAACACGTTGGCACTCAAAGATACCGAGTGCCAGGAGATTGAGGCGGGCGCCGCAGGCCAACGGCGCTACTCCTCCAGGCGCAGCGCCTGGATGAACGCTTCTTGGGGGACCTCGACCCGGCCGATGTTTTTCATCCGCTTCTTGCCTTCCTTTTGCTTCTCGAGCAGCTTGCGCTTGCGGGTGATGTCCCCGCCGTAACACTTCGAGAGCACGTCCTTGCGTTTGGCCTTCACCGTCTCACGAGCGACGATGCGCCCGCCGATAGCCGCCTGGATCGGCACGTCGAACATCTGGCGAGGGATCAGCTCGCGCAGCCGCTCGACCATCCGGCGCCCGTACGCCTGGGCCTCCGAACGGTGCACGATGGCGCTGAAGGCGTCGACCGGGACGCTGTTGAGCAGGACGTCGATCTTCACCAGCTCGGCCCGTTCCCAGCCGGCGGTCTCGTAATCCAGGCTGGCGTAGCCCTTGGTCCGGCTCTTCAAGGCGTCGAAGAAGTCGATCACCACCTCGGCCAGGGGGATCTTGTAGACCAGCTCCAACCGCTCGGGCGACAGGTATTCCATGCGGATCATCTCGCCCCGTCGGCTCTGACAAAGCTCCATGAGCGTGCCGGTGTATTCGGTCGGTGTCAGAATGGTGGCGGTCAGGAAGGGCTCCTCGATCCATTCCAGCTGGTGGGGTTCGGGCAGCTCAGAAGGGCTGTGGACCTCGACGACCGAGCCGTCGATCAGACGGGCCTGGTACTCCACGCTGGGCGCGGTGGCGATGAGCGACAGGTCGAACTCTCGCTCCAGGCGCTCCCGCACGATCTCCATGTGCAGGAGGCCCAGGAAACCGCAGCGGAACCCGAAGCCCAGGGCGCCGGAGGTCTCGGGTTCGTAGGTGACGGAAGCGTCGTTGAGCCGGAGCTTCTCCAGGGCCTCGCGCAAATCCGAGAAGTCGTCCCCGTCGACCGGGTAGAGCCCGCAGAACACCATGGGCTTGGGATCCTGATAGCCCGCCAGCGGCCGGGCTGCAGGCCGGGCGGCGTCGGTGACGGTCTCGCCGCTGCGAGCCTCGCCGACGTCCTTGATGCCGGCGATCAGGTAACCGACCTCGCCCGGACCGAGGCCGGCGACCGGCACATTCAGGGGTGTGCGGACGCCGATCTCCTCCACCTCGTGGGTGCGGCCGGTTTGCATGAAACGCAGCCGGGCGCCGGAGTTGAGGGTGCCGTTGACGACCCGCACGGCGCTGATGACACCCCGGTATTGGTCGTAGTAGGAGTCAAAGATCAGCCCCTGCAAAGGGGCGTCAGCGTCGCCCCTGGGGGCGGGAATACGAGCGCAGATGGCATCGAGCAGTTCGGGGACGCCCTCGCCGGTCTTGGCGGAGATGCGCAGGATGTCGCTGGCCGGCACACCGAGCACCCGTTCGATCTCGTCGGCGTAGCGGTCCGGATCAGCGGCGGGAAGGTCGATCTTGTTGAGGGCGGCCACGATCTCCTTGTCGTGCTCCAGCGCCTGGTAGGCGTTGGCGAGGGTCTGGGCCTCGATGCCCTGGGCAGCGTCCACCAGCAGGACCACCCCCTCGCAGGCGGCCAGGCTGCGGCTGACCTCGTAGCCAAAATCGACGTGCCCGGGGGTGTCAATCAGGTGGATGGTGAAACCCTGCCAGTGGACCCGGACGTTCTGCGCCTTGATGGTGATGCCCCGCTCCCGCTCAATATCCATGGAGTCCAGGTACTGTTCGCGCATGTCCCGGGCGTCGACGGCGCCGGTCAGTTCGAGAATCCGGTCGGAGAGCGTCGACTTACCGTGGTCGACGTGGGCCACGATGCTGAGGTTCCGGATGCGGTCGAGATGCAACGAAGTCCTTGAGAAAGAGGGAGAGGTCGCGCCGGCAAGGCCCCGCGTCCCCTACAAGTGTGGCGCAAGACGGGCCTCAGCCGGTTCCGCGACCTAGGGTTTGATCAATGTCCGAGACCGCCTTCGCGCCGCTGGTCACCGTGTCCGCCACCTACGGCACCGCTGGCAGCGTTCTTGCCCCCCGCCTGGCCGCCGAACTCGGGCTGCCCTTCGTCGACCGGTTGATCAGCGCCGACCTCGTCGCAGGACGCCGCCCGCCGGGAGCGGTCGGAGGAAGGCCTCAACGAAGCCGAGCAGGAGACCACGCCGGCCGGGCGGTTTCTGAGCTACTTCGCCAGGGCCGCCAGCGTAGGAGTGGTGATAACGCCCGATGCCGTCATGGAGGACGACGATTCCATTCGCCAGCGCACCGAGGACGGCGTCCGGCAGCTGGCCGCCGGCGCCCCCGCCGTGTTGCTCGGTCGCGCCGGGGCGGTGGTGCTCGCATCTCGGCCCCGGGCCTATCACGTCCGCCTCGACGGGCCCGTCGAGCGGCGCGTCGCCTGGGCGGCCGCCCACGAGAATCTCGGCATCGAGGCCGCCCGGCGGCGCCAAAACGAGACCGACCGGGCCCGCAGCCTTTTCGTGAAACGGCTCTTCCACGTCGATCCGGCCGAAGCCCGTCTCTACCACCTGATCCTCGACCCCACGGTGCTGGGCGTCGACGCCGCCCTGCAAGTGCTCGTCATGGCCGCCCGGGCCTTCTTCGCCGCCAGTTCCGTCTAGCGGCCCGGAACCACGCCGCTCCATGCCCCGGGCCGGGTTGCGGCGCTGGTTGGATGGCGCGGCCCGGCCCGCCCTGGACCACATCGAGACCGTCCGGTCGTTGGCGGTCTTCCCCCTGCTGCTGATCTACGGAATGACCGACCAGCAGCAGGTCATCGACGCCGACGTCGCCCACTGGGCCGACGTGCTGTGGATAGGGGACGCGGACCGGTCGCCGCCTGTTGGGGCGCCTGCTGTACGCGTTCCCGGAATTTCGCTCCGTGTACTACCACCGCCTCCAGCACGGCAACCCGGCCGGGGCGCTGCTGGCCCGGGCCGGCCGGCTGGTGTGGCGGGGAGTCGACGGGTTGGACATGGCGGGCTCGCTGATCGGGCCGGGTTTGTTTATCTCGCACGGCCAGGGCACCATCCTGTCCGCCGAGCGCATCGGCGCCAACCTGCAGGTCCATCAGGGCGTGACCATCGGGTGGGACTATCGGGGCGAGCGTCGCCCGATCATTGGGGATGACGTGTTCATCGGTGCCGGCGCCAAGGTGCTCGGTGCCGTAACGGTCGGCGACGGGGCTCGCATTGGCGCCAACGCCGTGGTGGTGAGCGACGTACCGCCGGGCGCCACCGCGGTCGGCGTGCCAGCCCGCATCGTGCGCGGTGGGTGATGGCTGGTAGGCTGCACCGGTTCCCGAGCCGAGCGAGTAGACGTGGCCAACATCAAGAGCCAGATCAAACGCAACCGAACCAACGAGGCGGCCCGACTACGTAACAAGTCCGCCAAGTCCGAGATCAAGACCCGGATCAAGCGCGCCGTAACCGCCGCATCGGCGGGAGCCGAGACCTCCGCGGACGATCTACGCATGGCCATGAAGCGCTTGGACAAGGCGGCGGCCCGCGGCATCATCCACAAGAACCAGGCGTCGAGTCGGAAGTCCCGCCTGGCCCGGCGCGTCAACGCCCTCGACTCCTCCAACGGCTGACCACCGCGCCGGCGCCAGCTTCGGCGAGGAGGGCCGGCGGTGGAGCTACGGCAGCTACCTGGCGCTCCCCGAGCTGCTCCAGCTGCAACGCACCCAAACCGCCGCTCACGACGAGCTGCTGTTCATCGTCGTCCATCAGGTGTACGAGCTGTGGTTCAAGGAGCTTCTACACGAGCTAGAGGCGGCCCGAGCAGCCATGCTGGCGGGCGACGCCTACTGGGCTGCCCACTACCTGCGGCGTGTCGTCGCCATCGAGCAGGTGCTCGTCGCCCAGGTCGACGTGCTGGAAACCATGCGCCCGCAGGACTTCCTGGCCTTCCGGTCCGAACTGGCGCCCGCCAGCGGCTTCCAATCCGCCCAGTTCCGGGCCATCGAGTACCTGTCCGGCCTTCGCGACCCTCGTTACCTCGAGCGCCTCGAGCTCAGCCCGTCTGAGCGGGCCGTCCTCGAGCAGCGCCTCACGGAACCTTCCTTGTGGGACGCCTGGGAGGAGCTGCGCCGACGGCACGGTGCGCCCACGCTGCGCCAGATCGCTGCCGACCGAGACCGCTATGGCGACCTGTTCGAGGTCTCCGAGGCCCTGCTGGACCACGATGAGACCCTGGGTTTGTGGCGCTTCCGGCACGTGCAGATGGTGGAGCGCATGCTCGGGTCGAAGTCGGGAACGGGCGGATCGACCGGGGCGAGCTACCTGCGGACGACTATCGACAAGAAGCTCTACCCCGACTTGTGGGCACTCAGATCGGAGCTGTAAAGCCGTCTGGGGGTCTGCTGTAAAGCCGACGGGGGCTTCAGGCCGTCAGGCCGTTTGGGCCTCGTTCTCCTGCGTCACCAGAGCCAGTCGGACAGCACGGGTGGATTCGCGCTCGGCGGTCCGCTCCAGCCAGCTACCCAGGCCCTCGGATGCGACGTCCGCCAGCCGGTCGCGCAGACGCATCCACGTCAGCTGGCTCACATAGGCCGCCTCCTGTCCGTTGAGCTGGTGCCGGCGCGGCACCGCCCAGACCTGCGCGGCGTAGGCGTCGACGATCGTGTCCCACGCCGACTGATCTCCAGCGACCGCGGACGTCACGACATCCTGGCTCACTGCTGGTGCACCCCTGCTCATGTTCCGTATCATTCCTGCCCCTTTGCCCGGTTGGTCGAGCCTGCTGCTTTGATGTGAGCACTTCTCTAGTCGCTTCACAATGGGGAGGCAGGCGAGTTTGACGAAATATGATGCCCCGTTGATCTAACCGCTTTTCGGTCGTGACGGGCGGTCAAGCGGGTGCTCTTGATCACCTTCGGTGACGGTTTGGCTACCCCTCCGGGCGGTGCTCACGGCCTGCGGACTTCCGGTGCGGGCTTTTCGGCATTTTGTGCCGACACCATCACAACAGCAGCCCAACGCTCGCCCAAGATCGCGCCCCGGCAGCGGGAAGTGAGGCCGACACTGACCGCTGTTTTTGGCCCCAACCCACCACGCCGGTCGGGGATTGCCGGCGCTTCGGGCGAGATCGCTAGCCGACGGGACGAGAGCATCGAGCCGACTTTGACGGCTCGCCTACCGACGTCACGGAGCCAGCAGTAGACCCGGACGATCCAGCCCCGGTCTCGGCGCCCGGCGACGATCGCGACTGGCGCCGCACCCACCACAGCCAGGTCGCGGGTGAGATGGTCGCGATTCCCCGGCTCTGCTCACCTGTCTCTGTCGGCTTGGCCGTCTCGGTCAACTCGGTCATCGTGCTGCTCCTCCAGACGGAAAGAGCCCGGTGAGGAACCCGGAGATACATGCAGCGGCTCGCCCGAGCGCCGGGGCGAAACGTCAGGACGGCGGGGCGCGGTTTAGATCCGAAACCAGTCGGTTCGAATTTCGGGACCGTCGGCTCTCCGGATGGCCAGGCGCACCAGGCCGCGCCGCGCTTGTTCGAGGATAAAGACGCCATCGGTGGCTTCGGCTGATTGCAGTACGTCGCCCTGGTCGGATTGCAGCTCGACGTGAAGCGAGCCAGGCGGTTTCACCCGGCCCTCGAGGTCCGGTACGCGCTCCCTGACACGGACGCGCACCTCGATTTGCAGGTCGGGATGATCAAAAACCAACCGGTGGTCTTCCGCCGGATCGTCCTCGTCGACGAGCGAGTCCCAGGCCAGGGCCGCGACGGCGCCAGGGGTGCGGCGGGCGAAGGCGGCCTTGGCCTCGTCGATCACCTCTTCCGGAACACCATCGGGCGGGTGGCCCATGGGATCTGTCATCTGCATTTCGATCCCTTCATGCGAAGGTAGGGCGCGCCCCTGTGCCGTTAGGCCTCGTTCCCGCAAGCCGGGAGAAGATGAACATGCCCTCCAAGGACATCGAGTCCAACCTCACAGGGCTCACCCTCCGGGATAAAGGATCACCCTCTCCTTGCTTCGGATCACCGAAGACGACCTGTAGTGGCTACCGCTTCCCCTGGACAATAGTGTGTCAAGCCTGGCCGCTGGCGGAACCGCGTGGGGGTCGCCCTTCGTCTTCTTTCTGTGACATTGGTCACACTGTGGACCGATTGGACGGACCGGGCTTGTAATCAGACCCGAATTGGCGAAGACTCACAACCAGCTATCCGGGGCGGATGGCGAGGGGCAGGTGGTAGGCAATGACGGTTCAACCCAGTATCTGGGCCGGAGCCACAGCGACAGCGGAAGAGGAGCAGGCCACCGCCGGCGCCCCTGTCGTTCAGGACGTCGCCGCCTCGCCGAGCCCGGAACCGGGCCAGCCCCGTCGTGACCATGACCCAAGTGACCGAGCCGAGATCGCCGCGCTCGTGGAGGCGGCCGCGGCCGACGACCAGTCCGCTTGGGACGCCCTGGTGGACCGATTCGCCCCCACCGTGTGGGCAATTGCGCGAGCCCACCGTCTCAGCCCCGCCGATGCTGCCGACGTTTCACAGACGACCTGGCTCCGGCTGCTTGAGCACCTGGGCCGTATTCATCAGCCAGATCGAATCGGGGCCTGGCTGGCGACGACTGCCCGTCGCGAGTCACTGCACGTTCTGCGCATGGCGGGGCGCCAGACCCCAAGCGGGTATGACTTCGACGTGCTGCCAGACGCGACGGCCGCGGTTGCTCCCGATCGTGGCTTGCTCCGGTCAGAGAACGCTCGCCTGGTCACCGATTTGGTGGAGAAGCTGCCGGTCCGTTCCCGGCTGTTGCTGCGCCTGCTGAGCGCAGACTCTCCCCTCAGCTATCGGGATATCAGCGAGGCCCTGTCGATGCCAATCGGGAGCATCGGCCCGACACGGGCGCGGGCGCTGGCGCAGTTACGCCGTTTGGCCGTGGGGGCGGGCTACAACCTGGAAGACGTTTTCGCCTGATCCGCCCGGCACCTACACATAAAACCAATCGCTGTAGACAGTCGGAGCACCTTCTGAACCACCCAGGGCCAGTCTGACGAGGCCGCGCCGAAACCGCTCGATGCGGAACGCGCTGCGAGTGACCTCGGCCACGACGGGCCCCTCCCAATCCGTCGACTGCAGCTCGACTCGGCCGGGCGACGCGGGATGCATAACGCCGTGCAGGTTCGCCCAAACGACGCCGACCGAAACGCTCACTTCGATCCACATATGGGGGTGTTCGAAGCGGAGATGATGGTGCCAGCTCGGGGCGGCTTCATCGACGAGGGAATCCCACACCAATACGGCAACCTGCTCCTGAACCCGTTGGTTGAACGCCGCTTTAGCCTGGGCAATGACCTCGAAAGGGATGTCGTCGGGTGTGTCGCGGATATCGATTGTCTGCCCCCTGAGCATCGCCTGGGCTGCCGACTGCTTCATGTGCCTACCTAAGTGCCCGTGAGAAAACAAGCTTCGCGAATGAGAAGGAGGCGCCGGACGCTGTCGACCGGTAAGTACCAAGATGACAGGGAGAACGTCGACATAACAGCATCCGTCGCTTCCTTCTTTTGTCTGGCTTGTTTCTTCACAGGCGCTAACCGCCAAGCGATCGCCGGCGTCCGAGCCATCTATAGAGCACGGCCCACGCATGCTGATACGGCCAGGTCGGTTCGGCTCCGCAGTGGGTGGAGGAGATGTTGAGGATCCGTTGAGCTGACGGTGAGATTGATGCAGCACCATGGACGGCGAGTAAATGGGGCTCGACGCCGTGGCGGCGGGTGAAGGGGGCAGGGTGGCAACCGAGGCGTCAGGGAAAGCAGCCTGCTGACAGTCATCGATTGCGGTGACTCCAGTCCTCAATCACTTGTATCAATGTCCGACGGCGGACCTCAATTCCATCTACGAACACTGTTAGCTCTGCTGGAACGCCGGCCCCTGTGGTCGAACACCCAGCCCGGTCGGAGGCTCGATTGGCTTTCCACGAAACAAGTACCACCTCGTTAAGAGCCGTCGATACCAGCCTGGCCGCGGCGGGCAACCACTACCCGCCGAAGCCGAAGATCTCGGTCCTGGTCGTAGACACCCAGGCGCTGTTTCGCTCCGGCCTGGCCAGTCTGTTGAGTGAAGACGACCGACTTTTCGTGGCGGCGATCTCGGACGGAGGAGAAGACGTGGCGGCGCTCTGTGCGCGTCGCTGTCGATCGACGTCGTCGTGACGGACATTCAGCTGCGAGACTCGGACGGCATCGAGTTGACCCGGCTGGTCGCGAACGGCTCGCCACGCACCCGAGTCGTGATACTGGCCTCGACGGCGGACTGGAGGGTCATCCCCGCCATGACCTCTGGCGCCGCCGGCTTCTTGCTCAAGGACACTGAACCAGAGGCGATCCGGTCGGCCGTGGTGTCGGCTCATCTCGGCGGGCAAGTGCTATCCCGCCAGGCTGCCCAATGGCTCATCCAGGACTCGCCGGACCGCCGCCTGACCCGTCGCGAAACTGACATTCTGCGGCTGGTGGCCCAGGGGGCGGCCAACAAACAGATCGCCGACGCACTGCAGCTGGGCGACAAGACGGTTCGCAACTACGTCAGCCGGCTCTACCGCAAGCTGGCGGTCCAGGATCGATCGCAGCTCAGCTCGCTCGTTGCCCCTGCCGACACCGGCGCCGCCGACTTCCCAGGCGACCACCTGCGCCGGGTCGCCGGAGAGGGCTCTCGTCGGGGAGACGACCGATGAACGAACAGCCGCTCGACCTGCGATCTTCGCTGTCCGCCCTGCGGCGGCGACGCGTGGCCATCGCCATCGTGGGCTTCGTCGGGCTCTGTCTGGGCCTGTTCAGCGTGGCCGTGCACCGCTCGCCTCCGGCTGCCGTCGCGGTGGTGCTCATACCCGGGCAGTCCGGCTCCTCGGTGGACCTCTCAAGCGTCGTGCCGGCGCAAGTGCAGGTGGCGGAGAGCGCGGCGGTCGAGAACCCGGCCATCCAATCACTTGCTCCACCGGTTCGCCCCGACCAGGTCGGGGTGAAGGTGACGGTTAGCGACACCACCCTGCGTATCCGGGCTCACGCCCCGCAGGCCCAACAGGCCGTGGCGTTGGCGAATGGTGTCGCCAACCAGTACATCGCCTTCGTCAAGGCCCACGGCGTCGCCAACGTCGGCCCGGCATACGTGATCCAATACGCGACGATCACGCCGCCGGCTTCGCTTACCAGCCGCGCCGTGAAGAGCGGCGGCCTCGGTCTGGCCGCCGGGTTGCTGGTCGGCGTCATCATCGTGCTGATGCGGGCCAAACGCGACCATCGCCTGCGTCGACGAGATCAAATCGCCCGCGCCATCGGGGTGCCCGTCCTGGCCGCGGTGGAATGTGCGCAGTACAAGACTGCGGCCCAGTGGCGAGGGCTTTTGGAGCACTTTGAGCCGTCCGCCTCGACAGCATGGAACCTGCGCAAGGTCCTGCGCCATCTGGTTCCCGGCGATCTCGAGGAGGATCTGACCGTCTGGGTGGCGGCGTTCGCCGCCGACACGGCGGCTCTGGCCGTGGGCCCGCAGCTGGCGCTGGCGGCAAACGGGTTCGGGCTCCCCGCAAATCTAAACCCCAACGAACAGAACGTGCTGGTCCCGCTCCGGGCGGCCTGCGCCACCTTGCCAAAGCCGGGCCACCAGGGCCGCATCGTCGAGTTCGGACCTCGCGACGAAGACCCCTGGAAGCGGGTGTGGGACACACCCGATCGGAGGGTCAGCAAGGGAACCCAGCTGGAGGTGGTCGTGGTCGCCCTCGAGCGTTCCCGACCCGAGCTGTCGCCCTTCACCGGCCGTCTCATCTTGGCGGTTTCGTCGGGATTTCCCGTGACCGACGATCTGGCCGGAGTGGCGCTGGCCGCCACCGAGCAGGGGGCCAGGCTGGACGGGATCGTCCTGGTCAATCCCGAGCCGGGCGACGCCAGCGTGGGCATGATTCCCGATCGGGATGAAGAGCTCTTCGGCGGCGAGAATACGAACAGCCGGCCCCGCAGCCAGCCAAACGACGGGGCCACCGCGATCGGCCGGGCCGGATAAAGGGACGCCGCCGGCGCCAGACCAACAGAAAGGAACCGTCGTGGTTGAACCGGCCTGCCGAGCCTGCCGTGGGCGATCCGGGGACCTCGTGCTCGACCTCGGTGACCAGCCCGCGGGCGACTATTTTCCCCCGGCCGCCGATCCCGGGCCGGACCCGGTTCATCCCTTGCAAATGTGGCTGTGCGCGTCGTGTGGCTTGGCCCAGCTCGTGGAGGACCCCACGCTGCCCGAAGAAGTGAGAGGCGCGGAGCCAGCGGCCCTAACCAGCCAGGCGGCCGCCGCCGTCAGCGGCCTGGCGGCGGCCGGCTGGCTGGCTCCGGGATCAAGCGTCGCCGAGTTCCCCAGCCCGCACGGTGGTTCGTGGTTGGCGGAATTGGTCGAGCGCGGCCTCAAACCGGTGAACGGGAGTGAGCGTGCCGATGTCGTGCTCGACAGTTTCGGCCTCATGCACGCGGCCGACCAGGCTGCTGCACTGGCGACGAGAGTGGCGCGGGTGGACGCAGGTGGCGTGCTGCTCGTGCAGTACCACTCCTTGGACACGATCATCCGCCTCGGGCAGT
This sequence comes from uncultured Acidimicrobiaceae bacterium, assembly GCA_963834775.1. Lineage (GTDB taxonomy): Bacteria > Actinomycetota > Acidimicrobiia > Acidimicrobiales > Palsa-688 > PALSA-693. The sequence goes on from CAWICR010000018.1 coordinate 96,266, forward strand.
GGAACGCCCTCCGGCACGGACACTTTGCCTATTACTCGACGACTGCCCTGGCCACCATGCTAGGGGCCGCGGGCTTCCAGCCGAGGGCGGCGTGGACGTTCGACCTGTACGGAGGAACGGTGCTGTTGGCCGCCTGTCGCGACGGGGAGGCCCCAGGTGAAGCCGACAACTCAGTCCATTCACTTCTCGATGCGGACATTGAGGCGGGGGTCCGCGACCCTGCCATGCTGCGCACGTTGCAGCAGCAGGTGCAGACTCGAGCCCGGGCCGTGCAGGCTTGGCTCACGGCAGAACGGCGGGCCGGCCACCGTGTCATCGGATACGGCGCTGCCTCCAGAGCGGTCGCCCTCTTGCTCAAGGCCGGAGTGGACCGGAGCTTGCTCCCCGCCGTCGTCGACGCCTCACCAGCCAAGCACGGTCTGCGCATGCCCGGCACTGACATTCCCATTGTCAACCCGGAACAACTGGGCGTCCACCACCACGACGCCGTGCTGTTGTTCGTACCCGACCTTCTCGCCGAGGTACGGGCTGCGTACCCCGCCGTGGAGGACTCCGGGGGTCGATGGGTGGACGCCGAGGCGCTCGGGGCGTGACGGCGGAGGCGCGTATCAAACCCCTCCACGCCCACTCCTACTTCTGCAATGAAGGTGACGCACAGTCCCCGCCTCCCGGGCGTCATGACCTTTCGATCGATCCCGCATGCCGACGACCGGGGTTTCTTCTGTCGCACCTTCGACGCCGAGGTGATGCGAGCGGAGGGCATCGATCCCGCCGGGTTTGCCCAGGACAGCGTGTCGCGGTCGACGGGGGGAGTCATCAGGGGACTACACCTGCGCCGAGGCCATGGAGAAGCCAAGCTGGTGCGCTGCTCCTACGGAGCCGTGTTCGACGTCGTGGTAGACCTGCGGCCGGCTTCGCCTTCTTACCGCTGTTGGGAAAGTTTCGACCTGCGTGACGAGGAGCAGACGACCGTCTACATCCCGGCCGGCTGCGCCCATGGATTTCAGGCGTTGACGCCCACCGCCGACGTCTCGTACCGGATCGACCGCCCCCACGATCCTTCCGAAGATGTCACCATCGCCTATGACGACCCCGAACTCGCTATTCCCTGGCCACTGCCCGCAGGAATCATGTCGGCGCGTGACCGTTCGGCTCCGCCCCTGGCGGTCGTGACCGAACTGCTGCTGGCCTGAATCAAAACCGGACCCCGGCGAGCGGACTGGCCGGGCCAACGCCGCGGCCGGCGCGGCGAGCCCGCTAACGACTGCCGGCCAGCTGTACCGCAGCCGGATCAAAAACGAGCTCGGAGCCAGGGGGAGGCGGGCCGAAGATCCGGCGCACGAGCCCTTCGTCGAAGGGGCGAGCGTCAGCCACGCCATGGAAGTCCCGGATGGCCGTACCCGTGCAATGCACGTCCACGAGGGGCGCGCCCGACCAGCCAGCAGGTCCGCCACGTCAACAGTGCGAAAGTCGACGCTGTACCGTGACCGCCCCGAGGTGTTCGGTACCGACACGTGCAGCTGAGCTCCCGAAAAGAGCAGGATGGCGCCCGGAGGCGGCAGCAGGACGAGGTCATCTTCAGGTCGGAAATCGACGGCGGCCGGACGCACCTGGGTCTCCTTATTAACCTGGGAAGCGGTGGTCCGGCGGGCGGCGTTGTTCCGGTAGTAGTCGAACTCCCCCGACGTGTTGGCGACATCGCGATCGAAGCTGGGCAGATGGAAGCTCATGCAGTTGTCCGGCCGGACCGCAAACACGGGCAGCCACCAGTTGATCTGCTGGGCGGGGGCGCTGTACCAGACGTCACGGTGCCAAGGGAAAGCGTACGCGATGCCTGTCGTCAGGTGACCCACCGGAAACGACGTCCGCGGCTTGGGCAGGTCGTAGTGGGTCTCCTCGGCGACGAAGCCGGCCTCCTGGATGATCCGGCATACCAGCGTCTGGGCCCGATCAGAATGAATGAAACTCGGCTTCCAGGCGCTCAGCATCCTGGCCATCTCGTCCTTGCCGAAGTGCTGGTGGGCCCGTTCGGGGTCGTGAGGCTTGAAGAGTTCGCCAAGTTGCTCACGGGTGTACTGGACGAAGTCTGCGACCGCCGTTAGGCGGGATAGGACAACCAGGTTTCCTTGGTACAGCGCCTGTCGCAATTCCGACGGGGGCGTGTCGGGATCGACGAGGATGGTGGCCATACTTCCTCGCTTTTGAGATAGCTCATGGGTTCTAATTGGCCTCGCCCGTATGTTTCAGTTCCCAACATCGTCTGGCATACACCTTCAGGGCGAGAGGAGGACCTTGGTGGACGTAAAGGCCTCGGCGTACGGAGCCCGGCATTCCATGCCGCGCAGCCGGGCGAGTCCGAGGAACACTTCGTCGTCCCACCAGTCGCGGCCCTGCTGTGACGGGAAACACTTGTGCAGCAGCTCCACTTTGCGGCGAGCCCACTCTGACGACAGCGGCACGAATACCGACGGCCGGCCCAGGTCGCCGTCCCACTTCGGGATCTCGTAAGCCAGGTACAGTGCGTCCCGAAAGACGGTGGGCAGGATCTCAGCGACGGTGCGGTGATCCTGATGCGCGTCGTGGCAGGACGGGGCGATGATGACATCCGGGCGGCAGACCTGCGCCGTTTCCTCCAGGATCTCCTTCACCTGACCCCATACCTCCGGCAGGTGCCCGTCAGGTAGGTCGTGGAGGTCGACAGTCAAGTCGGCCCCTGGCAGGAAGGCGTGCGCCGCTTGCTCAGCCTCCTGGTGACGGTCGGGCGTGCCGGTAAAAATCAGGTAACGGACCGCAAGGGCCGAGCTGTTCTCGGCGAGTTGGAGCAACGTCCCGCCGGCACCGATTTCGATGTCGTCAGGATGGGCCCCGATCACGAGCAGCGACAACGGCCCGGACAGCGGATTGAGGTGAAGCGGACGCACAGACGGTTACCGCGGCGCCGTGAGTGCCGGGTCCGGGCTCGCCAGACTGAAGCTGGCGGCGTCATCCGCCGTCGCCGCGGCGCCGGACCGCTCAGGATCCCAGATCATCCACGGACACGTTCCGCGGTGGTACATCTCGTCAAGTTGCGCCCGTTCTTTCACGGTGTCAGCAGGCGACCAATACCCCTTGCACGGGTAGGCGAGAACTCGTCCCCGCCGGACCAGCCGCACGATGGCGTCCTCGACCAGATCCTCGTCCTCGTTGAGCTCGTCGAAGATCTCGGGACGGAGCACGAAGTAGCCGCCGTTCTCCCAGTGTCCCAGGTCACGCATAGGGGTCACCTGAGTGATGATCCCGTCATCTCCTATTTCCACGACGTGGTGTGAGGACTGGGGCGGCACAGCCAGCAGGCTGGCCACGGCGTTGCTGGCCTCGAACCGCTCGATCATGTCGGGCAGAGGAACGTTCGTGAGGACGTCGGCATAGTTCGCCATGAACATCGGCTCGTCCTCGACGAAACGACGAACGCGGCGAAGCCGCTCGCCGATCGGGGAATTGAGGCCGGTGTCGACGAAGGTGATGCGCCAGTCGGAAATGTCGGTGCGGAACAGCTTGACCTCGCGGGCGCCCTTCTCGAGCACGAAGTCATTCGAGCGGGTTTCGTCGTAATTAAGAAAGAAGTCCTTCACGGCCGAGGCGCCGTAGCCAAGGCAGAGGACGAAATCGGTGTGCCCGTAGTGGGCGTAGTAGCGCATGACATGCCAGAGCAGCGGACGCTCCCCGACCAACGCCATCGGCTTCGGACCGGTGGTGACGCCGTCGCGCATCCGCATCCCGAGGCCACCGCAAAACAGGACAACCTTCATCAGCTACTCCTGGTTCAGACGATCTCTAGTTGAGGGATAGGGAAGACGAGTCGTCCGCCCCACGAGCGGACGTAATCCAGCTGCTGACTGATCTCCTCACGGAGATTCCATGGCAGGACCAAGACGTAATCGGGGCGGGTCTCGGCCAGGCGCTCCGGTGCGTAGATCGGGATGTGGGTGCCGGGCAGGAACTTGCCCTGCTTGAAGGGACTGCGATCCACCGTGTAGGCGAGCAGGTCTGCTCGGATCCCGCAGTGGTTGAGGAGTGTGTTGCCCTTGCCGGGGGCGCCATAGCCGGCCACCGACCGGCCTTGGCCGCTGGCCTCTAGCAGGAAGGCGACCAGATCGCTCTTGATGCGCATGACCTCGCGGGCGAAGCCGGCGTGCCCTTCCGCCGTGTGCAATCCGGCGCTCTCCTCCTCGTCGAGGACTTCCTTGACCCGGATCGACGGCTCTCCGGCGCTCTCCTCTGCTCGGGCATAAACCCGCAGCGAGCCGCCGTGGGTGGTGAGCTCGTCGACGTCGACCACCCGCAGTCCAGCACTGCCCAGCGCCCGCGAAGAAGTCAGCAGAGAAAGATAGGAGTAGTGCTCGTGGTAGATGGTGTCGTACTGCCGGCGCTCGAGGAGCCGCAGCAGGTGGGGGAACTCCAGGGTGACGACGCCGGTATCCTTGACCAGGGCCCTCAGACCGGCTGCGAAGCCACGGATATCCGGCACGTGGGCGAAGACGTTGTTGGCGGCCACCAGGTCGGCACGGCCGTATTGGGCGGCGATCTCCCGGCCTGAGTCCGCTCCGAGAAACTCGACAACCGTTCGAATCCCTCGCGATCGGGCCACCTCGGCGACGTTGGCCGCCGGCTCCACTCCAAGAACCGGGATACCCGCCGCCACGAAGTGCTGCAGGAGGTAGCCGTCGTTGCTGGCGACCTCGGTGACGAGACTATCCGGCGTCAGCTCGAACCGGTCGCTCATCGCCAGGGCATACCGTTTGGCGTGGGCGACCCAAGAGTCGGAATATGACGAGAAGTAGGCGTAGTCCGAGAAGATGTCCTCGCCGGGAACGTAAGCGGGCAGTTGCACCAGCAGACAGGACTGGCACAACCGGACGTGCAGCGGGTAGAAGACCTCGGGGTCGTCGAGTCGCTCCGCCGAGAGGTAGCTCTCACAGAGCGGCGACATACCCAGGTCAACGAATGTGTGTGTGAGATTGGCGCCGCAGAGGCGGCATGCGCGGTCCGATGACATAACTCCCCAAACTCCGTACCGTCGAGGCATAGGCAAAGAGATGCCCCGACGCCTCTTGATACGCGCGATCGGTGTCGTCGGGAACCTCACCGGGCGGGCGTCTACGGCCAGGAGGTATCTACCAGCCAGAAGGTACCCACTCGCAGGTATCTAAAGGCTGCCTCCTGGCTCCAGTACAGGCGGTAACGCTGCGTTCCAGCAGGAGGCGAGATGAAGGTAGCCATATTCGGACTGGGCTACGTTGGTACGGTCACGGCTGCGTGCCTGGCTGCCAACGGCCATGACGTGTGGGGCGTCGACGTGGACAAGAACAAGGTCGACGCCATCCAGCGCGGGCGGAGCCCCGTTGTCGAGCCTGGTCTCACCGAGCTGGTCGAACAAGTCCGCAGCTCGGGCCGGCTGCGGGCCACCATTTCGGCCCGAGAGGCCGTCGAGCACGCCGACATCTCGCTCCTTTGCGTCGGCACGCCCTCGACGGCGCAGGGCGGCACCAACCTCGGTTATATCCACCGTGTTGCCGAGGACGTGACCGCCGCCCTGGCCGCCCGGGAACCCGGACAGGTCCGCTTCCACTGCGTGGTGGTGCGCAGTACGGTCCCCCCCGGCACCGTGGAGAGCCTTGGCGAGAAGCTGAGCACCTATCTCGCCGGCTCCGACCAGCACATCGGGGTCGCCATGTGCCCGGAGTTTTTGCGGGAGGGCACCGGCATCTCGGACTTCTATGCGCCGCCATACACGGTAATCGGGGCCCAGGACCCGGATGTCATCGAGTCTGTGGAGCGCCTCTTCTCCTTCATCGACCGACCGCTGCGCATCGTTGACATCCGCACGGCCGAGGCTCTGAAATATGCCTGCAACGCTTTTCACGCCACCAAGGTGACCTTCGCCAACGAGCTGGGCCGGATCTTCCGAAGCCTGGACGTGGATGGCCGCAAGGTCATGGAACTGTTCTGCGAGGATGATCAACTCAACATCTCCAAGCGCTACCTTCGCCCCGGGTTCGCTTTCGGGGGCTCCTGCCTGCCCAAGGACCTGCGCTCGATCCTCCACGTGGCCCGCATGCAGAATGTCGACCTGCCGCTGCTGGCCGGCACGCTGGCCAGCAACCGGCTGTCCGTCGGCGATGTGGTGGACCGGGTGATTGCGTGCGACGGCCGGTCGATCGCGGTGCTGGGCCTGAGCTTCAAGGCCGACAGTGACGACTTGCGTGAGAGTCCCTATGTGGAAGTGGCCGAGACGCTCCTCGGCAAGGGCTATGAGGTCAGCATCTACGATCCGATCGTCAACCCCTCCACGCTCATCGGCACCAACCGCGTCTACGTGGAGTCGAGACTGCCCCACCTCCACAAGATCCTGACGGAGTGCCCGGCGGACGCCCTCGAAGACGCCGACGTGGCCATCGTGTCGTCGTCGGATCCCGAGGTGGTGACGGCGCTCCTGGCCGCGCGGCCCCCCCACATCATCGACCTCGACGGCCGGCTCGGACCAGGCGTCGAGTCGCTGGCGGGATACCAGGGAGTAGCGTGGTAACGGCGCTGACGGCGCCCAGGGATTACCACCACTTTCCGGCGGACGTGTAGCAATGTGCGGCATCGCTGGTACCTACCAGCAGAGCGACGGCGCGAACGCGGTCCGCGTGATGAGTGGTTGCCTGGCCCACCGGGGGCCCGACGACGACGGCCTCTTTTCGCACGCTGACGACCGGGTGAGCGTCAACCTGGCTCATCGCCGCCTGTCGATTATCGACCTGAGCGGCGGCCACCAACCGCTGGTCAAAGGGCCACTGGCCCTGTGCTACAACGGCGAATTGTACAATTACCCGCGAGATCCGGGCGGAGCTGAGGGCGCGAGGGTCCACCTTCACCACGTCCTCCGACACCGAGGTGGTGCTCGAAGCGTGGCGACAGTTCGGACCCGAATGCCTGCGGCGGTTCCGGGGGATGTTCGCCTTCGCACTCTTCGATCGTGACACCGGATCCCTGTATCTGGCCCGGGATCAGCTCGGGATCAAGCCGCTTCACTACCTGGTCCGTGACGAAGGGGTGGTGTTCGCGTCGGAGCTCAAGGCGCTGGTGGCGGCCTATGGCTCCCAGTTGCGCATGGACGCAGGGTCCCTGGTCGCCTCGGTGCTGTACTGGTGGGTGCCAGACCAGCGCTGCTCCATCCTCGGGGTCGAGAAGCTCCAGCCCGGCACCTGGGCGGAGTTCCGCCCCGATGGGACGTACCAGATCGGTTGCTACTGGGACGCGGCCCGGGTGGCGGCTGACGCCGCGGCGGGACCGCCGGTGAACCTGGGCGCGGTGGTAGAGCAGTCGGTGACCGCCCATCTCGTGGCGGACGTTCCTGTATCCAGCTTCCTCTCTGGTGGGCTGGACTCCAGCATCATCACCGTGTTGGCCAAGCGCGCCAACCCGGATATCGACGCCTATACCATCACGTTCCGGCCCGAGGATCAGCGTCTCGAAGCCATGCCGGACGACGGCCTCTACGCCCGCAAGGTCGCTGATCGTTACGGGATCCGACTGCACGAGATCCAGATCGCGCCCGACATCATCGAAGCCCTTCCTCGGATGGTGGGTATCCTCGACGAGCCCATCGGTGATCCCGGCGCCATCAACACCCTCCTCATGTGCGAAGCCGCTCGCCGCGCCGGAGTCAAGGTGATCCTCTCGGGGATGGGCGCCGACGAGCTCTTCGGCGGATACCGCAAACACCTCGCTTGCGTCATGGCCGCCCGCTACCGCCATCTACCGAGGAGGCTGCAGAGCGCAGCTACTGCCACCGTGGACCGCCTACCCGTGGCGATGGCGGGGCGCGGGCTGCGGCACGTGCGTTGGGCCAAGCGATTCCTGACCTTCTCTGCGCTGCCCGAGGAAGCCGCCTTTCGGCGCAGTTACACCCTGTACGACCAGGGCGAACTGGCGGACCTCATCGACCCCAAGCTAGGGCGGGAAGTCGATGACGTGATGGACGAGCACCTCGAGATCTACGCCGACAATGAGCTCTCTGACCACGTCAATCGGATGTGCCTGGCCGACACCCGCCTCTTTCTCACCGGTCTCAACCTGAGCTACACGGACCGGGCCAGCATGGCCGCCTCCACGGAGGTACGCGTTCCCTTTGTCGATCCCCTCGTATTTCAGGCCGCCTTTTCCCTGGCAGCCGATCGCAAGATCCGCGGTCGAAACCAGAAGGTCGCTCTGAAGGAGGCCGCCCTGGCGTGGCTGCCGCCGGAAATCGTCCACCGCCCCAAGGCCTCCTTCTCGGCGCCGTTGCGGGCCTGGATATCCCACGATCTCCGCGGGCTGGTGGACGACGCCCTCGTTCGCGGTGAACTGGTGGAAGCCGGGTTCCTGCAACGCGGCCCCTTGGAGACGCTCATCAGCGACGACCGCCAGGGGCGCGAGGATCGATCGAAGCAAATCTGGCAGTTGTTGACCTTGGAGATCTGGTACAGGCAGATGCGCGCCGCGGGAGTGGCGCTTTGATTTGGAAGGACGTGTGGAGCCGTTGAAGCAGGTCGCGGAGAATTATCGTTCGGGTGAGCTCGTGGTGCTCGACGTACCGCCGCCAGGCTGCGCCCCCGGAGGGGTCTTGGTTCGCTCGCTGTACTCACTGATCTCGGCAGGGACCGAGTTGATGAAGGTCAACGAGTCGAAGATGTCGCTGATTGGCATGGCCCGGGCCCGGCCCGAGCAGGCCAAGAAGGTCCTGGACACGGTAGCCCAGCAGGGGCCGCTCAGCGCCTATCGCAAGGCCATGAATCGGCTCGACTCCTACACTCCCCTCGGCTACTCACTCGCTGGGGTGGTCGAGGCGGTGGGAAAGGGAGCCGAGCAGTTTTCGGTCGGGCAGATCGTGGCCTGCGCGGGGAACGAATTCGCCCTGCACGCCGAGTTGAACTGGGTTCCGGTCAATCTCTGCGTCCCAGTGCCAGATGGCGTCGCCCCCCAGTTCGCCGCCTTCAGCACGGTCGGCGCCATTGCGCTCCAGGGGGTGCGTCAGGCGGAAGTCCAGCTGGGCGACACGGCGTGTGTCATCGGCCTGGGACTGGTGGGCCAGCTTGTCGTGCAGTTGCTGGTGGCCTCGGGGGCGCGTGTCGTTGGGCTCGACGTGGTACCGGACCGGTGCCGGCTGGCTGAGAAGTTGGGGGCCATCCTGTGTGCCGCGCCGAACGAGGAGGGCCTGGCTGCCATTGAGACAGCGCTGGCCGACGCCTCGGGCGGATACGGCGCCGACCGGGTGTTTCTGGTCGCTGGCGGCTCGTCCAACGGCCCCGCCGAGGTGGCGGCCCGGATGGCGCGCGATCGGGCCACCGTGGTCGATATCGGCAAATGCAAGCTCGACCTGCCATGGAACGCGTACTATGAGAAGGAACTCGACGTTCGGTTTTCGCGCTCCTACGGCCCAGGGCGGTACGACGATCGGTACGAGGTCGAAGGAGTCGACTATCCGATCGGTTACGTCCGCTGGACCGAGCGGCGCAACCTGGCCTGCTTCGTGGACCTCATAGCCAACGGCGATATTGACCTCGAGCCCCTGATGTCAGGGATCTTCCCGATCGCTGAGGCTGCTGACGTCTATGAGCAGCTGCGGACGAACGCCCTGACCGGCATCGGTTTTCTCTTCGAGTACCCGCCGGTGGCCGAGACCGCTGCGGTCATGAACCCTCTGCCGGTCACCCCGGCCCCAGCTACTTCGTCTGCGGCCAGCCCCCGCCGGGTCAAATCCACGCCTGCTTCCTCCGGGCGGCTGGCGGTGGGTTTCATCGGCGCCGGGAATTACGCCTCGTCGATGCTGCTCCCCCATCTGGCCGGTCGCGAGGACGTCCTATTGGCTCAGGTCGCCACCAAACGATCGCTGTCCGCGGTAAACGCCCAGAAGAAGTTCGGTTTTGCCGCGCTCGGTACGGACACCGAGGCCGTCCTCCAAGACGAGACCCTCGACGCAGTGTTCATTGTGACCAGACACAGCTCACACGCCGATCTGGTCTGCCGGGCCCTCGAGACGGGCAAGGCCGTGTTCGTGGAAAAGCCACTGGCCCTCACCGTGGAGCAACTGGAGCGGGTCCTGCGCACGGTGGACACCACCGGAAACGACCGCCTGATGGTCGGATTCAATCGCCGCTTTGCGCCGTTGTTCACCGAAATGCGCGGCCGTTTTGGCTCAGCCACGGGCCGCCACCTCCGCCCGTTACCTCATAAATGCCGGGCCGCTGGCAGCTGACAGCTGGTACGGAAACGCAGACCTCGAGGGATCCCGTTTTGCCGGAGAGGGCGGCCATTTCATCGACACCCTGACCTGGTGGATCGGCTGTGACCCGATCGAGGTGGTGGCCATGGCCAGTGGGGACAACGACGACCTCCACGTCGTCCTCCGCTACGGGGGCGGCTCGCTGGCGAGCATCACCTACGTCACAAACGGCCACGCCCGCTTCCCGAAAGAGACATTTGAGGCTTCCAGCGGGGGCCGCAGCGCCCGCCTCGACAACTTCAAACGGGCGACGGTGTGGGCCGGGCGGCGGCGGCGATCCAACCGGGCGTGGGGCGCGCCGGACAAGGGACAGCAACTCGAGGTCGACGCATTTTTGACCGCTGTCCGCACCGGGGAGCCCATGCCCATATCGTTGCCATCGCTGACCGCCACCACGCGGGCGACCCTCGCCGTTGCCACCAGTATGGCCGCCGGCGGCTCCGCCGTACGCATATAGCCCCACCCCGCCGCCGGGAGATTACCCACAACGCACACAGTGGTGCGACGATTACCACTGGCGCTGGCGGGCGCGGACAACTAATCTCGGGGATGAAGGTCGACGTCCGAAGGGGGCCGGCATGGTGGGGCGGGCACGGGGTCCTCGGGGTGGGCTGGTTGGGGGAACCGTTCTTGCTCAGCTGGTCATGAGTTTGATCGTCGTAACCGGGATCGGTGTCGACGTCGCCAACGCGCAAGTGCAGCCGGCATCGGTGCAGGCCACTCAGGTGCCGGGGCAGAACTACACCATCTGCGACCAGACCGCTCAGTATCTCACCAGCCCCTGGACCTACGACTCTCTGGCCTCGGGCAGTCAAACCTATACAGTCGCCCAGTATCAGGCGCTCCACGGGTATGGCACCACCCTGCCGCCTTTGCCGTCATACATCTTGGGCGAATCCCCGACCACCATGGCCGCCATCATCTTTGCGCCGGGGAGCGCCGGCATCACCTTTCCTGCCTTTGATTTTCCGGTCACCCCCCTTCTGTACTTCTTTGAGGGGGGAACGCACGGCGAACTGGACCTGCAGTCTGTCAGCGGCGACGAATTCATCGGCGGCTCGGCTCCCGGCTACCCGGAGCCTGCCTTCAACGATGGCGGCGCCGCGGGGGGTATCGAGGCCAGCAACGACACCTACTCTTTCTCCGGAGGGGCTAGCACGTTGGCGAATGCGGCCGACCCGGGAGCCAGCACCATCACGATGACGTCGAACGTCACCAACTATGCCAGCTCCATCACGTTTGCCGACGGCTCTACCTCTACCATCGTCAGCGCCACAGGCGCATCCGTAACGTTCAGCCCTCCCTTAACCAGCGCCCAGGCGGAGGGAAGCGCCGTCTGGATGAACAGCACGCCGCCCGTCTCCCAGCTCCGCGCCGGTATCGCCCAAGGGTCCACCACAGTGACACTGGGCTCCTCCACCACGCCGCTCGTGCCGTGGCAGCACGTGGTCATCGGCACGCAAGACTACGAGGTGTCAGCCGTCTCGGGCAGCCAGAGCGGCTACACCCTTACGATCCCTGGCGGCCTCGACTTCGCGGCCGCGGCGAACACCCCGGTCTACTACAACAGCGATGCTGGCGGTGTCACCGTGGAGTACCTGGATATCTCCGATGACCTGCACAGCACGACTGGCACCCTCACCCTGGGGTCGGGCTGGACGGTGGCCCACAACAAGATCCACGACAGCTATGCGCCTGGCGAAGGGGTGGCCTACTACGGCGGCGACGAGAGCACCATTGAATACAACTGCTTTTCCAAGATGGGGATCTACGCCGGTGGCGGCACCGGCACGCATACGGTTTTTGACTACAACGAGGTGTATCGCACCCCGATGGAACCTGATCCGGGGTGCGGATGCAGCGGCGGTGGTAAGTGGTGGGGCACCCTCAATGCGGACATCGTCGACAACGCCTTCATCGAAAACGGCGTTGGCGGGGGCCAGCCCGCGGTCTGGCTCGACAATGGCAACAGCGGAACCCTGGTCTCGGGCAACTACTTTTACCACAATGTAGGCACGGCCTTTACCAACGAAACTGGCTACAACAGTGACATCACTGACAATCTGTTCCAGAACGATAACTGGGGAACCACCGGCTCTGGCTGCGGCAACTCAAACTGCGCCGGCGACGTTATCCTGAACAGCTCCGGTGGCTTCGATGTCCCCGGCAGCCGATACAACAATCAAATGATCATAACCGGCAACCAGTTTATCAACGACTGGGGCGGCATCACTATCTGGGAGTCGGGCTTGCGCAACTGTGCAGCCAGCGGCGAAGGCTGGCCGATCGACTCCGCTTACTGCTCCGGCGGCTTCCCAACCACCGAGACTACTGCCGCGGGAGGACAATATTATTTCTCGCACGTGCGCGATTCCGCTCATGGAGATACTACCTCGCTAGATCAAACGGTCAGCGCCGGGAGTACGACCGTCATGGTCCGGGGTGCGGAGGCCATTAACGACCAGATCGGCTTCAGCGACCCGAGTAAAACTACAACTACATCCACGGACGACGTCTCCACCCTGACCGGCTCCAGCACCCTGGCCGTCGCTTCCACCACAAGCTTCCCCTCGTCAGGACAGCTTCGCGTAGACACATCAGCGGCGGGTGGCGGTGGCGGCCTAACGGGCGCGATTCTCTCCTACACTGGCACCAGCCCCGCCAGCTTCACCGGCGTCGCGCTGGTGAGAGGCTCCGGCACCCTTTCGGGCCCCATCCTGGAGGTCCAGCCTTACCAGGTCCTGTCGGAGACGTGCTACTCCAACGACTGCTCCCTCACGGTTTCCCCCCCGATCGCGAACTCGGTGCCGGCCGGTGCGGAGGTTACGAGCGCCGGAACGTGCGCCCTGTTTGCTACCAGTACGGCCAGCCCCACGACTCCCCTCGCACCCGACGGTACGTCCTATTACGACGGCTGCCAGTGGGGCACCAAGCACATATCGGTTAGCGGAAACGACTTCCTGTTCGACCCTGCCTACATTGCGGCCAGTACCACCGCCACCGGGTACCAGACCACTTGTACCGCCGATAACGCCAACAACTGCGGCACCAACTTCATGCAGTTCCAGGCCGGTGGCACGCTGCCCTACAACACCATGATCGACGGCAACTCCATGATGAGTAGTTCCACCTTTACCGGGTGTCCGGCGTGGGATTCCGGTTGTACTGCCGATCCGCTCAACAACATCAATGCTCTCTCGGTGGTGCCCTTCGCACCGGCCAACAACGGTGAAGAGCCCACGAACGATATTTGGTCGGACAACACCTACTTTGGCCCCTGGGCTTGGAACGCCTACAACTACGGCCCCTGCGATGCTCGGCCCAGCGACCCGACGACGGGTGAGGGCATGCCCGCAGACGCCTGCTTCGTTAATTTCGACAACTGGCAGGGTTATTGGCAGCAAGACAGCGGCAGCACCTACTCACCGGTGGTGCCGGACGACGATCTGGTGATGGAATCGGTGCCCGCTGACATCACCACCACCGCCAGCGGCCCCAACGGCGCGGTGGTCACCTATGCGCCGCCCATCGCAGTGGATGAGGACGGCGCATCCAGCCCCTCTGTGACGTGCACACCGCCATCGGGCGCGACGTTCCCGATCGGGACCACGGCCGTAACCTGCACCGCCACCGACCCGGATGACAGCAACAGTCCGCTAACCGCCACGTTCACCGTCACCGTCCAGTGGCCACCAGCCCCTGGGCCGACGTTTACGCTCCAGCCTGGCTCAGGTAACAACGTAGGGGTGGCGGCCGATGGGTCGGTCTGGGTGATTGGCACCAACCCGACAGGCGGCGGCTACGGGATCTACCACTGGACCGGCCAGGGGTGGGCGGCTGCACCGGGCGGCGCGATCGACATCGCCGTGGCTGCCAACGGCAACCCGTGGGTGGTCAACTCGGCCCACCGCATCTACCACTGGAACGGATCGGCGTGGGCGAGCTATCCCGGCGCCGCGTTCGGCGTCGGCGTGGGCGCCAACGGGTCGGTCTGGGTGATTGGCACCAACCCGACAGGCGGCGGCTACGGGATCTACCACTGGACCGGCCAGGGGTGGGCGGCTGCACCGGGCGGCGCGATCGACATCGCCGTGGCTGCCAACGGCAACCCGTGGGTGGTCAACTCGGCCCACCGCATCTACCACTGGAACGGATCGGCGTGGGCGAGCTATCCCGGCGCCGCGTTCGGCGTCGGCGTGGGCGCCAACGGGTCGGTCTGGGTGATTGGCACCAACCCGACAGGCGGCGGCTACGGGATCTACCACTGGACCGGCCAGGGGTGGGCGGCTTTGCCGGGCGGCGGGGTCGACGTCGCGGTGGCTGCCAACGGCAACCCGTGGGTCATCAACTCGGCCCACCGCATCTACTCCTCGTAGCTCGAGACAGAACTGGGGGGCCTGCCCTGCCGACCGCTACGACGACTGGTCGCGGCTCCTAAATCACGTCAGGTGGTCATAGGGTCTCGGTGATGGCACTCCCCGCCTCGATTGTGAACAGAGCTCGTCATGTATCAGAAGACACCGCTGAGACTCTTAACTGGCTAGCCGTCCATTACTAGCAGTGCGCACCGGGAGTGGTCTTGAGCTGGATCTATCATAAAGAATCGCGTCCGTATTCAGAACGTTCGACGGGCGCCTACGGCACCGACGTCATGGCAATTGTCACCCTCTGAGCGATGACGACTGCAGCTGAGGTGAGGCAAAATACGTCCCGCCAGGTCTGGAATCAGACTCGCGGTCAAACGGACGACCGACGGCGCATGCGAGTGGCCATCAATCTCCTTACGGACGACCCCTCCCACCTTTCCGGAGCTCACTGGTTCTGGACCCGGGTGATACCGGAGATGGCGACCCGGTTAAACCGGAATGAAGAGCTCTGCCTCCTCGTTAGCCCGGCCTCACGACACCTCCACCAGGATTATGGACCGAACGTCCGACAGATCACCTATCCCTGGTCCAACGAAAGGCGCAGCCTCCGAACGCTGAGCGAGCATCTGTATTCCCCCTTCCGGTTGCCGCTTGGCCGCATCGACGTCCTCAACACCCTGATGGCCCCGATGATCAATCCCTGCTGGTCGCTGGTCATCCACATGAAGACGATGCACGCCTACACCGAACCAGCCGGTATCAGTCCGGCGGTTCGCGCCTACCGACGCCTGAGCTACCCGCGATCGGCGCGGCTGGCGGACGCCATCATCATCAACTCAGACAGTTTGCGTTCCGAGATCCACCACTACCTGGAGGTCGACGACCGTAAGCTCAGGCTCATCTACGAAGCGGTCGATCATGACCTCTTTCAGCCCGGCGACCCTCTCTCGGCCCGGGACCACGTCGCCTCCTACGGACTGACGAGACCGTACGTCCTCTTCATCTCGTCGCTCTGGCGGTACAAGAACTGCGACGGATTGCTCCGAGCCTGGGCTCACGCTCGCGATCGGTTGGGCGGCAGGCAGCTGGCCATCGTGGGTGACGGACGGGACCTGAATTACACCGCTGAATTACATGCGCTCGCCGACGATCTCGGAATCGCAGATGATGTCGTCTTTGTGGGCAGTGTTCCGCTCCAGGAGACACGGTTCTTTTACCAGGCCGCCGATCTCTTGGTGTATCCGTCGTTCAATGAGACCTTCGGGCTGCCCATCCTGGAGGCGATGGCCTGCGGCTGCCCCGTCGTGACGTCCAACACCAGTTCTATGCCGGAGATAGCCGGAGGAGCTGCAGTGCTTTCTGATCCCCGCGACCCACGTTCGATAGCCCGGGCCATCGAAGAGGTGCTGGGATCAGGAATCGACCGGCTTCGCGAGCAGGGAATCACACGAGCAGCTCAGTTTACGTGGGGCACTACCGGCCAGGCCACCCTGGATGTCTACCGTGAAGTGGCCGAGCAACGGCGCAGTCGGACCCGATGAAAAGGGTTACTGCTTGAGGGCGGACGGCAGCGCCACGCCCCCGGGCCGATATGTATCATTCGCCTGGCGGCAGCGCTCTTGAACTCAGCGAGACCACGACTCTTTCGCGCACCTCTATTCCAGGAGCCCCCCAGTGATGATCCCGACGCCCCGCCTGAGCATCGGCCTTCCTGTTTACAACGGTGAAAACTACCTCGCCGAGTCGCTCGACTCCCTCTTGTCGCAGAGTTACCAGGATTTGGAGCTCATCATCTCGGACAACGGGTCGACCGATACCACTCCCGACATCTGCCGTCGCTATGCCAGCCAGGACCCCCGGATCCGCTACTACCGCCAGGAACGCAACATCGGGAGCGCCCCGAACCACAATTTCGTCATCATGAAGGCTACGGGCGAGCTCTTCAAGTCGGCGTCCCATGACGACCTCTACGCGCCCGACCTCCTGGAGCGCTGCGTCGACGCCCTCGACCGCTTTCCCGACGTCGTGCTCGCCCACTCCCGGTCGGCGATAATCGATTCGTCCGGCACCGTTTGCGAACTCGTCGACTACCCGGTCGCCACAAACGCTCGCCGGGCCCCGGACCGCTTCCGTAGCATGCTCTTCGACGGATGGCCGGACGACGAAGGCGGAGTCGTGAGGCTGAGCGTACTCCGTCGTACGCCGCTCCATGGCAGCTGTCATTTCGCCGATCGGATTTTTACGATGGAACTTGGCTTGCACGGGCCGTTTTACATCCTGCCGGACCCGCTGTATTTCCGCCGAGAGCACGCTGACCAGGCCGGCGGACTTCGCGACGTACGCAGCCGATGCGCCATCCTGGACCCCCGGCGTGCGAATCGTCTTCACCATCCGCTGGTGCGGCTTTATGCCGAGTACCTATGGGGGTACGTCGATGCCATCCGGCGTGCGCCGCTAACAGATGCAGAACGCCGGGAGTGCTATCTGACGCTGGGACGTTGGGCATCAGGGCGTCTGGCCCCGGTAGCCCGTCGTACCATACGCCGAGAAGCTTTGCAGCGCCCCGAGGTCGCCACCTCGTACCCAGACCATAGCGAGATTCGGTCAGAGATCGTGCCCGACGAAGAGTGGCTGAGAACTCATGCGTGAGCCGAACGCGGCCCGCGCTCGCTCGCGTGGTTCTGCCAGGATAGGGCTGTTTGGAAAATTCGGGAGTGGCAACATTGGCAATGATGCCTCCGTCGAGGTCATGTTGAATTACCTCCGAACTCGCCACCCAGAGGCGCTGATCGACGCCATGTGTACCGGTCCCGAAGCGGTGCAGACGCGCTACGGCATTGACGCGACCTACCTTCAGTGGAGCCCTCGCCGCCAGAACGCCGTTTCTCCAGTCACGGAGGCCGGGCGCAAACTGTTGGGGATGGTCATCGATGCGGCCCGAATCGCGGCGTGGACAGCGTCGCCACGATGCGGTCATCATTTCCGGCACCGGCGTTCTCGAGGCCAGTCTGCCCCTTAGCCCAAGGGCTTTTCCGTACTCCTTGCTCTTCCTTTGTGTAGCAGGCCGGTTGTTTCGGACCAAGGTAGCCCTCGTGGGTATCGGTGCGGGCACTGTCAATCAGCGGACGACGAGATGGGTATACGACCAGATCGTTCGGCTTTCGACGTACCGCTCCTACCGCGACACGAGCGCCCAAAAGGCCCTGGACCGCCGTGGTCACGACATCGGTCGCGACCGCGTTTACCCTGACCTGGCCTTCTCATTTCCCAGCCCGAATTCAGGTACCGGGGACCACCAGAACGTGGGCGTCGGAGTCATGGACTACCGGGGTACCAACGACGAGCGCGGTCACGCCGACATGATCTACGCTTCCTACCTCGACCAGATGAAAGCTTTCGTCAGGTGGCTGGTGGACGACGGACGTAACGTTCGGCTATTCGTCGGTGACGCCAATGGATCCGACGACGCCGTGGTTCGCGAGATCCTGTCCGACATACGAAGTCAGCGACCAGATCTGGATCCCGGCCGCGTTGTCGCTGAGCCCGTGACGCGATTCGCCGATGTCCTGCCGCGTCATTTCGGACGTCGGGTCCGTGGTTGCGATCCGGTACCACAACGTCATCGGTGCTCTGAAGCTATCCAAGCCCACCATCGCAATCAGCTACTCGCCAAAGCATGATGTCCTCATGGCGGATATGGGTGTGCCGGAGTTCTGCCAGGCCGTCAACACCCTGGACGCCGCCAGTCTGGCCAGTCAGTTTCGAGAACTCGAGCGCCGCTCGAGCGAAGTAGAGCAAATCCTGACCGAGTCCAACGCAGCGACCTCGCGACTCCTCGAGAGCCAGTTCAGCGAGCTGTCGAAGGAACTCTTCCCGGGAACCGACCAGGTCCCGATGTCACTTAGAGAAGGCGCGATCGTGTATGGAGAAGTCTCGCAACCAAATGATCATCGATAACGCCGCGAACGACCCCGCCGTGAGTGAAGGTAACGGTCTAGCGACGAACCTCTACGACGAAGAATTCTGGCGTACCGAAAACCTCAAGTTCGGCCAGCCGTGGTACCGGCTCGAGAAGTCCGCTCCTCTGATCACCTCGCTCGCGAACGGCAAACGCTGCACGCTGCTGGATATAGGCTGCGGCCCGGCCACGATGATGGGGATGCTGCCTAAGACCATCGAGTATTTTGGGATCGATATCGCCATCCAAAACCCCGCCCCAAACTTGCGCGAAATCGACCTAGTCGAGAACCCGATTGCGTTCGACGACAACCGGTTCGACATCGTTATCGCCCAGGGCGTCTTTGAGTATTTTGGCGCTGCCCAGCAACAGAAATTCGCCGAGATTGCTGCGATTCTGAGGCCCGCAGGGACGTTTGTCGTGTCCTATACAAAATTTCGGGCATCGGAAGAAGTATATTTCTGAGTTATTCAGTAACGTTCGATCGCTAACTGACTTCGAAAGCGGCTTGAGCGAATACTTCGTCATCGACCGGATGATTCCAGAGTCCCACAACTGGAAACACCAGCAGCCCAACCGCCGATGGGTGCAGGCGCTTAACCTGCGCCTCAACCGATCCATCCCCGTCGTCAGCCGCAAGTTGGCCGTGGAGTACTTCTTTGTCTGCTCCCCGAGACGCCAGGCGACTGATTGCTGATCGTGGAACGCCACCGGGTCGGCCGACCGCGTTCACTCTGGAAAACGGGGGGACCCTGCTCTGCGGGCCCGGTGGGCAGCTCACATTTCTGGGCCGTGACTCGCGTCCCGACACATCCGGGACCCAAAATCGCCCATCTACCCCCCATTCGGGCGAACGAGAAGGTTAACGAAACCTTAACGTCCCGCGTATTTTAATGGCGCCTGCGGTCTCTGAGTAGACAATGGTTGCTCGACCTCAGGAGGGGGGCTGTGCGCAGCCGCTTCCCTCGGTGACATCTGCCCCGACAATCGTGACCGAGCGCGAAGGTCCCTGTTCTGATGGGCCGGAGGACGCCGCGTCGGCGTCGGGCGCATTCACTCGGAGGAACATCCTGCGGAGGGCTGTCGGGCTGGCCGCCGTCGGGGCGGTCGGGGGGACCCTCCTGGCGGAGGTGATCCCCTCCACTGCGAGCGCCCAGACCACCACCGAAACGGGCGGCGTGGCGCCGGCGGTCGTGGCGCTGACCGATGCGCCCACGATCGCCGTCAACGCTTCGCTCGGCAACGACTTTCGGGTGACGATCGCCGCCAGCCGCAACATGGGCAACCCGTCAAACCCGGTGAATGGACAGCAGATCATTTTTCAGATCACCCAGGGCAGCGGCGGTTGCACCATCGCGTGGGGCAGCAGCTACGAGTTCTCCACCGACCTCCCGCAACCCACCCTCAGCACCACGGCAGGGCAGACGGACCTGCTCGGCTTCATCTACAACGCAGCCAAGGGCGCCTGGCTGTTGGCCGCCTTCGTGAACGGGTTCAGCTGATGGCCACCTACCGGCTCTATCCCTCCACTAGCGGGCCGGGGAGCCCGGTCGACTTCGGCGCCGGCTTCGAGTTCGTCTCCGCCGTGGGATTCGAGGTCACGGAGCAGACCATCTACTTCGAGGGGTACTGGTGGTGGGTCTGCCCCACGCAGCAATCCACCAGTCCGCAAAAGTTCTGCCTGTGGCAGGACACAAACGACCTCGACCTCCAGGGCGACCTCGGGGCCGTCGTAGAGGCGTCGGTCGTCCAATCCGGAACACTGGTGGCGGGGCAATGGAACTTCATCCCACTCCCGGCTCCCATCCCGCTGAGCCAATACGTATCGTACCGGGCCGCCACCGCGTCCCCCCGTTACGCGCCGACCAGCAACGGACAATTCGGTTCGGGGGGCGCCTACGCCAGTGGCATCACCAACGGTCCGCTCTTCGCCTTCGCCGACACCTCATCGGGTAACAGCAGCAACGTCAGCTTCTTTCAGAAAAACAACTGCACGTGGGCAGACGCAACCCTCGATCCGACCACGGTGTATCCGACGGCCGGCTCTAGTGGCTTCAACGTGTGGCTCGACGTTCAGGTCACTGATCAGGTGCCCTCCGGAGCTACCTACCGGTGCTGGCCGAACCAACCAAACCCTCTTTACACGCCTGAGGCGGAGCTGCCGTACACGGTGTCGACCCAGTTGGCCGTGTCCCAGGCCGCACAGGTGCTCAAGGTCTGGTTCATGTCCCAGACGGGCAACGGCATACTTCCCAGCGTGTGCGGCATCTGGGATACGGCCACCCAGACCGTCGTAGCCGGCTCGCAAAACAACGCCCCGAGCTGGCTACTGCCGAACGGGTCGCCCGCCACCGCGGGCGCGGGCTGGGTCTACTGTGACTACTCCACGTCGGACCTAGTGCTCAACGCCAACCACAACTATCGGGTGGCGGTCGGCATGTACACCCCTGGCTACGTGTGGTATTCGGGCGCCCAGGGTTACTGGCTTGCTGGCGGCGGTGGCTATGCGTCGATCGGGTCGGGGGCGGCCCACGGCGCCGGCAACGGGATCATCGCCTGTGTGCCGTGTGGCCTGTCGCCGAACCCTCTGAGCCCTTGTGCGCAAGACACCAGCGGGCACTTCGCCTATCCCAACTCGATGGAACCGGACGGCGACAACTACTACATCGATCTCGAGGTCGCACCCGCCTCCGGGGGAACTTCCGGCCGGACCACTTCCGGCGTCAACTCGGGCGCATTTCTGGCGTTCTTCGTATGACGAACGACGCACACGTTTGGCCGCATCGCATGACCTTACGGAGGGACCGTGCCTAGACAATCTTCGACTCGCCGGCGCTGGTGGAGAGCAACTGAGGAAGTGATAATCGTCGACGGGCCGGCCCCGACGTACCCCGAGAAGACTGTCAGCCGCAGGAAGGCCCTGAAAACCGGCATCGGGCTGGCGGCTGTCGGTGCGGCCGGGGGGTCGTTGCTAAGCGAGGCGTTCGCCTCCCCCGCCGGAGCCGCCACGACCAGCGAGACGGGGGCCATCGCTCCCGCCGTCGTTGCTCTTACCGACGGCGCCGTCATCCCGGTTGACGCCTCCCTCGGCAACGACTTCCGGGTGACACTCGGGGCGAGCCGCACCATGGGGAATCCGGCCAATCCGACGGACGGGCAGAAGATCGTCTTCCAGATCACGCAAGGCGGGACGGGATCCTCGACCATCACCTGGGGGAGCACCTACGAGTTCTCCGCCGGGTTACCACAGCCCACCCTCAGCACGGCTGTAGGGCAGACCGATCTGCTCGCCTTCATTTACAACGCCGCAAAAGGCAAGTGGCTGCTCGCCGCGTTCGTCAGTGGGTTCAGCACCATCGCCGTGATCCAGCCCATGGGAACCTTCCGCCTGTTCGCGTCGACAAACGGCCCATCGAGCCCGGTCTCTTACGGAGGGTCCTTCCTCGCCGGCGTCGTGTTCGAGGTCACCACGGGTGGCACCTGGCTGGAAGGGTACTGGTGGTGGGTCTGCCCGTCGGGACAGTCCACGGCCCCGCAGACATTCGCGCTCTGGGCCGTCTACAGCAACTCGGTCGGAGCATTAGTTCCTGCGGCCACCGTGACCTCCGGGACGCTGAGCGCCGGTCAATGGAATTACGTGCCCCTCGCTACTCCGGTGCCGCTGGCCCCGGGCGTCTGCTACAACGCCGCCACCGGGTTTACCGGCAGCTTCCCCGACACGAACAACCAGTTCGGGGCGGGCGACCCGTACAGCGCCGGAATCGTCGCCGGGCCGCTCACGGCGTTCTCGGACCAGTCGGGCACACTGCCGGCCCCGTCCGGCATGCCGCAGGGCGTGTTCAGTGTGGCCGGGACCGATCCGACCAAGTTCATGCCGACGCAGAGCTCTCAGTCGTGCAACTTCTGGGCCGACCTGCAAGTCACCACGACCGCCCCAACCGGGGCGTCGTACCGGCTGTGGCCCAGCTATCCGACCCTGATCGGCACCGCCACCGTCGACACCTCCAGCTACACCCTGGCGACCGAGTTCCAGCTGTCGGCGGCGTGCACGTTGGACAAGATCTGGTTCTACTCCGCTTCTGGTGCCACGGCGCTGCCGGCTCGTTGCGGTATCTGGAGTGTCAGCTCGCAAAGCGAAGTGGCCGGCACCGACAACAGCTCGCCGACGTGGTCCGGCGCCGCCGGCTCGGGATGGGTTTCATGCACGTACAGCAACGTCACCTTGCCCGCAGGAGACTACAAGGTGGCGGTCTTCTCTCCCGGCGGTTCCAGGTGGTATCAAGTGACGGGCAGTTACTGGGGTTCTGGAGCCGGTGCGAATGGGATCACCGCGGGACCGTTGACCGCGCCGGGGCTATCCGGCGCCACCAGCCCGGGCCAGGCCACTTACAACCCGGGCTCGTGGGCCTATCCGCTGACCTACGGAACGGGCAGTAATGGCGAGAACTACTGGGTCGACCTCGAGGTCACCCCGAGCTGAGACCTGCCGGGTTGCTTACTTGCGCCGGCTCTGAAACAGTTCATCGCCTCGCAGTGAGCGCCCCGCGAACCTCGGCAAGATGTGATTCGCCTGAGCCTGCCTGTCCGAAGGGTCCACACGTATTTCCGTGCCCCGATCACTCTCTGGACCGGAGATGGATCCCTTGAACTGGCTCTCTCCCGGCGCACAGGCTGACGACCGGGTCTTGGGTGTGGGGAGGCCTGGCGTGAGAACCCGCGGCACCTCCCCATCTTCTATGCACCCTTTTGATACCACCCCACTGATCCCGGCAAAGCGAACCCAATGATCAGTCTCGACGACATCAGCACCCGTTCGGACCAGTCGCAGCCCGACGCCGTCCTGGCCGCGCTTCACGCCGTCCGCCCGGCGAGAGGGGTCGAACCAGTGAAAGGCGACAGTCGCCTCCGCCTGCTGCTCATCCTTCTCGACTTCACTGCCAGCTTCGCGGCTTGGCTCTTTGCCATAGAGATCGCCGGATCCGGTGTTGGGGGGGTCGGGCCGGGTCGGGCGGTGTGGATGGCGGCGGTGTTCTCCGCCATCACCATGATGGTTCTCTGGGCCCATCGGTTGTACCAGCCCTCGATCTGGGCGCTGCGACCCGTCGGGATCAGTCAGATCGCCAGCTCGGTCGTTCTGGCCTGCTTGATCGCGGCGTCACTCTACCGCTTCGCCGGGTTCGGGCCTTCGCTCGAGGTGGATGAGCTGGCCGCCGCAGCATCGCTCTTCTTGCTGATCTCGTTGCGGTTTGCCTACTCCAGCTGGTTGAGAACCTGCCATGTTCGCGGTCTGTACTGCCGCCCGGTATGCATCGTCGGCGACAATGACGAAGCCCAGATGCTGGTCGAGATCCTGTCCAGCCAACCCGAGTTGGGGTACCGGGTGCTGGCGGTCCTGGGGGATCCGGACGAGTGGTCGATCCAAGCATCGGACGTGCCTGCTATCGATCCGCACTCCGATTTGATCGCCACCACGCATAAAGCCGGGGCTTCGGGAGTCGTGATCGCGGTCAGCGCCGTCGAGCCGCAGGGTCTCGAGCCGCTCGTGCGGCAGTTGGTGGCCGGTGGGTTGCAGGTGCAGATTTCCACGGGTCTAAGCCGGATCGGTCACCGCCGCATGCGGCTTTCACCCGTATCACACCAAATGCTCTACTACGTGGAGCATCCGAACCTGTCGCCATGGCAGCGACGCGTGAAACGAGCGATAGACCTCCTCGGAGCGTCGGCGGCCTTGGCGTTGTGCGCCCCGGTACTCCTGGCGGCAGCCATTGCGATCAAACTCGACGACAGAGGCCCGATCTTTTACCGGCAGCAGCGGGTCGGTCACAACGGAAGGCTATTCGGGGTCGTCAAACTCCGGACCATGGTTCCCGATGCGAGCAGTAAGCGGGCCGAGCTCTTGGCGCTGAACGAGCGGAACGGTCCCCTGTTCAAGCTGAGCCATGATCCGAGGGTAACCAGGGTCGGACGCTTCCTCCGCACCTCGAGTATCGATGAGTTGCCCCAACTGTTCAACGTGATTCGGGGAGAAATGAGTCTGGTCGGACCCCGCCCGGCCCTGCCCGAGGAAGTCGAACAGTTCGACGTCGAGCTACTCGAGCGAGTATCCGTACCTCCGGGCATCACGGGATTGTGGCAAGTCAGCGCCCGCGACGACCCCTCTTTCAGCACCTACAGGCGTCTCGACCTCTTTTACGTGGATAACTGGTCGGTCGCGATGGACCTGACCATCATCTGCTCCACGGTCGCGGTCGTGATCCGTCGGGCCTTCCGAAGCCTTCGGGGCGGATCGGAGATGGCTGGGCCGCGGCGCCCGACCGAGGTAGACATCAGGGATTGCGTAACCGCAGCACCGGGGGGAGACTGACGCACCCCGGTCCGAGGCCCAGCGTGGCCTCCGATCGGCCTCCCGTCGTGGTTGTCTTCGGCGGGTCGCTTGCCGATGGTACGCATTACGATGCCGGGGGCCCTGACCGCGACGGTGCCCCAGGCGCAGCCGATGTATCTAACCCGGAGGCTGGCGCTCATCAACGTATATGGCTAGTCGCCGCCGGGGCAACCGGGTCCTCATAATCGTTCAGAATCTGCCCGTACCGTTCGATCGGCGGGTGTGGCTGGAGTGCCAAAGCCTCACCGCGGCCGGCTATAAGGTGGCGGTGGTGTGCCCCAAGGCACCGGGCGACCCGTCGTACGCGCTACACGAAGGGGTTGAGCTCTACAAGTATGAGCCTCATGCGGCTGGAGGCCGGACGGCCTCGTTCGTGTGGGAATACGTGTACTCCTTTGGTGCAACACTGTGGATGACGGTAAAAGCTTCTCGCCGCGGCCGATTCGCCGCCATCCAAAGCTGCAACCCGCCCGACATCTTCTGGCCCATCGGCGTCCTGTTCCGACTCCTCCACGGCACGCGCTTCATCTTCGACCATCACGACCTCTGCCCCGAGTTGTATGAGTCACGCTTTCCGCGTGGTTCACGCGCCCTGCACTGGGCCCTTGTCCAACTTGAGCGGCGGACAGTTCGGTCCGCCGACCACGTGATCGCGACCAACGAATCCTACCGAGCGATCGATGTTGAGCGTCACAGCCTGGATCCCGAGAAGGTGACCGTCGTTCGCACCGGACCGGACCTAAGGCGCTTGCGGCCCGTGGCTCCCGATGCGTCTCTCAAACGTGGTCGGCGCTTCCTGGTTGCGTACATCGGTGTCATGGGTCCCCAAGACGGCGTCGACATCGCGCTCGAGAACGGCCGACTTCATTGTCAACAAGTGCCAACGTCGCGACATCGCGTTCACCTTGATTGGCTCCGGCGATTGCTTCGACGATCTCCTGGCGCTTCGCTCGGAGCTAGGCCTCGATGACGTGGTCGAGTTCACGGGGAGGGTGCCGGACGAGACGGTGGCATCAGTGCTATCGACCGCAGACGTCGGGATTTCGCCCGATCCCAAGAACCCGCTCAACGACGTATCCACCATGAATAAGACCATGGAGTACATGGCCTTTGGTTTGCCAGTCGTCGCGTTCGACTTGCGAGAGACTCGGGTCTCGGCGGCCGAAGCCGGCGCTTACGCCACACCGAACGAAGTGGAGGAGCTCGGTCAGCTGACCATTCGGCTGCTGGAGGACGGTACCCGACGGAAGTCGATGGGTCGGGCCGGTCGTGCGAGGACCGAAGAGGTCCTGGCCTGGAGCCAACAAGCACCACAGTACGTCGGTGTCTACGACCGGCTCGTCGGTTGCGCTCCTGAAGACTTGTTTGCCGCAGCCGACGCCTGACGATGGGGGGGCAGCCAGCCGAGTGGTATCTGCGACGACTCAAGGGCATGTCACCTTCGGAGGTGACATGGCGGGTCGTCGACAAGACCCGCCAGCAGACCTGGCGCCGTCGGCAGGTGACGTCATGGGCGGGGTCCGAACTCCCTTCTCGTCCTCATGCGCCGTCGCTGGGCTGCTCCCCGCAATTCGAAGCCGTCCTGCCGTTCGACCCCGCCGCGGTGATACCGGACGGCTCGGCAGGTCCGGTGATAGCCGCCGCTGACCGCGTGCTCCAGGGCCACTGGGACGTACTGGGCGTTACGAGGAAAGACCTGAACACGCCGGACTGGTTTCTCGATCCCGTTACCGGCCGGAGGGCCCCGCAGACCGATTACTGCTTCTCGATCAACTACCGGTCCGAGGCCGTAACTGGAAACATAAAGCAGGTCTGGGAGCTGTCCCGGTTCCAGCATGTGAACCTGTTGGCGAGTGCGTACGCCGTGTCAAGACGGGACGTGTACGCGGAGGCGGCCGCCGTTCAGCTGCGCTCATGGTGGGAGCAGAACCCATTTTTATCGGGAGTCCATTGGACTAGCGGAATTGACGATCGGACTCCGGCTTATATCCTGGGTTTGGACGAGGAGATTGCTCCAGGGGTGGGCGGGAGCCGAGGCCCTCTTTGAGGGTAACAGCAACGCCCTCACGCAGATCTGGTGGCATCAGACGTACCTGGACGCATTCAGGAGTCGCGGTTCATCGGCGAACAACCACGTGATCGCAGAAGCCGCTGGCCAGCTAATAGGCGCTTTGGCCTTCCCGTGGTTCCCGGAGAGTTCTCGATGGGCCGGCCGCGCCGCACAAGCACTGCAACACGAGTTGACAAGGAATACCTTTCCCAGCGGCGTCAACCGGGAGATGGCGTTCGAATACCATGGTTTCGTGGCGGAACTGGGTCTGGCCGCCGTCGTCGAAGCCGAGCGGGCCGGACGACCACTCGCGGTTTCCACGCAGGATCTTCTGTGCCGCATGCTCGACGTGATCGCCGGCTGTCTTGACGACCAATTGGCCCCGCCTCGTTACGGCGATAGCGACGATGGCCGAGGGTTTCTGTTGGGCGCCCCCGAGGCGAACAGATGGGCGACCTTGCTCGCTATAGGGGCGGGTCTGTTTGGCGCCCCGGGCTGGTGGCCGTCCTGCCCGCCAGACGTGCCCAGCTGTTTCGTCACCGGCCTTGCAGGCGAACGCCTGGATCGGAAAGTGGCACGACCAGCATCCCGCCCAGACGCCTTTCGCGACGCTGGCCTTGCCATCCTGCGCACGCATGGTGCTGACGGCCCCGAGATATGGTGTCGGTGCGACGGCGGCCCCCATGGCTTTCTGTCGATTGCTGCGCACGCCCACGCGGACGCCTTGTCGGTCGAGGTCCGTCACGGGGGCGTAGATGTGCTGGCCGACCCAGGAACGTACTGCTACCACGGGGAGGAGCGCTGGCGCCGCTATTTTCGCTCCACGCTGGCTCACAACACGATAGAAATAGCCGGCCGGGACCAGTCCACATCCGGCGGTCCTTTCTTGTGGAGCCGCCACGCTCGCACCCGAGCGCTCGACTTGACCATCAACGGTGATGGCGAAACCGGGATCTGGTGCGCGGAGCACGACGGGTACACGCGGCTCGATCCGCCAGTTCGCCACCGCAGGACCGTCCGCCTATTTGCCGCGGCCCGCCAACTGGAAATTATCGACGAGGTCGAAACCTCGGGGACATATCCGTTGCGTCTCGCATATCACCTCGGACCGACGATCGAGTTGGCGCGGCAAGCTCACCGGGCGGATCTGTCGTGGACGTCGGGCGATGGCACGCCTACATTTGCCACGCTTCTTCTTCCCGAGATCCTCGAGTGGTCGCCAGGCAGAGGAAACATGGAACCCGTGCTGGGTTGGTACTCGTCCCACTTCGGAGAGAAACAGCCCACCACCACCCTGATCGGGGCAGGCCGCTGCGATCACACCGTCCGCCTGACCACGACGCTCACATTCCACTCCTGATCACACGGTCGCGGGGCGATCCCGGCGGGCGTTCGACCGACACTTTCACGTATCTGCCGGAGCCATGCTGCCTCTTGATACTTGTGAGAGCTGATACCCCGTACCAGCGGCCGGGGCGCGGCGCGGCCACGGCGCTGACCTCTCACAGCCCTCGACGGGCCCGGCCGGGGGTCCTCCTTGACCGGGACGGGACCATCATCGTCGACCACGGCTACGTCGGCTCTATCGACCGGGTGGATTTCATCGACGGCGCTCCGGAGGCGATCGCGGACATCAACCGCGCTGGCGTTCCGGTCGTGGTGGTGACGAACCAGTCCGGCGTCGCCAGGGGCTTTTACGGGATCGAGGATGTCGATGCCGTGCACACCCACATCTCACGAGTCCTGGCCGAGTACGGCGCCCACATCGACCTGTTCCTCTTTTGCCCGTACCACCCTGAAGGTACAGTTGAGCAGTACCGGCGTGCCACCGACAGCAGGAAACCCGGGCCGGGTATGGCGATGGCCGCCGCCGAAGCGCTGAACCTCGACTTGAGCCGGTCCTGGGTCGTCGGCGACAGCATCGCCGATGTCGGCCTGGCCGACGCGGTCGGAGCAACTCCTATATACGTCGGGCGCCAGCCCGCTGAGCACGACCACGTCTGGTCGTTTCCCAGCTTGGCCGTAGCGGCGTCCTTTATCCTCGAACGGATCGCCGCATGACCACCCTCGACGACCCTGCTGCCCGAGGAGGGACGCAGGTTCAGCAATTCCCCTCTTCGTCGTACGAACATGGCTGGTCGTACTGTGATGACTACCTCGGCGAGTTGGCCCGGGCCGCGCACGCTATTGACGTGCCGGAGGTCGACAAAGCCGCATCGATCCTGTCCCAGGCCTACCAGCGAGGCGCCACGGTCTTCTCATGTGGGAACGGCGGTTCGGCGGCCATCGCGAACCATCTTCAGTGCGACCACCTGAAGGGAGTGCGAACGGGCACCGATCTCAATCCCCGGGTGGTGAGCCTGAGCAGCAGCATCGAACTGGTCACGGCCATCGCAAACGACATCTCCTACGAGGACATCTTCCGGTATCAGCTGGAATCCCAGTCCCGTCCCGACGACGTGCTCGTCGCCATCTCGTCGTCCGGCAAGTCACCCAACATCGTCAGGGCGCTCTTGTGGGCACGCGATCACGATCTCCACACCATCGCCTTCACCGGCTTCGACGGCGGTGACGCCAGGCAGTTGGCCGACGTGGCCGTCCACGTCGACTGCTACAACTACGGGATCGTCGAAGACGTGCACCAGGCCACGATGCATGCGCTGGCCCAGTACATACGTCAGTCGCGAATGGACCCCGACGACATTCCGTCAGTTCGATTCTGACCGAGCGAATACGCGAGACCAATGAGGATTCTGGTCACCGGAGGGGCGGGATTCATCGGTTCGCACACGTGCGACCGCTTGCTGGCACTGGGGCACCACGTGACCGTTCTCGACGCCCTGACACCACCCGTGCACCGGCACGGAATTCCCGATTATCTCGATCCCGACATCGAGTTCTACCAGGGCGACGTGCGGAACCGTGAGCTGGTGACCAACCTGCTCAGGCGAACCGACGCCGTTTACCACTTTGCCGCCTATCAGGACTACATGACGGACTTCGCCCGGTTCTCGGACGTGAACGTCGTATCGACCGCTCTGCTCTACGAAATAATCGTCAACGAGCGCCTCGACATCGCCCGGGTGATCGTCGCCTCTTCGCAAGCCGCCATGGGCGAGGGACTGTATATATGCCCTCTTGACGGAGAACAACTGCCGGACAGCCGCCCCGAGTCTCAGCTTGCTGCCGGCCGGTGGGAAGTGTGCTGCCCCCGATGCGATGGACCACTCCGGATGCTGGAGACGCCCGAAAACGTTTCCAACCCCCAGAACGCGTACGGCATGTCCAAACTCGGCGAAGAGATGGTGGCGATAAATCTGGGGCGCAAATACGGCATACCGACTGTGGCACTTCGCTTTAGCATTGTTCAAGGACCGCGGCAGTCGGTATACAACGCCTATTCGGGGGCGTGCCGGATTTTCTGTCTCAACTATCTGCTGGGACGAGAGCCGGTCCTGTACGAGGATGGATTGGCCAATCGTGATTACGTCAACATCGAGGACGTCGTCGACGCCAACCAACTCGTCCTCGAGGACGACAGGGCCGCAGGCCGGGTGCTGAACGTAGGCGGAGGCAAGGCCGTCACCACCAGGGAGTTCGCCGCTACGGTCATGCGGCACTACGGTTCCGACCAGCCGGGCCGGGTGACTGGCGAGTACCGCTTCGGGGACACCCGGCATATCGTCTCCGACACCTCTGCGCTCCATTCATTGGGGTGGACGGTGCAACGCACACCGGCCACGTCGGTCGCCGCCTATGCATCTTGGCTAGAAGGCACCCCAGAACTCGAGAGCATTCTCACGGAAGCGGACACCCGCATGAGAGCCAGTGGCGTTGTCAGGAGGGCCGGCGGATGAAGGCCTTCTTACTCGCCGCCGGCATCGGGTCGCGCCTGCGCCCTCTCACTAACACGGTTCCCAAGTGCATGCTTCCCATCGACGGCGTGCCGCTGATCGACATCTGGCTCGACGCACTGGGCCGGGCAGGCGTGGATGAAGTCCTCGTGAACCTTCACCACCTCCCCGACGTCGTGGCTGCGCACCTGGAGAGCTTGGACGCTTTGCCCCGGGTTCGTACCGTTTTCGAGCCAGAGTTGCTCGGAAGCGCAGGAACCCTCCTCGCCAACCGCAACTGGGTCGAGGCTGAGGACGCTTTCGTGGTGTGCTACGCCGACAACCTGACGGACTTCGACCTGCGTATCTTGATCGACGCCCACGGCCAGAGCAGGGCGGTGGCAACGATCGCCGTGTTCCAATCCGACGAACCCTGGAGGTGCGGGATAGTCGATCTGGACGAGCAAGCGACCATAGTGCAGTTCACCGAGAAGCCGGCCGAGCCGGTTACGAACCTCGCCAATGCAGGCATCTACGCCTTCCACCCGAGCGTGTTCGACAACATCGACGGTGAGGTTCCGAAAGACATTGGCTATGACTTGCTGCCTCCGCTCGTCGGCCGGGCCCGAGCGGTCACCGTGGAAGGCTACTTTCGCGACATCGGCACGCCTGACTCTTACCGATTGGCGCAGCAGGAATGGAGCTCGAGAACCGTAAGGACGGTCAGATGATTATTACCCAGACGCCCCTAAGGATAGGACTTGTCGGTGGCGGAACAGATCTGCCTGATTACTACGTGACTCGGGGGGGGAGAGTTCTGAACTGCGCGATTGACAAGTACGTATATGTCATCGTGAAAGAACGATTCGACGACGGTATCTACATCAATTACTCGAAGAAGGAAATCGTTTCGAGCGTCGAAGACATCGAGCACGATCTGGTGCGCGAGGCGATGAAGATGTCGGGCGTCGAAGGCGGCATCGAGATCACCACCCTGGCTGACATCCCGTCCGCCGGCTCCGGGCTGGGATCGTCCTCCTCCGTAACGGTGGGCCTGCTGCACAGCCTGTTCGCGTACCGCAACCGGCACCTACCCGGCGAAGAGCTCGCCGAGCGGGCCTGCCAGATCGAGATCGAACTCTGCGGGAAGCGGATCGGCAAGCAGGATCAGTACATCGCTGCTCTGGGCGGCGTACGGGACATCCGGTTTGGGCCCGGCGAGGGCGTCGTCGCCGACGAGGTACATCTTGATGGGCCGCAGCGCAGGATTCTTCAGGAGCAGGTTCTGCTCTTCTATACCGGCGTCACGAGAAGCGCAGATGTGATACTTCAAGAGCAGTGCGCCAACGTGACCTCGACGCTTCCGCAACTGGACTTCCTGCGAGATCTGGCCGGAAGCGCGGTCGAACAGCTGCGCAACGGTGACATGGACGCGGTTGGCAAAGCCCTTCGCCAAGGGTGGGAAGCCAAGCGCATGCTGGCGTCCGGCGTTTCGAATGACGCCATCGACGAGGCGGTCGACCGCGCCCTGGTTGCCGGCGCCACCGGTGCGAAGGTGACCGGCGCCGGCGGAGGCGGTTTCCTGCTCGTGATCTGCCCGATCGAGCACCAGCAGTCAGTGCGCAATAGCCTCCGCGACATGAGGGAGCTCCCGGTGAAGATCGACCGGCTGGGTTCTCGGGTGGTCTTGAACGCGGTGCGTGACATCTGGAGCTGAACCAAGTAGCCCGCTGAACAGGGCGTGATGAGTGAGGGGATTGCACCGATGGCGGGACTCCAGATCGATCGATTGTCCAGGAAGGCGAAACGGAACCTCGTTTTGGGGATAGTCATCCTGACGGTAATAGCGGCGTTGATAACGAACTGGACCCTTGGCACCGGCAAGTCCGTGGCGTCGGCGCCCACGACTGCGCCGGCCACGACTGTGCCCGCCTCGACCCGATGGGCCTGCGTGACCAGCACCCTCAAGGGCCATTGCCCCTTTGGCCCCAACTCGCAGATCACTGGCGCCAGCAGCGCCCCGTGGGTGGACCAGAACGTGTGGAGTCCCGTGCCCGGCTGGCAACAAACCTTGTCCGCCGACAGCCCCAATGACTTCCAGGTGGTGGCAAACATGCCGGTCGGCAACACCGGAGTGGTCGCCTACCCCAACAGCGGGGTCTACTTCTCCGGGGCTGTCGATAGCTACTCCCGGTTTACGAGCTCGTTCGTCGAGGACATGCACAAGACCCACCAGACCTCCGGCTGGGCCATGTTCGACCTGTGGTTCAACAACTGGCACAACGAGGTCATGATCCAATACGACTTCGCCAACAATGGCGACTGCGACTCGTTGGCTACCGCTACGTTTGGCGGCTCAAACGGGGTACCGGTGCAGAACTGGCACCTGTGCGAGTTCGGGTCGACACTGGACTGGAAACTCGGAAACAGCGAGGCCAACCGGACGAGCGAGCAGAGCGGGAGCGTCGACATCCTGGCCATGATCGAATGGCTGGAGGCCCACGGCTATTTGCCCGGCCACACCACGTGGACCGGGTTCAGCAACGGCTGGGAGATCTGTTCCACGGGCGGGCAGAACGAGACCCTTCAGATGTCGAGCTATTCGGTGACTGCGTCCTGATCAGTCGGGCCCCGAAAGTCAGGGGCCGAAGGTACCGTGGCCACGTAACAACAAGGTCCCCGTCAGGCGGCTCTACCCTAATCGGGACGGTTTGCAGACGAAGGGGAGGTCCCCGACTTCGGACCGGTCCCAATGGCGCATGATGCGCTGCCTTCTATGCTGGATGACCTGGTGCAAGCCCGGGATCTTGTGACGCACGAGTGGTCCAACCAGGCGAGCCTTAAAACCGTTTCCGAGCGAATACATCCCAATGGTGGATTCGAACTTCGGACATTTGGGAACGGGCTGAGGTAGCACGCAGCGAACCCGATCGATGATCCCTTCCTCATAGAAGAAGCCCCACGCGTCGGCAGTTGATCGAACGGGCGGGGCACTTTCCAGCATGCGTTGGCACGCTTCCCGGGTAATCACATAGGCGCCCGCATTCACGAGCTGCCGAGCGTCTACGGGCAACGCCAGCCGCCGGTCGGACGGCAGGTCGACCGAATCCTGAAGACTAAGCTGAAGTGGATCCGGGGGATAACCACCGAAGTTGAGAAGGCCCACTTCCGCACCCGTCAGATGTCCCGCCACGTCGTTGGCTATGGAGCCGAGATCAGCGGGCAACGTGATGTCGTCTTCGAGGACCAAGGCCTCATTTTCTCCCTGCTCCATCACCTTTTTGTAGACGAGAAGGTGGCTCAGTGGACAGGCGACCGTCCCTGGGAAGACACACTTTGCGGCCATTGCCGGGTCGATCAGTGAGGCGTCATTCATGTCCAAATCTCGACCATCAATAGCCGGTACGATTTCGTAATCGAGCCCTGTCTTTCTCAGCTCAGCAATAATATGCTTGCGTCGATCCACGGAGCGGGCCAAGTTGATTACGTAAGTATGCACGGTGATTTTTCCTTCCAGTCGCCGCTGGGTTCCGCGAACGGATCAAAGGCGACCTTGGCTAGCTCGCTCCGAAAGAGCCTTTACGTAGTGGTGACAAACTACCGAGAGCGGCGCGGGGGACAAGGAGAGAAGCCGCCAAGGCGAGATCGAGAAGATGTGGGGAGGCCTCGCCCATTCCTGTCTCAGTGTAAGAGGAGATGAGAGAATAGACGATCAAGAAGAGCGCCAGCGCGCGAGTTGGACCCCGGGGCCGCATGAGCGCCGTTAAAATCAAAAGGAGAAAGATAATCCCTTCGATAATGCAGCCGACAATTCCTTGATTTTGATAGGTGGCGATCCAGCTACTGTCGATAGGTAAGCCATTCAGCGCCGGAGTATTCTGGTTCATCACACCGTCATTGGTCATCCCGGAACCGAAGATCTTGTTGGTCTCGGGACGCGGTGCTGATAGGACGAGATGCCAATAGCTGGTGCGACCTGACAGCGACTGAATGGCCTGGGTGTCCTGTCCCCGGGCCAGCCAGGAGGAGATCTGAGGCGACAGCGGCAGGACGACTGCCACGATCACAACGAAAGATATGGCGAAGGCCCGACGGACGCGTCCCTTGGACAAGAAGAGGCTCAGTCCTGCGACCAGAAGGCCCCCGATGAGGCCCAACAAAGCCGTACGGGTGTGGCTGGCGAGTAAGGCTGCGAAGCCCAAGCCGATCAACCAGAGAGCAGGCCGGCGCCGGATCATTCCGCACCACCACAGCAAGACAGTGAGTCCCACCAGTTCGGCCATGTAGTGCCCGACCGCGGTGGCCGCCAGCGGCCAGATGACACCATCCAGACGGGCACTGCCATAGTTCAGGGAGAAGGCCTTACTTGGTGCGACCACGGCACCGACCACCAAAGAGCCGAGGATGGCGTACAAGACGACCATTTGGCTCCGCAGCAGCACCAGCCCCCGATCGCGCCACCACGGTGTTAGCAGCCAGAGAATGGCAACAAACGCGGCCAACCGGAACCCTCGATACGCGGTGCCCACACTGACGAATCGGATGCTCATCATCACCGAAGTGACAGCGAGCACGCTAAAGAGGCCGAGGAACCAATTGGGACGGATGAACAGCTTGCGGTTGATGGTTAGGGCGAGCAGGAGCGCCACCGGAAGAGCGCCCTGCGTTATCAGCTGGTCGAAGCGGTGCGGGATCGGGAGTATCGACTTACCCGCACTACCGATTGCGTTGAGAAAGAGGAGGCCCCAGATCAGTGTGACGCGGCGCAAGCACTTATCCGAATGCGACTCCTGCGTATCGAGTGCAGGGATAGCGAGCGAGGTCAAGCTCCGACTGCCTTAGCGTTGGCGTCCAGAGTCAACCCGTTATCATGGAACCGAGACGCGCCGCTGCCGGTCACGTCCGGGTCCTGGGAGGAAGGAACGCGGCGGGGTGAAAGCGTGCACTGTAGGAGCGGCTGGAAGTCACGGCGTCTGGGCATGTAGGCAAGGGACCTTTCGCCCAACTAGAGGCCGCAAGGGGTTATCAGATACACGGACTGCGGACTTTCGTCATTCACATGCGGTGACAGTCCCGAAGCGCAAGTGATCCCTTGCATGGGCCGTCTGCAGCGCAGCGACGATCCCGGCATTCCGGACAAAATCGTCAGTGGCAACCGGGGCGCGGCGGCGACCCAACCCGAGGGCATGCGCCGTACCCGTCCTCCGGCGGGTCGGATAGCCGGACGGGTCGCCCCGGCGTGACGGCGGGCCTCGAGCCCGCTGGGAAAGCGGAGACGGCGGCGATCGTCCGTATGTCGACCGAGCGCATCAGGCGGTTGGGCCCAAAAAAGTGGGCTACAAGACTTGACGGCACGGGCTCCTGATCGGCAATAATGGGTATCAAACGCCGATCGGGGCATTCCGGCCACGGTTGGCGTTTTTTGTTGTTCTCTTTCTGTTCGGGTGGACGTTTCTTAACACGGATATTTTGAAGTCCCGGGTCATCCGGCCGGGAGTAGGCGCGCGTCAGTTCGGCCTGCCCTAACGCCCGGAGGGCCCAGGGATGCATTCGGCGACATCGGGCGAACGTGTTTTGCCCGAAGTACCGGCGCGTTTCGGACAAAGGCCCCATAACTCGCCCTTGATAGGAGCGGCACATGTCATTGGCTCGACGTCCCATGCGAAGTCTGATTCGGAAACGAGGAAAGCGCTCCGTCGGATTCGCCATGATGATCCTGCTGTTCGTGGGATTCTCCGGTGCCGTGACGGCGCAAGCCAACTCGACGGGCGTGGCGCATCTGACCGCATCGCGTCGCGCTGCGAGGTTCCCCAGCTACTCGTCGTGCCATCACGGGCACCCGCACTCCTGCACCACGCCGCCTCCGGTGTCGACCACGGCGGCGCCCACGACCACCACGACCGTTGCCCCGACTACCACGACGGCGGCGCCGACCACCACCACGATCGCCCCCACCACCACCACCGCAGCGCCGACCACCACCACGATCGCCCCCACCACCACCACCGCAGCGCCGACCACCACCACCGCAGCGCCCCCACCACCACCACGGTGCGCCCACCACCACCACCACGGTAGCGCCGACCACCACCACGACGGTGGCGCCGACCACCACCACCACTGCTGTCCCCAGCGGGGGTAGCGCCTGCACCATCTCCT
Organism: uncultured Acidimicrobiaceae bacterium; assembly: GCA_963834775.1. GTDB lineage: Bacteria > Actinomycetota > Acidimicrobiia > Acidimicrobiales > Palsa-688 > PALSA-693. Next base: position 133,306 of record CAWICR010000018.1, read on the forward strand.
CCACCAACAACGGGTCCACCACCACCGGCGGCGGCGACGGCGGCCAGTGCAACTACAACTCGGTCTCCTACATCACCGGCATCACGTCCGGGCCGTGGGTCGGCGCCAACGTGTGGACCGACAACCCCGACTACAACTTCACGCTCACCAGCCACGCCCCCAACGACTGGTCCACCACCGTCAACGTCAACACCGGTTTCGGCGGGGTCCAGTCGTACAGCAACACCGGGTGGGGTTCCGAGACCGGCAACAACGTCGGGCCGACCGTTGACAGCACACCGATCACCTCGAGCTGGAACGTGACGATGCCGACCGACAACACCAAGGTCGCCGCCTGGGCCGGCTACGACCTGTGGTTCAACAACTGGAACGACGAGGTGATGATCCAGCCGGACATCACCGCCAACTCCGACTACAACTGCACCGCCTCCGCCGAAACCACCTTTAGCGGAGTGCCGTGGCATCTGTGCGTGTTCGGGTCGGAGCGCGGTGGAAGATCGGGCCCTCCGATGCCAGCCCGAACCCGTACAACGAAGCCAGCGGCTCGGTCAACGTGCAGGCCATGTTGGAGTACATGGAACAGAACGGGTTCCTTCCCGCCAACTCCAACTGGACGGGCGGCTCCTTCGGGTTCGAGATTTGCGACACCGAAGGCACCAGCCAGACCTTCGCCGTCAACAACTTCACCTGGAACCAGACCTAGCTGCCGTCCCTACATCCCGGCCGACTTCCTGCAGCGTCGTCACCGCCCGTAACAGCGACCCTGGGCGGGGTCCAAACGTCGCCCGGGCGGACTGCACCTTGGCAGCGCTGAGAGGGTCGTTGCTAGCATGCCTCGGGTGATGCCAGCCTCCCAGGGCAAGGGTGGCGGGCCCTTCGAGGAGGGGTGCAGAGACGTTGACTCAGCGAGCTCGAAGGTTGGCCGCAGTTGCGACCGCGGCCGTGATCGGACTCGTGGGCGTGGCGGCGTTGCAGGAAGCCGCCGCGCCCTCGGGCACGGCGCCCAAAGCAGGACAGTCGCCGGTGGAGGCCAACCTCGCTAGCGCTTCCGCACCCTCGGGCTTCACGCTCCGCCCGGGCGAGGCCAGCGACATCGGCGTAGGCGCCAACGGGTCGACCTGGGTGATTGGCGTCAACCCCCTACCCGGAGGGTTCGGCATCTGGCACTGGACCGGCACCAACTGGGCGGCCGCACCCGGCGCCGCCACCCGAATCGCCGTCGGCCCGGCAGGCGACCCGTGGGTCGCCAACTCCCTCGGCCGCATCTACCACTGGACCGGCGCCGGTTGGACGCCACTCCCCGGCGCAGCCCGCGACATCGGCGTAGGCGCCAACGGGTCGACCTGGGCGATTGGCGTCAACCCCCTACCCGGAGGGTTCGGCATCTGGCACTGGACCGGCACCAACTGGGCGGCCGCACCCGGCGCCGCCACCCGAATCGCCGTCGGCCCGAAAGGCGACCCGTGGGTCGCCAACTCCCTCGGCCGCATCTACCACTGGACCGGCGCCGGTTGGACGCCACTCCCCGGCGCAGCCCACGACATCGGCGTAGGCGCCAACGGGTCGACCTGGGCGATTGGCGTCAACCCCCTACCCGGAGGGTTCGGCATCTGGCACTGGACCGGCACCAACTGGGCGGCCGCACCCGGCGCCGCCAGCCGAATCGCCGTCGGCCCGAAAGGCGACCCGTGGGTCGTCAACTCGGGTCACCAGATCTGGTCCTACGGTGCACTCCTCCCGAGCTCCACCACCACCACGGCCACCGCTCCGTCCGGTGGCACGGCCTGCGTGATCACGAACAACAGCAACGGCGGCGACGGCGGCCAGTGCAACTACAACTCGGTCTCCTACATCACCGGCATCACGTCCGGGCCGTGGGTCGGCGCCAACGTGTGGACCGACAACCCCGACTACAACTTCACGCTCACCAGCCACGCCCCCAACGACTGGTCCACCACCGTCAACGTCAACACCGGTTTCGGCGGGGTCCAGTCGTACAGCAACACCGGGTGGGCTTCCGAGACCGGCAACAACGTCGGGCCGACCGTTGACAGCACACCGATCACCTCGAGCTGGAACGTGACGATGCCGACCGACAACACCAAGGTCGCCGCCTGGGCCGGCTACGACCTGTGGTTCAACAACTGGAACGACGAGGTGATGATCCAGCCGGACATCACCGCCAACTCCGACTACAACTGCACCGCCTCCGCCGAAACCACCTTTAGCGGAGTGCCGTGGCATCTGTGCGTGTTCGGGTCGGAGCGCGTGTGGAAGATCGGGCCCTCCGATGCCAGCCCGAACCCGTACAACGAAGCCAGCGGCTCGGTCAACGTGCAGGCCATGTTGGAGTACATGGAACAGAACGGGTTCCTTCCCGCCAACTCCAACTGGACGGGCGGCTCCTTCGGGTTCGAGATTTGCGACACCGAAGGCACCAGCCAGACCTTCGCCGTCAACAACTTCACCTGGAACCAGACCTAGCTGCCGTCCCTACATCCAGCGACCCCGAGCGGAGTCCAAACGTCGCCCGGGAGATCTGCTCCACCGGCGGGCAGAACGAGCCATTCCAGATGAACAGCTTCTCGGTCACTGCCCAGTAGCCGACAGCCCTGGAGACAGTCTCCATGTATCTAGTGCCGCCTGTCGTGGCTCATACCGGAGTGTTTCGCCGTTTGTCGCGCCCTCTGGGTCTGATCTCCTCCCCGGTCGGGCGCGCTGACCGGGGCCAGGAGACCGGGGTCGGACCGATGACGAGCAGCTCAAGTACGGCCCCGTGCCCATGGCGTTGAGACTGCCAGCTCGGCCGGCGCCGGTCTCCGATACCGGCGCCAGCGAGCCGACGACGACTGTGACGGCGACGGTCTCGGGCAGCCGTCGGGCCGCCACGACGCTCCTCGATCAGTCTTTGTCGTCGGCGTCCAACTTCGCGGTGGGCGTGGCCGTCGCCCGGGTAGCCGGCGCGGCCGGTCTGGGCGCCTTCGCCTTCGCCTACATGGCCTGGGTTGTGCTCACCGACATCCACCGCGCCCTGATCACCGATCCGATGGCTATCGAGGGTGACGTTCGCACGCAAGGGACCCGTGGCATCCAGCGGGGTTTCGCGGCCGAGGTGTTGCTTGGCTCGGCGGCGGCCGTGGTGTTCGGGCTCGTCGGCGGGGTCCTGCTCCTCGCCCACGCCCACACGTTCGCGACGGCAATACTGTCTCTGGCTCCGTGGCTGCCACTCCTTCTTCTGCAGGACTATTGGCGGAATGTGAGTTTCATGCGCCAGCAACCGGGCCGGGCCTTGGCCAACGACACGGTGTTCAACTGCGTGCAGGCTGCCGGATTTGCCGCCATTTTCGTGGCTCACGTGCATTCGATTGCGGCCGTGATCATGGCCTGGGGCCTCGGAGGCTTCGCCGGTGGGATCTACGGTCTCTTTCAGTACCGGGTGATCCCCACGCTCCGCGGTGGGCTGAGCCTGATAACCAGTCGCTGGGGGATGAGTAAGTGGCTGGCGGGAAACTCCTTGACCGGCTGGGGTTCCAGCCAGGCGTACCTGTACGTCGCCGGAGCTATCCTTGGTCCGGCCGGGCTCGGTGGGCTGAAAGCAGCCCAGGCCCTTGTCGCCGGGCCAGCGGGCGTGCTGGTACAGGCCGGCGGGAGCATCGGACTCCCGGAGGCGAGCAACGCCCACGCCCAGAAGGGCTGGAAGGGCCTCGTCAACGTGTCGCGGGTCGTGACGGCGGCGGGCGTCTTGAGCTTTGTGGCAGGCGCCCTGGTAGTACTGGTCTGGGGCCGCGCTCTCCTGTCGAGAATCTACGGGCCGCAATTCGCCCACTTGGAAGGGTGGCGGTGCTGATGGCGGTGGCCTACGTTTTCCTGGGCTTCTCGGTCGGGCCCGTGCTGGTATTGAAGCAGACCCGCAATGCCCATCGGATCTTCTACACCCAGGTCGCGACCCTGGTTGTCTCGTTGTCCGCCGGGGCCGTGTTGACGCTGCGCTTCGGGGTGACTGGCGCGGCGTTCGCTACCATCGCCACCTACGTGGCGGCCGCCACCAGCGTGCGTTGGCATCAGCACGTGGTGCGCCGCTCGGAGGCGGACCGGCCCATGCTGCGCAGCGTGGAGACTCCCAGCGGGAGTCCGAGCGAGGCACCGCCCCCGTCGACCGCGCCGCAGCTGACCGGGCCCCCCTGCCGGCATCTCCTTGTTGAAGGTGGCCGCGCTGCGCAGACGTTTGAAACGACCCACCGCGGCCTTACGTTGGTGGAACGCCAGCTGAGAGCCCACCTTCGAATCGACGGGAAGCGCCGCCCTGGCGCTCGTCGAAATCAACGCCGCCGAGCCGGCCGCCCTGGTAATTGCCGCTCTGGCTCGCTCCATGGCGTCGGAGGGCAGGAGGCTGCTCATGGCCGACGCCGCCGACGGCCGACCTCTTGCCGCGCTCCTCGGAGACGACGGGCCAGCGGGGGTGGTCCGCACCGTCTGGGTGGACGGGCAACCGGTGACCTGTTCGTCGCCCCCGACAACCCGGCCCAGATGGCAGACGAGGAGGCCGGCGCAGACGCAGACGCCATCCTGATCCTGGCGACCGTTGACCCGGCTGTCGGAGCCGAGCACATCGCGGCCTGGGCTAGCGATGCGGTCGTGATGGTCCGTGCCGGTCGCCGGGTCAGTGCGACCTGGATCGACGCGGTTCGCCGGCGGCTGCGCCAGACTGACGTGACGATCAGATCAGCTGTGCTCGTCGGCCCCAGACGGACAATCGAAGCTCTGACATCCCGGCAACCTGTGAGCTGATTGGGGACCCCACCGAGCATCCGTTCCGCAACCACGCTCAGGGCCACGGGCGGCTAAACCAATAGCTTCGGTCAGTTGAACGGGAAGGTTGAGCCGGGGGCTAATCCGGTCTCTCCTCACTACCGGTCTCTCCTGCGCTCATTGCTCCCCACCCCGACCGGGCTGAGGCGCTTCCAGCCACAGACCCGCCGGGCGGCAGACCTAGGCCTCGGACCACCTGCATGGCCAAGCCGATGCCGCCAACCGGGCGTCGAGGCTACGGGGGCCGCCGGAGCGAAGCGGCAGTTGGGTGATCGGGACCGACCGAGTTCAGGAACGCCTTGACCCCGGCCCGCTGACCCTCGTCGGCGGAGCGGTTAGGGCCGCTTGGCCTTGAGCGATTCGATCAAGAAGTCTGACGGGTCAGGAGCGTGTGCGAAGGCCGCCGGCACGCCAGAACTGTGGTCGTCAGGGTCGGTGTCGATGAGCAGCCCGGACCGAATGATCATGCGGGCATCACGGAGTTGGTGCCCAACTCCGTCGATCCGGGCCAGATCGGCCGCTCCGGATCTGACCATCACGACGGCGTCGCTCGCCCAGGCCGCAATGTGGTCGGCTCCGAAGGCTGGATCGACGGTCGCCAGGATCAAGATGACGTCGGCGTCCTCGCCCACTTCCTTGTCCGCCATCTCGGTGGGGTCGTCGGGTGCCACGAACAAGCCGACGTCGCGACCGTTCAATGAGACGGTGCGGATCGTTCCGCCTGCTCCCCCACCGCCCAGAAGAGCCGCCAAGGGGCGGTCCTTGGCGACATCGGCCAGGAGCACCCGCTGGCCTTCCACGGCTAATTGATTGCCGAGGGCGGCGACGGCAACCAGCGCCACGTCGGCACATTCCACCTCGACCAGCGCCAGAGCGGCGCCGGGAGCAGTTTCCAAATAGGCTCTCAGCCGGCTGACGACCATTCGCAGCGCGGGCGTGGGTCGGCTCAGCCGCCAGCGCAGGCGTGCAGACCGCCAGCGGCGCATCACGAGAGTCGTCCTACGCTCAAGTCCACGGGAGCGCCTAGAGCTGAGGCGACATCCGGCCCGGGTGCGCACCCGATCCGACAACAGCTCTCCGATGATCACAATGGCCATCCCCAGGGCGAGCCCGGCAACCAGTCCAGTGAGCCCATCCTTGATGGCCGTCTTCTTGGCCGACGCCACGCTGACATAGGCCGAATCGAGAACAGTGCTGTTCTTGGCGGAAGAGACCTGACCGCCTTGTGCTTGAAAGATTTGGTGATTGAGAATTGATTTGGGCCTGGTCAAGGTTCTGCTGATTCACCGCGGCCTTGGACGAAGCGGTCGAAAGCTGCTGCATGTTGCTCTGTAACGACTGGATCTCACCGTGGAGGGCCGCCACATCGCTGTTCGTGACCTCACTCATGAGTTGGGCACGAACCTGAAGGAACGCCTGAGCCAGCGCGTTGTTCCAAGCCACCGCCGTGGCAGCAGAGCCAGCACTCACCTTGATCAACACGATTGAGGTGCCTTCAGCTGAGCTTTTGTAACTGATCAGCGACCCGTTTGGGTCAAGATGAAGGATTCCTGCCGCGGTTTGCGCCACTTTTCTCGTTTGGAGCAGGCTGAGATCGTTGGTGATGGCCGTGGTCGGGTCGACGGAAGCCGACTCGACCAGATAGAGCTTCGAGACAGCAGTCACCTTGCTCGGCAGAAGGACATGAAGGGCCGCACCGAGGACGAGCCCGGCCAATGCCATCGTGAGCCACAAACGCCGCCGGCGCTTGAGGGCAGTCTTCAGCGATCGAATACTGACCGGAGGTTCCGGATCGACAGCGGGGTCTTCGAATTCCTCGGCGCTGAACGCCTGGTCGGGCCACCGGTCTACGCCGACCATGTGACATCTCCTCTCAACGGAGCTGGAAGGGCAGCGGTGGCTAGCCGGGCGATCGAAGGGGTGACTTGGATGTGAGGCAATGTGATCTCCGGGCCCTGAGCGGTCACTTCGTATGCCGATACCTGCGCCCCCAAGGCGAGAGGTCTCGCACGACTAAGAGGCGCCACCGACCGGTTAAATACATGCATTGGGACACCGGTCCCTGGAACCGGTGACTGTCCACCATGGCCGGAGGCGCCGGAAGGCACCCATCACACGAACACGTCCTCGGCCTTGATCCCCGCCTTGACGGCCAACCGCTTGAGTTGCTCGAGGGCTCGGGCGCGTGTCGGCCCGATGCTGCCGATCGGCATGCCCAGGGCTTCACTGATATCCCGGTAGCTGAGCGGCGAGTCGGCACTGAGTAGCCGCAGCAGCAGCTGAGACCTGGTAGGGAGCTGGTCCACCAGGTCCGATACCACGGTCGCCCATTCTCGGGTGGCCACGGCGTGGTCCGGTGGTGTGGCCGGAACCGGCTCGGGCATGACATCAAAGTCGTGACCGGTCGGGGTCTGGCGGGAGCCCACACGCAGCACCCGCAGCGATTCCCGGCGAGCGGTGACGGCCAGCCAGGCACCCACCCGCTCCGGCTGTCGGATGCGATGCAGGTTCTCTACCAGACGGAGCCAGGTCGTCTGCGATACGTCGGCTGCGTCAACCGGTGATAGCCGATGGCCCCGGGCGACCGCCCAAACAGTGGGCGCGAACCGATCCACCAGGGCGTCCCAAGCGCCGCGGTTGCCTGCTGCCGCGGCTTCCACCAATCTGGCAACCTCAGAGCTCTCAGGGCGGGGAGACGCCTCGACCGGCTCGGATGGCCCGCTGCCGATGTTCTCCGCGTCGGATGCAGTCGCCCCGGAAAGCGACACCGCCACTACGCCCTACCTCCGGCTTGACACGGGAGGAGTTTCGCCTCGACGCACCTTGTACTCATCGCCAACTCGCCCTTCTTTGTTGTGCTTCGACAGGGCTTGATCTTGTCTGGCCCCTATCCAAACAGGCACCAAAATCCAACAACTTCCGGTCAATTGACTTCAGACATCGGGTGGCTTCAGATTCGGGTGGCTTCAGGTATCGGGTGGCGTCCGACGTCGGGCCTCGCCGCATCACCAAAACCGGGGTTGCATTGAGAGGTTTCGGCCGATTCGGCCGATTCGGCCCTTCGAGAGCAACCGGTACCTCCGTAGTTGCCCGACGTGGACCCGCGCCAGAGCCCACGGCACCCCTTCTGGGCCGGTGTATCAACCAGACGCCCGGGCGCTCCTACTCACCGGCGCGGTGGTCGACCGCGTCCCAGGAAACCAAGGAAGGCAGGGGTTGCCGATGCGGGTCCTCGTTGCAGGCGATCGTGGCTATATCGGGGCCGTCCTGGTCCCGTTTCTGCGCGCAGCCGGACATGAGGTCGACGGTTTGGACAGCGGCCTCTACGAAGGCTGCGACTTCGGCCGGCCGCCGGAGGACGTCGCCGGCCGTCCGTTGCTCGACATCAGGGACGCCGACCCCGGCTATCTGGCCGGTTATGATGCCGTGGCCTGCCTGGCGGCCTTGTCGAACGATCCGCTCGGGCACCTCAATCCCGCCACGACGTACTCCGTGAATCTCGACGGCACGCTCTGTCTGGCTCGGGCCGCCAAAGAGGCGGGCATCGACCGCTTTGTCTTCGCCTCGTCCTGCAGCTTGTATGGCGCGGCTGGCTCCAGCGGCGTAACTGAGGACGCCGATCTGTTTCCGGTCACGCCGTATGGCGAGACGAAAGTCATGGCCGAACGAGATCTCTCACAGTTGGCGGACGACGGGTTCAGCCCAACCTATCTCCGGAATGCCACCGCCTATGGGGCCTCGCCGCGCCTCCGCCTCGACATCGTCGTCAACAATCTGACGGCCGTGGCCATGACGACCGGTGAAGTTCGCCTGGAAAGCGACGGGTCACCGTGGCGCCCCCTGGTGCACGTCGAGGACATTTGCCGCGCTTTTCTCGCCGCGCTCGAAGCACCGCGCCAACTGGTGCACAACCAGGCATTCAACGTCGGCCGCGCCCACGACAATGTCCAGGTGCGTGACATCGCCGAAATGGTCAAGGCCGCTGTACCAGGATCGAAACTGTCCTTTGCTGAGGGGGCCGGGCCTGATCTGCGCAACTACCGGGTCGACTTCTCCAAGCTCCACGACACCTTCCCGGATTTGCGCCTGATGTGGACAGTGCAGGGTGGCGTCGAGGAGCTGGTCCGCGCCTACACCGAAAACCAGTTGACGTATGACGATTTCTCGTCATCCCGCTACGTGCGGTTGCGTCGGATCAACGAGTTGCGGGCTGCCGGCATCGTGGACGAGATGCTGCGGGTTCAGACGGCGGGTGCACCGGAATAGTCGCCGAGCTGCGGCTGCCCCCGGCAGCTAAGTGGGCCGGCACGCACAGGCCCCGATGTGAGAGGGCAGCAAGGGAGGGTGAAGCCTAATGAGCCTGGCGAAGCTCATTAGGCTTCACCCCATTTAAGACAAAGACCTAGCGACTGGTTGCTCGATCACACCTGGCCGCCGTCGTTTTGGAAAAACCGTGCCGATGTGATCGACAAGTGCCGCGGTTTTCGGGTCCCGCAACGAGGCGATTTAGTGCTCTCCGTCTACCTCGTGATTGAAGGCGAAGATGGCCGCCGGCGGTTGGCGCCACGCTAGCCACACGCTTCTCTCTTCGGAAGCGTGTGACAGTAAGCCCGGACGCATGTCTACGAGCCCTAGGCTGCCTTGGCGTTGCTGCCACACGTCGAAAGCGAGTTTGCATCGTTCCACAACATACGGCGGCACCGTGTCGAACGGTCGAATTGGACTGGGCAGTCGGGAACGCATTATTGTCGCTTAATCGACGGGCAAACAGCCATCAAGACAGCTCACAAATGGCCAGCCGTCTGCGCCCACTAGCGCCGACCGGTCGATCCTCGGCTTCCATCAACCGGTCAAGAGGATGAACTCCGCATAGAAAATACGGGAATCCGGTCGTCCCACTTGATTGGGTCGGCCATTGCGCCGGTCTTTTCTCTGCAGCCCCACAGGTATCAATCGATACCGTGGCTGTTCGGCGTGTGGGCTGACCGAACACCGTTCGCGCCCCGCTCTGACATCCGCTTTGGCCATCGATCGACGTCAGAGGTGTCTCGACAGCCAAACGACGACGGCGACCACAATTCCGACCCGCACGACCACGTGGCGTAACATGGCGGGATCGATGGCAATCGATCGTCCCCGTCGACGGTGCCATGGGCCCGGGCCCAGCGGGATCTGCCCCCCCGCCGGGCCCGGCCCCTCCTGGGCTCCCGGCCTGAGGCCCGGGGCGCCCCGGAAAGCCACAGCCATTCCCGAATCTGGTCCTGAGCTCCCAGCAGTACACACGAGGCCAGGATCAGAGAGCTCCATGCGGCTAATGGCCGCGACGCCGGGTGGGGGCACCGCTGCCTGCGGAGGTTCGACCTAACCGACACATGCGGGCTACCAGCACCTCCAGGACGACGTGTTCCGGGCAACCGCTGGCACCTTTGAGGTCCAGTTCGGCGTCGGCCACCAGCCCGATGGCCGTTTCGATCCGAGCCGACCCCCAACGTCGGGCGGTGCCCAGGGCCTTCTTGGCCGGGAATGTGCTGCGGCCTTTGCCTATGCCCATGGCGGCAGCAGCTTGCGCCTCGCTGGCAATGGCCGGATCGTCTACCCGCAGCAGTGATTGGACGTGCCGATGTAAGACGGCGAGAACGACCAGCGGATGGCGGTCCCCGCCGACCAGGAGGCGCTGGAGCGCGGTGAGCGCGTCCTCGGTCCGGCCACTATCGATGGCGTCAGTCAGGTCCCAGGGCGCCACCGCGCCGGCTTCGCCCAGATAGGGCTCCACCTCGGCGACGCTCAGCCGAGCGCCGGGTCCGTAGGCAGCCGTGAGCACTTCCAGCAGTGCACCCACCCGATTGATGTCTTGGCCTAGGTGGGCCTCGACCAGGCCCTCAGCGTCGGGGTCCAGCCGCACCAACGCGGCCCGCATTCGGCCCCGGACCCATTCATGGGCGTCGCGAGCACCCACCTTGGTTGACAGCACCCGCCCCTTGCTCTTGGCCGCGGCCACCAATCGAGGCGCCACCGTCCCGCCGCCGCCGGCGAGGACCAGCACCGTGCTGGCTAGGGGGTCCTCGAGGTACGACAACAGGGGCCCCACTTCGTCAGTGGAAAAGCGGCCGACATCGCGGACGATCACGACGCGACGGTCAGACAGAAACGGTGCGGTCGCACAGCTCTCCGCCACGGTGGCGAGGTCCACCTCCTCGCCCCGGTGATCCTCGACGACGAGATCGCGGGTGCCGGGACCGACTAGGTCGTCAACGAGCTGGCTCACTGCTTCGCCGATCAGGGTCGGGTCATCGCCGTCCACCAGTATGACGGGCGAGCCTGCCGACGTGGCGCCTGCAGTCGTCGCGGCTGTCCCCGGTCGTATTGGCACGGTCTCCAGGGGTTCGGCCCGGGCTCGACCAGGACCACCGGTGCTCATCTGTCGGCCTCCATGACGGCGGCGAGGGTATCCGCCACCCGGCGGGCCGCCCGCACATCGTGGGCGCGCGAAGATCCGGCATCCCAGGCTCACACCCAGGGCGTGCGCAGCCATGGTCGCCCCGGCCCGGTCGCCCGGTCCGAGACCGAACAGGACACCGAGGAACGGCTTATTGGACGCCGAGAGGAGCATCGGCCATCCCAGGGCAGTCAGACGGTCAGATTGGCGCAGCAGCGCGGTCGACTGTCGAGGGTTCTTCCCCAGGTCGAGGCCAGCGTCAAGGATGATCCGGCTGTCCGGGATGCCGGCGCGGCGGGCCTGGTCCGCCCGGTCGGCAAGGAAGCGGGCGACTTCCTCGACGACGTCGTCATACTCCGGGTCCGGATCGGGAATGCGCGGGCCCAGCCGGATATGGGTTGCGACAACGCCCGCCCGGGCCGCAGCCGCAACCCCAAGGTACGCCGGATCGGCGAACCCGCTGATGTCATTGCCGATCACCGCGCCAGCCTGGTACGCGTGTGCGGCCACCGTCGCCCGCCAGGTATCGACCGAAAGGGCCACGTCGAAGCGGTCGTGGAGGGCGGCGATCACCGGGACGACGCGATCTAACTCCTCGGTTTCGCTCACCTCGGGACCAGGACCCGCTTTGACACCACCGACGTCCAGCAGGTCGGCCCCGTCTGCTACCAGGCGAGCGGCCTGGGCGTAGAAGGCGTCCAGGTCCCAGTACCGGCCTCGGTCGTAGAACGAATCCGGGGTGCGGTTGAGAATGCCCATCACGAGTGACCGCGTGGTGAGGTCATAACTCCGCGTTCCGAGCTCGAGCTGCACGGTCGCCGACGCTACCTGGAGCCAGCGACGGAGAGGCAGCTGGACCGGAACCGACAGATCGGCGCCGCAAAGACCTGCTTCGAAACCCTAAAACAACCGAGCCGTCAACGCTTTGCGGTAAGTCGCGGTGCGGGGATCGTCGGGACCCAATACCTCGAGCAGGTCGAGGAACTCCTGGCGGGCGGTTTCGTCGTCGCGCACCCGCTCGAGGAGATCGTCGAGCTTGGTTTCGACCTCACCGTCCGCCGCGAGTCCGTTCCCGTTGGTCGCATACGTGTCGCCGAGGCGGGCCTGGGCCGCCAGATGGCGGGTCTCGGCTGTCTCGGGCAGCCGGGCCAGAAGCGTCAGCGCCTCCTCCCGAGCCGGCTCGGTGCCCAGGTCGACCAGGTAGCTGGTCAGGGTGAGAACGGCGCGCTCATTGCCGGGCTCGAGTTCCACGGCCCGGCGCAACGACGACTCGTCCCCCGCTGCGATCAGGCGGTCCACCTCGGTTGGGGCGGGTGCCAGGCTCCCGACCCACTGGCGCACCGCCGGCTCAGGCAGGGCGCCGACGAAGCTATCGACGACCTTGCGATCGCGAATGGCATACACCGCCGGAATGGACTGGACGCGGAACGTGGCCGCGGTACGGGGGTTGGCGTCGACGTCAACCTTCACCAAGTCCACGCCGGGAGTTTCGCCGACCACCTTCTCCAGGATCGGTCCAAGAACCCGGCAGGGACCACACCACGAGGCCCACAGATCGACAACCACGGTCGTTTGGGTGGACTCGTCCAGCACGTCGGTCTCAAAGGTGGCGTCCGTTACATCTATGGCCATTGGCATCCTTGCGGTTGGTAAGCGGTTCGAGTTATTGGCGACAAGTGGGGGGAAGCGCCGCCACCGGTCTAGGTTGCGGGCATGAGCAACCCCTCGGCTCCGGCCTCCCAGGGTACCGGCGCCCCTACGGGCATCGACCCCAAAAGGGTAAGCGCCTGGTTCCGGCAGAACATTCCCGGCGTGACTCTGCCATTGGAGTTTCACCGCGTTGCGGGCGGGCGGAGCAACCTCACGTTCGAGGTCCGGGACGCGACCGGCGCCCGGTACGTCCTGCGACGCCCGCCGGTTAGCCACGTGCTGCCGACCGCGCACGACATGCGACGGGAGCACACCATCATTGCCGCCCTCGGGCCTGCCGGGGTTCCGGTCCCGCCCGCCCTCGGGTTGTGCCTCGATGAAGCGGTCAACGGGGCCCCCTTCTATGTGATGGGTTTCGTCGATGGCGTGATCGCCCGCGGCGAGGAGGAGGCCCAGGAATCTCTTGATGCGGCGGCCCGCCACCACGCTGGCTTGGCCCTGATCGACACCCTGGCCCAGATCCACGCCGTCGACCCCGACGCCGTCGGGTTGGGCGACCTGGGGCGCAGAGAGGGCTACATCGCCCGGCAGCTGCGGCGCTGGTATGCGAACTACCAGGCGGCGCGCGATTCCCGGGGCGGGGCGGTCAACCCGGACATCGACGCGGTGCACGATCGGCTCTCCGCCGGCATTCCTGAACAAGGCGCGGCCACCGTGGTCCACGGCGACTACCGGCTCGACAACTGCATCGTCAGCACCGCCGGGGACATGCTGGCTGTCCTCGATTGGGAGCTCTGTACGCTTGGAGACCCGCTTGCCGACCTGGGCCAACTGCTGGTGTACTGGCCCGAGCCCGGTGAGTACTCGGCGCTCGGGCATTCGCCGACCCGGGTTCCGGGATTTCCGTCCCGGGCCGACCTCCAGAAGCGGTACGGAGCGGCGACCGGTCGCGACCTCAGCCAGCTCGACTTTTACCTGGCGTTCGCTTACTGGAAGTTGGCGTGCATCCTGGAGGGCGTGTACTCCCGATATGTCGCCGGTGCCATGGGTGATGACGGCTTCGATTTCAGCGTCTATCCCGACTCCATCGCCTGGCTCGGAGCGCAGGCCCGCCAAGCCGCGGCTGGCCAGTCATCATAAGGACTGAAATGCCATGACCGAACTCGCCACAATCCACGACTGGCCCACGCTTGAGCGTCCCGTGCTGGTGGTAGCCATGGAGGGTTGGGTGGACGCCGGTCTGGCCGCCGGTACCGCCACGGCCTCCCTTCTGACCGCCATGCCCCACGACCAGCTGGCCACCTTTGACGATGACGCCCTCATCGATTTCCGGGCCCGGCGTCCGACCCTGCGGATCGTCAACGGTGTCGACACCGAGTTGCGCTGGGCCACCATCCGTTTGCTGGCCGCAACCAACCGGACCGGCCGCAGCGTCCTCATCTTGGCCGGCCCGGAGCCCGACATGCGCTGGCACGGCTTCGTGTCCGAGGTCGTCCAGCTGGCCTCTCGCCTCGAGGTGGAGCTCGTGGTCGGGCTCGGCGCGTTCCCCGCCCCGGTCCCCCACACCCGGCCGGTTCGGCTGGTCGGCACCTCGACCGAGGCCGATCTGGCCGCCAAGGTCGGCTTCCTGCCGGCCAGTATCGATGTTCCGTCAGGGATCCAGGGGGTCCTGGAGTTCGCGTTCGGCGAGGCCCACATCCCCGCGGTGGGGCTGTGGGCTCGCGTCCCCCACTACGCCGCCGCCATGCCCTACCCGGCCGCGTCGGCCGCACTGCTCGAAGGGCTGGCTCGCATGGCGGAGCTCGAGGTCGACACCTCTGGCTTGCACTCGGCCGCCGCCGCTACGCATCAGCAGATCGAGCAGCTGATCGCCCAGAGCGACGAGCACGCCGCCCTGGTCCGCCAACTGGAATCCCAGATAGACCGCGAGGAAGGCTTGGGCGCCACGGCGTTCGGCGACTTGCCATCGGGCGAAGAATTGGCCGCCGAGCTGGAGCGGTTCCTGCGCGGGCAGGGCTAGTTCGGGCTGCCTCAGAGACGGGAAAGGACGCCCCGCCGCGCCACGATCAGCCTGCTTGACGCCCGGAAGGGGACGCGGAAAGACTCCCGACAGGCCTTCGTCGGCTCAGGTCGACCGAAGCGTCCTGCTCGACAGCCCCGAGGACGTCACACCACCGCGTTGACCAGTCGCGGCGGGCGAGCGACGACCCGGCTCGGCGGGCGCCCAGCCAGCGCCTCCACCACCTTCGGGAGGGCCAGAGCGACGGTGGTCGCCTCCTCCTCGGTGATGCCGGCGTCGACCTCCACGCGATCGCGCACCTTGCCGTTGACCTGCACCACCATGGTGACCGTCTCCAGCTTCACTTGCTCCGGATCGGCAACCGGCCAGGCCTGGGCGTGCACGTTGCTGTCGTCTCCGTGGCGACGCTCCCAAAGTTCCGCAGTCACGTGCGGCGCCATGGGCGCCAGCAGCAGCAAAAGCGAATCCGTGGCGAAGTCGACCGTCTGGCCCCGGGCGCCCTCGGGAGACTGCACATACCGGTACACGGTGTTCACGAACTCCATGGCGGCGGCGACCGCCGTGTTGTACGACCAGCGCTCGAAGTCACGACTGACCCGGTCAATCAGACGGTGGGTCTCTTTCTCCAAATCCCTATCCGCCGCGGTGGGCTGGCGTTCGACCGGCGTCACCCGGTCTAGTCCACCGGTCGCCAGCCGCCACACCCGCCCCAGAAAGCGATGACATCCCTCCATCATCTGGTCGCTCTGCGCGCTCCAATCGAAGTCGTCCGCCGGCGGCCCGACAAAGAGATGAAAGAGCCGCAGGGAATCGGCACCCACGGTGGCGAAGTAGTGCTCGGGCGCGATCAGATTGCCCCTCGACTTGGACATCTTGGCGCCGTCCAGGGTGATCATGCCCTGGGTGAAGAGGCGAGCGAATGGCTCGCGGATCCCGGGCGGGCCGAGGCCGACATCGGCCAGTGCCCGGGTGTAGAAGCGGGCATACAGCAGGTGCAGGATGGCGTGCTCGATGCCCCCGATGTACTGATCAACCGGCATCCATCGCACGGCCGCCAGCTTGTCGATGGGCGCCGCCGTGTCCCAGGGATCGCAGAAGCGTTCGAAGTACCACGACGAATCCACGAAGGTGTCCATGGTGTCGGTCTCGCGTTCCGCGGGGCCCCCACACCTCGGACAGGTGGTGTGCAAGAAACCGGCGTGGTAGCGCAGCGGCGACTCGCCGGTGGGACGGAACTCGACGTCGTCGGGCAGCAAAACGGGCAGTTGATCCTCGGGGACCGCAACGATGCCGTGGTCGGGGCAGTGCACCACGGGAATGGGGCAGCCCCAGTAGCGCTGGCGGGATAGCAGCCAGTCCCGGAGACGGTAGTTGACCTTGGGCTCGCCCCTACCCCGCTCTATCAGCCACTCCGTAGCCCGGGCCTTGGCCTGGGCGGTGTCGGTGAGGCCGTTGAGCCAGTCGCTGTTGATGCGGGGCCCCTCGCCGGTATAGGCCTCGCCCTCCCAGTCGGGCGGGGGTTCGACGGTGCGGATGATTTCCAGTCCATAGGCAGTGGCAAAATCCCAGTCCCGTTGGTCCTCGGCAGGCACCGCCATGATGGCCCCCGTGCCGTAGGTCATAAGGACGTAGTCAGCCAGGTAGATGGGCAGCCGGCGCCCGTTGAAGGGGTTGATGGCGTAGCTGCCCGTGAACACGCCGCGCTTGTCGAGGTCGCCTTCGGACGACTGCCGTTCGATGTCCGACTCGCCGCGAACCCGCTCGACGAAAGTGGCCACCTCGTCGCGACGGTCGGCGGTCGTTACCTTGGCAACGAGCGGATGTTCCGGCGCCAGCACCACGAAGGTCATGCCGAAAGAGGTGTCGGGTCGAGTGGTGAACACCCGGATCGTGTCCACGGAGCCCTCGACCTCCAGGTCGAATTCGGCGCCATCCGATCGACCGATCCAGTTACGTTGCATGGTTTTGACCCGCTCCGGCCAGTCGAGGTCGTCCAGGGCGTCCAGCAGCTCGTCGGCGTAGGCGGTGATACGGAAAAACCACTGCTCCAGATCACGGCGGATCACCAGATCGCCGCTGCGTTCACAGGTGCCGTCGGGGAGCACCTGCTCGTTGGCCAGGACGGTGTGGCAACCGGGGCACCAGTTGACCGGCGCGTTCTTGCGGTAGGCCAGCCCCGCTTCCAGAAAGCGTAGGAAGATGAGCTGGTTCCACCGCATGTAGAGGGGATCGTGGCTGCGGACCTCGCGCCGCCAGTCGTAGCTGGCCCCGAGCCGTTTGAGACTGGACTTCAGCTCCTCGATGCGAGCCTCGGTAAAGCGCCGCGGGTGGATTCCCGTCTTGATGGCGGCGTTCTCCGCCGGCAGGCCGAAGCTGTCGAACCCGATCGGGCTGAGCACGGCACGCCCCTGCATGGTCCGCTGACGGACGAGCAGGTCACCGAAGGTGTAGTTGCGGATGTGGCCCTGGTGGGCCGGTCCACTGGGATAGGGGTACATGCAGAGCACGTAGGAGGAGGGCCGGGGGTCGTCGTTGTCGACCTCGTAGGCGCCTTGTTCGGCCCAGCGTTGTTGCCATTTGGCTTCCACGGCCTGGGGGTTGTACTGCTCTGCCATGCGGTTAAGGGTATCCGGCGGCTGACTCAGTCCCTGGAGCGGTTCGTCAGCGCTTAGCGACCCGTGCTGGTGGCAGGGTCGTGGGACCGACATGGTCGTCGAGCCAGCCGCACAACGGCCTCGTCGACCGCAACAGGTCGGCGATCCGGGTTTCGGCGCGGGCCGTGCCCAGCCAGGCCGCCACCGGCCACTGCTTCATCGCAACCAGGCCCTTGTTGCGGAGGAGGCCGGCCCGGGGGTGGTCCTTCGGATAGCCCCTCGGCACCGTCTTGAGCGGATCGCTGCCGTGTACGTCGACCTGGGCCCGCTGGAGGGTTGCGATGACCATCTCCAACTCCGCCCCGGTTCGGTCGCTGGCGACTGCGTGCCGGTACCGGTCGAGCTGATCGGGGGCCAGATGGTACATGCCGGCCCCGGCCATCAGGCCATCGGCGGACAGCTGCACGTAGCCGCTGCCCAGGGTGGCGGCGATCGCCGTCTTGTACGGGGTCTTGTCGGCGCTGAACCGCACGTCACGATAGGGCCGGAAGATTCTTCCCTCACCGAACTCCTGAGCCAGGTCGGACAACAGGGCGGCCATGGGCCCGTGCACCGCCCGCTCGTACACCGCTTTACGCTCCGTCCAGTAGACCTTGGAGTTGTCCGCCTCCAGGCCCTCGTAGAACTCCAGGGCGTCGGCCGGCCACCCCTTGAATTCCATGGGCGCTGAATGTACTGCAGGTGGCTGCTAGTCTGTAGGTGCCCACTGGGGGCGTAGCTCAGTTGGTAGAGCGCTTGCATGGCATGCAAGAGGTTCGTGGGTTCGATTCCCATCGCCTCCACCAGGAGAACCGCAGGTGAGAGTGGGTAAACGTCAGCAGGGCGGGGCTGGCGTGGGGCTCTAAGGGGGGGAATGCGGGGGGGAATCGGTGTTAGCCGCGCCGGTACACTGGTGCCCACATAGAGAGCCCCCGCACAGTGTCACCTGCCGGGGGCGCGGTCGATACCTACCAAGGAGGCACCGACGTGACACAGGCTAAACGCCCCAGGCGTAAGAGGCGATTCGACGGCGAGGGCAGCGTCTACCCGGCGGGTGACCACGGCTGGTTGGCTGAGGTCGTCATTGACGGGAAACGGCACCGACAGCGAGCCGCCACCCAGGAGGAGGCGTACCGCAAGCTCGAAGCCATACGGCTACGGGCCGGGATCGGGCTCCCACCACCTTCCGCCGACCAACTCAAGGTGTTCATCAAGTGGTGGCTCGACACCCTGGAGGCCAAGGCCCAGTCCGGTGAGAAGTCCACCAACACCGTGGACAACGCCCGGTGGGCGGCACACAAGTGGATCGTGCCGGTGTTGGGCAACGAAGCGGCTACGGGAGCTGGAGCCCGAGGACGTAGAAGGACTCCTCCAGGAAATGGCCTCGCAAGGTATGGCTCGCTCATCCCTGGTGCGGGTCCGGTTCATCCTGGGCCAGGTGTTGGCCGTAGCAGAACGACACGGCAAGGTGGCCGGCAACGTTGCCCGACTGGCGGAGATGCCCGCCACAAAGCCCCCAGCGGCCCGTAGGAGCCTCACAGGGGAACAGGCCGCGGCACTCCTCGACGCCATCAAGGGCGACCGCCTGGAGGCGTTGTACGTCACCGGCCTCATGTTGGGTCTACGCCCCGGTGAACTGACCGGCCTGCGGTGGGAGGACCTGGACAAGGGCACCCTGTACATCGAAGGTTCCCTCAAGCAACACCGCAACGGTCCACCGGGTACAGGTCGGAGCCTCGTCCTGGGTGACACCAAGACACCGAAGTCCCGCCGTCCACTACGGGTACCGCCTCCCGTAGCCACCGCGTTGAAGGCACACCGCGTCCTCCAGAAGAAGGAGCGGATGCTGGCCGGTCCCGAGTGGGTGGAACAGGACCTCATCTTCACCACCGAAATCGGCACACCTCTGGACCCGTCCAACCTGCGTGGTCGTTTCAACAAGTTGACGGAGAAGGCCGGGATCGGGCACTGGACCCTGAACGAGTTGCGCCACAGTGCGGCGTCGTTGATGAGCGCGGCCGGTGTGCCCCTGGAGGTCATTGCCGATGTGTTCGGTCACACCTCCACCCGCATGTTGGAGAAGCACTACCGGCACCGCACTCGTCCGGTGATCGACGGCCACGTCGAAGTCATGGACAACCTGTTTGGAAGTGGGGTAAGTCCGCGATGAGTGGGACGCAGCCGGAGTCCCTGGACCTGATCAGCTTTGCCGAGGAGAGGGCCAGAAGATTGAGAGGGCTTCAGTGGGACGCCCGGGGGTTTCACCCAGGGCCGCCCGATGCGTCGAGGTACGCCACTCAGGCGGATCTGGCCGAAGCCCTTGAGTTCATGATTAAAGCGGCGGGGTCAGATTCGGCCTTGACGAACACGGCCCGAAGCATCGTCGCCGTCAGTTTGAATGCGCCCTACCGATCCGCCAATGAGATGGCGTCTGTCCTGGAGAGGTGGATTGAGTGGAAGCGGTCGGGGCTTGCGGACGTTCTCCCCTTCGAGCAGGCGGCCCGTATCGAGGCGGCCACAGACCTTATGGAGCAGGTTGACTCCCTCCTGCAGACGAGCGGTGTTCATCCCGCTGCGCCCATCGTGCTTGCTGGAGCCGCGTTGGAAGAACGGCTGCGAGCGATGGTCCTTGCTTCTGAGGCCACCGTGGTGGGTAGGGAGGGGCTCGACTCATACGGGACGGCCCTGAAGAAGGTCGATGCCATCAGCGCAACGGAAGCAAAGCAGGTCACTTATTGGGCCGGACTGCGAAACCAGGCCGCTCATGGAGACCGCCTGGAGGAGTTGGACATCCAGAACGCCCGACACATGGCGGAAGGGATCAGCCTCTTCCTCCAAAAGCACCAGCGGTAGTCACGAGGACGTTCTTGTCGAACTGAGCCCCCTGAAGGGAACATGGCGCGGCGTTCCACCTACAACCAACACACAGGAGCGCAACCATGACCACCACTACTACGACCCGACGTACCCGTAAGGCCACCACTCCCACGACCGTCGAGGAGTGGAGTGCCGTCCTCGCCGAGACCGAGGTGGGCTCCGACGAGCAGACCAGAGCCATGGTCGCCATGAGGGAGTTGGGAGCCTCTTACGCCCAACTTGCCCAGGCCATGAACGTGGTCCCTATGACGGCCAGGAGCCGGTACCTCAAGGCGGTAGCCTCGTAACGAGTTCCACCAGCAGGCATAAGCAGCACGACAGAGCCCCCGGGTCACACCGGGGGCTTTTGTTGTTATGCCGCCAGGTGGCGCAGACGGCGACGTTCCCGGGCATTGAGCCCTCCCCAAATACCCTGCAGCCACGGGTGGTTCAGGGCGTATTGCAGACACTCCTCCTGGGCCGGGCAGGTATGGCAGATGGCCTTGGCCTCCAGGGCAGGGCTGCCCTGTTCGGGGAACCACAGCTCCGGGTCCTTACCGAGGCAGGCAGCGTGGGCGAACAGGGGCACCACCGGTCATCTTCGCCGTTGCCCCAGGGCTCGGAGGGGGATGGTGGGTGCCCCCGGTGGACCTTGGTGTACCTCTGAGCCGCCCTACGCCGCTCCTGGGCGACCCTGGGGGCAACCTGGGTTACTCCTTGGTGCGCCTGGCGGCTTCGGCCTCGACCCTCCAACTCCGCACTAGCCGTGTCAGGGCGTTGACGGACATACCCCTGTAGGCCGGATAGAGGTTGGGCATCTGGAGCATTTGGGTGGCGAACTCCTCGTCAATGGCGTTCTCGTCAACGGCGAGCAACGACCCCACCGGCTTGGCCGACGCCAGCCCTCGGAGCTGTGCCCTGAAGCGATAGGCGTCGTGCTGGCGTCGAACCAGGCTGGGCATCACGCCACCGGAATCAGCGGCGTCAGTGTGTCGACATCGATAGGAGCGCCCGACACGCTGGCCAACGCAGCGGCGATGAGTGGTTCCACCCGGTCGCGATCGCCGAGCAGAGCCGACGCCTTTTCCCGCTCCAGCGAGGTGAGCCGGTCGATGGCCTCGTTGCGGATCGCCGCCGGGTCGTGGTTGGCCGCTTGCCTGAGGGCAACATGAGCATCGTCGTACGACCTCAGGCTGGCTTCGAGTTGATCACCGCCTTCTGACAACATCGAGCGGCGTTGCCGCAACACTTCGAGGTGCCCATGGGCCGCGGCGACCAGTGTCGGTCGATACGGCATAGCCTCCGCCGCCTGGCGGAACTGAGCCTCGACGGCATCGGCTACCTCGTCCCGCTTGTGCTGCCAGAACCGGATGAGTTCCGGGGTGATGGCCGACCTTCCACCAAGCGGATCAACGTCACGGTTTGTACGGGCGTCGGTGTGGACGCGGCGCACCGGGGGTTGGCGTCCGACCGTGACGCCCGCGCCGGGGTCCTGGCCGAGTGCAATCCGGGTCGCCACGATTCGCCTGGCCTGGTGGGCGAGTTGACCTAGACGCCTGGACTCCGACCACACATCGGCGGGGCTCTCCACGACCGGGTGACCCTCGTCCAGGAGTCGGGCCAACCCCAGGCTGCGCTCCCGCAGTACCTCCGATTCCGCTTCAACGTCAATCACGAGTTCCTCCTTGGCTCTCCTTCATAATGACGCCGTTCCCGTGAGCATTTTCGATTTCCCGGCTCACGCACGCCTTTCGCCACAAAAAAAGGCCGAACGTGATGTGCGGGGCTGATCGCAGGCAGAAAGTCAGTCCGGGTCGATGAGATGTTGTGTTAGTCATAGCCATCCGACGACCTCCGACAGCCGTCCCTTGAGCATGACGCCCCGGTCTGGACGGTGTTCTGAGCGCCCCGCCGCCTGCTCCTTGAAGGTGGGTGTTGAGAGTTACCAGCCGGGTCGTGGTTTCCGAAACACACACAGGAATGACACCACTTCCCTGGCCCGGACTTGGCGGCGAGGTTTGCCGTCCGGGTTGGTGGTGGGTTGCGCCTTGGCCCCGGTGTGATGAATGAAGCGGTCAACCAACACCAACCCCAGGGCTTCTCCGGTGTCGGCAACGTGGCGATAGTTCCAGTGCTTGTCGCCACTCTCCACGTAGTCCATGCACTTCGCCAGGAGATAGCCCGCGCGGCCTCAGCACCCGGGCACACTCGGCCAGCCCGGCGTCATACAGCTCGCGCCCGGCCTGCCAGCCCTTTATGTCGCCCAGGCCGTATCGGTCGTAGAAGTCTCCGATTGTGGAAGTGTCCCGGTTGCCGGTGGTGATGTAGGGCGGGTCGTAACAGACGACCGGTATGGAGTCGTCAGCGTCGGGAAGGTGTGTGAAGTCCACGCCTTCCCGGCTGACCAGGTTGGTGGGCTTGTGCCGCGTCCACCACTTCTCCCGCCCGGGGGTTACGTCTAACACCATGTCCTCGGGGCCACCCAGGTAGCCGAGCCGTGCCACCTCGGCTATCAACATTCCGTTGGTGCCCCGAATGAGGCAGGGCACCGGGCCTTTAGCCGTAACGCTTTCCCCACCTTTTCCGTTACGCCTGGACCGTTGCCGGTAGGCCCGTTGCTTACAGGCGTCGTTGTGGTAGAGCCGATTGGAACGGGGCTCAATGATGGTGAAACACCCGGCACACCGTCGAGGGGTCACTTAGTTCTCCGCCGCTCCGGCTCGCCTGGCCAGGGCACACCAGGAGTCGTGGTACACATCTGCGAACGCCAGGTGGCCGCGGCGCAGACCCTTGCGAGGTACACGAATCGAGGGCGTACAGGTACAGCCCTCAAGTCGCGCGGAGGCCAAGACGAGAGCGGCCAGTCGCTCAGGGCCAGAGGTCGGCTTACGGCGTTGGTGGTGTGGATGGTTGGACATGGCTTCCTTGGTGTCGAGGTTCGTGGTGGTGCAGCTCGATGAGTTGGGCCATGAGGGCAGACCGTTCCTCAGGGCTGGTGTCGTCGGCGTAGTAGTCGATGCACAGGGCGATACGCCGGGTAACCCATCGAGCCACCGGGCTCGAGGAGAAGGCGGTCATGTGTGCCTGCGAAGAAGCGAGAAAAGCGAGTAAAGGTCGCTCACGGGGCTTTACTCGCTTTTCTCGCAAGTTCGACTTGAACCACTGCCGCTGCCATGAGCGCGGCAGTGGTTGTGCGGTTGTGGTTCGTAAAGAGGGGATATAAGGGACCTTCGAATTCCCAGGTAGTTGCCGGTGAGAGCGAGAGTCTCTATATCCCCTCGGAATCGCGCACAACCGTGCAACCGGTCGGTGCAACAGGCCGCTAACCAGCACTTTCGTCCTCGTCACCGGTTGCAGGGGCCGACACAACCGCCTGCAACTCTGCAACGGTGGGCAGCACTGTCCCCGCGCCGGGCAGGGCCTCGCCTACCACCCACCGGCCTGGCTTGCCTTTTCGGTCCTCCTGGTTGGTGATCCAGCCCCCGGTGGCAGCCACACTGAGGCGGCGGCTCACGGTGGACTTGTCCAGGTCGAGATAAGCGCCAACCGCTTGGGCGGTTACGCCGTAGGGGTGTTGAGGCGTAAGCGCGATCACCGCGTTGACGGTCTCTCGGGTGGCCTCGGAAACGGTGGCCCCCACGCCTTCCGCGATCAGTGGGGAAATGAGCTTCGCCACCACCTCGTAATCGTCCAGGCTGGCGACGATGCGTCCGTCGTGATCCTTTTCCCGGTTGACCCGGTGCAGGAGTGCGTGGGCTCGGATCAATGACAGGACGTGGGCAAAGTCACGGCGCAACCGCACCGCCACTGGAGGCACCAGGCGGGCTAGCTTCCTGGCGTACGGGATAACGACCCGGCACTCCTCCTGGTCCTCCAGCCACCGCTGGAGTTCGACCCATTGGGTGAGGTCGGTGTCCCCGGTGGCGTCGGAGGCGAGCGCGGCCAGGACCCGCCCGGTCTGTGCCCGAGAGTCGTCGGAGGTGAGCGACAGCACTCGGGTTTCGTTCTCGCCGTGGACGCGGGGCTTGGTGGTGGTGAAGATGAGGCCGGTCGGCCCCTCCTTCCTGATGTGCTTGGTGGTGTAACCGCCCTTGGGATCGCGCACCGTGACCGAGTAGTCGATGCAGCCCTCCGACAAGAGGGACCGCACCAGGTAGCTCGTCATGTCGTCCTGGACGCCCTCCCGCAACGCCACGACCTCGTACAGAATCAGGACCCGGTGCCGGAAGTCCTCCTGCATGTACACCAGCGCCCGCTGTGACATGGCCGTCTTTTCGATCACGGCACTGGCCGGGAAGAAGCGGCAGACCACCTGGACCACGAAGGACTTGCCCGAGGACGAGTGCCCCTTGACGCCCACCGACACCGGCTTGTCGAACAGGCGGCTGGTGATAGCCAGGTACAGGAGTTGCGCGGTTGCACGTTCCCCCACCAGGCCGCAACCGCCTATTGCAACCCCGAATCGGTCGAGAATGTGCAGGTCAGAGGCCAACTCGGGTTGAGCGGTTGCACGGTTGCACGCATTTCTAGGAGGTATAGAGGTGTCCGGTCCCGGCTCCGACTCCTCCGCATCGGATTGCCGTCCGAATCCCAGGGACCGCAACTCGGCGGCGGCGCCGTGCCAGTCCACCGTGCCGTCGTCGGCCTGGTGGCGGAGATAGCCGAACACTCGCCAGGGTGAGAGGCCGATTTGCTCCTTGCCCTCGTCGGTTGGCCTGGGCAGCTTCGTTTCGGGCGCGTTGGACCACAGCATGAAGACCCGCTTCTCCGGTTCCGGGTACCAGATGGCGGCATGGGTGTGACGAAGTGACTCGCCGGGGCGCACCCAGTAGGTCTGACCGCCAAAGCCGTTCCTCTTTTTCTGCCAGCCCGCCTCGATCAGGTACGGCGTCAGGTCCCCTCGGGCGTTGAAGTCGTGGCCGGGATCGCTGGGATTACGCAGACGCGGGTCGTCGTATATGGGGTCGGGCTCGCGACCGGTCCCCGGTGCGGTGGGGAACAGGTCGTACACCCAGTCGGGTAGTGGAGCGATGGCCTGGTTCCAGTCCACCCACACATACGGCTGGCCGGTGTCAGGGTGGATCGACGGTGGGGCGACCACATATCCGGCACCCGCTCGCTTCACCTCGATGCCGTCACCCAGGGAGGTGGGCACCTCCTTGCCGTTGACCGAGAAGTACAAATGATGACCACCGTCACCGCGCCCGGTCTTAGCCATTCGGCTCGCCAACTCGCCGTGCTTGGTAACCAGACGAGCCACGGTGAGGTTCCCGTCGTGTCGGGGGTCAACGTCAACTACCGCCATGCCCGGGGGGACGGCAATGCCGACGTTGGCGTCGGGCTGCTCAGACCACCAGGTGACGATCTGCGCTTCGTCGGTGGTGGCATCGTGATAACCCCGCCCGCCAGCGATTAGGGGAACCTTGGTGCGCGGGGCCAGCGGAAACACCGGGAACCCGGCTCGGGCATAGCGCAGCGCCGACTCTCCGAAATCCGACAGAGCCCGCCCGTCACCCTCAGGAGGTAGAGTCATCTCGCCTCCTCCTGGTGGTGCGGGTGGTGGCGTTGAGGTTGTGTCGGGAGGTTGGCCGGGTCAAGGCCCGGCCTTCCTCGTTAGGGAACACCATCATGCAGACCGCCCCTCGGCCGCGACCTGGCGGTCGATGTAGTCGGCGATGGAGTTGGCGGTGATCCGGCGGTTCTTGCCGATGTGGAAGGAGACCAGCTCTCCCTCGTTCATCAGGTGGTACACCCACGGTCGGGAGATGGCCAGCATCTCGGCCACTTCGGTGGGTGTGAAGCCCGCTCGATTAGGGGGCAGGGTGATGGTGCCGTTTTCGGGATCGCGGACCGGGCGGCATTGCTGCGATTCCTGGGCATGTGACCTCCCGTGGGAAAGAGGCGGCTAGGGCTTCCCCTGTGTCACCCGCGGGGTCCCCCAGGGCAGGGTTCCGGCTTTACCCATCCGGCTGCTGGGCGCTCGTCCTACCTCGGGTAGGAGAACCTCCGGCCTATCGGTCCCACGCCGAGCCACCTCGCCTTGGTGGCCTCGACACCTCTAGACCCTTGGTTGGCTCACTGGTCGTGAGCGGGGAGCAGGCTGTTTACAACCACGTAACTACGGGGTTCGTACTTAACGTACCGGCGCTCCCGGTGGAGGTCAAGGACTTCAACCGGGAGGGATGGGGTCGGAGCCAACCTCTTGTGGCACGTGCAAGAGGTTGAAGGGGGGGGAATGCGGGGGGAATCGGGGGGGGGTCTCTCAAGGGGCGTAAACGGGCGTTGTCTTAACACCGTCAACCGCCTCTCACCAGGGCTTTTGTTTACACCCCCATACACCCCTTACCCCGCCCGTTCTCCATGGCATGCAAGAGGTTCGTGGGTTCGATTCCCATCGCCTCCACTTAGAAGTCCTTGTATTACTGGGGGGCATCCCCGATGCGGGGCTGCCGGTTACTTAGCGTGACCTCGGGAGGAGCCTCGACGGTGACGAAAAAGTCCAGAGCTTCTGGCTCGTTGAGCTGATCGTCGTCGGGGCTCGTCTTCCGAGCAGACCCGGTTTTAGGAAATTGGTGGGGGCCTGTCGTGACGAGCGGTCGGGGCCCGGTCGCACCGTATGACTTACATGGCTGGGTGGGCTTGGTGCCGGCCGTGTCGTGTTCGGGTGGTGTCGGGAGACAGCTGGAGGGTTGGAGCGTGCCCGAGGGCTCTCCCCGGAACCGAACCGTTGGGCGTTCACCGCTCCCGCTCTGAGCTTGCTGGCATCGGGTGGTGGCGGTGGTCGCCGTGATCGAGAGGAGAGCCCTCGATGACAGGAACACACCCTAGCGGGGTGATCACGATCGGCCTGGACGCGGCCGTGGTGGCCGATCACCAGATCGCCGTACGCGGGCCGGGCATCCGAGAGGATTTCCGGGTGTCGCCGACGCTGGCTGGGCTGGCCAAGCTGAGCGACCGACTCAGGCCTTTCGCCGGTGCGCTGGTGGTGGTCGAGCCGACAGCGGGCACCTGGATTCCTTTAAGCCACGCAGTGGCCGAGAGTGGATGCGCCATCGGCTATGTGCAGAACCGGGACTCGGCCCGCTTGCGGAAAGCCATCGCCGGTTCCGACGGAGACAGGATGTGATCGACGCTGAGCTGCTGGCGCAATGCCAGCAGGTACTCGGCGTGCGTCCGGCGCCGGCGCTGGCGCCGGAAGTGATTGGCTTACGCCGGGCGCTGGCCCGCCGCCACAAGCTGATCGTGGACGCCCATCGAGCCGAGTGCCGGCTGTGGTCGTTGGGCTCGTGGGCGTTCCCGGACCTGTGGCGGGCTTGCGGCGGCCACGGACTGGCCCAACCCGTGCTGGGCCGCTGGCCCGAGCTGGCCGCCTTGTCACGGGCCCAGCTGTCATCGATCGCTGAGATTGTGGCCGCTCGCACCCGAGATCGGGACCCGGCTCGGCGGGCCGAACGGATTCGGGATGGCGCCCGGGGCTGGCTGCGGTTCTGGCGGGGCCGCCTCGATCTGGACAGTTTGGCCTGGGAGGTGGGCGAGATGCTCAGCGACATCGAGATCGCCGACGCCAACCATCGGGCCGCTACCGCCAAAGCAGTGGCCCTCTGGCGCGCCCACTGGCCCGACGACCCGCTCCTGTCCATCCCCGGAGTCGGTGAGATCTGTGCTTCGGCCACCAGAGCCTGGTGGGACCACGGTGCCCATCTGCCCACCGCCAAGGCGGCCGGCGCGTTCATCGGCCTCAACGCCTCCAACTGGGAGTCAGGGGTTGACCGCCTCGCCGTCGCGGCCGATCACCAAGGAAGGGCCGCCGGCCATGCGTTTGGCCTACTACCAAGCCGCCAACGTGGCCCGCCGCCACGACCCCCACCTGGCCCACCACTACCGCAAGCTCGTCGTCGAAGGGCGCCACACCCACATGTCGGCCAACTGCGCCATCGCCCGAAAGCTGGCCTCCCGCACCTGGGCCGTCCTACACAGTGGGCGGCCCTATCAGCTGCGAGACCTGGAAGGAAGTCCCATCGACTGGGCCACTGCTACCGCCATCGCCAGCTCGCTCACCGTGCCCGACGACCAACGCCGCCGAGCTTGCGAGGCCACCGCCCTGAAACGAGGGCGCCTCTCCAGCTAACCATCGCCCCAGCCCGGGCCACGGTCGGCCAGCAGATCGAAAGCCGGGGCCAAGCAATCCGGCCAAGCAGCGCTCGAATCGACAACCGGCCAGATCAGCGTTCCCACCCTCCGTGGGCAACATCCCCTTGACAGCCGTTAGGAAATCAGGTCAGGGGCTAGACGGCCGCTGACTGCAAACCAGTCCAAGGGGACCGGAATCGGCTGAGGGAGACACAGCGCCATTCCTGTTGGGCCATCGACGGGTCGGGACTACACGTCTGAGGTGGGCGATTCTGCTTGTCGCAGTTTGTTGGCGTAGCGGAGGTGGTACACCAGTCCCATGGCGGCTAGAGCCGATAGCACGGTGAAGGTGATGAATCCCCTGATTCCGTCCGCGTGGCCAGACGCATTGTTGACGCCGGGGGCGATAGCCCTGAACACGTTGTCCACCGCCAGTGGCACGAAGATCAGCAACAACGCCGCCGACAGCGCCGCGACCAGATAGCCATAGGCGACGGCGAACGGTTTGATCGCGTGGTTTGTGTCGGACTCTGATCTGTTCCGCCGGGAACGGGGCCAGACCCCCAGGTAACCGATGAGTCCTGCCAGCTGCGAACAGAGCGGCGGTAACGGCGGCGGAGATGTATTTGTTCCTGTCGGACGTGTTGGCGACAAGGGTGGTGTAGCCAACCGAGGAACCGAGTGCGGATGACGAACCCGAACCGGCAGACTGACTGGGGATTGGGGTAAGACCGGACTGGCCGGATTCGCCGGATGGGCCGAAGTCGGTGCACGGCAGTTGGTCTTGCGGGATCGTCGTACTGGGAGTGGACGTGTCCCCTGTAGGACAAGGCGGGAAGTTCTCCAAGTTCCCCAAGTTGGCGGAAGGCGAGGTGAGACCTATCGCCTGGGCGGTGGCGTGCACGCCGATCCCGGTACCGACGAGCATCACCACCAGGCAGACGAGGCTCAACCCGTAGAGGAAGTAGGTGACCGGACCAGGACGCCGGTCGGCTCCGTCGCTACCCCGCCAGATCAACCCGACGACCACGGCGACCAGCACCACGCCGGGACGACCAGGGCGGGTGTCAACCACGAATACGGACCAACCGTGAACATGACGCCCCTTCTAGCTTCCGACGCAACCGACCTTGGCTGCTTTGAACTGTGGGATCTCGGTGGAAAGGGCGTCGTTGTCGGACTGCATTTCGGACAGCGCAGATTGCATGCCAGCTAGATCACTAACATTTTCTGCGCCCTGGAAGTCGCTGGCGGCACCGATGAAGTCATTCATGCTCGACTGCAGCTGGTCGGCGTAGGACAAGGCGCTCTGGCAACCAGCCACCTTCTGGTTGGCGGCATCGGCATTCTCATTTGCGGTGACGGCTTGTTGATCGGCGGAGTTCGCGGCCTGGTTGGCCGTGCTGACCTGACCATTCAGTGTGTGACCTGACCATTGAGGCCGGAGATCTGAACCGTTCAGGCCAGAGATGGTGGTCTTCAGCGAAGAGATCTGACGGTTGTCAGTAGAGATAGTCGAGTTTTCGGTAGAGATATTGGAGTCGGCCGCGGTGAGCTTGGCTGCGTTGGTCCTCAGCGTTGCCGCGGTCCGAGCCAGGTTGGCCTTGGTCTGCGAAAGCTGATGATGGGTGCCGAGAAGCCCGACCAGAAGGGCCGAACCAACACCGACGAGCAGGGCCACTACGACCGTGAGCACGATGGTGCTCCTCGACCATCTGCGACTGCTGGTTTTCTCAATGGGTTGCCCCTCAGCGTGTCCATGGCTCGTCGCCGGAGACGGTGGCGCATCGGTAGAAGATGGCCCCCAGGAATTGTCCCAGGAGTCGGTGGTTGTCATTTGACACCCGGCGTGGGTGCCTGGCTCCACTCGCCGGGCCACCCAGGGTCAACCAATGGTCGAGCAGGCCCCTGTGGTACGGGTAAGCAGGAATTCCCGATCAACACCCTCGTCCTTTTCACCCTGGAGCTTCCGCAGCTTCACCAGCATGTCGGCCTTCTTCTTGGCCGACACCTCGGGCCATAACTAACGGCTCACCCATGAAGTTGGTACCTGACGATGACGTCATCTCTCCCAAATGGCAGGTGGCTCAGGTGAGCCACCTGCCGTGTCAGACCTGATGGTCTCGGAGGAATGCGCTGAGACTCTGTGCGTCGATGCCGCTATACGGGTGTTACAGGTCGGTACCCCCGAGTCTCCTAACGCTTCTTCAAAAGCTGTGCCCCAGAGCGGACTCTCTGGGGCACATGACGAACACGGAGGAGCCGTGCGAGGTGACGTTATCCCGGCCAAGATTCGGAGGGAGCGGAGCGCGGAAAGTTCCGGCTACGTAGGCAGCCGACGACACCGGGACAACGCGTTCCGCAAACAACTGGAGATGGCTATCGGTTACGTCCGGGAACTCCTCGATCTCAACCCGAACGACCCGCTCGACGCCCCAGTGATCCGGGAACGGAAACAGGAAACAGCGAGAGGGATCCTGGACTACGTGTGGGCGCTCATGGCCATCAAGAGCGCCCGGGACGGCGAGGCACACCCTTTGCCGGGGCTGATCGTGTTCGATGAAGAGGTGCTTCGGCTACAGCGGTTGCCGCGGTCAGCATCCTGACCTGAGCGGTTACTCCTATGAAGGCCTCATTCTTCACGGCTCCAAGCACGACGAGCAGTCTCCCACCCACTACCTCCGCACCGACCACACCCACGACACCAGCGCCAACTACGCCAAGCACGCCAGCGCCCACTAGTGCAACCACTCCCACGACCCCCGCTCCCACGACCACGCCGACGTCGTCTCCGACGACGACCACGGTGCCCCCCACCACCCCAACGACGCCGGTAGCGCCCACTGCGCCTACTACACCTGGCGCTTCTACTACTGCCACCCCCGGAGCTTCCACAACGGTCCCCGGCGCCACCACTTTGCCCGAAGCGTCGACCACCGTCCCTGGGGCTACCACTGTTCCGGGCGCTCCCACGACGACCATTCCCGCCGAGGTACCGAGCACGCCGCCTACAACCGCCCCGCCGTCGGAACGCCCTCCACCGCTGGTGGATCCGCCAGATGGCGCGGAGATCATGCCGCCGGAGGAGGCCGAGACTATCGACCCACCCTCGCCGACCGCGCCCCAGCCGGGAGCGACCACGTTGCCGGGCGCGACCACGACCACGTTGCCGCCGGGTGCGGCGATGTCAGGGTCGATCTCGGACCGTTGGACACGGCGGCGCCGGCATCTCGACGCGGCGGGTTGCCGGCTGTGGCTGGAAGCAGAGATCCGCCGCCTGGCGTGTCGTGACTGCGGTCGGGTGGTCACCGAGGCGGTGCCGTGGGCTCGGCCGGGGGCGTGGCATTCTCGGGACTTCGAGGGCATGGCGGCCTGGTTGGCTCAACGCAGCGACAAGACCGCCGTGGCCGCCTTGATGCGCTGCAGCTGGAAAGCGGTCGACAACATCATCGGCCGGGTGGTGAACGAACGACTCGACCCCGCCCGACTCGAGAGCCTGTTTCGGATCGGGGTCGATGAGATCTCTTACCGACGCGGCTACTACTACCTGACGGGTCGCCGACCACGACAGTGGCCGGGTCGTGTGGGTCGCCAAGGGCAAAAGAACCGCTGCCCTGCAAGGCTTTTTCGACGTCCTGACCCCAGACCAACGGAACTGAATCGAAGCGGTCTCGATGGATCTGGGACCGGCCTACATCAAGGCCGCCCGCCACGCTGTCCGCCAAGCGACCATCTGCTTCGACCCATTCCATGTCATACAGCTGGCCAACCGGGCCCTGGACCTCGTCCTCTCCGCCAGCCGTCACGGCGCCGACGGCAAGATCACCGGACCCCAATGGCGAGCAGCCCGAGTGGCGCTGCGCTCGGGAGCAGAGAACCTCAAGACCGACCAGAAACAGCTCGTCAGTGCCTTCCGCCGGACCAGCCCGCGGGTCTATCGGGCCTGGGAACTCAAAGAGTCCCTCCGCTACCTCTCCCGCGTCGACGACGACCTCATCCGCCCCTACCTCAAAGCCTGGATCACCGCCGCCCTACGCAGCCGACCACCCGCCTTCGCTAATCTGGCCAAGACCATCCGCAGCAACTTCGACGGCATCTGCGCCGCCGCCGAAGAAGGACTCTCCAACAGCCGCCTCGAGGGCATCAACGCCAAAATCCGGCTCATCCAACGCCGCGGCTACGGATACCACAGCCTCGACGCACTCGCCGCCACCATCTACCTCTGCCTGGGCGGAATCACCATCCAACTACCTACACGACCCTAAGGAGTCGCACAGACGTTTGGCCCTCCAATCCGACGTGTCGATACTTTCTTTGCGTCTTCAAGAGACGCCCCGCTCCGCCGGCGCCGGGCGGCCTCACCTCCGACTCCGGCCCAGCGGTCGCGGCCCCACAAGTCGAGCGGGTCTTTGATCGTCCGGGAGACTTGGCAGCTGCCCACCCAACCTGGCCCTTCGCTCTTGGACCAGGCAACGCGTCGAGCCCTGCGAAACGACAAATCGGTACTTCCTGAGCCAGGGCCTTGACAATGCTGACCGAGAGGACCGGTTGATTCGGCCGAAGGGGTCCAGTCACAAGATGCCTGCATCGCGGCGCCTTTCCGCTGCCCGACGAGAACGCCAATCTTGTCAGCCATCCCCAGACGCCGGGCGACTCGACAGAGAGGACGAACTCCTGCCCGGCGGGAACGATCCTCTGTAGAGCCGGTTCTAAGGGCAACCTCGGCATTGAGTCGGGAGGTGGATCCTTAAGTTCTCGATCTTCATCGTGAACCAGCGCCGTGGGCTTGCCATCCGAATACCAGCGATCGATGTGAAGCCCGTACGGATCCTTGTACCAGCTCTCCTCCTGCACGCTGAACCGTAGCCCGCGGAGTATCCGTCCAGCGTGACAGACGGGCCTCCTGACTGGTCGACCGTTCGTATAGCAGGATGGGAGTCCTATCCGATCTGGTCGACGGCAACGGGGTTTGGACTGCTGGTAAGCGTGCCGCTGCCGAGTTCGCCGATGCTGTTGTCCCCCCAGCAGTCCACGCTACCTGTGGTGAGCAGGGCGCAGACTCCTTCATCGTCGCTGACCAGGGTGGCCACGCTGCCGAGCACTCCGCTGCCGCCAACGCCGACCTCGTCTTCGGGTGTAGGGGTGTAGTTATTGAAGGTCCCGCCGTTTAGCGGAAGCCCCGGGATTGAACCCCAGCAGGCGACGTTCCCGCTGGTGAGCTGGCCGCAGAAATCGGGACTCACCGCACCGAAAGCAGCGGTGACCCCGCTCAGGGTCCCGCTGCCACCGACGCCGATCACTTCGACGGGCAACGGGCTGCCGGTAAGAGTGGCCACCCCATCACCCAGTTCGCCATCTAGATCGAGCCCCCAGCAGTCCATTCTTCCGGAGGTGAGAACTGCGCAGTAGGCGGGGCCGCTATCGGTGACCACGCCTGCGACGCCCGACAGGGTGCCGGTACCTCCGACCCCAACGACGGCCACCGGGACAGTCGAGCAAGCAGAGTTGTTGCAAGAATCCGGTCCGGTAGTCGTGCCGTTGCCGAGCTCGCCACCAATATTGATGCCCCAGCAGTCCACCCCACTGGACGTGAGGACAGCGCAGTAGCTGGTGGGGGAAGCGGTCACGGTCGCCACCCCCGATAAGGGACCGGAGCCTCCGACCGCGATGACCGCGACCGGGGTGTAGCTCGGACCCACGGAGTCGTCGCCGAGCTGACCGTAGGTGTTGTCTCCCCAGCAGTCCACCCCACCGCTCGTGAGAGCGGCACAGTTGCTACCACCGACGCGCGGCCCAACCAGGGTCGCCACCCCCGATAGGACGCCGATGCCGCCGATCCCCGTGACGGCCATCGGAATGTCGCTGTTTGACGCGGTGCCCTCCCCAAGCTCGCCGTCAGGATTGTTCCCCCAGCAGTCCACCACGCCACTGATGAGCACAGCACAGTAGCTTCCGCCCCAGACGAGTGCGGTTCCTGTCACGGCTTCTTGCTGGCCGGCCAGGCTGGCCACGCCAGATAGAGCGCCCGCACCTCCCGGCCCGACCACCGCAACAGGGGTGTCGTTGCCGTTGGTAGTGCCGTCACCAAGTTCGCCGTCGGCCCCGTAGCCCCAGCAGTCCACCGCGCCTGAGGTCAAGATGGCGCAGTAGCCGTCGATACCGTCGCTGGCCAGGCTCGCCACCCCGGCTAGGGTGCCGATGCCACCGATGCCCTTCACCGCCCCAGGGATGTCACTGGCCCCTCCGGTCGTTCCGTTGCCGAGTTGACCCACATCATTTCGACCCCAGCAATCGACCCCACCAGAGGTGAGCACGGCGCAATAGCCGGCGCCGTCGCTGGCCAGGCTGGCCACTCCGTCCAGCGGCGTGACCGGGCCGGACGTGAAGTAGCCCGACACGTCGGCGACGATCTGCACGGTGCCGCCTGATCCGTTCGACAGGTCGATGATCCCGTCCGCCCCGACCGGGGCGATGACCAGGTTGGGGATGGTCTGGCCGGCGCTGTAGTTGAGGTTCGAGGTGGTGGGCCGGGACACCCCATCGGGGTACACCGTCAGATACCCCGCCGCGGTGGGCTGGGTCACCGTCACGTTCACCACCACCGCTTCCACCCCCGACGCCGGCACCCCGCCCGCCCCCGCCACGCTCAGCTTCACCGTCTGGTCCGCCCGCACCGGGCCCGTCGTGCCTCCCGTGGCGTTGCGGGTATCGAGCACCCGGGCCGGCGTCAACGACATCAGCCCCCCGCTGAGAGGGGCGCCCGCCGCGAACCAGCCCGACACGTCCCCGATCAGCTGCACCTGGCCCCCCGACCCGTTAAACAGGTCGACTTTGCCGTCCGCCCCCACCGGGGCGACAACCAGATTGGGGATGGTCTGGCCGGCCCCGTAGTTCAAGTTCGACGTGGTAGGCCGAGACACCCCATCGGGATAGACCGTCACGTACCCCGCCGCCCTGGCCTGGGTCACCGTCACGTTCAACACCACCGCCTCCACCCCCGACGTCGGCACCCCGCCCGCCCCCAACACGCCCAGCTTCACCGTCTGGTCCGCCCCCACCGGGCCCGTCGTCCCCCCCGTCGAATTACGGGTATCGAGCACCCGGGCCGGCGTCACCGGCGCAAAACAGCCCGGGGCCGTGGAGCCCGCCGCGAACCAGCCCGACACATCCGCGATCAACTGCACCCGGCCCGCCGACCCGTTAAACAAGTCGACCTTGCCGTCCGTGCCGACCGGGGCCACGACCAGGTTGGGGATGGTCTGGCCGGCCCCGTAGTTCAAGTTCGACGTGGTGGGCCGAGACACCCCATCGGGATACACCGTTACGTACCCCGCCGCCGTGGCCTGGGTCACCGTCACGTTCAACACCACCGCCTCTACCCCCGACGCCGGCACCCCGCCCGCCCCCAACACGCCCAGCTTCACCGTCTGGCCCGCCCCCACCGGGCCCGGCGTGCCCCCCGTGGCGGTCCGGGTATCGAGCACCCGGGCCGGCGTCACCGGCGCAAAACAGCCACCCCCCGGCGCCGCCCCACTCGACGCCGGCACCGCCCCCCTCCAGCCCGACGGTCCTGCGTGAGGGACGGAAGTACCGGCCCCGGCCGGGGTCTTCTGCCCCGCCCTCGACGGCGCCGCCCAGGCCAGCCCCGGCACAAGTCCCGTTCCCGCCACCACCACGGCGACGACGACCGCCACGCCAACGCTCGACGGCCAGCCCAGCCGGCCCGGGCGTCTCGCCACCGGCCGCGATGGGGGGGCCAGACCAAGAGCGCCCTCACCACACCACGGCCTGTCTCGCCGGGCGCGAGCACCCCACCAAACGCTGGCACGGAACCGGTCTCGTATCATGATTGCCCCTACCTGGCCTGACCAGTCGCAGGCAGACAAACTCCCTGCAACCCTCAGAACCCCTCACCACCGTTTCTAGTCCCCCTCAACAACACATAGCAAGCACACACCACGCGCAGGCCACCAACCCGGTCAGCCCGTTCAGGACCACCAGCACATTTTCAGCCACAACCGCCACCCACGGTCCGAGATGATGCGGTAGCCGCCAATTCGTACCTGGTACGGGCGCGATTTGCCGACGATCGCAACGGACCTCAGAGGGCGAAGCTCTCCGGCCACAGATCGATGACTATCGGAATCCGGAGCCGATCGCGCTGCTGGAGGCCGGCGTCGACCATGAACCGCTCACCCCGCGACGAGCAGGTGGAAACGATTCATCGCAATACCACCTGCGACTCGATCGCCTCGGCAAGGCGGTCTATGGCCGCACTGACCGGCAGTTCACTCACGTACGAATCGCACAGGAGAGCCGTGGCGTCTCGTCAATCACAAGCCGCCGAGGCCGCCCGTACACGCCTATCGGAGCTTGGCTGGAGGTGTTTTTGAGCGTCATTCTCCGTGTTCGTGGTGCAGCTGAACGGGCGAAGCCAAGAAGCCCTTCGAGGACTCGGCCATGCTGACACGTCCGACTTGGACATGGAATATACGGTTGGTGGTGTCGTCCGCCACTAGTAAGGGACCCTCCTTCCGCCAGCGGCATGGGACCGGGTCCGGTTGTCTGTCGGCGTTGGTGGTCAGATGATGACGGGCGTGTCG
>CAWICR010000019.1:0-39103 GCA_963834775.1 uncultured Acidimicrobiaceae bacterium
ATCTACCTGGAACTGACGGAGGCCAATCTATGAGCGTCACCGCCATCCCCAGCTCGCATGAAACACATCCACGGTCCGGAGTAAGAAGGGTCAGCCATCAGTTCGGCTTCGACCTTCGTTGCTTCCTTCGCAACCGGGAGAGCGTCTTCTGGACGCTCGCCATGCCAGTACTGTTCCTTTTGATCTTCGGATCGGTATTCCAACACCAGAACGTCGCGGTTCCTGGCGGCCGCATTGACGAACCCGTCTATCACGTCCCGGGCATCATCGCCTTCGGGATCATCGCCGCCACCTTTTCCAATCTCGTGACATCCGTTGTGCGCTACCGCGAGAGCGGCATCTACAAGCGGCGTCGAGCCACCCCTGTCTCTGCAGGCACCATCATCGAGTCTCGCGCCCTGGTGGGAGCGTTCAGCGCTCTCGTTATCACGATTGTGCTGCTGGCCCTCGGCTGGGCTGCCTTCGCGGCGCGGATCCCTGGCCACACGGCACCAGCGTTTGCGTTAGATGTGCTCGTCGGAGCGGTGGTCTTTTCCTGCTTAGGCTTTGCCGTGGCGTCGCTCATCACCAACGCCGACGCCGCTCAGCCGGCGGTCCTCGGGGCAGTTCTGCCGCTCGCCATGATCTCGGGAGTCTTCATCCCGATCCTCGAGCTTCCGGCCTGGCTCATCGACATCGCCAAGGTCTTTCCCATACATGCCCTGGCCGATGCATTCTTGACCGCGTACAACCCGCACACGCTTGGGAGCGGCATCAACTGGGCTGATCTCGGGATACTCGCCGCTTGGGGCCTACTCGGACTCGTCGTCGCCATCCGGCGCTTCAGCTGGTTACCGTGGGGCGCCTAGAGAATCCAAACCAACGCTCGAACTGGTTCGCCCGACCGACGAGCTCGTTATACGCCGCAGGCCCACAAGAAAGGAAAGGCCCCGCCGCCAGGTGCGGTCATACGCTCGTGCCACGTCCCTGCATCCGTTGCTTGTGCACCTCGGCCGACCGGGACCGCGGAGGTCGCGGGCAGGAGGGCCGGCAGCGCCAGTGGGGCGCACCGCCATGACGTATTGTGTGCCGAAAGGCCCTACTGCTGATCGTTGACGCCCAGGCATCCTAGGGTCAATGGCTGCGTCACTCGACCCTGTTATCGAAGCTAGGGGCTTGGTCAAGGTCGACGATGTTGGCCAGCTTCAGCCTCCTGCGGTCGGCGGTCTCGTCGAATTGGAAGTCGATGGCCCATACCTGATTGGCTGCGGTGGCCCGCAGACGCTCGCCGCTCGTGGATATGCAAACGCCGACGTTTGCGGCAGTTCTGCGGTCGTCTGAGGTCCTCTGAGCGCCACAGGCGCCGGGTTTTCTTGCCGTTCACCCTCCAGCCCTCCCGAGAAATGATCCGGTGGGCGGTTTCCGCGCACCAGGTCCCGCTCGGAGATGACACCGGTCACGGATCCGACGTCGTCTCCCCGCACCAACGAACCCACCTCTGCGGCAACGAGGGCTCGAGCGATCTGCAGCAGACTGGCGTCGGCAGCAATCCGCACCATACTGTCGCCCCAACGCGGAGACTGGCATGCTCCGTGGGCTCATTTGGAGTCATCATTCACAGAGTGCCAGCGATCGCAATGCCAACGGCAGGGCCAAACGCATCTTGCGCCTCGAAGCGCGGTAACCGTCGCACCGCCGGGCTATGCTCGCGATCACGGCATCGACGTGAAAGACGCGCCCGGTGCGTAGGAGGACGGGATGATGCGAACACCCCGCAGACAGATTCAGTCTCAGCGTCAAGCGCCCGCGGAGCCCCAGCGTGGCGCACAAGTTGTCATCGACTGGGACGGGCTCGATGCATTGTTTGCCGCCCTGCGTGATGCTGGGTTCCTGATCATTGGGCCCTCTGTTCACGACGCGGCCATCGTGCTTGACCAGCTATCGTCAGCGGCCGACCTGCCGGTGGGCGTGGGGGACCTCCAAGACGGCGGCACTTACCGGCTGCGCCAGCGGGGTGACCGCGCCGCCTTTGGCTATGCCGTTGGACCTCAATCGTGGCGGCGTTTTTTGTCCCCACCGCGCGAGTTGCTATGGAGAGCGACGAAGTCGAGCCAAGGCTTCAGCATCACTTCGGAGGCTGGTGCAACCAGTACCGATTCGCGGCGATACGCCTTTGTGGGGGTGCGGGCCTGCGACCTGCGCGCCATGGAAATTCAGGACCTGGTGTTCAAGAACGATGCGTTTGCCGATCCACGTTACGCGTCACGGCGGGCCGATGCCCTGATCATCGCGGTCAACTGCACGGAGCCAGCCGGGACGTGCTTTTGTGTGTCGATGGGTACCGGGCCGCGCGCGAACGCCGGGTACGACCTGGCGCTTACCGAAGTGACCGAAGGCGCGCACCATTTTATCGTCGATATTGGATCGGACGCCGGAGCAGAGGTGCTGGCCCCGGTGCCTCATCGCCTCGCCGGTGCCAACGAAGTGGCCGAAGCGACCGCCCTCGTCGACGACGCGGCGACCCGAATGGGCCGAACCATGGATAGCCGCGGTTTGCAGGAGCTGCTGGCGGCGACGCTCGAACACCCGCGCTGGGACGACGGTCGCGGAGCGCTGCCTTTCCTGCGCCAATTGCACCCTGGTGTGCCCGACCTGTTTCTGCTCGACTGTGGAGGACACCACCGACCTGACCGGTGAACACGCCGAGCGGTGGCGAGCGGTGGGACTCCTGCTTCACGGCCGATTTCTCCTACTTGCATGGAGGCAGCGTGCGCTTCTCGACCGCGGTCTCGTTACCGCCAGTGGCTCACCCACAAGCTCGGCACCTGGCACGACCAGTTCGGCACATCTGGGTGTGTCGGCTGCGGGCGCTGCGTCACCTGGTGCCCGGTCGGCATCGATCTCACCGAGGAGATCGCCGCCCTGCGCGTCCCGGAACAATCGGATCATGAGGTCCCATGAGAGGAATCGGGGATCTGCTGGCCAGTCACGACCTGTTTGCCGGCCTCGATCCCGCCACACTCGAATTTGCTGGCCGGATGCGCCAGCAACGTATCGATCCGGACCGGCGAGCAGCTCTTCGTCGAAGGCGGGCGAGCTGACCGCTTCTGGGTGATCCGTCACGGCCGAGTGGCGCTGGAGGTCACCGTCCCGGGTGCCGGCCAGATGATCATCGAGACGCTCGGAGGCCGGTGCCGTCGTGGGGTGGTCGTGGCTGCTCGCTCCCTACCAGTGGCGTTTCGACGCCATCGCCCAGGAAGCGGTACGGGCCGTCGTGTTCGACGTGGGATGCCTGCGAACCAAGATGGAAGAGGATCCGCGGCTCGGCTACCAGCTCCTGTCGCGGTTTCTGCCGATCGTGGTGGACCGCCTTCAGGCGACCCGGCTTCGTCTGCTGGACCTGTATGGCAGAGCGGCGCCGCAGTCTGAGCGATGACTGTCCGCGCCCA
Source organism: uncultured Acidimicrobiaceae bacterium (assembly GCA_963834775.1). GTDB lineage: Bacteria > Actinomycetota > Acidimicrobiia > Acidimicrobiales > Palsa-688 > PALSA-693. The sequence continues at coordinate 3,429 of CAWICR010000019.1, forward strand.
CCATCCAATGTGGCCCCGGCCGCACCGGGTGCGCTCACGCTGGCGGGAGAGTCACGACACGGTGACCCTTTCCCTGGAGCCCCTCGACGGTGATCACACTCCGTACGAGCCGGGCCAGTTCAACATGCTGTACGCGTTCGGGGTCGGCGAGGTGCCCATCTCCATCAGTGGTCGTCACGGCCCGGGACAACCGATCCTGCACACCATACGGGCCGTAGGCGCCGTTAGCCGCGCCCTGTGCGAGGTCACGGCCGGGTGACGTCGTCGGGGTACGCGGCCCGTTCGGTGCGGGCTGGGGGGTGGAGAAGCAGAAGGCGGCGATCTGGTGCTGGTGGCCGGCGGGATCGGCCTGGCCCCGCTACGCTCGGCGTTCCGCTACGCGCTGGCCAGACGTCGCCATTTCGGCCGGCTGGTGCTTCTCGTCGGCGCCCGTTCCCCTGAGGAGGTCGTATTCCGCCGGGAGCTGGCCCGGCTCCGTGAACGCGACGATGTGGGCGTCGAGATCACCGTCGACCGCGCCGGGCCGGAGTGGCGCCACCACGTGGGCGTGGTCACTCAGCTGCTCGCCCGGCGCCGATTCGATCCTGGCCGGGCCTTGGCCCTGGTGTGCGGCCCGGAGGTGATGATGCGATTCGCGGCCACCGCCCTGTTGGCCAGGGGATTGACGCCAACGCAAATCCGGGTGTCGTTGGAGCGCAACATGAAGTGCGCCATCGGGTGGTGTGGCCATTGCCAGCTGGGACCGGCGTTTGTGTGCAAGGACGGGCCCGTCCGATCGTGGGCGCAGGCGGCTCCTCTCCTGGCAGTCAAGGAGCGATAATGGCGTCCTCCCGTCCGCAGCGGCGGCCCAAGTTGGCGGTATGGAAGTTCGCCTCATGCGATGGCTGCCAGCTGAGACTCCTCGACTGCGAAGACGAGCTGCTGTCGTTAGCCGGCCGAGGTTGAGGTAGCCCACTTTCTTGAGGCGTCCGCCGCGCACAGTCCGGGGTCCCTACGACCTATCCCTGGTCGAAGGGTCCATCACCACCACGGCCGACGCCGAACGCATCCGCCAGGTTCGCCAGGCATCGAGGCGCCTGGTGACCATCGGCGCCTGCGCAACAGCAGGGGGGATCCAGGCTCTGCGAAATATCGCCGACGTCCAGGAGTACCTGTCGGTGGTCTACGCCAGACCGGACTACATTTCCACCCTGGACCGCTCGACGCCGATCTCCGCCCACGTACCTGTTGATTTCGAGTTGCGGGGCTGCCCTATCGACCGGCGGCAACTGCTCGAGGTGATCACCGCTTTCCTGTACGGCCGCCGTCCAGGTATCAGCGCCCACAGCGTCTGCGTCGAGTGCAAGCTTAGAGGCCAGGTGTGCATCATGGTGGCCCGGGGCTCGCCGTGCCTGGGCCCGGTTACCCACGCCGGCTGCGGGGCGTTGTGCCCTTCCGTCAACCGGGGCTGCTACGGGTGCTTCGGTCCGAAAGAGACGCCGAACACTGCCTCGCTGACGAGACGGCTTGCGGAGGACGGCCTCGCCGAGCGGGACATCGTCCTCGTCTTCCGCACCTTCAATGCCGGCACCGATGAGTTCGGCAGGGAGGCCGACGCCCATGACGCATCGAAGCTCACCTGACCGAACCCTGCATACGGGCGCTCTGGCCCGAGTAGAAGGAGAGGGGGCTATGCATGTGGAGGTGCGCGACGGACGCGTCACCACCGTGCAGCTACAGATCTACGAGCCACCCCGTTTTTTTGAAGCCTTGCTTCGAGGGCGGCAGTTCACGGAGCCGCCCGACATCACAGCCCGCATATGCGGAATATGTCCGGTGGCCTACCAGATGAGCGCCTGCACGGCGATCGAGGATGCCTGCGGGGTGGTCGTCGACGGCCCTATTCGTGACCTGCGGCGACTGCTCTACTGCGGCGAATGGATCGAAAGCCATGCGTTGCACATCTACCTCCTGCACGCGCCGGACTTTCTTGGTGTCGAGGGCGGTATCGAACTCGCCCGCCACCAGGCGGACATCGTCGAGAGGGGCCTCCAGCTCAAGAAGGTCGGTAACCAGATTATGGAGGTGATCGGTGGGCGGGCCATCCACCCTGTCAATGTCAGGATCGGCGGCTTTTATCGGACGCCGTCGCAGCAGGACCTGGCACCACTGGCGGAGCGGTTGCGCTGGGCACTTGACGCAGCCCTGGCAACAGTCGAGTGGGTAGCTGGCTTCGAGTTTCCCGACTTCGAACTCGACCACGAGTTGGTCGCGCTCAGCCAACCCGGCATCTACCCCATCGATGGTGGCCGGAGTCTGGTCACGAGCGGTGGAATCCACTTCGATGTGGCTGATTTCGAGCGTTACGTCATCGAGGAGCAGGTGCCCTACAGCAATGCTCTCCACGCCAGCCTGCTGGGTGGCGGCCGGTACCTGGTCGGGCCGCTAGCCCGCTACAGCCATTACTCCTCGCACTTGTCGCCGGCAGCTGCGGAAGCGGCAAGAGCGGCCGGGTTGGGGCCGGTATGCCGTAACCCGTTCCGCAGCATCATCGTGCGCGGCGTCGAGATGGTATATGTCTGCGAGGAGGCGCTGCGGCTGATCGACGGGTACGCCCCGCCGGCTCAACCCCACGTGGACGTGGAGCCGCGAGAGGCCATCGGCTACGGCTGCACGGAGGCACCCGGGGCCCTGTACCACCGCTACCACCTCTCCTCGGACGGGACGATCCTGTCCGCCCGGATCGTGCCGCCCACCTCCCAGAACCAGGCAGCTATCGAGGACGACTTGCGCCGTTTCGTCGACGCCCGACTGGCGCTGCCCACACCCGAGCTCAGCCTGGCGTGCGAGCATGCCATCCGCAACTACGACCCTTGCATTTCCTGCGCCACGCACTTCCTCCATCTCGACGTCGAGCACCATTGATGCTGGGAGAGCGTCCTCGCCGAAACGCCCTGGTCGTCGCAGTCGGGAATCCGTACCGCAGCGATGACGGCATCGGACCCCGGGTGGCCAAATGGCTGCGCATCACGGCGCCCAGTTGGGTCACAGTGGTGGAGCACGACGGCGAGCCGGCCGGACTGCTGGACACGTGGGACGGCGCCGACGTTGCTGTCGTCATCGACGCCGCACGTTCAGAGCCCGCCACACCGGGTCGCATTCATCGGGTCGATGTCGACGCGATGAGCGATCTGAGACCGCCTGTCGTGAACACGCACGCGGCCGGCCCCGCCGAGGCGGTCGCGCTGGGCCACGCGCTCGGGCGCCTGCCGCCGCGGCTGGTTCTTTACGGGGTCGAGGGACAGAGTTTTCTACCGGGCGTCGGCCTGTCGCCTGAAGTTGAGGCGTCCATCCCGGCGGTGGCGGAGCGCATTCTGGCTGAGCTCCTCATGTGAGCGAGCTGGTTGGCCGGCCCGGTCGGCGCGCTACCGCCCCGACTATAAAGGCCTGGACCTCGGACCCGAGACGTCATCGGCTTTCGCCGAGACCATCAGGCGGGCGGGCACGGTGTTGTGGAACGGCCCCATGGGCATGTTCGAAGATCCTCGTTTCGGCCGCGACACCCAAGCCATAGCAGGCGCGCTAGCTCCGACGATCGCCTACAGCGTCGTAGGCGGTGGCGACACGGTGGCTGCCATCGACCAGGTCGATCTGGCCGATCGCACTGACCATCTCTCAACCGGGGGTGGCGCCATGCTGGAGTTCGTCGAGTTCGGCGATCTGCCCCGGCTCCGGTCCCTGCGCGAATCACTCGCCACCCGCAGCCGGTAGGCGCCTGAGCCAGTACCCGCCGCGCAGCTACCATTAGCCGGCCCAGTAGGAGGATCTGATTGACACCGCATAGCGACGAGTGGCTGTGGGAGTACGACGGCGACGATCCACTCATGGAGGGACAACGAGAGGCGCTGTGCACCCTGGGCAATGGATACTTCGCGACTCGAGCCGCAGCTCCTGAGGCGATCGCCGACGAGGTCCACTATCCGGCCACCTACATTGCAGGCGTGTACAACCGGCTGCGAACCAAGGTGGCGGGCCGCACCGTCGAAAATGAAAGCCTGATCAATGCCCCGAACTGGCTTTGCCTGTCTGTTCGGCCTGAAGGCGGCCAATGGTTGGGCGACGATGGCATCGAAATCCTGTCGCACCACCTCCAGCTACGAGATGTACACAGGTCTTCTGGTGCGCCGGACCCGATGGCGCGACAGTGAAGGGCGGGTAACGCGTCTCACCCAGCGGCGTTTCGTCAGCATCCGCGATCCTCACCTGGCTGGACTGGAAACCATCGTCGTATCAGAAAACTGGAAAGGACGCCTCGAGATCAGAAGCGCCCTGGATGGCCGCGTGAGCAACAACGGCGTAGCCCGGTACCGCCCGCTGGGTACGGTCCATCTCACGCCTGGTGACGAGGGTAGCGAAGGCGATCTGATGTGGCTGCAGGTGGAGACGAATCAGTCTCATATTCGCATCGCCACCGCGGCTCGGACGGTGTTGATCCAGAACAGGCAAGCCACTGGATCTCGGAGCCCCTGCGTAGCCGTGAGGGCGGATACGTCGAACAGCGCTTTATCGCCGACATCGGTCAGGGCGATGAGCTAATCATCGAGAAGGTCGTGGCCTTGTTCACCTCCAAGGATATGGCGATCAGCGAGCCTCAATGGCAGGCGCGGGAGTGGGCCAAGCGGGTGGCAGGCGACTTCGATGAGCTGCTTGACCGGCACGCTCGGGCCTGGAGCAATCTCTGGGGCCGTAGCGCCATGCGACTGGGCGCTGACCACGATCTGGCCAAGACTCACGAACCTCCATACCTTCCATATTCTGCAGACGGTCTCGAACAACACCATTGGGCTCGATGTCGGCGTCCCGGCCCGGGGCCTGCACGGCGAGGCCTACCGGGGCCACGTGTTCTGGGACGAACTCTTCATCTTTCCCTTCCTCATCGTGCGGTTCCCCGAGCTGGCCCGCTCCCTGCTCCTGTACAGCTACCGCCGGCTTGACGAGGCCCGAAGGACCGCGGCGGCAGCCGGCTTTTCCGGGGCGATGTTCCCGTGGCAGAGCGGCAGCAACGGGCGCGAGGAAACCCAGACCATGCACCTCAACCCAGTTCGGGCGCTGGCGGCAAGACGCCTCCCGTTGCAGCATCACATCAACGCGGCCATCGTGCCTGCAACGTCTGGCAGTACTACCAGGCCACCGGCGACATCCAGTTCCTGCGCTTCTACGGCGCCGAGATGATCCTCGGAGATCGCCCGATTCTGGGCCAGCATCGCGATCTACAACCACTCCCTGGACCGGTACGAGATCAGGGCGTGATGGGCCCCGACGAGTATCACGACGGCTACCCGGGACCGGAACGAGCCAGGCCTCGACAACAACGCCTACACCAACATCATGGCCGTGTGGTGTCTGTGCCGGGCCGCCGAGGTCCTCCAGACGCTGCCGCCCGCCTTCGCCCGCGAGATCACCGACCGCCTGGGTCTCCATCGCCCAGAACTGGATCGCTGGGACGAATCAGCCGCAAGATGCGAGTCTGCTTCCACCAGGACGTAATCAGCCAGTTCGAAGGCTACGAGTATCTCGACGACCTGGACTGGGACCGGTATCGCAGCACCTACGGCGATGTCGATCGCCTGGATCGCATCCTCGAGGCCGAAGGCGATAGCCCGGACCGCTACAAGGTGGCCAAACAGGCCGACGTAGTCATGCTGTTCTACCTTCTATCGGCCGAGGAGCTGGCGGGGCTGTTGGAGCGGCTTGGCTACCAGTACGACAAGGAATTGATCCGGCGAAACTTCGACTACTACGTCCGGCGTACTGCCCATGGATCGTCACTCAGCCGTGTGGTACACGCCTGGGTGGCGGCTCGACTCGACCGGGAACGCTCTTGGGAGTTCTTCGAGCGAGGCCTGCACGGCGACACCGCCGAGGTACGGGGTGCCACGACCGCTGAAGGCATCCATCTCGGCGCCATGGCCGGTACCATCGACCTCCTGCACCGCTGCTACACAGGGCTGGAACTGCGCCACGGCGTGCTCTTTCTCAACCCGGTGATCCCTGTCGAAGTCGGTTCGATGGAGTTCGACATCCGCTACCGAGGGTATCTGCTGCACCTGCGTTTCACGGCCGACGTAGCCCGGATCCATGTTGACGATGCCGAGGGGGGGCCCATCGCCGTCGACATCAAAGGCAACAGGAGCACGGTGCTGCCCGGGGAAGTGTATGAGGTGAAGACCTCCTAGAGGTCGTTTGCTACGGTTTGTCCCGCAGAACAAACACGGAGCGGTGCACATTGGTCGCGCAGCGCCTTTTCGGCGCCGGTTCGCCGATCCCAACCGTTCGTGAAAGACACGCCCCACCCGAAGCTTGTCGGCCACTCCCAGGTGGTCATCACTTCGGCGGTCGCGCCGCTCAATTCCGCTTGGCGAAAAGCCCAGGCCAAGGCGCGCAAAGAGGATTCTGAGGCAGCGACGCCAACAACTATTCGAGCATCACCCGCGGGAATTATATCCAGTTAGTCTATGCGCGGCTACGGGATCGGCCATCGAGAACCCCGTGCTCACGAGGCGGCCTTCAGCTGTGACCGGCCACGCATCGATCGCGGCGTGGCCTTGCGAGCCGATGACAGGACAGACGGGCGCGGAGGGGTGTCAGCACCTCGCTTTTCGTGCTGCCATTCAACGCCGGACGATGACGACCACCGGTGCTCCGCCGTGCGTCGCGACCTGGTGACCGACCGAGCCCAGGATCAGGCCCGCGAAGCCACCCCTACCCCGGGAGCCCACAACCAGGAGGTCAGCGTCTTCTGCGTAGCGCAGGAGGACCTTGGCAGCATGGCCCTCCTCGGCCTGCGTGGAGAAGTCTGGCACAGGGACTTCGTCGAAAAAGGCCCGCACCTCGTCATCGAGCGCTTTCTGGGCGATCCTGCCCTGTTCTTTGTCGGTGCCGAACTCACCCGGGGTCCAGGCCCGCACGATGAGAAGTTTGGCGTCCCGCTGGCGAGCCTCCTCGGCCGCCCAGGTCAGGGCCTGCTGCGACCCCTCCGAGCCATCGAAGCCGACCACGATCCGGTGCGTCTGGGCTGCAATATCTGGCATTTCGAGTCCTCCTCGGTGTTTGGCCTAAAGACTCGCTCCCATCGCTTTCCAAGGCCAGGGCCGATCGACCCATTCTCGTTGCTCCTAGGGCTCTTCTGTCCGATCGGGCTCGCCCGGTTATGCCGGGTCCGCATTGCGACGATCGTGCCAGCCTCGCCGCCGATCGATCGCATTGGTCTCACTCCTTCCGCCGATGCTCAGCGGGTGGTCGATGCAAGTCATACGGTCTCGATCCCGGCTTCGGCAGGACCGAATGGCCCGACATAGGACGTCGGCAGGTGTTTTTCACGCCGATCGTGACCTTCGACCCTGGTATCGGGAGGGCCGCCAGCCGAATACTGGTAATGAAAAAGGAGGAGAGTGCGATGCAAGCAAGTATTGGTGATCGCATTATCATCGCGGCTTGTCACACCGGCGATCCGACCCACGATTGCGAAGTGCTCGAGGTGCGCGGACCCGACGGCAAGCCTCCGTACGTCGTCCGCTGGGGCGACAGTGGCCATGAGGCGATCCTGTACCCGGGCTCCGATGCCATCGTGCAGCATTTTGACCATGCTGCGCCGAGCTAGGAAAGGGGGATCCCATGCGGACAATCGAGCGGCTACGACGTTCCGGAGTGAGCGTCGGGCCGGATCGCCCTATCCGCGATGCAGCTGCGCTGATGGAGTACGCCAGCGTGGGTGCGCTTGCCGTCGTAGATGGTGACTACCTCGCCGGCATCGTGACCGATCGGGACCTGGTCCGACGGGCCATGGCACGGGCACTACCCCTCGATGCCCGTGTGGACTGCGTTATGACCACGCCCGTCGTTACGATCGACGCCGACGCGGATCTTGACGTCGCTTTCGGACGATTCCGTACTCACGGTATCCGCCGACTGGCCGTAGTCCGCGAGAACCGGTTCGTGGGCATGATCACCATCGACGATCTTCTCATCGACCTCGCCGGACACCTCACAGACCTCAGCCGCCCCGTGATTGCGGAGGTGGTCTTCGGCCAGCACGACAGTTCCGTCCCGAGTATCCGATCATGATGTGCTACCCGGCCGGCCGGCCAAGCCGGCTGTTGGTCTGGCCGGCCGCGGGTTTGGCGGGCCCGGAATCGGTGTCAGGTCGGGGTGGCGCTTTTCCTGGAGGCTGTGAATGTTTGTGGGGGCCAGAGCGGTGCTGAGAGAACCAATCCGGCCCCAGAAACACAACTGGCACCCAGAAGCCCGGCGTCCGGGCAGGGGGATTGACTCGCTGGTCGGGGCGGACGTGGCGGGCGACTCCCCCAAGACCTTCGACATACTGCTCACCAGGGGCGGCCTGGTCGTCGACGATCGTGTTAGTGGTGGCCGTCGGCCTGCTGTTGTGGGGCCATAAGTTCGCCAACTCCAACGTGCGTTCCCAGCTGGCCCACCAGCAGATCACCTTCCCGGCCAAAGGCAGCGCCGCCCTGGCCAGCCCCAAGATCGGCCCCTACCTGAACCGCTACGCCGGCCAGCAGCTCACCAGCGGCCCCCAAACCCAGGCCTACACCAATCATTTCATCGCCGTGCACCTCTCCGACATGCCCTGCAGGGTGTACGCCAAGGTCTCGACGGCGTCGCTGGCCAACTCGAACATCGCGGCGTAGAAGTCTGAGGTGCAGACGGTGTTCCAGGGCACCCCCTGCGGGGGTTGCTGCTGGAGGCCAACGCCTTTTGGAAAAGGACTTTGGGCCCTGTTAGACGCACGAGTCCTGAGGTGAACATGGAACGACGAGATACCGACTGGAGGTTGGCATGAGGAGCATGGATCTACTTGGGGGTACCGAGATCATGCGTGAGGAGGATTGCTGGGACCTCCTGGCGAGCGAACGGATCGGCCGAGTCGCCGTGGCCGTCGACGGCCAGGTCGACGTGTTCCCGGTCAACTACGGCCTCGATGGCGATGGCATCCTGTTTCGCACGAACGCCGGCCGCAAAATGACTGCCGCCATGGGGGGCGAGGTCGCCTTCGAGGTCGACCGCATCGACCCGACCGCCAAGGCCGGGTGGAGCGTGGTAGTGCACGGTGTAGCTAGAGACATCTCCCAGTTTGACGGGCCGGAACGCCAGCAAACCGCCCAGCCCTGGACCGGCTCCAAGGACTTCCTCGTCCGCATCTCCCCCCGATCCATTACAGGCCGGCGGGTCGTTCCGTAGCCCGAGACAGGCTCGGGCAGCTGTGGCCGAGCACGGTGCCTCGCGTCAACAGCAGATGACTGAATCCATGACCTTTGGCCCTGCCCCGATTGCCAAGCTGCGTCACAGACTGATGACATGAACGATATAGCACCTATCATCGCCGAATCCTCCCATTCAGCGCCGCACCAGTTACTGACCGGTACGTGGCACAACCAGCTCGGATCCGAACTCGTCATCGAGGCCGACGGCGCACGCGGGCTCACCGGTCGTTACACCAGCGCGGCTGGGGTCGTGGCGGGCACCAGCTATCCGCTGATTGGGACCTACGATCCTGATCAGCAGTCGATCACGACGGTTCTCGGTTTTGTGGTGGACTGGACCGAAGTGCACGCCGTGACCGTGTGGTCGGGTCAGTATCACCACCGTGACGGCACTATCGCGGCAACGTGGCTCATGGCAACCGAGACAGACGAGGGGGACGAGTGGAAGTCCACCTTCGTGGGTCACGACCTGTTTCACCAGGATGTGACTGCCGATAGCGAGAAACGAGAAGTGTCTAGTTCTCTTGGATGAAGGAGGTAACCGATGAACTCCACCGGGCAGGAGATGACAACGGGAGTTCGTGCGGAACAAGCGGCCGGCTCGGACCGGGAGATGGCCCGCAAGCGGGTCCAGGCCAGGCGTGACTTCGCCTCGCATCTGGTGGCCTATGCGGTGATCAACGCCTTTCTCATCGCCGTATGGGCTATTACCGGCGGAGGCTACTTCTGGCCGGCCTGGGTTCTTGCCGGTTGGGGCGTGGGTCTGGTGCTGCACGCTTGGGACGTATATTGGCGCCGTCCCGTGACCGAATCCGACGTCGATCAAGAGCTCCGCCGGCACGACGGCTGAATCAAATCCGGCCAAAAAGCCCCCGGTATGAAGTCAAAATCGTCCTGGCGAATGCAAAACGGCAGCCATGGGCCGCAGGTCGACCGGAACGTCGTCGATCTCGCCGAGCAAGCGAAGCCGCGCCGAGTTTCGGAGGACCCTTCCTCACCCCGCGGGCCGAAGGTCACAATTTCCGTGAAGTCGCAGCGTGGCGTGTGGGCGCTACTAGGCCACCTCCGTCTTGCAGTAACCGGACCTTGCTCCTTGTACATGTCTGGCATTGGCGGACCGACGTCATCGCCAGCCCCATGTCGCTGGTCGGGGCGCCCGATGCCCGCCAGGCCGGTCGGCGTCACTTGCACCGGGCGGCAGCCGAGGCCCGCCGGCACGGCGTCGCCGTCTCCACCCGGCTGCTCGAAGGGGCCGCCCCGACAACCCTGGCCAACGCCGCCGAGGGAAGCGCCATGCTCGTCGTCGGCTCGCACGGTCATCGGGGCATGACCAAGGTCCTCTTCGGCTCGGTGAGCCGCAGCTGCATCCAACACGCCAGCTTCCCGGTGGTGGTGATACCGCCCCACTCGGCCGCACCCCGAGATGCGCCAGACGCAAGCGGCACCCACTTGAACAGTTGAGTTGAATCTTCGGTGGGTCCTAGCTTCTCGGTGCCAGACCCAGGTTCTGGGTGCCAGGAATGACCTCTAGCACCGATCTGGCACCGAGAACCATGTTCCGCACCAGAACCATCTTGGGCGCCAAAGACACGGTCCGGGGCAAGAGCGCGGCTCTGCGGCTCCACCAACCCGGGTAGCCTCTCGGCGCCCACGGCGGGACGTGGGGCGGGTTGATGCCGTAAAGTTCAGTCTTGGCGGCCGGCCCATCAACACGTCGACCGCGTCTGCAGGGGTACGAGTTCCCTCGAGGACATGAGCCGCGCCCAGCGCCACACCGAGGCGCGTCAGTTCCCGAGTGATATTTGGGCCACTCAACACCCGTCCCCACCGAAGTCACCCACGCGAAGACGCTCACTTGATGCATTACAACAAGTGAACGCCTTGTCATTCAGTTGAACTCAGCCGGACTCAGACTGGTCGGTTCATGGTTTCTCACGCCCACACGGGCGCCGCCCCGGCGACCTACCTCTCTGGAAGGGTCACCCTGCACATTAGAGAAGCCCGCAAACGCTTTCCGCACGTCCAAGCCCGGATGAGGATATTGCTGGTTCAAGTCGGGTGGAATCACCTCCCTCCACTCGTGGCGAGGAGGGTTTCGCATGACGCTTGCATCATCTGGAAACACCTCCTTTCAAGGTGGACTCTACAACCTCTACCGCTGAGCCGAACAGGGCCAAAAGTCCCAAGCTTGGCGGTGAGCTATTTCGAACTTAACGCCAGTCGGTGTCGTGCAGATACGACAGCTTTGGCTCCGCTTTCCGGGAGGTCAAGTGATCCGCCACCTTGATGACCCCTGGAACCTGCCTGATCAGGTCGCAACCACCGATTTGTCGCTCGGGTAGCGGACGGAGCCGGTCAAAATGGCCACACCGTCGAGGACCTCGATCTTCACCGCGTGGTCGTCGGGCGCCCAAAGAGGGTCGGCGAGCAGATCCGCGATGTTGCCACGAATGTCGATGTCCGGCTGGTCGAAGAGCGGAAGAAGATCATGTCGCGACAACACGCCGACGAGGCGGCCGCCCTCGATGACCGGCAGGGTGCGCACATTCCGCTGGAGCATGCGGCGGACCACCACCGCGACCGGTTCCGTCGGCTCGCAGGTGATCATTTCGGTCGTCATGATCTCGCCGGCTGTGAGACCCTCGACGCGGGCCGTCCAATGATGACGGTGTTCCGCCACCGCTGCGTCGATAATCGCGGCCAGATGGTGGCTACGCACCGTCGGATATCCCTCCCGGCATACGAGGTCGGCTTCGCTGACGATACCGACCAGTACGTCGCCGATATCCAAAACGAAAACACAGCGGATGTCGTGCTGGAGCAGCACGTGGGCGATGTCTTTGACCGTCGCCGCAGGCTCCACCGTGATCGGCGTGTAGTCATGACATCCCGGACTAGAACCGGGATCGGGGGCGGCCAAGGCGCCCGTCGCTCACGATGGGCGGGGCCAAGCTCCGTGGTGCTACGAGCGCTTCATCAGTGGTTGTCGAGTCTCCCATACCCCCACCATCTCGCAATTGCCGACTGGCCGGGTAGGGCCGAACGGCACCTGTCGGCGGATGGAGGTCCGGGGTTCAGGGAGGTGACTTTGGTCCCTGGCGGCGGTGACGGTCGGCATCTGCGAGCCCCGATCCGACTGACGGACAATGATGAACATGCCAGACAGAAAGAAGAAGCCCGGCAGTCCGATACCTGACATTGAAGGCCTTTCGGCCCTGCTCGCCGAGGATCGCAGGAGCAACGCTGCGACAGCCCGGCCAATCGGCTGGCCTTGGACGAAGCGCCGGCCGCAGTCCAACCTTATATTCGGAGAAGGTCATACCCGCCGCGGCAGGTGATAACCCTCTGCTCGACGTGTGGGGCGCGGCCCAAAGCATCCATCCGAGTGTGGCGCCACCAGTCGAAGACCTCCTGACCGCACTGGTGTCACGGTCAGCGACCACCCCGTCGGAACTTGTAGCGACGCTGGACGAAGTCCGACTCGCCGCCGCGCAAATTAGCCTTCTCGCCCAAAGCCGTGACGTAGGTCGTGTCCCATGTCAGAGCGTCTGCGTGGGATTTGCTCGACGAAAGCCGAAGCCGGGGCGATTCGAGCCTCGACCTTTGAAACCATATTCAAGCATTCTATTCGAGAGCGGCTCCGAGTTATCAGCCGCCCACGCCGCTAGGGCTATCACTCCCTTCGGTCCGGATCCCAGACTCGGCGACGATCACCATCCCGGCGTCGCCATCGAGCACGGCTCGGGCCTGGCTCACCTCGCCGATCATGGCCCGATGACCGGTGCTCTCCACGAAGCGGCAGGCCGCTGTCAGGCGCAGGCGATCACTCTCATGGCCAGGATTGAGGCGACGCGCTCCGGCCACGCTCACCGTGGCCAGATGGTCGGCCCTCTCCCCAGCTCTGTTCCAACGGTCGCGGAGAAGTACCAGCCGGTCTGCTCCCAAATCTCGGGCCAGGACGGCTGAGGTCAGTTCAGACGGCACGACGGCGGCCACGCCGCGAAGGGCGCCTTCAAAGTCGGCCACAACGGGTATCCCGCCTCCGCCACCGCAGACGACGAGGACTCCGGCCTCCAGCAGCAGGGATATGGTGTCGGTCTCGACCACTGCCAGCGGCTCCGGTTCGGGTACGGCCAGGCGCCACCCGGCTGGCTGCCGACGGAAGGCCCAGCGGCGGAGATTGGCTAGCCGACGCACCTGCTCCTCGTCGATCAGTGGACCGACGAGACCGGTTAGATGCCGGAATGCAGGGTCGTTCGGGTCTACCCGCACCTGAGTCAGTAGGAGTGCGACTCGACCTTGGGCCAGCTCGTTGCGGAGCTCCTGCGTCAAGAGATAGCCGGTCGCGGCTTCGGATTCGGCGTTCACCACGTCCAGGTGAGGGCCACACCTCTGCGTGTGGGTCCAACTAAGGAGCAGGTCGAGATGGCGGGCGGAACCATAGGTGATGACCAGCTGATGCTGCCCCGAGAGCTCGGCCAGGGCCACTGCGGCCTCCCGGATATGACGTCGTTCGGTCGGCGTGTCGTCGGCGTGTTCGACTCCGGATGGTTCCGGGTTGCCCAGCGATACCACCGATCTCATAAGGGACCTACCGCCGTGGCGGTGCGCAGAGCAGTCGCCAAGCCTCGACTTTAGAGCTGACGATCGCAACGGACGGAGCGAGGGATGACAGCAGCCCGACCAAGATCGGATCCACCGTTACGATCACGACCTGCTGACCGCGCTCGCCGGCCCGACCCGCAGCCGCGAGCACCGCACCTGTTCCGGCCGAATCAACGCCAGAACACACCAGGCTCAGGTCCACGATCAACATGTCATCGACCCACTCATCCCGCATTCGGTTGCCGAAAGAGCTGGCCGATGCCCAATCCAGGTGACCGGTCACGCGCACTTCCCGAACCGTGCCCGTCAGCTTAGTGATGATCTCGCACTCATGTCCGGCCACACTATTGCTCATCGTCCCACTCCCTTATCCGTCTTCTTCACCATCGATTTCACTCCGGAACACCCCGTCCCAACCAGAGTCCAATTACTCTTCTCCTGGCGCGAAGGGCCAGCTTCACCATGAAGGACCGCGCCGTGCCATAGCGGCGCCCTGGTCGAACCGACGATGCGGCGGCGCTCGTGGTCAGCGCCGGAGCCCTCAGTTACCCTATATTTCGTGCCGATCTGGCATGACCTGTGTCCTCAGGGCTGAGTTTCCGGCGCCACGATGAGGACCGGGCATCGGGGGTGTTCTGCGAGCTGGTGGCTGGTGCTGCCGAGAAGCAATTCCGGGAATCCCCCAATCCCGAAGCTTCCGGCCACGATGACATCGACGGCTTTGCGCTCCGCAGCCGACAGGAGGATCGGAACGGCGCCCCGTCCACGAACAGCAAACGGTGGGGGATCCCGCTGTCATGCAGTGGTGCACACCACTTGGCCTCGAACGCCTCTCGCAACTCCTCAAGATGTACCTAGCTTGGCACAGGCGGCCAGCACTTCCTTGGTGGGACCGAAGCCCAGCTGACGGGGGACGCTCCCTCTCTTGTGTGTGCGCTCGGCTGATCCAGGACCTCGCGCGCCCGGGCCAGATCGCACTTCCTGCCGCCCAACACCACCTACGTGCCCGGATCGCAGACACCGATCATCCCCGAGAACACCGTAACGATCGCCTCCTTCGCCGACGCCACCATGTTGGCGAACCCGTTGCCGCCCCCGTGTCCGGCGTCGCCGGGGAGGCCGATACCGTTGTCCTCCACCCGCAGGACCAGGTTCGCTCCGGCGGCCGCTGTCACAGCCAGCGTGATGCCAAGCGGCTCCTCCCGGCGCACGGGAATCCGGCGGCCTGAACACAAAGCCGGTGCAGAGACAAGCAGCGTAGACCGGTGTCCGGACGAGCAGGGAAAGCCCAAATAATGTGGGGCCCCCACGCGAGCTCAGGAGCCACCCGGCGCCGTTCGTCACCCACGTGGACGCCTGAACATCACGACACCCCCCTCAAGTGGGCGAGCAATACGTGCCCGACCGGACCGGCTCGAAGTACACTCCTCAAGTCCTGGAAAGTGTCACCGCGATGACCGCCCAACAGTTACCACCCACCCCGAGCCCGCTGGGCCCGCTGGCCCGCTACGAGCAGAACGTCATCCAGCGCATCTGCGACTTCAACGACCCTCGCCAGGAATGGCGGCGACTGTTCTCCGAGGTGCTGGGCACGTTCTTCCTGGTGCTGGTGGCCGCCGGTGCCGGCATGATGGGCGAGGCCTTCCCGGGGGTGATCAGCCGCACTGCCGCGGTGGTAGCGCCGGGGCTAATGGTTATGGGAATCATCTTGTTCATGGGCAAGATATCCGGCGCGCACCTCAACCCGGCCGTCAGCATCGCCTTCGCTTTGCGACGGGACTTCCCGTGGCGGCGCGTCCCCGGCTACATCGTGGCCCAGCTGGCCGGCGCCACCCTCGCCGCCCTGTTCTTGCGGGCTGTGATCAACGTGTCGGCCAAGTATGGAGGGAACTATCCCGCCCACGGTTATTCCGACCTGGCCGCCTTCTGGATGGAGCTCATCTTGACCTTGGGTCTGGTGAGCGTCATCCTGGGCACCGCGTCGGGCGCCCAGAACGTCGGCATCTTCGGTGCTTTCGGCGTCGGCGGCTATATCGCCCTGGCTGGATTGTGGGGTAGCCCCATCTCAGGCGCGTCGATGAACCCGGCCCGCACCTTCGGGCCCGATCTGGTCGGCACCACCTTCACTGGCTACTGGGTTTACACGGCCGGCCCCATCGCCGGGGCCGCCCTCGCCGTGGTCATCGCCTTCGTCCTCCGCGGCCCGGGTGGGGGCAAGTCTGGAGCGGGCGCGGCCCAAGGAGAACTCTTTACCGAGGTATACGAAGCAGGAAAGTCCTAACAGGGTGCTGAAAAATCGGGTCTACGCGGCCGCCTGGGGCTCCTGTGGGGGTGGAGGGGTCGCTTCGATGTCGCCGGTGGTCCTGGGGTGCTGGAGTGGGGTGCTCGGCGGGGGCGAGGCGGGCCTGGAAGCGGGGTTTGGGTGCTTCAGGCGGCGGTGTCCAGCGCGGCGATGCGAATGATGTTGTAGATCGCTCCGGTCATGACAAACCAGGCCCGGTTTCGTCGGGTGCCGATGTAGCGGAGCTTGCGGCCGCCGGCGACGGTTTTCATCCAGCCGAAGGGTTCTTCGATTCGTTTGCGGATGCGCTGGCTGACCTGGTGCCCGGCGTGGCGAGTGGTGCGCCCGTCGATGGTGCTGCGTTGGCGGGTCGTGTTCGGCGCGAAGTGCGGCGTGAAACCCAGGCCGCGTACCTCGGCGACAAACCCGGCGGCGTCGTAGCCCTTGTCGCCGGCGACCGTGCGCCGTCGCCGGCAGGCCGGCAGGCGGCCGAGCATCGCCAGCGCAGCGTCCCGCTCGGCGAAGCCGGAAGCCTCGGTGAGCTCGATGTCGACGATCAGCGCGCTGCGGTGCTCCATGAGCAGGTGCCCGGCGTAACACAGCTTGGCGCCGCTGCCAGCCGACTTGCGGGCCAGGCGCGCCTGGGGATCGGTCGTGGACTGATGGGTCTGGTTGCTGCGCCGCTCGCCGTGGAAGTTCACCTCCGGGTTGCGCCCCGAAGGTCCAGGCGGCGACCCGGAACGATCCTTGGGTTTGAAGCTCTTGTGCGACGCCCATGCCTCCACCAGCGTGCCGTCGACAGAGAAATGATCACTGGAGAGGTAGCGGCGCAGCTTCGCCTGGCGGACCACGATGGCGAAGAACCGATCGGCGATCTCATGGGACAGCAGCCGCTCCCGGTTCTTGGTGAACGTCGTCGGGTCGAAGGCGCGGGCGTCGATCGGCAGGTCCAAGAACCACTTGAACAACAGGTCATAGTTCAACCGCTCGCAGAAGGCCCGCTCGCTGCGGATCGAATACAGCGCCATCAGCACCGTCGCTTTCAGCAGCTGCTCGGGCGGGACGCTCGGCCGGCCCCACCGCGAGTACATGGCGTCGAACTCGCCGTCGAGATCGGCCAACACCGCGTCGACAACCCTGCGGATACGACGGATCGGATGATCCGCTGGGATCAGATCCTCAGGGCTCAACGTCGTCAACATCGCCAGCTGGCGTTCAGGCTCACCTCGCATCCCCCAAGCATGACTGAGCCACCCCCAAAACAACGCTAAGCATCCCCTACCAGAGGTTTTTCAGCACCCTGCTAAGCGGCCAACGCGGCACACTCACGGGGTAACCGCCAACCCTGCCACCGGGACACGCTGGCGTTCGTGGTGGTGGTGCGTCTGGCCCGGGTTGTGGTGGTCGCGGCGGGCGTGGTGTTGTCGGGCCCGACGGTGGCCTACTACGCCGAGCACCCCACCAACCCAGAGTTCGCCACCTTCGGCGATTCGTTGTGGTGGAGCATCGTGACGCTCACCACCGTCGGCTACGGCGAGGTCATCCCTTGAGACCACCCTAGGCCGCTGGGCCGGGGTCATGATCATGATCAGCGGGATCGCCGTCGTCGGGATCCTCGCCGGGTCTCTGGCCAGCTTCTTCCGTCTCGGCGACACCGACTCCGGGGACGCTTCGTTGGTCCAGTCGAACGCCACCGGCGAACCGACCCCCCCAGCGGCGGGCGAGTCGTACCGGGAGCTAACACGAGAAATGGCGCAACTTCGAGAACAGATGGCATGCCTGACCGAGCACCTCGCCCATAACTCTCCAGCGGCACCGGCGATCCCAGCAGCGTCACATCATTTCCCGACCGACGCGAGCCGGCCGCCATAGATCCTGCCAATAACTCCAGCGCCAACTACGACAATCCTTATTCCTTCGGCCATGATTCGTGGGATCTCGACGCCTTCAGCGAAAAGGTGTCCGACATTGAGGCGCCAAAGATCCACCGGGGGCCGTCCGAACGGGACATCAGGAGGCCAACTGACCGGGCACTTACCTCTGCGGAGGTCATTGAATTGCGTCCGGCATCAACACGGCGGTCAACCGCGGGGCGCACCGCGCCCGGTGCTTGTGCAGCCATGTTGGTCAGGGGGTGGTCGCGGTAGTAGTCGCGCCAGATGATCTTGTAGATCGGTATCCATCGTGGTATCGAGCGCACGCCGGGGATGATGGGCACGAGGATGAGGCCGAGGGACAGGATCATCATGATCGCCCACACCAGGGCGTCGGCGTTGCCGGAGGTCTTGAACGGCGATATCTGGTACCACATGGTGTAGAGCCACAGCCAGGCTTGGCCGGGGTAGCTGCCGGTCTCGTTCATCATGCCCCACTGGTCGCCGCCGAGATGTTGGGCGCTGGCCAGGTCGCCGAGGTAGCCGCCGTCGGCGAGGAACAGGAGGGGTTTGGTGTAGTTGTCCTGGTAGAAGCCGCTGCCCTGGTTGACCAGTTGGCTGTTGAGAGCGCCGCTCTGGGCCATGCGCAGCAGGGCGGCGGTCATGGCCGGTACCGGCCCGTAGTCGCCGGGGGCGACCTTGGCCGGGTCGTTGCCGGGGGCTTTGGAGATGGCCGTGTCGTAGGCGCTGGCCCACGCCTGCTGCTGGCTGGTGCTGGCGTTGCGGTAGATGGCCAGGGCGGCGGTGAGGGCGGGGTTGCCGGTGACCGTCGAGAGGGGCGCCAGCACGAAGTCGACCGCCGGGTCGACCGGCAGGCGGACGCCGGCCCAGTTCTGCAGGTGCAAGAAGAAGATCTGCTGGCCGGGGCCGGCATGGTTGTACGGGGGGCCGTAGGAGGCGCTGGTGCTGGTCCCGTCGAGCTCGGTGACGGCGGTGGTGACGAAGTCGGCCGGGTCCTGGCGGGCCCACTGTTGCAGAGTAACGGCCTTGTCGTCGGGGGAGGACAGCACCAGGGCGGCGATCACCGCGATCAGGCCGACCACGATCAGGGCGATGACGAATTCCTTGGCCAGGTCGTAGGGGCGTTTGGGTCCGGTCCACTGTTCCGGGCCGGCCCGGTCGCCGGTGACGGCGGGACGGTGTCGGTTCGCTCACCGGTCGCGCTTGCCGTCGCTGGTGGGCTCGCCGTCCGCGCCGATGCCGACCGGCGGCACCACCCCCCGGACGCGCACCAACACCACGTGCAACACCACGATGATCCCCACGCCCAGTGGCAGGAGCATGATGTGCCACAACAGCATCTGGCCCAGGTTGAGGACATTCCAGAACGCCCCCACCCCGGTGCTGTTGATCCCGTCCTTGGCCTGGGTGGCGATCCACTGCGAGTCGAAGTTGGTCTGCACCACATAGCCGGTGAAGGCCGTGGCGATCGACACCAAGAAGGCCACCACCCCGGTCACCCAGGTCAGCATCCGTCGGCCCCGCCACGCCGACATCCAGAACTTGCCCCACAGGTGAATGACCATGAAGAAGAAGAACAGCTCCACGCTCCACAGGTGCAAGCTGTTGAAGAAATGCCCGACCGCGGTGGTGTGCCACCAGTTGATCCCGCCCACGGCCAGGGCCGAACCCGACACGATGATGAATACCAGCGCGGCCAGCGTGAGCACCCCGAACACATAGATCCACGACGACACATAGGCCGGCTGCTGGTCGGGAAGAGCCCGGTCGGGCGGCAACGCCGAGAGGAGCCGGTCACGGATACGACCCGTCCAGCTGCTGGCGGCTCGGTCGGATACCGGAGTGGCGCTCACTGCCGGTTCCTTCCGCCCGGGAACGGGGCGAACAGCGCCACCACGAACACCACGATCATCAACAAGATGACGATAAAGTTCGCCAGCGATAGCTGAATGAACCCCCAGTGGATGTAATAGCCGGGGCTGTTCAAGTTCACCGCCAGTAACCCACTTGAGGACGCGGCACTGACCACCAGCAACCTCCCCGGAGCACTCCTAGACGTACAGACGAAGGTAGTGACCCACGTGCGGAAGGTGGTGGATCCTCTACTAGACGGCACGGTGTCAGTGACACGCGAACGATCGGGCTACAATTACCCGATCCCCGGCTGCAAGAACTGCCGCGAGCCTGAACGTCGGTCGTACCTGCCATCGCTAATGGCTCCGTTCAGAGGCTGCAATCTTGGGATTGGGCAGTTCTCACCCGATCCGCGATGCCGTCGCGGGCTCGGTCGAGGGAGCACGAGCTTGGCACAAGGGTCGATGCCGTACCATCCGTTGGGCGTCCTTGTCGGGGCGGACATCACCGAACCGACACCGACTTGGGAGCCGAGAAGGTCAGGTCGTAGCCGGCCACGTTGTCGCGCACACCGGCCCCGTTCGATCTTCTGGCGGGTCTTGTTCCCGCGTTCCGCGGCCGCCACCTGGTCCGCGGCCAGGCTCTCCGCCCCGCGCTCCTCCCCCGCCCCCGTCGCCTGTAGGGCCGCCGACCGGATCGCCAGGATCCTCTTCTCGCCACGCCATCTGGTTGGCCGCGGCCCGCGCTAATCGTTCCGCCACCGAGGCGTACACCCGGAACTTCGACCCCAGCGCCTCGCCCACGGCCGGGTCGGTTTTGGTACCGAAAAACCCGGCCATCTGGACGTCGCTGACCACTCCCCCACTGACCCCGAATGCCTCGCGTTGCCCCTAGCCACCGTCCGTGGGCCTCGCCCAAGCCGATTCCAGCCCGGACGTAGTAGTCCCCGTCCGGGACGTTAGGCCAACACGGCCCGCGCCGAGCCGCAGCAACGGCCACGACGACGACCCGCGTCGAACCAAGATTCGGGCATCGCTGGTCCTGGGCGGTGTCGCGATCAGGGAGCTGTTCGCTGGCCCCTGTCTGAGACGATGATCTCGACGTAATCGCTACGGTCGATTCCCAGTCAGGTTGCCGATCTGCGCAGGATATCCAGGATCGTGCGTTCCACCAAATCGCGGGTGACGTCAGAAAGTTCCGACGTCCCAGTCCGGGCGGATTTATTGGTGCCGCCCCCTTGCCACATGTCACCCTCGCGGACCTGCACGCATCCGTGACTGGCATCGGCATCGAGTCGCAAATACGGATAACGGTCCTCTCGCCCAGGTCTAGGAATCTCGCCTCGCAACGACATCCATAGTGTTAACTGTGGCAGGCGATATCGTGGCCCAGCTCCGGCTTGCTCCTCTATAAACCCTCCCCCGCCATCGCGTTCGAGCCGATCGAGAACCGCCTGCATCGCCGGGCGCACCTCGCGCCCGCAGA
This sequence comes from uncultured Acidimicrobiaceae bacterium, assembly GCA_963834775.1. Classification (GTDB taxonomy): domain Bacteria; phylum Actinomycetota; class Acidimicrobiia; order Acidimicrobiales; family Palsa-688; genus PALSA-693. The sequence continues at coordinate 24,809 of CAWICR010000019.1, forward strand.
CCGTGGCAAATGTCGCCTCCTTGTTCCTGTCTCATAGAGACAACTTTCGGTCGGGCCTGCAGAGCCCAAGGTCATCTCCCGCCCCGACCGGGCCAGAGGCGGTGAAGGTCACCAGCTAAAAGCGCCCAGATGCGAGAGCGGCACGACCGACGGCGGCGGTCGAAACGATGGGACCCCCCAATCACAAACCCGGATCATCGGGGAGCGACGCCAGGTTCGGCTCGCCTCGACCGCTGCCTCCGGCTGCGGGTCCACGGATACGCCGGCCGGAGACCAATTCGGGCCGGATCCGGATCAGATGACGCCGTTGGCCCCCGGCCCATGGCGTGGGGCCGAGCCCATCAAGGTCAGCCGAGATCTCGTCAACCATCTCCGCGGCGACGCCGACCACCAGCACGCTCCATCCCTCCCGCAGGTCCGCGTTCGCCTCGTCGACCTCGAAAGCCACGACAGTGTGGTCGAGGGCGGCGCGCAGCTTGACACCCTCCCCAGTACGAAAAAAGATATCGCCGTTCTCCACCCGGTAGTTGACCGGGAAAATAGCCGGCAACGCCCCTACCGACACGCCAACCCGACCAACCTCTGCGCCCGCCATGAGAAGAAGGCAGTCCTCTTCGCTCAGAAGCTCCAAGCCATCGTCGATCAGCATCAGCCCACTCTGACCGTCACGCGCCCTGGGGGGACAGGGCCGAAGTACTCTTCCCGGGCCGAATCAAGGCCCCTAACCACCCGCCCCTAGGGAAAACCGACGCAGAGCCGTTCGGCCACCAGACCACTGCAGCCACATCGCGCTCCCCGTGTAAAACATGAGGCAGGTGATACTGCAGATAACCCAACAATGACCTTCGCCGTCACCAGCCCCTCCCAGCCAAACGTCGACACAAGCAGTCACCCCCCACCTCGCGGGGCGGACCATCAGAGCCATTTGGCCCTACAGTATCCGGCCGCACATTGGAGATTATCGACGTGAGCGACAATCGCATCGGAAGAGCCTGGTTCCGCAAAGACCGCCACCGTGAGTCGGGCCAAGGTGACCTCACTCTTCGGCGCTCCAGCCAGCCGGGCCGCCCCGCCTTCGACGCCGACAATTGGACCGCCCTAGACCGGCTCCTGACCGACCCCGATGACGGGACCTGACAAAGGAGCTCAACGCGTTGGCGCAACTCGACGCGCAACTCACCGACCAATATGTCTCGGCGGACACGATGATCAACGTCCTTCTCGACGTGTGGGCTCCGGCCCGAGCCGTCGGGCCGGAGACCGCGGCACGACAAGGCGGACGGCACCCGGCGGGACGTTCACGACACACCCCTCACCACCACGATCCGGTGATCCAGGCACAAGGAGTCACCAAGCACTTTGGGGCTACGACGGCCCTGGCCGGGGTGGATCTGGTGGCAGAAGCGGCCACCGTTCTAGGGCTGCTCGGCCCCAACGGTTTAGGCAAAACGACATAGGTGCGCATACTCAGCACCCTCCTGATACCCGACGAGGGGTTGGGCGCGGGTGGCCGGCTGTGACGTCGTCACCAACGCGGCCCGGCTCCGCTCCAGAATCGGCCTAGCTGGGATAGTACGCCGCGGTCGACGACAGCCCGATGTACTAATCGGAATGGCGGACAGCCGCACGTCAGGGCGTCGTCTTCTGAGCAGCGCCGCGGCCCGGGCCAAATCGCGCCGGGTCAGTGGCCACCCGCGTGAGAGGGACAGCGGGCCAACGCCTGAGCCGAGATCGCGGACGGGTCGGCCATGCTCGTAGTCGGAGCCCATGGCGACAGGCCCATGGGACGGGGGCTGGTCGGCTTGGTGAGGCGGAGCCGCTTACAGCACGCCCTGTGCCCGGTAGTCGTCGTCGGCGCCACGGCCCGTGCCCCCGAGGCATATATCACCCGCTAGGCCGCCGGATTCGGAACGATCACGACCGGCACCGGGCTTCCACCGATACACCCAAGAGTGGTAACACCTAAAACCGGATACCCGTGGACCACCGACTGGCCGGCGCCCACAGCGAGTAGGTCCGATCTCTCTGCCTCGGCAATCAGGATGCCGGTTGGTGTCCCCCGGCGAACAACAACAGTGACGCGTTCGATCCGCACACCAGTCTCGGCGATGCAATCGGAAGCCAGTTGACAGGCGGCGTGACCAGTTCGACCTTGACGGTGCGGGCCAAAGGCCACGGAACCCTCGCCGCAGCCGCACTCACCCTCGTGCCACACCAAAACGGCGCGCACCAAGGCGTCGCAGCGATCGGCCTCACGGACGGCCCACCGGAGTGTCACCATCGCCGGGATGCTGCCGTGAAATCCAACCGTCAGTACAGAAGGGCCCGACAGGCCCCGAGTCGGCGGCCAGCGAGCGCGCAGGAACCACGACGACCGGGATTCCACTATCGATGTGGCCGCCCCTCCTAGCCGAGGAACACCGTCCTCCACCAAGAATCACCAGTACAACAGGACCATCGGCCCTATCGGTGCCGGCCCGGGGTGGCCCACCATTCAGCCATGTTGCTGGTCGCATCGCACCCAGGCCTGGATGACCACAACCCCGGGATCGACCATCCCGAGAATCACCGGCGCCTCTCCGCAGCCATAGGGGGCCTCGAGACGCCGCCTCTGGCCGAGGCCCTCGACTGGCTACCGCCCCGGTCCGCGTCGCGTCAGGAGTTAATCGTGGTGCATGATCCGGGCTACCTTGACAGCCTGGGTGATCTGTGCGCGGCCGGGGGCGGGCAACTCGACCCCGACACCGTCGTCAGCGCTGGATCGTGGGACACCGCCCAACTGACTGCGGGGGCCGGCCTCCAAGCGATCGACGCGTTGACTGCCGGGCAAGGCGATGCCGCGTTCGTGCTCGGGCGCCCACCCGGTCACCACGCGGGACGGGCCGTCGGAATGGGCTTCTGCCTGATCAACAACATCGCCGTCGCCGCCGCCACACTCGCCCGCCGGGGGGAACGGATAGCCATCGTGGACTGGGATGTCCACCACGGAAACGGGACCCAGGACATCTTCTGGACCGAACCCGCGGTGTTGTATGTGTCGGTCCACCAGTGGCCCCTGTATCCAGGTACCGGTCGGCCTGAACAACACGGCGCGGGTGGCGGGCTGGGAACCACCCTCAACCTACCCATGCCCGCCGGTACCACCGGGGACAGCTATCTTTCGCTCTTCGACGAGGTCCTCCTCCCCGCTCTGGAACGGTTCGCGCCGACTTGGCTACTCGTCTCGGCCGGGTTCGACGCCCACCGAGACGATCCCCTCGGTGACATGGGCCTGACGTCAGGCGACTTCTCGGACATGACCGGGCGTCTGATGGGCGTGGCCGGCAAGTCGGGCCGACTCCTCCTATTCCTCGAGGGCGGGTATGACCACGCCGCCGTTCGGGCCTCGGTCGCGGCGTGTGCCTCCCGCCTGGTCGGGGAGCCACATCGGCCCGAACCCGCATCATCAGGCGGGGCCGGAATGACCAGAGTCGCCAGCTACCGGACGATGTTCACCGGTGACGGGGCCCAGCCATGATAGGCCGGGCCGAGCACACCCTCTCAGGTGGGTCGAAGCCTCCGGCCCGTCACGGCGTGCGACTCGATCCGGATCCAGCGAGACTTCTGACCAGGCGCCCAGGACAGATTATCGGCCGACCGCCTACGACCACTCCGATCCGGCCGAAATGATGGTTGGCGAGCAGATCGAGGCAGTCCCCCTCGCTGAGGTATTCCATGATCATCTCGTCGTCAACCACCTGAAGCACCTTTGTTCTCGTCGCGGCGCACCGCATACACGGCGGCTTCGGTCCGCCGACTCATGCCCAGTTTGGCCAATAGGTTGGACACGTAGTTCTTGACCGTCTTTTCCGAAAGGTACATCAGTTCCGCGATCTGCCGGTTGGTGAGCCCCTCGGCGATGTGTCCGAGGATGCGCTCTTCCTGGGCCGTCAGATGCTCCTGGCGGCGGTCGGTCCGGCGCGACCGGACCCGGTCCATGACCCGAGCCGTCAGAACCGGGTCCAGCAGCGAATGCCCCGAGGCCACCTTGCGGACGTCGCTGACCAGGTCCGAGCCGCCGACCTCCTTGAGCACATACCCCGACGCCCCCGCCATGATGGCGTCGAAGAGCGCCTCATCATCAGAGAAGGAGGTCAACATCAGACAGGCCACCTCAGGATGCTGAGAGCGGACGTCGCGGCACACTTCCACGCCGCTGCCATCAGGCAACCGGACGTCGAGGACGGCCACCCGCGGACGCGTCAGGGGGATCCGCTCGAGGGCCTCCTCGGCGGTTCCGGCCTCTCCCACCACCTCCATGTCACCGTCGGCTTCGAGGAGACTACGCAGCCCCTCGCGTACAACCTGATGGTCGTCGAGAAGGAACACCCGCAACCGGCTCAGGCTGTCATCTGTCGTCATCGTCGCGTTCTCCTTACTTGTCGATGGATGTCGGCAACCGGCTCGGCTCCAGATGTTCTCGCCCTCACGGTTCGAGAACCGTGCCGCCGGGCTGGCCGCCGGCCAGGGCGGTGGAAAGTGTGGGCAGCCGCTCGGCCAGACGCGCCTCGGCCTGTTGGCGGGCTTCGAGACCGGGCCAGCCGCCCATCAGGTCGTGCTCCACGCCCAGGCGGTCGCAGAGGCGGACCAGGGCGGCGTCGTAGGCCAGCTCGTCCAGGACACGTTCGGCGTTCCCTCGGTGCGAGCCGCCAGCCGGGTCGGCCACGGCCGGCAGGCGAGCTCGGCACGAGAGCGCGTCAGCGACCAGGTCGGCGACGGTTGTCGCTGGGGCGTCACCACCCGCCTGGAGAGCCAGGCGGAGCATCTCGGAGTAGATACTCACCTCGGCCGGACCAAGCGACGAGTCAAGACCGCTGACATAATGTGCCCATCGTCGGTCAGGTCCCGACAGCTGGTACAGGGCCAAAAGACCCTAACCGAAGAGATGGGACCCAACCTCACCGACCAGTCGGCCCGCCAGTGGGCACCGTCCAAAGCAACAAGGTTCCTCTCGGTCGCCGACTGCTGATAGTGAGTTCGCCTCCCAGGTCGGCGGCTCGGTCGGCCATGTTGGCCAAACCGTGGCCCGCACTCGGTCCGCTGGACGGTCCGATACCGTCGTCGGCGACGCTCAACGTCACGGTGTCGGCCGTCGCCGCCACCACCACGTCGACCGTCGAGGCCCGGGCGTGGCGGCCCACGTTAGTGAGTGCCTCACGCAGTACGGCCAACAGGTGAGAGATCATCTCGTCAGACACGGCCGCTTCCACTGGCCCCCTGAATGTGGTCCGAGGCGTAAATCCGACCTCGCCCCCCACCTCCCCGGCAACGGCGCGCACCCGCTGGCGAACATCAAAATCGGCGCCGGCGGGACGGTTGAGATCGAATATGGTCTCGCGGATCTCGCGGATCACCTCGTCGATCGCCTGCACGGATCGGCTGATCCGCTCGCCAACGGCGCCGCTGGCCAAGCGCTGCGCACCCTGCAACCCCATACCGAGCGCAAAGAGTCGTTGGATGACCGTGTCGTGCAGGTCGCGAGCAATCCGCTCATGCTCAGATACCAGGTGCATCGCCTCCAAGGTGTCTCGGGCGCGCCCAAGAGCGATGCCCACCGCGGCCGCCGATGCGAACACCTCGGCGGCCGCACTCTCGACACTGTTGAACGGATCGGCGTCGGTGTCACGGACCACAACCAGGGCGCCGATCGGACCGTCCTGGCTGATCATGGGAAAGTAGGCGCCCGGCCCGAAACCACGACTTCGAGCTTCACTCAAAACCGAGGGCTCTGCCCTCATGTCATCGACAATTACGGTCCGCCCGCTGGCCATAGCCCGAGCGGACAGGCTCGTCGAGGGGTTCAACACCGCGCCGGCAATCTCTCCCGCAGCTCTCCCCGCCGCGGCCACAACTCTGAGATCCGGCCCAGCAGTCTCGGGCATTACCACCCAGGCCGCCGAAGCGCCAACCAGAGTCCTGGCCCGCTCCCCACCAGCTCCAGCACCACCGCCGTGTCCTCCCCGGCCAGCATTCGTTGCGTTACCTCGTTCACGTACCGCATCAGATACTCGCTGCGACGGCGGTCGGTAGCGTCGCGGACGAAGGCCGCCGTGCCCTGCCTCGACCCGAGACTCACCGGGGCCAAACTGACGTCCACTGGGAACGCGGTCCCGTTCCGCCGGCGGCCCTCCAGCTCCAACCCGGCGCCCATCGGCCTGGAAACCGGGGCCCTCACGAACATCACCCGGTGGTCAAGGTGGGCGCCTTTCGCGCTGTCGGGAACCAGGATCTCGACCTGCTTCCCCACCAGCTCGTCGATCCGATAGCCGAAAAGTCGCTCCACCGCGGCGCTGGCCATCTCGATGCAGCCCGCCTCGTCCACCACTACCACCGCATCGGGCGAAGACGCGAACAGCGTTGCCAGCAACTCCGAAGACCAGTCATCCACAAGTTCAAACTCTACGCCTGGCCCCGGCAGGGGTATCTCCCAGCCGGTCGATGGTCGACCAGGGCTACCGAATTGCAGCCATCCAAACTGGCGTAACCCGCTCGCGGTCATACCACTCGTCGACCAACACGAAGGTCGTCCCAAACGAACGTTCACAGGAGACGGTGTCGACGCAGACAACGGAGTGACCTCCGGCTCTGGGCGACCACGGACTGGCTGAACCAAACTGACATGCGGAGGACAATCCTTCGGTCAGGCGATTTGGAGGTGGCCGGTGAAACTAGATCGGATCATCGTCGGTGTCGATGGATCGGCCAACAGTGTGGCCGCGGTGGAATGGGCGGCCGGGCTCGCCGCCGCAACCGGAGCCGAGGTGGTCGCCGTGCATGCCGTAGGCCTGCTCGAACGGATCGGTCCCAATAGAGAGCCGGTGCCCGCCCAAGTCCATCTCGATCAGATCCGCCAGGCCTTCGAAAGCGAATGGTGCGCGGCGCTCGACGGCGTCCAGTTGCGATCCAGACGCCTGCTGCGAAACGGCACACCCGTCATGGCGCTGCTGGCCGCCGCCGACGAGGAAGACGCCGACCTGGTCGTCGTGGGCAGCCGAGGGGTCGGAGGCTTCCCGCAGCTGCTGCTCGGCAGTACCAGTACCCAGCTCGCCCAGCACTCGCCCCGTCCGGTCACCATCGTCCCCTCCTGGTCGGCCGGGGACGGCTAAGAGGCAATCCGGCCCGCCGACGCACGGGCCCGGCGGTAGGACCATCGGCTCTACCCGGGAAGGCACCGAACTGCTTCGCTTATCACATGACGCCTAATGGGGGTCGTTCGCAATCCATCGCCCCTCCACGACACCAGCGAGTCCACAAAGATGACGGAAACGCACGTCTCGTGGCTGGTCTTCGCCGGCGACCACGTTTACAAGATCAAGAAACCAGTCCGATTCGGCTTCGTCGACCTTCGAGACGAGTCGGCCGGATCCGGGCGTGCCGGGCCGAAGTTGAACTCAACCGCCGGCTGTCGCCCGACGTGTACGAGGGTGTCGGCAGCTTCAGCCAGCCGAACGGACAGACAGAGCCGGTAGTGGTCATGCGCCGCCTTCCTGACGAACGGCGCCTGGCCGTCCTGGTCGCAGCAGACGACCCGGACCTGGGCCGGCAAATCGATTGGATCGCCGCCACCCTGGCCATGTTTCACCGCCACGCCGAGCGGGGGTCGCCCATCGACCGCGACTGCGGACCGGCCGCCATTCTCCGCCTGTGGCAAACAAACCTGGCCGAGCTGAGGACAACCGCAAGCGGAGTGCTGGCCGCCGATGAGATCGATATGGTCGAGCGACTCAGCGAGCAGTACCTGGCCGGCCGGGAGGAGCTCTTCGCTCGGCGAGTAACGGCCGGCCGTGCCGTCGACGGTCACGGCGATCTGCTCGCCGACGACATCTTCTGCCTCGACGACGGCCCCCGCCTGCTGGACTGCCTAGAGTTCAACGACACTCTCCGCCACGTCGACACGCTCTCCGATGTGGCGTCGCTGACCATGGACATCGGGCGGGTAGAGATCGAACAGTCCTTGGGCCCGGCCCGAGGCCGTGCCACGGCTACAGCATCGTGGGAGTCGGGGCGACATGAGCCAAGCGCGAACAGGGTCGCCTGTCTCGCCAGGATCGGTGGGACGTGTGACTTTCTCCCCTATCCGACCGGCGGGTCTGGACCGGACACTGGTGTCAGAGCCAACGATACGAGGAGCGCATCATGGACCAGGCCAACTACAGCGGACAGAAAATCCTGGTCGGCATCGACGGGTCCGCCAACGCGGCCGCCGCTCTGGCCTGGGCGGTCAGCGAAGCGGAAGCCCGCGGGGCGTCGGTCGAAGCCGTGTACGTGTGGCATGAGCCGAGCATGGCCTACAGCGCTGCCGGCTACATCCCGCCCGTGGTAGGCGACGTCGAGGACATGGCCCAACTCATCCTCGATGACACCCTAAAGATCGTCCCCGACATCCCCGACGTGAAAATCGGTTTGCGGGGTGCGTCCGGTGCTCCCGTCGACATCCTGACCCGAGCCGCCGAAGAACCCGACGTGGCCATGACCGCCCTCGGGACCCGAGGACACGGCGGGGTGGCCGGCCTGCTTCTCGGCTCGGTCAGTCACGCCATGACTCACCACAGCCGGAAGCCCTTGGCCATCATTCCCGGAAACTGCCTCGACACTGGCCCCCAGCAGTCGAAGCAGAAGATCGTGGTAGGCGTCGACGGCTCCGAAGAATCCAAACTTGCGTTGCGTTGGGCGGCCGCAGAGGCGGCGGCGCGAGACGTGTCGCTGGAGGCGGTGATGGTCTGGTCGACCCCCTCGCGGGTAGTGCCCGCCCACCCGCCCCTGAGCGCTCTGAGCCTGGCGGACCAAGAATCGAAGGTCGAAGAAACACTGCGAGCGGTCGTCGCCGGCGTCGACACGAACGGAGTCGACGTCGAGTGCACCGTGGTGTCAGGGCATCCCGCCGCCGCCCTGCTCGCCCGAGCCGGCACCGCCCAGCTGCTGGTGGTCGGCAGCCGCGGCCTCGGCCGCGCCCGCGAAACCATCTCCGGGTCGGTCAGTCACGCCTGCACCCACCACGCTTCTCTGCCGGTCGTGGTCGTCCCCAGCCGGCGCTGACTGCGCGCCGCGCCCCTCACGACAGAAAGGTACCCGCATGATCGATGCCCCCTCCTGGGAATGCGACGCGGTCCTGTCCGACGGGGCAGCCGTCCACATCCGGACCATCTCCCCCGATGACGGCGCCCGGCTGGTCGCGTTCCACTCCCATCTCTCGCCCGACACCATCTACCTGCGTTTTTTCGGGGCTCACCCCCGTCTCAGTCCGGCCGAGATCGAGCGCTTCACCCACGTGGACGGCCGCGGCCGTGTGGCCCTGGTGGCCACCCTCAACGAGGACATAATCGGCGTAGGCCGATACGACCGGTCCGAAACCGACCCGGGCGAGGCCGAAGTGGCCTTCGTCGTCAGCGACGACCATCAGGGACGAGGACTCGGCACCCTTCTTCTCGAGCAGCTCGCTGCCCACGCACGCGCCGGTGGCATCGGGGTGTTCCGAGCTCAGACGTTGCCCTACAACGCCGCCATGCTCGACGTGTTCCGGCGGGCCGGCTTCGAACACCACGCCCGCTACGACCAGGGCGTAGTCGACGTTCACATGGACCTCACGCCGACCGAAAGCCTCGCCGCCGCCATCGAGGAGCGGCACCGCCTGGCTGCCGTCCATTCGATCGAACGGCTCCTCAAGCCTCGCAGCATCGCCGTCATCGGCGCCGGCGAGAAGACAGGCACCATCGGCCACGAAGTCTTTGCCAACCTGATCGACGGCAACTTCTGCGGGCCCCTCTACCCCGTCCACCGCAGCGCCCCGGCCGTCGCCGGCATCAAGGCCTACCCCACCGTCGCCGACATCCCCGACCATGTCGACCTGGCCGTCATCGCCGTACCCAGCAATCAGGTAGCCAGCGTCATCGAAGAGTGCGCCGAGGCCGGCGTCCAAACCGCCGTCATCATCTCAGCCGGTTTCGCCGAAGTCGACACCGACGGAGGGCTCAAACAAGGCCAGCTGGTCCGCCAGGCCCGTGGCGGCGGCATGCGAGTGGTCGGGCCGAACTGCATGGGCGTCATCAACACCGCCGCCGACGTGCAAATGAACGCCACCTTCGCCCCCATCGCCCCCAGGCCGGGTCGAGTCGCCTTCGCGTCGCAGTCCGGCGGGCTCGGGATTGCCGTCCTCGAGGAAGTCGCCCGCCGCGGCATCGGACTGTCCAGCTTCGTTTCCATGGGAAACAAGGCCGACGTCAGCGGCAACGATCTCCTTCAATACTGGGCCCAGGATCCCGACACCGATGTCATCCTCCTGTACCTGGAGTCCTTCGGCGACGCCCGCCGGTTCGCGCAAGTCGCCCGGCAGGCATCGCTCCAGAAACCGATCGTCGCCGTCAAGGCCGGTCGGACCGCCTCAGGCCAGCGGGCGGCCTCTTCCCACACCGCCGCCCTGGCCACCCCCGACGCGGCCGTCGACGCCCTCTTCGCTCACACCGGCGTCATCCGGGTGGACACCCTCGAAGACCTCCTCGGTGTCGCCCAAGTGGTCGGCAGCCAGCCCATCCCGGCCGGACGCAGAGTCGCCATCGTCGGCAACGCCGGCGGTCCCGGAATCCTGGCCGCCGACGCCTGCGAAACTGCAGGACTGCACGTGGCGGAGCTGTCGGCGGCCACGCAGGCCGAGCTGCGTTCCTTCCTGCCCCCCGCCGCCGGCCTCACCAACCCCGTCGACATGGTCGCCTCCGCCAGCGCCGACGATTATCTGCGGACCCTCCGCCTGGTCCTGGCCGTCGACGACGTCGACGCGGTCATCGCCATCTTCGTCCCACCCCTAGTGACCGACGCCGACGACGTCGCCCGAGCCATCGCCACCGCCGCCAGCGACACGGCCAAACCCGTCGTAGCCAGCTTCGTCGGGTTGGCGTCCCCCCAGCCCCGCTCATCTGCCCCGACGTCACCGTACCGAACTTCTCGTTCCCCGAGTCCGCCGTCCGCGCCCTGGCCCACGCCAGCGACTACGGCCAGTGGCGGCGCCGACCCCGCGGCCATGCCATCGCCTTCGCCGACATCGACATTGAGTCCGGCCATCGGCTGATCCGAGAAGCATTGGACATCCGGCCGCAAGGTGGTTGGCTGGCCGCTGCGGACGCCTACCGGCTCCTCGACACCTATCGGATCGGGCGGCCCCGCTTCGAGACGGTGGCAGCCGCGTCCGACGCCGCCCGGGTGGCGTCGGACATCGGATATCCCGTCGCCCTGAAAGCCGGAGCAGCCGACCTGGTACACAAGACCGACAAGGGCGCCGTCCGACTCGGACTGAAATCGGCATCCGAAATCGAGCAGGCCTACGCCGAGATGGAACTCGCTCTCGGCGACAGCATGGGCGGCGCCTTCGTCCAAGCCATGGCCGAACCCGGCGTCGAGGTCATCGTGGGCATCGTCCACGACCGCGCCTTCGGTCCGCTGCTCATGTACGGCACCGGCGGCACCACCGTCGAACTGTTCGGCGACCGGACCCTCCAGGTCCTGCCGATCACCGACACTGACACCGCCGAGCTGGTCCGCTCCACACGAGGATCGGCGCTGCTGTTCGGATACCGAGGAGCACCGCCCGTCGACGTCGCCGGCCTCGAAGACCTCATCCTGAGAGTCGCCCAGCTCGCCCAGGACCACCCCCAGATCGCCGAAATGGACCTCAACCCCATCATCGTCGGACCGCACGGAGCCGTCGCGGTCGACGCCAAACTACGAATCGCCCCCGTCGATCCCGATCCCACCATCCGCTGACACCATCCCACCGCTCGCCCGACCGGGGCCGACAGATGACGTCACCGATCTCGTTGCTAGAGGCGATAGTTCACCGGGAACACGTGGGGGAAATCGTCAACCATCACTGCCAGATGACCCACTTGCCTGGTCGCGAGCCGACTCATGCATTCGGCATAGCTCAACTCCTCCATCCGCCTGCCGTCAGCATCATCCGAATCCTGGTCACTCACCATAAGTCCTTCTATAGGAGCCCGCCGGACGACTGATGTCCCGACCGAGATCTCCGCTCGGAGCAGCGCCGGGGCCTGGCGCCGGTCATCGGTTTCGTCGCGGTGTTGCTACGACCTGCCTACCAGGGCTGCCAGTTCGCCCAGGCGGTTGGCGTAACCCCACTCGTTGTCGTACCACCCGTAGACCTTGACAAGCTGGCCGGCGGCCATAGTGAGCCCTGAGTCGAACACGCACGACGCCGATGCACCGATGATGTCCGAAGAGACAAGCGGCTCTTCGCTGTAGTCCAGAATTCCGGCCAGGCTACCGACGCCGGCCTCCCGGAACGCCGTGTTGACTTCCGCCACGGTGACCGGCCGGCCAACCCAGGCGACGAGGTCGGTGATCGAGCCGTCAGCGACGGGAACCCGCAAGGCGCTGCCGTCGAGGCGGCCAGCAACGACAGGAAGGACCAGCCCGGTGGCCCGGGCTGCCCCGGTCGAGGTGGGCACGATGTTGACGGCCGCCGCGCGAGCTCGCCGCAGGTCCTTATGGGGCCCGTCCACCAGCATCTGATCGCCCGTGTAAGCATGCACGGTGGTGATGAAACCTTGTTCCACCCCGAAGTTGTCCTCCAGCACCTTGACCATGGGAGCAAGGCAGTTGGTAGTGCACGACGCGTTCGAGATCACACGGTGGCGGACAGGATCAAAGTCGGCCTCGTTGACGCCCAACACGATGGTGGCGTCGGCATCCTTGCACGGGGCGGACACGACCACCCGGATGGCCCCGCCCAGAAGATGGGCAGCCGCCGTCTCGCGGGTGCGGAACCGCCCGGTCGCTTCGACCACGACCGAGACGCCGAGGTCCTTCCACGGCACCACGGCCGGGTCCTTCTCGCTGAGATACGCTACCGGCGAGCCGTCTACGACCAGCTCGTCGTCACCGACCTTGATGTCGCGCCCCAACCGACCGAACACGGAATCGCGTCCCAGCAAACCGGCCATGGTCGGCAGGGACCCGAGTTCGTTGACGGCTACCACCTCGATACCGAGATCGCGCTGCAGCGAGGCCCGATACAGCGCCCTGCCCATCCGTCCGAACCCGTTGATTCCCACCCGTATCGACACGACCGACTCCTCTCGTTTCTCCGTACTACCAGCGTGCTCCCGGCTGCCGCCTCCAGCTAGGGCCAAAGGTCCCGGAGTTCACGACGCAATCATCGACGCTCGCGCACAGCGGAGCTCAAGTGCACTGTCGGTTCTGACCCTGGCGGCGGCCAGACCCGACGGGGCTTGCCCCCCGGCGGCAGCATCGCGGAAGACACATCCGTCCCGAGGAACTACCTCTCGCCACCGATCTGCGAGGCTACCTGTAACGACAAGGCTGATGCCCATCTGACCGACTCAAGCCTGGAGTCTTCGACCGCACAGACTGGGGCTCATCGCACCCAACTGTCAGATCGGATCGACCACGTCTCGACTGGTGGTGGTGCCATGTTGAAGTTCATCGAGCACGGCGATCTCCCGGGCCTGGAAGCTCTGCGGAAGTTCGCCGCTGCTTATATCCGGTAAGAAAAGCCTCGAGCCTGGCATTCGGGCCGAACGGCTCCGTTCAACCATGATCTTGGGATCCCATGACACCCGCAGAGCTCGAAGCAAGGAGAGATCCTAACGACGAAGTTGGTCGGTGCCAGCGAATGGGAGAACGAGTTATACGAACACCTGACTTCGTATGAGCGCACCGAGCGCGAGTTGCTCGGCGAATACCGCGCCGCCACCGAGGCGTCGCAGTCGCCCGCGTCCCAGTACCTCGTCGCCCTGATCGTCGAGGACGAGATTCGCCATCATCGGGTCTTCCAAGACCTGGCGTCCGCGCTGAAGACCGACACCGAACTGCGACCCGAGCGGCCCCGTGTCCGGCGTCTGGGCCAGTTGGGCCGCGATGGTCAACGCGTCATCGACCTCACCGAGCAACGTGAGACACGGTGACATAAGTTATTGCCGAGAAATCCGAGCAGATTATGTTTGCACGAAGGAGTTCAGGGGAGCGACCAAAACGCCGGCGGTGGTTACTCCCGAAGTACCAGGGAACCGAACGCATAAACCATCATTTAGAGCCGTTGGACTCTGGGCGACGCCGATGATCCGCCCGTAATGTCGAGAGTGACCGATCCGTTAATACGCCAAGGAGGCAACTATGAAAGCGCTCGTTTATCACGGTGCGGGCCAGAAAGCGTGGGAGGACGTGTCGGGTCCGGTGCTTCTCGCCGACACGGATGCTATCGTCCGGGTCGATGCCGTCACTATCTGC
>CAWICR010000020.1:0-145084 GCA_963834775.1 uncultured Acidimicrobiaceae bacterium
GGCACGGACCTGCACATACTCAAGGGGGACGTCCCCGTCGTAACCGACGGACGCATCCTCGGTCATGAAGCGGTCGGTACCGTTGAGTCAGTCGGGTCCGCTGTCAAGAACGTCAAACCCGGCGACAAGGTCCTCGTCTCGTGCATCACATCCTGCGGGACTTGCCGTTACTGCCGGCAAGCGCGCTACGGCCAATGCCTCGGTGGGGGCGGCTGGATTCTCGGCTACCGGATTGACGGCACTCAGGCCGAGTACGTCCGAGTACCCTTCGCGGACACCTCGACTTATCCAGCTCCGGCTGGGGTCAGCGACGAGGCGCTGCTGATGGTGGCCGACATTCTCCCCACCGGCTACGAGGTCGGCGTTCTCAATGGATGCGTACAGCCCGGCGACGTCGTCGCCGTGGTCGGGGCCGGCCCGATCGGGCTGTCGGCGATCATGGGCAGCCGGCTGTACAGCCCGGCGCACGTCGTGGCCATCGATCTGGCCGACAGCCGCCTCGACGCCGCCAAACAGTTCGGCGCCGACGTCACCGTCAACAACGGACGCGAGGACCCCGCCACCGTCATCGCCGGCTTGACTGAGAACCTCGGTGCCGACGTGACAATCGAAGCGGTGGGTGTCCCTGCCACCTTCGAGCTCGCCGCCTCCCTGGTCCGCCCGGGCGGCCACGTCGCCAACATCGGCGTGCACGGCCAGCCGGCGACCTTGCATCTGGAGGACCTGTGGATAAAGGACTTGACCATTACCACCGGCCTCGTGGACGCCTTCTCAACGCCCACCTTCCTGCGATTACTGCAAGGACATCAACTTGACGCCGACCGTTTCGTCACCCACCACTTCGCGCTCGATCAGTTCGTGGAGGCCTACGAAGTATTCGCCAACGCCGGCGAGACCGGCGCCCTCAAGGTCTTTCTATCTCGAAACTAAGACATGCCACAATCTTTGCCAGATCACCAGTTCCATGAGACTGGTGATCTGGCGGATCGAGCTGTCCGCCACGACACTAGCACAACAATCAGGCGCCGGATTCAGGCGTCCGAGCCTCGCTCCATCTGGCCCCGTCCGCCTCGCGGACTGCTATAGAGGTAGCAGTCCCCTCTCGTCATGCGGGGCCCGGCACGAGGACCATCGGCACGCGGGTGGCTCGGGCGCAGGCGCGGATTTCGCTTCCAGCGATCAATTCGATGAGATTCCGTCGAGCTGAGGCGCCAAGCAGGAGCAGTTCCGTCTTGCTACTTACACCGACGAGAACCTGTGCTGTCGGACCGTGGATGACCGCGGCGTCGACCTCGACACCAGCAATGGCGTGGGGCGCGATAATGCGATGAAGTTCGTCGAGGAGCCGGCGCTCCTCGAGTGGTCGGTCCGCAACGTGCGACCCAGTCTGGTAAGCCCTGACGGCGCGAACCGGTTGGTGGCGTATGGCCGCTTCCTCAAACGCCCATCGCAGCGCAGCCACGCTGCCGGAGCTGCCGTCGACGCCTACGACGAGACGCCCGTCGCCGGCCCGTAGCGGGCCTGGGGAGACCAGGACTACGGGGCAGCGCGCTGACGGGTCAACGCCGTCGTGGGCACCCCGACCAGCGCGTCGTGGAGGACACCATGTGGATGGTTCCCCACAACAGTCAGGACGGCGTGCGTCGCGGCGGCCTCGAACTCCAGCTCGGAAAAGGGTGGGCCTACCCGCGTTTGGAGACGTACTGGGATCCCGCCCGTCCCGCCGACACGATCGAGAGACTCCTCGAGCAGGTGCCGGGTGGCGTGCTCCGTGAGCTCGTCGAACCCCACGTTCGCCAGCTTGGCGATCTGGAGGGACCACACCACAAACGCCTCGACCGCCGCCTGGCGAATGCGGGCCTCCTGCAACGCCCAGGCGAGAGCGGCATCTCCCGCGGGTGTCCCGTCCACACCGACCAAGACAATGGGAACGTGCTTGCCTCTAGCGTCGTCGCTCATGGTCACATCTCCTCAGCAGCGGCGTCCGATCCGCACGCGATAGTCGCCCACAAGGTCTGCCGACATCTCGGCCCGGCAAGACCGCGGCGGCGATTATAGGCAGTGCCAGCGATGCCGCCGTCGACGCCTTCGATAGCACCTCTCTTAACGGTCGCCGAGCCAGTGGGTCGTAGCGACGCCCTACTGGACAAGCCCGACCGCCTGGGCCCCATTGGTCGACCTGCGCCAGGATAATACAACCGCTATCCGGGACAACCGCCAGGTACTCCACACGACCCGGGCCGCTGCGAGAAGCACGGGCCCGTTCTTGACGGCGTTCGGGGGACTATCATTTTCTCCGACGCCGGTTTGGTGGCGGACCGCCCGCAGTGAGCCCGAGTGCGGGTCACTATGTGCCGGCGTTCAGCGGTCCCGACGCCAGTCCCGCAAGGCGCAGGCCTGGCACACCTGCTTCCCGCCATCGTTCTGCAGCCGGCCGGCGATCTGGTGCGGCCATCCCCAAAACCTGACCAAGTGTCGATTCAGGCAGCGATGTGTCCGCCCGGCGCCAACACGCACAAACTGAAGGAGCGCAACAGTCGACGGAACTCACCGATCGACCAAGGCTCGGATCCACCGGTTCGCCTCTATGGCGAGCGCTTGGTGAGCGGTCCGTTTGGTTCGATCTCCAAGTGGTGTAGCCCCGCGGTGGGCATGGACGCCGTGACGCGTTCAAATGACAAATTGGGCGGATGGGCGGGTTGTGCTCGCGGCCGGGAGGGCTACGGACGCGCCAGTGCGGCCCGCGGGGAGCGGACCGCAGCGGTGTGACGGGACCGAGGAAGCGGACCGTCTATGCGGCCGTCTTGACCGCAGTTGCGGTCCCAGTCGCGTCGCCCTCCCCGGGGAGGAAAACGTGGCGGGGCTGACCGTGGTGACGCTGGCGGTAGCCGGCGATGAGTCCGTCCACACCGATCCAGCTCGAGGTCCTCCACATGGTGAGGATCACGACGGCGAACAGGGCGTAGAAGGCGCACACGCTGGCGGTGCCGGACATCACATAGGTGAACAGCAGGGCCAGGCTGCCCAGCGCGGCCACCCTAGTGAACAGGCCGGCCACCAAGGCGAGACCGATGACCAGCTCGGACACGGCCACCAGGACGCCGATCCATCCCGAGTTGGGAACCACGAAGCTGTGCAGGAAGCTACCCCACCACGTGTACGCCGGCTTGGCGTGGCTGGAGAATCCGGCCACCCCGGCCCCGTTGTGGTGCAAGAAGGTGGCGTTTTCTGCGCCCCACAGCTTGGCCCATCCCGCCTGGATCCACATCACTCCCAGCCACACCCGCATGGCGAGCCATCCCACCGCCATGACCTTGGATTCCTTCACCCATTCCCACACCCGCGGGTTGGTTCGCTCGGACGGGTTTCCCAAAACGGCGACCGTGCTTGTTGCGATCGTGTTTGTTGTCGAAGTGCTTGCCATCGGGATGCTTCCTTTCGCTCTCCGGTCCGGTTCCCGCGGGCCTCACGAGCATCTTGTGGGCGGCAGGGGAGAGTCAGTAGAGGCGAAGGTCCCAGGATCGCCCGACAGCTGGGCGGCCATCGACGGTTTGGATCTGAACGATCTCCCGATGTCCGCTTTCTGATGGCCGACGCGGGTATTGGGTGGATGGCCACGCCGCTGGGTGTCTTGACTTCCGACCCATTGGCTGGGCGGCAGAGCAGTTGACGTCCGGTGATCTCGTCAGCGCTGGCCGGCCTCGTCGCTCCAATGGCCCGAGTTGAGATCACCCGGCCTGTTCGGTTGTCTAGTGTGCGGCGATGTTAGGGGCTGCTGGCGGTTCTGACCACTGGGTCGGATGGCGGATGAAGCGGGCGGCCCGGCGGCCGATGCGTCTTTCGAGCCGTTGGGTGTGGGTGGATGGGAGGTCGGGGGGTGTGGGGGTGGGGGGTCCGGTAGAAGCGGGTCTTGGCCAGTTCGACCAGGATCAGGTAGACGACGACCATGCCGAAGAGGATCAGGAAGCAGGCGGTGGGTAGGGGGGTGAAGCCCAGCAGGTTGGCTAGGCCGGTGTAGGGCAGGGTGGCGCCGACGAGGGCGGTTCCGGTGGGCACCAACAGCATGGGCAGGCTGGGCCGGCTTTTGAAGAACGGGATCCGTCGGGTTCGGATGACGTAAACGACGAGGGTTTGGGTGGCGATGGACTCGACGAACCATTCCAGGATCACTTCGGGGGCGCCCTTGGTGATCAGCAGCGGTTTACCGTCGGGGTCGGCGACCAGCACCGAGGCCAGCTGCCGTTCGTGGTCGAAGGGAAGAACCGCCGTCCGGATGTAGGAGCCGGCGGCCAGGGCGACGTCGTCTCCCGGCGCCGCCCCGGGTGCCGACCACAACGCCTGGTCCAAGGCGTTGCCCCCGATCGGTCCTGCTTCGGTGACGGTGGCTTCGTTGCAGACCAGCCCGAACAGCAGCGGGCGCTCGCTCGGCTGACCGTCGGCGTCGAGGGCCTGCTCGAAGGAGATCACCCCTTCGGTGAGGGTGCCGGTCTTGTCGGTGAAGAGAATTTCGATATTACCCAGGTCCTCGATGGCGACCAGCCGTTTCACCAGCACCTTCTTGGCCGCCAAAGCCCTCGAACCGGCGGAGAGGCTGACGGCGCCAATGGTTGGCATCATCTCGGGGGCGATGCCCAAGACGATGGCCAGCGAGAAGAGCAGCGCCTCGATCAGGGGCCGCGGACAGGGCCACGTTAACGATGAAGATGAATGCCGTCAGGACGGCCGCCACCGCGAACAAAAAACGCGAGAAGCGCGACAAGCCCACCTCGAAAGCGGTCTGGCCCTGCTTCTCGGACCGGCCCGCCGCGATCTGCCCGGTGGACGATGGTCCCCATGAACACGCATCCGGGCTGATCCAGCGGCGGCCGTCCGGCCACAGCACCGACCGGAACTCGCCGCAGGACGGTCGGCTGCGAGGTTCGCGGCGGCGGTCGCCGGCTTTTGGGGCGCTGTTCGGTGTGACTGGTGGAGCGTTTGCTGGCTTTTACTGGGCTGTCGGCGGTGAGAGGGTCCCTGGAAGTGGAAGGTTCGGTCCTCACTTGGCGCCCAGCCGACGACGGCTACCCAGAAACCCTCATGGTTTCTAGGGGGCGGGTTGGGTCCAGCTTCGGAGGGGTTGTAGCAGCGCGGTGTTCTTGCGTTGGTGCCGGGCCATACGCCGGAGGATGTCGTCTAAGAAGACGATGGCATCGTCGACATGCGGTCCTTTGTTCAACATGACGCACTCGGCTCGTTGCCCCATCGCGGCATCGGTCACTTCGGCCCGGGACGGCCGGCCGGTACGGGCGAGTTGGTCGAGGACTTCCGTGGCCCAGACCACCGGAAGGTGTGCCGCTTCGCACAACCACAGGATCTCCTCTTGCACCTCGGCCAGACGTTCATATCCAGCCTCGACCGCAAGATCTCCTCGGGCGATCATGACCCCGACCAGAGGGGAGCGCATGGCATGCAGCAGGATGTCGGGGAGTCGAGCAAACGCGGCGGTCGTCTCGATCTTCAGGATGATCCCCAAGTGCTCAGCGCTGACCGCTTTTAGGTATCGGTGGAGTTCGTCGACGTCGCGTTCGTGGCGCAGAAACGACACGGCCACCATGTCAGCGTGCATGGCGGCGACTTCGAGGAGGGGAAGGTCGGCGTCGCTCACCGCGTCGGCACCCAGGTCGGTGTCAGGAAGGTTGATCCCCTTCTCGGCGCGTAACCGGGAACCCCTCGCCCCCGCCGCGATGATCCGCACATGCAGTTCGCCGCCGGCGACGCTATCGATAACACCCGTCATCTTTCCATCGTCGAGGATGACCCGCTGCCCAACACAGGCGGCGTCGAACGCTGCGGGGAGCGTGCAGCCGATCCGGGCTGACCCCGGCTGCCCGTGCCGCCACGGCGCGGCCGGCATGAGATCGCGGCTCACCACCAGCGTGTCACCCACACACAACAGGTGATGCTGAGGGATCCTCGGCAGTTCTCCAACCCGAGTGACGTCACCTTCACACGACAACACAGTCCCGGTCTCGACGTAGGTGGTGTCCCACACCGCCACCTCGCACTTCCCGGATCCGACTGCGCCGACCCGCAGCTCACGTCGCGACCCGCGCGCGTCGACGAGGTCGACCACGTCTCCCAGATGGCGACGTTCGATCCACGACGGATCGACCGGCAGGACCGTCGCCTTGGCGGGGGATTCGGCGGCGGTCAGGGTCGCGGCCGCCGGCGTGAGCGCCACACCCCGTAGGTCCCGTTCGGGTCGCAGCTTCACTACCCGCGGTCCCTCAGCCAGCGGCCCGGTCCGCAGCTTGGGTCCCGGAAGGTCGATCGACACCCGGCAAGGTCGGCCGAGCTCGGAGGACGCTTTGCGGACATGCCGGGCCATACGCTCCCAAATGCCAGGGTGGTCGTGGGCGCCGTTGATACGGGCAACGTCCATTCCATTGGACACGAGGCGGCGGACCAACCGGTAATCGTCGGCCGCCTCGGAGGGAAGGGTCACCATAATCCGGGGCACCCGCCCGGCTGGACGGGGACCGAACAGAGCATCCGTATTGTCATCGAGGGCAGAGCGCCCCGCCTCGAAGCTCTGGATGGCGGGACCGAAGCGGGGTGCCGTGCCGTCGATCGCGGCGCGGACGCTCTCGACGGTGGCCAGCACGTGAGCCTGGCACCGGCCCAGCGACGAAAGACCGCGAGCACCCAACCAACGCTGCAGGTTCCGCACGTCGCCTTGCCGAAGGGCCAGGTAGTGCACCAAGTTGACGGCGTCGCTGCGATGGGCTGGGTCGACCGCCAAGATCTCCGAGTCGCGGGCCTTCTCCATTCGGCGCATGAAGCTCTCGAGGCCCACCAGGTCGGCGCCGATTGACACGCGGTCGACGTTGCCACCTGAGCGTTGTCGTACAGTCACAACGTTCTCCTTAAGGGCGGCTCCGCTCGGCCGCTCGGACCGAAGGTCCCGCAGCCCCAACCTGGACTTGAACAGCGAGCAAAATGATCAGTGACGAAAAGCAGCTCAATCCCGGTCGGATTGCTCTGCATATCCTTCTTGGGGTTCGTGGCGTGGTCGTCGATAACGCCGATGACCGAGCTCATATCAAGGAGCTACAGATAGCCGCGTGAGTCCCCGAAGGGAGGCCCATCAGGGAGTCGGATCCGGCGTCCGGACACCTGATCGGGCACGATGCGAATCAGATGGTCGCGCCGACCGGGAGCCCAGGGTTTGGCGCCCCCGAGCTCTGCTTGGCTGGCCGCATCGGGATTTCGTTCGATAACGAGTTCCTGAGCCACTCCTTTGACCATGACGCTCCAGCCCCTCCGGTGGAACGGATCGATCTCGTCCACTTCGAAGGTCACATTGGACCGGTGTACGGAATAGAGCTTGGCGCCGGCGCCGGTTCGGTACAAGATGTCGTGACCGTCGACCGCGAAGTTGACGGGAAACACCAACGGATAGTGGCCGACGATGATGGCCACCCGGCCCACGGGCTGGGTGGCCAGCAACTGCCAGCACTCCTCGGCGTTTATGTCGTCGAGGCCTCCCTCGTCGGCGTTAGGGTTTGAGTTTGTGGATGCTGATGGTGTGTTCATGGCAATCATCTCCTAGTGGTGGGGCCATCTCCTGGTGGTAGGGCCAGTCGAACGGCTCACGGGTTCAGTCCCTCTGTTCTCGACAGGACCACCTTGAGGGCGCCGGTCCGTCCCGCAAATGGTCACCGTGTCGACCCGGACGACGGCGTCGGTATCGGCTCGCAGCTGGGGGTTCGGGACCTCTTCCCACGCCTTCTTTGCGCTTTCATTTTTCGTCCTCTCTTCCCCGGGGATCATCACGTTGACCTTACGGGGAGGGCGCCTCGAGCGGCAGAGGCGAACGGCCCCACTCGCTGGGGTCTCTTCGGCCCAGAAGTGAGCTGGGTTGGGAGGTCGGAGCTCACCGACGAAGTGACCTTCGACTCTGCCATGTGGACGTTCGAGGCATCAGTATTTGGTGGAGGCGCAGACACCGTCAGGAGGAGCTCGGACATGGCGCGTCCTTTCCCGGGGGTGAATCCCCCTATCCTGCCCGGCCCGGCTCGGGAGCCGATCGTCCCGGGTCTGTGTCGATCCGACTGGCTACCAGCTTGTCCGGTGACGGATCTGACGGCTAGGGCCAAGAGCCTCTAATGCGGCGCTTGGCCCGCCCCGCCCCTTAAATCGCCGCGGCAACGACGCCGGGCAATGACGAGAAAAGGAGCTCGAGATGCACGCCAACATCGATCGGAGCTCTATCAAGGGGAATCACACCGGCGAACCGGACTGCGACTGTGAAGTACTCGAGAACGCGACCGAGTCACGCAACGCCGACGTCGAAGTCGGTAAACGGTTGCCGCTTTCCTGGATAGAAGTCGTCCCCGCACCTAGGACCATGTGAGCTTGGGATGGTCAGCAAAAGGGCCGGTTGATCGCGTACCTGCCCGTGGGCTGGAGTCGTGTTCATATCCACGACGCAGGGGACATGAACCAACATTTGCGCAATCAGGCGACTGGCGCGGCGAGAGCTAACTGGCCTCGGCACCACATCTCCTCCCCCTGGCTGTTCCTCAGTTGAGGGTGCGTTTGATGTCGTAGAATTACGCTCGTGTATAGCCAGATCGCTAGCAACAAGCGACGCAGCGTCGTCTTCATCGTCGTGTTTTTTGTGATCTGGCTGGCCATCGGAGCCGCTTGCGGCTTCCTCTTCAAGGCCGTCTACCGCCCCTCGGCCAACAACAGCGTCGCTGCGGCCCCGCCGACCCACTACGGTTGGAGCCCGGTCATCATCGGCATGGCGGTCTGTGGGATCTTGGCCGTCGGCGGGATCGTGTATTCCTTGAACGCCGGAGCCGGCCTGGTGCTCCGGACTTCCGGGGCGGTGCCAGCCGACCCTACTCGGTATCCGCAGCTGGACAACTTGGTGGAGGCGTTGGCCATCGGGGAGGGGATCCCCAAGCCCGCCGTCTACGTGATCAACGACTCCTCTCCGAATGCATTCGCCACCGGGGTCAGCCCGGACAAGGCCGCGATCACTTTCACCACCGGCCTGTTGGCCCTCATGAACCGCGAGGAGCTTGAGGGCGTGACGAGCCACGAGATGAGCCACATAAAAAACCACGACATCCGTCTGCTGCTGGTGGTGAGCACCATGATCGGCTTGGCCGCGCTGTTGGCCAGCGTGCTGTGGCGGACCGCATTTTTTGCCGGAGGCGGGCGGGGCAGGAACAACGGGAATCAGCTCGCGCTGGTAATCGTCGCTGCCGGCGCCCTGCTGGCCGTGGTCGGCTTCATCTTCGGTCCACTGATCCGCTTGGCCCTCTCACGCCGCCGTGAGTCATTAGCCGACGTGAGCGGTGTGGAACTCACCCGCAACCCGGCGGGGTTGCTGAGCGCCCTCAAAAAACTGCAGCAGAACGACAAGCCGTTCAAGACCATGAACCACGCCACCGCGGCCATGTGCATCGACGACCCGTTGCAGCACCACGAAGCCTGGTACCACCGCCTCTACGACACCCATCCCCCCATTGAGGAGCGCATCGCTGCGCTCCAGAGGATCGCATCGGGCCAGTCCGTCTGACCAGCCCGACGACTCCTCGTGGTCTCAGCCGGCTGGCGGCGGCCCTCCCGCGCCAGCGGTGGGCGGAAGCCGCTCGGGCCCGGCGGCGAGCGGGGGCCCCGACGGCGCCGGACCGGCCGCGCCAGGGCCAGAACCAGGGAAATTCACCTGGGGCACGGCGCGATCGTCTTCGTCGGCGGCGAAGAACGCCAACGCCTTGAAGCCGAACGGCCCGGCGATCACGTTGCGCGGAAACGTCTGTAAGGCGGTGTTGTAGTCCCGGGCGCTTGTGTTGTAGTAGCGGCGGGCGAACTCGATCTTGTCCTCGGTGGCGGTCAGCGTCTCTTGGAGTTGGAGGAAGCTCTCCACCGCCCGCAACTGCGGATAGTTCTCCGCCACCGCGAACAGCGAACGCAGCGCACCGGATAAAGCGTTCTCCGCAGGTGCGATTTGCCCCGGGTCACCCGTCGCGCCGGCGGTGACGGCGTTAGCCCGGGCCTGGGTGACCGCTTCGAAGGTCCCCTGCTCGTGGGCCGCGTAGCCTTGCACCGTTGCTACCAGGTTGGGGATGAGGTCGTGGCGGCGTTTGAGCTCGACGTCGATCTGGGACCAGGCCTCCTGGGTGCGGTTGCGCTTCCTGACCAGGCCGTTGTATGCGGCCCACAAGCCCAGAATGAGGAGCACGACTATGACGATGACAATGATCAGCACAACCATTATGGAGCGGACCTCCTGGGAGCTGTCGTGGCCCCGACTCTATCGGCGTTGGCGAGCGGGGACGGGTCGGAGGTCCGAGGACCTCGACAGCGGCGGACACTTCGACCCCGCTGGGCGCGGCGATAGCGGGTGAGGACCCGCTACGAAACGGCCTGCCTGTTGCCGTGACACGGGAACCGATCCTTATGGAGGTGCTTTGGGGCAAGATGGTCTTCGTGTGCGAGGACGGCCCACTATCAGCGCCGCTTGAGGGGGTTGATGAACACGACCGGGTGGCGGCCATCGACCGGCTCCACGAGCTGATGGGGAGCGGAAGCTTGTCTCTTGAGCGATTCTCCGCAGTTCTCGAACGGTCCTCGAGGCGGTCGGCGGGGCCGATCTCGAGGCGGCCATGTCGGCGCTGCCGCCTCTGGTCCGGCTTACTCCGGCGTCGCGCCGGCTGGCCCAGTCGCTCGTGTTGCGAGCAGACGGCGATCTGAAGTTGGACTCCCATCCCCGCCGGGCCGGTCTTGCGGATCTCGACCCTCGGGCCAACCGGGGTGATCCGGATACGGCACCCGAAGAAACGCAGAGCCGGGCCGGTCACCCGCTGGCGGCGATAGCGAAAGAGGGCAGACCGAGTGGTCCGAGTCCGGCCGACTCGGGAGGGACCTGATAACAGCGGTCCCATCTGCCTCGGTGGTCGTCTACGACCCCAGCTTCAAGGATCACGAACGCCCGGCGTGGGCCGGTTCCTTTAGGGCCCGATTTGGGCTAGCCTGCCCAGCAGAGACAGACCAATGACTGACTCTGGGGGGTTAGACCCCGACAAGGCTTACCTCCCAACCTCTCGGTGGAGGGCAAGCTCGTGTCTGGCAACCGCTTTACCGGCGCCTTCGGCCGGGATATGGCCGTGGATTTGGGAACAGCCAACACGTTGGTGTACGTGCGCGGTCGTGGCATCGTGTTGAACGAGCCGTCCGTGGTCGCCGTCGACAGCCGAGACGATCGGCTGTTGGCGGTGGGTCTGGAGGCCAAGCGCATGATCGGTCGCACGCCCAGCCACATCCGCACGGTGCGGCCGCTGCGCGACGGGGTGATCGCCAACTTCGACCTGTGCGGGAAGATGCTGGCCTATTTCATCCGCCGGGTGCGCGGCTCTCGCCGCTTGGCCAAGCCCCGGATGGTCATCTGCGTCCCCTCCGGGATCACCGGGGTGGAGCGGCGCGCCGTGCAGGAAGTGGCCGAGTCGGCCGGGGCCCGCAAGCCGGCGTACATCATCGAAGAGCCCATGGCCGCGGCCATCGGCGCGGGCCTGCCGGTCCACGAGCCGACCGGGAACATGGTCGTCGACATCGGGGGCGGCACCACCGAGGTGGCGGTCATCTCGTTGGGGGGAATCGTCACCAGCCAGTCGGTGCGCATCGGCGGCGACGAGATGGACCAAGCCATCGTCCAGTTCATCAAAAAGGAGTACAGCCTGGCCGTCGGGGAGGGCACGGCAGAGGAGCTCAAGATCGCGTTCGGCTCCGCCTGCCCCCTCGAGGAGGAGCTGTACGTCGAAATCGGCGGCCGGGACCTGATCACTGGCCTGCCCAAGACCATCGCCACCAGCACCGAGGAGATCCGCGACGCCATTGCGGAACCGGTGTCGGCCATCGTGGATGCCGTCCAGGCCACGCTCGACAACACCCCACCCCAGCTGGCCGCCGACATCATGGCCCAGGGCATCGTCCTCACCGGCGGGGGCGCTCTCCTCCACGGGCTCGCCACCCGTCTGGCCGCCGAGACCGGCATAACCCTGCAGATCGCCGAAAACCCTCTGCAATCGGTGGCCATCGGCGGCGGCCAGTGCCTCGAACAGTTCCACGTCCTCAACGGGGTCCTGATCTCGTCGATGAGCCGCTGACTCGCAGGCCGGCCTGGCCAGCAAAGAACCAAACACCGCACACCCTGACGGTGCCCACTCGACGTCGCTCGCACGGGATCGAACGGCAGGTACGGGTGTCCTTGAGTCGACGGCTCAGGATGGTGTAGCGACGTTCCTAGCCGGGTACGATTTCTAAACCACGCCCACCTGTGCGTCACCACCGGCGACAATGGAGTTGGCGCGCTCCAACGATAGGCCGGCGGCGGTCGCGTGCTTCGCTTGCTCTCGGTCCGGCGAGCCGAAGACCGGCCCCGCCAGGATGCATCCAGGTCTGACCACCACTTTTGCCGGCCAACCAGTCGCCGCCTTGCGGCCACTCAACCGACGGCCCCGCTGGGTCGCCAGCCCGGATTTCGCGCAGCGTCTGGCCCGGCGCCAGGCCGACCCGGGACTGCTCGCCGAGCTGCGAGCCTTAGCGCCCGACACGACCGACGACCTCCCGTTGTGAGCCGGGGCCTGGCCGACACCACCGTCTTTGTCGCCCGCGAGTCAGGTCGGCCACTGCACGAGTCGTCTCTACCCGACGAACTCGCCGTATCGATCATCACCGTCGGTGAACTGCGTGCTGAAGTTCTCCGCCGGCAATGTCCGGATCCGAGATCGGCGCCTGGCCACTCTCACCGCCGCCATGGCGCTCGACCCCGTCCCGATCGACGACGACGTCGCGGAGCAGTGGGCCCGTCTCCGGGTGCTCCTGCGAGATAGCGGTCAACGCATGCCAGTCATGACTCATGGATCGCAGCCACAGCCATGGCATTGGCCGTACCTGTCGTAACTCAGGACGACGACTACATCCAGCTGGACCAACTTTTGGTCATTCGGGTCTGAAAACTCCACCAGAACCATGCGTCTCACAACCGTGCGGGCCTGGGTGCCAAGATCGCCCGTGCCACTCCTCGATCCCGTCACATTCAGGTCTCACTCCGTAATACGGTACCGAGGTCGAACGCATGTTCAGTGTCAGAGGGGGGGACTTTGCCGCCTGCGACACGCGAAACCGTCTTCGACTTAGCAGCCTGATCAGAAACTACGTCTCTGCACGGCTCTGACGTCGCGAAGGGGCACGACCCACTCATCCGTTTGACTAGTGATCTCCCCCACCCATGTCATGTCGGCGTCTTAAAGCAACATGCACGGACCCAAGTCCGGCCGCTGGGAGAATCAGGACATCCGGACCGATTACCCCACGGCCCGGCCGTGGCAAACCAAGTCGACCTGGACGTCGATGGCCTGCTGGATCTGGGCGTCCCCTACCTCAACCCTCGATATCGCAATCGACGAGGAGATCCAGAACGGTCATGGCCGCTACACGTCGACGATCCCTCACGTGGCGAACTCCACGGCCCCGAACAGAGGCTCCAAGCGCCACAGAGGCTGCGGCGGCTTGCTTGAGATAGTACGCAGCGCAGAACTGGGACTGCTGCGGCGTCGAGCGGTTCACGTCAGCCACCAGGTTCGACTCGGGCACGGGCTGGCCCCGCTGCTACCAGCCCGCCGTCGCCGACGCCCAGAAACGGCGCAGGACTGGAGGACACTTATCTCCTCGCAGCCAGGTCCATTGCCGTCGTTGCGGGGCTACGTGGCCCACGTCTTGCCCCAGCTGTCCGTGCTCAGGCGCCGCCCCTCTGGGCCGCGTCCCGTGGAACTGGTTCATGGCCGCATACCTGCCATGCCAGAGTCCCCGCCACGGCCAGCCGTGCCAAGTGTGTGCAGCATCTCTGCCAGCAAAGACGGATTCTCGCTGTCGGGTACCGTAACCGGAAAGGTAACTTTCACCGGCTGGACCCTCAGCCCACTCCCGCAGAGTGGGCCAGGGGGTCGCCGACAAGGGCAGCCGGTCGGGGCGGACCAGGTGATCGAGCTGAGATAGTCCGACCAGCCGGACCGTGAGGTGCTTGACCCCTGGGCCGTTCTCAGCCTGTCAGCAGGTTGCGCCGGCAGGACACGGCAAGCCGTTTTGGAACGGTGTCACTTGGACCAGAGAACCGTTCACGTAGTGGTACAGCGCCAGGTTGACGTTGACCGCACGCGGAATCAAACCGCCGAGCGCCTTCTGGGGGACCGTCCAGTTGAGCGGCTTGGTCATGCCCATCGTGGTCAGGTCAGTCGTCGTCGACAAATACTGGAAGACGGACTGCGCGGACACGTTCGGTTGCGTCTTGGCGATCTGCTGCACCACCTCTGCGGCCAGCCAGGCGCTGGCGAGATCACCAGACCGGTAGGTCGAGCCCGGCGCATAGGTGTTCATGTCCGAGTTAAACAGCTGCCAACCAGGCGAGCTCTGGTTGTAGTAGACGGAGACATAGGCGTTGGTCGGATTGCCAAAGTTGGCGTGGATACTGCCGGCGTCCCAAGTGGTCGAGTTGTAAAGGACCGGCTGGTTGTAACCAATGGACTGAAGCGCCTTGCCCAGCCGGATGCCCACCGCAACGGTGACACCGTATGCAAGTACCCCGGTATGGGAGGCGATCTGGGCGGCATAGGGCGACATGTCGGCCGTGGTAAACGGGACGTAGACGGTTCCTACCACCTTGCCGCCCACCGGGGCGACAACGCCCTGCACCAACGGCGGGTAATTGCGGCCCGCCGGCAAATCGATGGTCGTTATGACCACATTCGGCTGCTTGAAGTAGGTCACCCCAATCGCCGAGGCGGCAGTGTCAGCAAGAGTGCCTCCGTTGAACGGAAACGCCTGCGGAGACTTGTACTGCTCCGGGCAGAAGAACTGAGGGTTGATCGAAGCCATCTTGTGAGCCGCCAGGATCGGCAGGAGCTGCGAGCTACAGGTCGAAGAGTCCGCGATGATCCCCAACATGCGCGGATCGGAGACCGCCTGCTCGGCGCACTTGGTCGCCTGGTTAGCGTCGTTGTTGTCGACGCAGGACACGATCTGGAGGGGGTGGCCGTTGATACCGCCCCGCGAGTTGACACCCTTCGCGATGACCGATGTGTAATCCAGGCCCGCACCGCTCGAGCTGGCTGTCCACATCAACTTGTACGGCGTGCCGGTCGGGGTCGCACTCGACCCCGATGACGTCGATGACCCCGTCGCCGCCGGCGAGGCCGACGTCGTTGATGACCCCGTCGTGGTGGCGCTGGTCGACTTCGACGAGCTACTGCACGCGGTCATAGTCAAGGCGACCACGGCGGCAACTCCACCCGCCACCAGCTTCGACCGTCCGATCCCAAACATGTCTTACTCCCCTTACCGACGGACGACAACGAATCCCCGTCGCTGGTCTCGCAAGTACCGTAGCAGCCGGAGCATCGGGACTTCCAGCGTCGCTACAAGACGAGAATGGCCCTCTCGCTCGCGGCGGGAGACGAACGTTACCCTTGTGTTCGGTCGTGGGGGTTGGGATGTTGCCTCTTGGGCACGGTAGTGCTTGGTGTGTTGCTGTTGGCTTGTTGAATAACGTTGCCCTCGTATAAGGGCTACGGGCAACGTTATTTCACCGTTGCCTGTGCACGGTTGGGTCGGGTGGGGCAACGCGCGATGTTTTGTCGGGTCGAACCGCTTGACATCTGTCTAAAGTTGGACACAGTGAGGATTGACAGATAGGTGAGCCTCGCGCCGTGGGGAGACGGCCGGGACTCGGGGTCACCGGGAGGGAGCCAAATGACCGGAAGTAACGGTAGTGCGATGTCATGCCAGTTACGCCGCGGCGGCGGTCGCGGCGGTTGGCCTGCTAGTTGTGTCCGTCGCGGTCGGGTGCTGGTTCGCTGGGGCGACTGTAGCTGGCGGCCACGGTTCCGACCCAACCCACAACGGCGCGGACGTGCCGGCCGTCGTATGGCAGCCGGGGCTGGGTACGACGCTGAGATACGAACCGGCTCACGGCTACCGGACGGGCGTGGCGAACTCCGAGGCGGAAGGCACCCCCGGACTCGTTGTGCCACGACATCACACCAGACATGGAGGTCCGATGACCGATCGGCACACGACTCGTCGTACTAAACCAATGAGCACCGCCGACCAGTTGCGACGGGCATCCCGCCAGGTGCGGGAGGCTGTCCCTCAGCGGGACCGATTGGTTAAGAAGATGCGAAGCGAGGGCGCCTCGCTCGGCCACATAGCCGAGCTGGCTGGAATATCGCACCAGTCGATCGCGAACATCATCAAACGGCCATCAACCGGCTGAGAGGGGTTAGCCGCAGGGCTCCTCCTCCGCGTGGGGTGCGCAAGCGTAGTGACGCACGTTTTTGCCGTCCTTGTGGGTGTGGATGAGACCGTCGGCGTCCGCTTCTTGATGGCTTTCGCCTTGTCGTCTTTATTGGTTACCCCTTCCGGGAACCGACGGGCGAAACGACAACAACGGATCGCGCCGCAGCGCACCCGGACGAGGCGCAGAGGCGGCCACCTACTAACACGGGCTCTCAGCTCATGGAGCAATACCGGCCTGCCCGGTCTGCGTTCCCCACGTCACCCCTGTTCCGGATGGTCGTACCGTACTTGGCCGACCGTGGGACCAGCAAGGACCCGCCTCTTTCATACCGGATACGAACGCCATCGAAAGCCTCAACTCCCGCTATCGCCGGGCCGTCCGGGCCCGGCGGCCTCCGACCGAGGCCGCCGCCGTGAAATGCCTCTACCTCGTGACCCGGTCGCTTGACTCCGCCGGTGTCGGCAGGACACCATGGGCCATGCGTTGCAGGCCCGCGCTCAATGCCTTCGCCATCACCTTCGGCGACCGATTCCCGGCGACCGAGACCTGCTGATCAGCCGCCAGAACATTTATAACGAATTACTCCCAGATCTTGCCTTCCGTTGGCGGGTTTTTGGGGTGGTTGGCGAGGAAGCATGGGCTCCGGGTGATGTTGGAGGGCACGGTGTCGAACCTGGTCAGGAACAGCCGGAGGTCAAGTTGCTGCCATATCGAGGCTGGGCGAGGTCTGTTTGGACGGAGTAGGACTGACTCGGTACTATCCGCCTTGCAATTTGGCGCTCCGTGTCCGCCTAGGGGGACAGATGGAATTCGGGATTGGTTACGCGGCAAGCTTTGACGCAGTTCGCCAGGCGAAGCTCGCGGAGGAACTGGGCTACGTCTATGTTGGTTTCTACGACTCGCCAGCGCTCGAGCCCGACATTTGGATCACGATCGCGAATGCAGTGCAGGCAACGAGCCGCATCAAGGTGGGGAGTTGGGTGCTCATTCCTCACCTGCGGCATCCGATGGCCCAAGCCTCGGCGATGGCCACCATCGAGGGTCTCGCGCCTGGACGACTCTTCGTCGGGGTTGGAACTGGGTTCACCGGGCGAATGGCGCTCGGCCAGCGGCCACTCACCTGGGCCGCCATGCGGCGGTTTCTTACCCAGGTCAAAGGCCTCCTCGCTGGTGAGCAGGTCGAAATCGAGGGTGCGACTACCCAGATGATTCACCCGGCCGGATTTGCGCCGGCACGACCTATCCACATTCCGTTCCTCGTCTCCGCCAATGGCCCGAAGGGGGTCGCAGTGGCGCGTGAGTTCGGCGCTGGTCTCATTTACGGAGGCTCCAGAGGGCAGGTACCTAGCGGGTTTCGCACGCTCGAGATGGTTTCGGGCGGGCTCATCCTCGAGGACGGCGAGACGCCTGCGTCGCGGCGCGTGCTGGAAGCGTCTCGGGTCGCGTTTGCGCTCTCGTACCACCTCGCCTACGAAGGTTTCTTGGGGGAGAATACCAGGATCGAGCAGATGCCCTATGGCGCCGACTGGCTCGAAGCCCTCGCGCAACATCCAAAGGATGTTCGCCACTTGATCGTGCACGACCAGCACGCCGTGGGTGTGGGCCCCCATGATGCCGCCTTCATCGACCGCCATCCCGATGCACTTGCCGCGTTCGCCTCGCAAGTTGCCGTTACGCCAGAGCAATTGCGGGACGAGATCAATACACTCGGCTCGCTCGGTGCAACACAGATCACTTGTTCACCATTCCTCGGAACCGACTGGGAGTCCGCAACTCGTTCCTTTGCGAAAGCCGTCGGACTCTGACACCAAAAGCCCTGTCATCGGGTGCTCCCTGCGAGACCGGACTCAGCGGCGGTCCGTTAGTAGAGGACCCAGGTAGGAAGGGTCACTCGCACCCAGTGCCGAAAAACGCTGGTCGCAAGTCTGTCACGGCGCAGAGACTTCGCGTCTCGACAGTCTCCAGCCTTCGCCCGTGCGCGTGAAGCGGTCGCGATAGCACACCACGGCCCTGATGGCCGGAGACGTGGTGATGTCCCCGATAAATAAAGCGTACGACTCAGCCGTCGCGGTGTCCGGACCTTCCACGCGGATCACCTGGTCCCCCACGAAATGCTTCGTGTTCGTGCCTGGGCCTTGCACCCCGGCGGCACGCCGTCCGACGGCGCCGGCTCGTATCTCGTCCTGACCAACCTTCACGTCATTACCGATGGCTACCACGCCGTCCTTGGTGAAACACGATACGTACTGGTCTACGTCGTCGCCGTCAGAACGCGTTGGCAACCAGGTTCAAAAGGTTCCGAATTTCGCTTTCGTCCGCTGCTCGTTGGCCGCTGTCAGTCATCACATTCTCCCGGTTGGCGATCGGCTGGAGTGCCGGTATATGAACCAACCATATCTCGACCAACGCTGACAGAACAGTCCTTGGGCTGCGAGGCACTCGGTCTGTAGTGTGTCAGAGTGGCTAACGTCACCCGCTCTGGCCGCCACCGTTGCCTTCGATCGGGCAGTCATTCACTGTCCAAGTCTCATCGGTCACGGCGGCCGGAAGATGACAGGGGGTCTATGAGCTCCGAAGAGAACGAGGTCGGCCACCAGCGCTATAGCGGCCCGCCACCAGTGGACGCCAATCGGATCGCGTCAACCTATGTAGCGCTTCGCTATCGCTTCGAGCTTCGCTCGGCCTTCGCCATCCGGCGGCAACACCTGGTCCCCGAAGATGATCCTGTGACATCCAACTTCCTCGTACCGTCCGAGCAGGCCCTTCGGATCCGACTGATCGCTCTCGAGGAGGACCACGGAGATCTCGATCCCCTCGAAGTCCCGACCGGCTTTCTCGCACATCTGCTGAAGGGTGGCGAGGTTCTCACGCAGGCGCTCTGGCGACATGGCGACGGGCATCCAGCCGTCGCCCACAGCGACCGTATTGCGTAGCGCCCGTCCACACGGCCCGTCGCCCGTGCCGGCGCCGATGTGGACCGGGGGATACGGACGTTGCACCGGCTTCGGGTAAGAGTAGATCGCCGGGAACTTGACGAACTGACCTGAGAAGGCGGCTTCGTCCTTGGTCCAGAGCTCCCGGCCGGCCTGGATGTATTCGACCGTCTGTTCCCACCGGTTGTCGAAGTCACCGCCCATGATTTCTGTTTCCTCCCGGAGCCAGCCGCCGCCCACGCCAAAGACGAACCGACCGTTCGAGAAGTAGTCAACGCTCGCCACGGCCTTGGCCAAAGCGACGGGATGGTGCTGGGGCACGAGGCAGATGCAACTCCCGATCTTGATGGTGCGGGTTACCTGCGCGGCCACGCCGAGGCCGACGAAAAGGTCGGGGAAGCGGTGGTAGCGGTCGGCGATGGGTCGGCCGCTCGGAGTGTTCGAACCGAAGTCGACCGGTACAGCAGGGTGTTCGCCAATCGTAGCCAGGTCGAAGCCCAGCGACTCACATGTCTGGAAGTAATCGACGAGACCGATCGTCTGGTCAGTGATGATGCTGGCGATCCCAATCTTCACGGATGTCCTCTCTCGATACGGCGGTGCTGCCGGTGAAGCTAGTCTGGCGTCACCCATCGATCCGCATGCATTGGTAGCTTACGCAACGTCGTGTAAACTTTCGACTTTTCTGATGACAGAGTCGTGGTGGTCGCGGTGACGCCGGCCATGCTGCACGTGGGGGGAACCATGCTTCTCCAGGACAGGTTCGATGCCGATGCGGCATGGCAACTCGTTTGCTTAGCCAACGGCAGCCCGATAAGCCACGCATCCTCGAAGCGTTCAGTGACGAGGACGAGTTGACCAGCTGACAACCACGAAAGTGGTCGACATGTTTCCATTTCTCAATCTTTTGCTTTTGCGGCAGCGCGCCGACGAACCGCTGGACAGGCCTGATCGGTCGCTGGTGCCGAGCAGCCCAGGACGCGACTGCCAAGCCGTTGCTGAATCTGCGAGGGGCTGGGAAAGGCCCCGCTGGCTCATGACTGGTCGGGAGTGTACCGACGCGCCGTGAATCGCCAACGGTCATCTAAGCGCAAGAGTCGATCCTCGTACCGGCCAGTTCCAGCAACGACGATCGGAGAGGCGGTCGTGTTCAAGAGCATCAGATATGCCTGTCCGGTCGCCGAGTCACCATCGCCCTCCACCAACACATTGGTCGCGATGTGTCGGGTGCCTGGAGCCATGGCGGGAATCCCACTGGCGAACTCAGCGAGAGCATCAGAGCCCTCTGGGCAAATCCCGCCGGCGTCGAGTACGCCATCCGAGGTGAAGCAACCCGCGAAGGCCTTCCCGTCTCCGCGATCTGCTGCCACGTTGTAGGCGGCGTAAAGCTGCTGGATAGCAACGACATCGGTGGCGTCAAGGGGCACGAAATCACTCCGCTCTGATTTGGCTCCGATATTTTACGGATCGGTAAGGACGTTGCACAGCTTAGGTACCGCGCCTATTTTTGTCCATCGCGACGACCGAACCGTATCAGATCGTGCTGCTGGATGGTTCAGGTTGATGGAGGCATTAAAAAGCGTTAGAGGGTTAGAAGAGGGCGACGGGGTTAACGGGCGAACCGGTGCCGTTTTCGATGCGTAGCGCCCCGATGCACAGTAGGAACTCCCATCTCCCGAGCTGCCGACACATGGCCCCGAGCGCCTCCAGATCGCAGTTATCTATCAGACAAAGTCCCATGGCCACGATCCCGACTTGATGCAAAGGGGCTCGAAGTCGTCGGTAGCCGCTGGGAAACAGGTCTTGGGCCGAGTCGGAGCCTACGGCGGCGACTTCACGTTCGTGGAACCACGGCACACAGGCGGCATGGAAACCAGGTCGACGGAGAAACACGTCTTTTGAGGGGCCTAGCGCATTCCGTCGCGCCGCCGCGCCGAAGCGGCAGAGCACAATGTCTCCCGACCTTCCGGTGACACCGGCCAGCTCCTGGGCCGCTTGCAGGTCCTCGGGAAAGACCCCCTCGTCTGGCTCGAGCCAGTCCCTGCCCTTCAGCATCGGAATATCCAGTAACACCCCCCGCCCAACAATGCCATCGCGCACCGTATCAACTCCGAGGGCGGTTGCTCCGGCGGTCGTCGAAATGAGCTCGGCAGAACGCCCGTTATACATCTTCCCGTCCCGAAATATGTGACACAAGCTATCGACGTGCGTCACTGAGAAGCCGTGGAAGGCCAGGCCTACGAAATCGGCAGCTACTTGGAGCTCATCGGGAGGTGTTTCCTTTCCTACCCAACTGTCCCCGCTGGCAGTCATGAAGTGTAGCGGAGGGGACCCGAAGTCCTCCTGTGCCTGGATTGTGGGAATCAGCCTGGCGCAACTCACAGAGATCCCCTCGTGCACCGCCTGGGCAGCATCTCTGCGACGCTCTGGAGTGAGGAAGTTAAGGGTTCCGAGCTCGTCGTCAGGCCCCCATCGCCCCCAATTACTACAGGTCTCGAAGTAGCGCAGCACTTCGGGTTCGCTAGGAATCCCCATGGACATGCCGACCTCCCGGTGCGAGCTGAACTGACGGCACCTTATACGGAGCCCTCCCTCGGCAGGTCCCTGGTGGCTATTGCGCTCAGGGATCTGGGCTCCGCTGGTTTCGTATCTCCAGTCTCCTTTTCCACCGGTCGGCCACACATTGCTCCAACCGTCCTAAAACTTCCAGCCCGGGCCGTCCATCCAGGTCGGCCCGCGCCGAAGGGAGCTCGTACTGCTCATCCCTCTATACGGGCTATCTCACTTCCCACCGCCAGAGTTGTGCCTTCTGGGACCAGGATATTGATCGTCCCGGAGGCCGGGGATTCAATCTCCATCTCAACCTTGTCGGTCTCGAGTAGATACAGCAATTGTCCGACCTGTACAGCCTCCAGATCTGTCACCAACCAACGGGCAACCGTTCCCTCGTCCATGGTTTGCCCTGCCTTGGGTATTCGAACCGACGTAACAGCCATCAAAGGCCCGCGTCGGGGGGCAGCTCAGCAGACGGTTGAGTCAACGACTCATAACAGAGCATTCTCTTCTCCGAAGCTTGGTGCGTCAATAGTCTGGCCGTTCATCTCAACCGCTTTCGCGGACGTGGCGAACCAAGCAATGACTTTAGCCGGAATATCTAATGAGACATCGCCTGGAGCCGTCGAATAGATAGGCATTGCCCCCACGACAGCGGTCTTCACAAAGCCCGGATCTATATTAAAACAACTGACGCCATCTGATGCAACCTCGACGGCCAAATGTCCCGAAATGCGATACTGCGCCGCCTTACACATGCTATACATAACGCCCCAACCTCCCTCGCCGGGAGGTCCCCCCGGCAAGTTCCGCCCGGCTGGAGACGTCACATTGATTATTCTCCCCGTCCCCTGGTTCTTCATGGTCGAAACCATCCGCGTAATCATAATCAGAGGATTGGTGATATTTGCTCGAATGTTCTCCTCAATTACCGTTCTCGACAGCCGATCGACGCGGACATTGTTTCCCGTATGGAGAAGACCATTGTTGACGAACACATCGACGCGTCCCCAAGTTTCCAACAGCGTATCTACTGCCCGCTCAATAGCATCTGCATCGCGCAGATCCGCGGCCAGGACGAGTGCCCTTGTGCCTGCCTCCTGCACGCGAGCTGCGGTCTCCTCTAAACTGCCCTCTATCGGCTGAGGGCTGTCGACGAAGTCGCCGTCGTTGCGCCCTCGTCCCTCTTCGACGGTACGGGCCAGTAGGGCGACGTCGAATCCCCCTTCGGCAAGGGCGATTGCCGCAGCTCTGCCAATCCCCCGGCTAGCCCCTGTGACGAACGCTACTGGCATTCGCGATCTCCTCTCATCTCAACGCGACCGACGGGCATCGCCGCCGCGTTTGATCATATAGTTCTGCGCTACAGGTGGACTCGATACTAGCCTGGTCGGGTATTCGCCACTCAGGCGTCGGTGATTTCGTCCTTATTGTGGGAATCAGAGCTCATGTGGTGAACGCGTCTCGCGCCGCGAACGCGCATTCTTTATCCTCCGCCTCGTTCGTGGCACCGCTACAACCGATGCCGGCGATGACACGATTTCCTTCACGTAATGTCGTCACGCTCGGGTTTGGCAATAACCCGCGGCCCTGTATAGCCGCCAACGCGGGAAACAACTCGGGTCGCATCTTTTGTAACTCTTCCCCATCTCGCCGGAGCATAGAGCCAGTGTACGCCTTGGCTTGTGACACGCTTATCGTCAGCCAGTGAGCGCGTTCCATGCGTCCGAATGCAAAGAGATTGCCATCGGCATCGATGATTGCAGTAGATATCGCTACGCCGAGCTCACGGGCCTTGTCGTGGCTCGCGGAAATCATGAGTTGGGCACTTTCGCTTGTAAGAGGCATGGAGATCTTCCTTTCTTCGTCTTGCCGGTGAGAGATGGGACAGTCGTCTTACTGTGAGTGGTCGTTGTCGTCGAAGGGCTGCCGAACATGCGCCCCGGCCTGCTGTCACCATACGGGGAACATCTGCTGCGAGAGGCGGAAGGGGGCGATGAGGTTCAGTCGGAGCGTCTGCATTCTGAGCGAGTGGTTGCTCCCGTGATGAGGTCGCGCTTAGAACCCGATGTCGAGTATCGGGGTTTCGATGGGCCCGGAAACCCGTTGGGCGGCCGCGACGAGCTTGGCTTGGTCCACGCCGGTCAGATAGCCGTCGATAAGGCGCTGATAGTTGCTGATCATCCCCTCGCCCTGGTTGGACAGGCGCATGAACTCGAAGCCCTTCTGGTGCAGTCCGATCTGCTGGCGGGGCAGGTTGGAGTAGTCCTGGGCGGGGATAGGCGGCCAGCGTGGGTCGTCAGGTCCCATCGGCTCGGGCGTGGACGGCGGCGTCGGTTCCTGACCCTCGGGAAACAAGGTGAGCGACCATAGATCGAACAGGCATTCCTCGGGCCCGAGCGGCCGGATACGGTACGAGGAGGCATTACCGAACATGGGTAGCAAGAAGTAGTGCGGGAAGCAGTAGTTCACCGTCGAGGTCAGACCCTGCGCGGCCAGCTCGTTGAGGTCGGGGATATCGATGCCCGCCCCTCGGTTCCAGGCCACGATGGCATCGTTGAGCCGGCGCCGCCACTCCGCGTTCGCCAGGGCCGCGTCCGCCGGCAACTCAATGTTGCGCAGTCCCTCGGCGACTCTCACGTCCTTCTCGTGGGTCATGCCCGCCATACCCTCATTGAGCGTCTTCAAAAAGTGGATCTGCATCTCGATCAAAAGCCGCGAATCGATCGTGGTATCACCCTGCGGGCGGACCTTGATTCCAATACCACCGGGACCGGGCTCGTAGTACACCCGGCCCTTGACACCGGGGGGTAGCAGCTGGGGATGGGTCTCCATGACGTGGTAACCCTCCATGAACGCTTCCATGGCCAGCTTCCAGTTGACCGGCAATCTCGCTTGGAGCCACCACTCCGCTCGCATCTTGTCGACATGCCAGGCGTCGTGATAGGTAGCGAACGGCTCGATCGACTCCCGCAACGGCGCCGCACTGTCATCGAGATTGATAAAAGCCGCTCCGCCCCACACCTCCACCCGGCATTCCGCCAGACGCAAATCGTCTCGATCCATGTTGTCAGCACTGAACACGTCAGGCTGCAACACGAACGTGTTCGCCCCGTCAAGACCCCAACACCAACCGTGGAAAGAGCAAACAAACCCGCTCGCACAGCTACCCCGATCCTTGACCAACTGCACGCCCCGGTGCCGGCAGGCGTTATGGTAAGCCTTCACCGTGCCCGCATCGACTCGAACCACAATGATCGACTTATCCAGGATCCGGTACTCCACGAAATCACCCGGACGCGGAATGTCCTCCAAACGACAAGCCATCTGCCACACGCGCGGCCACAACAACTCGCACTCCATGGCATAGAAATCTGCGTCGTAATAGCGCTCCGCCGGAATCCGATCCGGCACCGTCACCGCATACGGCACCCCCAACCCCTGCCTACCAACATCAGCGACCGCCATCAGTCCCACTCCCTCCCTCGCCGCAACAACGACAAGTGATTGCCCTCGTTGCCGTGCTCGGGGCCAAGCGCTCCAGCTCTTGGCCATTCCGATATCGATGTCTCAAATCCCTGCGTCCGGGCCTCGACTCGAGACCCGGGAACCTGGCCCTAGTTTCTACGGTCCCTTTGCTGAGGATAGCCGCGATCGAGAGGCCGCTCTCCTCCGGCACGAGACTCAGATGTCCTCGACGCCGTCATCGGGTGCACGGTCGAGGTCCATCCGTATGAATTCGGAAGAATCTGCAGCTTAGAAGCCGATGTCGCGTATCGGGGTTTCGATGGGGCCGGAAACCCGTTGGGCGGCCGCGACGAGCTTGGCTTGGTCCACGCCGGTCAGATAGCCGTCGATAAGGCGCTGATAGTTGCTGATCATCCCCTCGCCCTGGTTGGACAGGCGCATGAACTCGAAGCCCTTCTGGTGCAGTCCGATCTGCTGGCGGGGCAGGTTGGAGTAGTCCTGGGCGGGGATAGGCGGCCAGCGCGGGTCGTCAGGTCCCATCGGCTCGGGCGTGGACGGCGGCGTCGGTTCCTGACCCTCGGGAAACAAGGTGAGCGACCATAGATCGAACAGGCATTCCTCGGGCCCGAGCGGCCGGATACGGTACGAGGAGGCATTACCGAACTTGGGTAGCAAGAAGTAGTGCGGGAAGCAGTAGTTCACCGTCGAGGTCAGACCCTGCGCGGCCAGCTCGTTGAGGTCGGGGATATCGATGCCCGCCCCTCGGTTCCAGGCCACGATGGCATCGTTGAGCCGGCGCCGCCACTCCGCGTTCGCCAGGGCCGCGTCCGCCGGCAACTCAATGTTGCGCAGTCCCTCGGCGACTCTCACGTCCTTCTCGTGGGTCATGCCCGCCATGCCCTCGCTCAGCTCTCGCATGTAGTGGATCTGCATCTCGATCAAAAGCCGCGAATCGATCGTGGTATCACCCTGCGGGCGGACCTTGATTCCAATACCACCGGGACCGGGCTCGTAGTACACCCGGCCCTTGACACCGGGGGGTAGCAGCTGGGGATGGGTCTCCATGACGTGGTAACCCTCCATGAACGCTTCCATGGCCAGCTTCCAGTTGACCGGCAATCTCGCTTGGAGCCACCACTCCGCTCGCATCTTGTCGACATGCCAGGCGTCGTGATAGGTAGCGAACGGCTCGATCGACTCCCGCAACGGCGCCGCACTGTCATCGAGATTGATAAAAGCCGCTCCGCCCCACACCTCCACCCGGCATTCCGCCAGACGCAAATCGTCTCGATCCATGTTGGCAGCACTGAACACATCAGGCTGCAACACGAACGTGTTCGCCCCATCAAGACCCCAACACCAACCATGGAAAGAGCAAACAAACCCGCTCGCACAGCTACCCCGATCCTTGACCAACTGCACGCCCCGGTGCCGGCAGGCGTTATGGTAAGCCTTCACCGTGCCCGCATCGACTCGAACCACAATGATCGACTTATCCAGGATCCGGTACTCCACGAAATCACCCGGACGCGGAATGTCCTCCAAACGACAAGCCATCTGCCACACGCGCGGCCACAACAACTCGCACTCCATGGCATAGAAATCTGCGTCGTAATAGCGCTCCGCCGGAATCCGATCCGGCACCGTCACCGCATACGGCACCCCCAACCCCTGCCTACCAACATCAGCGACCGCCATCAGTCCCACTCCCTCCGTTCGGCCTAGGCCATTTTCCTTATGGTGTCGGCGATGGTTTGCCGGTTTGGGTAGAGGTCGCGTTCGAGGCCGGCTGCGAAGGGGATGGGGGCGTAGGCCGCACCCAGGCGTTCGACCGGTCCACTAAGCCGACCCCATAATTCCTTTTGGGTCATGGCGGCGATTTCGGCACCGGGCCCGGCGAATTGCGTGGCGGCGTGAACGACCAGCATGCGGCCGGTCTTCGCCGCGCTGTTGAGGATGGTGGCGCGGTCGAGTGGAACGAGTGTGCGAAGATCAACGACCTCTACCGAGGTTCCTTCCGCCGAGAGGGCCTCGGCCGCGGCGAGCGACTCTTGGACCTGCCACCCCCATGTGACAACCGTGACATCGGTTCCGACACGCTTGATGTCCGCCTCACCCAGCGGTATGCGAAAGGCTCCATTGGGCACGGGACCCTTATTGAACAGGATCATCATCGATTCCATGTGGATACACGGATCTTCATCGAAGATGCACGATGTCAGCAGGCCCTTGGCATCTGCGGGTGTCGACGGGACGGCTATCTTCAGGCCCGGAATGTGCATCATCCACGCCTCGAGGGACTGGGAGTGCTGTGCGGAGAACTGGCGGCCGCCACCCACCGCAGTGCGTATCGTGATGGGCACATTGGTACGCCCGCCCGACATGTAGCGCAACTTGGCGGCATGGTTGGCTACCTGGTCCATACAGACCGCGAAGAAGTCCATGAGCATGACCTCTGCCACAGGTCGGTATCCGCCCAGCGATGCCCCGATGGCTGCACCCACTATCGCCTGCTCGGCGATGGGTGTG
This sequence comes from uncultured Acidimicrobiaceae bacterium, assembly GCA_963834775.1. Classification (GTDB taxonomy): domain Bacteria; phylum Actinomycetota; class Acidimicrobiia; order Acidimicrobiales; family Palsa-688; genus PALSA-693. Next base: position 27,829 of record CAWICR010000020.1, read on the forward strand.
GCCCGCACCCGATCCGTACCGAACCGGGTTGATAGTCCCACCGACGCTTTCATCACTCCACCGGCGGGGTCAGCGACGTCCTCGCCGAGCAGTATCACCTTCGGATCGACATCCATGGCCTCAGCCAGGGCTTGGTTGACGGCCCCCACGAGCGTGAGCTCGGTCACAGCTGTCTCAGTCATCCGGGTATCTCCGACTCGTTGGCGAACACATCGCTGAGCAGCTCACTCGCCGCAGGGGGAGGACTCGACACGCCGAACGCGATGGCGTCTTCGATCGATTCGGCTACCTCCTTATCGAGTGTCTGAAGGCTTGTCTCGTCGCTGACCCGGTTATCCAAAAGCCATTGCCGAAACGACCCGACCGCGTCGATGGTCTGTGCTTGGGCCAACTCGGCGGCCGGCCGGTATGACTGGGCAGATCCGAAGGAGTGTCCATAAAACCGCTTCGTTACCGCCTCCACGAAAGTCGGGCCGCCGCCGGACCGAGCACGCTCAACCGCGGCCCCGATGACCGGGAACATCGCAACGGGATCCGTCCCGTCCACTGTCACGCCGATCATGTTGTAGCCCGCGGCTCGGTCGGACAGTCGCCGAGTCTTGGTGTAGTCCTCGAGCGAAGTGTGCTCGCCCCACCCATTGTTCTCGCACACGAACACCACAGGTAGCTCCCAAAGCGCAGCCATGTTCATGGCCTCGTGCAGCGCGCCGATACTGGTCGCTCCATCGCCGAAGGCACACACCGATACCCGACCGGTACCGTCGAGCTTGGCGGCTAGTCCCAACCCGACTGCGATCGGGGCGCCACCTCCGACGATGCCCGTCGTCACCATCAGCCCACTGTTCGGATCCGACAAATGCATCGGCCCGCCCTTGCCCTTCGAGGTCCCAGTAGCCTTCCCCATCATCTCGGCCAACACTTCACGCAGCGGCGTGCCCTTCCCGACGGCATTGTGAAACCCCCGGTAGGTGATATTCAGGTAGTCATCTGGCGTTAACGATTCGCCAATGCAGCCGGCAATAGCCTCCTGACCACGCACCGGATAAAAGGTGAAGTCGAACTCACCCGAGCCCAGACCCTTCATAATCCGGTCCTCTCCGCAACGAACGGTGACCATCCTCTTATAGATACCCAACGCAGCATCAGCCGCCAGGACAGCAGTCAAAGCGATCTCCCTCCATCGTCAGCTGACATGGTCGCCAAGCTCTGTGCCACCGTCACCTCCGACACTCCCCTAAACGGCCCCAAAAGAAAGACGCTTCCAGCAACCTGGTATTGGGGAGACTGGGGCCATAGTACCTGCCCGACCATCACCGAAGCAATTTCGCCACACCTGATTGCATTGTCTTCGACAGCCGTGCTCAGCGCCGCACCATGACTGACCGGATTGCCGACACCGAGGCGAGCGTTCTCCGGGCCGGGCTCGTCCAGCCCACCCTTCGATTCGGTGTCGGCCAACCACGCAGCAAACGCCGATGGACAGCGCACCGACAAGGCCTACGGACATCAGCTGTCGAGGACCTGACCCCGGTCGGAGAACCCTCCCGCACCCTACCGGTGCACGAGGAAGTTCTCGAGGGTGTCGTGCATGATGAGCTTGACGTCGGCGTCGGAAAACGATGACAGCTGGGCGGCTGCATACTGGCCGGGATGGGCCAGGCCCTCACCGTGGGGGAAGTCCGAGCCGAACACGATGGGCTCGATGCCGATCTCGCTCACGGCTCGCTGCACGTTCTCCTCCGGGTAGGGGGCGACCACGAAGTGCTTGCGGAAGATCTCCGAGGGGCGGGCGTTGAGGCGCCCGTTCTCGGCCCACTTTGCTTTGCGGCCCATCAGGAAGGCGTGGTCCATTTTGCGGATCGTGTAGGGAACCCAGACGGTACCTAGCTCTGACAGACACACCCTCATATTCGGGAACCGTCCGAAGAAATTGTGCAGGATAAGGGCGGAGGTGAGTTCCATGGCGGTTCGGTCACCCCAGTAGTGCATCCACTGGAAGGCGTCGAAGTCGCCGAAGACGGCCTCAGGGTCCTCGGACCAATCCGCGCCGTATTTCTGGTAGTCGGTACCACCTAAATGGCAGGTCAGATGGATGCCCTCGCTGTTGCAAATGTTCCAGAACTCGTCGTAGATCGGATCAGCCAGCGACCGGCCCCCGAACGGGTTGTCCCGGCCGCCATGCGCATGGCCTGCCTTAGTTTGAATGATGGTGGCCCCATCGTTGATGACCTGCTTGAGTTCCTTGACCGCCAACTCTGGCTCGGCGAACGAGATATAGGGCGGCAAGAACATCCGATCCGCGGCCACGTATCCCACTTCCTCGTGCATCCAGCGATTGAAGGCCCGGATGTTGGCATAGAGAGCGTCGATATTGTCCGCAAACTCGTACTCAATATCATGCGCCTCGGCGGGGAACATCAACGCCTTATCGATCCCCTGCTCATCCATCAAAGCCAGGCGCAGGTCGCGGTTGCCGAACGCCTCCGACTTGTTGCGGAACTCCTCAATGAACGCCTTGCGTTCCTCATCGGAGAGGCCCTTCAGCGGATTGAGGCGGTTGAGAAACGATCCGGGAACGATGCGCATCTCACTCTCGCCACCGTCGCCTCCGGCTTTGCGCAGAGACTCCACGGTCACCGAGTCGCCCAACATCTTGGCGAGCTCCTCGGAGGAAAAGGTCGTCTGATCAGTCTTCGAGCTCAGGAACTTCGACGGCTTACCGGCGAACAACTTCATCCGCCGACCGTTCGCGGTCTCGACCGGACGGATCGCGAGGTCGGCCAAGTGCGGATCGATATAGCGAACAAAACAATCCGGCGGCTCAGTAAAATGATTGTCCGCATCATTGATCGTGTACGGCAGATCGCTGGTCATCGACACCCCTCCGGGTCCTCGTTGTCACGTCTTGACTGATGCTGGCCACCGGCCCAATAGCCACCGATCGACGCATCTCCCCACAAACTATGCGCTCGGCTAATAGCAAATCAAGGCGTGCCCATTTGGGGACCCGCGCTTCACTCCGTAAGGCCGCTTGGGCGTCGACGAGACCCGGCCACCCTTTCCATAGGCCGCCCTCCTGCCAGATAGGTCCCCAGGGACGCCCAGCGCGCTGCAGAAGCCAGCGAGCTGTTCGTCCTGCCCCAGGGCCGTCGGGAGGAGGCGGGCTACCGGCGGGGATCGCCCGGGAGCAGCTCCTCCACCAGCACCAGCGGGACCTTCCCGATCGCGGCTGGATCGACCACGATGGCGCGGTCGGTGCGCCGTACCGTGTCGATCCCGACGTCGGCCAGGACCTTGGCGGCGTCGTCTAGGCTCCCCACGCCGAGGCCGAGCACGTGCATACGGGACCGAGTGTGGTCCTGGCCCCACAGCGCCCTGCTTTCGCCACCGGGCAGCCGGTACAGGGCGATCGTGCAGTCCTCGGGCACGGCCAGGCCCACCACCGGCTCGCCCAGAGGCGCCTCGGCGTGGCGGAAGGCTTCCTTGAACCCGAACAGCGCCCCGAACGTATCCGCCCAGCCGATCGGATCAGGCACGACCGCTCCCACGAAGGCGTGGGTCCGGACGTCGAGCAGCGGCGGCGCCGGTGGTGCGGGCATGGGGGCATCGATGCGGGGGTCCTCTTCGACCGTCGCAGACGACCACTCGAACAGGAGGCCGCCCGTGGTGCGCGGGTCGGTGAAGCAAAAAGTCGGCCGAGGTCGGACACCAAGGGTCACGCCGCTGACCGCGAAGTGCTCGAGACTGGCGTCCAGATCGGCGACATGCAGAGCGTAGGAGTGCATGCCGGGACCAAACTTGAGTAGGAAGCGCTCAGCGGCGTGCCCGGAGACGATGGGCTGAGCAACCTCCAGCATGTCGTCGCCGATCCAGGTGCAACCGCCCCGCCGGCCGATGTCCTCCCGCTCGGAGTATTCAAGCGGGCACAGCCCGGCAAACCTTGCCAGGTCCGCCACGGTGGCGTCGTAGTCGCCGACCATGCAGGTCGAGTGGAACGTCCGGAGGACCTGGTGACCGCTGCTCATGACGAGGTCACCCACGGCGGCGAACCCGCCAGTTGCGTGGCCACCTCTCGGTCGACGAAGCGCCCCATGTCCATGGAGCAGAATACTACTGCGCTGTGAAGGACGAGCTGCGTCTGCGCCGCCCGTTGTCGGTGTGTCCCCGTCGGTTATCTCAGGAGGGACCCGGAGGGCCATGCGGCGAACTGTGAGACCAGATCTGGGAGTGGCCATCGGCTCTGTGAGCCGAGGATAGGAATGGGGTACGCGGTAGCCTTGTGCATGGCACCAAACGTTCGGCAGCAGAGGTTCGCCCCCGTGCCGCTACTGCACTTTGGACCGATGACGGGGTTCACGGCCGCGCCAGCGGGTGTTGACACTTGCCGGACCACGGCGAAGCTCGCTCCCCGTGGAGAGCCAGGAGGCCCAATGGACCTGCGTTATCTCCCCGAAACCGAGGATTTCCACGCCAAACCGTCTCGCTTCCGAGCCAGACAAGTCCCGGAGGGTTTTCGCATCGAGCAGGACACCCTGGCCCGGTCGACACTCGACGGTAAGAAGGGACCAGACTGATGTTCGGCGCAGTCTGGTACGGCGCTCAGGACATTCGCATAGAGGAGCTGCCCGAGCCGGTCGCGGCATCGGGCCAGATCGTCATCGAGGTGTCGCGCAACGGGATCTGTGGCTCCGACCTGCATACCTACGTGGGCGCCAGCCCCACAGTCGCAGCTTTACACGTGTCAGGGGTGGTCCTGGGCCACGAGTTCGCCGGCACCGTCGTCGAGCTCGGGGATGGGGTGGACGACGTCGCGGTGGGCGATCCGGTTGCCATAGCTCCGATCGAGTTCTGCGGACGGTGCTGGTCCTGCACTCACGGCCACCCCAACATCTGTCGGTCGATGGCCATCTATGGTGGCTACCGTGGCCCGCTCCACGGCGGGCTCGCTCCCCGCGTGGCAGTATCGCGACGCTCGGCGTTTCCGGTCCCGGAGGGTGTCGGCGTCGTGGAGGCCGCTCTGGCCGAACCTGTCGCGGTGGGGGTACACGCCGTCCGGATCGCGCCGGCTACGCTCGGTTCATCGGTCCTGATACTCGGTGCAGGGCCGGTCGGGCTCGCTATCCTCGCCTCGGTGCGCGCCCGCGGGAGCGTCGACGACAGTCGTGAGCGAGCCCTCCCCGCGTCGGCGCGACACCGCTACGCGCATGGGGGCGACCGCCGCTCTCGACCCCACCGGTGCCAGCCTGGGCCGGGCGATACGTGAGCTGGTCGGCAAGGACGGGGCGGACATAGTCTTCGACACGACGGCGGTGAGCGCTGCATTCAACACCGGCATGCGGGCCCTGAGGCCCCGGGGCAGCATGATCAGCGTGGCCGGCTGGCATGAGCCAGCGGAGGTCGACATGGGCTTCGCGATGGCGAAGGAGGCCGACATTCGCTTCTCGTCTGCCTACGAGCCCGACGTCGATTTCCCGGCCGCACTCAACCTCCTGAAGGACGGCGGCGTCGACCCCGAACTCCTGATCAGCGACCAAATCGCCCTCCAAGACGTCGTCGAACTCGGCCTCGAGGAACTCCTGCACAACAATGACGCACACGTGAAGATCCTCGTAGACCCCTCGCCATAGTGACAGATGTGGGCCGCAGACGAAGCGAGTACTTCGCGGTCCAGCGTCCTTTGAAATGAAAAGCGGATGCAACGTGGTGGATTCCGACAACGTCACACCTACCGATGCCTCGAAGCTTAGCGGCGTGATCTTTCCCGAGAGTCCGAGGTGGTACCAAGGCAAGCTTCTGCTGAGCGACATTCGCGGCGGCCGAGTCATATCCTGGCAGCCGGATGCTGGCGTGGAGGAAGTGGTGCGAGCAGCCAACTGGCCTTCCGGCCTTGGTTTCACCCAGGGCGGAGACCTCCTGTTGGTCACGATGCTCGACGGAAGGCTCTGGATCGTCGGTGGCAGCGGGCTCCAGCTGTTCGCCGATCTTTCTGGATTCGGGACGGGAGGTTCGGCCGGCGAAATCCTGAATGACATGGTCGTGGACGGCCGCGGCAATGCTTATGTCGATCTATACGGAATTCAAGACGATGTCGAGAACGGGGGAATTGTGTTGGTCACTCCCGACGGACGAGCTGCGGTAGTCGCCGACGGTCTCGCCTATCCGAATGGTCTTGCCGTGACTCCCGACAACAGAACGCTGCTCGTCGCGGAAACGAAGTCGTCACGCATCACAGCTTTTGAGATTGACACAGACGGGCATCTCCAAAGACGTCGACTCTGGGCCGACCTCCCCGGCGATACTCCGGATGGAATATGCCTCGATGGGCATGGAGCGCTCTGGGTAGGCTCTGCGTTCACGGAGCGGTTCTGCCGAGTCGCCACAGGCGGCGCTATTTTGGATCACATTACCATTCCAGGGAAACTGACCCTCGCACCCATGCTCGGCGGACGGCAGGGCACAACGCTCTACCTTCTTACTTGTGCCGCATCCGTTTCGGAATTAGAGCACGGAGTTGGTCAAGGTTTCGTCGAGCGTCGAGAGGTAACTGCACCCAAAGCCGGGTGGCCCTGACATCGCAAACGCGGGCCCCAAGAGGAAAACATCCTGCCCGTTCTAGTGCCCACTTGTCGAGAGCGGCGCTCTACAGGTTCTCCCGATCCAGCTCGCTAACGTGCCTCATACTCGACTTGCGGCTCCATGTACGACAGTAGGCCCATGCGGCCGTTTTCAACACCAATTCCACTCCACTTCCATCCGCCAAAAGGTTGATCGAGACTCCCCGCCGAATGTGTGTTTATCCACACCGTGCCGCTCTCGAGCTCCCGAGCAACCTCCCGGACCCGCCCCCTCTCGGATCCCCACACGGAAGCTCCTAACCCAAACGTGGTACCGTTCGCACGCTGGATCGCCTCCTCCACGTCGTCGTAAGCAATAATGGGCAAAGCTGGCCCAAACTGCTCCTCGTCGACGAGGCGACTCCCATCCGCCACTTCCGAGATGATCGTCGGTTCGAAGAAATAACCCGGCCTCTCCAATCGGTGGCCCCCCGCCATCACCCGGCCGCCTAGGCGGATGGCATCCGCTACAAGTTCCGAAACCCGCTCAAACTGCGGACGGTTGTTGATAGGTCCCAACTGCGTTCCCTCCGCCGTTCCGGTACCCACCTTGACTAATCGGGCCTCGACAGCCAGCTTTTCAGCCAGCGCATTCTGCAGTCCACGGGGGACGTACACACGCTTTACTGCCGCACATATCTGACCGTTATTTCGAAATGCCGACCAAAAGATCTTATCAGCTACCTTGTCAAGATCGACATCATCCAATAATATTGCCGGATCATTGCCGCCCAGCTCAAGGGTAACCCGCTTCAGGTCTTTCGCGGCGTCGACGTTGACTTGCCGTCCCGTCCCCACTGAGCCCGTGAAAGTGACCTTCCGCGGAATGGGATGCGATGTCATCAACGCACCTGTCCCGGCGCCTCCAGAGATTACATTCAAGACTCCCGACGGAAACACACTGCGAAGAAGCTCACCCATCCTAAGGCTGCTGAGCGGGGTAAACGGCGATGGCTTTAGAACGACGGTGTTCCCGGCGCACAAGGCAGGCGCCACCTTGGCAGCCCCTATACCCACGGGAACGTTCCATGGAGTGATCGCCGCGATGACCCCCATCGACCGGTACACCAGCTGCGCCTCGCCATTTGGCGACTCGCCAATTGTCTCAGGCCGTGGCATACCGACATTGGCGTAGTATCGGAAACGGGCTGCGGCACCGCGGACTTCCTGTGCCGCATCAGATAGTGGCTTTCCCTGTTCACACGTCAGGATCCATGCGAGCTCGCTTACCGCCTCCTCCAGCACGTCGGCTGCCCTAGTCAGCGCCTGAAACCTCAAGCCAGCATCTTGGCGCCATTGTCGATAAGCTGATGCTGCTGCATCCATGGCTAAATCGACTTGTTCCTTGGTTGCTTCGGGCGCATCACCGACAGGTCGTTCCGTCGCCGGATCTAGCACAATGAATGATGACGACGCTGGCGCCGCCTCTCCATTAATCGTCATCGCGACAGAGATCACCGAACCATCCCCCATCGATACCACGTCTTCACGCCCGACTCACCACTCTCCAGACGTACAAGATCCGCCGTCTCAGCCATACTCCGTCACTGAGAGAACCGAAACGCGTCGCAGGGGAGCACCCGCAATCGGAAGAGCGACGCCCAGCAGCGCGGTGCGGGGTCTCATCACTGTGATTCGTCAGCACTAGCCTCTGCTGACTCATCGATGATGGTTATTGCCTCCTCTGGACAAGCCATAGCCCCTCTCCGCGCCTGGTCGAAAAGGTGTTTTGGAACATCGTCGACGCTGGTGCGATTGTAACCCAGCTCGTCGAGTACGTATACGTCCGGGCCATAGACCAGACATTGCGAGTGACCGCTGCATCGATTTGCATCAACAAGGATCTTCACGGGATCACCCTCTTCTTCCTTACACAGTCCGCACGAATGCCCACTTGCTATCTGTTCTCGACGGCGGCAAGTACCTCACCTTCGAGCAAGCTGGTGGCCTCGCCCCCATGATTTTAGTATTGAATCCGACGTTCGCCCGGCGTAAACACAGCCGGTGCCTTTACCCAGCCGCCGCCGGTACCCCAGTTCGTGGCGCTTACCAACTCTGACTCGATGACTTCGTAGTCAGGAATGCGCTCCAGCACCTGCCGAAGCATCTCTCTGAATTCCATACGCGCCAAGTGGGAGCCGGGACAGCGATGTATCCCGACGCCGAACGCGATATGTCGATTTGGAAATCGATCGATTACGAAGGCTGCCGCGTCCGGAAATGCGTCCTCATCGTGGCAAGCCGATACCTCGCTCAGCAGTACTCGATCACCTGCCTTCATGTGGCAGCCGCCGAACTCGACGTCCTTCGTCACCGTCCGGGCGTGCGTGCGGGCGGGCGGATACGTTCGCAGGAACTCCTCGGTCGCCAAATCGAGCAGTCCGGGGTCCTCCAATAGGGCCTGCCGATCAGCCGGATGGAAGTGTAAGTGAACCAGGGCGGCGCTTGTCACGGACGTCGTGGTTTCGACGCCGCCGCCTACGGCGAGACGAACCATTGCTTCTACAGACTCTAGTGGCATGGGTTCGCCATCTATTTCGCGATTAATGAATGACGAGATGGCGTCGTCGCTGGGTCTGGAGCGACGCTCTTCTACCTCTTCGTGGATCCGTTGATTCAACCATTTGAAGTCCAGCAGAGCCCTCTCACGCTCAGGCGTCCCTGATGCAGAACCAACGATATTGTGCATGGTACTGCTTATCCGACGCCAATCCTCCCGCGGAAAGCCGAGCCATTCAAGGACGACGGCACCCGGAACTGGACTAGCAAGGTCATTCGTCAGATCGATTGTACCCGACTCGATAACCTCATCAAGGAAGAAGGTGGTCCACTTAGCGACTCGATCGTGCATTCGGCGCACCGATACCGGCGACAGCATCTCCCCAATTACGCGCCGGTAAGAATGCCAGAGCGGCGGATCAAGTTCCTCGGGATAGTACAAGGGGAGCTTCGTCGGTACGATCTGCATCGAAGTGAACTCCGCCTCATTGAGGCGGGCAGACGAGAAGGTCTCCCAGTCTCGGAAAGCGGACGTGATCTCCGCGTGCTTGGACAGCACCCAGTGGCCCCCGTGATGCTCGGTCCAACCGATGGGGCATAGGCGTCGCAGGGACTGCCACTGGGCGTTAGATTCAGCCTCGCTCGTGGCTGCGAGATAATCAAAGTCGACTCTAGGCCCTCGCCTTTCACCTCGGACCGCCGACGATGTCATGCTACCTCCCTTATTCCTGAACGGCCCTCGCCGCAGGAGCCACTCAGATCAGTTCTGGCTTGCAGACTAGCAGAGACGACCGGGGGTGGTCGTAGAGGTCCGCTTGCCGAGTCTCGTGTAGTTCAGGGTACTCCCACGTGCAAATTGACCTCGACAGCCAATAGTTCCTTTGGCCGAGAGCAAACCCTCATCGGGTCGGACGACTCGTGGCCTTGCACCATTCCGCTACGACGTCGTTGTAACCTTTCTGATCAATCAGTCGAGCCTCATCAGGGAGTGCCCACACCTCTGGCGGCAGGTCGCCATGTTCCCGCAAGTGCATTGCCCACTCCCGGTGCACGCGCCCAGCCGAAAAGGCGCCCCATCCACCAAAAAGGCTGAACGCCATCCCTGGAAGAAGACGACCGAAACCCGTCAACGGAATGTTCACTTCCTTCGCGACCTCTGCGATATTGCTCTCCGTAGCAAGGATCGGCATAAAGAGATCAGCACCGGCCTCTTCGTACGCTCGACCGCGACGAACGACCTCTTCCAGTGAACCTCCTCCTCCCGCTGGCAAACCGGCAGCGGTCGTCCACAACTCGTCGCAGCGGGCGATAATGACGAAACTCTCATCCCGCCGCGTCTCGACGGCCGCAGAAATCCTGGCCTGCATCTCGGGGATCGACATCAGCGGACCCGCAAAATTCGAATGCTTCGGCGTAACCTCATCCTCGATATGAATCGCCGCGACGCCGATATCCTCGAATCGGCGCACGGTGCGGCGGACATCTGCGATGGACTCGCCTGCTTGATCCGCGTCCACAATCAACGGAACCGAGATTACTTCCCGAACCCGAGCAGCCTGCTCAATCATCTCTGTCGGAGTCAGGATGCCGCAGTCCGGCATCGCATAATGCATCAACGCTGTTGCCCGACCCCCCAGATATGCAGCCTCGAAACCAACATCCTCAACAATGCGGGCAGTGAGGGCACTGTAGCAATCAGCAGCCACGAACGGTTGACCACGCTCCAGTAGATCTCGCAGTTTCTTAGATCCGGCCGACATCGGCTTTCCTCCTGCAATCGTTACGGGACGCTAACCGGGGACACCCAGGGCGCGGCAACACAGCGTACCCACTCCCCCCATCTAACTTGGCGTCGAGCACGGCGATTCCCTAGTCGTCCGTACGGAGGATCGCAGCCTGCGAGTTAAAGAAGAGACCGCCGGCAGTTATTAGAGCCGACGAGGCGTGGCCCTCTTGTCGCAATCCCGCGTCTCCTCGAAGCTGCGTAACCGCTTCATATGCGTGACCCGCGCCTTGAGTCCGTCCCTCGGACAACGCCCCCCCATGGGGGTTCACCGCCACGCGACCCCATAGCCGCAACGTTCCCGACGCCTCGTCCCAACTCTCGTCGGCGAACTCGCCTGCCTCGCCGGGACCGCAATAGCCCGCACTTTCGATCCAGGCCAGCGCCAAGATCGAAAACCCATCATACGGAAAGAACACGCTGATGTCCCCCAGCCCAAGGCTGGATCTGTCCCACAATGCTCTCATGGCGACCTGCTGGCCCGTGTGTCGGAGATCCGGCTGTTGGTCCTCTTCGGGGGAGTTCGTCATCCCGAAGGCCGCGGCATGAACGAGTACCGGCCTGGGCACCAGGCACGCGCCCTCTCCGCGGAGGTCAGCACCATCGCCGTCGCGCCGTCGATCGGGACATCCATGTCAAGTAAGCAGAGCGGCTCTTGGATGTAGCGGGCAGCCAAATACTCTTCGATCGTTAACGGGCGCCGCATTACAGCATGAGGGTTCCGCATCGCGTTCTGCCTGTCACTCAGTGCGACCTTTGCCAGTTGCTCCCGGGTAAGGCCGTATTCCGCCATATAGCGACTTGCCCACAACGGATAGGAGATACCACCCAGCAAGTTCTCGGGCAGAACGCCGCGGCTGCCAAAGGCGCGACTCGCCGCCCTCATACGAAACGGATCCGCCGCGGCGGACTGGGACATTCCTGGACTGCGGAAGGCTGAATGGAAAACAAGCACCGTATTGCACTGTCCTGCTGCAATCGCGTTTCTTGCGGCGGCGAGCGAAAAAATGTACAGGGCTCCCGTGTTCGAGAAATAGCTCAGCCCATCCAACCCGAGACCCGACGCGACATAGGCTGTCGACACCCCCACAGGTGAGCCGTCCCCACAGATGCCATCAATTTCCTCTCGGCGCAACCCTCCATCGGACATCGCCTTCGTCGCGGCCTCCAGAACAAGAGATCCGTCCGTTCGCCCCTCGAGATTCCGGCTATAGGCAGTTCGACCAATCCCTACGATCGCGGCTGCGTCCGTTCCAGTCTTTCTCGTAGCGACATTCGTCACGTCAACGTGCCACTCTTTTCCGTCCGATGATCCGAACTCGACTCTCGTTCGAACGCGAATCGGGGAACCCCATCTACCTCTTCCCAAACGGCCCGCACTCGCATTCCGATTCGGGCGTCCCCTCGTTCACAGTGGACCAGAGCGCCAGATAAGCGTACGAGCGGATCCTCATCTATACCTACAACGACGAAAGCGAACGGCCAATCCTGGCCAGGCAGCGTCATGCCCACGTGCGACCCAGGAGAGCATCTCGACTCGTCCGCTGCCCTTGACCGGGCGGGCGACAACGTCCGTGGACCAGCAACTCGGGCACAACCATCTCGGCGGGGTAAACCACCGGCCACACCGCTCGCATTTATCTATGCGGATCTCCCGCTCAAGCAAGCCGCTGTAGTAGTGTTTGTTATCGTGGTCAATCGGGGCATGTGGGAAGCGTCGCAGTAGCTCTCGCTCTCCTCCTTTCTCCTCCATCGTCCCCACTCCTCTCACCTCTACGACGCCATAGTCCTCGGGCATGCCGCCGCCCGCTCACTCACCCTGGGTCTTCGACTTGCCGTCGGCTCGCACACGATCATCCTATTTTGTAGAGCGCCGCGGCGTTATCATGGAGGATCATATTCCGCACTCCGGACTCCAGGTGTCCGAGCGCCTCCCGGATATATTGATCAGGACGAATTGCTTCACTGGCCGGTCCTGGCGACATGCTAGTAGGATGTGGAAAGTCCGTTTCGAACAGAAGACGATCTGGTCCGAGTTGGCGAATGGCGTGGTCCAACCCCTCCCGTTCAAACCAGAAACACGCAAAGAAGTGGTGCTTGAAATACTCGCTCGGAAGAAGCCGGTCCGGATACTGCTTGTGCAAGCCGCAAGCTTTCCACTGCCAGTCCATCGCCTCTAGTTGGAAGGGGATCCAGCCAATGCCACTCTCGACCGACACAAATTGGATCGTCGGGAAACGGTCGCAGATCCCAGAAAACAAGGTGTCCACGATCGCGCCGGCGTTGCTCATGAAAATCAGCGATGACGCAATGGCGTAGTTTACCGACGCACCGTTACCTTCAAAGTTGAGATTGAAGTCATCGGCACCGCTCGCTCCGATGTGAAAGTTTACCGGCATCTCCAAATCGCATACGACATCCCAAATCGGATCCCAATGCCGATCAGCAATAAACGGCTGCCCAAACTTGTTGGGGTGTGACGAAAACAAGATTCCCTTATGCCCGAGTTCATGGCATCGCCTTATTTCCTTCACTGCTGCGCCGACATCCCAAAACGGTATGGAACAATTCATGACAAACCGGTCCGGAGCGGGGTCCGTATATTCTACAAGCCAGATTATTGTAAGCACGGGTCGCCTCAATCCGCACTGTGGGGTCGGGCATTGTCGTGTAGAGTCCGCCGCCAAACCCCGCGACATTTCGGGTAAAGGACCTGCGCCCAGATACCGTATTCATCCATGCGCTTCAGTCGTTCAGTAACATCGAAAGTGGCCGGGTCTGCGTCCCGCAGGCGCGGCGGACGATTCGGCGGATACTCCTTCCAGCCCGCCATCGCCGACCCCGCTGCTGCCGCCATGAGCGGACGATCCGGCATGTACCACACGTCCTGTTGCCGTTCCTCGTTCCATTTCACGTGCGGCACCTCGTCGCGGTACTTTGCTGACACGCGGGCGGTCCACAGGTCATATGGCTCGACAATGTGGGTATCGCAATCGATAACTTTCACAGCATCCGCTCTCTCACGCTGCCCACGTCGGCATCTCCGCTAGCCATCACATCACCTTCCGTCTTGCAGTCGTTGGTCGCCCCGAATCGCGTCGAACAGACGACACCCTTCTTGCGAAGGAGCTCGATTCTCTCCTTCGTGTAACCCAGCTCTTGAAGAATCTCTGACGTGTGCTCGCCCTTTAGTGGGGCCCGTCGGTGCGTTGGTAACGAGGTCCCGGTAATTCGAAGGAGCATGTCGAATTCTCTAATATCGCCCAAATGCGGATAGCTCACCGCGGCGGACGCGTCTCGAATCGACGTTGTCAGAGTCAAGCATGAAGCGCTCGTTATTATCCGTCACGGGTTCGGCCACGGGCACCTGCTTAGCCGACAGGACACGAATCCAGTCAGCAGTCGGCTTCGACACAAAGATTCCCGCCAGAATTTCGCTCAACGCATAATCATTTTTCGCTCTAGCGGCCTCGCTAGAAAACCGGTGATCTTCCAACAGATCGAGATCCAGCGCGGCCAACAGGGCCTGAACTTGCATCTCCGTATCCGCAACCACGCAAATCCAGCCATCGGCAGTCTCGTATAGGCGCTCAAGCGCGCCCGTCCCAAACTGCAGCGGATCCAGTTCTACGACGCCGAGCACCTCGCCATTCTGGTGCCGGACGTGGTGCGATACGTGGGCCAACGCAGCATTCAGTTGCGGGTTCTCAACAAACTGCGGCCCCTTCCCTTGTTCTCGAACCAAGAGACCTAGTAGCATTCCGACCGCTCCGAGTAAACCGTTCCCAGAGTCCTCGTTGCCCGCGGGAAACAGTGGCTCATTGAACTGTCCGGCCACCTCAAAGCCGATACCGACATAACCTGAGAGAAGGGGCGCAAAACTCTGCCTGTCCGAGAACGGTCCAGCCGAACCCCAACCCGGCGCGTGCAGGTAGATCACATCTGGATTTTTGGCGGCGATGTCTCTGTACCCGAAGCCGATTCGTTCGGCCGCGCCGGGACGCATATTGTGGTGTATGATGTCGGCCCACCGGGCGAGTTGCGCCCCGATCTGGGCACCTTCGGCTGTCTTCAAGTCGACGCAGATCGCCCTTTTTCCTGCTTGTGCCGAGTTGAAAACCATGTCCCGACCCCGCATCGGGTCTCCAGCGACGGCTTCGAGCTTGATCACCTCCGCGCCCAAGTCAGCTAAAAGCCGCGACGAGAACGGCCCAGCGTAGAACGCTCCCAGATCGAGAACCTTGACCCCTTCAAGCAGCGGCCTCGTCGTGCAGGCAGGGCCTGAAGCCCTTGCGCGCTTCATAACCGGCACCGTCCACAAGTCTGCCAGGCTCCCCGCTGCATCCGCTCCCACGGTCGGTTGACCGGCCGGTTGGCCTGCGCCGTACCACTGAGCCGAACTGCCGGGCCAATCTGCTGTACTCGCCCCAGCACCGGATCCGTAACTTCGACAACCATGCCGTTAAAGACCGTCTGCGGTTCGTCGAACACCTCTCCCGGCTTAAGAGCGGGCATCACACATACATCTGCTTTCAGGAGCTCGTCAAGCCAGAAGGAGCTGGGCTGGCCGCTGAATATCTTCGGCACTTCCGTCTCAAGGACTCGGAGCTCCTCCTCCGAGGCAAACGCCGTCATGTCAAGGCCGGAGCTGCTGGTAGCAATCTTGTCCGAAAGCCCCAGCAGATTGATCAGCCGATTGAAAGCGCCGACGGCCCCAGTGTGAACGTTAATGTACTTCTCGTCGGCGCAGCGTAACGTTCGAATGACCGAGCGCCTATCGCCTATCTTTCTAGGTTGCGGTGTCTTGCTATCGGTCGTGCCCCAGCTCATCATGTACATCAACGCGCCGTCGTACAACGAGGTTTCTATGTAGTGGCCGCCTCCATCCTTCTCTCGGCGGAATAATGAAGCGAGAATGCCAATCACGGCGATATAGGCCGCGCCGATGCTCGCGAAAGGTAGGGCTTCAAAGATCGGTCCATCGCGATGACCGATCTGATCCGCCATCGTTCCGACGATCGCGTGGACGATAGGTTCGTAACCTGGCACGTCGCGAAGATTCCCATACCTGCCAAATCCTGAAATCGACGCGTACACAAGGTCTTCGAAATCACAAGCCAGCCTGGAGTAGCCCAGACCCAGTCGATCTGCTACTCCAAATCGCCAACTCTCTATAAAGACGTCTGCGGTGGCGAGAAGCTCGTACAGACCACTGAGACCATGCCGGCGTCTTTAGATCGAGGACCACACTGCGTTTGTTTCGGTTAAAGACCGAGTACTGAACCTTCAGCTTCTCACGGTACGGGTCACCTCCCGGCGGTTCCACCCATATTACTTCCGCACCGTAGTCCGCCAGTAGGCCGGAGGCGCGGGGCCCAGCCGTGCCACGTGTACAGTCAACCACGCGGTAGCCACGTAAGGGCTGGGTCAATCGATCGTCCATTCTTGGCTCTCCGGCCTATGTCGGTTACTTTCTAGCAAGTACGTCTTATCGCCGACAAGCGCATAGACGTCCGTCAACAAGGCCACTGATAGGTCACCTGCTTGACATCTCGCCTGCTGCGATGAGCTTCGCTCGGTGGCAATTCGCTCCGATAGATTCGGGCGGCATTTTCGTAGCATACCTTCCGAACTGTCGCCGGCTTTAGATGACTGAGCTCGCTTCGAATCATCTCCTGAGACGTAGGCCAGGTCGTGTCAAAGTGAGGATAGTCTGTCTCGACCATCACCGAGTCTTCCCCAATGACGTCGAGCAACTGAAACGCCGAGGGGTCTTCGATTGACGTGAATACAAATGTACGTCGGACCAGTTCCTCAGGAGTTAGTTCACCACCAGGCCACTCCTTGCCTACCAGGGTCCGCTGCCGAAAGGCGCGGCGAAGCCTTTCCAGTGCGGTGGGGACCCATGACACTCCTCCCTCGGACAGGGCGACCTTTAGCCGTGGAAATCGTAGCGGGATTCCAGCATAGGTCCAATCAACCAAGGCATCGTATGCCGCAATCGGGAAGAGCACGACAGCTACGGAGTCCACCGAGGATGTCGATACCAGGCGGGTCGTTCCTGAGGACCCGACGTGCAAATTTACGACGGTACCCGTGTCCTCGCACGCGTGCAGGAAGGGGTCCCAGTGCGCACTGTAGACATTTGGAAATCCAAGTCCCTCCGGATTTTCCGAAAAGCTCACAGCGCGAAATCCGCGTTCAGCGTTGCGTCGGATCTCCTCAGCGGCGACCACAGGATCAGCCAGCCAGGGAAGCTGACACGGAATAAACCGCCTCGGGTCAGCGGCACACCACTCATCGATGTGCCAATCGTTATACGCCCTGAGACAAGCAAGACCCAGTTCGGCGTCATTCATTTTTGAGAAGCGCGTTCCTGCAAATCCCCAGATCACCGACCCGAAGCAGAGGCTTGCCCATACCCCGGCTTGGTCCATGTCCCGAAGGCGAGCGGTGGAATCCCATGTTCCTCGACGCATCTCGTCGAACGAGCTCGGAACCAGGGACCATTCAGACATGACCCTACCGGCGGCACCATTCACCAACATGATCGGCACCTTCGCTCCGTCGATCACCCACCACGGCTTGCCGTCGTCTCCACGCACCACACGCGGGGCTGACTCTGCGAATTTCCGTGCCAGTCTGTTCTCAAACATGGTCGTCGGCTCTATGGCGTGATCGTCGACGGAGATGATCGGCGAGAACAGCTTCTCCTGCGCCGGCTCCTCTATAAATGTGACCGAGCCACCTCGCAGAACCTCTCCATATCGTTCAGCTCGCTTTGCTGCCACCTCTTCGTGACTCAGCTGCACCATACCCAACCTCCAATATACGCACGCACGCGTCTAACCTCGGGAACTCACGTCCCTTTCCGTGTAGCAGATCGCTCCACTTCGGGACGTTGGCCCCTCCTCTAAGCTAAAATGTCCGGATCTGCCCGAAGCTCGCGGCGGACCGCCCAAGGCCACAGATACGGCCGAACTTCGCCGAGCGAATTCTTCATGAAGTCCAAGATCATCTGTTGACCTTCTACCGGCATCACGCGGTCCCCGCCAATGGCCTCAACGCGCCACGCCTGCATGCAACGCCACTCCAGTGATGTCGCCCTATTGAAGGCCTGGCCAATGGAATCGCCAGCGACGAAGGCGCCGTGATTCCTTAGCAGCGCGACACTAGCTTGGCCTATCCCGCGCACAGCCGCGATCGCCGCCTCCAAGCCAGAAACGCCGCCTTCATATTCATCATAAAAGGCAATGTCAGCCTCGGACAACGAGGCGCTGCGCTGGTCGTAGGCGGGGGGCACTCGTCCACATGCCGACCATACAGTGCAATATCGTGGGTGTTGGTGAATCGTAACATTTACTCCGGGACGGGCCTTATGGAATTCAGTGTGAAGGAGAATCGGCGGGGTGACCTTCCACCGTCCCTCCAACTTTCTTCCCTCTAAATCCATCCGCAGCACATCCGAGGCCTTAACCTCATCCCAACCTAACTCGAAAGGCAGGGTAAAGAACGTATCGTTCTCCTGACGATACGTAATGTGACCGACCTCATGATCGTCCCAACCCGACCGAAAAAGAGCCCGCGCCAACAGTGCGATCTCGGCCTGTGGGGAGAGATTCGGAAGCAACTCTCCTTCTTCTACCTTCGTCTCGGTCACAACCATCCTCTACCTCCAGTATCTCCGAGCATCTCAACCGGGACACCTGGGCTGATGCCCTGTTGGTCACCCGCCGAAAGGTGCTTCGGCGCTAATCCTGGAGTTTACACTCACTACCCGGTCACTCCAAACCTCTACCCAGCCATGGGATCAGACTTCCTAGACGAGCCTTCCAAGTGCGGAACCTCGGATCTCGATTGCCCGAGCAGTCGGAGGGCTTCGGCACGCTCGGGAACAGCCGGAGAGTGCATAAGAAAGCCTCCGTCGACCGTCAAGACCTGTCCGGTCATGTAGGAACTGAGGTCCGACGCGAGAAACAGCACGACGCCTCCGATGTCGCGGGGCTCACCGGGCCGGCTCATCTGCCGTAACATTGCCTGCATTACGGGGCCCCCGCCTGAATCAGACGCCAGGGTCGCCGCACGCGACGCAGGAGTGAGGACCAGACCAGGCGCTATGGCGTTACATCTTATGCCATCAGCAAGATGCTGCGTCGCCACATAACGAGTGAGTGCTATGATGGCACCCTTTGAGCTTCCGTACGCCGTACTTCGGATGTCACCATACAGCCCCGATATCGACGTTATATTTACTATTGATCCACCGCCACTCGCAATCATCCGAGGGACAGCTTCCCGGGACATCATCATGGTCCCCCGGGCGTTGACGGCAAAACTCCTTTCCCAGACTTCCAGGTCCATCGACGCCAAGTCGAGGTCTGCTTCTACCTGCGCCTTCGAAACCAACCCGGCGTTGTTGTCGAGAATATCAAGCCGGCCAAATTCTCGGTCGATCAGAGCGAATAGACCCTTGACGGACGCTTCCTCGGCGATATCAACTTGCGCTGCCGTCGCCACACCACCGCTAACGCAGATAGCATTAGCGACTCTTTCCGCCCCTTCCCCGTCAATGTCCGCGATGACCACCGCAGCATTTGCCTCTGCCAGGAGTTCAGCCGTTCCCTCGCCAATGCCGGATGCGGCGCCGCTCACTATTGCTACTTTGCCGGCAAGATCGATCATGTCTCTTCCCCCCTAGAGTTGCCCTTGTTCTCTTTCAGCCCTTCGACATTCCCTTTCACGGCTCGACTTCGAGCTTGTCCGCACCCCGAATCATATCGAGCACACCCAAGTTTTCCGACGGATCGAACCGAACACCTCGTATCAGGGCAACGGGAACGCCCCGGTCGAGCTGACCCATCACTATCGCGGCCGCATTGGCTAAGAGGTCAACGATTGACTCTGCCGTCTCTACTCCGAACGCACCCATTACTGTGCGCCGCTGCGGAGCAATTCCTGCGCTTCCCAGCGCCACTGCCACCGAGCCCGCTCGGTCAGGCCACTGCTCGCTGTCTGCGATGACCACACCGATATTTTGCACAAGCGTCCTGTCCCGGAGCCCGTTGCGAATTCGGCCAGCCGACGCGTCACAATCTTCCGGCAGCAGGAGGAATGGTGCCTCACCGTACTCCCGACCGTCGGCCTCGGCCTTCAGCAGGTCCCGATCAACGCCCGAGAAAGCGAGCGGTCCGTAGCCACGGCGGTGGATCCCTGTTAGCAGACTGTACCGTTCCGTCCCCCCGGACTGTGGCAAGCCCCGCGGATTACCAAGTCGCGGGGAAGCCAGGTGCACGATCCCACGTTCCCGTGATTCCCGAATAGCGAGCTCCACCATGCGGGGGTCCCTGACCGGCTCAAGCTCCTCCGAAAGAGCCACCGCTTCTGCAGAGGGATGCACATCCGACCATCTGACTCGTCGCTGCTCGACGATCGACACGAGCTTGCACGCCACCACCACTACATCACCCTCGGATAGACCAGCCGCCATACAGCGATCTGCCTCGCTGACTATCAGGTCGACTAGGTCGCTCCCCACATCCACAATCGGAAACTGCTCGAACACGTGTGCACCGCGAACGATGACGTCCACCCCGTCTGCTCAGACAACTGGGTCACCTTCCATCTCTCACACTCCGCGCGACACGTCCCATCGCGTTCCGAGCTCCAGATTCTAACCACCCCCACGCGAGGATCGGGAGAGGATCACAGTCCTCGGCCACGCCGCCCTCGACTATCCAGCCGGCAGCCATGCCACCCGCGGATTTCGACCTTCACCCACGTCGTCGACCCCACTGTGCACCGCGGTGCTATTGAGCCGCCGGTCGAGCACCACCCTGAGCAGGCGACAGCTCCTGTCGCAGTCACCGCACTGGCGAGCCGGGATCTTTCCCACCCCGCAGCGACCTCTGCAACGTCTTCGTCGTCGCCGGGCGTGGCATCGATGGCGGCACAATAGTCGGGCATCCCCGACAACCGGCGGATACCCTTTCTCAGGTATAGGCCCTCGACCATCCCGACGACTTGTCTGGCGAACATATTACGGCCTAACATTGCTACTAAACGCGTTGTGGGAAGGCCACCGCAACGGAGAAAGGGCAAGACCGCTATGAAGTTTGGCCTCTTCTACGAAATGTTTGTTCCTCCTACGGACCTCCCACGTGAGGCAGAAATCGTTCGCGAGACAGTCGACCAGATCATCCATGCAGACAAGAACGGATGGGACTACGTGTGGCTGAGCGAGCACCACTTCCTGAGTGGCTTTTCCCATATGTCTGCGCCCGAGGTCATCTTCGGAGCTGCGGCATACGCCACGTCTCACATCCGCTTTGGCTTTGGTTTAGCCCTCACTCCGCCCTCATATAATCATCCGGTCCGGATAGCTGAGCGTGTAGCAATGCTCGATTGCCTCAGCGCCGGCCGGGTTGATGTCGGGAGCGGGCGGTCCACAACACCGAAAGAGCTTTACGGTTTCTCTCTTGATCCTGAGGAATCGCGCGCTCAATGGGAAGAGGGACTTGAAGCGGTCGCTCGCCTTCTGTCTTACGAGAACGTCCGTCTGGACGGCCATTTCGTCAAGATGCCCCCGCGCACGACGTACCCTCGTCCAGTACAGAAACCGCATCCTCCGCTTTGGGTTGGCGGCGTGGGGCCCGGTAATGCCGAACGGGCCGCGCAGCGTGGTCTGGGCCTCCTTTTCTTCGCCATTAGAGCCAATCCCGAAAGTCTCCGATCGTCGATTGACGCCTACAAAGCCGCTATCGATAGCGCCGAGCCATTCTGCGGGCTAGTAAATAATCAGACGGCTGGATTCGTAAACGGCCTCTGCAGCTATGATCGGGAAGCCATCAGACAACTAGCTGCAATAAAGACCGTGGAACATAGTCTTCATGGTAGCACCCACATGTTGACTGGATGGCCCGACAATACTCCGACTCCGAGCTACGCCCATGTCCAGCGTGGCGACACCATGGAGTTTCACCTCGCAGCTCGCGATCAGCCGCAGGCCCTTGCTGATTCGCTGCTAGAAGGAGGATTTGTCATGGCAGGAACGCCCGAGGACTGTGCCCCAAATTCTGGACGCCTTCCGTGTCGCAGGCGTCGACCAGGTCATAATCCATATGCAAATGGGCAATGTCCCCCACGACCGTATCATGGAGTCCATAGAACTGATGGGCTCTGATCTGATACCTAAATACAGATAACCGGAGCCGACGGTCCACCGTCGTGTTTCTCGTCGATGTCTTCTGACGCACGCCTCCTTAGCACGAAGGAAGCTCTTTCCATAGGTTCAAATCGAGCCCATTAGCCACTATCCAACCCATTGGCTATGGGCGCGATTTACGGACCGGTAAAAAAGTCTATGCTTCGTCGCTTACAGGTCACCTGTATGTAGTTGGAGCCGTCCTCCTTGTCACCTCCAGCCGCGGCAGAACCGTCCGCTCGAACAGCTCGAGGCTCGGCCAGCTGAGCTCCGGCGGGAGGCCAGCCATCATCGGATGAAACATAAGGGCGCCCTGGGCACCCCACCGCTCGGCAAGCGTGACACACTGGTCCGGGGTGACCACCTGGTAGGCAGAGTTCCGACGCAGATCGTCGATCGTCTCGGCAGGCGGAAACACTCCGGACTCGCGGTTGGCGTTCTCCCTTGTCCAGGCCCCGTAAACGTGGAGGTGGTTCAGAATGTAAGGCGCGACCTCCTGCCAGGCGCGCTCGGGATCTTCCGTCACGTAGCAGAATGCAGGACCGCTCTGCTCGCGCCGGCCTGGATGACGGCCCAAGCGCTCACATTCCTCGACGTAGACCCGCCAGTGCCCTGGTGTACCCGGTTGGAACTCGTCGCCGATGTGCGCCGCCCGCCGAGCACCAGCGTCCGACGTCCCGCCCACCACGATTGTCGGGCGGGGCCGCTGGTACGGCGTCGGCGTCACACGGACGGTCCGGCCCCGAAACTCGAACGGCTCACCGGTCCACCCCTGCTTGAGCGTCTCGACGCACTCGACGAGGGCGTCAGCCCGGTACTTGCGAGCCACTCCGAACATGGCGAACTCGCTGCGGACGTATCCGGCGAGAACGACAGGCGTCAGGCGCCCCCCACTGACGAGGTCGACTACGGCCAACTCCTCGGCGAGGTGGAGCGGGTCGTAGAACGGTGCCATGACCATGGGCCGAATCTCAAGCCCGGACGTCCGCCCGGCGATCGCGGCTGCGGCCGTACCTGCCGCCGGCAGGTATCCGTCGTCCGTCCCATGGTGCTCACCCAGCACTACCGTGTCGAAGCCGATCCCGTCGGCCCAGGCGCACTGGTCAAGAATCTCCCGGTACATTGCCCGATGGTCTATCGGCGAAAACGGTGCCCGGCGAAAATCGTAGAGGAGCTCAAGACGCGGCATGCCGAGCACATTATCGCGAAGGCCTGACGCCAGACCCACCCCTTCGACACCGACCGATTCACCAGGGCGAGGCTTGACGACGATGAGCTACCGACGGCTTACTCCGCTCGGTAGTGGCTCCGTGCTGTCGCTTTCGAACGAATACGGCTCAACTGGCAGCAGTCGATCAGCCGCAATCGATTGAATTCCGACTCACCTCACCTCGAAGAAGAACGGAAAGTGGCCGACGCAAGGGGATTGATAATGCGTCCTACACCCGGGACGGAAAATGGCGTCCTTCCTCAGACGGCTGCCTGCATGGCACCACCACTGAAAACCAGCACGGGTTCCTGTGGCCCACCCCTCGGCAATGCCGCCCATGCAGCTCGCGCATGGGTGTCAACGTCATCGAAGCCCCGTCCTGCTTCGAATGCCTCTCTCACGTGCGCCGCGGATGGATAGTCATGGGGGTCGACGGTGCCACAATCCCGTGCACCGGGTGTGTCAACGAATCCGGGCTCGATGGCACATAGCCAGGGGCGACCATCACGAAGCGCGCGCTCACGTCGGACGGTCCGGACCCAATGCTCGATACCTGCCTTTGCGGCGTTGTACGGAGCGCTGCCCTCGTACGCGTGGCGCGCCGCTCCCGAAGTAAGCATCACCAGACCCGTATCACAATTCTGTGGCGTAGCGGCGGCAGCGCGCACGAAGGCCTCGCCCAGGACCAAGGGAGCGACTCCGATCCCCAGGAGCTGGTCCTGGTGGTCCGTCGCCGAGATCTCCCCCACGAAACCGTAAATTATCGGCACGACCGCGTTCTGAATGAACAAGGCGCGCTCACCCCCGAAGTTGGCCAACTCTTTTTCGAAATGTCGACGTACATCATCGATCGTCCTGGGATCTGTCAGGTCCAATTTGACCGACTCCAGGTCCGGGTGTTTACGCCGCGAGAGGTTGATGATGCGGGCATTCTCGTAGGGACAGTTTCTCGCCATTCCAAGACCGATACCGCTGGTCGCGCCGCTGACCCACACGATAGTGTCGCTCACGTTCGCCATTCCTTCTGACTATGACGCACTCCGTACTTTCCCCGCCTCGGAAATCTAGCGCGGCACGGCCGCCGTTCGCAAACTGTCACGCCGGCGGGGGCCGTGACGGCCGCAACGGGTTCCAACCGGACGAGGTCCAAGAAGCTATGCACTACACGAAGCTGCTGCTGATCGGCTGGAGCACCCACACTTGACGAGGCGTAGATATTACTATCTCTCCACCGTTATAGCACAATAGCACTCGGGGATACTCGAGGAACGAGGGAGGTTTCGAGAGCATGGCAACAAATTTTGAAGACTACAAGAACAGCTATACAACGATCAAGATGACACGGGAGGACGGGATCCTTCAGCTCACGTTCCACACCGAGGACGGTCCCCTTCGGTGGGGACGGGGACCGCACTACGAATTCGGCCACGCATTCTCCGACATCCAACGTGATCCCGAAAACAAGGTCATCATTATGACCGGAACCGGTGAGACGTTCTCAGGACCGGCCTCCTCGCCAGGAACCTTTCCCAGCTCCACCGCCGAGCAATGGGATTCAACGATGCGCTCAGGAATGATGTTGACGACAAATCTCTTGAATCTCGACTCCATCATTATCAGTTGTGTAAATGGCCCGGCATATCGACACCCCGAGATACCCTTGCTTGCCGACATTGTATTGGCTGCTCCTGAGGCGTGCTTCCAAGATTCGGCGCACTTCGTCAACAGGATGACCCCTGGCGATGGCGTCAATTTTGTGTTCCCGATATTGCTTGGTCTCAATCGCGCCCGCTATTTTCTGCTCACGGGAAAGGTCCTCTCGGCTGACCAAGCCCTGGAGCTCGGTCTCGTCAGCGAGCTTCATCCTCGCGAGCGACTTCTCGATCGAGCGTGGGAGCTCGCCCGTACCTTGATCAAGCAAAACCCCCTCGTACTTCGGTATACCCGTCTGCTCCTGACCCACGAGCTCAAAAAGTCAGCCGTCGAATTTCTCGGGTATGGCGCCGCTCTGGAAGGGCTAGGAGTCCTGCATGAAGGTGACCTCCGCGCTGCTGCGGGCATCCCGGAGGGAACGTCTTAGAGAGACAGCCAGGACCCGGACGGAGATCAACCTCGTCGGGCTCTCTCGCGAGGGAGCAGTTTGTCAGATTGGTTTAAACGGTTCGTCTCACTTGGGTGCCAGGGCGCCGAGCTCGAGCAGCTCGTCGTAGCCGAGGATCAGGCCGTCGGTGCGGGTGGCCTCCCGCAGCTGCCAGAGCGCTGCCGCCGCGATCTCGTCGGGGTTGTAGAGATGGGTGGTGTCTTGGCTGTAGCCCATCTGGCCCGACATCAGGTGCCAGGACTCGCTCGTGATCTGGCCGGCTCGGAGGTTCGTGAACGTGACCCCTCGACCGGCGTAGTCGCTGTGCATGCCCCGTACGAAGCGCTCGAGGGCAGCCTTGCTCGTGGCGTAGAGCAGCGGGGGGCCGTAGCCTTCGGGGCGGGGCGTCCAGCCCTCGGGCAGATCCGTCGCGTACGCCGCCTGGGTGGAGCTGATGGCCAGGAACCGACCGTGGGCCCGCTCGAGCATCCCCGGGAGGAAGCCCTGCAGCAACGCCACCGCGCTCAACAGCGTAATGTTCATTCCTATCGCCCAGCGCGAAATCGGCACCTCGAAGAAGCTGCCTTTGGGGGTGTAGGAGGCGTTGGCGATGAGGATGTCGCAGCGGTCGGCCCACGCCAGGGTACGGTCAACGACCTGGACCGCCTGGTCGAGCTTGCTGAGATCGGCCCGAACCGTCAACACATCACCACCCCGGCCCTTCAGGTCGACCTCGACCTCCTCCAGCGTGCCCGGCAGCAACTGGTGGGGTTGGTCATTGGTGCTCCGGCCCACCAGCACCACACGCGCTCCGGCATCGACCAGTTGCGCGGCCATGGCCCGCCCCGTGCCCCTCGTGGCGCCCGTGACAACCGCGACCTCGCCCTCCAACGTCATCGACATGGCGCTCCTCGAATTACAGGGTCAGTGGCACATTATCCCGCCGGTCGACCAGGCGCGCCTGCCCTCTCATGAACGCAGCCTCGGCCGAGCACAGGAATCGGACAGCACCGTCTGGCTGCCGTACACTTTGCAAAAGATGAACCACGCCTTCCACAGGGGCCGCAAGGCCAAAGTGGACCCCGAAGCGTCGCCTCGACCGGGTCCCGTAGAAATCTTCCGCCAGCACTTCGTGGTGGCCCCTTATCCCGAGGAGAACGTCCAACCCATCGTCGCCGAGGTAGCCATCGAGCGGATCGTGTTCGGCTCGAGGTTTCCCCCTCGGCGAAGGCCTGCCTACCCGTACCCGCACGGGGCGGCCCAGCTGTCGAGCTTCTCGGAGGAGGACCAGCGCAGGATCATGGGCGACAACCTGCAGGCCTTCTTGGCTCCCTCCACGCCTTAACGACCACCAGACATCGGACCGAGGGGCAACCATGGCAGTGATCACACACGAACTGAAGGACGAGAAGATCCTCGTGACTGGAGGACAGGGCCCGTCGGGCCTGCCGCCGGCTCGGCTGCTGGCCCACGACAACGAGGTCCATGTCATGGCCAGGTTCACGAACCCGGCCGTCGAGGACAAGCTCCGCGCCCTCGGGATCCACTGCCTCAAACACGACCTCCTCGACTCGTTCCATGACATCCCGGACGACTTCACCTACGTGTGGCACTCGGGCATCCCAGCCCGGCGCCAGCCGGGCATGTGGCCCAACACTTTCGATCACGAAGGGGATGCTGCAGGCCGGCTCGCTTACCACTGCCGCAACGCCAAGGGCTTCGCCTTGGTGTCGAGCGCGTCCAGCTACGAGCCGCCCCCCTACGGGGTGACCATCAAGGAGGACAACCCCCTCGGCCATCACGGCACCAAGCTGGGCTCGTTCTCCAAGGTCGCCGCCGAGGCATCAGCCACGTTGATCTCCCGCCAGTTCGGCCTGCCCCTGTCCATCCTGCGTATGGGCAGCCCCTATGGCCCCGACGGCGGCCTGCCTGTCGAGCGGCTCATCAGCATCGTCAAGGGCGACCCGGTCAAGCTCCATCCCGAGAAGCCGCTGTTCCGTCCGCACTGGGACAGCGACCTTGCGCGCATGGCGGTAAACTCCATGGTCGAGGCCCGCAACCCACCGCTGATCATCAACTTCTGCGGCGACGACATCGTCGGTGCCCACGAGTACTGCGCCTTCTTCGGCGAGCTCCTGGGGATCGAGCCCAACATCGTCTACAGCCCGGACGGCGCAACCTCACTCATCCCCGACACCACGTTCATGCACGAGGTCCTCGGCGAGTGCGAGGTCGGGTGGCAGGAGGGCTGTCGACGGTTGGTCGAGGCCAAGGTGTGGGAGTCCGGCTACACCCGGGACTACGGCGGGGTCAAGAATCCCACCCTCTAGCAGCGATCAGTCGCCGCCGCGCCTCGCCACGCACGACCCGGGTGGCATAGGCGGAGCACACGAGCTCGCCACCCAGCACGCGGACGAGGTCGACCCGGCTCGCTACAAGCCGGTTCATGCCCGACCGGCGCAATGGACCGGTCGACACCGAGGACCCGCGAGAGGCCCGAGCGCTGCCCGTGCCTAACCTCCGCATGCGGCCCGCACACACCGCACGGGGGTGGCGCGTGGGCGGCTGCCACCAGTACATCAAAGCGAGCCTGCAGCGATGTTCATCATGATCGGCATCTTCCGCGTCGATCCGTCCGAGGTCAACGCCTACCTCGATGCCCGGAAGGCCTACGTGGCGCGCTCCCGGACGGAGACGGGCTGCGTGGAGTTCACCTACGCGGGTGATCCGACCGAACCAGGACGGATCGTGGTCACCCAGGTGTGGGCAACGAGGGACGACTGGGACGCCCACCTGGCGGCCAAGGAGGTCTCGATGCCCTACCCCGACAAGCCTGCACTCGTCGGCCGGGCCACGAGCTTCTACGAGGCGGCGCCGACCGAGCACCCGAGGAACGACTGATGGAGCGGCTGCAGATCGAGCGCGACGGTGGGGTGGCGATCGTCCGTCTCGACAACCCACCCATGAACATGATCGACGGGACGATGCGCAGAGAGCTGCGCCAGGTCTTCGAGGATCTCTCCCAGGACCGCACGGTCGCCGCAGCGGTGCTCAGCTCGACCAGCGACCGCTACTTCTGCGCAGGCCGCGACCTCAAGGAGCGACGCTCGGACGGCATCGACGACGAGGAGCTCCGTACGCAGCTCGACCCGTTCTTGCCATGGCGGCGGGTGCAGTACGCCATCCGCCACTGCCTGGTGCCGGTGATCGCCGCCGTCGAAGGGGTAGCCGTCGGCGGTGGACTCGGGATGGTGGGCGTGGCCGACATGATCGTCGCTGGCGTCAACGCCACCTTCGGACTCACCGAGATCAACGTCGGCCTGTTGGGCGGGGCCAGCAAGATGCTCCGCCTTCTGGGCCCGTCCAAGGCACGCCGGATGCTCTTCCTGGGCGAACGGTTCCCGGCAGCCGAGCTGCACCGGCTCGGCGGCATCGAGGAGGTGGTCGAGGCGGGCCGGGCCGTAGCCCGCGCCGTGGAGATGGGCCAGCTGATGGCGACGAAGAGCCCGGTGGCCCTCCGGCTGGCCAAGGAATCGATCCTCCGGCTGGAAGGCGAGGAGGTACTCGACAACTACCGGACCGAAAACGACTACTCCTACCGGATGGATGGCAACGCCGACTCCGCCGAAGCCCGCGCTGCGTTCCTCGAGAAGCGCGACCCCCACTGGACCTGGTCATGACCTCGACCTCGCTCCTGGCCGGCCTCCGCGTCGTCGACCTCACCGACCTCCGGGGCGCTCTCGCCGGGCGCCTTTTGGGCGACCTCGGCGCGTCCGTGGTGCGGGTATCGAGTCCCTGCCTCGACCGGGGCGACGACACCGACGCCGCCAAACGGTTCCGTCAGGTCAACAAGTCCGTCGCGCCGATCGACATCCTCGAGCCTGCTGGGCGTCGACGACTCGACGAGCTGCTCAGCCGAGCTGACGTGTTGATCGACAACCTCGGGCCGAACCTCCGGCGTCACCTCGGCCTCCAACCCGGCGACGTCGCCGAACGCTACCCCGCTCTTGTGCACGTCGCCGTGACCGACCTCGGCCTCGAGGGGCCACGAGCCGACTGGACGCTCGATCCCCTGCCGGCCTTCGCCTCGAGCGGCGCTCATTTCTCCTCCGGCTTCCCAGACAAGCCGCCGTGTGCCATGCGCGGCTACACGGCGCATGACTGCGGGGCGGTGTTCGCTGCCCTTGCCGCTGTCGCTGGTGTCGCGCACCGGCACGTCACCACCTTGGGCCAGTCCTTCGACGTCAGCGTTCAGGAGGCGGCACTATCGGGACTGGTGCCGTGGTCGATCCCGGTGGCCGACTACCAACACATCAACCCGCATCTACCTATCGCTGGCTACCGGAATGCCGAGGGGGCCCACAACGTCCTGCCGGCCGCGGATGGCTACGTGCGGGTCATGACGTCGAGTCTGATCCACTGGCGTGGATTCCTGCAGCTGTGCGGCAACCCCGATGGCTTCGAAGCCGAGACCTGGCGCGACCCGATCTTTCGAAGGGAGAACGCCGACGTCATCAAGGCAGTGGCCGCAGGTTTCCTCCAGGACCGCACCCGGGCTGAGCTCGTGGACCAGGCGGTACCCGCCGGCGCCACCATCGGCGCGGTGATGCGGCCATCGGAGTTCGCCCACCACCCCCAGATCCGTCACCGCCGGTTCTTCGCGGATCTCGACGGTGACTTGGTCGCTGCCGCGCCGTGGACGATCGAGGGTGCCCGTCCGTCGGTGACAGGTGCCCAGAGAGCATTGGAGTGGACGGGCCCTTCAAGTTGGGCACCGCCTCCCGACCCCGCGGCGGAGCCCGGGCTCCTCCTCGCCGGCGTGCGGGTCGTAGAGTTCGGCGTGGGCGCGGTGGCACCGGAGTGCGCCTATGTCCTCTCCGAGCTCGGCGCCGATGTCCTCAAGGTGGAATCCTCGGTGCGACCCGATGCTCTCCGTCTCCGAGAAGCCGGCAAGCCCAACGCGTCCTACGTCTACAACACCGAGTGCCGGGGCCGGCGCAACGTGGCCATCGACCTCACCACCGACGAGGGCAGGGCACTGGCCCTGCGGCTCTGCGCCCAGGCCGACGTGGTGTTGGAGAACTACCGCGGCGGCACCATGGAGAAGCTCGGGCTGGGCTCGGACGACGTCCGGGCCCTGAACCCGGCGATCATCTACGGCTCGAGCCAGGGTTTCGGTCGAGGTGGCCCGATGGGCGCGGCGCCAGCTTGGGGACAGCTGAACTCCTGCTTCAGCGGCGCCCACTACCTCTGGAACCACCCGGAGTCCGAGTATCCGTGCGGCACCAGCGTGAACCACCCCGACCACATCGCCGGGAAGTGGCTGGCGCTGGTGGTCCTGGCCGCCCTGGAGCGGCGGGCGCGGACTGGTGAAGGCGCCGACGTGGAGATCGCCCAAACCGAATGCGCCGCCTACATGATGGGTGACATATTCGTCGAGCTATCGCGGACGGGGGAGGAGCCTCAGCCGCTCGGTAACCGCTCGCTCGTCGCCTGCCCCCATGACGTCTACCCGGCCGCAGGTGAGGATCGATGGCTGGCCGTGTCCTGCGCCGACACCGCGTCGTTCCGGCGGCTCGGCGCCGTGATCGGTCTGCCGGTCAAGGAACGCTGGGCGTCGCTCGACGGCCGGCTCGCCGATCGGGAGTTCATCGACCGGGCAATCGGCGCGTGGACCTCGCCCCGTCAACCAGATCGAGCCGCCGAGGAGCTGCAGGCCGCCAGCGTGTCGGCCATGCCGGTGATGGGCGGCCTCGATCTACGGGCCGACGCCCACCTGGCCGCACGGGGGGCGATCGTGGCCATCGACAACCCCTTCGTCGGGGTCGAGCACCACGCCAGCAACCCGATCCGGCCCAGCCGACTCCCGCTACGGGTAGCCGGCCCGGCGCCGGCAATCGGCCAGCACACCCATGATGTCTTGACCGAGGTGCTGGGCATGTCAACCGCCGAGGTCGACAAGCTCGTCGAGCGGGGCGTGTGCCGCTGAGTTAACGTCTCTCGCGCCTATCGCAGCCGGGCGATGATCTCGGCCCGGGCCAGGCAGGCTTGGCCGGCGCAGGTGGCGGTGAGCCCAATCGGACCTTGGCGCCGGGCAGCTTCTCGGCGGCGGTCGCGGGTCAACGACTGCTAGGACGTCATGGGGCGCGACGTCAGGACTGGTGAATCGCATACCGCCCTCGAGGAACGCTCGTCCCAGAACGGGCTGATGGTCACGTGCCGTTTCTCGACGACCAGGTGGAGAGGCCGGTGCACTTCCCCCGTCATGACTACAATCCCTACCTCATGTACCCGGTCGACCTGCACGACCTCGGGCTCCGCGACGGTGAGCCGGTCGAGCTGATCTCCAACCACGGCGGGAGCAGGGGCTTCGTGCAGCCAGACCCGACGCGGCGCCGTGGCGTCGTCTCGATCACCCGCTGCTTCCCGTATTCGGGGCGAGGAGCAGGCGGCCGTCTTCGGCACCGGCCCGGACCGATTACGCAGCCCGGCGACGGGGATCCAAGACATCACCTGCATGCCCCGGATGCCGGCGATCGACGTTTCGGTCGCTGCCGTCGAAACCTGACCTTGTCCACATTGAGATAGGGGGGTCCGTGACAGTTGTCGATCGTTGCCCGGTCCGGGACCTGGTGTTCCTGAACGATCACGTTATCGAGCAGGACCCCTTCGACTGGCTCCTGCCCTATCGGGACAGCGATCCGTTCTGGACCGAGTCGATGGGCGGGGTCTGGGTCGTGACCCGATATGACCATGTCCGTGAGGTCCAGCGGGACTACCGGACCTTCACCCACACGGAGAAGTCGCCGCCGCTGGGCCAGCCGTTGACGCCGACCGAGTTCGACCCGCCCTACCAGACCAAGCTTCGGGCGATCGTCCTGCCGTTGCTGACCCCACAGGCCATCGACCCTCTCGAGCCCAAGATGCACGAGGTGTGCCAGGAGCTGATCGGCGGGTTCAAAACCCGGGGCTGGTGCGACGCTATCAACGAGTTCGCCCGTCGCTACCCCATCGCCATCTTCGGCGAACTGTTCGGCCTCGAGGAGGCGCGCCGGGAGGAGTTCCGTCAGCTGGCCGAGCTCTGGATGCACGACATACCCAAGCGACAGTGGGCGTGGGACGAGATCCGCTCGATAACCAAGGCCGAGATCCTGGAACGTCGCGCCGAGCCGCGCGACGACGTGCTCAACGGGATCGCCCACGGCCAGATCGACGCCGAGCTAGTCGACCTCGAGGTCGCCACCAACCTGGCCGCCAACGTGTTCCTCGGTGGCCTCGACACCCTGCCTTCGAACATCGGCTGGACGCTCCGCTTCCTGGCCGACAACCCGGCGCACCGCCGCCGGATCGTCGAAAACCCGGCCTGCATCCCCGGCGCCGTGGAGGAATTCTTCCGTCGCTTCCCCTCGACGCCGCGGAACTGGACGAAGGCCGCCCGGGATGTGGAGTTCCACGGCGCCAACATTCGCAAGGGCGACCGGATCGCCACCATGCTCTTCCTGGCGAACTGTGACAGCGACGTCTTCGACGACCCCCTGACGGTCGATTTCGACCGGCCCGCGAACAAGCACCTGACGTTCTCACCCGGCTCGCACCGGTGCCTCGGGTCGCATCTGGCCCGCCACGAGCTGGCCGTCGGCCTCAAGGAATGGCACAAGGCCATCCCCGACTACCGGGTTGCCGATCGCCAGAGCATCACCTACACCGGCGGTGTCGCCGGCATGCATTACCTACGGCTGGAGTGGCCCGTCTGATCGACGGGCTCAAACGACGGGGAGGAGCACCAACATGGCCAGTGCACAAGCGCAGGCGTACATCGACGCGGTGTTCGCCGTGCGTGGCGCAACACGGGACTACTCGACCAGCGGGGTGGCCGCCCAGCGCGAAGCGTACCTCGGCTTCGGGGAGCTGGCATCGGAACCCGACGGTGTCCGGTACAAAGACGTCGTCGCCGGTGACGTCCCCGCGCAGTGGGCCATCCCCGAGGTGTCAGCGCCCGACAGCGTCCTCCAGTACCTGCACGGCGGTGGCTACGTGATCGGCTCGACGGCCACCCACCGGAAACTCGTCGGGCACCTGGCCAAGGCCCTCGGCTGTCGGGTGCTCAGCGTCGACTACGCCTTGGCACCCGAGCACCCCTATCCCGCGCAGTTGACCGACAGCCTCGCCGCCTACCGGTGGTTGCTGGCGGAGGGATTCGACCCCGGTCGCATCGCCATCGCCGGCGACTCGGCTGGCGGCGGTCTCACGATCGCCACCATGCTCAAGCTCCGCGACGGTGCCGGCCCGCTGCCGGCTGCTGCTGTCGTCCTATCGCCGTGGACTGACCTGGAAGGCACCGGTGAGAGCTGGGTCACGAGGGCCGACGTCGACATCTACGTGGCAGACGGTA
The DNA here is from genome assembly GCA_963834775.1 of uncultured Acidimicrobiaceae bacterium. Lineage (GTDB taxonomy): Bacteria > Actinomycetota > Acidimicrobiia > Acidimicrobiales > Palsa-688 > PALSA-693. Next base: position 61,607 of record CAWICR010000020.1, read on the forward strand.
CGGACCGGGCCTTCACGGATCTCGTCCTAGCCGGGGGTGACATCCGCGATCCGTTCGTGTCGCCAGTCCACGCCGACCTCACCGGCCTGCCATCTCTCTACATCCAGGTCGGGGACCACGAGGTCCTCCTGAGCGACTCCACCCGGCTGGCCGACAACGCCCGAGCTGTCGGCGGGGACGTCCGAATCGACGTATTCCCCGAGATGTGGCACGTCTTCCAGCAGGGCGCAGGCACCGTGCCGGAGTCCGATGACGCGCTCGCCCGCATCGCCGCCTGGTTGCAACCCCGCCTCGGGATCACCGCCTAGCCCGGCGCCTAACCTCACACCGGCTCCTGGCCGACACCACTCGCGAACCGGTAGCCGAGAGCCCTGACCTCTCTGGCGCGAACCCCGGGCAAGACGAGATCGCGAAGCGGGTGCCTCAACGGACCTGCTGACCGAATGGCGGGAGTCCTTGGTAGTTTCCCCACCCAGCACTGAACCCGGCGTCAATGGAGATGACGGCGCCTGTGATAGCCGAGGACTCGTCGCTCGCCAAGAACAAGACAAGGTCGGCAACTTCCTTTGTCTCAATTCGTCGCTGTAGAACGTGCTGCGCCATATATCCCTCAGGGTGGAGACTGCCGTTCGTGGGAGTGACTTTGTGGCCGACTGGCCGGTTACGCCCGGAGCGATCGCATTGCACCTTATCCCGTGCGTGCCGTACTCGAAGGCAACGCATTTGGCCAGGGTCATCACTGCCGACTTGGCAACGGAATAGATCGCTGTCAGTCGTTGGCTTCCGAATCCTGCGCCAGATGATGTCAGGATGATCGAGCCTCCATCTTCGAGGAGCATTTCCTGTAGGGCGGCGCTCACGCCGTAAAACGCCGAACCGAGCGCTCACCGCATCCCATCGTCCCAGTCCTGTGGGGTCAATTCGGACACATATCCTCGCCTGTAGCGCCCGATGCCGTGAGCGTGAAATATGTCCAAGCTTCCGAACTCAGCGACGGAGGCTGCCACGGCCGCTTCTTGATCGGAGTAACTGGTGGCATCTGCGTGGATGAAGTTCGCCCGCCAGCCCTTTCGGCGGAGGTCTGCCCCTAAAGAGGTACCCTTGTCGTCGTAGATGTCGGCGATGATGACCGCCGCACCCTCTTCTGCTACCCGGCGGCAGATCGCAGAGCCCATATTCTCACCCGCTCCCCCGCTGACCAACGCAACCTTTCCTTTCACCCGTGCACTCACTGACCGTGTCCTTCCCTAAGTAGTCTGGCCGACTGCGGCACGCAACGTCCGGCGCAACGACAGGACCCCCAGATTGCCGCAATTGTGTCTGGGGGCGGGACCGTCCGGGTAAGCCACATGCCTTCCTTCTCTAAGATTCCCATTCACGACCGAAGGAGAATCAGGTGACTGACCGCGTTGGATTGTGGGGCGACATCGGCCACCGGGCAACGGTGCCGGCGCTAATGGCGGCCGCGGTGGCCCAGTTCGGCCCGAGGGATTTCGTCGTCACTAGAGACGAGCGCATGACGTTCGCCGACGCCGAGCATCGCTCGCGCGCCATGGCAAAACGCCTCGTCGCCGCCGGGGTCAGCAAAGGGACCCGAGTTGGGATCATGTTGCCGAACAGCCCTGACTTCGTCGTAGCGTTCTTCGCCGCGGCACGGATCGGCGCCCTGGTCACATTGCTCAGTACGACGTACCGCCCAGCCGAGATCCGGCGAGTGCTAAAGCTGGCCGACATCGACCTCCTTATTGCTCCGGGACATCTGTTCGGCCGAGATTACGCCTCCGATCTCGAGGCGTCGATCGACGGTCTGGCAGAAGCGTCTGAGCCGCCCCTCCACCTGGCATCCATGCCTTACCTACGTCGCATTTGGCTGGCCGAACCCTCGGACCGTCGTTGGGCCGCTTTGAGTGCCGGTGATAGCACGCCCGAGTCCGACATCTCCGACGAGCTTTTAGCGGCCATTCAGGACGAGGTGTACCCAGCCGATCCCCTTGCCGTCGTATGGACTTCTGGTTCGAGCGCCGATCCAAAGGGCGTGGTACACACCCACGGCGTTGCCGTGCGGAAGGTGTCGCCATCGGTTGGTCTCGGGCTCGGTCCGTCACAGGTCAATAACCCCCGGACCATGATGGCCGTGCCCTTCTTCTGGGTCGCCGGACCGCAAAACCTCCTCGGCTGCCTGTACACCGGAAACACGTTGGTTATCCAGCTTCGCTCCGATCCGGCCGAACTGCTCGAACTCGTGGAACGAGAACAATGCACCTCGTTCTCCGGGTGGCCAGCCCAGCTCGAACAGGTACGCTCCCATCCTGACTATGCCAAGCGAGACCTGAGCTCTCTCCGGGTCAACGCTCAGACGCAACGGATGGCCAGGACCTCGTCGAAGGGCGATCCAATCAACCTCGGAATGACGGAGACATTCGGTCCTCACTTCGAGCGGCGCCTCTTCGACTACAAAGTGATCGACCGCGAGAGCGGCAACGTGCTATCCGAAGGCGAAGAAGGCGAGTTCTGCGTGCGTGGCCTCGGCCTGATGCATAGCTTCTACAAAAAGGAGCGTGAAGAAACCTTCGACGCAGATGGGTATTACCACACCGGTGACCGCGGCTACATCGAGGACGGGAAAATCTGGTTCACGGGCCGCTACAGCGAGATGATTAAGTCGGGCGGCGCAAACATCGCACCACTTGAGGTGGAACAGATGATGATGTCCCTTCCCGGCGTCCGTTTCGCATTCGTGTTCGGACTACCGCATCCGACGAAGGGATCCGAAGTCGCCGCCGTCGTCGTGCCGGAACCCGCTCGAGACCTTTCGGCCACCGAGATTGAGGCAGCAACGAGGAGGCTGATCTCCGGTTACAAAGTCCCGAAGCGGATCAAGGTCGCCGATATCGATGACGTCCCGTGGCTGCCATCGGGAAAGCCGGACAAGCGCACCATGATGAACCTTATGCAGCAGACACTGGATAGATGACCCTGCAAGAGTCGTTGGATGGCCCGAACGAACGAGCCCTTGGCTCGCCGAAACACCTCGTCGTACCACGCCTTTCATTCGTCCTCTCGACGCTCGACCGGACCGGACTCGACAATGGCGTACAGCGTGTGCTCTAGATGACCTCGTCAGCCATGTGAAAACGTGGACAATTCCGAGGGACGCCAGAATCGAAGTGATTGCCCGCCGTCAACAGGAAGAAGAACACCAGTGATGTAGCTCGCGTCGTCGGAGGCGAGGAACACCGCGGCTTTGGCGACGGCCCAGGCGTTCGCCATTCCTCCCTTGAGTGGAACCATGCCATCATATGCCTTGATGACATCGTCACGGGTGGCGCCGCCCTTGCCAACTCGATGCTCGATGAGCATCGATGTGCTGATCTGTCCGGGCAAGATTGCATTCACCCGTACTCCATAGGGCGCATTCTCAATAGCTAGCTGGGTGGTGAGGGCATTCAGACCAGCCTTAGCAGCCTTATAAACAATATTGGGGCACTCGATCATCGCTCCTATGGACGAGATATTGATCACGACTCCACGGCCTCGACGACGCATAATGGGAATGACATGCTTTGCGGTGAGGAACGCCGTCTTGAGATTCAGCGAGATGGTTCTATCGAATGACTCAGCGGTCGCCCGGCTGAGGGGTCCGTCGCCCGACGCCAGGCTCGCTCCGACGTTATTGTGCAATATATCGATTTGGCCCCAATTCCGCTCGCATGCTTGAGCCATCTGGACCACGTCCACATCGTCCGTAGCATCGGCACGCCACGCGACCGCATCGCCACCTTCGGATCGGATCACGCTGGCTGTTTTCTCGGCGGCGACCATGGATTGATCCACAGCGAAGACACGACAGCCCTCGCGCGCATAAAGGATTGATGCCGCCTTCCCGGTCCCCAGATTTGGCCCCGGCGTTTGGCCGGCTCCGACGACAATGACGACCATTTTGTCCAGGCGTCCCATCCAACCCCTCTTAGTCCTCGGAATCTCCGGCGCCTGGCGGACCGCACCACATTGCTGGCAGCGTGCTAACAATCATTCCGGCAGACACCTTGTCAGAAGGTCCAAGTACACCGCCGTCACACACGCCGCGCCGGCATCGCACCAGCCCGGCGGGCCCAAAAGGCTTCAAACGTCTCGAACGCCTCAGGCATGCTCCCGTCTAATGTCCCTCGTCCTCCCGGCCTGGCGACCACGCGCTCTGTTCCATGTTCGTCGTGCCCGAACCACTGCCGATACCACCCGCTGACCTTACGCCGGCGGAAGTACCAGCGTTCGCCGTGGCGCTCGTAGCTGTCCCAGTACGCGATCGCGTGATCATGCCAGTGCTCCGGCTCGAGCACGTGGTGATGCACCCTGCAGTAGACGATCCCATGGGCCCTGTCGTCACCATCGAAGTCGATCACGTGATTGGCCACCAGATGCATCGAGCAGTGGAACCTTCGCAGCACGTGGTCGTAGAACGCCTTCATCCCCCGCCTTCCCGGACCATAGCGCCCATTGTCAACGTCCTCGGCGAACAGCCTGACCAACGAGTCGAGGTCCTTTCCATCCACTGCAAGGGCATACCGCTCGGCCAGCTGGCGGATCTGGTCTCTCGCTATGAGTTCGTCTAACGGCTGCAATGTTCGTCCTTTCCGGGCCCATCACGACCCGAATCCCTGTCAGGGGACGTCGAATGTTGATCGGACCCAGGTGCTTGGGTAGCTGTTTCCGTCACGAGCCACGAAAGTCGCGGGATGAGCCGCTCACGGGGATAGATGCAGACCAGGGGCGAGCCCCAGAGCTGCTCACGTGCTCGGACCTCCAGTCGTTGCCACCTCGTTAGCAGCTTCACCACGGTCTCAGTATCCCGCCCATCGGACGCAGTTAGACTCAACCGACATCGCGCCCCAAGCACTCCGGATTGATCAGCGTCTTCATGGCCTGGACAGCCGGCAGCACCTTCTCAGCAAAGAGGCGCAAACTTCTCTCGGCCTTGTCGGCTGGCATACCGCCATAGTGAAAATGAATGATTATCCGCTCAAGGCTGAGCGTCCACTGCAAAGAGCGGATCCGATCGATGAGCTCGTCCGGCGTTCCGATCGGATCGATGTCCCGGTGATGAGCCACCCGGTCGTCCGCGAATCCGACGTCGGCTTTCTGCCTCTTGAGGTACTCCTCCATACCGCTAATGCCTTCGAAGCCCGGGTTGTTCCACTCGAAGTAGTGATATTGAGCCGATCGCACTTGCCTGTAGTAGTACTCCCATCCCTCCTCTGCCTCAGAGGCCGTCTCAGCGCAATACATCCATAGCAGCGTCTGCGGTTGATCAGGGCCAAGGCCGAGCCCGGACCGGATCCTATTGAAGCGCTGGACACTGGCGACCATAGCCGGCAGATCCTCATTGGCGGTGAACATCTGACCGAGGCCATGCTCGGCGGCTAGACGCGCCGACTTCTCCGTCGAGAATGCAGCCTTGATATCACCTGTCAGCTGACCCTTGTGGCGGGCCTGCGGGCGTATGGTCGTCGGAGGGACCTTGTAGATCTCACCGTCGTAAGAGAACCGCTCCGCTCCGTCCGATGCTCGCAAGATGTTGATCACGTCGTAGTAATACTTGTGCGACTCCCCAAGGGGGTAGCCGAGGGCGCCGTATTCATGCGGCGTTATCCCCCGCCCGATACCGAGGTGAAGCTTCCGCCCCCCCAAGAGGATGTCGAGCATGGCGATCTCATGGGCAAGTCGGATCGGGTTCCACCAAGGGGCGACGATTACCGCCGTCCCCATGTCGACTCGACGCGTTCTGCCGGTCCAGTAGGCGAGATACTGGAGCGGGTTAGGCTGCATCGAATAGGCGGAACCATAATGTTCGGTGGCCCATATAGAGTCGAAACCGAGAGGCTCCACGAGTTCTCCGAGCCTAAGGGTCTCCTCGACCAGTTCATGGTCGGCTACATCCGAGGGCCGACTGTAGTCGCCCTCCATTAAGCGGCCCCAGTCCCTCTCGTTGTAGCTCGTTACCATTACTCCGCAGTGCAACGAAATGTCTCCTTGACGACTACTGCACGGCTGGAGCGAGAAAGTTCTCGAGGCTGTCGCGCATGATGCGCCGTTGGTCGGCGTCGGAGAAACTTGTGAATTGCGCCCCGACATATTGGGCGGGGAAGGCCAGGCCTTCGCCGTGGGGGAAGTCGGAGCCGAAGACTATGGGCTCGATCCCGACTTCGGCCACCACACGTTGAACGTTTTCTTCCGGGAATGGGGCCTCGGACCAGTCGGCTCCATATTTCTGGTAGTCGGTGCCTCCCACGTGCACGGCTACACGAATATCGGCCTCGTGCAAAATGGACCAGAACCGGTCGTAGAGCGGGTCCGCGGGGGAACGGCCCCCGAAGGGGTTGTTACGACCGCCATGGGCGTGTCTAGACCTTGTCTGGATGATCCGAGCTCCATCTTGGATGACCCGCTCGAGCTCTTTTACGGCCAGCTCGGGCTCGGCCAAGGCAATATAGGGGGGCAGGAACATGCGGTTCTCGGCCATGAAGCCGACTTCTTCGTGCATCCAGCGGTTAAAGGCCCGGACGTTGGCGTAGAGAGCGTCCATGTTGTCAGCGAACTCGTACCCGATGTGGGACTTCTTTCTCCCCAAGATTGTCCGATAGATAATCCGAAGCTGTCACCAACCGCCTGTCAGCATACCCCTAACCAAAGAGTTGTCGTGGCGAGCTCGGCTGCTCAGTTCCTTCGTAGTGGGGCCGTCTCCCCCCGTTGTGAAGAACCCTATCGGTGTAGAAAGTGAGCGAAAGAATACCATCACTGCGATCGATTTTAACTGTCGAGTAGCGTTGTTGCAATCTAAAAGTCCGTAGCCATGTCTCGGTTTGCCTTTCGATTACGCAGCTGACAAGTGAGACGGCTGTCCAACTGACATTGACGCTTCAGTTGGACACCCCTTGAGAACACTGATTTGCATTGAAGTCCATCAGATGCTCTCAATCTTGTCAGCCAAGGCTCGGCGCATGCGAACCCGACGGACTCCCCGATCGAGCCAACAGTGAGTCGTTTGCCAGGGCCGGTGGCGCCCCGAGGTAAACATCCCGTGTGCCGGCCGGTTGCGCCGGACGGGGAAAGCCCACCATCGCCTCCTGCCACGTGAGGCAGCCTCACTGCTGCGGCCCGCGCACCCCGAGTGTCGGCGCCACCGTCCACGTCATCGACCCTTTCGCCGCTGAACGCCCCGACCCCGGATCCGAGAAGCCTTGATTCGGTGTCGAGGCGTGCTATCTGGTCTGGCCGGCATAGAGGCCGAAACTCGGCCGGGTCCGATCCGCTCCCAACCCCTTGCTTCAGTCTGCTTCGGTTTCTCCGCGAGTCCACGGAGGAAGGCGTCGCGGTGCCAGCTGGGGGCACCCGCCGATCAGGGCCGCCACTCGCTGCCGCTGTTCGGGCGTTCCTCCCTCGGAGCGGACGTATTTCGACTCCGGTCATCAGTCCGCGAGGCGTCGAGAGCGGTCGATCGGCCAGCTTGCGTGCCCTACCTGAGACCAGGTAGGTTCTGGGTACGACGACGTGCGCTGAGTAGCTATGGGGAGGTAGCCAAATGGATGGTTCGAGTCGACAAGCTCGGGCTGTTCGGGCGGTTCCGCTGGGGTCTCTGACTCAAGCAGGGGGGCTTCGATGTAACGGACTCGACCAACGGCACGTTCAGTTATTGGTTGAGTCAGCCGGCAGCTGGCCGCCAATATTGTTGTGGGGTTCGGACAATCAAGTCGTAGATGGCGCGCACAGGGTTGCCGCGGCTCACGAGTTAGGTATGAACTCGATCAAGGCCGAGTGGTTCGGCGGTTCAGCTGAGGAAGCCTTCCTCGAGGGGGTCAAGCGGAACGTAACTCACGGACTCCCCCTGACCATGCAGGATCGCGCCTGCGTCGTTGGCCGCGTTCTCGAACAGCACCGACAGTGGTCGGATCGACGGATCGCGAAGCTGTGCGGCGTGGCGCCTACGACAGTCGCTCGCATCCGTCGCGGCCAATTTGCGCCAGATGCGGTGCGCTCAGAACCCGAGATCAGGATCGGATGCGACGGCCGGGTTCGACCAACGAGTCCGGCCAATGCCCGCGAGCGGGTTCTCGGCGCTAAAGGAAAATCCCGGAGCGTCCTTACGAAGGATCGCCTCACTCGCTGCCGTATCTCCAGAGACGGTTCGCGCCGTCCACGCCTCACTCAACGTGACAGCCCGCCCGCAGAGCGACTACGACTCTACCGGCCACGCGGTCCTTCCGATGGATCGAGCCCAGCCTCCCACCGGAGCCAACTCGGTCAAGCCCTTGCCCACCGTCAACGGCGACGCAGCCGGCTGGAAGCCGGATATCGCTCTGTCTACCTGCGAGTCGGCGGACCGTATGCTCGTTTGGTTATCGAGGGGATCTGTCGTCTACCGGTGGTCGGAGTTCGTCGAAGAAGTACCACTCGGCCGGATCTACGAGGTCACCGATGAGTGCCGACGACGAGCGCAGGCTTGGTTGGCGTTTGCCACAGCTCTCGAAGCACGTGCACGACGTAGCAACGTCGTAGCCGGCTAGCTCGTCAAGCGGCCCGAGTTGGGGCTTGGGTGCGATAGGGGCTGTACGCCCGGCCCGGGAAAGGCGCTCTTTGACTTGGCTGACCAGCGCATCCGGTTCACATATATGCCGACTTCCCGCGCCTACCCGTCAGAGCTCGTACGGTCAGTTGGCGGCTCTCGTCGTGCCTGAACTGAACCCTGCTTCAGTCGGAGATTGTGATACCGGGCGACGCAGACGGAGCGTTACCCAAGAGCTCGAAGGGATAACCGAGGTCACGGCCATTCGGGAGAAAGATATGCCACGCCACAAGCTCGACGTTTGCCAGCTACTTGGCAGTAACCACACTGAACCGTGGCTTGAAGAGTCCAGTTAGAAACAGCAGGGTGTTCCAGTCACTCAGAGATGGATCACCCCTACCTTTGTGGAACCACCGCGGGGATCTGTTTAGTGATACGAGAAGAGAATTAACCGCATAACTCACGTTGAGCGTCGCGGCAAAGCTCCGGTCGTTGACACCCGAGACAACCATCTCTTCGACATGTCGACGCACGACACGCCGGATCGAGCGAATCTGCTCGGCATGCTCCTTGGTCAGGTACTCAAGATCGGTGATGCCGAGCGGCAAGTAGGGCGAATCATGCTTCGTGATCTGGCTTGCCCAGGCCCCTATGAAACTCGCTACCTGTTGGTCCCCACGAGCGGGCGAGTCGGCTGCCAGTGCGGTCGACGTACCTAAGGCACGCTCATGTACCCGCAGCTCAATCTCAAACAGCAACTCCTCTTTGGCGCCGATGTAGTGGTAAAGGCTCGCTTTTCGGACTTCCATGCGACGAGCGATCTCGGCGAGCGAGGCACCAAGATACGTTCTCTCAGCGAACACATGCCCGGCAGTATCAACTAACTCATTCCATCGTCCGCCTCGCTGCTCCGCTCGCAGCAAAGCGTGTTCCTGCGCATAAGCAACACCAGTCTCTGCGGAAGTCTGTCCACGTGCTGCCGAGGCCGCAAGCGTTGAACAATCAGCGTCCGTATCGTTAGAACTCGCAGATCGTAAACCGTGTTCTAGAAGCTCTATGTACCAGTCTGTCAGTGCAGTCCACTCGTCTGGTTGATCTCGATGCATCCACTCTCGCGTGGTGTTCATGAGGGTCAAGATCGCACCAGATAGAACTCGTCCTGGTACTTGTACTTTGAGAACTCCCGCCGTTATATCTGTGTCAACTAGAGACGCAACATAGTCACTGAGCTGGCGCCGAATGGTGCGAATCTCGGACTTATGGGCATCTGAGAGAAAACGGATATACTCGTGTCGTTCCGCTGCCACCGCAGAGTATTGCAGAGTTACCATGTGTTGCATCCATGTCCGCACAAAAGATAATGTTTCAGATTCGTCCGTACGATGTTCGGTCTGATGTCGATGCACAGTTTCGCGAGCTTTCTCATAAGAGTCACTCAGTATCGCATAAAGCAATTCCTCCTTGGTCCGAACGTAATGGTACAAGCTCCCCCCTGAAATTCCGAGCTGCCCGGCGACTCCTTCCAGAGACGCCGCGACGTAGCCCCTCTCTGCAAATACGACGTTAGCAGCGGCGAGCAGCTCTGGCCATCGATCTGCCCGTTGTTTTCGAGATGCCGCTAAAGGGGTCACAACTGTACACTTTACACGACCGGGGCCGTGTAAGACGCTCCATCATGGAGGAGCCGATCTTCCCGCGGGAAAGCGGAGTCCTCTGGCTTACCGACACGAACAACCTTTCGCAGCCAGGACGCACAATAGCTTCAAGCGTCGCAGCGAGATAACCAAAACACCCCGAGAGAAGGCGACCTGCCGTCGGCTAAATCGAGTTTCGACATTCACTGATGTCGCTTCGGTACGCAGACAAGTAGCCAGTTGGGCAAAATCGTCGAGCGATCAGTCAACACTGGTCCAGCTGCGCATAGTACTCACGGCCCCAATAACAGAACTGTCACAGCCGGACAATCCCCGCACCAGGAAATATGGTCTGGCCGGATGCAGGCCTGGCGTGTCCGCGAGGCCCCGGGCAGCGGGGGGATTCTGCCGGGGGCCTCAAGCAGTCAAAGTCCGCCCGCCGCGGAGAGTCAGCTGGGGAATAAGCGGCAGTAGCCTAAAGCTGTCTGGGCCGCCGAGGCACGGCGCGATGCCCCTCCGGCCTGGTGCTATGAGTTCGTCTGACGCCGCCGATCCTCGAGGGCGCGCTGCGATCGTGTCATGTCCTCGAGATCTGTTCATGTTCGACACCCTTCGCGCCCAGGGTGCGAATTGACCGACAGGACCACAGCCTCCAACCAATTTGGCCGCGGAGATGCACAAGGCATGGGTCCACTTTTATCGTGCCCGTGGATAGAGACCCTGGCTGGGCCTCCTACGAAACTGAACGACGGACGACCATGATCTTCGACCGCGACAGCAAGGCAGCCCGCAACCATGGGGGGAGCGTCTCGTTTGGCAGGTTCACCGCTGAGCCCTAACCAGGATCCTCCGATCGCAGAGCTCAGAGCTCGCCAGGACCCTTGGAGACTTGGCCGGCGTCGAAAATTGCTCCCTCAGAAGACAGCGCTTCCAGCCTCTCGCCCGAGAGTCCTAACCAGTCCTCAAGGATCTCGTAAGTGTGCTGCCCCAGACGCGGACTTGCACCAAGGCGGAGGGCTGGCGTTTTTCCCCAACGCTGCGCAGAGGCGGCATAGGTAACCGGGCCAAGGTCAGCCTGATCAATCAGCTCCTTGAAAGTCCGGACGTTCAGCTGGGGGTCGCGCCAGATCTCGTCACTATGCTGAACGACGGCAGCTGCCAGGCCTCTCTTCTGTAAAACGTGCATACCCGTATGTGCAACGTGATTGCATGCCCACGAACTCAGCGCACGGCGCAGCTCCGGTTCGAGTCGCTCCGCAGAAGCCGCGTCCACGACCATCAGGTCCGCTCGATTGAGAAAGGAACACATGGCGTTCCAGTCATCCTTGTCTTCGAGATCAACTGCAAGCCAGGCATCATCGCCCTTACTTGCAAATAGTCCCGAGAGCCACGATCCCGGCACCCGATTGGACGCCCTCGGCACATCGTAGACATCGTTAAGAGGCCCAACGTACAAACCCGCGAGAACCGGCGCCATGACGTCTATCTGAGCGATGTCGATATATGCGGAAGTTCCACGGCCTCGCGCATCTCCCAACGCGGCAACCGCAGCTAAGGCTCCACTTGCGCCGGTTAGATAGTCTGTGAGGTTTCCGTGCGTATACCCCCAGACTGCACTCAGTCCAATATACGCGCAGATTGTCGAAGCATATGCCCGATAGTCCGCCCGCGGTCCAGTACGACCGTAGCCAGATAGCGAAAGCATTACAAGCGCCGGATTGTCAGCAAGCAAGGTGGCGTACGCACAACCCCATCGATCGAGCACAGACCCACCAAAGTTCTCGATAACAATGTCGGTCACGGCAACCAGGTCATGAAAGACGGGACGCGCTTCGGAGCAGGCCAAATCGATCGAGAGGCTCCGCGTTCCCCGTGTCAGGGACGCGTACATGGCAGTGTTCTGCACCCCCGAGGGCTCGACGACCGTGGGCCCAATCGCGTGTGCCGGAGTGCGCAGTACTTCCGGCCGGTTCCGTGCCTCAATCTTCACTACGTCCGCTCCTAACTCAGCCAATAGCCGGGCGGCGATATTGCCAGCAACGAACGCGCCGAAACTCAGAACACGAACATTGGTAAGGGGCAGGCGAATATCAGACAAGTCCTGCCTTCTTCCATGCTCGGATCTCTGACAACGAGAACCCCAAACGATCCACGTAAAAATCCTCGTTGTGCTGACCCAACGCCGGGGCAGCACGATGGAAGCGGATCAGCGGGGAGGACGAACGGCACCAACGCCAAGGGATCGTCACCACTTCGCCGTCCCCGGCGTCTGTCGTGGTTACGAACGTCTCACGAGCCAGGGGCTGCTCATCCTTAGTGAAGTCAGCCGGTGTATTGATCGGAGCGCACGGCAAGCCCACTCTCTGGCCCGCCTCAAACAGGTCAAGTCGACTGCGCCTGGTCAGGAGCGGAGCAATCAAAGCTTCGAGTGCGTCAAAGATCTGCCGGCGCAGGAGGGGATCGGCAAACTCAGGGTCGGACAACTCCGAAGGATGGCCCAGCATGTCGAGAAAGGCTTGCCAATGATGCCGCTGGTAGGCACCAATGACAATCTGTCCATCGGCGCAATCCCAGACACCAGTGGGGGGGATACCCACCCCACTGGTGCGACCCCACTCACCTGGGCGGCCGACGTCATAGCGTTCGAGTAGAAAGTCCTTCGACGCGGCCACCTCGTGGACGGCGAGATCGAGGATCTGGCCACCCGTTTGATCCCGAACCAACATGGCCGCAGCGACGCCGAGGGCGGCGTGGATTCCGGCGTCGTCCCAGGCCACTTGCCCGGGCACAGCCAAGGGCGGACCATCCCGGGTCCCCACCCAATGCATCTGCCCACCCATCGCATAGGACAAGAACGGAGTCATGCGGACGTCCCGCCACGGTCCCGACAATCCGAACGGCGTGATCGCCGCCACGAGTGCATCCTGCGATACCCAGCTCACCTCCGGTATATCCCGATCGAACCCGACTATGGGCTGGCGCAAACTAGGCGAGGCCAGAAGGATATCGCACCAGGCCCCCATCGCTTGCAGCATCGGCAACGCGTCCGGCCGAGCCGCATCCAGCGTGATGCTTCGCTTGTTCGCGTGATACGCCGCAAACACCAAGCTGTCCTTGTGAGCACCACGCGAAAACGGCGGCCGTCGACGCAGCTCGTCCCCTGCCGGTGGCTCAACCTTCACGACATCAGCACCAAGATCGGCCAGCAGCTTCGAGCAATATGCCCCGATAGCCCCAGTCAAATCAAGGACACGCGCGCCTGACAAGACGGTTGGTCTTTGATCTTCATCCCAATCCATGCGCGGTCGATGCGGTTCTGGCTCGTCCTCAGGACGACTCTGGTGCCTCAAGGTGTACGAAGCAACCGTGACGGTTCGGGTTTATTCCAACAGGTGACCACGTTACAGCTCTTCAACCAATCGTGTCCGATGGCCTGCCGACCACCCGGGATGACACTCTTGGGGACACCCGTCCGATGTGTACTGGAGACATCAACATACGCCGCCTGGCGGAGGTCGTAAAGCAGCTCAAAACACGGCACGCGGACCACAGTACTGCGGTCGCATGAGGTCGTCCCACTCCTTCGACACCGACCGATCACCACGGCCAGGGCTGACAGCGATCGGCGACTGACGCCCACGCGGTTCGGTAGTGGCGGCGTGCTTCCCCTTGAGAGCAGCTTGATTACTTCGGCCAAGCCGCTGTCGCCGGCAACGCGTCGGTGATGGTGGCGGTCGGCTCGAGCCAAATCGGCGAGAACAGCGGCGTCTCCAGGATCAGACTTCCCGCCCGAGGTGGAGTGCCGCTCGTTGGAACGGGCCACGGAAAAGAGGTTAATCGATCAGAAATGCGATGAGCCTGGAGGTGACCGCAGCGCCCTTATGGTAACTGCTCGAGGCACGTCACCCCACCAGCTGTTCCAGTCGACCTCACCGACCAACAGGCGCACCTTCTAGGAATAGGATTAAATGTTTCTAGACGTCAACCGGGCTGACCTGCTGCCGGGTCGGGCGCGCATCCTCGTTTCGGCCCGCGCGATAGCCGCTGTCTGGCCGATGCCGTCCGCGGCGCCGGCCCCCCTCGGATCAGCCAGCGAGGCCTCCTGCTGCCTGGTGATGCTGTGAGCGGGGCGGATGGCCGTCGGCAAAGATGTCCTAAGATGCTGGCAGAACCCGGTGCTGGCCAAGGAGAAGACGTGGGCGCCGAAGCGAACATTCAGATCGTCACCTCCTACTTCGAGCGTATGACGGCGGGCGACATCGAGGGGGCCCTGGCTCTTCTCGACGACGAGGGCACCTGGTGGAGCAACCAGCGCTGGACCGAGGTGCCCATGGCCCAGTTCAAGCAGGGAGCCGCCGCCACGCTGAAGATCTTCCACCTCGACTTCACGATCCACAGCAGCTTGGCGGTGGAGGACAAGGTGGTCATGGAAACCGAGAGTCACGCCGTCCGTCCCGATGGGGGGACATACAACAACGTCTACTGCTGGATCTTCACAATTGCTGACGGAAAGATCCGGACCGTGCGGGAGTACGCGGACACCGTCAAGGCGGCGGACCTGCCGGCGATGATCAAGAGCCTCAACCGCCACTGACCGAGAGGCACCCCGCCGCCCGGTCACCTTCACGTTAACTGGATCCGCCCGAGATCGGTGCCGAGCGGATACGGACCGCCAGGGGGAGAGTGATCGACAGGATGCCGCTCGCCGGGGCCTCCACGTCCATTTCGACCTTGTCGGTCCCAAGGAGCTACAGGGGTTGGCCTTCGGCGACAACGGTCCCGTCGGCGGCAAGCCGGCGGCTAACCGAGCCCTCGGTCATGGCCTGCCCGACGAGCGGGATCGATACCGAGACCCGCCTCAGCCATCAAGCCATCTTCCGGAACCGCTGCCCCACTGCAGTCCGCCCGGGGAGCGCGGCCACTTCGAGCTCGGCACCGAAGGGGACCGGCGCCTAGGCAGCGCCCAGCCGTTCGATGTCCCGGCCAGCTCCGTCCGGAGCTCTTGTTGGCGATGCCAGCGATCTCCGCGCTGGAGCCGGCCAGCTGGGGTCGGCGTGCACCACCAGGCAGCGACCCGTCTTGGGTCGCGCTGCGGAGCACCGTGGCCCGGTCCAAGCGGGACCAGTGTTCGCAGATGGCCACATCGACGGAGATGCCCTCGGTACCAACGTCGTCGGCGGCTTGGAGCACGTCGACGACCGGCCAGCCCGAGGACACGACCCGTTACATCACACCCCTCGCACTTGACCTCGGCCGGGCCGAGGGGGATCCGATACGACTGGGTACGAACCGGGTCCGGGTTGAAGAGCAGCTTCATTGGCTCCATGAAGATACGTGGGTCGTCGTTGAAGATTGCCGAGCTCAAGAGGCCCTTGGCGTCCCGGGCAGGAGACGACGACAACCTTGAGGCCGGCTCTTCATCATCCAGGCCGTCGAGCGACTCCGAGGGCTGGGCGGCGAAACGACGCCCGCTAGCCACTGCCGTGCAAATGGTCGTTGCGTTCGTTCGGCCACCTGACATGTAGCGCAACTACAAGATGGTCAACGCCGATGTCACGAAGTACCTGCCGAAGCCCGACAACCGGGAGAGAAGGCCCTTGACGGCACGGATTGTCTTTAACATTCTTGGCAACCTGGCGAAGCCGCTGTCGAAGGTGACGCACTCAGCGCTGACCACGTATCACTCCACGCACAACATCGATATGTTCGGACTGACCCACTCAATCACTCGAAGGCGGGCACGGGCACAGCAGGGAATCATCCGTGGAGTCCACAACGGGCCTGTCGCCCTCTACAAGTACGGGCAACTGCAAGCCCCAGCGACGTGCCCTTGAGGACATGATCCCTGACTCAGGCGGTTCCGCCCTCGGAGCGCACGAGAAGAGTCGTGAAACGGCATCAAGCCAGAGAGTCGAGTCCGTTCACATTTCGCCCAGCGGCGACGTGTGCCATGCTGGTTCCGCCCCCTACGAAGGAGACGTCGATGGAGTTCGGCCTGTTCTACGAGATCTGCGTGCCGCGACCGTGGGGTCCAGGCACCGAGGCGCAGACATTCCGCGACGTCATCAAGCAAGTGCGCTTCGCCGAAGAGATGGGTTTCAAGTACGTGTGGCTCACCGAGCACCACTTCCTCGAGGAGTTCTCGCACTGCTCAGCGCCAGAGGTAATGCTCGCCGCCTTCTCCCAGGTGACGTCGACCATGCGGCTCGGTCACGGCGTGGTACTGACTCCAGCGCCGTACAACCACCCGGTCCGGGTAGCCGAGCGGGTGGCGACGATCGACTGCATCAGCGACGGGCGTATCGAGCTTGGCACCGGCCGATCGACCACGCCCACCGAGCTCGACGGCTTCGGCATCGACCCGTCTCAGACCCGGGACATGTGGCTCGAGGGTGTGCAGTCGATCGTGAAGCTCCTTACCGAGGAAAACGTGAGCCTCGACGGCGAGTTCACGAAGATGCCGCCCCGTACGGTGCTCCCTCGCTGCGTGCAGCAGCCCCACCCGCCGCTCTGGATGGCCGGCATCTCGCCCGACACTTCTGAGCGAGCGGCGGCCAACGGGCTTGGCGTGCTGTTCTTCGCCCACGGAATCCAGCCCGAGGCCTTGCTTCCCAGTGTCGAGACCTACCGCAACGGCCAAAAGTCGGCCAACCCCATCGGCAAGTTCGCCAACAACAAGTTGGCCGGGTTCGTGAACGGCCTCTGCGGCGAGAACGGGGCCGAGACCCGTATAAGCGGTGCCGAGTCGGCTTTTTCCTACCTTATGAAGGGCATGCGTACGTCACGCTGGCCCCGGGGCCAAGCACCTCGCGGCTACGAATACACCGAAGAGGTCATGTACGGGGGCGAAGAGGCGCTTGGGGCACTCGGCCCACAGGGGATGGTCGAGCAGAACATGATCATGGCCGGCAATCCCGACGACTGCCTGAAGACCGCCCAGGCGTACGCCGACATCGGCGTGGACCAGCTCATTATCCACATGCAGACGTGGGACATGCCGCACGCGCGGATCATGGAGTCAATCCGGCTCATGGGTACCCACGTCATCCCAGAATTTGACCGAGCCTGAGGAAAGGGCCACCGTGACCGAAGACGCCCTCGACATCCTGGTTCAAGGCCGAGGGCGAGCGCTCAGCCGCTAGGGCCGCTGGGGGCGCAGGCGGCAAGGGCCCCCTCAAACTCATCGACGCCGAGGGGATCCTCGGTGCCATCGCCACCGTGGAGCAGGCCGGGTCATCTCGCTGGCCATGCCGTTCGACCCCGGCGACAGACGCCAAGAGCCGCCACCACCGGAATCTGACGACGGTCCAGCTGGGCGACCAGCCTACCTGGTAGATTCCGGTACACTTGTGACACCCTCTTCATATCGCTGAAGTCGGCCGCGGAGTGGGACGCCCTTGGCCCACGCTTTCTACGACGGCGTGATGTGGAACGTCCCGCCCCTGGACCGCCTGCTCGAACGGCGCGGTCGCGGAGCGCGCTGACTCGACGTGGCCCATCACCTCGAGGTCGACTACTTCGCCGGCCGCCACGCCGTATCGCCCGACCTGCGCCGGGTTGTACTCGGTCTCGATAATCGGCGCTCAGGATTTGACTCTCAGCGTACTCCAAGCGAAAGGTACGAAGGGAGCAGCCAATTTGTCGCGAAGACAATTCGAAGCGACTATGAGGGCGCTCGGACCGCGGCCAGGAGTCCGTCGCTCGGCGCTCGAGAGCATCCGGAGCGGTGCTCATGGCCACGCCTTGGGTTCATCTTCGGTCCCGGTTTGCATTGCGTTTGCTGACGCCGTGTTCACACTCGTGAGAAGGACCGATTCGCACGGGCTAACCTCCATCTCGCTGCCGCGCGAGAGGCTTAACGAGCACTTGAGCCCTAGACCCTCAGTCGACTTGCAAGCGCAGACTCCGCTGGCCGTGTGTTTCATGGAGTGTGAGGTTGCCGCCGTGGTTAAGAATCAACGCATTTAAGGCACCTCGCCACTCGACGACGACAGTCTATGAAAACCGCGCATCCTTACGCGGCAGACGCTCACGATGGGCGATGGAGTAGACCTTCTTGAGGGCGTCCAGCATGCGGTCTCGAGCCCAAAACTACAAGCGCTCGTTGAGCGAATCGCGCAGTCTAGATCGGGTGGGCGTGACCTTCGACGACTCTCCTCTGGCCGCTAAGCGAGGTGGCTTGGCCTTATCCCTTTTGAACATCGGGCTTTAGCTGCCGCCCAATGTAGTCGCCTCGCTGTGCGAGTCTGCGGTAAAGCCCCTTCCCAGGGTGCGCCCCGCATGCACATAAAGGCGGACCACCTCAAGTCCAGCGCGAGGTCGTTCCACGGCCATGGGGACCAGTACGTCGGGAGGACGGAACGACCCGCACGCGATAAACCCATGACTCTCTGCCACTCATCTAGCGGCGACGGTCGCGGTCGTGAACCCGAACCGACTTCCAGATGTCCCAACTGGATCCACCACCAGGGTCGACTCGGCGTCCACCTCGATCCGGAAGTTCTCCGATGCAAGGTGCATCCGAACGGCATCGAGGTCCTTGACCTTAAACGTGCAGCGATGTAGGACTCCATGGCCGAACCTCTCGAGATCCTGCTTGGCAATGCCGTCAGCGATCGGCTCCGCGAGTTCCAAAACTGTGCCCTGGCCGTCTCCGAGTATCACCGTCACGGTGCGTGCACCAATTGCCTCCGACTCTCCCTCCGCGACTTGGCGACCGTCGAGCACCTCCACGAAAAACTCTCTTGCTGATGATAACTCCGGTACAACTACCGACAAATGCGACATCCTTTCGATGCCCAGCGGATCCTCCTCATGCAGACCTTGAATCGGGGTGTCTGGATCAACCTCCACCTTTCGCGGCGCGCCTGATCTGCGCCCCCCCATTCCAGGGTGATACGAACTCGGTTCGCAGAACTCCAGCATCCCGGGCGTGTCGTCGAAATAGGTGTAGAGGACTGCAGAAACCCATCCCGGTGGGTACCGCGTTCGCGAGCCGGGCACCACGGGAATCGGGCCGTGGGTCGGCACCTCCCCCTTGATGTCGTGTCCGTAGCTGTCAACGAACCGGACACCTCGCGATCGCAGCCTCGCTGCGAGGTCGTTGATGTCCTTCACGTACCAGGCCAGCGAGTGCAGGTGCCCTCCGCCCGGGGATTCGACGAATGGTGCCAAGTCTTGCGAGGCGAACGAAACACTTCCGTCCTGGCGGCGGTGCGGAACCATGCCTTCCACGACGACGTCCCCCACGAAGGTCGCAATTGCCGAGCGCTCAACGACATCCCAGTAGCCAACGTAAGCGACGGGTCGATAGAACAGACGTCTGTGACTGTCGAAGGCCGACTCCAACGTGTCGATTACCTGGGTCACGTGAAACACCGGTGACTCAATCGTGACAGTCATGTGTTCGTTCCCTTCAGAAGTCAGTTCGTGCTCGGATGCCGCGCTCAGGATTACCGTAGTTGAACATGGGAGTCAAGACGGGTCCTTCCCAAACGGCAATGCCCCACTCCTCATATTGATACCGATAATCGACTAGATTGCAGAAGTCATATGCGCGCACATGCTTAGCGGAGGCATGTGCCACCGAGTTCTGATCGCTATCGCCTTATCATGTGATCCAGCGTTGCTGGTTGCTGATGAGCCCACGACTGCGTTAGATGTGACGGTTCGGTCGAGAATTCTGGAGCTTTTGGCAGAACTCTAAGATTCGACCGGCGTTGCTATCGTATATATATAACACACGATTTAGCTTTGATAGCGCAGATATGCGACCGTATTACCGTCATGTACGCCGGTGAAACAGTCGAGTCCGGCGCCACCGAAGACGTTCTACGTGCGCCGAAGCACCCCTATACAGAGGGGCTCTTAGGCTCAATGCTTCGGAGGGACCAGTCATCCGGATCGACGCGGCTAGTGACTATCCCGGGCAGGTTCCAGCCTTAGATTCAATGCCAAGTGGGTGTCGGTTCGCGCCACGATGCAGGTATCGAGCCGAACTCTGTGACTCAATGCACCCGACGCTTGTGAACGGTAATCATACGGTGCGATGTCTTCTGGCAGACTCCCTGGTTCTTGGTGGCGTAAATCAATGAGTCTTTTTAGTGTCATCGAGGTTAGTAAGTCATTTTCGCCGGAACTGGCCTGGGTCACGGTCACCTTTAGCACCATTGCTTCCACGCCCGACTCTGGCGCCCCGCCCGCGCGCAGCACCTTCAGTTTCACCGTCTGGGCTGCCCCACCGGGCTGGTCGTGCCCCCCCCCGCTCCGTTACGGGTGTCGAGCACCCGGGCCGGCGTGACGTGCGAAAGACACCCCGGGGCGGTCACCGTGCCCTTTGCGAACCAGCCTGATACGTCGGCGACCAGCTGCACCCTGCCGGAAGATCCGTTGTACAAAC
The DNA here is from genome assembly GCA_963834775.1 of uncultured Acidimicrobiaceae bacterium. Taxonomy (GTDB): domain Bacteria; phylum Actinomycetota; class Acidimicrobiia; order Acidimicrobiales; family Palsa-688; genus PALSA-693. Next base: position 82,197 of record CAWICR010000020.1, read on the forward strand.
CGGCCCCGCACGTCAGTGCCGACGGGAGCAATGACCGGGTTGGGGATGGTCTGGCCGGCCACAAAGTTCAGGTTGGAGGTGGTCGGTCGGGTCACCCCGTCGGGGTACACCGTCACGCCCGATTGCCCAGCAGTCAATGTCAAGCTCCTCCCCGGCGTGCGGAATGGGCCTCCCTAGCCGGCCGACGCAACGGCGATGCCGGCAACGATAGTGCCAAGAGGTGCGCTTCCGAAGGTGAACGCGGTTGAAGCGTCTGTGATTTATCGCGCGAGACGCAACCATCGTCAATGTTCCCATCAACTGAGATGCCTTCCCACACGATGTCCGTAAACGTCTCGGTGCCATGCCAGCTCGGGCCCAGCCACGGCACACCCACTCGTCCGGGCGTCAGTCCGGCGTTTCGTCCCGAATGTACAGCCGCCTCGCGAAGCGCCATCCCTGCCGCGTGCGGACCAGTTCGTCCTCATACGCGCCGGTCGAACCGACACTCCTCCCGTTCATGACCGTCAGATACGCGTGCACGCGGGCGTTGTCGCCGGCGATCTCGATAACGGGGTTCGAAACCAGGTGTCGCATAACCTCATGCTGGGTCGTCGCAATCATCTTCATTAAATCGCTCGCCCCAGTTGTCACGCGACCGCGGTGTTCGAACACGCCGTCGTCCGTGAACAATGATACCCATTCCTCAAAGAGGTGGGAATCGATGCAATGGCAATACCGATAGAGAAGTTGAAGGATCTCGTCACGGTCTTCGGTCGCGGTTGCCATCAGCGGGCGCCTCCTCAGCAGCGTGGCTCAAGCACCTTATCGAAGATCAACAGGTCGCGGAAACCGAACTTCGAATAGATCACTGCATGTGTCGCAATCCCGGCCCCGGGGTCGCGGGAATCCGCAGTCACTCGTCGTGGCCGGTCCACGGGTGATCTCCTCCCGATCGGCCACGTTCGCTCGCACCCGATTAGAGAGCCCAGGGTAGGCAGCTTGTCCACTGACACTGCTGAACTGGGTGATCGTTCCTGAACCTTGCGACCGCATATGCTGCAAAGCAGCGCGAACGAGCGCCGCCGGTCCAAAAAGATGGAACTCGAAGAGGGACCGTAGCTCGGTGTCGGTCGTCTCCTCGGTTGCTGCTACGTGGGTGCATCCCCGCGGCGTTGACTAGTACGTCAATCCGTCCATGTTGAGCGACCACCTCGTTCACGACCGCTTCGATGCCCGGTCCGTCGGCGACATCCAAGTGCGCCACCTCAACTTGATGCGGGTACCCAGCGACAAGGTCATCGAGCGGGGCCGGCCGTCGGGTGCGAGCGACCGCCGCGTCTCCCGAGGCGACTGCGACTTGCGCGAGGGAGCGCCCGAAGCCGCTGCTCGCCCCGGTGATGATCCAGACGCGGGCAGGGGTAGCCATGGTTCTGCTTTATCGATAACAGAGGCAGAAGGCGCCAAAGACCGTAACCCGTAGAAGCCACCTGTAGTCTGACCCAGTGAGTATCTCCACGTTCGCATCGCCGCACCCAGGGACTGCCCTTTTTTTCCTCTCTGTACCCGGTTGAAGGGGTTAGGGTCGTCTGAGTCTTCACCGAACGGTGGTGCCGACGATATGTTTAGTATCGTTTCGTTGACTGTGGCGGCTCCGGGTTCCTATTCAGTCTTGCGAATAGGGGTCTAAGGCGACTTAACTAATGAAGTATGCCGGGCCCTGGCATCGAGCCACTTTGTCGAGACATGGGCGCCTAAGGAGTGATAATGACAACTAGTTCCGAGGAGCCAACGTGCGATACCGGTTTCAAGGGGAACCCAGGCGGAGATGGACCGCCTCGCCTACTGCGATTGGCCGCCGACAAATGGCCCGAGTCCCTGCAGGAGCTCGCGACGAGGGCAGGGCCAACGGGCCGCACCTCGGCGGACTCGAACTTTCTCGGCACAATCGCCCGCCATGAGGGGATTTATCGGCGGTGGTCCGCCTTCGCCGCTTCCCTGCTGGTCCACGGCAAGCTCCCACCCCGCAGTCGAGAGCTGGCGATCTTGCGGACGGCTTGGCTTTGCCAGGGTTCGTTTGAATGGGAGCAGCATGTGATCATCGCCCACGACGTGGGAATCGACGCCGCGGAGGTAGAGCAAGTCATTGTCGGACCGGATCATCCGGGGTGGGACCGCCACGAGGCGGCGATCGTACGATCCGTCGACGAACTCCACGACCTGGGCTCCGTCACGGACGCCACCTGGGGAGTCCTCGTCGCCCAGTTTGACGAGGTTCAATTGGTAGAGCTTCCGTTCCTGATCGGCCAGTACCACCTCATTGCCTACGTTCAGAACACACTCCGTATTGCGCCCGAGCCTGGACGCGGACGGGGGCTCTTTGCCCGTTGACTCCGTCGCCCGACGCGATATACAGGACCGACTTAACGTGGAACCTACCCGTTGGACTTCATCGTATTAGCGCGAATAGGTCGCGGCGTTCATAGCTTCCCATTCCAATGGATGGTCGATGGCCAAGACCGCGCCACCGTGATAGGTGAGCTTCGTGTTCGGGGTCACCCTGAAGTCTGGAGTGGCGGCGTGGCATTCTTGGAGGGCAACCTCTAGCTCGTGGCGAGCGAGTAGGAGCCCGCACAGAGATGTGAGCCCAATGAGAACGGCATATGACGATTGACCTCGCGGTCGAATCTCACGGTCGAGACATCTTCGAACTCAGCGCTGTCTTCGGGGGCCGCGCTTGTGCTAATCGCTCGCCGTATTTGACCTGGTGACACAATAGACGTATTTTATCTGGCATCCAAATAATTCCGTAGCAGTAGAAAGGGTAAGCTCATGGCTGTAACAACGGAGCCAAATCTTGGCTATCAGATTAATGATGCGGATAATCATTTCAACGAGCCGGATGACTGCTTCGAAAGGTATATAGACCCAAAATATGCCAACCTGGCGATTCGGAGCGTCATCGGTCCTGACGGTAAGAGAGTACAGCTTTTCGCCGGTAAGCCATCGAAATATAACTCGAATCAGGTGACCTTCTCCAAGGAGGAGTTGGCCAAGCTTCTCGGTGACACGTCTACGATCGGCGCGGGACCGCGTTCGGTCACAGAGCAGGCTGAGGCTGGCGACCGGCTGAACGTCATCCCGGGGTCTTTCCTCAATAGGTTGAACCCGTTGAAGGGTATGACCGTCGAGGAGCGCAAGCAGTTCATCGCCGACTTCAGCCATAAGGCCGAGGCCTTCGGTAACCGGGACCTGCGCCTGAGTCTCATGGACGAGCAGGGAATCGACAAGGCCTTCATGTTCCCGGTGGCCGTGCACGATATCGAGTACGAGTTCGTCGACAACATCCCGGCTATCTACGCCAACGTCCGGGCGTTCAACCGCTGGATGCTCGAGGAGGTCGGCTATGTGGCCGAGAACCGGATGTTCCTACCCCCCTTCATCTCGCTGGCCGATCCGGATCTAGCCATACAAGAACTGGAGCAGGTGCTCGCCGACGGGACACCCATGATCCAGATCAAGGCCGGCCACGCTCATGGTGGGGCGGCCAACCCCTTTGGTGGCCGGTCGCCGGCCGATCCAGTCTACGATCGGTTCTGGTCGATCGCCAACGAGGCCGACGTGCGAGTGGCCGTGCACCTGGGCGGCACCGACTACCAGAAGTACGGCGCGGACTGGTCGGAGGACCCCGAGACGGTGTTCGGGGACTTCGATGCATTCCAGTGGGTGATGTACTGGGGTGACCGCCCAGCACTGGAGTTGACGGCGGGGCTGATCCTTCACAACTTCTTCGGGCGCTTCCCCGCCATCCGCTTCTGCCTGTCCGAGTGCGGAACGGTATGGCTTCCGTACACGCTTCGCAAGATGGACCACGCGTTCCTTATGGGCCGCAAGGCCAAGTGGGCGGAGAACGGTCGCCTCAGCGAGCGCCCGTCGAGTATTTTCCGCAAGCATTTCATCGTGGCGCCCTACCCGGAAGAGAACGTCGAGCGGGTGGTGGCCGAGGTGGGCATCGAGCCCATCGTGTTCGGATCGGACTTCCCCCACGGCGAGGGTCTGGCGTTTCCGTACCAGTACGTGGATGCCCAGCTGAGTCACTTCGGTGACGAGGATCAGCGCCGTATCATGCGCGACAACATGGAACGGTTCCTGGCTCCCATGCGGCACTAGCTGCCGGAGTTCGTCCGAGGCCAAGACTAATTGTTCCGCGGATTCTGCATTGGTAGGTCCGTTTGCTTTAAACCGATACCTAAAACGTCTGCACCGTGCAGCTCACGGTGCAGACGTTCATCGACGGATCGCATGGACTATGGGGTCTGCCGAGATGCGCACTGCTGGAAAAGCTAGGGATCGTACGCTGTTTCAAGCCCAAGGTTGCTGATGCAGAATTCGTATTACTCGGGCCCGAAGTAGCTATCTCTTAAAATTATCGGGTGAGCTATCATCTGGATAATTGTTGCGTACGGAATCGAACATTTCTGTTGAGTCAGAGAGGAGCCTACGAAATTGCAGTCTTCTGCCAGGACCGTCTGGGATGACTCCTCATCCGTAAGACCGTTGGATGGTGTCCGGGTGCTCGATGCCAGTGGACGTATCGGGTCTTACTGTGGCAAGCTATTGGCCGATCTTGGCGCGGACGTCATATTGGTCGAACTCCCAATCGGGCATGATCTTCGCCGATCTCCGCCCTTCCGCGATGTCGGAGTCGGGGCGCGGGAGAGTCTGATGTTCGCGTACTACAACCTCAACAAGCGGGGTATTACCCTTAACTGGACTTCCGCGGAAGCTTTGCCACTGCTTCGCCGAGCTGGGCCTCAAGGCCGACGCGGTAATCCTGTCACCAACGGCTCGACTGCCGGTGGTTGGCTTTGACGAGGACCGGGGCCGCCCGATTTGGGCTGGCGGGTCGAGCGTCGTGTGCAGCATCACCCCGTATGGGCTCACCGGACCGTGTCACAGCTGGCGGGCCACACCGTTCACCTCATTCGCCTCGACAGGACAGATGCATCCGGTGGGTCCACCAGAAGGCCCCCCCTTAGCAATGCCGGGCCAACAGCTCTACGACCAGACGGGAACTCGGGCCGCCATGATGATCCAGGTCGCGCTGCAGCGAACAGCCGACATCGGCCCCCAAAACATTGACGTGTCTGTGCACGAGGTTGGCACATGGGAGAAGCTTATGCTCGAACGCTACGGCCAGGCTGGCCGGATCACCACCCGACAGACGAATTTTGGTCCGCCTCCAGGGGGAATCTGGAAATGCACCGACGGTTACGTTGACATCGCCGCCAACGCACCTCGCCATTGGTCAGTGTTTCTGGACGTCGTCGGGCGTCCCGAGAATCTGAGCGATCCCATATATGAGGATCGCACCATGCGCGTTCAGCTATTCGATCTTCTTACAAACATTATCGCCGACCATCTCTCATTGATGAGCACGCAGGACGTGATAGAGCGAGGACAGGTATTAGGACTCCCGTGTGCCCCGCTGTACACCCCGGCCAAGTTCCTCCAAGACATCCAACCCGCAGCGCCTGAGTTGTTTCTCGAGTTCCCGTCATCAACGCTCGGGCACATCAGAATGCCTGGACGGCCATTCAAGGCTAGCCCTGACTTCCTATCGTTCCGACGTGAAGCACCGCAGCTGGGCCAGCACAACGATGACATCTTTATCGACGAACTTGGCCACAGTGCGGTCGACTTGGCCAGATGGAGGCAATCTGGTGTGGTCTGAAACCAGTAGTTCCAACCCGGACTCGTTGACCGGGGTTCGGGTATTGAGCTTCGGGGCGTTCGTCGCCGGGAACACCTCTGCCATGATCTTGGCCGAGCTCGGCGCGGATGTGGTCAAGCTCGAATCACATCGGCGTCCGGAGTCGCTGGGCGCTGGAGCCCCGACCACGACGATACCTACGAGCCTTCGGGTGTGCGTACCACCGCCATGTTCGCCGGCTACGCCCGAAGCACCCGGAGTCTGGCCATCAACATGGATGTGACCGACGGCCGACGTCTATTTGGAGAGTTGGCGCAGAGGGCCGATGTGGTCATAGAGAACCTCGGTCCGGGCCAAATGGAACGCTGGGGGTTTGACGCTCAGTCCCTTTTGCAACGAAACCCGGGGCTGGTGATCATCTCGATCTCTGGATACGGTCGCACCGGTCCTCGGGCGCACTATCGGGCTTACGCATCGAACATCAATAACTATCTCGGTCTGACGAGAGCCTGGGCGTACGATGGGATGCATTTCGACTATGTGGCGGGCTATCACGCCGCGAACGCGATCGTGGCCGCGCTTGGGCGCGCCCGTCAGATCGGTCAAGGAGCGTACATTGACCTAGCCCAAGCAGAAGCCGGTGCGTCGGTGATGGCGCCCCTGTACCTTGATGCCCTCAACAACGGCCCCCCTTGGGACTACGCCCAGAACGAGGTGCCCGGTTCTCTCCTTTCGGTCGTCGTGCGCTGCCGTGGAGAAGATCGGTGGGCGGCGCTAGAAATCGAAGACCTCGACGACTGGGTCGCGCTGTGCCACGTCATGGAGCGCCCTGACCTCATCGTCGAACGTGAAGCTGACGCGGATGGACAGCGGCGGAACGAACTGGTGGCGGCCTTGGAGAAGTGGGGCGCGAATGAGACGCCCTACCAGCTGGCCGTGAAGCTGCAGCGGGCCGGCCTCGCCGCGGCGCCCGTGACCGACTCCGAAGACCTTTGGCGAGACCTTCAGCTGCGCAGCCGATCGGCCTTTGTCGACGTCGTCCACCCGGACTTAGGCACTCTCGAGTATCCGCAGTCGCCTGACCGCCTCACGTTGACACCTGGCCGGGTCCGATCCCCAGGCTCGAGGCTCGGCGAACACGGAGAGGCGGTCATCTCGGAATGGTTGGACATGAACCAAGCCGAGGTCGCCACACTGCGCGACTCGGGCGCGTTTTGGGAATTCCACTCTGAGCAATGAGACGAACCCAGACTGAGTGAGATGTTCGATTTAAGCGGGAAGGTGGCGCTGATCACCGGAAGGCTGCTCGTTGCGATGTCACCGTGAGTCGCTAGACATAAATAGCGCAGCATTACGACCAGGTGACGACGGACACCAACACGAATACCTCCTACCTAACGCCGGGATGCGCCGTTCGTTCGCTGTTGTCGAAGCGGCCACAGAAAGGGGATGGCCCTGTGACGGATCGAGCCACCGACGTGGCCGCACGTGTCGCTGATGCCGGCAACGGTTGTGAAGTCCAGGTAACGGCCGCTCGGTGAGGGTCGGTGGCTCTCGGTGAATCTGCGGCCCGCCGGCCAGATCCTCAACAGTATCCCCGAGTGCCCGTACGCCCGCAGCCAGGCTGTGGCGTGCTCAGCGGCATGACCAGCCTGTCTTGGCGACGAATCTGGTCACGGCGCGGATGGTCCGACCTTCGAGGCCCAGGACCCGCCGATGGGCTCGCGTGGTTTCGATATCGAGCGAAATCACGGCCCTAATCGTGGTATCGACCCCTTCCGGCGATGGGGTCACTATGAGTCGCAAAACATGATTAGGGCTTCGAGGAGCCAGGGTCCGGCACCTGATTATCGCCGTCCTGTGGTGGGTGGACACCCGCACCCACACCGCCGCCCTAGTAACTGCCCACCCCGCATCGCGGCCACGAACGCCATCTGATACTGGTCCACTTCGGTCGGCGTCAACGCCTTGTTCAGACGCAGGACGCAGGTCCCGTACACGTAGTCGTGCCGTCACCCAGCAACCCGCCCCGGAACCCCTTGAGGTACTCGTTGCGCTGCTGAGCCTCGTCCCCGATCTGAGGGGATAACACTCAAGCGAAGCACCCCCGTCTTTGGAACCCACGCTTGCACTCAGCCAGGCGCTGACCTTTGGAAGGCGCAGGTCTTGACGGCTGTTCTTCGAGCTGGAACCACTTTGGCGACCCAGCAGCTCGTTGCTGTCGTTCTCCGCCGTGTACGTGAATGCGAGCGCGGCCGGTACGCCAGCGTAAATCATCCTCTGGGCCACCGAGTCCGCGTCCTCTGCCAGCTCAACCGTCGTCGGCACTGAGCGGGGAACGGTCGACGGTGGCACCGAAGGGGGTACGGTCGCCCGAGTCGTGCCCGTAGCATCGTGGGTCGGCGACCCGTCACAGGCACTGAGCCCGACCGTGAGCGCCGCCGGAAGCGCGCTCACCGCTGCATTCCGCATGGAATCCTCCTGGCCCGCTGCGCTCGCTACAAACTTTAGCGTGCTCACCCCGTGGTCTACGGAGGAAACCGCAGGTAGCAGCGCTGCACCTAAACGGAGAAACGCCGCGGACGCCGCCTGGCTTGTTTGCTTCCGGTACCGAGGCGTCGCCCGAGTGCCCAAACCCTAACGCCAGCCCGAGCCCGGCCGGACCAGGAGTGTATGAAAAAGCAATTAAGCCGCCCTAGAATATTCCCCGGTCGCTAGGATCCAAATGCTAATCACACATCGGCCCAAGGTGCTCCGCACAGATCATAGCCACGGTCTTAGGCGTTCCACAAAGCTCGCGTGTTGATCATATCATCTTCGCGCGTTCATCACAAGGTTTGCACGAGCCGTTCCGGCACAATTACTCACTCCGCGTCACAGGATGAACTCCTGATGAACACGTTCAGAGTGCACCGCCAGCGCAAGCTTGCCACGGCCATGGGTCTACGCAACACACCTAGTCGCGAGAAAGGGGGCATCCAGTGCTAGGTGTTGATCCGTCGAACTTGTTGGGGCCGGTCGCCGTCGCTGCGCAGGCGATCTCAGCTTGCTGCAGCTCGAAGTCGACCAGCACGCCGACGACGGTTCGCCAACCACGGTATCTGGAACCACTGCCTTGGCGGACTCGACCCCACCTACGGTGGCGTAGGCCCAGGTAAGCGGAACAGCGTAGAAACTGAATTGAACCCACGAGACCGCCGACGGCACCGAGACTTCTGGGACTGGGTCTACCATCGAAAAGGCTGCACTTCCCTTCTTCGCGCACCAGCCGTTTGCTAGCACCGCGGGTTGCCGGGGCCGGGACGCCACGATAAACCACAGCGTGTGGCCGAAGGGCATGCTGGGGCATTGGCGACTACTTCGGATGGGCCACACGCATCCTGCAGTTCTGAGCGGGTGGTACCGCGACTCCGCAGGACCCCAGTCCACGTTTTCACAATACGGCCCGATCCAGCAATCCTTGGACAACCAACGCAGGCCGCATGCGCGCATTGAGGACATGCCTCACGATGTCACTTGGTCTGCCGACGCAGGGACGCGACAGACTGGTCCGATGCGGGACTCGACGGGGTCGGGACCGCTTTGCAGGACGGGTAGCAAGATGCGTGTAAGGTGGCGACTGTGCCACGTAAGCCCACGACCGCGATCTTGGATGGCCTTGGCGGGCCGAGATCGGGGCCACGGAAGGCGAGCAACTACGTCGTCGACTACCTCATGAGCCAATTGTTCAGCGGCGAACTGCGGAGCGGAGACCGGCTCGATCTGGAGGCTATCGCCTCGTTGCTCGGCCTCAGCCATGCACCGGTGCGAGAAGCAGTGGCCTTGCTCGAACGTGATGGAGTGTTGGTATCGCCATACCATCGCGGCGTTTTCGTCGCGCCGTTCACCTTCGGCTCAGTCGTCGAAAGTTTCGAGCTGTATGGTCTTTTGAGTGGGTTGGCGGCGAGCCGGGTAGCTCGTGAGCACGATGAGGAAACGATCGATACCCTGGGTGCCACGGCTGCCCGCTTGCGATCCACCCGGCGTCCTGACGAAGTGGCGAGACTCCATTGGACAATCCGGAGCATCATCCATCATCACGGTGCCAGCCCCCGGCTGCAGAGCCTACTACGCAATTTCGGCGGTTTCCTTCCGGCTTCCTTCCAACTGATCGGCCCCGAAGCTCAGCAAGAGAACTCGCGCCAGCTTCTGAAGGTGGTGCGCGCCATACGAGCTGGCAAATCGAAGGAGGCGGCCGAGGCCGCTTACGAGATGTCATCACAAAGCGGTTGGCGTATCGCCCGGGTGCTCGAGAGTCGAGGCGTGTTCGAACCGTCGGCCGAGAAGATGACGGACCAAGACGCCAGCGAGGCCAGCGATCGCAGAGAACTCCTCCGCCTCATTGATGAGGGTGATTGAGGCAGAGTCTGATCGAAATACTTCGCGGGGAACATCCGGGCCCGTCAGTGATAGACCCGGCTCCTTGGCCTGGCGGACCAGCTCAGCGGCTGCCCGGTCCTCGCCCGAAAGCTCACCCGCGTCCTTCCTGACCACATCCTCCAGCGCTGCAGTCATGAGTGCATCCACCCTTATCGCCGAGCCAATCGGCTCAACCTGCAAGGCCCGAAACAGCGTACGGGACAGTCCCGGAGATGAAGGGCAAGACCTGAGGAGGGGGTGTAGTCTTCTGAGCAGATAAGCGGGCCACCGATTGAGGCCATTTGGGTTTGGCCAGGATGGGCAGCAGCTGCTAGGGACAGCTCAACGGTCGCTCATGAGGCCGAGCGTGTTCGGGTCAGAGGTGGCCTGCTAGCGCATTGTGGCCTGTCCGGCCACAAAGTTGTCGTCGCACGCCACAATCCACAGGGGTGATTACGATATCGTCGAGCGTCCACTCCCTTTTCGATGGCTGCGATGTACTTATCGCCGGCCGAGGACTTGAATACGGTCCACATGAGCTTGTACGAGGTGCCACTAACGGTCGACGTCGGTATCGTCGATGTGGAAGCAGCAGTTGTCCCGGCCGACGCCATAGATGGAGAAGAGGTGTTCGATTTGGAGCTGCCGACGCGGTCAACGTCAACGCCATCGGCCCGTCGACCGCCACGAACCTCCACCGACCATCGATTCGTGACATCGAGGCCCACCGCTTGGTTGTGACCAATACGTGTCCAAGTCCTCGGAGGAACCTCAACCAATCGACCGTCACAGCTGGGGTCCGATCAACGGCGTAAGAGTTGTTAAGGAAAATATCAAATATTCGTCTTGCGATTGTGCGAATCGCACAACCCGGTGTCTATACTTCCCCGCGTCTGTGAAGCTCGTGGTCAGGGCACCGGTGGAAAACATGGTCGTCGGGAGGAGGCGGGCCTTGTCGTCTGAGAGCTGGTCAGCTGATCGCCAATCGGGCCGCCCTCGCATGGCTGAAGTGTTGCTGACCGGGGTGGGGGGACAGGGCATTCAGCTGGTGTTTCGCACGCTGGCGCTCGCCGAGGTAGCGGAGGGCTGGCACGCCATGATGGTCGGTAACTACGGCGGGTCGATCCGGGCCGGCGTGACTGAGGGCACCGTGGTCGGCTGGTCGAACCTGCTCCAGCACTGGCAGACCAACCCCGCCCTTCATTACACCCACGCCGCGCTGCCCGAGCTTCTGCTCGGCACCGTCGATCGACATCGGACCATGTCGCTGTACTGCATCCCCTGGATCTGGCAGGGGATCCTCGCCAGCGGCTACCTCGAACGCTTCGACGCCAGCTCCCTGCGCCAGGTCAACACCGGGACCTCGGCGGCGTCGTTGGAGCTGCTGAGCGAGCTCAACGCCCGCTTTCCCCGCACCACTACCGCGATCGGTTACGGCTCGACCGAAGGCGGCGCAGGCGCTCACCTCGACGACGACGGGCTGTTCGACAAGCCCGGCGGTGGGACGGCCGAACAAGTACCTGCAGCTGCGCCTCGACGACGACGAGATCCGAATGAGGTCGACCGTTCTACTTCGAACGCCCGGACGCCACGGTCGAGGTCCTCATCGATGGCTGTCACCACACCGGCGACCGCGGCAGTGTGGACAACGAGGGGTGCGCGTAGATCGTGGGCCGAAAGCGGGAGATCATCCATTCGGGCAGCGAGTGGATCGCTCTGGCTGAGGTCGCAGAACCTCTACGCCGCGTTACGGGTATCCGCGGATTGCCGTGCTCAGGATGCCCGACGAGCTGTGGGGTGAGATCGTGACAGCCATGGTGGTCATGGACGACGGCGTCGTCTCCCCTTCGGTGGACGAGCTACGCCAACACGTAGCCGGCCTGGCTTCCTAAAAGCACCCTCGGCAGATACTCACCATAGATACCATTCCTCGCACCCCGGCCGCCAGGCAGGTCTGCCGGGCCTACCTCAAAGAGCCCTCTTAGAACGGGCAGAGTCCGAACTCCGATAACAAACCATTCGGTCGCGAGCGTCGCGATCAACAATATCGAATCCCCCGGTTGAAACTCAGGACCAGGCGCATTTCACTGCTCAATGAGCCTCCGTGTAGTACAGGAACGGCTAGCTATCGGGGGGATTTGGCGACTCCCCACCAGGCGAAAGAGACGAAAGATAGGTATCCGTGATCTCGCTGATCCTGCGCTTGATGCCCTCAGCGCTCCCCGAATCGACGATTTTCCCACGTTGGATTACGTAGGCGCGATCCCGACATCAAGCACCTTGTGCACATGCTGCTCGACTAGTAGCACCCCGATGCCACCATCTGCGGCTGTCCGAACGAATTTAGCAGCCGCTGCACGACCAGAGGTGCAAGACCGAGGGACAACTCATCCGCCACGAGGAGGCGAGGACGCCGGGATAACGCCCGGGCCAGGGAAAGCATCCGCTGCTCTCCGCCTGAGAGCAGTCCGGCCCGCTGACGGGTTCGCGTCGCCAGTTCCGGAAAGAGTTCAAATGCAAACTCGATATCGCCTCGCCCTACCCGGAGGTTTTCTTTCACCGAGAGCTGGGAGAAAACATCACGCTCCTCAGTGACCAGCGCAAGTCCTCCCCGAGCCCGTTTGAAGAGCGGGTCAGTGGTCGGTGACCCAAACCAGAGGACTTCCCCGGCGGAAGCTGTCAATTCTCCCGCTAGCGTCAACAACGTTGTTGTCTTGCCAGCGCCGTTGGCACCGAGCAAAACGACCACCTCCCCAGAGCTGACCTGCAGATCGAGTTCGCGAACGACCGGCACATTTCCGTAACCAGACGAAAGTTTTCGGGCCTCGATTAGCGACGGACTGCTCATGGGTCCACCTGCACCTGACCTCGCCGAAGTTCACTCGGGCGGATTCGAGAAAGGAACACGCGTAGCGTAGCACGTCGAGGGGTCGCAGCAACAATGCGCAATTCTTCAGTGTTGACTTTCAATGGGCAATCGAGTTACTGTTTCGAGGCTGGCGAGCCGTGAGAAGATGGGGGAGAAGACATTGAGGGCCGTGATGTCTGAGTGGATTCTTGGCCGATATCGCTGGCTTAGCTCGAAGTTGTGCCACAAGCGGGATTGTGGCGCCGGGTTCAGCCGAGCACGATGCATCGCCTGGCCCGGTCTGCGAAAGAGCAGAAACGGTCGCATTTGGTGATGATGGCCGTTTCAGACGTATGACCACCTTCTTCGTGTTTGCCATTCTCGGGCTGGGCCTCGGGGCTATCTATACCTTGCTTGCGCAGGGTGTGATCGTTGTCTACCGGGCCTCGGGAGTGCTCAACTTCGCAGTGGGCGCTATGGCCATGTTTGGCGCGTATACGTCTACGAGTTCAATCAGTCGCTGCACTGGCCGTATGTGCCCGCCTTCATCGTCGCAGTCCTCGCCACCGCAGCCCTCGGGAGCCTCTCTACCACGTCGTGTTGCGGCGGCTCCGGCGAGCATCCTCCATCGCTCGTGTCATCGCAACACTCGGGCTACTCGCGATCCTAGAAGCGATTGCAACAATGCGCTACTCGGATACCATCCTGACGCTTACGACGGCGCTGCCGCATGCCACGATCAGAATCGGTAAAGCCCAGTTCGCCGAGGATCGTCTCTGGCTCCTGGGGATAGCTTGCGCCATCACGGCTGTTCTGTATGTCATCTCCCGTTGGACGCTCGTCGGATTGGCTACTTCGGCAGTCGCCGAGAACAAACGGTCGGCTGCGGCTGCCGGATGGTCGCCCGACGTTATCGCCAACATCAACTGGGCGCTCGGCGCTGGATTGGCGGGAGTAGCGGGCATCCTCATCGCGCCGATCACGACCCTGGTAGTGACGAACCTCAATCTGTTGGTGATCCCGGCTATGGCGGTGGCCCTTGTCGCCGGATTCAAGTCGTATCCGCTAGCGCTCGCTGGGGGCGTGGCCATCGGCATTGCAGAGTCGGAGCTAACCAACTATGTGAGCACACCTGGCGTCCCCCAGGCGGTCCCCTTCATCGCTATCGTCCTGCTCCTGATCGTGCGGGGTCAGTCGCTGCCGCTTCGCGGACATCTGCTTGAACGCCTACCGACACTCGGGACAGGAAGGTTCAACCCACGGGTTGTCGTGCCGCTCGTGATAGCGGTTGCCGCCATTACCCTCACGGTGCCAGTCGATTGGGCCGACGCCCTTGGTACCTCGTTCGTGGGGGCCGTCATGCTGATGTCAGTGGTGGTGCTCACTGGTTATGCCGGGCAACTCTCGTTCGCCCAGTACGCCTTCAGAGGCGTCGGCGCACTCGTCGCCGGACGTCTGGTCGCCAGCCAAGGGTGGCCCTTCAAATTGTCCATCCTAGCGGGCATCACGAGCGCCACGGTCGTGGGACTGGTATTTGCCGTGCCCGCCGTGCGAACCCGTGGTGTCAATCTGGCAATCGTCACCCTTGGGCTCGGTGAGGTGCTCCTCGAGCTCGTCTTCGACAACGCCCACTACTCGGGCGGGGCCGCGGGCACCAACGTGGGGCCGCAGACTTCTTTGGCATCGATGTGGACCCCGATTCGCTATCCCGGTGGGTACGGAACCTTCTCCCTTCTCTGCCTGGTGCTCGTAGCCGTCGTGGTGTGCAACCTGCGCCGAAGCCGAGCGGGACGGCGCTTGACCACGGTGCGGACCAACGAGCGAGCGGGCCGCGTCCCTGGGTATCAGCGTCATTGGCGCGAAGCTTTACGCCTTCGGTCTGTCATCGGCGATCGCCGGCTCCGCGGGAATATTGCTGGCCTTCCAGAGCTATTACATCGTCTACGACAGCTACGACCCGTTCTCCTCGATCACCGCGGTGATGTACTCCGTTCTGGGTGGGGTCGGATACGTAATCGGTCCACTCTTCGGGTCGACCTTCGTCGCAGGCGGTTTCCCCGGTGGGATCATCGGTGAGCACCTGTCAAGTATCAACAACTGGCTGGCGCTGGTGGGCGGAGTCGCCCTGCTGGCTATCCTCATACGCGGATCCCAACGGAATTGCTCCGGCAACGTGAAGCCTGTCCATCGGATAGCTAGAAGATTTCGCGCCAATCATCCTGGACGTGCCGCCGCTGCCCGCGCCGAGGACGAGCTGGCGGCGGGCCCACGGACCGATCTGCCACGATTTACAACTCTGAGCGTCAACAATGTCCCCGTCCGGTTCGGAGGACTAGTCGCGCTCAGTGACGTAAGCCTGAGCATCCGGCGCGGGAGAAGTCGTGGGCCTTATCGGGCCCAATGGCGCAGGTAAGACGACCGTGATCGACGTACTGACCAGGCGCGTCCAACCGACAGCCGGGCGCGTATCGTTTGACGATGAGAACACCACCGATTGGACCGTTCATCGTCGGCGAGCCGCGCCAGTCTGAGCCGTTCCTTCCAGTCCTTGGAACTCTTCGAGGACCTCTCCGTACTCGACAACCTGCGGACCGCAGCCGACAGCCGCGACCGTGGTGCCTACTTACCGCCAATCTTGTCCGGCCCCGAAATAGCCCACTGACCGCATCGACTGCGGTGGCGATCCGGGAATTCCGCCTCGGACAGGACCTGGATTCGAGGGTCGATGAACTACCCTACGGAAGGCGACGGCTCGTGGCCATAGCTCGGTCCGTCGCCACCGTCCGGGCCATTCTCCTTCTCGACGAACCTGGCGCAGGCTTGAGCTCGATTGAGACCTCGGAGCTCAGCGACCTCATTCGAAACCTGGCGGGGACATTAGGCATCGGAATTCTCCTTGTCGAGCACGACATGAGCATGATAATGAGTGTGTGCGATCGGGTCGTCGTGCTGGAGAATTCGGTCAGAAGATTGCCGAAGGGACCGCCGAGGAAGTACGCCGCAATCCAGCTGTGATCAGTGCCTATTTGGGCCAAGAGGAAACACGCATAGTGAGTCGTGCGACTCGCCTTTCCGAACCAGCCGACAACGCTCTATGACTCAACCCACCTCACAAGGAGAACACGAATGAGAATGCTTCGGATGCGGGCGCCAGTTGCCCTGGTTGCGGTGATCGTTCTCATTGCAGCCAGCGCATGCGGGAGCAGTACCAAACCAAGCGCCGCCTCGGGCGGCACTACCGCCACCACCGCCACCTCCGCCGTTGGTGCCACCAGCTGTGCCCACCCGACTGGAACTCCAATCGTCATCGGATCGATCCATCCGGTAGGAACCGTAGAACAAAACGACCCCGACGTCGTGGCTGCAATCCGTGCCGGAGCTCGTGGAGTTAATTGCCACGGGGGGATCGATGGGCATCCCGTCACGGTCGACTGGTGCAACGAGGGAGGAAGCCCCAATACCGCCTCGGCATGCGCCCGCAAGATGGCTAACAAGCCGCGTGGTCGGCTAGGCCAAAGATTGGAGCTCAACAGGCGGCACCGAGATGACAGCGGTCCTCAACCAGGGCGACGTCGCTGAGGTCGGATTGTCGTCGGACTCCCCAGGATGGATTGGAATCGACCGCGAATGCGTTTCCGATCGATGGGAATGCCGCCTTCGAGTACCGGGCCGTGATCGCGTTTCGCGAACAACTTGGTCTGCATAAGCTGTTCCTGGCCTATTCCATCAACCCCGCCGGTGCTCCCATCATTGCCCTTATCCAGCGAGCCGCCAAGAATGGTGGAATCCCCATCGTTGGCGAAGCTGGTATCAGCCTGACCGCCACTGACTACTCACCTTTGGCCACGAAGGCTGTCGAAAGCGGCGCCGACGGTGAAATCCTTCTCTCGGGTGAATCGGGGATCATCCAGATGATTACCACTACGGAAGCGGCAGGAGGCACAACATGAAGTTCTTCGACAACGAGGGTGGCATCGAGACAAGCGACTATCCGAAACTAGGTGCCGGCGCCTCCAACCTTTGTATTGTCGGCCCCCTGCCCCCCTACACCGCCATCAATCAGTTCCCCGCCCTGCAAGAGATGAAATCGGATCTCGAAGCGGAGAAGGCGGCCGGCGACAACAACGTGAATCTCAACAGTGTGCGAGGGAGCCCGGTCCTCGGCTGGTGGGCGGTCCAGGTCATCGCCGAGATCGCAGCTCAATACATGCGTACAGTTCGACAGCATTCCTTCATGCCATGGAAAGCGCCCACAACGTGAACACGCCCATCATCGGCAGTTGGTCTCCAGGGGGGACCGGACAATTCCCGACTTCCCCGGGTGACAAACTTCAACGGATACATGTCGTGCGTGAAAAACGATCAGGACGTTCTCTACAGTGCGACTC
Organism: uncultured Acidimicrobiaceae bacterium; assembly: GCA_963834775.1. GTDB lineage: Bacteria > Actinomycetota > Acidimicrobiia > Acidimicrobiales > Palsa-688 > PALSA-693. The sequence continues at coordinate 99,523 of CAWICR010000020.1, forward strand.
CCACCAACTACGAGTCCCTCGTACAACCGTGAAATCGTCCTGGGGACGTCTGGTAGGCAAACGAGAGCTCTGTTTGCCTAGTCGATCAGCGGCCACAAAAGCGAGGTTGAGATAAGAATGGACCGTTACCCTAGCGAAGGACTTCGGCGCTTCATTGCGGAGGCCCTGATGGCACTGGGCATGTCTCGTGAAGATGCTGAAGTCAGCGCCGAGGTCCTGCACGACGCCGACCTCACCGGTATCGATACCCATGGGATCGCCCTCCTCGGTCCCCATGCGCACCACGCCGTGGGTATTCAGAACGGTGAGGTCGACGTGCGGGCCACCATTACGGTCCTGCGGGACTCGCCCGTTGCCGCCGCTTGGGACTCGGGGAACGGCTACGGTCCGCTGATTGCCTATCGGGCGATGGAAGCGGCGATCGCCAAGGCCGAGCAGTCCGGAATCGGAATGGTAACCGTGAGAAATGCCCGGCACTTCGGAGCGAACGCCTACCGCGGAGATGGCCGCGGCACGTCGGATGATGGGGATGGTGTCCTCGAATACACCGGCTGCTGTATTCCCGCCGAACGGGATCGGCAAGGCTGTCGGAACAAATCCGTTCGGATTCGCGGCCCCGGTCGGCAACGGCCCTCCGCTCGTGCTCGACATCGCCATGACCGCCGTCAACGGATCTCGGATATTGGCAGCCATGGCTCTCGGCGAGCAGATTCCGGAGGGTTGGGTGATCGATAGAGAGACCAAGCCGACGACCGACCCGGGTGCGATCCGGGCCGGGGGATCATTCGAGCTCCTCGGGGGCACGGTCGCCGGACACAAAGGTTACGGACTTGCCCTCATGGTCGACGCCTTGGGCATATTGTCGGGCAATGGGTCAGGTCTTTGGCAGATCGGCTCGTCGCCGCATTGGTCGCAGGGACAATGGTTCGCCGCCTGGCGTATCGACGTCTTCGTTGACCCGCAAGACTTCGAATATGAGATGGGTCGCCTCGCTGATCACATTCATTCGCTGACGCCAAGAGGCGGATCGACATCGGTGCTTCTACCCGGAGAAAGGCGGGCTCGCTGCAGAATCGAGCGGAGAGCTAACGGGGTGCCAATCCGCCTAGAGTAGTGGCCAAGCTTCAGAAGTTGGCCGGGGAAACCGGCGTGATCTTCCCGATCCCATCAGCTGACGAGGTTGGTGCACCCGCGCGTCGAGTTGAAATAGGCTCTCTCTATCGTGACTGACCCGGATAGAGATCGGCTGCGGAAGGACGGGAGAGACGTGGGCGGAGCATCGACGCTTAACCTGGTCGAGTTCCCGAGGCTTACCCCCCCGCCTCGGGGCTCGGCGAGCTTATTCGTGTGTGACAGGTCGGAAGGCGAGGTCATTTATATGCGTAGCCGTCGTTCAGTTGTAGATATGGTGCTTTCGGATATGCCGTGAGGAAGGTGTAGAATTTCTATGGTCAACGCATCTTTATCGAGCCGAGAGCCTCCGTTACCTACGCAGAGTCGCTCGATCGTGCGCCGCAGAGTCAGCGACGCTGTATTTGAGTCCGTGATGTTAGAGCTCTTCAACGGAAATCTCCGCAGTGGGGAGCGGCTCGACTTGGCCGCGACCGCTTCGTCTCTTGAGGTGAGTCACGCACTGGTTCGCGAGGCTGTGGTTATGCTCGAGAGCGACGAGACGAGGACGACCTTGCGGTAATAGTGGATGTATAAGGCAGATTGTTCTCGTATCTGACGGGTTCAGGAAGTCGCCCTGAATCAACAGATGTATGTGGTCGCCGATGTTGGATGCTGGTTGCCTGTGAATGGTCTTAATACGAGGAGGTGTGGCGAGTGGAACTTCTTGAGTCGACGCTATTCCTGCAGCTCCGGCGCCTTGGCGGGTTGCGGCCCGAGCAGATAGCTCTGTCCACGGATGACCGGGTATGGACGTACAACGACCTGTGTGATCAAGCGGAGCGGCTGGCCTCAGGGTTCCGAGCGATGGTGAGGGGCAATGAGCGACCAGTGGCGGTGATTTCGGAGAATAGGGCTGAGGTGCTGATGTGTTGGTTGGCGGGATCGCGGTCGGGCATCACTACGAGCATGCTGAACCCTAGGTTGACCCCACTGGAATTGTCCAAGATGCTGGCACGGTTGAACGCGGGTGCGGTGGTGACGGATGCGGACGATGTGGACCGGGTCCTGGAGGCGAAACAGTTGGCCGGTATCGATCCACCGATTGTCGTCCTGGGGGAGCAGTTAGTCGAAGGCTGTGTTCGGTTCGACGAACTCTCGGCTTCTGCCCGTACGGGGGTGCGCATCCGAACCAGGACGAGATCTTCGAAGTGGCGTGGACGTCTGGAACGACCTCCGATCCGAAGGGCGTGGCGCTTAGCCACGCGGGTATCGTGAGCCATTGGGACGCGGTGCAACGAGCGATCGGCCTTGGCCCCGCTGACGTGGCCTATGTGGTCACTCCTCTCTACCATCAGTCCGGCCTTCGCCACACGACATTGGTGATCTGGCTGGCAGGGGGCCGAGCACATCTGGCTACCCATTTCAGTCCGAGAACCTTCTGGCTAGACCTTGATCGCTGCGGCGCCACCTATACGTGTCTGGTGCCCACCATGCGAGCCATCCTGCAAGCGGCGACGCCTGAACAGTCAATGGAAGACTGGCCGGTGCGCGGGCCCGGGCACTGTTATGGGAGTACTGAGACTGGTGTGCCGGTGATCGTTCCGCACGGTACGGCAGTCGAGGAGATGTCCTTCTATCAGAGCTACCGGCCCGAGGCACCATTTGCGGGCTGGCCGACACCGGGCTGCGACATCAAGATCGCCGGCGAGGCGGAGACAGCAGTGCAGGGGATGATAGGCGAGATTCTGGTCAAGTCGCCGGGCGGAGTGCGCTACTACTGGGGCGACCCGGCTGCTACCGAGGCGGCGTTCGACGGTGATTGGTTCAGGTCCGGTGACCAGGGCCTGCGCGGTCCTAACGGCAGCATCTACTTTTTGGATCGCCTCAGGGACCTGGTCCGCAAAGGCGGAGAGAATATGGCCTGCAGCGAGATCGAAGGAGTTCTCACTGGACATCCGGGGGTGGTGCGCGCCACGGTATTTTCGGTTCCCGATCCAATTTCGGGGAGAGGAACCCAAGGCCATCGTGGTCACTGCGGATGGCGTCTCGGTGAGCCCGGACGATCTTTGGGCTTGGTGCCAGAAGAGCTTAGCCGAATTCAAGATACCCAGGTACATCGAATTCCGAGACGATCTGCCCGTGAGCACATCTGGGAAGGTACAGAAGGTCCTGCTCCGGCAGGAGGGAATTCGATTGGATCAAACTCACGACAGGACGAACCCGAAAAGGGAGGTCCCCGCCGGTGGCGGCTAGACGCTTTCCCATCGAGGCTGGACACATCATGATGTTCGCCCGAGCCCTCGGCGACCCAAATCCCGCCTATTACGGCGGCGACGAGCGGTCCGAGGTGATCGCGCCGCCAACGTTCGTAGAGGCCAGCATGCACTATGACCCGGACTTCCCGCTTCGCCCTCGGATAGGTCAGGTGTGGTTCGGCTTAGGGCGCGGTCCCAGTGGGGGGAACCCCGCCGACGGTAACCCTTGAGCCTGGGCAGAGCGGTGGGACAAGTTTCCACGCCGAGACACACCTCGAGTATTTCGGTCTGCTGCGAGCCGGAGACATTCTGGATGTGCGCACGAGCGACGGTCGGAGTTGGGAGAAGCACGGCGCTCGCGGTGGCCGCCTGTGGTTCTTCGAGCGCATCGTCGAGTACAGCAAGAATCAGGACCTCATCGTCCGCAGCACGACGGTCGGCGTCCGAACCGAACATAAGATCGACACAGCCGGGGCTGTGCCGAAAGCCGGGATCGAGGGCACGACGACGGTCAGATCCGCCCTGGAGTCCACTGCAGTACCGAGCTATCCGGTTCCTATCGTGGGCGCAAGTGATCTGGCCGTCGGTGATGCTCGTGAGATGGTCCTCGTCGACAATCTCACCCGGGGGCAGATTCTCTTGTACGCGGGTGCTTCAGGGGACTTCTCGCCACAACATACCGACGAGATATGGAACACGGTGGTAGCGGGCTATCCCACCATCTTCGCCCACGGCATGTTGACTATGGGCATGTCCGGCCGGCTTCTCACTGACTGGTTCGGCAACGACACCCTTCGGCAGTTCGGCGTCCGCTTCGCCCGCCAGGTGTGGCCCGGCGACACCCTGACGGCTCGAGCAGTGATCGAAAAGATAGAAGCCAAAGCTGACACGGCTCTGGTCCGCCTCGCAGTACTGACCAGAAACGGTCGGGGGGAACCGACCACGACAGGCTACGCCACAGTCGAGTTAAGGCGATGACGGTTCACGACCATCAGATCGTGCCGGATATCATCCGGCGCGGCCTGGCCGCAACCGCTGTGACGATAGGCGAGCGGGCCGCCGAACTCTTCTGACTCACAACCGGGCCGCAAAATGATCACCGCGACCCGTCCTCGTCGCTCCGCCAAGGGTCACGGGTCGTTGTCCCACGTTTAGGTGCCCCATTCGAGGGGGAGGTAGGTCATGGCCAGAACGCCGCCGGTGTAGGTGATGGCGTCGGGATTGGCGACGCGGTAGTCCGGGATGGCCGCGTGCCATTCCTGGAGCCCCACGGCGAGTTCGTGACGGGCAAGGTGCGAACCCAGGCAGCGGTGCGAGCCGACGGAGAAGGCGATGTGCTTGTTGCTTTGGCGGTCGAAGTCGAGGGTGAGCGGGTCGCTGAACACGTCGCTGTCGCAGTTGGCCAGGAACAAGATGGTGTGGATGAGGTCGCCCTTCTTGATGTTGGCGCCGTGGAACTCCACGTCGCGGGCGGCTCGGGCAGTTGTTCTTGGCCACCGACGGGAAGCGCCGGAAAAACTCCTCGACCGCGCCGGGCACGCACGTCGGGTCCTCGGTGATCCGGCGGCGATGCCCTGGGTTGTTGGCCAGGAACCGCAACGTCCAGCCGATGTTTGACGGCAACGTGTCGAGCCCGCCCAAGAAGACGGTGGCGGCCAGGTTGATGCCGGTATCCACGTCGATCAGCTCACCGTCGATCTCACCGAGGGCGATCCCGGTCAACATGTCGTCCTTCGGGCAGACGCGCCTTTCCTCGAGCTCGCCGCCGATGATGGCGCGGATCTCCGTCCACGCCCATTGCCGCCGACTCACGTCATGCAACCAGGTTTCTGCCAGCTGCCGGAACTCCTCGCGACGCTGGGGCGCCAGGCCGAACAGCTCCCCGAAGATGGCGATCGGGTACTTCCGGGCGAAGTCCTCGATGGCGTCGCAATGACCCTTGTTCTTGAACCCGGCGATCAGGTTCCGGCACACATCGTGCATCTTCGGCTCCAGGGGATCGATCTTCGCTGCGGTCATCAGGGGCAAGACGATCTTCCGCAACTGGGTCTGGAACGGCGGGTCGAACTCCGAGGGCATCAAAGGGTCGCTCAACTTGTACTTCGGCAGGGTGTGGGTGAACGTCCGATAGTCCTGCTGCACCTCTCGCACGTGTTGGTAGCGCGTGATCACCCACGTCCCGCCGTCGTAGTCGGCCCAGAACGGCTCCGACTCTCGAAACTCCAAGAAGGCCTCGTAGGGGTCGTGGTCGAGGACTCGGCCATCCTGGAGGCTCACGTTTTCCCGAAACGGGCAACGCTCGATCGTCTCGACACCATGCCCGGATATTTCGGTTTCCATGGTCTCCCTTCCGCTCCGGCCGTTCCGGCGACTGCTTGAGTCGTCGGGGCGCCAACAGCAACCATCCGTCCGCGCTGGCAACGCCCGCGGCCAACGGCCACTTGATAACGATACCCTGACGGTCTGGCGACTTACAAGCATCAATTTTATGATGAAAGATCTGTGGGTTGACCTGACGATCTTCGGCCTGAAGCAATCGCTCCCGGGCAGAAAAGCCACAGGTGCGCCGGAAGGACATAGAATCGGGCGCCATCCGGTGAGTGCTGCGATGAGGCTGTCCATTCGCTAGATGCGCTGCCAGATTGGCCGACTTCTCTCAACGGCGATGCCGTAAGTTCGGGAAGATTGGGTCAGTTCACGTCGGTCGTCGTTTCGACGAAGCCCCGCCTCGACAGGGCGTCGAGACCATACCGAGGACCTCCCTGGCCGCCCGATCGAGGCCCGAGAAGCCAGAGCGATTGAAAATGTCGCGCCAACCGAGCTGCGTCCGACCGGTCTCTCGACGGAGCAATGGCCTCGGCTGAAGTGTCTGAGATCGGCCAAGAGAAGCAGGCCGGCACCTCCGCTTAGACAGCGCTCCGTATGCGATCTGCCACCCGACCGCCGACCTTGATGGCGGTGGCGGCCGGACCCCGCCGACGGCGAGGTCAGTGTTCGCCTAAATGAAGCGGTCAAGGTCTTGAGGACGGAAACGGACGAGGCGCCCGACCTTCTTGGCAGTGAGTTGGCGCTCACCCCAACAGTTGGCGGACGTGGAAAGAAATAGTGGACAGGTACTCGGAGGCACCCGAGTATTCGAGTAGGGGTGATTCTGTGGACGACGGTGGGACTCCTCCGGAGGTCGCGCCGGAATGGCCCGGTCTTCATGCGGTAGCCGAACTCGGCTATCTGGCCTTCCTTGTCGAGGCGAGAAACTCAGTAGTCGTCGGCAATTTGTGACGCCGCCTCCAGCACCGGCGCCGTGTTTGGGGTGCCGCACAGATAGCTGACATCGGCGGCCTCGAGCTGAGTGAACAAAGCCCCGGAGTAAAGCCGCAGTCGAAACGGGCCCGAACCCTGACACCATCTGGGACAGCCCGCAGCGTCTCTGGTTCAAACGTGCAGATGCCGGTGGAGGCGCCGGCCTTGCCACGGCGCAGTCGGGCGTGCACGGCCGCTCCCGTCTGGGCGTCGAAACACAACAGCGGAATGCAGCGCGTACCCCTTGTTATAGGTGCGGTCAGCGCCTTGGCGGCGACGGGAGCGGCTGAACACGTAGTCGGAGTCGAAGTCCAACGTCACCTCTTGCACTCCCGAAGAAGGCCTTCCCTTCCGGCAGCAACGGCTCATCGCCCGCGGCGAACCGCTTCTGTGCGGCCTGCTTGGTCACACCCATCGCGGCGCCGATCTGGCTCCACGAAGCGCCCGAGCCTCTTGCCTGATCCACGAAGTAGCCGATGAGGGCATCGGCCTGGTCGCTCAGCTCCTGAGCTGTGGCGACGGCATCGGAAAGGTGGCCGAGGGGGCCGGCATCGGGTCGTAGAGACCGAACGTAGGCAATCAGCTTCTCGAGCGGAGCGGGGAACGAAGTCATACGTCAACTCTACGTTGCCACATGACTCGTCAATCCCAAGTTGACGAACAGTGCAGTTCGAGAGAGACGTCGTAATCGGCGTCGCGGCAAAACCATTTGCACGCCTGGCTGGCCCCCCTGTTGATGGTCCAACACCCACGTGTAGATACGGTCCTGTTCGAGACAACGCCCGCCAGCACGGACCGCCCCGGCTCAGGACCTGGCCACGAAGGTAAACAGCCATTGGCCGGGCATCAGCGCGACGGGCTCGCCGTCAGCCGGTGCGCCCCCACCGACATGAAACCGTCGTCGCTGATGTCGAACGCTTCCTCGCAAAAGCCCGCCTCCGCGAACCAGGACCGGATCGCGGAGGTCAGGTCAGGCGACCCACGGTGCCTGGTCCACAGAACCAACGCACCGGGCGCGCACAGGCTGGGCAGCGCGGCCACCGTAGGCTGGATGTCGCTGACGGTGATGTTGCCGAAGATTCCGCACACCATGACGATCTGGGCGGGGACCGCGCCCGCGTAGGCATCGGTGATCCCGGCGTCAGCCTGCAGTATCTCGACGCCGCCGAGCCCAGCCGACCGCGCTGCCTGCTGCGCGACCCCAACGTTGCGCTCGTCCAGCTCGACCAGCCGGGCGCGCACTTCGTCCCGACGCGGATGCCCGGCCAGCACGCCGATCACGTCCCGACCCTGCCCGGCGCACAGGCTGATCAGCCGTATGTCCCCGGCGGAGGCATGATCGAGCTCGGCGCGGAGGTGCCCCTGCACGAGTTCCAGCCGCCGCGAGAGCAGCGAACCTGGATCATCGTAGTCTCGGTGCCATTCCACCCAGTCGCGCTGCTCCACTGGGCCAGCCTACGATCCGGCGACAGGTGCTAGGTAGTCCACGGACGTTGGGGGACTTCTTCGAACGGTTTTCGAGGGCACCTTGCTAATGCCTTGACTCTCTGTACCGTCATGCTTACCCTGACGATCGAGTCAGGCGTAACCTGACTAAGTGTGAGCATGAGGAGGAGGCGAGTGACACCCACCGCGGAGCTGGATGTGCTGACGTGTTCGTTCTGCAACAAGGACCAGTCCGAGGTCGCCAAGCTGGTCGCCGGTCCGGGTGTCTACATCTGCAACGAGTGCATAGACCTCTGCAACCAGATCATCGCCCAAGAAGTCGATCACAAGAAGACCGGGGCTTCGAAAGCCACTCGGTCATCCAAGTCGCGGGTTCCTCCCCCGATCAAGGCTTGGGAGGGTTTGTCTGACGAGGCCCTCTTATCGGAGATGGTACGTGCCCACGCAGCCCATCAGAACGTCGATCGCGCCGTCGCACACCATGTCGCTGCTCTGAGAGAGCGTGGCGTCAGCTGGGCACGGATTGGCGAAGCACTCGGGATGGCCCGCCAGTCAGCCTGGGAAAGGTTCTCCGGAGAGGACTAGGCAGAGGACAGCGATCCGTATGCTGTGGAAGGGTTTGTCAAGTCCCCTGTTTGGCTTGATTTTCGAGCGCGAGGCATCAAGGTCTTGTCGGAAACGGGCTTTGTCTGGCAGTCGGCTTTGGAGGCTGCTACTCGCTGAGCGAGGGTCGGGGGGGTGGGCGTGTCGGTGGTTGGCGACGCGCCGGAAGCCGGGGGATCGGAACTCCGCCAATATGCTGTACGCGAGTCGAGATCGCAGTTAATCCATTCGCAGATGGTTGCCTCAGAATAACGTCCTCCATGGCGGACATTGCCGTTCCGCTGGAGATACACGGGTCGAGGGTCGATTCTGCTGCGGCGGTGCTCCGGCGCGTCGCGGATGGGTCGATCACAGCTGCGCCGATCGTTGGCCGTGATCGAGATCAGGGTTCATGGGCTCAGTCGTTGGCGGTCATCTCGGCCCACAGGAACCCGGCGAGTTCTCGAGCGACGGCGGCGGCGACGACTGACTTGACGTTCTTGCGGGCGGACAGAGTACTGAACCGCTTGGATAGACGGTTCTGGGCAGCCCAAGAGCGAGCCACGCTGGCCGGATGGGCGCCGTCTTGGCGGGCTCGGATGGTGGCGCCCAACGCTGGCCGGTGCTGGTAGGACCAGGCGGCTTCGATCAGCTGTGCTCGGACGTGACTGTTGCCCGCCCGGGTGATCGCTCCTCGCCGTTCGGATAGCCCGGTGGAGTTTTCGCTGCAGGTCAGCCCGGTGAAGCCCATGAAGCCTCGGGCGGTCGGAAAGCGCTGCCAGTCGAAGACCTCCGCTCCCAAGCAGAGGGCTCCCATATGGCTGACACCCCGGTAGCAGCCCAGGCGGGCGACGGCGTCAGCGAAAGGGTCGGTGGCGAAATAGGGGCGCAGGTCGGCTTCGACCGCCTCCAGGGCGGTGTCGCGAAGCTGGACGGTGGAGCGGTAGTGGGCGAAGGTGGCGGCCAGAGCTCGATCCTCGAAGTGCAGCCCTGACAGCCACTGCTGGTGGCGGATGGTCCAGTTGGTCCCGTCTCGGTAAATCATCGAGTGGCGCAACAAGAACTTGGTCAGCCGGTTTCGGGCCCGGGTCAGGTCCTCGACCATGTCCCCCCGGGTGCGGCACAGATCCCGCACCGCCTCCTGGGCGGGGTTGGGAACGGCGATCGGGGTGAGCTGACCGGCCCGGTGCAGCCCGGCCAGGCGGCGAGAATCACGCTTGTCGGTCTTGACCCGATCCCCCCTGCCTTTGGGCACCAGCGAGGGGGCTACCACGTCGCAGCGCACCTTCATCGAGGTGAGCAGCCGGTATAAGTCGTATCCGGTCGGCCCGGCCTCGTAGCAGGCCCAGATCCCCGATGGACGTCCTAGCTTCTTGACCAACCGGCGGACCGACTCGGCTGTCAGAGGAGATCTTCTCCACCGCCGCCACGTCCCGGTCGGGGTGCAGGATCGCTACCGAGATCGAGTCCTTGGACACGTCCATGCCTAGATGCACGAACCCGCGATGGGCCAAACTGGTCACTGGTCGACTCCCTTCATCCGTATGTGGCAACTTTCGTGCCATACGCCGTCACGAATGATCCACGAAGATGCGGACTTGAGGGAGTCGGCCTCCCAGCCACACGACGAGGTGGGGCGGGGATTGTTCTTTACAGCGAGATAGTCCCTGTGCAGGCTGGCACGGCGCCAGCCGGACCGGGGCCCCCTCCGGGGTGGTCTGGCTGGAGGCGGGGCAGTCGGAGGTACGGGGGCTGGAGGCTCGCTGTCAAGAAGAATCTTCGGCCCGCCGGGCGTACACATTCAAACGGCTCCTTCACGGTTCTTTCAACCTTTAACTGGGACGCCGTTCCATGATGAATAACCGGGGGCAGTGCCCTGCGGCGCGTGCCGTTGGTCTTCGGGGACACCGCCGGACCCGGTGACCCGATGGCGCCGGTGACCGTCGATCCTGGCATCACGGCCGCTCCGGAACATGACGCTGTGTTACCGTCGCCCGGGTGGCGTCCATCTGGGTGGAGAGCCTCGTTCAAAGCTTCGAACAGGCCCTCGACCTGCTGGCGGCGGCCGTGGGAGAGTGTACAGACGAGCTGTGGGAGACCCCCATGTGGGAGGTGCCGCCAGATCTGTTTGGCCCGGCACCGCTCGGACCCGATGGGAAGCCCGTGGCTGATCCGGCTCAGCGCCGCGCCTTGGTCCAGCAACGCTCAACCCCGTGGAGCGTCGCATGGCACGCCTCGAATGCCTCGACTACGACCTCACCGGTGAGTTGGGTCCGTGGGCTCCACCTCCACCGTTCGCGGGGAAGCCGCACTGGCTGTTGACGACGCTCCCGAGGGCTTGGAACCGATCCGAGATGGTCGGCTATATCGGCTACTACCGTCAGCGGGTGCACGACTCGGTGGCGGATATGACGGAAGAGAGACGTGAGACGCCTCTGCCTGCGGTTCACAGGTACAGCGGCCAACCGCACGCGTGGATCATCACCGCGGCCATCGGCCACACGATCGGACACGGCTCACAGATCCGCGAGTTCGTCACTGACCGGACGATCAGCGCACCGTCCTAAACGGCGCGACCATGACCCGGCGATATGCCACGGTCGGCCGGCTGCGTTTGGGACACGCCGTGGCGACGTTAGGGGCGAGTGTTCCCTCCTTGACGGTAGGACGACCGCCGAGCGCATCGCCGTCGATCTGGTCGCTCGCCTCGACGATCTCGCAATGGCGCGTTTTTTGCTCGGATCAACCGAGGTTGTCCCGGTAGTCGTGGATTTTGAGGTGGCGGTCCCCCGCTCGATACCTGCCTGAGTGGTAGGTGTCGGGCGTACCGCCAAGTACATCCGAGAGCAAGGGGACCACCACATGAAGGACTACCAGACCGAACAGCTCGACGGGCCGATCCCGGTGCCGGCGAGTGTGAACGTGGCGATGGCCGACATCGCCGCAACGACGCGCGAAGGGCTGCTGGCTATGGCTGTCAGTGCCGGACTGCAGGTGATGCAGGTGTTGATGGACGAGTCGGTGACCGAGATCTGCGGCCCGAAAGGTAAGCATCTGCCCGACCGTGGGGCGGTCCGGCATGGCAGCGAGGACGGGTCGGTGAGCTTGGGAGGTCGACGGGTGAGCGTGCGCCGGCCTCGGGTGCGAACCGCCGACGGGACCGCGGAAGTGCCTGTTGCCGCCTACGAACTTTTCAACGGCACGGAGCTGCTGGGCGAGATGGCCATGACCCGAATGCTGGCCAAGCTGTCCACCCGCCGCTACTCCGCCGGACTCGAGCCGGTCGGCGCCGCCGTCGAGGCCGAGGCGCGGTCGACGTCGAAGTCGGCGGTGTCGCGCCGGTTCGTGGCCGCCACCGAATCGGCCCTGGCCGAGCTGCTGGCCCGGGACCTGGCCGAGCTCGATCTGGTGGCGCTCATGGTCGACGGCGTGCACTTTGCCGACCATCTGTGCGTGGTGGCGTTGGGCATTGGCGTCGACGGCACCAAACATCCGCTCGCAGTGGTGGAAGGCTCCACCGAGAACGCCACGCTGGTCACCGATCTGCTCGTCGGCCTTCGAGACCGCGGGCTTGGACGTGACCCGGCCGGTCCTAGTCGTCATCGACGGCGCCAAGGCCCTGGCCGCCGCGGTGCGAGCCGTGTTCGACCATCCCATTATCGCTCGCTGCCAACTGCACAAGGTCAGAAACGTCAAGGCCAAGTTGCCCAAAGGGCTGGCTGACACGGTGGCGTCGAAGATGCACGCCGCCTACCGGCTCGACACCGCCCTGGCTGCCCAAGCCGCCCTGGAGGACCTGGCCCGCCAACTCGAACGCACCCATCCCGGCGCGGCCGGCTCGCTGCGCGAAGGACTCGAAGAGACCCTCACCGTCATGCGCCTCGGGGTGCCGCCCACCCTGGCCAGAACGTTGCGCTCGACCAACCCCATCGAGTCGATGATCGAGATCTGCCGAGACCACAGCACGAACGTCAAACGCTGGCGCGACGGTCAGATGGCCTTGCGCTGGTGCGCGGCAGGGATGCTCGAAGCCACCAAACAGTTCCGCAAGGTCAACGGGTTCTTGCACCTGCCGGCTCTGCGCCGAGCCCTCGACGCCGAAGTCGCCAAGATGACCGTCACACCCAACCAATACGATGAAGAAGTGGCCTGAACAGCCACGGGCCGTCACCGAAGTTCCACGAAACTCGGGACATCCTCGATCAACCAATTCGGGAGTGGTTGGTCGGTAAAGTAGGGGTCCGGCTGCACTCGCATCGAGCGGCATAGCGACCGTCACTGACCCACAATCCGGGGCGGATCACATGGCGAGATCGTCCGTTGAGACGACTGCGAGCGCCGACATGCCCGCGTCGAGTGCCGCCTCACCCGCCAGCGCGACCCGCTCGGGCCCGTCGGGGCGTGGCACCTCCAGGCGGCCCAACACCAGGACCCGCACTCGCAACGCCGCCAGGCGTCCGCGCTCGGCTAGTGCCAACACCCGAGAACAGTCCCTCCCGCCCGCTCACGTCGGCGGCAGACGCACTCTCGCCGGCGAGCGGCCAGGCCTCGTAGGCGGTCGATCATCGCCGGCCGCTGCAATCCGTACCGTCGCCGAGCCCGTGATGTGAGTGACGGCGTGGCGGCTCTCCGTACCGGCGAATAGGCGTCTCATCGACCCGGCGGTGCCTTTGTGGAGTACCCCAGATTCGGCATAAATGGTTCCGGGACACGCCCGGGTCGAAAGTGCTCCTTGGCACTTGCCACCCAACAGCTAAGGCCGGAATGCCCTGAGTGCGCGCTTGGTCGCTGTCAGTGCTCGTCGGTTGCGCTTGTTCTGGGCAGAGACCCGCTCAGAGATCCGAGCCGCAAGTTCGGCGCGCAGGACGTCAGATGAAAGCGGTTACTTCTGGACATCGGGAATGTCGATGGGTATCCTCTGGGCGGGGTTGTCGAAGGGAGTGATCATGCGTAGGACCATGATGCGTGGCTTGTTGGCTGGTTCTGTGGGCGTGGCTGTTATGGGCCTCGGCACGGTTGCGGCCAGTGCTTCACCTGGCCATTTCGGCAGGTCCGTGTTCGTGGCGACCACCGGCAGCGCTGGGGCGGCCGATCACTCCTGTGCAACTGCTGCCTACAGCTCTATCCAGACCGCCATCGAAGCGGCGCCCCTTCACGGAACGGTGATCGTGTGTCCCGGGACTTACCAGGAGAGCGCCACCGTGGATCGCGCCGTCAACCTTCTCGGCGTGGGCAACCCGGTGGTCGATGCTACCGGACAGGTATACGGCATAGGCGTGGCCACATCATGGGTTACCGTATCGGGCTTCACGGTGGAGAACGCCAGTAACCCGATGTTGGGCGACGGGATTATCACCGCCGGGTTCGTGAATGGCGCGCCGGTTCCGGCCAACCACGTGACCATCACTCACGACGCGGCCCTCAACAACCTTGGTAACGGAATCGATCTCAACAGCACTTCTTATTCCGCCGCCACGCACGATTACGCGTCTGGCAACGGCGTCGGGGTCAATATCTCCGACGATCTGGGTGTGCTGGCCTCCCATAACCTGATCGTGGACGATGTGGCCGTCGACAACCCTGGCGGGTGCGGCATCGACCTGGCCGAGCACACCGGAGTCGGAATCTTCGACAACGTGGTCGTCGGCAACATCTCTAACGACAATGGACTTGGAAGCCCGACTGCTCCCGACGCGTCATCGGGAAGCGGCGTCATCCTCGCCGACGGCGCCTCAGTAGCGACCGGTGGGGTGTACAACAATCTGGTCGCGGGAAACGTGTTCAACGGCAACGGGCACCCGGGGGTTGTCCTTGTCGCGGGCGAGCCCGGTGACATGAACGGCAACGTCGTAACCGGAAACCGGATCGGGACCAACAACTCCCACAACGACGCGTCAGATCTCCACACCACCGGTGTCCTCGTCGCTGACATGAACCCGGTGACCATGAAGGTCGCCCACAACTTCATCAGCGACAACTACTACGGCATCTTCACCATCGGAGCGGCCACCGTGACGGGAGTGCGCACCAATGTGTTCCGTCAGGTGACCCACATCACGGGACACGCTCCGACCTTCTAGAGAACGCGCCTCAGCGGTCTGCGGGGCGGCGCCTCTCTGTGACACATGTCAACCCCTTATGGTTGCTGGATCGTAGAGGGTTGCAGGTGCCGGGCGGAGCAAGTCCAGCAAGCACTTCCGGGTACGGGTAAGTGCCTCCCGGCCGGCGGTGGAGGACACTTCCTGGCCCCCGATACAGGACGGTCCTACCGAGTGTTATGGGACGCGTGGCCCCGGCCTGCGCGCCACGCTCAGCGAGGCGCCCTCCTCTGAAGATGAACCAGCGCGTCGCATCGAGCGTTGCCGTCGAACCCTTGGTGGCCAAGAAGTGACTGCAACTTCTCGGGCTCGTGGAAGACCTCGACGACGTGATACTTGCTTCCGCCGTGCAATCGGCGCAGCTCCAGATCCGGACCACGATGGACGACGTAGGGGTCCTTGATCTCGCCAGTTGGATGGGGCAGGACCCCACCAAAGGCCAGAAGGCCGAAAATCGTGAGCGCGGCACTGACGGCTGATTCTCGATGGTCCGCCCGACTGCGTCCGGCAACGCCCCGCCATCAGCCGATGCCCTTGTTATTAACAAGTGGGCCGAAGCCGCACGCATTTCCGTCTCTCGGCATCAGTGGGAATGGTTGGTGTTCGAGAAGCTGACCATGAGTGATTGCCTCGGTATCCCCTTCGACGCCCACCCGGTACACCACGCCGTTGGTCGCCACCTTCAGATATGAGGTTGTTCGGAAGACGATCGCCGCTGTCAGGCCGAGCCACGTTGCGTCATATTGCCGGGTCAGCTTCTTCTGGTCGTCGGTCCATGTGAAGATGATGTTGTTCAGGCGACCCGACGATCTCCTGTGCTTCAGTGCAAACCCCTTGTGCCGTGTTCCCGACTGGCAGATCGCCTCGGGAGAGCGGCTATCAGGGAAGATACGGAGGATACATGGATTCTTCCGCCAATTGGCGTGGCGCCCAAATAGACGTCGGTCCCCCTCCGTCATCAGATCCTTTGCGAAGACAAGCGCAGCCGTGTCGTCGAGGAACGCCTCGCGCGTTAACCTCTGGCACTTAGTGGACAGATCTGGGTATTTGATCTCAATCTCAATGCAGGAGAGCTCCATGTTCGAGGATGGTCCAGAGACGACGATGTGCTATTCGATTAGAGCGATCCAGGCCAAGATTGACCATAGAAGCGCAATAGCTGCTACACTGAATTCGAACCCCATCCAGTTCAGCCGCCCATTGTTCTCAGCAATAAGCGTCTCGAGATCGTGCGCTAGTTTGCCCTTCGTAACCTCGATAGGTTCACTGGCATAGACGTCGAAAGAGTCGGAGTTCAAGCCGGAGGACCAGTGTAGTCTCGGGAAGAGCACAACGACACACATCACGACGCATAGACCGAACGGTATGACCGCCCACAAGAACCTTATCGGGAATCCATGGTTGCCCTTCGAGGCTCCGCTCGCTAGGAAGGCGCTGGCGATGTTTGCCGCGGCGAGCAAGGTTGCGGTTCGCGTCCTCATTTCGTCGACCGAGGCCCGCTGGAGTTCCAAGCTCTTCGATGCCGCGTTGTACTTCAGATCAGCGAGTGTGCCGTTGTCGCCACCTGCCATGGCATTGATACTTGCACATCCTCCAGCATGACGTTCACTAACGCACCCAACCGGGCACCCTCTCTTCCGGTCGGGGCGAGCTTGAACCTCTACGGAGGGCTCGCAATTCCGGGTTTGGGATACTGTCAGTTGGGTGCCGGTTACCCCGCCGAGCCTCGACCCGAATTGTCCGTTGGATGGCAACTGCAAAGCCCACAGGTGGGCGAGCTCCGGCAGTCAGGGGTAGATCTTCCGGCGTGGAGCTGGAAGTTGGTCACGTTGCTCTGGATGAGAATGATGTTGTCCGGGAAGTGCTCCGTTGGGGTTTCTGGCAGTTAAGGGGCCCGTCCGACCTCCATCAAGGTCTCCCAGATGCCAGGCGCTCAGCAGCCGAGACTTCAGGCTTGGCGTCATGGCCCGGCAGGTACCTGCGTCGCACCTCGGCACCGCATCCGCACCCGCAGGCATCACGCCCACCCGCTGATCGGTGATGCTGGAACGGGCCTAGCAGCCGAGCTATGGTCGGCGGCAATGCGACTGGGGTCCACACTGGCAGCAGGATTACTCCCTCATCAGGATGCCCAACCGAGCTCCACTGCCCTTCAACAGCCAGCAGCCCGATCAGCGCAGCGACAGCCGCGTCGACCCGATCGATCCCGGGCAGCGACGCAGGCGTCGACCACCGCTGCGAGATATACGACGAGGCACTGCATGCGTGGATGATGGCCGACTTCCCGGTGTGCAACCAGGCAGCCGCTGAGCGTCACTAGGAGGAACTACTCGCGCTCTTCGCCGGCACCCTCACCTAAAGCCGGCGCCAGCCAGCGGAGTCCGCCCACATCTAACTAACGCGCCAAGCTGGCGCGGGAGGTGTTGACCTGCACCCGGTCGACTCCGCTCGAGCCTGGATTATTGCTGACCAGTTGAAGGCGACCGCTGCAATGTGGCTGAGACTACCTCATGACGCGTCCCGCTTCCCGCGTCGGCTCTATGCGATCGCCGGAGACGAGATTTTCAAAAACGATCACCGTCCTTTGCCTTACCTCGCTGCCGCTTATGCCGCTTATAGGTTGGAGAATGCATTCAGGACCGGACTCAATCCTGCCTTCAAGGTAGCTCGCTACCACATCCTTTTTGCAGTGGCGCTTGACGTCCTCAGCGCTACGCCAGCGAGCCTCGACACTGCAAAGAGCGAAGCACAGGCAAGTCAGCTGCTAGCAAAGTTACGGCAACCTACTGCAGTCGAACTATTCCAAAGCGCTGCCGAGCACATCAAGGATGCTGCTGGTGGATTCATTCCGACCCGCGACCGACTCAAGCGTGCCGCCGTCTTCGTGGGCCTGCGGGGCTTCCATGCGGGACCAGAGGCGGCTGCCCCAGACCCAGGTTTGCTCCCGGCGTGGACGGCTGGAACTCGCCGCCTAACGCCGGGTCGAACGCCTGGCGGACGATATGCGCGATCCGGGTCTGGTCCATCCAGCCGCCGAGTTGCAGCTCCGCCGAGCGCAACCCGAACTCCAGCGCCGCCATGTCCCCGCCAAGTACCCGCGCCGCCCCGGCGACACCTCCCCCCGCCGCCTTGACCTGACGGGCGGCGGCCTTCATGTCGAGTGACAGGGTGATGGTCGTGCGGTGGGTCGATGCTCCCACCGCGTTGCCGGCCAGCAGCGTCTCGTATTGGTCTTCCGCCCACCCGCCTCGATGCGCCCCCTGACGGGCGTAGAACCCGGCGATCCCGCGCCCGGAGTCGGGGATGGTGGACTCGGTGATCTGGATGCCGGCGCACGTCCCCGACTGGGCGAGACCGGCCAGCACCCTACCCCACGCCGCGACCCTGCCCCGCTGGGCATCGGGGCCGAGCAGCAGATACGCCGGGTGCGACACGTCAAGCTCCTCGGGGCAAAGAACGCTGATCCCGCGACCCGTGTCGTTGGGAGCCTTCGTTGGATCTTGGGAACGTCGCCGGGACCGTGGCTTAGCGAACGCGCCCTGGGGGTGCGGAGTCCTAGACACCCCGTGAAGGGGTATATCGGGGTGTCCAGGAACCCGCTACTCGCACCTCGGCGAGGTTTAGCCGCGTCGAGGGATGTGTTACCCGGTGCAGCCCACGATGGTGCCCAGAGGCTCGCAGTTGTCGGGGTGGTTGGCGGCGACAATGCTGGCCGAGAGAGTCACCGTCCCGGTCCCCTGGCCAGGCACGTTGAAGATACCACCTCCGCCGATTCCCGCTTTGTTGCCGATCACTAGACTGTGATTGAGAGTGACGGCCCCTCCTGGCACCATCTGACCCAAGCCGTTGGCGATTCCACCCCCGTTGCCTCCGGCGGTGTTGTTGATGACCAGGCTGCTGTTGAGAGTCAGGATGCCACTGTTCTGACCTCCGGGAGCCACACCATTGAGGATCCCGCCGCCCGAGGCGAGGGGACCGGTGCCCGCTGCGGTGTTGTTGTTGACCACGGAATGGTTGAGCGTCATGGTGCCGTGGTTGACGATGCCAGCCCCGCTGGTGTGTGCGGCGGTGTTACCACCAACTTGGCTGCTGTTGATCACGGTGGTGCACCCATTGGCTATCCCACCTGCCGCGATGGGGGGACCGGCCCCCGGTCCTGAGGGGGCGGGCGCGGTGGCGGTGTTGTTGTCCACTTGGCTGAAGTTGACGGTTACCGTGCCGTTGCAGGGTGCCATCCCTCCGTTGCCGTTACCGCTCGAAATGCCAGCACCGTTCGGGGCGGTGTTCCGGTTCACCTCGCTACCGTTAAGGGTCACCGAGCCGAGCAGGTTCTGGATGCCGCCCCCGCCCCCGGCGTTGGGCGCGTTGTTGTCGTCGACCTGGCTTCGGTTGAGGGTCAGGAAGCTGGTGGTGCCCGAGAAGTTCATGTAGTCGCCGTTGGCGATGCCACCCCCGACCATACCGTTGGCGGTGTTGCCGCTCACCCGGCTCCCATTCAGCGTGGCGGTGCCCAGCAGGTTGATGATGCCGCCGCCGCCAACCCCGCCGACTGCGTTCGGATCCTGTGAAGGCGGCAGAGTCTGGCTGTTGTCGGTCACGGCACTGTTATTAAGTGTCAGCTTGGCCACACTGGTTGGATCGAACGTGGCGCTGGCGATGCCGCCACCGGCCTCATCGGCCATGTTGCCGGTGACCTGGGTGCGGTTCAAGGTGACGACGCCGCCGAGGTTGGCGACGCCACCTCCGAAGTCCGTCGCCGCCCCGCCCGTGATGGTCACGTTGTTCAGGGTGAGGTTCCCGCCGGGACCATCGACCTCGAACACCCGGAAGGAGTTAGTGCCATCGATGGTGGCCCCGTTGCCGTTCACTCCGATCGGGAATTGGACTGCCGGTAGGCCGTTCTCGCTGTTATCGGGCGACGACGTGAGGGAGTAATGGCACCCCGGAGCCAGGTTAATGGTGCCGCCCCCAGCGGCGTTGGCCGCGTTGACTGCTGCCACCAGCGCGGCCTGGCCGGTACAGGGCACGATCACCTTGCTCGGTGACCACGCTGACGCCACCGGTACTGCCACCATCAACCCGAGCACAGACGCGCTGGTCCCCACCGCGAGTTTCGCGACTGTCGCCAACTTCATGGTTACCCCTCCCAAATATTGCCCCTTAAACAGCGGCCAGACAATAGGCTCCCATCGAGCGCATAGTCAAGGCCGCAGAGGGTTGGGTGGCTGCCTGCCAGATCGTCCTGCGGGTAACGGCGTGGGCGAACCCTCTTGGTGGCGGTATGGGTGCCCACTGTGCCTATAGGCGGTCCACTTGTAGATCGTCCGTCACTGCTTGATACTCGGGTCCGGTGACGCTCGCTGTCCTTCAGCCGATGTTGGCGACAACCGGCGAGCCGGGGGGCGACCCGGCCGCGTACTCATGGGAGGTCAAATGGGACGGCTGGCGGAGCGCTGGTGTACATCGACAGGAGCCTCCGGGTTCGCACCCGAACCAGTCGCCAGGTGAGCGACTCCCTGCCGGAACTGACCGGGCTGGTGGACGCCCTGGACGGCCACCGCGTCATCCTCGACGGCGAGTTGGTGGCTTGCCGCGACGGCTAGGTGGACTTCTATGCCCTCGGGCCGCGGATGATGCACACCGGGCGCACGGCGCGCTGGGCAGCCGGCGAGCTTCCGCTCACCTTCATGGCCTTCGACCTGCTCCACCTCGACGGCCAGGATCTCACCGGGCTACCTCTGGCCGAACGCAAACAGCTTCTCGATGACCTACACCTGGTCGGGCCGGCCTGGACCACGAACGGCTGGCACCCAGGCGACGGTGACGCGCTGGTTCAACGTGTGCGCCGAGCTTGGGCACGAAGGCGTGGTGGCGAAGCGCCTGGACGCCCCGTACCTGCCCGGTATTCGGTCGAGAACATGGCTCAAGAAAAAATGCCCCGCCTGGAAAGGAGACCACGCCCCTCGGCGACGGCCACGGGTGCCGGCGTCACGCCTGGCAGATCTAAAACAGCGGGCGGAAGTCGAACTCCAGCTTCTGTTCGACGTGGAGGATGGCGCTCAAGAGAACCCCAGGGAACTCGTACTACCCAATGGGTCGTCAGCCCCGCTGGGCGAGGTAGGCGTAGCGGACACCGATGGCGGTAACGATGCCTCCGAGCAACCGCCGGATCGTCTCCTCTGGCAGTCGGGGCTGGATGCGTGCTCCGCAATACCCGCCGATGAGTCCACCGACGCCGAGGGCGATGCCGATGCCCCAGTCGGGGGCGACCGACCCGCTGTGCAGTCCCGCCAGCACCAGGAACGTAGCCACGCCGGCTATAGAGGTGGCGAGGGTGGAGGCGAGGGTGGCCGGCGCAACGTCGGTGGGTGACTGGCCCGCGCCGATGAGGATCGGGGCCAGGATCGACCCTCCACCGATGCCGTAGATGCCGCCGACGCAACCGACGATGGCGGCGATGGGGACGAGCGGCAGCAAGGCGGCAACGCCGCCCGGGTTGGTAGCGGTCCTTCGCACGAGTAGATAGGTGCCCAGAGGGATCAGGACGACGGCGATGATGGCGTTTGCCGCCTGCGGGCCGGGTAGGAGTTCAACCCGAATGACCGAGCCGGCGATCACCCCAGGCAGCGTCCCGAGGAGAAGCTGGCGGGTGAGTACGCCGCCGGTTTGGCCTTGACGCCAGTACCGGTAGAGCGCGCCGGGCGTCGCCACGACGTTATAGAGCAGGTTGGTAGGCGTGACCGCGGGAGACGGCGTGCCGAGAACGCTCACCTGGAACGGGAGGAGTAGGACTGCCCCGCTCACCCCGGCTGGGCTGGTGACGGTGGCGATGATCAGCGCAGCGACAAAGGCGACCGGGTAAGTCCACGGGTCGCTGATCACCCTCAGAAGGTAGCTAGCCGTGCGTCCTGGCCGCAGGTGCTGATCCCTACCTCCCTGACCTCGTCGGAAAATCTAGGATCAGGTCTGTGGTCGTCCTCATGGTGGTTTTCTTCGTGCTGGTGTGGGCCGGAGCCACCTTGAATCATCGAAACCTGGCTACGGAGGCACCGTCGCCCGGACCTGACCGAGCGGCTCCTGCCGTACCAGCCGACCGCGCTAGCCGACGAGGCCCAGGAGTGGCTCAACGCCAAGGATAGCCTTGGCCCCCAAGGCGGGTGAGGAGAGGTCGCTCTCGTTGGGTGCCCACCATCCGCCCTAGGGCACGGCAGAACGCGGTAACTTGCTTTCGTGCTGGCGGCATTAATACAGGGCTGGGGCTGGGGTATTTACTTCGGAAGTTTGTTCGCCCTATTGGTCTTGGTGCTCCTGGCCTTCTGGCCCGCACGGGTCGCTCGGCGGAAAGGACATAGCTGGCTGCTGTTTTTCATCTTCAGCCTGTTCCTATTTTTCCCTGCGCTGATCGTGGCCTACCTGATGCCCAACCGTCGCCGTCGAGAACGCCGAGAGGAACGTCGTGAAGAACGGCGTGAGACCTGATAGATCAGCTTGAACGCCGACGATCGGCGCTTCCGCAAGCTCGGCCCCGGTGTGTATAGCCGACCGGGCAACAAGTTGTATCTCGTTGTCGGCGAGATGCTCGCCCATAACAACATCCCTGACACGCCCGCCAACCGTGAGCGTATCGTCACGGGTGCTCGCCTGGTCCTTGCTGAACTCGGCATCTCCGTGGAGGAGCGATGAGCCGGTCCGGGCGGGTGGGCCAATGTGGAACTCCTGCTGCTCGTCGTCGTCGGATTGCTGGTGTGGGCTGGAGCCGCCTTGATCGTCGACGCATAGCTACGGCGGCACCGTCGTCCCGACCTGGCCGAGCGGCTTGGACCGTTCCAACCGGCCTCAGTCGCGAGACCTCGCTGAGCGGTGCGCTCGCGTCTTCGCCCACTGACGGCGGCGACAGAACTATGAGGTCGTAGGGAGGCTCGGGTGTCCGACGGGTAGGCTCCTCGGGTGCGGAACCTGGGACCCGAAGGTGAGCGGGTCAGCCTCCTGTTCGCCCTTGTAACCGAGGCGCTAGCCCGATCCACCGTCGCGCTGCTGGGAGAGGACCTTCAAATGGGGCAAGCCGTTGTCGATGGAGACGTGACCATCGACAACTTGACTGGTGAGATTGAGTCGTCTGTGTGGCGGCGACTCAAGTGGGAGCCGCCAGTTTCGGAAGACCTGCGCTGGGCCGTAGGTCTGCTGCTGATTCTTCCCGAACTGGAACGCAGCGCCGACCTGGCTGAGCACATCGCTCAGCGATCTTTGACGGGGATCGGAGCAGAGATGACTCCTGCCAGTCGAGGGATCGTGCAGCGGATGTCCGAGGTGGCGCTCGACATGTGGAATCGAGCATCTAAGGCGTACACCGATGGGACGGTCAACTGCGACGAGCTTGATGAGGCGGATGAGGAGATCGACGTGCTGCACGAACGCCTTACCAACGAGGTCGCGACTGGAGCGATGCCCGCGCCCGTAGCAGCTCAAGTGACTTTGCTGTCGCGCTTCTACGAACGATTGGGTGATCACGCCGTGAACCTGGCTCGCCGGATCGACGGGCTGCCCACATAGAAGCTCCAATCGACCGCCCTGTCGCGATGATCATCTAGCCCGATGACCGATAGGGAATGAGCATGGCGTGGCGCTTCCAGCGCTCTTCCAGGTCCAACTGGTGGCTGGTGGGGGCTTTCCGGCGGGCAGCGACAGCCTTGCGCGCCCGGCGCAAGTGCTCCAGGACGATGTCGAGGTCTTCCTCATCATCGGGGTCCACGGCGGTGTCGGCCAGGAACCGGTACTGCCTCTCTCGGCGCTGCTCGGGGTAGCCACTCCCGTTCACGGCGCAGTGCCACGTTGGTCACCTCACCAGCACTCAGTGGGATCAGTTCGGCGGGGACTTGGTGCTCCGTGCGAAGTTCCCCATGCTCAGCCAGATCCCGAATCCTTAATGCGGTGGCCACCACGCCATTGCGACGGAACTGCTCCAGGTCCATCCCCGGGTGCCCACTGGTGAGGGTTAGACCGTCCACTCCCCATTCCACAGCCCCAGGCGCTCCCCCTCTCGCTCTACTACAACCACGTAGCCCCATACCTCCTTGTAACCAGGCAGGAAAGACTGAGAGGTGTACTCGACTCGGTAGTGGGCCACGGCGCTGTCAAGACCCGGTACCCGCCTGACAGGGCGCCCTTTGACCCCGGTACCTGCACGACAGGTCAAACCCCTCTAGGCAGCATTGATGCGATGGGGTCGGCCGCCGGGGTTGGCCAGGGCTCCGTGCTCGCGGGTGCGGTCGTGGCGGACCTTGTGGGAGCTTGATCAGCTCGGTGCCGATGGAGATCTCCACCGTGTCGCCCACCACGGCGACTTGGACCTGGCGGCGGCGGTAGTTGTTGCCGACCCGGTAGTTGGTGCCGGCGAAGCACACGCCGCCGGCGCTGTCGACCTTGCGGGTCACCGACGCCGCGGTGGCGGTCGGCCGGGAGGGTCGCAGGGTTCGGCCTCGGGCCATGCCGGCGGTCTGTTTGTCGATGGGGTGGCGGCGGGCGTGCGTGGCGACCAGGACGCCGCGGTGGAAGATCTGGACCAGGCCGCCGTCGCAGACCACCTCGACGGTCTGGCCGGCCAGCCACCGCCCGCCCGCCTTGTATCTGGCGGTGGCGAAACTGATCGTTCCGGCGCTGCCTACCCGCCGGGTGGTGACCGGGCCCGGATCGATGGCGGTGTCCACCTGTGGCGTCTCTACCGGGCCGGGCTTGCCCTGGGCCAGCACGGAAACGCTCGAAAGGCGGGACCTTGCCGATGGCCTGATGGGGCCGGCGGTGGTTGTACTCGTCGACCCAGGCGTCCAAGGCGGCCTGGGCCGCCTCGACCGAAGACAAAAGTCTTGCCGTTGAAGAACTCGGCCCGCAGGGTCTTGTGGAAGCGCTCCACCTTGCCCGTGGTGGTCGGCGAATGCGGCTTGGTCAAGATGTGGGTGACCCCGTTGTTGTGGCAGATCCGGTCGAACAGCACCCGCCCGCCGCCTGGGCCGAAGCGGTTGGTGAACACCTTGCCGTTGTCGCTCAAAATCTGGCCGGGGCAGCCATAACGGCCCAGCGCCCACTCCAAGCGCGTCACAGACCGGCCGGGCCGTGGCCCGGGCCACCAGCCGGGCGCACACCACAAACCTCGAGTGGTCGTCGATCCCGGTCACGATCTTGGCCTCCGTCAACTCGCCCGTCTCGGGATCGGCGATCGGCACCCCGCCCACCATGTCCATCTGCCACAACTCCATCGAAGGCGACCGCTCCCACCGGCGATAATCCGCCCGGCTACGCCGCCGTTTCTTGGGCTCGACCAGGCCGTGGCGGATCAGCGCACCGCTCCACCGAGGTGCGCCCCGGCAACGGATCGAACCCCTCCATGCTCCAGCCAATACAAGATCGTGCGCGGCCCCCACCCCGGATGCTCACCGGCGCATCTCCACGATCCGCGGCCTCCACCTCCGGGGCCATCTGATGCGGACACGCACAACGGCCTCGAGCTCTTATCCGCCAAGCCCGGCCAACCCATGGCTGGCATACGAAGCCCAGCCACACGTGCACCGTCTGGCGGGCCACCCCAAACCGGCGGGCCACGTCGGTGACCGCTCGCGCCCTCGAGCACCTCCAACACCGCCTGATAACGCTGTTCCACCAGCCGCAACTCCACCAACATGGAAGGGCCTCCTTCGGACCTGTGAGGCGTGAACAACCCACAGCGAAGAAGGAGGCACCAGCACGACTGGTGGACCCCGAGCCCGACCAAAGGTGTCAGGCAGGTACCGGGGCCAGTGTCGCCCAGGTACCGGGGCCGTCCAAACTGTCAGGTAGGTACCGGGGCCACACTGGGCCATCGGCGCCACTCCTGGGGGTTTTGGTTGCGGTTCGGTTGCGGTTGCGGCCTCCACCGGGGTAAATACCCGCCCTCACCTGCGGTTACGCGGTGTCGGAGGGGGACTTGAACCCCCACGTCCTTGCGGACACTAGCCCCTCAAGATGACCGGAGCCTTCCAGGGCGTTGGCGGTGGTGGGCTTCTGTGGCCCTAACCAGCCACTTTGTTTCCAGCCTGTCCGCCTTGTTGGCCGCTCTCCGGCCAGTTTCAAACCGTTTTGTGTCCAAATCTGTGTCCAGCGGACCCACATCACAAGCGATTGAAATGACCCCGGATCTGGTCCGTTGCCCGGACGCGCGGGAGAGAATCCGTGGGTACGGCCCCGAACGAATACACGCTCCGTTCCCAATGAAGGGGATAATCGGATGCGTGGTCGTTAGGATCGCATCATATCTGATAATCTGATTCCGTGCCAGAGGTTAGTGCCACCGACGCAGCCAGGAACTTCTCCGACATCCTCGATGCCGTAGAGCATCGAGGGGAGCACTACACGATTGTCCGCCGAGGAAAGGTCGTTGCCCAACTCGATCCGGTCAGCACCGGCCGCGGCGCGGACGTCAAACTCTTACTCCGCGGCCGTCGCCGCGACCCCGGGTTCGGGCGCGACATCGAGTCAGTGCGGGAACTCCTGGAGATTGAGACTCGCAGTTGAGCCGCCTCCTACTGGACACAACCTTCCTGGTCGACGCCGATCGCTCGAAGGCGTCCCTCGACGACCTGATCGCCGACGACGACGAGGTAGCCATCGCGGCAATCACCCTCGCCGAGCTGCTCGTCGGGGTGCTGCTTGCCGATACGCCCCACCGAGTCGACCGCCAGCAGTTCGTCGACGATGTCAGGGTCTCGATTCCGATCGTCGAATACGACACGACCATCGCAGCAGCCCACGCCGAGCTGCTGGTCGCGGTACGCCGGCAAGGGCGTCCCCGAGGAGCCCACGACCTGATCATCGCCGCCACCGCCACTGCCACTCAGCGGGAAGTCGTAACCGCCGACAGCTCCGCCTACGAAGAACTGCCCGGCGTCACCGTTCGATCCCCCCGGTCCTAATCGGCATCGAACAATCTGCATCGCTTCCCGCGGCCGACCGCAGCTTGCCCACGTGACGCAGATCGCCGACTCGGTGTCGATGGTTGATGCGACAACCGAACTAAGTGCTCCGGTGTTCTGCGTCGCCTGATGGAGGTGGACGTCTTTCCTCACCGGTTATTGGTTTGGGAGTCGCAGGCGAGTCTCGTAACCTTGCCGGGATGCGGCCTCTTGGGGATGAGGTGGTGCGCCACTACGAATCCGTTCAAGAGGAGGAGCGGATTGCCAGTGGGTTCGCTCAGCTCGAACTCGTCCGCGTGCAAGAGGTGCTACGTCGTCGCCTTCCGGCTCCTCCAGCAGGAATCCTCGATGTGGGTGGAGCAACGGGGATACACGCAAGGTGGCTGGCCGAGGACGGATACCAGGTGCGGATCGTTGATGTAGTTCCCCGGCACGTAGCCAAGGCCAACTCTGACCTTGGGGCCTTAGGGGTCGTGGCAGAGGTTGGCGACGCCCGACACCTGCCAGATCCGGACAACAGCGTCGATGTCGTGTTGCTGTTCGGCCCGCTCTATCATCTGACCGAACAGGTAGACCGACTGCTGGCACTCGGGGAGGCGGCCAGGGTGACCCGGCCAGGCGGTTTGGTCGCCGTCGCCGCAGTCAGCCGATTTGCCTCTTTGTTCGATGGGCTCGCCCGCCAGTTCCTCTTCGATCCTGAGTTCGCCGCGATGGTCGCTCAAGACTTGGAGTCCGGCCAGCACCGCAATCCCAGGGAGCATCCGAACTGGTGGACCACGGCTTTCTTGCACCACCCCAATGAACTAGCCGAAGAGGCTGTCGCCGCGGGCCTCACTGGCATCGAAGTGATCGGAGTCGAAGGCTTGGCAGCGTTGCTTCCCCAGCTCGCTGATTCGTGGGAGAACCCCACTTACCGGGAGAAGATCCTCTGGGCAGCACGAGCGGTGGAATCGGAACCGACACTCCTCGGGCTCAGCCCCCACCTCCTGCTGCTCGCCACGGTGAACTGACATCGCAAATCAAATCAGCGGTGTCTTGCGTCGCGCCCGAACGCCGAATCCGGCGCTCCCCGATGCTGTGCTGCGGTGCTGCGGGGCGCGAGATGGAACAATCGGTACTGGTGCCCGACAAGCTGACCTTCCGCTCTCCGTTGCCCGTCGAAGAGGTTCGCCGCCGACTCAACGATCAGACTATGAGCACCGACCTTGGATCGTAGGTTCGGCGGCTGGTGGTGGCCCAGAGCTACTTGGCAAGATTAGAGGGCGCGCGTCCGTCTGGAGCGTCCCCATGCAATGAACCACGCAGTCCCTCCAGTGGTGGGGACTCTGGAATCGGCGGAGGATGGGGGCACGGTCCTCAGCGCCGAGCTCAGTTACTCCTTCGGCTGGCCACGTTCTCACGGCCACAACGTCGAGGACATCGAGTACGTAATCGAAGCCCTTGGTCGTATTGGCAAGCTCGCCAAGATCGAAGACGAGTAGTCCAGCGGGCGCGGAACACCCAATCTTTGCCCACTCGGCCAGCCTCCCCGCTCGGTTAGCCGAAACCTGAGACCAAGATCGTTCTGCGTTTAGCGAGCCATCCGCCACGACCACTCTTCCCGTACCCAATCGCGCGCCTGGATGATCGACGCCCTTGGGGATCGGAAGCGGTCCATTAGCCGTGAGGTGCGAGTCGTCGCAGGCTGGGAGTGACGTTCGGTCTCCTGGGGTGCGCTCACAACGCCACGAAGAGCGCCGACAAGGAGATCGATCACCCTGGAGGCATCGGGCAGGCTCACTGGTGTCGAAGCGATACAGACCGAGCCGACCCAGTGACTAAACACAACTGTGGAGCTGGATGGGTGCCAGCTGATCCGTAGAAAGCGATCCTCACCCCGGATATCGGGCAGAGCCAGGGTCCGGGTTCTGATCTCCTCCACGAAGGTAAGTATGACTCTGCCGCCGCCCACGATGCTACGGGCGCACCTAACGAAGCTCCTAGGGATGTCAAGGGGGCATTTTCGGTTTCCTGTTGTTGGTAGTCGGTGGGAGTTGCGGCAAGACAGGGATGGGCCACATGAAGGGCAAGCTCTTAGTAGGCCAGCTGGTCCCAGACCGACGAGATCGTGGTGGGTGTGGCGGCGGGCCGACGGTTCGTTCTGAGGACAACCACCTTGGGGGCGGTGTCAGCCGATTATCGGGTCAGGCCCGCCACCGGGCTTTGGTTAGAGGGGCGCAAGGTAGTAGTAGATCTCCCGGGCGACGTAGCGCTTGAGGACCCGGATGATCTCCGGCTTGGACAGGCCCTCCTTGGTGCGCCGCTCGCTGTAGGCGCACGTTCGCGGGTCGGAGCTCATCCGGGTGATCACGATGTGCCACAAAGCGGCGTTGGCTTGACGGTTCCCTCCGGGGTTGAGCCGGTGGCGGATGACCTTGCCCGTGGAGGCTTCGATCGGGGTGACACCGCACATGCGCGCCCAGGCCGCTTCGGATTTCATCCGCTCGGGGTTATCCCCGGCGGCGACGAGGAGCATCGCGGCGCTTTGGGTGCCGACGCCGTATAGCGAGAGCAGATCCTCGTGATGGGCGGCGACGAGCTGAGCGAGCAGCTTGTCGATCTCGCGGGTCTCGCTGTCGAGCGCGAGCGCTCTGCGTCCCAGGGCCCTCAGAGCGGTCTTGGTCGCGAAGTTGACCGGGTCCCTGCCGACCTTCGGGCGCATCGACGCGGCAACCTTGGCGATCCGCCGGCGCGAAACCCCTTTGAGACAAAGACGGATCTCGTCGGGGGCGGTGAAGCCGAGATGGCGGATCTGATTGACCGTGGTGATCCGCGTCGCTCGAGCAGAACGCCGGGCGACCAGCAACGCCCGGATCGCTTCGACGTTCCCATCGCGGCTCTTCGCTGCTCCCAGTTCGTCCTTGGCCAACACGGTGCGCGCAGCCTGGATGGCGTCAACAACATCGGTCTTGCCCTTGCGGCGACGTTCCTGGCGGTTGGGGCGATCCACCTCGATCACTACCACCCCGCAGCGGGCAAGATAGCGGGCCAGGCTCGCCCCATACGATCCGGTCCCCTCGACCCCGACACGGGACACGACCCCAAAGCCTGCCAGCCACTCCAACAACTGGCCATTCCCCTCCGGAGTGGTCGGAAACGACTCCACCCCCAACAGTCCCCCGACCCCGTCCAACGCCGCGGCGACGTTTAGGTCCAGGTGAGTGTCGACGCCACCGGTCACAGGGCGCGAAGTATCTACCATCGTCAACGCCATCCCTTCCTTTCACTGGGAGTTCGGGATGGCACAGCCGCCAAGGTGCGGCCGGTGGGTCGTCCTGTTGCTGCAGGGCGATCCGCCGCACCATGACGACGGCACCATCACCCAAGCCTGACCGACACCGATCGTTCTAAGACAGGCTGACCGTCAGCCGGCCCTTCAAGTCAGATCAGACCCAGGCGAGCCGACCGTAACCATCGCCCACTAGACGTTGGTGGATCCTCCGATCAGCCACAACCACATCCTCCCTGCCGAATACGGCACTGGACGGGGTCCAGGCGAACTAATGAGTTGAGCCGTCGTTCTGGCGCGGTGCAGCAGGTGGGTTCGTAGGCGCTACGTCACTACCGGATCGCCGATGGCGCTCGCCCGCGGAAACTGACGAGGCTTCTGGTCGCTCGTCCACCAGTACTCAAGAGCCGACAGCCGTCCTCCCATCGACGAAGAGAACGAGGCCACCCACCTCGTCACCGTCATGAACACTCGCCTCGACGGGGGCACGATTGCGGACCGCGCTTCCGGTAGACGTTCGTCCACCACGAGGTCGATGATCAGGCCGTCCCCTTCCGCCAGCACAGAACCAGCTTGCAAACGAAGCTCTTCAGAACCGTCGAACTCGCCCCGTAACAGGGCGTCAAGCGCAGTTGGCTCGCGACTCGAGAGGGGCCTGGGCACCACTACATCATGCCGGCACAACCGGAGTTATAACCAGAACTTGTGGATCGACCACCTGAGCGGGGGCGCGGCGTACCTTCCTCGTTGACCAACACGAACGCTGGCGCTGGAACGCCGGCGAGGAAGGAAACGCCAATGTTGAGAGTAGTTCCCGAGGAGGGTGTCCGCGGAGTTGAGCGTGGACTTGGACGAGATCTGCCGGGAGGGGCCCGGCGGATGCTGGCCGCCACGCTGGAGGCCGAACGTGACGCCTATCTGGCCGCGTTGGCGGACGAGCGCGGCGAGAAGGGCCGCCGGCTGGTGGTGGGCAACGGCCGGGCCAACCGCCGGGTGATCGCCACGGGAGCAGGACCGGTGGAGGTGCAGGCGCCTCGGATCAACGACAAGCGCGTCGATGAGGAGACCGGCGAGCGCCGGCGGTTGCCGCAGCCAGATCTTGGCCCCGTGGTGCCGCAAGAGCCCGAAGGTGTCCGAGGTGCTGCCGCTGATGTACCTCCACGGCATGAGCTCGGCGACTTCGCCCCCGCCCTGGGCGAGTTCTTCGGCTCCGACGCCGGCCTGTCGCCCTCGGTGGTCACGCGGCTCACCACTGTCTGGCAGGACGAGCGGGACCGGTTCAGCCGCCGGTCACTGGCCGAGGTCGACTACGTGTATGTCTGGGTGGACGGCATTCATTTCAACGTCCGCCTGGAGGAGGAACGCCTGTGTTGCCTGGTCATGGTGGGCGTCCGCGCCGACGGGACCAAGGAGCTGGTTGCCATCACCGACGGCTACCGGGAGTCGACCGAATCCTGGGCCGATCTCCTGCGGGATTGCAAGCGGCGGGGCATGCGAGCCCCGGTGCTGGCCGTCGGCGACGGGGCGCTGGGCTTCTGGGCGGCGCTGCGTGACGTCTTCCCCGAGACCCGGGAGCAGCGTTGCTGGGTGCACGTCACCGCCAATGTCCTCAATGCCCTGCCCACCTCGGTCCAGCCGGCCGCCCGCAAAGCGTTGGCCGAGATCCGAGACGCCGAGGACCGCGCTCACGCCGAGGCCGCCATCAAGGCCTTCGAAGACGCCTTCGGGGCCAAGTGGCCCAAGGCGGTGGCCAAGATCACCGACAAGCCGGGCCAGCTGCTGGCCTTCTACGACTTTCCTGCCGAGCACTGGATCCATCTGAAGACGACCAATCCGATCGAGTCCACCTTCGCGACGGTCCGGCTGCGACAAGGTGACCAAGGGTCCCGGCTCCAAGGCGGCCGGCCTGGCCATGGCCTACAAGCTCATCGACTCCGCCCAGGCCCGCTGGCGAGCCGTCAACGCCCCCCACCTCGTCGCCCTCGTCCGCGCCGGAGCGGTCTTCCACAACGGGGTGCTCGTCGAACGACACGCCGAGGCCGTGGCATAAGAAAGGAGGTCATCAACCACACCTGATGCCCGGAAGGACGCCACGCCGAAGCATCTCATCCACAACTCTTGACTATTTCTCCCACAACCGTTGAAGGCGCTGAGCCCGGCTGAGGCCCCATATCGCCGATTCCCGTGTCATCCGGAGAGCGAGAGCGGTAGGGGTCGCTGCCAGACCGATCGAGCGAATAATGCCGACTCGGCGTGAGGCCACCCTCACTCGCTGTCTGACCTGCGTAGGAGTTCTGGCGCGACGGATCGAATGAGTCCCCGCAGGCGCCATACCTCCTGGACGAATCGCGGAACGTCACCTCGGGCGGCAGCGATGAACTCAGCCTTCGCATGCCACAGATGATCGTCTATGACCACATACTGGTTTGGCGTCTAGACCAGTGTCGCCGCTACATTCTCGGCGCCGCTCCAGTCGGGCCATCGCTGTGCTTGGTTCGTATCCCAGTCCGGCTTCGTGCTCACGGCAACGAAGCTGGTCGCCCAATCATCGTCCAGCTCCCGGACGTACCAAGGTCCAGGCGTGGAGGCATCCGCCCGACGTTGCATGGCTTTCGGATCAGCTTCAGAGACTTCGTCCACGAGAAAACAGATTTCCGCATCTGCGTCAGCCCTGCGAACGACTTCCGTCCTCTCTAGAGGCCGAGCAGAACGACGGCTGCGGGCGCTGATGCGGCCGCCACGAAGCGTGGCCAGGCCCCTTCACAGGCTAAGCCGCTCGTAACGCCGATTCGGTCACCATCCCGCTTCCCGACGCCGTGCTCGCGCTTGGTACCAGAACGAATATTCTGTCGC
Source organism: uncultured Acidimicrobiaceae bacterium (assembly GCA_963834775.1). Classification (GTDB taxonomy): domain Bacteria; phylum Actinomycetota; class Acidimicrobiia; order Acidimicrobiales; family Palsa-688; genus PALSA-693. The sequence goes on from CAWICR010000020.1 coordinate 132,377, forward strand.
GTCCGCGGTGACGAGGGCAAACTCTGGGGGTGCCGCGCCCGACCCTCTCAGAAGTCATAGAAGGACGGCTGATCTCGGTGGCCTCTGAGATCGCGCCTACTGAGGACGAGCCGGTTAGGGCTGTGAACTTGCTGGGGCCTTTGGCCGCTGTGTACCGGTTCTCTGTGGGTCAGTCGAGCCCGACGCCACCGAGCTCAGCTAGGCGAGCTTCGCAATGAGGCGCCCACCATGGCTCTCGGCGTGTCCGACAACCGGGCGGACTACTCCTTCCAGGTGTCCGGGGTCTCCGACCAGCCGGGCAGCACCCTCAACCTGGGCCTGCCCCCCGCAGGCGGCAACCTCAACCTGCAATACGTCGGGGCCACAGCAACGTCGAGCGTGAACCTCAAGTTGACCCGCTCCAGCGACCAAGGGGTCTAGGTCTTCGACCACAACGCCATACCGCTGGTCGGCGGCGACAGCGCCCAGCTCCAGTTCGGCACCTGGACCAACACCAGTCAGGGCATCCCCCTGGTCGTCACCAAGGACGGCGTACGGTCTACCCAGACCCTCACCGACCAGCAGCCCGGCTAGAAGGCCTGTCCTGGGTAAGAAGGCTCGCCGCTGCTTCTCGATCCCGTAGATTGGGGTCCATCAGATTTCGTGCTTCACAGCCAGTACTTCTCGCCTGAGGTCGATCTCACCGGCCAGACCACGGCGACGGCGGAGTAGTCCGGGGTCAACTTCGCCCCGTTGGTGGCCACGTCGAATACCTGGTGCGCCGGCACGGAGCCGTAGGGTGGCAGCGTGCCGGCGTCGGATGTCCACATGGGAATGTTGCGGCAAGTCGGGTCACAAATGGCAAAGACTGCGTCGGTGCCAAACTGGGTCTGCAGGTACGCCCGCGGGTTGGACTGTCCGGCTGCAAGTGACCGGAACTCTCCGACCGATGGCAGCCGCCAATCGGAAAAGCCGTCAATCGAGTAGTCGCGGTTCAGCGCTTCCAAACGGGTCGACACATTGGGCACCGTCAGCGGCGACCGGCCCGTACATTTGACCTGGACCGAGCCCTTTAGAGTGGCCAGTGTCTCTGCGCAGTAGGGAACCAGGTGCCCACCGGGGAGTGGCGTCGGCCACATGAGGTTGGTTCTCTGGTCAATCAGGGTTGGCGCTGCTTTCACAGAGTCGCGGAGCGCCTGCTGGGCCGCGCGCTGGGTGTTGAAGGTTGCCAAATCGGTGTCGTCGAAATACTTCTGGCCGAGCCCCGTGGCCAGGTCGTACTCGCGAATCAGGTACAGCAGCTGGGTTTGGATGGTGTCGTAGTAGTCGAAGTAGTCGAACAGCTCATTCGACTGAGTCGGACCCCAGAACGGTGCCGACTTGCTCTTGAGCAGGTTGCTCCAGGCCCGGTAGGCGCCGGTCGTCGATGCCTCGCCCATGAGGTCGGAGTTGAGGTTTCTCAAGGCATGGGTCTTGATGAGCTCGTAGATCAGGTCTTGAACCTGAGTACTTCCGGTTTTCGACCGCGACTGAGCCACAACTTGGAGCCGTGAGTACGTGTCGGTCACTGCGTTCTTTATAGGGATTACCTCGGAGGCCCATTTGTCATAGCTGGCCTGGGTCAGCTGCTGAGAGATCTGATCGACCGTGCCCTGCAGCTGGGTGAGCTGGGCCTGGATCTGCTTCACCGTAGCCAGGACGTCCTGCTGGACAGGATCACCGATCCCCACGGTAGACAGGACGTTCCCGAAGGTGGTTGACGCCAACTTGCTGACTACACCCGTGACTACCGCCTCGCTGGCGACCTGGCTGAGAGGCGTACCCACGGCCGAATGAGGTGCCGACTGCTTGGCCGCCCCGGTCCCGCCGGATGAGCTGCACGACGTCAGCAGCGCACCAGCCAAGGCAGTTGCTACGAGAACAGCTAACAGTGGTCTCGAGACCCGTGGGCGGATCACCTGCCGCCAGACAGATCGTTGAGGTCGTTCGGGACCGCTCACATTCCGCCTCCGAGGTCTCGGCCTCATCATATGGGGGCCCGAACCGAGCTGCTAGTACTGGGAGGTGGTCCTGACGCAGGGAGCAAGGCGGATGAAGCAGAGACCCTGGGGTGATGCCGTGCAAGACTCCCTGATGCTTCATCCGGCACGGCGTCCGGTTGGGTCTAGCGGCCAACGGGGGACCGACCGCAAATCATCGTGAGCTTGCACGGGTCGGACCTGAATGCTTCCGGACCTACGTCTGTCCGCTCGTCGCGAACCACAAACCGCTCGGGGCGCCTGCATTCGGCGACGGGACCGGGGCAGAAAGTTGACAACCGCAAACAAGCGCCGCCACCTAGAGGTCGACGATCAGAATCATCCTGCCTCGCTCCGTGACGTGACGGACCAACCGTTGATCTAAGTCGCAGCTTTGGCCCAATGTTCATCCTGGCTCCCTGCCGGGTGGTTTGCGCAACGGATGAGCCCGAGCCGGTTCGGATTCGCCTACGGCACGCTTCCAGGGCACCCAGAGAGCGGCGAGGAGGCGTTCCACGTCGTGCTGGAGACCGACGGGACCGTCACCGCTGAGATGGTTGCGTTCTCCCGCCCAGCCGACCTGCCGACCCTCGCTGTCGCACCCCTCGGCCAACAGATTCAAAAATCAGCGACTCGCAGATACCTGGAGGGCATCAAGAGGTACGTGGCAGGGGCGAACTAACGCCGACTACGAGCGGTGCTTGAGCTCCGGTTCTGGGGGTGGAGTCGCGGAGTTCCGTGCTGACCAGGGCATCGGTCCGGAAGGCGATGTCTGCTAGTGCCAGGGGCGAGGGTCGGCGGGTAGCAGCGACCATGAGACGAGATCGGGGCGTTGACCTTTCACGGCTCATACGACCTCAACACGCCCTCGCGGGTGACGCCCATCCTTTTCGCCAGTCGATTGGAGGCAACGTTCTCGGGGTGGATCACCAAGAACAGCCGCTGGATGCCGTTGGAGAAGCCCCAATCCGCAACCAAGCCCAGTGCGCGGGAAGCCAACCCGCGCTGGCGGTCCGATGCTTTCACCCAGTAGTGGCCTTCCACGCTGACGTGCCGCATGTTCAAGTTCAGCCCTACTTGGCCGAGAAGTCGGTCATCGTCGGGGTGGACGATGGCAAACCGCGGGTATCCATCCGGCCACCGGTCGTTGGACCTGACGATCCATTCGACGGCCGTAGCTGCAATGAGTCCGTCCTGCATGAAAGTGAAGCGGAGGATGGCAGGGTCTCGGCACGCGTCGACCACCGCCGCAGCGGGCGTGCAGCAGCACCCGATCCCCGGCCTGGTAGTCACGGTCGCTGCTCCATCCCGGGCCCGTCATGACCGCACCGGTGAGCGCGCCGGTGACGGCCAGGCGGGCCCGGACGCGATCGGCCAGGTCCTCGGCGTCGCCATGGGACACGACCAGGACCGCCACCTGGCCGGGACCGTAACGGTCGATGTCGCGCGCACACCGCGTCCGCCATCGCCTCTCGGGTTTTTCCTGGGCTGGGATGTTCGTGCTCCCAGCCGTGCTCGGCCCGCAGCTGCTGCGAGCGCGCCGGGTCGCCCCGGCGCAGGACCTCGAGGGCTTCTCGATCGGCGACGTCGACCTGCCGGCGGTTGACGGTCAATCGCGCCGCCGGGATCAGGCCATCGGTAGCGAGCCGGTCCAGGTGGTCGGCGATCCCGCCCGCCCCCACCGGCTGGGATTGGCGGGGGTCGCCCAGCACCCACAAGCTGCCCCCCGGGCAGGCATCCACCGCGGCCAGGACCGCTTCGACCTCGCCGGTCGGGCTCTGGGAGATCTCGTCGAGCACCACCACCGTGCCCGCGGCCAGCGGCCCGTCGCCCAAGTCGATGCGCAGCCGGGCGATGGTGCGGGCATCCAGGCCGGCGCCGGGGCACAGCTCGGCCACCGCCTTGGCCGTCGTGGCCACCGCCATCACCGGCCGGCCCCGCCGGCCGCGGCCTGAGCGCGCGCGCAACATAGTCGTCTTGCCGTACCCAGCCGGGGCCAGCACCGCCCGCACACTGCCGCCTGCCCCAGTCAACACGCGGACCGCTTCGGCCTGGTCGTCGCCCAGTCCGCCCGCATCCGCCAAAGTGGCGTCCACCGCCGCCGGGTCGACAGCCGGGCCCGGCCGCCCGGCGAAAGCCTCGACCAGCGCCACGGTGCGGTCCTCCAACGCCCGGTGCGCGGCAGTGGACCACTCGGCCGGGCGGCGCCGGCCGGCCTCTGCGTCGGGGGTGAGCCGGACCGCCAGCTCCGAGGCGAGGAAACGGTCGGCCAGAGCCGATGATCTCCTCGCTCGACAGACGCCCGCCGGAGAGGGCGCACAACTGCTCGACCACATCGGCGTGGGTGAACCGGAGCCGACCGAGCACACAGGCCCGTCTCCGGGTCGACCAGCGCGGCGACCAGCTCCTCCCAGGTGGGCGGGGCAAGCGGCGACTCCCGCCAGCACACCTGGGCTTCCAGATCCGAGCCCGACGGCCAGGTCGACCTGGTCGGCCTCGGTCTGCCAGCGCCCGGCCAGCCGGGCCGGGGTCAACCCATGATCCTTATGCCGCCGGGTGGCCAGCGACGCCTGGTCGTCGGCCCGCATCCGCAACGCCGGCGACTCATACTGCTGCGCCCTTGGCCTCCAGTTCGGCCTCGATCTGCACGCTGCGCTTGGAGAACGCCCGCAGCTGCGCCCGGCTGAAACCCTCCAGCTCCCGGGTGTTGTGCCGATCCGGACCCCACTCCACCCCCAGCCGCAACGCCAGGGCCCGTTGCAGATGGTTCTGGTAGATCGACCCCGCCGCCCGGGCCCAGTCGAACAGCGGGCCCGCATCAAAGGCCACCACCTTCCCGTCACCGGTCCGTTCCACCACATTGGGGATCAAACAGTGGGTGTGCAACTGAGGGTCACCCTCCCGGCTTGTCCGATGCACGAACCCCGCCACCACCCACCCCTGGTGGCCACCCGGCGGCGCACCCCGCCCGACTGCTGGCGGGCCACCGCCGCCCGCTCCTCCAAAAACTCCAGCGCCTCGGCCGCCGCCTCCCGATGAGCGGCCGCCACCACCTCCGCCACCGGCTCCGACCCGAGCGCCCACAACAACGACACGGACTTTGGCGCCGAAAACGTCACATCGAACGCCCGCACCGACCGAGCCCGACCCGACACCAACGCCTCACCCGTCACCGGATGCGGCCGTCCACCAACGCCCGCAGCTGGTCGGCCTCCACCACCCCCGACAAACCCAGCCGTTCCGCCCACCGGCCGGCCCACACTCCCGGCGACTCCCCACCCCGGCGTAGTACTCGTCGATATTCAACGCCACCGACGAAATCAGATACTCGCCATCCGTCAACCCCGTCACCGTCAACACCCCCCATCACCCCCAAGCCCATCACCATTCCCAACCCCACCACCCCCGACACCCACAGCCACCCGCCACCGCCACCCCCACTTCAACCACCGACCCCGACATCCCCAACAACCGAACCGGCACAGACACTTGCCACCCTCCGGGGGGCACCCAAAGCGCCGCGCTCATCACGACCCGCCCCGGCGCCAGAACCCCTCCTGCCCTTGGGGTGGCAGAGAGGGGGACGAAGGCGGCATGCGGCGCTTCGTCGACGACGGTGAGCCCGCTGACAGGGCCGAGCACATAGACCCACAGGCCGAAGCGGCGGGCCAGCGTCGCCCTGGTCGGGTTCGAGGCGGACGAGCCCGCGATCGCGAAGGACCTTCAACGCCCCGGCGACGGCCAGTGGGTCGACCCGAAGATGCTCGGCGACCTGGCGGGCCGAGGTGCGCGCCACCAGCTGGCCGTCCTCGGCCACCGCGTCCAGGGCGACGTCTTCGAGGGTCACCCAGGTCAGGGCGCGCAGCTGCCGGCGCAGCGTCCGGCTGGCCGCCGACACCAGCAGCGCGGTTCTTCGAATCCGTCAGGCGCGGCCATGACCGACGGATGCTTCCCTCAGCTGGCGAGCGTCGACGGTATGGCCGTTGTCGCTGCCGACCGCGGCCAGCCGGTCGATCGCCGCTCGGGGGATCAGGATGCGGCGGCCCAGGCGAACCGCCGGCATCCCGGCTTGGCCGCCAGTATCGAGCCAGGCGTTGGCCAGCTGGTAGAGGGCCGAAATCGAGATCCCCAGTAGCGGCGCCGCCTCGCGAACCCGCAAGAGCGGAGCCTCTCCATTCCTCATGCTAACGCCTCCCAGATGTGGAATGACAACGGTGGGATTATAACATCGATGGAGTGTCCGTGGGGAATATCTCGAAAATCTGTACGCAATGACTATGCTCACGGGCATGGTCGGACGACGACGGACACCCACGGACAACAAACCGATGGACGCCATGCCCCCGAATCTTGGCCGCCCGTCCGGCCAGGCCGACCTCAACGAGATCGTCGCCTACAACTTCCAGCGCCGCCCGGGAGTTACGCGGCTGGACTCAGGAAGAGACCGCCCGCGCCCTCGAACGGCTCCTGGGCCAGCGGCTCCCCCAAGCCAGCATCTCCGCCATCGAGCGGGCCTACGAAGGCGAACGGCACCGAGAGTTCGACGCCCACGAAATTCTCGCCTTCGCCCTGGCGTTCGACCTCCCCCTGGTCTGGTTCTTCCTCCCCCCGCCCCGCGACCACCGCACCCTCCACCACACCACCAACATCGTCAGCGAGCTCTACGGCATCGTCTTCGGGCGCGAAGACCAGCTCGAGCCCGTCTACGACCGGCTCCGCCAACTTGGCATCGACGAGCCGACCCAGGTTGACCGGACCATCGAGAACCTCACCGGCCGGCCCAGCCGAGCCCGCCAGACCAGCTACCGCGAGCGAAGGAAACAACTCCTTCTCGCCCTTCTCGACGAGTACACCGACGAGGTCGACCGCGCCGCCGAGGAGATCGGCACCTTCTTCGACCACCTCCGCCAGGTCGGCATCCGGGGACTCGTCGCCGAACGACTCAATGACGGCGACTACGTCGGCCTACCGGCCGTGCCCGAAGAGCTGGACGAAACCAAGAATGCCGACAAGGCCCCTCGACGCAGCCGCACGCCGCGCCGAGGATGACCGTTCCCGGTCCGCCCGAGGAAATCAGGTACGACCTGGAGGAGTCGCTCGAACTCCTGGCCGCCCTCGAGGACGCCCGGGACGCTCTCGCCGACAGCGACCACCTGGCCGTCGTCGCCCAGGTCGAACATGAGATCGCCCGCTTGAGCCGTAAGCTTGGTTTCGACCGTCCCTCTGGAGGTGGAGATGGCCGCTGATCTCCTCAAAGCTTCTGAAGCAGCCCGCCGGCTCGGGATACCGACCAAGGAAGTGCTCCGCCTCATTCACGAACGCAAGATCCGCTACGTGATGGTAAAGGGGATCGCCCACGTACCCGACGATGCAGTGAAGGAGTTCCGCGCCAAGGCTTCGTGATCGAGCTCGCAGAGGAAACCGGAACCTTCTTCGACCCGATCTGGTCAGGACGACCGTCACGCCGAATGTCGACGGACCCCAGCGCCGAGTGCCTTGTCGGCCCAGGCCTTGGCTTCAGCCCGGTCGGCGTCGCTCGTCGGTCCCAACTGTTTCTCGAGCTCCGCGAGGTAGGCGTCCAGCTCGGCGATCCCGGCCAGGCGGTTGAGTTCGTCCGCCACACCGCGCTGGGCCAGCTGGGACACATTGAGCCCAGCCCGCCGGGCTTCGGCGTACAAGTCATTCGGCATCGTGATGTTCACCCTTGCCATGCGCATGAAATACCATCTTGCTGCGAACCTGGCCTCTTGACACGGCTTACTCCGGTTGCAGAAACCGCCCGATGGCGTCGGCCGCGGCCACCTGCATCGACTCGAGCACGTGGCTGTAGCGGTCCAGGGTGATCTGGGTCGAGGCGTGGCCGTGGCGCTCGCTCACCACCTTGGGATGCACCCCGGCCAGCAGGGCGATGGTGGCCGCCGTATGCCGCAAATCGTGCAGTGAAATTTCGGGCAGACCGGCGCGACGCTGCAAGGCAGTGGAGGTCACGAGTCAGGCGAGCCGGATGGAAGGGATCGCCGAACTCGTCGACGAACACATAGTCACCCAGGGCGTGCTCGTCGCGGAGCTCGGCCTCCTCCTCCATGGCCGCACGATGGCGACGCAGCACATCAGCCGTCCCGCGGTCAAGGTGCAGCACCCTCCGGCTGGATCTGCTCTTGGGATCGTGCTCGACCACCTGATGCCCGGCGGTGGTCCGCGTCGTGCGCACCGCCAGGGTCGGCGGCTCCCGGTCGAGGGCCACGTCCCGCCATCGCAATCCGGCCAGTTCCGCCCGTCGCAATCCGGTCGCCAAGCACCAGGTACCACATGGCCTGGAGCCGATCGCCGTCCACCGCAGCGAGGAAACGGCGGATCTGCTCCGGCGTGTAGACCGTCCGCTCCTCGGTGTCCTCGCGGGGCTTGTCGACCGCCTCCGTCGGGTTGCGAGCGATGTACCCGAGTCGCACCGCGTAGTTGAGGGCGTTGTGCAGGACCCGATGGATGTTGCGAACCTGGGTGCCCGTCAGCGGCGTTCCTTCCCGGCCGCCCGAGGCGCGCAGCTCCGAGTACAGCTTCTGAACATCGGCCGGCGAAAGGCGGTCCAGCCGGACACGCCCGATCCTCGGCACCACGTAGGCCCGCATCAGCCAGCCATAGTTGCTGAACGTCGACGCCTTCCGGTTGGGCTGCACCGCCTCCAACCACTCGGCGGCCAGGTCCGCCACCGTCCGCCGGGGCCCGTGACGCAGCCGGCCGGCGTCGATGTCGACCTTGGTCTGAGCCAGGGCCCGGCGGGCCGCACGCTCGCTCGCGAACCCGCTGGCCCGCCGCTGCCGCCGCTTGCCGTCCGGGCCGGGCGGAAGGTCGATCCGGAAGAACCAGGAGTCGCCCCGCCTGCCCACGTTCTCGGCCATGCCAACCATCCCCTCGGGTGTCCACCGGACACCGGCCCGGACCCTTTGTGTCCAATCCTGTGTCCACGACCCTACAAGGGGGTTGTGACGAGAACCCCGATCGGCTGGCTGTACCCCTTCTGACCTGATTTTCTCGGTGTCGCCGAGGGCGGCGCCTGCACCGAGAGTGAGTGCGTGGAAGCGATAGCTGGCCGGGTTGAGCGCTGTTTGGCGGCACTGGTGTTGGGTGCATTCGGCGATGTTCGCCGGTGAGCTGTGCCTTTTGGGGCTGGGGTTCCTCGCGGGGCTCAGCCCGGGCGGGCCGCCCGGCGGATCGGTGGGGACCCCGATGTCCCCCGCCAGCGGGGAACCCGCCCAGGCCTCCGAGGCGGGGGACCCCCACCGATTCACCCGGCCCGGCTGGCGACGAGAAAGGTTGTTCTTGCGGTCAGTTGGGCTAAGCCGTCCGTGTTGTTGGTGGGCCCGGGTGCGCTGGCGGACGTCGGTGGGGACGGCCAGGGTGGCGCAGATCGCTTTGGCTTGGTCGGCGTCGAGGGGGCTGCCGTCGAGATCTCTCAGGTGGTAGGGCTGGCCGCTGTCGAGGACCGCCCACGCCCGGCAGGCCAGTTTTCGGGCCACGGCGGTGTTGGCCGAGATGTGGTTGTGGTGGCGTTCGACCATCAGCTTGCGGTAGTGGGCGGCCAGTCCAGGGTCGTGGCGGCGGGCCACGTTGGCCGCTTGGTAGTAGGCCAGGCGCAACGCCGGCGGTCCCTCCTTGGTGATCGGCGACGGCGACGCGGCCAGCCCGGACTCCCAGTTCGACGGGTTGAGACCGATGAACGCGGCGGCCGCTTGGGTGAGGACAGCTCTGCTTCAGCCCACCACGCCCGCGTCGCCGCCGCGCGATGGTCCGAGGCCGGGCACGGTGGTGAGCAGATCAACGGGCGACGAGCCGGTCCAGACGTGATCGTCGGCGGTCGCTGCGCCTTGGCGGCTATCGGCGGCGACCGTTGATGTCGTCGAGGATCTCGCCCACCTCCCAGGCCAGCAGGTCCACGTCCATCCGGTTCTTCCAGAACAGCAGCCACCCCCGGGCTGCTGTCGTGGATCCGCTCGGCCCGCCGGCGTGGTCACGGTCACGGCTGCGGCTGGAGACGATCTCCGCGATCGAGTCTGGACGGGCCTGGGTGAAGCCGGCCAACTCCGGCCAACGCCCGAGAACCGGCTGGGCCAGCTGGTGGCCGCCACAGGCGTGCGGGACATCGGGAAACGCCCACATGGCCAAAGACCACAACCGGGCACTCGGCCCGGTGCGCCTCAACCATGCAGCGGTGGCGGCGCAGCATGGCCCGGCGCAGACCCCACACCGCCGGCGAGGGCAGCGAGGTCCTTCTCACGCCGAGCACCGCCTGGCATTGTGCGAGCATTCCGGCGTCGATCACATCGGTCTTGTTCGCGCCCGTGTTGCGGTGCCTGAACCAGTCGAGCGGAGTCGGTGTTCTTCACCAAACGCGAACTGGCAGCCAGAGCTCTCCACCGTGTGACCCAACGCCAGCCATGTACCCCCTGTCGGCTCGACCTCCACCACCGTCGAACCCGCGAACGCCCAGGTCCCCGCTCCCAGCAGGCCAGCCAGACCGGCCAGCGTCGCTGCCACCTTGAAAATCCTCCCGGACACCCGGCCCGCGAACGGCCACCTGATGGGCGGCCACGATCGCCGCGCCCAAGGACCGATCGACACGGCGCTACAGGGTTAACTACTGTCATCGAGTGCTCTCCCTTCGATCACGGCGGGACCGGACCGCCTGCCTGCGCGAGCTTGAACAGCCCGACCACGCCTTGGTCGGTTTCTTCCACTGGGAGAGCCCTCGAGCTGCTCAGACCCTTGACGGCCGTCATCCCGACACCACCCCGACATCCCAAACGTGAAGGCCAGCAGCCCACCCAGGCATGTGAGTCATACGGTGCGACAGGCCCTTCTACCCTGGGTCTCGACAAGCCCCACCAATTTCCTCGTCCGGGTCTGCTCGGAAGAACGGGACCTACTCATGGAGAATCAGGTCCACCAGCCCAAACCGCTCTGCACTTATCCGTCACCGTCAAGGTCCCTCCCGAGGTCACGCTACGTGACCACCACCCCCAGACCAGGAGGCACCGCTACTTATACAAGCACTTTTACCCCGTGTCGGAGGGGGTGTCCGGTTTCAACAGATCCCGGATCCCTGTCTGGTGGACATCCCGGACATGACCATGAAAGGCCATGCGAATGGACCTCGCCGGTTATGTCATCAACGCAGTGCTGGTCGAAGGCCAAAGCGTCAAGGAGGTCTGCGCTGCCCACGACATCTCCCGTAACTGGCTGTATGAGCTGATCGCCCGCTACCGCCAGGAAGGCGAGGAACGGGCTTCAGGCCCCAGTTCCAAGCGGCCTCGGTCGTCGCCCACCAGAGTGGCGCTGGCCGTCGAGGACAAGATCGTGGCGTTGCGCAAGGCGCTGACCGACCTGGGGCGTCGACTGCGGCGCTCACACCATCGCCTACCACCTGTTGGTCGCCACGCCGCCACAGAGCGAGGCCCTCGCTGGCCACCATCTGGCGAGTCCTGTCCCGGCGAGGCTTCGTCGTCGCCCAACCCCAGAAGCGGCCCAACAGCTCGCGGCGCCGCTGGTGCCGAGCCGCCCAACGATGCTGGCGGCCGCCTCCGCCACTGAACCCTCGCCGACGGGCCGAGGTGGAGATCCTCAACATCATCGACGACCACTCCCGCCTGCTCGTCGCCAGCTCACGGACCTTAAGACCGCCAAGACGGCCGACGTGGAGGCCGAACCTTCCACCCAGGCGCCGCCACCCGGGGTAACCCGCCGCCCATGCTCACCGACAACGGCGCCATCTTCACCGCCGATGACGCCCGCAAGGCCGTGCGCCATGGAGAACCAGCTGGCCGCCCTGGGCATCTACTTCAAGCACATTCCCGGCCCTACCACCCCCAGACCTGCGGCAAAGTGGAACGCTTCCACCAGACCCTCGAGAATGGCTGGCCCGCCAGCCTCCAGCGCCGACCTAGAAGAGCTCCAAGACCAGCTGGACCGGTTCCGGGCCTACTACAACACCATCCGCCCCCACCGGGCCTCGCCCGGCGCACCCGCCGGCCTTCGCCGCCCGCACCAAGGCCCACCCCCGCCGGAGGCATCACCGTCCCCGCCCAGCCTACCGCTCCGCCGGGACCGCATCGACACCACCGGCAAGGTCACCCTCCGCTACCGCTCAACGGCTCCACCCCTCGGCGTCGGTCGCCGCCGCGCCGGCCCCGGGTCATCATCCTGAGCCGCCGACCTGGCGCGTCCGTCATCACCGACCAAGGCGAACTCCTCGCCGAGTTCAGCCTCGACCCCACCAAACAATACCAAACCCAAAAAAGACCCGGACAACACCCCTAACCTTGTCCGGCATGTCACGCGACATCTGTCCGGGATGTCTCGCGGCACAACACCCGTGTCGGAGGGCGGACTTGGAACCCCGACGTCCTTGCGGACACGGGTCCCCTCAAGCCGGGAGACCCCGGGACTTTTCCGGAACAGCGCTGGCCCCGGACACCTATGGCTTTGAAATCGAAGGTTTTTTGGGGAGCGGACAGCCCGGTACGATGGGGCCGCGCGAATAAACGCGCGATGAAATCCGCATAGCGAGTCCTGCTGGATGCTGTCCAGAGCACTCTCCAACGGCCGCCGAGTTTTCGCTGCGCACGATGGGACAGGGGTATCCCGGGCCCGGCGTTCGGCGGGGGGCTGATAGGCTGTACAGAGGGAACGGCGCCCCTGTGATTTCACCTGCCGTTCC